>NZ_BDCU01000031.1 GCF_001618425.1 Nocardia fusca NBRC 14340
AGGGAAGAACCCATGCGCACTAGAGCGATACAGGCGGCGGCCGTCGCGGCCGCGGTACTGTTCGCGGTCGCCGGCTGCGGTGACCGCGAGGAGACCGGCGGCCCCGTGGCCTCCGGCGACTGCCGCGGGCAGCAGACCACGGGGCTCACCGATACCGGTATGAAGCTGGGCGGTGTGTTCCCGCTGTCCGGTCCGGCGTCCGCCTATGCCGAACTCCCCAAGGGGATGCGGGCCTACTTCGACTATGTCAACGCCGAACAGGGTGGGATCGACGGCCGCCGGGTCGAGTACCTGCTGCGCGACGACGGCTACCAGCCGCCCAAGACCGTGGAGGAGACCCGCCGCCTGGTCGAGCAGGACCAGGTGTTCGCGGTTCTGTCCACCCTCGGCACGCCCACCTCGGCGGCCGTCTGGGACTACCTGAACCAGCGCGAGGTCCCGCAGATCTTCGTGGCGGGCGGCGCCACGCAATGGGGTGTGGGCGACGCGCATCCGTGGACCATCGGCTGGCAGCCCAGCTACCGCGCGGAAGGGCAGGTGTTCGCCCGGTATGTGCGGGAGCAGAAACCGGGCGCGACCGTCGCCGTGCTCTACCAGAACGACGATTTCGGCAAGGACCTGCTGGCCAGCTTCACCGAGGCCACCGCGGGCAGTGGGGTCCGGGTGATCGCTGAACAGAGCTACGAGGTCACCGACCCCACGGTCGATCCGCAGCTGCGCAATCTCGCCGGTTCGAAAGCCGATGTGCTGCTGAATTTCGCGACCCCGAAGTTCGCTGCCCAGACCCTGGCGGCCGACGCGCGCAATCCCGAGTGGAATCCGCTGCACATCCTCACCCAGGTCTCCAGCACCATGAGCGTGCTCGCCCCGGTCGGTTTCCCTCAGGTGCAGAACGTCGTCACCTCGGTGTTCGTGAAGGACCCGGCCGATCCGCAGTGGGCCGACGATCCCGGGATGAAGCTGTACCGGGACAAGGTGGCCCGGTACCAGCCCGGCGCCGACCCCGCCGACGGTTACACCCTCGTGGGCTGGGCCATGGCCCAGAGCTTCCACAAGACATTCGACGCCGCCTCCTGCAAGACCCGCGAGGGCCTGCGCGACGCCATGCGCTCGCTCGACGATGTCGCGATCGATCTGCTGCTGCCGGGGATCACCCTGCGCACCGGCGAGGGCGACGGATTCCCTATGGAGGCCATGCGGATCCAGCGGTTCGAAGGGGACCGCTGGGTGCTCGCCGGCGAGCTCGTCGACACCGCGGGCCGGTGAACCCCGCCCACCGATACGTCCGCGGCGCGATCCGGCGCCGGCGGCCCGCCTCGATCAAGTGATGAGGACACACACCATGAAATTCCGAACCAGCGTAGCGACGGCCGCGATAGCGGTGGCCTCCCTCGGCGCGGCGGCCGCCCCGGCCTACGCCCAGCCCGCGCCCGTACCGCGGGAACTCACCTACGAGATCACCCAGGAGGGCGCCTCCGCGGTGGTGGACACGAACGGAAAGTGGCAGCCGGCGGGTGACCAGCTGATCCTGAAGGCCGTCGACGACACACCGCTGACCACGGTCCCGCTGACCTACCGCAAGGACGATCTCGCCTATCCGATCGCGGCCCGGATCGACGGCGGCACAGTCGTTCTCACTCCGCAACGCGACGGCGGCGTCCCGGTGGCGCCGGTGCACGCGCCGGTGGTCACTCCCGAGCAGGCGGGCAAGGAGATCGCCGAGCAGTTCACCCCGCGGGATCTGCAGGCGCTGGGTGTGTTCACCCAGCGCGCGACCATGAGCGCCGCCATCGCCGGAGCGATCGGCGCGGTGCTCGGCGGTAGTCTCGGCTGTGTCCTGGGCGCCGCGACCGGCGCGCTGGTGTCCAGCCCGATCGCCCTGCTGCTGGTGCCGTTCGTCGGGGCCACCATCGGCGGCTGTGTGGCGGGCGCGGCGACACTCGGCGCCGCGGGCGGCATCATCGGCGCCTTCCTCATCGGCGGCCCGGTCGCCGTATTCGCTGCCTTCCAGTACTTCTCGACCATTCTGTCGCCGTGCCCGCCGGAGCATCCGGCCTGCCGGCCCAGTACGCCGTAGGCCGGCCGCAGCCGGAACACCCGGCCGGCCCGTTCCGGAAGACGGAGCGGGCCGGCCGTCGCGGCGTATCTCATCGCCATCCCGTCGCGTACTGCAAGACCAGCGCGGACACCGCGAGCGTCACCGCGAGGACGGCGCCGAACAGCAGCGGGCGCGGTCCGGCCGCGCGCAGCCGCCGCCAGGTGAGCGAGGTGCCGATCGCGGCGAGGACCGCGGCGACGAGCCAGGAACTGAGGCCGGTGAACCGGTCGGTCCAATCGGCCGGCAGCACGCCGAGCCCGGCGACGATCGATGCCGCGACGAACAGCACGACGAACAGCGGAACGCTGCGCCACAGGGGAGCGCGCGGTGCCGCCGGCGCGGTGCGGCGGGCGGACAGGTGCAGCCCGAGACACAGCGGGACGATCATCAGGCTGCGCACCAGTTTCACGATCACCGCGAAACTCGCCGCCGCCGGGCCGAAGGCGATACCCGCGGCCAGTACCGAGGAGGTGTCGTTGACCGCGGTACCCGCCCAGAGTCCGAACGCCCGCTCCGACATACCCAGCAACCGGCCGAGCGGCGGATAGACCAGCACCGCGGCGATATTGAAGACGAAAATGGTGCCGAGTGCGTAGGCCACCCGTTCGCGGTCCGGTTTCAGGACCGCGGTGGCGGCCGCGATAGCCGACGCGCCGCAGATCGCGGACCCCGCCGCGATCAGTACCGCCGATTCACGGTGCAGTGCCAGCAGCCGGCCCACCACGACCGCGGTCACGGCCGCCACGCCCAGCGTGCCCAGTAACACCACGGCGGTTTCCCGGCCGACGGTGAGCACCGCGTCCAGGGGCAGCCCGAGGCCCATCAGGACGATCGCGACGCTCAGCAGATGCTGTCGTGCCCAGTCCAGCCCGGGGCCGAACCGGTCCGACCGTGCGACTCGACCACCCAGGGCCGCCCCGCAGGCCAGTGCCAGTACCGGAGCTCCCGCGAGCGGGACGGCAACGGCCAGTGCGGTGGCCACGGTCGCCAGCGCGGCCGCCAGGACCAGGCCCGGAAACCTGCGATACATCTCGTTCACCCCTGTGACCTTGCTGAACGTCGGCGCGCGCCGGTAGCCGCCGATTCCGGGGGACCTCATAAGAAAACCTGATGACCGGCGTTCCATAATCGATGACGTGACCCTCCCGCCGACCACGCCCGACCTCGCGGTGCTCGACCTGCTGGTCTCCGTGGCGGATACCGGCAGCCTCGGCGCCGCGGCCCGGCGGCACGGGATGACCCAGCCCGCCGCGAGTATGCGGATCAGTGCCCTCGAGCGGCGGTTGCGGTTACGGTTGCTCGACCGGGGACCCACCGGTTCCACGCTCACCGAACCCGGTCGCGCCGTGGTCGATCAGGCGCGCGCGGTGCTCGCCGCCGCCCGGACGTTCAACGAGACCGTCGCCGCACTGCATTCCGCCGATACGCCCCGGCTGCGCATCGCGGCCTCCAAAACCATTGCCGACCATCGGATGCCGCAGTGGCTCGCCGAGCTGCGCGGAGTCCGCCCGGATATCGCGGTGTCGCTGGAGGTCGACAACACGGCGCAGGTGGAGGCCATGGTGCGTGCGGGGGCGGCCGATCTCGGATTCGTCGAGGGTCCGCATCCGCCGCCCGGTCTCGGCGGCCGGGTGCTCGGCGCGGACGAGCTACTGGTGGTGGTGGGACCCACGCATCCGTGGGCCGCCCGTACCCATCCGGTGAGCCTGCGCGAGCTGGCGGCGACCCCGCTGCTGTGGCGCGAATCCGGGTCCGGGACCCGGGAAACGGTCCAGGAGATCCTGGGTGGGTACGGTCCGCCGGCGCCACCGGCTGCCGAACTCGGTTCGGCGGTCGCCATCGTCGCCGCCGCCCGGAGCGGGATGGCGCCGGCGGTGCTCAGCACTCTGGTCGCCGCGCCGGAGCTGGCCGCCGGGGCGCTGCATCAGGTCGCGCTGGCCGATTCGGTAGTGTTGACCAGGCAGTTCCGTGCCATCTGGCGGCGCGGCCACCCGCCGGCGGATGCGGCGGAAATCCTTGTGCGGTGCGCGACCGCACGGTGAACCGATCCAGATCCGGGACATGGATGGCATGCTGTCCCGTATGGCCGCTATTCGCCTCGATATCTCCGACTCCGTCGCCACCATCACCCTCGACCGCCCGGACAAACTCAATGCCTTCACCACCGCGATGGGTTACGAGCTGATCGAGGCGTTCGATACCTGCGACCGCGACGACGCGGTGCGTGCCGTGGTACTCACCGGCGCCGGACGCGCCTTCTGCGCCGGCGCGGATCTGTCCGCCGGCGCGGAGACCTTCGTCGCCCCCGCGGACGCGGCGACCGAGGACTTCCGCGACGGCGGTGGGGAACTGGTGCTGCGGATGTTCGATTCCCGTAAACCCGTCATCGCCGCGATCAACGGGCCCGCCGTCGGGGTGGGCATCACCATGACGCTGGCCGCCGATTTCCGGCTGGCGGCCGACAACGCCCG
This sequence comes from Nocardia fusca NBRC 14340, assembly GCF_001618425.1. Classification (GTDB taxonomy): domain Bacteria; phylum Actinomycetota; class Actinomycetes; order Mycobacteriales; family Mycobacteriaceae; genus Nocardia; species Nocardia fusca. The sequence goes on from NZ_BDCU01000031.1 coordinate 4,570, forward strand.
GATCGGTTTCGTGTTCAACCGGCGCGGTATCGTCCCGGAATCCTGTTCCAGCTGGTTCCTGCCACGCCTGGTCTCCATGCAGAAGGCGCTGGACTGGGTGTACTCGGGCCGGATCGTCGATGCGGCCGAGGCGCACCAGGCCGGACTGTTCTACGGGCTGTATCCGGCGGAGAGCCTGCTGGAACAGGCCTATGAGCTGGCCCGCCGGATCACCGAGCATTCCGCTCCGGTCTCGGTCGCGCTGTCGCGGCAGATGCTGTGGCGCGGGCTGGGCGCCGATCATCCGATGATCGCGCACCGGGTCGAGTCGCGCGGTATCCACCGCCGGGGTGCCAGTGCCGATGCGAAGGAAGGTGTGTCGTCGTTCCTGGAGAAGCGGCCCGCGCGGTATCCCGACAGTGTGGCGCGCGATCTACCGGACATCTTCGGCGACGATCTGCCGGTACCTCCGTTCCGCCGCTGACCCGGAATGCCCGCTGGGAGCGTACTTTCGGTGACAGATACCTGGGCAAAGGTGAGTTCGCAAAAGTGCGCGCGGGGGTCGGCGCGGGTCTAGGATCTGTGGCACAACGAGTTTCGGAGGTGCTGCATGCCGGACGAAGTCCTGGCGCCCAACATCGAGCTGTTCTCCCGCAACGGTTTCGCCGGTCCGAACACGACCATCGTGCGCGCCCAGTACCGGCCACGTTTCCTGCACGCCCGTGGCGAATACGTGCCGCGACGCTTCCACACCTGGGACCTACCCGCCGGTGTGTTCGCCGAGCCGAAAGCCCTACCGGTCCCGATTCTCGAGGGTGAGGGCATCGGCTTCGAGCTGAATCGGCGCTCGGCCGCGATGTCCTTCGGCTATGTCAATGTCCGATCCGACGAACTGCACTACATCGTATCCGGGCGCGGCGAACTCGACACCGAGGTGGGCACGCTCGACGTACGGGCCGGGGATATAGTCCTGATTCCGCGCGCGGTCACCTACCGGTGGGGTGAGATCGCCGAGGAGATCAACGAGTTCATCGTGGTCACCGCCTCCGAACTCCACCTCGACCCCGAAGGCGCGCCCGGCACCTTCAATCCCGATCTGCACCTGGACCGGCCCACCCCGCACGGCCGCCCCGGGCTACCGGTGGAAGACGAATACGAGGTGGTCGTCCGCACCGGCGCTACCTTCACCTCGTATTTCTACGATGTCGATCCCATTCCGTGTCTCGATGTACTCGGCGCCCCGCTCGTCGTTCGTTTCAACCTCGAACATGTGCAGGGCCTCGCCGTCGCGGAGGGTGGTCTCGCCCCGGCCCGGCTCATGAGCAGCACCTCGGGCAACGATTTCGTCTTCGGCACCGGGAGCCGCCGCAGTACCCGCCCGCCCGTCCATCACAACGCCGATTTCGACGAGGTCATCTGCTACGCCATGGGGCCGTCGCCGTGGGGTTCGGTCGATACGCCGGGGACCGTCACCTGGACGCCCAAGGGTCTGCTGCACCAGGGGCCCGAAGAGGATGTGCAGCCGGGATACCGCGCGTTCCTCATCGAGACCAGGTCGGACTTGACCATGACCCCGGCCGGCCGCGATATCGCGCATCTGATGGAAACCGATCAGTACGGTGTCCATCCGGCCGAGGGGCAGACGGCCGCGGCCGCCCGCTGACCACGGGGTGCCGGCCGGTTCGATGAAGGGACGGCCCGGAACGCTAGGTCAGCTGATCGAGCCAGCGCACCAGGGTCTCGGTGCCGTCCCGGAATCCGGCGGACCGGGGCCGGTTGAGGAAACCGTGCCGGGTGCCGGGCACGATCACGTGCTCGTTTTCGATCCCGGCCTCGGTGAGTTCCCCGGCGAAGGTCGTACTCGACGCGCTCAACGAGTCGTAGGCGGCGTCGAGCAGCAGTACCGGCGGCAGCCCCGTCAATTTGCCCCCGCCCGGGAAGACGTCCGGATCGCGCAGCAGTTCTTCCGAGCCCACATAGTTGAGATTCATCCGCCGGATGACCTCCCGGGTGAACGTGCCGATCCGGCGCCGTCCGCGCAGCCGGGCGCGCACCGGTTCCGGGAGCCGGGGGAGTTCGGCGTGCAGGGTGGCATAGGCCAGGATCAGCCCGGCCGGCCCCGGCCCACTCGAATCGCGGAGCCGCAGCGCGGCGGATGCGGCGAGGCAGGCGCCCGCGCTGGCACCCCCGAGCACGGTCCGGGGTTCGTCGGTCATCAGGTCCGCGACCGCGGTGAGTACATCGTCGAGCGGCGCCGGATACCGGTTGCCCGACGGCCGGTACTTCGGTGGCCCCCACACCCGGAACCGGGGGATCAGCGCGTAATCGACGGTACGTACCCGGCGCCCGGACGCGGCGACCCGCAGGGCCACCGCATGTGATTCCAGCTGATCGAGCCCGCCCGAGACGAATGCCCCACCGTGGATCCACAGCAGCGGTGGGGCCGCCGGGTCCGGGGCGGCGGGAAAATACTCGCGGATCGGTATCCGGCCCCGGAGTCCGGAAAGGTGCCTGTCACGGATCTGCGTGTCGCCCATCCACAATCCTCGATCCGGAATCCTGCCCCGCCCGGACGGCGTCCGCGGGGGTCCACGTATCGCGTGCACCGCCGGCTCGCCGCCGGACGGTCCCGGCGATGGTATCGCCGGGCGCCCGCGGCCCGGCACCGGCCCGGTATCGTGACGCGTCGCGACTGGTCGGCGCCGTCCGCTCGCTGCCGCTCGGGCGAGGTCCGGCACTCCCCGGAGGTGGCGGTCGTGGCCGCGGTCATCCGGCGCCGAACTCGGGGTATCGCGGATTTTCGGTACCGGGGCCGGGCGGCCGCGGGCGTCTCACCTCGGAATACGCCGTAGACACCGGACATACCGGTCACGCGTGGCTGGTTTCGGGTGCCCCAACTCACAGCCGGGTGCGGAAACCTCGCCGACGGTTGCCTGTTGCACGAGAGCGTGACTTCCACCGCTACCACGACGGCGAGCACAGCTGCCGCTGCCCCTCCCCGCACCGGCTGGCATGTACCGGCGATGCTGGCCCTCGCGCTCGGCGGCTTCGGTATCGGCACCACCGAATTCGTCACGATGGGGCTGCTCCCCGATATCGCCGGTGCTTTCTCGGTTTCCGAGCCGACCGCCGGGCACGCGGTCTCCGCCTATGCGCTCGGGGTGGTGGTCGGTGCGCCGGTGATCGCGGCCGCCTGCGCGAAGGTGGCACGTAAACGACTGCTGGTGGTCCTCATGGCGGCCTTCGCGATCGGCAATCTCGCCTCCGCGCTCGCGCCGAACTTCACCACCATGGTCGCCGCCCGGTTCGTCTCCGGGCTCCCGCACGGCGCCTATTTCGGTGTCGCCTCGCTGGCGGCCGCGACCCTCGCCCCGGCCGGGCAGCGCGCCAAGGCCGTGGCGGCGGTGATGCTCGGATTGAGTACCGCGAATGTGGTCGGGGTCCCGGCGGCGACCTGGCTGGGGCAGCATCTCGGGTGGCGCAGTGCCTTCGTGGTGGTCGCGATGATCGGGGTGGCCACGGTGGTCGCGCTGCTGCGCTTCGTCCCGCCCCTGACGGCGATCGTGATCACCAATCCGCTCACCGAACTCGGCGCGTTACGGCGGCCACAGGTTCTGCTCACCCTGGCGGTGGGCGCCATCGGCTTCGGCGGCATGTTCGCCGTCTACACCTATGTGAGCACCACCCTCACCGATGTCGCGGGTATGGGAGCGGGCCTGGTGCCGCTGGTGCTCGCGCTCTTCGGCGTCGGCATGGTGCTGGGCAATATCGGTGGCGGTGTGCTCGCCGATCGTGGGGTGGACCGGTCGATCTTCGTGGCCATGGGCGCCATGATGGTCGTGCTGCTCGGCTTCGTCGCCGCGGCCCACAACCCGATCACCGCCGGAATCGGTGCTCTGCTGGTGGGCGCCACGGGCGCCGCGCTGGCGCCCGGATTGCAGACCCGGCTGATGGATGTGGCCGCCGACGCACAGACCCTGGCCGCAGCGCTCAACCACGCGGCCCTGAACATCGCCAACGCCGCCGGCGCCTGGCTGGGCGGTCTGGTGATCGCGGCCGGTTACGGCTATACGGCGCCGGCCCTGGTCGGTGCGGGCCTGGCAGCCTTCGGTGTCGCCCTGTTCACCGTGACCGTATGGGCCGCCCGCCGCTCCTGATCCCGGCCGCGCTCAGGGCGCGATCCGCAGCATCCGTCCGACTGTGGCCTGCCAGTACGACCGATCGGGGCCGATCGTTCCGGTGAGCTGCAGGGGTTCGTCCAGCGGCGCGATACCCACAGGCCGGTGCGCACGCAGCTCGCCCGTGCCGAAATCCACCGCCGTGTAGTACACCGGACCCACCTGCTGGATCCCGCCGCCGGGTGGGAGCGGTCCGTAGGAGAGTCCGTAGATCAGGCCGTCCGCGCGTGAGAGGCGGGGCAGCGAGGCCATCCGGTCGCCGGTCTCCCAGATGCGGCGGCACCCGGTCTCCGAGACATCGATGCGGGTCATACCGCCGGTGAACACCGCATGTGGTGGGTGGCTGGGGCCCGATGTCGCAGCCGGCGGATAGCCGAACCCGTAGGTGCTGGGGATCACCAGGGAATTTCCCCAGGCCATCGGTGAATTCTCGGTGCCCTGCCCGGAGGTCCCGAAGGCCGGGGTCCGGCACACCTGCGTTCCGTCGTCGGCGCGGTAGACGAGCAGATCGGGGCGTTCGGCATCATCGACGATTGCCACCCATTCGTCACCGTCGGGGCCGAAATAGGTCGGCGTGGTACCGGATCCGGGCCCGAGTTGGCCGGGTTTGCGGACCGTGCCCGCCGCGTAGGGCTGTCGCCAGACCACCTCGGGCACACCGGAGGCCCCGGCCCGCATCTCGTAGAGCGCGCGGGTGGTGAGGACCGAGGTACCGTCCCGGCGCACGCTCAGCCCGTTGGTGAGTTTCTCGCCCTCGGGCACAGCCGGGTCGCCGCCGCGCGGCCGGTGCGGTCGACGGTGCCGATCACCCCGCCGGTGGTGGCGAACCAGACGCGGCCCGCGTAGTCGGGCGCCACACCGGTGATCGCGTCGCCGGCCGGAATGCTGCCCGCGATGTCGATCCGCTCGTCGACGAACAACTCCCAGCGGCCACCGGCAGCGCGCCGGTGCCCGACCTCGACGATCGCGCCCGACCCGTCGGCGACGACCACGCGGTCGCGGCTGTCGAGATAGCCGTACACCCCGCCCAGCAGACCGCCTTTTGTCAGCTGCAGTGAGGCGACCGGGGTCGCGGAGACCGGGTCGAAGAGTTTCACCGTCGGCACGGCGACGTCCGGTGGGGTGAGTCCGGCGTAGCCCGTGCACAGCGCCACCGCCATACCGTCGGACGCGACGAAGGTCGCGCTGCACGCCCCACCCGGCACCGAGGAGGCGGCGAGCCGGCCGTCCGGCCCGGGACCGGGGTGCCCGGTGCTGTCGGTGGACGCGAGATCGCCATGGATCAGTGAGGTTCCGGCCGGGCCGAGGTCGGGAATCACCGGGTCCGCGGCCCCGGCTCCGGCGCTACCGGCCACCATCAGCACGGACACCACCACCGGCAACACCGGGCGCACGATTGCGCTGTAGCACCGCATCGACCACATCCCTCCGTCTCGCCGCACGCACCCGGATCCGTTCCGCCGAGCGGTTATCCGGGAACGTGACGGCGGGCTTCGCACTGCGGGCAGCATACGGGGAGGCGCGGACGGTCGAGCGTCTCGGGACGACCCACTCCCGCACGGTCCGCACCTACTCCGCGCGGGGGCGAACGAGGGGCAACTTTTCGGGTATCCGGCCGGAGTAGCGGCAGTTTCGACCGTACCGGTGGAGGAGGAGAGAGTGGATCCTGCGGTATTGCTCGTGGCGGGTTGGGCGGCCGGGGTGTTCGGCGCCACCCGGCTCGGCCGGGAGCCGCGCCGGTTGTCCACGGGATTCTTCCTGCTCGCGGCGGTCGCGCTGGTCCTCGCCGGGGCGGGAGCCGCGGCCGCGCGGCTGGCCGACCCGTCCGGCCCGGAATCGGTTTCGGTGCTCCTGGGCGCACTGTCCTCGCTGGGTGTGATCGTGGTGGGCCTCGGGCTGCTCACGAACGGCATCGCCGTCGCCCGGCGCGAAGGGGTGCGGCCGATCACCATGACCCCGGTGGTAGTGGGTCTCGGTCTCCTCGTGCTGCCCCTCGCCGCGTTGCTCGCCCTCCGGCGCGGACCCGCTGTACCGCACTGGCTGATGCTCATCGCCGCCACGGCCACCCTGGTGGGCATCTACCTGCTGGCGCATCTGCTCGCTTTCGCCGGGCACGCCGTGCTCTACGGCAAACTCCCGGACGAGACGGGCGCGGACGCCGTGGTGGTCCTGGGCTGTGGCCTGAACCGGAACCGGGTCACCCCGCTGCTCGCGGCCCGCCTGAACCGCGCGATCCAGGTCTATCGCGCCGAAACAGCGGCCGGGCGCACGCCGGTCCTCGTCACCTCCGGAGGAAAGGGCAGCGACGAGGCCCTCAGTGAGGCCGATGCGATGGCCGCCTACCTCGTCGCCGCCGGTGTCGCCGAGACGTCGATTCTCCGGGAACGCCGCTCTCGCAATACCGAGGAGAATCTGCGCAACACCGTGGACCTGCTCCACCGTTACGGGCTCGACACCGCCGAAGCCCGGGTCACGGTCGTCACCAGTAACTTCCATGTGCTGCGCGCTGCGGCGCTGACCCGTCGGCTCGGTATCCGGGCCCAGGTCGTCGGCGCCCGCACCGCGCGGTACTTCATCCCCGCCGCGTTCCTGCGCGAGTTCGCGGCCGTCCTGACCACCCACTATCGCCGCACCCACCTGGCGGCGGCCGCCGCCACGGTGATCGCCCTCGCCGCTGCCGGGGTCGACGCCTACTTCTCCGTGTGAGTTCCCGGCCTTCCGGCTGCCGGCCGAGGAGCAGGGCACACCCGGGCAGGGCACCCGGTCAGGTGCGGGAGCGCTGGACCTCGTCCGGTCCGAGCGCGGTTTCGTGAACGGTCAGCCAGCGGTAGCGGTTCTCGTCCGGGTCGGCGCGCAGTACCGCCGTCGTCCGCCGATACTCACTGGTGTCGCCGTCGCGATGCTCTTCCACGAAGCGCACCACGGTGAGATCGGCCGAGGCGCAAACTATTTCGACATCCGACACCTCGATGACCAGACCCGGGCGACTGTTGCGGGCCCGGTGCAGGCCCGCGAGCAGTTCGGTTTTCCGCACCACCGCGCCCGCGACCGTCACCATCGAGAATTCGTCGTGCTGAGCGGCGGCGAATCCGTCCAGCACCTGGGGAGACGCGGTGGTGCCGAGCCAGGTGGCCAGCAGGGAGTGGACCCGTTCGACCTCCGACCGCGCATCCAACGGTTCGGCGGTATCGGGTAGCCCACTCGTTTCGGTCATAACCGGCACAGTACCGGCCGGGGGCGTACTCGACCCGGCACGCGCGCCCGGTCTCATCGGTACCGGGCCGGGGAGTCGGCGAACCCGTCCACCCCGGTGAGTTCGACCGACAGCGTCCACAGCCGGGCCGCGGCGTCCCGGTCGGTGGCCCACGGCTTGACGCCGCCGACGAGCATATCGTCGTCGAGGGCCGCTTCGGCGATATCGCAGTCCTGGCAGTACGCGCCGCCGTAGCCGTGTAACAGCGGTGAGGTGGCGGCCCACACCGCGGTGGCCGCTCCCTGCGCCGGGGTCTTGAAACCCGGGGCGATACGGCCGTCGTCGGTGAGCCAGCCCTGGGCGAGCTGTTCGGACCGGGGAATACGCCGCTGCAGCGGCGTGAGAATACTGCCCGGGTGTACCGCGAAGGCATGCAGTCCATCGCTTGCGCCGAGTTCGTCGAGGTGTACAGCGAACAGTGCGTTGGCGGTTTTGGACTGACCGTAGGCGGCCCAGTGATCGTAGTCGTGCCGGAAATGCGGGTCGTCCCAGCGGATGCCGGAGAGGAAGTGCCCGGAGGACGATACCGAGACCACCCGCGCGCCGGTCCGGGCGAACGCGGGCCGCAGCGCGGTGATCAGCGCGAAGTGGCCGAGATGGTTGATGGCGAAATGTGCCTCCCACCCGGGCCCGATGTGCCGGACCGGATAGGCCATCACGCCCGCGTTACCGATCACGATATCGAGTACCGGACCATTCTCCCGGAACTGCTCGGCGAAACTCCGTATGCTGTGCGGGTCGGCCAGATCCAGTGGCAGCACCTGCGTGCGCGGGACGTCCCGGAGAGCCGCGGTGGCCACCGCGGGTCGGCGCGCGGGCACGATGACATGTGCTCCCGCCCGGGCGAGTGCGGCGGTGGCTGCCAGTCCGAGACCCGAGTATCCGCCGGTGATCAAGGCGTTGCGGCCGGTGAGATCGAGGCCCGCCAGGACGTCGTCTGCGGTGCTGTGGGGGCCGAACCCGGAGTTGAGCTTGTGCTGTGTCGTGGTCATTCGACGAACGCTAGGATCTAGAGCGCGATCTAGGTCAAGCCATGAGGGTCGGTGTATGAGCGAACTGTCCATCGGAGACGTGGCGAAGGCGACCGGTCTGGGAATCCATGCATTGCGCTTCTTCGAACGGGAGCAGCTTTTCCTGCGGCCGATTCCACGTACCGCGGGTGGGCGTCGGATCTACGACACCGCCGATGTGGAATGGCTGCTGCTGTGCAAGCGGCTGCGCGACTCGGGCATGCCGATCGCGACCGTGCGGGAATTCGCCGGATTGGTCCGGTCCGGGCCGGGAAACGAAGCGCAGCGGTTGGCGCTGTTGGAGGAGCACCAGCAGTCGGTCGAGGCCAAGATAGCCGAGCTCGGCGCGAGCCTCCGTATCATTCGCGACAAGGTCGGCACCTATCGGGAACATATGGCGGAAGGGACCGCGGCAGGCCTCTGGTCTCCTACGCCACGGGCGTAGGGCCACCGGCCCGGGCCGAGCCCTCGGTGCCGCACCGCGCACCCGACCGGCCGCTGCCGTGGTGAGCCCGCGGTCCTGCGCCGCGGGCGCGGAGCGGCGAGCTCCCGGCCGCAAGTGGCCGGTGCCCTCCGCCCTCTACTCCGAAGATTGCGTCCCGAATGCGAGCGGGACTGGCTCAGACCGCGACCGGCCGGTCTGCCGCGGTATCGGCCGCGGCCAGGCCGAAGACGAGTGCCGGCGCGATACCGCCCGCGTACGCGTTGTCGTAGAGACCGCCGATATCGGACCCCGCCGCGTACAGACCGTCGATCGGGTCGCCCGCGGCGGAGAGCACCCGGGCGGTGGCGTCGATGCGGATCCCGTGGAACGGGAAGGTCAGCGCCGGACAGGTTTCGATGATGTAGTAGGGGCCCCGGTCCAGCGGCTGTGCGTCATAGGTGCGGGTGGGGGCCACCGCGTCCCCGGCGGCGTTCACCGCACGGATCTGTTCGGCGATGGCGGTCCCGTCGTAACCCCATTCCTCCGGCAGATAGGCGAAATCGTCGAGTGTCTCGGCGATTCCGCAACGCCCCTCGCGGCGCCGGGTGAGGTCGAATTTGTCGACCGCCACCGCGCCTTCGACATAACTGCCGAGCACCCGGTCGCGGTAGACCCGTTTGTCGGCGACGAGCAGCCCCCGGGCCTCCGGCTGTTCGAGCAGCCGCATGGCAGTCAGGTGGTCGCCCCGGGTTTCGTCGGTGAAACGCCGGTTGTCCAGGTTGAACAACAGGGCGTGTTCGCTGTAGTACAGCGACAGCGCCACGAAATCGGCGGGTTCGCGGAACGGAACCTGCGCCGGCACCAGGTGCCCGTAGAAACCGGAGTTCGGGGTACCGGTGGCGGCACCGACTCCGGTGGCGAGCCGCAGTCCGTCTCCGGTGCTCGCCGGATTGGAGCGCAACTGCATGGCCGGTGCCTGCGGATGGATGTTCTCGGCGACCAGTTCGGCATCGGCCTGGAATCCGCCGGTGGCGAGTACGACCGCGGCGCAGCGGATCTCGAGTTCGGTGCCGTCCGGCCGGCGTAGCTGTGCGCCGGTCACGGCATCACGTTCGGTCAGCAGCCGGACGGTCTCGGTGCCGGTGAACAATTGCGCGGCGGCGGTGATCCGGCGCCGGCATTCGTCGATGTACTGGTTGGTGTCGAATTGATGCCCGATCCCGTACCGGAGCACGGGGACCGGTTCTCCGCACTGCACCCCGAGCGCGCGGATCCACGCGAGGGCCTCGGCGAACCCGTCGACCACCGCGTGGCGCAGCGCCGGATCGCCGTCCGGGTTCACCTCGTCCATCACCGCGCGGGTGGGCGCGGTCCAGGCGTAGCCGGCGTACCGTGCCGACCCGCCGACCGCATCGGCCTTCTCCACCACCACGACCGAGCGTCCCCGGTCGAGGGAGCGGGCGGCGGCGGTGAGGCCGGCCATTCCCGCGCCGATCACCAGTACATCCGTGTCGATTGTCCGCATACGTGCTTCCTTGTCGCTCGTTTCGCGGGTGGGCGCCCGCCGTGGATCCGGGGCCGGCCGGCTCATATCGTGAACCTGCCGCCGTTGCTGAGCAGCACCGCGCCGATGACATTGGCGGCGCCGGGGGAGGCGAGATACAGGATGTTGTCGGCCAGTTCCGCGGCGGTCGCGTAACCGCGTGGGGTGCCGTCGGCCATGGCCGCACGCAGATGCGCCGGGGTCCGGGCCGCCATTCCGGTATCCACCGGGCCCGGTGCCACGGTGTTCACCCGGATCCCGAAATGTGCGGCCTCCTTGGCCACCGACTGGCTCAGTGCGTGCACGCCCGCCTTCGAGGCCGCGTAGTGCGGGTACCCGGTGAGCGTGTCGAAGGCCGCGGACGATCCCACGGTGACGATCGCACCGCCGCCGGTCTCCTTCATCGCGCGGACGGCCGCACGCAGCACATAGAAGGTGCCGTCCAGGTTCACCGAGAGGATCCGCCGCCACTGCTCGTCGCCGAGATGGGTGAGGACATCGGCGGGGCGGTGTTGTTCGGCCGCCTCGTGGATCCGCTGTTTGCTGTGTGGATCGTCGACACCCGCCGCGTGGACCACCACATCGACGCGGCCGTGGTCGCCCAGCGCGCTGGCGAAGGCACTGTCCACCTGGGCCGAGTCGGCCACGTCCAGTTCGATCGCGGTCGCGCCGGGGATATCGGCCGCGATACGGCCCGCCGCCTGCCGGTCGATATCGCACAGGTAGACCGCTCGCGCCCCGCGCCGGGCGAGCAGGCGGGCGGTGGCGGCGCCGATGCCCGAACCCGCTCCGGTCACCAGCGCCACCTTGTCGCCGAACTGTGCCGTCATGTTCTTCTCCTCGTCCGCCGCCGTGTGCGCATCCTCGGTCATTGGAAGATGCCCTCCCATTCGTTGCGATAGCGTTCGGCGCCTTCGCCGATGGTGACCTCGAGGTTCTGGTCGGGGACGTCCTGCGCGACCGCCAGGGCCCCGTCGATATCGGGCAGTACGGCGCCGTAGCCGGGTGAGGTCGCCTGCTGGCCCGGCCGGCTCACCATGAAATCGGCGAGCACCTGGGCGGCGTTGGGGTGCGGCGCCGAGCCGAGCGCCAGCCCGTACCACCGGGCGCCCCACACGTGCGGGCCCTCGGTCCAGGCGACCGGCGCCCCCGCGGCCCGTTCGGGCAGCATCGGATTGCACATGAGCGCGGCCACGATCTCCCCGGAGGCCAGTGCCTGTCCCAGCGGCTGGCTGCTCGGGTAGATCCGCGGACTGTTCTGCGCGAGCTGCCGCAGGAAATCCCGTCCGCCGTAGTTCTCCTCGATGTGGTCGTAGTAGTCGATGTAGGTCGGTGAGGTGGCCGGGGTGACGATGCCGACCTTGCCTTTCAGGGCGGGGTCCAGCAGATCCCGCGCGGTGCGGATGCCCTCGGGGTAGGCGGCGGTGTTCCAGCCGAAACCCAGGATCACCGCGCCCTCGAGGAAGAACTTCCCATCGACGATGCTGTCCGCCCGGCGGTATTCGGGCGCGTCGAACGCGGGCCCGACCACCTCGACAGCGGCATCGGTGCCCTCGGCCTGCTGCATCCAGGACACATCGGTGATGACCGCGATATCGCCGGCGCCCTTTCCGGTCCGTGATTCCGCGTCGATCCGGGAGAGCAGGTCGGCATCGACGCCCCGGACCACGGTGAGATCGATCTGCGGATAAGCGGTTTCGAACGCCTTCTCCAGGTCTGCGAGCACCGGCTGGGCCTGGGTGGAGTAGATCGTGACCGTGCCTTCGGCGTTCGCCGCGGCGACCACCTCGTCCCAGGTGCCGGCGACGGGCCGGGAGACCTGGCCGGTCCCGCCGCAGCCCGCCAGGGCCAAGGAGAGAGAGCCGACTATCGCGGCCGTTCTCAGCACGTGCGTTCGCAGGGTTTTCCGCATGGGTACCTCATCATTTCTATCCGTATGTCAAGGGGTGTCGACATCGGGGGACTGTGGTCCGGGCGTCCGCTCTCCGGAAATAAGTGGGTCGGATTCGGCTCCGGCGCCGATCACCCGGCCCGGACGCGGGAGTGGCTGCCGCTGCCGAGGACGGCTGCCGCGGCGGCACGGCCCTCGGCGATCGCATGGGAGACCCGCCGGGGCACCACCGCGTCGCCGATGATCTGGACCCGGGTGTGCGCCGACTCCTGCGTGAACGACTGCCAGTCGGTGGCCTGTCGTTCGCCCGCGACCACCACCCGGTCGCAGGTCAGTTCGGTCGTGCGGCCGGAGAGGAGATTCCGGTAGGTCACCACGGTCTGCGACTCCTGGCGCGTCACCTCCGGCATCGCGGCCTCGACGACGAACTCCACCGGGCGGCCCGCCAGGCGGCGCCGCAGCTGGACCCGGCTCTCCGCCGGGATGCTCGCGGCGACGGCCGGTCCGGGCACGAGTACGGTGACCTGGCTCGCGCCGCCCGCGAGGGCGGCCTCCACCACGCCGAGGGCCGGCCAGTAGCCGAAACCGTCGTCGACGACGACCACCCGGTCACCCGGCCATATCTGCCAGGGGTCGATCAGGGTCGCGGTGGTCGTCGCGGTGCCGGGGGTCGCGGTTTCGGTGGCGCCGGTCGCCACGATCACCTCGTCGTATCCGGTGAGATCCGCCGGTCGCGCGCGGTATCCCAGTTCCAGCGCGGCACCGCCGAGATTGTCCTGGTAGTAGCGCAGCAGCGCCGACCAGCCGGTCCGGTTCGGGGCCTGCGCCGCGGTGCGCAGCTGCCCACCGATCCAGCGGCTCGCTTCGAAGACGGTGACGGTGTGGGCCGGTGCCAGCCGGAAGGCGGCTTCCAGCCCTGCGGGCCCGGCGCCGACGATCGCGACCCGGGCCGCCCGGTCCGGTGCCGGACCGAACCGCAACGGCCGGGCCGGGCGGGCCGACCGGCCGGGCGGCGCGAGGTCCGGGTTCACCGAGCAGAGCAGGACCGGGGTGAACGATCGGCAGTCCTCGTTGCAGGAGACACACGGCCGGATCCGGCTGTCCTCGCCGCGCAACAGCTTCCGCGCGATATCGGGGTCGGCGACGAAGGGCCGCGCCATGCCGACCAGGTCGGCGCCCGCGGCGAGCGCCGCCTCGATATCCGCCCGGGACCGGAACGCCTGGGAGACCAGCAGCGGGCGGTCGGTGGCCGCGCGTAACCGGTGCAGTTCCGGGAGCAGTGGAGGTCCGGCGGTCGCCATATCGCGGACGTAGGTGGTACGGACGCCCACCGTCACATTGATGTAGTCGAACATGCCCAGCAGCGGTAGCAGTTCGCACAGGCCGTCGGTGTCCATCCCGGCCTCTTCGGCGCCGTCGATCGAGACGCGCACGCCGAGTACGAGTTCCGGGCACGCCGCGGTGATCGCGGTGTGCAGTCGGTGCAGTATCGCGGCCCGTCCGGTGAGGGTGCCCGCGTCCGGTCGGGTGTTCGAGGCCGCGGACAGGAACTGGGCCAGCAGGTATCCGTGCGCGGCATGCAGTTCCACCGCGGCGAATCCCGCCTCCGCGGCGTGCCGGGAACTGAGCACGAAGGCATCGACGAGCGCGTCGATATCGTCGTCGAACAGTACGCGCGCCCGCACCGGTTCGCGGGGGGAGCGAACGGGCGAGGGCGCCACCGGGTGCTCCCAGATCTCCGCGCCCAGCGTTTCGCGCCCCAGGTGGACCAGTTGGCAGACCGCCACCGCGCCTTCCTCGGTGATGGCCGCGGCGCGCCGGCGCAGTCCGGGTAGCCCCGCGGGATCGGAGGCGTCGGTGATATTGCCGGTGCGGTTGCCCGAATCCGAGCCGACCACGGTGCCGCCGGCGATCACCATGGCCGCGCCGCCGGCCGCGCAGCGCCGCCAGTAGTCCTCGTCGCCGGGCTGGGCCGTACCCGCGCTGACCGCCCCGGACCCGTGCGCGGTGGCCACGAGACGGTTGCGCAGCGTCAGGGAGCCGATCCGCAGCGGGGACGACATATGAGGGGAGCTCACCATTCCTCCTTGAACTGGATTCACTTCATATTATTGCCACACAGTGATTGACACCACAATGGGTATGGCATAGTTTCAAACTGACATCAGTTCAGTTCGCGGGATGTGGGTATTCGCACCATGAAGTTGTTGTTCAAGGCCACGGCGGCCGCGACGGCCCTCGCTGTCATTTCGGTTCTCACGGCGTGCGGGTCGAGCCCGGGCACCACCGGACCCGTATCGGGCGCCTGGTCCGACGTCGAGGCGGCCGCCGAAAAAGAGGGCAGCGTTCTGCTCTACTCGAGCCAGAAACCTGCCAACCTGGAACGGCTGGAGAAGGCGTTCGAAACGAAGTACCCGCGCATAGATATGGAGTTCGTGCGCGGTACCGACGCCGATATCAACCCGCGGGTGGAAACGGAGAACCGCACCGGGCGCGGTACGGCGGACGTCCATATGCTCACCGATGCGACGTGGGTCACCAATGCGGCTCGATCGGGCAGCTATTCGGCCGACCTGGTCGGTCCCCATCTGCAGGCGCCGGAGTACCGGCCGGAAACCAGTGTGCTGGAGAACCGGTTCGCGCTGAGCAGCGCGGCCGTCTTCGCGCTCGGCTGGAATACCGCCGCGGTACCGGGCGGTCTGCGATCCCCGCAGGACCTGCTCGATCCGAAGTACCGGGGCAAGATCGGCATCGTCAACCCCACCGGTATCGCGTCCTACGTCGATCTCTACCGCTTCTACGCGCGAACCTACGGCGAGGACTACTGGGACCGGATCGCGGAGTTGAAACCGCGGATCTATCCGAGCGCGCTCGGTATCGCCCAGGCGCTCACCTCCGGTGAGATCGTGGCGACCCCGTCAGTGCAGCCGCTGGTCACCGAGGTGGCGGCCGGCGCTCCGGTCGACTGGGCACTGCCGCCGCAGCCCTGGGGTACACCGTGGTACACCCACGCGCTGAGTGTCGCGCCGCATCCGAACGCGGCGCAGGTCCTGGTCGACTTCATGACGACCCGCGAGGGCCAGACCGCCCTCAACGACGGATACGCCGCGGCGCTGCCGGATATTCCGGGCGCGGTCGTGCAGGCGCAGGAGATCACCGCCCCGGATACCGCCGACCTCACCCCGGACAAGGTCACCGAGTACTCGCAGGACTGGGCGCGGCGTTTCCAGAGCTGATCGGGCTCCGATTCACACCGACCGACGAAGGACAGCTATGGACAACAGGGCCGAGCCCCTGCAGGGCACCCACGTGCTGGTGACCGGGGCCTCCGGTGGGATCGGCGGGGCGACCGCCGAACTGTTCGCCGCCAGGGGCGCGACCGTCCACCTCACCGACGTGGACGATATCGCGGGCCGGAAACGTGCGCTGGCGCTCGGCCCCCGGGCCCACTACCACCATCTGGACGTCACCGACGAGGGTGACTGGCACGCCGTGGCGACCGCGATGGAGCAGGCCGGGCACCCGATGAACGTACTGGTGAACAGTGCCGGGACCGCACTGAAGGCGCCCTTGGCGCAGACGACGCTCGCGCAGTTCCGCCGGATGGTCGACCAGCATCTGGTCGGTACGTTCCTCGGATTGCGGACCGCCGCGGCGGCCATGACCGGCGGGGGCGCCATCGTGACCATCTCGTCGTTGCGTGGTGTCCTGGCAACCGCCGAACTCGGCGCCTACGGGGCGGCGAAATCCGGGGTCCGCGCACTGACCAAGGTCGCGGCGCTGGAATTGGCCGAGCAGGGTATCCGGGTCAATTCGGTCTGTCCCGGCAGTATCACCACCGAGATCACCTCGGCGCCCGGTTTCGCCGCCGACGATATGGAGACATACGTCCGCAGTATTCCGATGCAGCGCCGCGGCTCCCCCGCGGAGGTGGCGGCGGTGATCGCCTTCCTGGCGACCGCCGACAGCAGCTATGTCACCGGTGTCGATCTCCTGGTCGACGGCGGGACCGCCGCCGGTGTCCGCACCCCCAAACTCTCGACTCAGAAGGCATGAGATGACGTCGCAATTCACCGTTTCCGGCCTCACCAAGACCTACGGCGCGAATATCGTCGTCGACCAGTTGGACCTCACCATCGAAGACGGTGAATTCCTGGTCCTACTCGGGCCCAGCGGATGCGGGAAGACCACGACCCTGCGGTGCCTGGCAGGTCTGGAGAACCCGCAGGGCGGTTCCATCGCGTTCAAGGACCACACGGTGTTCGATGCCGCGGCCCGGGTGAACGTGCCCGCGCACAAACGCAATATCGGCATGGTCTTCCAGTCGTATGCGCTGTGGCCGCATATGACGGTGCGCAAGAACATCGGCTATCCGCTGAAGGTGCGCAAGATGAAGGACGCCGTCGCGGAAGGCGCGGTAGAGGCCGCCGCCGAAATGGTCGACTGCGCGCAACTGCTCGACCGCTACCCCTCGCAGCTCAGCGGCGGCCAGCAGCAGCGGGTGGCGGTGGCCCGCGGCCTGGTGGCGCGGCCCGATCTGGTGCTCTTCGACGAACCGCTGAGCAATCTGGACGCCCGCCTACGCGATCAGGTGCGCACCCAGATCCACCGGCTACACCAGCAGCTCGGTTTCACCGCGGTATTCGTCACCCACGATCAGTCCGAGGCCTTCGCTCTCGGAGATCGCCTGGCCATTATGAAATCGGGCAAGATCGAGCAGTACGACACGCCGGAGCGAGTATTCGAGAACCCGGTTTCGGACTATGTCGCCGCGTTCATCGGGATGAGCAACCGGTTGTCGCTGCGACGCGGCCACGACGGGTGGAGCACCGCGGCGGGAGATCCGATAGACCTCACCCACGCGGTGGTCCGGGAGCGTGCCGACGAGAACAGTGCCGCGGTGGCCCGGTTGCGCCCCGACGATGTCCTGCTGCATGTCACGACCGACGAGGTACCGCTGGGCAATGTGGCGCTACACGCCGAACTCGTGACCTACGAATACGGCGGCCGCTACTTCGATGTCACCGTCGAAACCGGCGGCGAACAGCTCATTCTGCGGGCGCCCGCGGCCCAGCACAGCTCGGCGCTGCGCGGGAGCCGGCCGGGAGCACCGCTGGTGATCAGCTTCTCGCCCGCGAGCCTGCGGGTCTTCCCGGCCGCGGGCGAAACCCCGGCCGCAACCCCCGAGCCGGTGGCCGCCACGGCGGGAGGGAACGCCTGATGGCCACTCTGTCGACAGCCGCGGGCCGCTCGTTCGCCGTCCCGGCGCAGTGGCGGTCACGCCTCGGCTACCTGGCACTGCTGGCCGTCCTCGGGTATCTGGTGGTGCTGCCGATGATCCGGCTGCAATCGCTGGCCTTCGAGGACGGCGCCCGCGGTTATCGCGCGCAGTACACCCGCTTCGATATCGGGGAGACCATCCAGACCACCATCGCGCTGGCGCTGGGGTCGCTGGTGATCGCGATGGTGCTCGGCACCCTGCTGGCCTTCGCCGCGAGCCGGCTGCCCGACCGGCTCGGCTTCCTGCGGATCATTCCGATCCTGCCGATCGTGATGCCGGCGGTGGCCAATATCGTCGGCTGGGCGTTCCTGCTGTCCCCGGGGCCGGGGTACCTCAATGTGCTGCTGCGGAAGCTACCGTGGTGGAGCGGTTCGGATTCCGGGCCGATCGATGTCTACACGGTGCCGTGGATCATCATCCTGACCGGTTTCGGCCTGACCTCATTCGTGTACCTGTTCGTCAGCGCCGGAATGCAGAACATCAGCGCCGAACATCTCGAAGCCGCGCAGATCAGCGGATCGTCGACCGTGGGTGTGTTCTTCCGGGTGGTGCTGCCGTTGCTGCGCCCTTCGCTGATCTACGGCGGTGGTATCGCCCTGCTGCTCGGGCTGGGGCAGTTCACCGGGCCCCTGCTGCTCGGCCAGAACTACGGCGTGAAGGTGCTGACCACCGAGATGTACCGGCGGGTGTCGGAATCGCCCTCGGATTTCGCCGCCGCCGCGGCGGCCGGTTCCCCGCTGGTGATCTTCGGGCTGGTGCTGGTGCTGATCCAGAAAGGTCTGCTGGGCAACCAGTCCCGGTTCGTCACCCACGGCGGGAAGTCCTTCGCGCCGGCCGGTGGGCGGTCGCTGTGGGCCACTCTCACCATTGTCGTCTACGCGCTGTTCGCCCTGGTCATCCCGCTGATCGGTCTGGTCATCGTCTCGTTGACGCCCTACTGGTCGGGATCGCTGTCGGTGGAGCTGCTGACACTGGACAACTTCCGCACGCTGGCGGCCGACAACACCATCGTGGAATCGGTCCTCACCAGTGTGTCGACCTCGCTGGCCGCCGTGGTCATCTGCGTACCGCTGGGCTACCTGATGGCGACCCTGCTGGTGCGGGGCCGGCAGTTCAAGGTGCTCGCCCTGCTGGCCGATCTCGTCACCGCGCTGCCGCTGGGAATTCCGGCGGTCATCTTCGGTGTCGGATTCCTGCTCACCTACACCGAACCGCCGCTGATCCTGTACGGCACCAAAACCGTCATCATCCTGGTCTACATCGTCCTGATGCTGCCGTACGCGACCAGAATGCAGATGACGGCGATGCTCTCGCTCGGCAATACCTACAGTGAGGCGTCGGCCACCAGCGGCGCGTCGCCGCTGGTGACCAACCTGCGCGTCATGCTGCCGCTGATGCGGCCCACCATCCTCAGCGCCGTCGCGCTGATGTTCATC
Source organism: Nocardia fusca NBRC 14340 (assembly GCF_001618425.1). Lineage (GTDB taxonomy): Bacteria > Actinomycetota > Actinomycetes > Mycobacteriales > Mycobacteriaceae > Nocardia > Nocardia fusca. Next base: position 23,565 of record NZ_BDCU01000031.1, read on the forward strand.
CTGCTGACCCACGAATTCGCGGCGTCGCTGCTGGTGCGGGCCTCGACCACCCAGGTGATGGGCACCCTGCTGTTCGATCTGTGGCAGAACGGGTCCTATCCGCTGGTCGCCGCCATGGCGCTGCTGATGACCGCGGTCACCACCGCCGGTGTCGCGGTCGCGATGCTGGTGGGCGGCCGGAACGTGCTGAACAAACTGTGACGCGGGAGCAACAGCCGTCACCGGAACAGAAAGGGCCGCGATGACAACGGGAGCCGCGAGGCTTCGGGACAAGGTCGTCCTGGTGACCGGATCGACGGGCGGGATCGGCGTGGAGATCGTGCGCCGTCTCGCCGCGGAAGGCGCCGTGCTGGTGGTGACCGATCTCGCCGAGGCCGCCCGCGCCGAACTCGTCGCCGGCCTGGACGAGCCGGACCGGCACCTCACCCGGCCGCTGGATATCAGCAGCGAGGACGAATGGCGGGAGAGCGTCGATGCCGTCCGCCGGCGGTACGGACGGCTGGACGCGCTGGTCAACAATGGCGCCATCGGCAGCCTCGCCTCCGTCGTCGACGAAGACCTCGAGCGCTACAACCGGGTGATCGAGGTGAGCCAGACCGGGACCTGGCTGGGCATGAAACACGCGGGTGCCCTGATCGAGGACAGCGGGGGCGGGTCGATCGTCAACCTCTGCTCCATCCTGGGCACGGTCGGCGGTCTGGGGAACAGTCTCGCCTATGCCGCGGCCAAGGGCGCGGTCCGCACGATGACCAAGAACGCCGCGCTGCACTGGGCCACGAAAGGGGTCCGGGTGAATTCGATCCACCCGGGTTTCATCGAGACCGAACAGTTGCGCGCGCGGTACGAGGGCACCGAGCGCCACCGGGCGATGCTGGCCCATACGCCCATGGGCCGGCTCGGCCACGCCACGGAAGTCGCCGCCGCCGTCGCGTTCCTGGCAGGCGACGATTCCACCTTCGTGACGGGTACCGAACTCTATGTGGACGGTGGCTGGACCTGCGCCTGAACCCCGTCCCGGGCCTCTTCATCGGATGAGGGTGAAGAGGCCCGGGTCGTCTGGCTCTTTGTCGGCCGAGAAGTGCACGGCTGTCGGAATGGGGGCTCGGTCATCGCCACCCGGGCTACCGCGGCGATATCGGCGGGATCGACGGTGGGCAGCCCGGTATCGGCGAAGGGGACCTCCCCACTGCGGGATTCGCGGATCGAGTACGCCCACCACAGGGCGTTGGACGCGAACTGAGTCGGGCGCCGTGGCAGTGCCGACCGGCAGGATCCGGCATTCTGCCGGTACGACGACGTGGGTCGTAATTCGTCGCCGTGGAGCCGTCGAGTGGTTTCGCCTAGGGTCTGTCTTCACTCGCGAACGGTGAACCCCAGTAGGAGTCGAACTGCGGTAGGTGCAGACCGGTTTCGGTGACCACTGTTTCGGCGCCCAGCCAGGATTGCCCCGAGGCCTCGTCCCAACCCGGGAACATCAGGCCGGTCGGCAGATGGATATTTCTGTCCATTTCGGCTTCGTTGATGAGATATTCCGCCGCGAACTGCCCGGTCGAGCTGCCGTGCTCTCGCGCCGGACTGCACGAGACCGGCACGAGCGTGCCGAACTCGTTGCCCTCCATGGCACGGAGGACATACGGATTCACCGCAATGGCTCCGGAGTGCGAGGGGCCGTCGAGGTACATGATTTCCAGTGAACTCTTCGTCGGGACCCGGACAGTGTAGGAACGCGAGTTGGCATGAGCGATGACGTAGATCGGCGGGATGCCCGTTCGCCGGACCTCTCTGGCCCAGGGAGCATCTATGAAAGGGCCGAGGTAGTAGGTTGCCGCGGCACTCCGGCTCGCCGGAATCCGTTCGTAAGCAGGCCGTATGTACTCGTCGCTGGTTCGATCCCGCATACTTGCCCAAGGCACGAAATTCTGAACATCCTTCGGTTTCGAAGGGAACAACACGCCGATAGTTTTCCCGTCGGCATCGTGCAGGGGAACGCTGATGATATCCGCCGGATCGATCTCCACGACCTGACCGGTGCTCTTTTCGATTCCGGTGATCGGGCGTGGCGGTCCGGTCGCCGCCGTGACCGCGTGCTCAGATCGGCGCCACGGATCGAAACCGTGGACGGCTCTCTCGTCGACCGCTGGATGAATACGCGCCACAGAGTCGGCCCCAGCGGAAACGACGGTTATGCGCTTGCGGATACCGGTTGTGGTGGTGTTCGCCATCGTGAGCAGGCGGTCCCCCACCGTGTCCATGAGAGAAACGGTCCGCATACGGTAGCTCCTCGCTGGGCGGAACCCTTGAAAGTGATCTGAGAGTACGCTTTTCGTCTGTTCTGGTAAATCTTTCAGCGCCGGAGACGGAGTGGGCGTGAGCATAGGATGACCGGCGAGTGTTCGGTCCCGGCCGGCGTCGAGCGCCGACATCGCCATCCGGGATCGCTGTCTCCGACACGAAGGGTGGATTCCAGTGGATCCTGAGTTCCGAACCATCAGGCGTGGCGACTGGCTGGTCCTGCTCGACCCGCGGTGGACGGCCGACGCCCCGGACGTGCATCCGCCGGCCACGGCGATCATGGGTGGGTGGGGACTCGACGAGTCGGGTGTGGCGGCGCCCTTCGATCCCAACCCCGATTACCGTCCGTCCGACGCGGCCTCACCCACGGATCCCATCGACACGGTCCTCCGGCGCGCGGTGGCCGGCGATGATGTGACCGACCGTATCGTCCCGACCATTCGTGATTCGATGGTCCATCTCGGTTGCGACGAAGCGGGGCAGCCGCTGGTCGGTCCCGCACCGGACAGTGTGCTCTGTGCTCCGGTCGTCACCGCCGAGGTCCACAAGCAGCGAGTCGGCCCTGTGCACTGGCGGAAAGTATGGGGGGGTGCCCTCGCGGACATCGTTCCGCCTGAAGTGGACATTCTCGTCAATCCCGGCGGCCCCGCCCAATTCCGGTTGATCAACCGGGCGCTGCGTGCTGCGGAGTGAATACGCGCTGTCGTTGTTGTTCAGGCGGGTGCGCGGCTTGGCGCTCTTGGACTTCACCATGCGCAAGCGGTGGGACAGGCCGGCATCTTCGTTGTCGGCCTACGGCAGTTCCTACATGTCGGCTACGAGATGTACCGGACGATTCCATCGGCCGCGGACTGTTCGATGGTGGCGAGGAGCCGGTGGTGGCGCAGGGCGGCCTCGAAACCGGGATGCGGTTGCCGGGCTTCGGTGATGGCTCGAGCGACCTCCTGGTAGAGAGCTGCGATGTTGGCCGGTGGGCCGACCCGAATGCCGGCGGGGACCGTGCGATAGGTATCGGGCACGGCCAGGGCCTCGTCGCCGATACGGATGTCCCAGTCGTCCCAGTGGATGAATGTCCCGGGCCGGGCCGGGGTAGCGATCAATGTTGCGTCGCTGCCGACGAGCTCGAGGCGGAACCCGTAACGGGCGGGCCCGTTGCCGCCGTGCACGGCGACGGAGGCGGTGGCGCCGCTGGCCAGCAGTCCGTGCAGCAGCACGTGGCTGGGCGTGGCGTTGGGCACGGTCCGCTGTGTCCCGGCGACGAGCACGCGGTCGTGTGTGCGGGGCAGCCGTGCGGAGACTTCGGTCAGTGGGCCCGCGACCCGTTCGAGTGCGGCCAGGAAGTGACCGGCCATGATGGTCAGGATGCTGGTTCCCTCTGCGGGGTCGAGGCCGAACACCAGGTTCGGCCATATTCGACTGCCGCCCCAAGGGGCGCCTTCCGCCACCAGTGCCACCGATTCGAGCCTGCCGATCCGGCCGTCGGCCAGCAGGTCCGCGGCGAAGCGAGCGCTCGGTGAGTGGTGGCCCTGGAGGACGACCGCGTGCACGACGCCGGCGGCGGTGGCGGCCTCGGTCAGCTCACCCGCTTCGGCGGCGTCGACGCCCAGCGGCCACTCGGACACGACGTGCTTGCCGGCGTCGAGCGCGGCTTTGATCACGGCGGCATGCCCGGAAGCCTTCACCGACACGACGACCAAGTCGACCTCGGGGTGCGCGATGAGTTCGCCCGCGTCGGCGAAGGCATGCCGTACGCCGTGGTTGGCCGCCGCCCGGTCCGCGCTGGCCTGGTTGGTGGTCGCGACCGCGGTCACGTCGAACATCTCGAGAGCGGTGAGCGCGGGTAGGTGCGAGCTGTCTGCCCAACCGCTGGCCCCGACAACTCCGACTCGGATCATTTGCGCCACTCCTTGATTCTGTACCTTTCGGTAAGAAACTAGGTCGCGGAGCCCTTGTGCGCAAGAGGTAATGTACCGGTAGGTAAAAAACAGGGAAGGGGGCACGGAGGATGGCATGCCCGGCGGACGCCCACGCTCGTTCGACGCAGACACCGCGCTCGACCGCGCCCTGGATGTGTTCTGGCGGCACGGCTATGAGGGCACCTCGCTGGCCGACCTGACCGCCGCAATGGGCATCAACAAGCCCAGCCTTTATGCCGCCTTCGGCAACAAGGAGGAACTGTTCGGCAAGGTTTTGGCCCGCTACCTCGACGGCCCCGGTGCCTACGCCGCCGACGCGCTGGACGCGCCCACCGGCCGCGAGGTCGTCGAGCGGCTGATCCACGGGGCCGTCGACCTGACCGCAGGGGACAGCACGCCCCATGGTTGCCTGTGCGTCAAGGCCGTTCAAGCCTGCGGACCCGACGCGCACGCGGTACGCCGGGACGCCGTCGCGGTACGTAAAGCCGGCGAGGCGGCACTGCGCCGGCGGCTCGAGCAGGCCACCGACCTGCCGTCCCGCCAGGGGCCGGCCGGTCTGGCCGCGCTCGTCCACACGATCTCGGACGGCATCGCCGTCCAGGCCGCGGCCGGGCGCAGCCGCGACGAGCTGCGGCAGGTCGCCGACTCGGCGTTGCGCGCTCTCTGGGACGAAGGCGCATAGCGCGTAGTGTCGCCGCCGGCGTTCAGTGCGGGAGTCGGAAGATGTCCACACCGTCGATATCGTCGGCGGCGAGAATGTCCCGTGCCACGAGGACGTCCAGATGGGCCATGGTTTCGCAGGTGGCGACCATCTGGTTGAACGTGTCCAGGCCGGCGAAGGGTCGTTCCCGGCGGGTCCACGTCAGGGCCTGGGCGACTTCGTAGCCGGTGCACGGTGCGAGGTCGGTCACCGCGGCGCGTATCTGGTGGAAGCGGAGATCATGGTGGGCCAGTAGATCACGGGCCCGGGCGCCGGCGCTGCCGCCGTCGGGCCCGTGTGCGGGGAGCATGGTCCGGTCGTCGTCGTCGCGTAGCAGGGTCAGCGAGTGCAGGAACTTGTCCAGGGGTAGTTCCCAGGTGCCGAGTTCGAATCCGATGGACGGGGTGATGGTGGGGAGCAGATGGTCGCCGGTGAAGACCAGCCGCCGCCGCCGATCGTGGAAGACGGTGTGGCCCTTGGTGTGTCCGGGAGTTTCGAGGACCTCGAATTCGTAACCGCCGAGGGTTATCGGGCCGGGCCGCAGCCAGTGGTCGGGTGTTTCCCAGTCCGCTGGATCGAAGGGCTCCTCGGCGCTGCCGAGATATGCACGCGCGGCGATACCGGCCGCCCCCGCGCGGCGCAGTTCCCGCAGGGAACTCTCGGGAACATTGCTGCCCAGCGCGCGCACCGCGTCGAGCCCCGCCGACTCTCCGGCGCCCAGATGGACCCGGCAGCCGTGCCGGCGGCGCAGTTCCACCGCGAAGGTGTAGTGGTCGCGGTGGATATGGGTGACCAGGACATCGTGGATTTCGCCGGGGGAGCGGCCGATCCGCGCGAGCCCGGCGGACAGTTCGTCGTAGGTGTGCGGGCGGTGCCAGCCGCCGTCGATCAGGACGAGTCCGTCGTCGGTCTCGACGGCGTAGGCATTGACCGCGCGCAATCCGTCCTGGGGCAATTGCAGCGGTATGCGGTGAATCCCCTCGGCCACCGGATAGCAGCCGGGTTCGGCCCAGTGGGCGCTCATTCGCCGCTGCCGGCCAAGGGCACCATGGTCTGTTCCTCGCCGTACCAGATCATGCGCCGCCCGCGCATGGCGCCGACATTTCGGACGGCCGCCTTCCATTCCGGGCTGGCCAGCGCGGCGTCGAGGGCATCCCGGGATTCGAAGCTCAGGACGGACAGTCCGTCCCATCCGGCCGACCGCTCGTCGAAGCTGTCGAGCAGTTCGGTGTGCTGCCAGCGCAGCAGGCCGGGCAGGGGGTAGGTGACCTCGGCGTGTTCGCCGCGCCACCACTCGATGAACTGGTCGTGGGTCCACTCGCTGGGGCGCGACGCCAGAACGATGAGGTTGTACATCGGCATATCCTAACTGAATTCTGTTCGGTTTCGTAGGGCGCACGACAGTGCGCACCCCCTGGCCGACGGTGCTTACGCGCGCACCATCCGCACCGCGGTCTCGGTGACCGTTTCGGTGATCTCGGCGAGGGTGAGCGCACCGTCCGGGCGATACCAGCGCCAGACGCTGATCACCACGGCGAGTACGAGCCGGCCCAGTATTCGCGGATCGTCACCGGCGAAAGCGCCGGTCTCGACACCGCGGGCGATGAGATCGGTCCAGTTCTGTTCGATCTCCTGGACCAGTTCGCGTGAGCGCAGCCGCTCGGCTTCCTCTTTCTCGGACTGCCGGGGGGTGGCGAGTAGATCCATATGGTTCTGCAGGATGCGTCGCTGCAGTGCGTCGATGGGCTCGGCGCGCAATGCCGCGGCCACGGCCGCGCGCAATGCCTTTTCCGGGTTTTCCTCGCCCTCGATGGCCGCGACGAAACGATCCGCGGAATCGGCCAATTCCAGCCGCATGATGGTCAGCAGGCAGTGCGCTTTCGATTCGAAATAGTGGTACAGCGCGGTCTGGCCGATGCCGACTTCGTCGGCGATGGAGGCCCATTTCGTATGCTCGTAACCGATTCGTCCGAATTGCTCGATAGCCGCGGTCAGGATGCTGCCGCGCTTGGAACGCGGGCTCTCCCGCCGAGCTCCGGTATCAACGGTCATGAGTGAAGTGCCCCCAGGATTCGATGGTGTGGATGCTTCAACTCTACCCCACCCGATATGAACTCGAGTCGGCTGCGGCGAGTTGCGCCGCGAGCCGGACCGCGTCCGGCCGGGATAATTTTCCGACCCGATTCTGCGGGAGATCGGCGACGGTGAACAGGTATTCGGGCCATTTGAATTTGGGGAAATCCGCGGCGGCGAGCTGCGCGGTCACCGCCGGCAGGGTCAGCTCGCCGGTATCGGTGACCACCAGGGCCGCCGCGCGCTCGCCGAGGAGATCGTCGGGGACCGGGACGACACAGACCTGCACCACGCCCGGCAACGCGGCGATCGCCGCCTCCATCTCGTTGATATCGATATTGCGCCCGCCGCGGATGATGATCTGCTTCTGCCGGCCCATCACCCGGATGGAACCGTCCTCGGCCACCTCCACCAGATCACCGGTGGGCAGGAATCCGTCGTCGGTGAGCGCCGGTGCCACCGGGGTGCCCCCGCGGGCGTAGCCGACGAACAGGGAAGGGCCCTTCACCTGGGCGTCGCCGATCTCCCCGGCGGGCAGTGCCGCACCGTTCTCGTCGACCGCGCGGACCACGGTGCCCGGAAACGGGCGGCCGTCGCGCCCGAGCCGGATCTCCGGTGCGTCGTCGAGCCGCGGTGTGGTGTGGCCGAGACACTCCGACATACCGAACACCCGCAGGAAGGTGGTGCCGAGCTTCTGCTCCGCCTCGGCCAGCGCCCGCTGGTTCATCGGCCCGCCGCCCACCGTCATCGCGCGCATGGCCGACAGCTGCCCGGCACTGCCCTCCACCACCGAGAGCTGCAGCGCCATGGTCGGAACCAGCATGGTCCAGGCCACCCGGTGCCCGGCCATCGCCGCGAGCGCGGCGCCCGGCGACCAGCGGCCGATGGTGACCATGGTGGCGCGGAGGAACACCGGCAGATACATCCCGAAGCAGAACGCGGCCACCGACGACAGGGGGACGAAGGCGCCCACGGTCTCCCCGGGGCGCAGTCCGACCGCGTCGATGGTGCTGCGACAGGCGTAGCGGATGGCGTCCTCGGACTGGACCACGCATTTGGGCCGGCCGGTGGAACCGGAGGTCATCGCGATCGCGCTGCCACCGTGCCAGCGCCGGACGGATTCGAACGGCGTGGCGCGGGCCAGCAGCAGATGCTCGTCGAAGGCGGTACCGCGGCGCGAGTAGATCTCCTCGGGCACGTCCCAGTGGCGCAGCGTCTGGGGGTCGCCGATCACCAGATCGGGACCGATGTCCTCCATCGCGAGCCGGAACTCCGATTCGGTGGCGTGCGGGCTGAACACGGCGACCACCCCGCCGCGCAACCCGACCGCGAGCGCCGCGGCCAGGGTGCGCCAGGTGTTGTCGGCCTGGATCAGTGCCGTGGGGGCGCGATCGTCGAGGGCCGCTATCCGCTCGGCCAGGGCCTTCGCCGTCGTCATGATCTCACCCAGAGTGTGCTGTCCGAGTTCGTCGATCACCGCGATATCCGCCGGTGTCCGCCGTGCCCGTTCGAGCATCTCCTTCGCCAGTACTCTCATCGCCCGTTCCTCGTGCCGCTGTGCTCTCTGTTTACTCGTCGCCGCGCTCGCGCGGGGCGGAATGCGCTCGTCACGGCGGTGGGACCAGGACGGCGCGCCCGGTGATCCCGCCCGACCGCAGCCTGCGGTAGACCGCGACCGCCTCGGTGAGCGGGAAGGTCTCCGCGGTGACGTGCAGGGCACCCCGGCGTGCGAGATCGACCACTGTCGCCAGGTCGGATCGCGGCCCCCAGAAAGGCGCGGTCACAGTCCAGCCCGCGGCCAGGCCGACGTCCTTGCCGACCTCGAGCCGCCCGCCCGCGCTGCCCACCACCACCAGGCGCCCGCCCGGCGCGAGCGCTGTACCGGCCGCGCCCACGGTGTCCGGGGCGCCCGCGAAGTCCAGGATCAGATCCGCGCCGTCGCCCAGGCCGGTGGCCGCGGACGGGATATCGGGGAAGGCCGCGTCCACGCCCAGCCGACGGGCCACCCCGAGTGCGTCCGGCCGGTTGTCGATTGCGACGATTCGTCCGGCGCCGAATTCGCGCAGGATCTGGACCGCGAGATGGCCCAGCCCACCGACTCCCACCACGAGACATACGCTGCCGGCATCGATCAGGTCGCGATGTTGCCGCACCGCGTGATACGCGGTCAGGCCCGCATCGGCCAGGGGCGCGCAGACCACCGGGTCCACACCCCGCGCCGGAACCAGGAATCGGGACGAGGGCACGATCATCGCCTCGGCCAGCCCGCCCGGGTGGCCCAGCCCGTTACCGATGGGTTGCCCCCGGCCGTCCCGACCCGGGCGCAGCCGCAGGCAGTAGTTCTCCCGCCCCCGTGCGCAGTTGCGGCACTCGCCGCAACTCCAGATCCCGTGGACCACCACGCTTTCCCCGATCCAGCGGCGGTCGGCCGCGGGGCCCGCCTCGAGCACGGTGCCCGCGACCTCGTGTCCGAGGGTGAGCGGGAGCGGATAGCCGAACGCACCGGCGGCGGCAGCCATGATGTGCAGATCCGAGCGGCACAGTCCGGCCGCCTCGACCCGCACCAGCAATTCCTCGCCGCTGGGCCGCGGTATGGGGATCTCGCGGAGTTCGGGTTCGGCGCCCCAGGCGGTGAGCTGCACGGCCAGCATCAGCGTGCCGTCCAGCCGCCGTCGACCACCAGGGTCTGTCCGGTCATATAGGACGACGCGTCCGAGGCGAGGAACAGCACCGCGCCGTCCACTTCTCCGGTCCGGCCGCCCCGGCCGAGCATGGTGTTGCGCCGGACCCAGCCCGCCGATTTCTCGTTGCCGAACAGTCCGTCGGTCATCTCGGTGTCGAACCATCCCGGCACCACGGCGTTCACCCGGATACCGCGCCGGCCCCACTGGCCGGCGAGTTCCCGGGTGAGTCCCAGGGTTCCGGCCTTGGAGGCGGCATAGCTGGCGCCGCCGATCGGTGCGGTGGAAACCAGGCCGATCACCGAGGAGATATTGATGTAGGACGCGTGTGCGCCCTCGGGTAGCCGGCTCGCCGCGTAGGTGGCGAGGTGGAAACCGGCGAGCAGGTTCAACTCCAGGATCGCGTGGAACTCCGCGTCGGTCTCCTGCTCCGCCTGCGGGGGCCCCGGCCGGCCCGCATTGTTGACCAGGACATCCAGGCGCCCGGACTCCGCGTAGCAGCGGTCCACCAGGGCGGTACGGTCCGCGTCCCGGGTCACGTCACAGGGCACCGGCACGATCCGGGAGTCGGTCCGTGCCAGCTCGGTCAGCCGGTCCACCCGGCGCGCGGCCGCGTAGACGGTGGCGCCCGCGCCGGCCAGTGCGCGGGCGAAGCCCAGCCCGAGGCCCGACGAGGCGCCGGTGACCACGGCGACCCGTCCGCTCAGATCGAACAGGCTCGCCGGTGTGGCGATATCCGGATCGCCCGGCTGCGTACTCATCTCAATACACCGCCGTCCGGCCGCCGTCGACCGGGATGAGGGCACCGGTCGTATACCCGGCGGCATCGCTCGCCAGATGAACGACCAGTCCGGCGATCTCCTCCGGCCGCCCCAGCCGGCCCGCGGGGAGCCGGTCGACGATCTTGCCGACGAACTCGTCGTCCCAGTGCTCGGCCATATCCGTCGCGAACCCGCCCGGCATCACACAGTTCACCCGCACCGACGGCGCGTATTCCTGGGCGAACGCCATGGTGAGCGCATTGAGACCGTTCTTCGCCGCGGCGTACATCGCCTCGGGCGGGCTGGGCCGGACCGCGCCGATACTGGAGATGTTGATGATCGAGCCGCCACCGGCGGCGGCCATCCGGGCCCCCGCGACAGCCATCAGCCGGAACGGGCCCTTCAGGTTCACCTCGAGGGTCTTGTCCCACAGGCCCTCGGTCACCGCCGCCAGATTCTCGCCCGACGGAGCGATTCCGGCATTGTTGACCACGATATCGAGACTGCCGAATTCGGCGACGATCCGGTCGACGGTCGGCTCTATGCTGTCCCACCTGCCCACATGCAGTTCCAGTGGGTGCGCGCTGCCGGGACCCGCGCCGAGCGCGGCGACCGCCGCCTCGCAGGCCGCGAGTTTACGGCTGGAGACGATCACCGTGGCGCCGGCATCGCGTAGTCCGCGGGCGATCGCCAGCCCGAGTCCGCGGCTCGCGCCGGTCACCAGCGCGACCTTTCCGGTCAGATCCGTTGTGCTCATCGATGCTTGTTCACTTCCAGACGCGCGATGGTGCGCAGATGTACTTCGTTGGGGCCGTCGGCGATCTGCAGCGCCCGGGTGATCGCGTGCATCCGGGCCAGCACGGTGTCATTGCTGACCCCGGCCGCGCCGAAGGTCTGGACCGCCCGGTCGACCACCGCGTGTGCCACCTCCATGGCAGCCACCTTGATCGCGGCGACCTCCGAGCGCGCTGCCGCGTTGCCCTCGGTGTCCATCAGCCAGGACGACTTCAGGACCAGCAGCCGGATCTGGTCGATCTCGATCCGGCTGCGCGCGATCCACTCCCGCACCACACCCCGGTCGGCCAGCGGGCCCCCGAACGCGGTGCGCTCCAGCGCGCGGCGGCACATCAGGTCCAGGGCGCGTTCGGCCATTCCGATGGCCCGCATGGCGTAGTGCATCCGGCCCGGGCCCAACCGGCCCTGCGCGATGGCGAACCCGTCGCCTTCGGCGCCGAGCATATTCGCCGCGGGCACCCGGACATCGGTGAACTGGACCTCGCCGTGCCCGAGCCGGTCGTGGAAACCGAACATCGGCAGATCACGCAGAACTTCGACGCCGGGCGCGTCGGCGGGGACCAGGATCATGCTCTGCCGGCGATAGGCCGGCGCCTCCGGATCGGATTTGCCCATGAAGATGATGAGTTTGCAATCCGGATCGAGAATTCCGGAGGTATACCATTTGCGGCCGTTGATGACGTAATCGTTTCCGTCCCGGCGGATGGTCGACGTGATATTGGTGGCGTCGGAACTGGCGACAGCGGGTTCGGTCATCGCGAACGCCGACCGGATCTCACAATCGAGCAGCGGCCGCAACCACTGCGCCTTCTGCTCCTCGGTCCCGAACATGGCCAGGATTTCCATATTCCCGGTATCGGGCGCCGAACAGTTGATCGCCTCGTTACCGATGATGGACCGGCCGACCATTTCGGCGAGCGGGGCGTATTCCAGATTGGTGAGTCCGGCGCCCAATCCATCGTGGGTCATGAAAAGGTTCCACAGACCCAGTTCCCGGGCCCGGGCCTGCAATTCCCGCATGATCTGCGGTTGTTCGTGCGGATTGTCCGCCGCGGCGATCTGCTCGTCGTAGACCGGCTCGGCCGGATAGACGTGCTCGTCCATGAATCGGCCGAGCTTGTCGAGCAGGTCCGCCGTGTGGGCGGAGTAGGAGAAATCCACAGTGCGGCTCCTGAACTGGGGGAGGAGACCTCAACCGGCGAGCAGCGCGGTTCCGGTCTCGATGAGGCGGTCGATGGTGGCGGGCAGTTTTTCCTGGTCCGGGTCGTGGTGCCGGCCTTCACGGTGCCGCCGCAGGTTGTGGCCCATGATGGCGGCCATCTTGAGCCGGCCGAGCGCGTCGAACCAGGGCAGCTCCGGTAGGTCGGTGCCGCCCGCGCGGTACAGCTCCACCAGTTCGGCAGCGCTCGGCAGCCCGGGCACTGTGCGGCCCACGCCGGGAAAATTGGTGCCGTCGGCGAAGACCAGGAACCAACCGAGCTCGACCCGGGGATCGCCGGCGCTCCAGATCTCCCAGTCGATCAGCGCGACGGGTTCGGTGCCGGCGGCGATGATGTTGCCGAGCCGGTAGTCGCCGTGTACGAGGGTGGGTGCCAACGGTTCCGGTACGCGGCGGCCGAGTAGTTCGAGCAGACGGTCACCGCCGGTGACCAGTTCCGGGGGTACCGCACCGAGTGTGCGGGCCCAGCGGGCCAGTTCGTCGGCGGGGGTCAGCGCGGGTTCGATGCCGGGCACCGCGTCGAGGGCGACCGCGTGCAGCCGGGGCAGTACCTCGGCCGCGCGGCGCATGCGGGCCGCGGCGAGATCAGGCGCCACGGCCGGATCGTCGAGTACCGGTTCCAGCGATTCGCCGGCGACGAATTCCATGGCGAACCAGGCCGGTTCACTCTCGTCGGTGACGACGATGCGCGGCACCGGGACCTCGGTCGGCGCCAACGCGCGCATGATCCGGGCCTGGCGCAACATATCGTGGCGGCCGAGGGGTTCGCGGCCCTCGGGTACGGCTTTCACCACATAGGCTCCGCCGGTCGTCACCGCCCGGTAGGTGAGTCCCGAATGGCCACCCGGCAGGCGTTCGAAGGCGGTGAGTTCGACCCCGAGCTCGGCGGCCAGCCGGTCGCGGACCCGATGTTCCAGCGTCATGGGCGTGGCTCCTTGGGCAGGCCGAGTACCCGCTCGGCGATGATGTTGTGCTGGATCTCGTCGGTGCCGCCGGCGATCCGGTAGCCGGGCGCGCCGAGGACGTGCTCGGTCCAGGCGTAGGTTCCCCAGCGTCCCGAATCGGCGACCAGGTCGCGGCCGAGCAGCAGCCGCACCACCTCCGACGTGCGTGCCATGGTGTCGGTGGCCAGTAGTTTGCCCGCCGAGGCCTCCGGTCCCGGGTCCCGGCCCGCGACGACCGCCGCGGCGACCCGCATACCGGCCACCCGCTGCACATAGCTGCGGGTCACCAGGTCGGCGACCCGGTCGCGTTCCAGGTCGGACAGCTCACGTCCCAGGTTGCGGGCCAGGGCCACCGCCCGGTCGGCATTGGCCAGGCCCAGGGTCGCGCCGTCGAGGCGTTCGGCGGCGAGCACGGTCAGCGCGACCGGCCAGCCCGTGCCGACCGGTCCGAGCCGCAGTCCGTCGTCGAGCACCACGCCGTCGAGGTAGACCTCGTTGAACGAGCTGCCGCCGGTCATCTGCCGGATCGGGCGGACGGTGACACCCGCGGCATCCATGGGGACCAGGAATACGGTGAGTCCCGCGTGCTTTGCCGCCGCCGGATCGGTCCGGCACACCGCGACGCCCAGGTCGGCGACGCGGGCGCCCGAGGTCCAGACCTTGTGGCCGTCGAGGGTCCAGGTGCCGTCGGCGTTGCGGGTTGCCCGGGTCCGTACCGCGGCCAGATCGGAGCCGGCCTCGGTTTCGGAAAAGAGCTGACAGGCGATGAGATCGGTGCGCAGCATGGCCCGGATATAGCGGTCCCGCTGTTCCGGCGTACCCCACTGCTCGATGGTCGGTGCCACCAATTGCTGGGTGACCGAGAACATCTCGGTCCGTCGCGGTACCTCGAACTCCGCTTCGGCACGCCGGAACGCGAGCACATAGGACATCGGCAGCCCGCGCCCACCGTATTCTGCGGCCCAGTTCAGCGCACCCCAGCCCGCATCGAATTTGGTGCGCTCGTACTCGCGGATCGCGTCGGTGTGCCGCCGCTCCTCCGCGGCGGTCCAGTTCTCGAATACGGCGACCGAATCGTCACCGTGACCCCAGGCGGCTTCGGTGCGGGGCGCGGCGACGCCGCGCAACCAGTCCCGGGCCGACTCGGTGAACTCGGCGAGATCCGGAAGTGTCTGTGTACTCACTGTGTTTCCCTCGCCCTCAGACCGAAAGGACCGTGCAGGCGCTGATTCCGGGAGCGCCGTAGACGTGTGTGAAACCGAGGCGCGGGCCGCCCGGCACCTGACGTTCGCCCGCCTCGCCCCGCAGTTGGGTGACGATCTCGTGGACCTGCCGCAGCCCCGAGGCACCGATGGGTTCGCCGTTGGCGATACAGCCGCCGTCGGTGTTGATCGGCAGCCGGCCGTCGATCTCGGTGGCGCCCGCGGCGATCAGCTCTTCCTGCGCGCCGTGCTCGCAGAACCCGCATTCGGCCATATGCATGATCTCCGCGCCGCTCTCGGTGTCCTGGAGCTGGGCGACATCGATTTCGCCGGGCCCGATTCCGGCCTGCTCGAAGGCCGCCATGGCGGCATCGGTACTGACGCTGGTCGGTTCCCCGGTGCCCTGGACCGCGGGGCTGAACACCTCGAAGGATCCGAAGCGCCGAGTGCGATGGCTGATCGCCCGCAAGCGCACCGGGCGCCCGCCGAGCCGGCGCACGGCGGCCTCGCTCGCGACGACCACGGCCGCGCCCCCTTCACCGGGGGAGCAGAACATGAACTTGGTGAGCGGATCGTTCACCATATCCGCCGCGGCGATCTGCGCCGCCGAGATCGGCTCCCGCCGCCAGGCATTGGGATTGCGGCTGCCGTTGCGATAGGCCTTCTCGGCGACCTTCGCCAGGGTCGCCGCGGAGATATCGTGCTCACGCATATAGCGGCCGATCTTGGCGCCGAAGAACTGGGTGGTCACCATGAGTCCGGCCGTGCCGTACCCCTCCGGCAGACCCCAGTCGGCGGGGTCGGGGTCGAACGCCCCGCGCGGGTGTTTGTCGAAGCCGACCGCGAGCGCGATCTCGGCGGCGCCGGATCGCACCGCGTTGACCGCGGAGAACAGGGCGCTGCCGCCCGTCGCGCAGCCGTTCTTGACATTGGTGAACGGGATACCGGTGAAACCGAGCTCGGCGACCAGGGTGTCGGCCAGTCCCGACCCGTCGCTGCCGCCGAACGCGACCTGGATATCGGGCCAGCTCAGTCCGGCGTCGGTCACCGCGGCGGTGATCGCCTCGACCGCCATCTGCCGCCCGCTGACCCCGGGCCGGCGGCCGAAGGGCGACAGCCCGCTCCCGATGATCGAAACCTGATCTGTCACCGGTCCTCGCTCTGCTGGGTGGTAGTGGTGGCGAACCGGGGGACCGGTGTGACCGCGACCAGCCGCACCGGCGCCTGGTCCAGGGCGGCGAAATCGTCGTGGCAGTCGAGAATCGCCTCGATCCTGATTCCCTCGGGGAGTTCGACATAGCCGACCGCGTACGGTGTGAACCCCTCGGCGGGAACGACATACGGTGGCGATTTCGGCGGGAACCGCTGAACGGTGTAGGCCCAGACCACCCCTTCGTCGCTGAGGGACAGCGGGTCGGCGGTCGGCCGGGCGCAGCGCGCGCAGATCGCGCTCGCCGGGTAGCCGACCGTGCCGCATACTCGGCACCTACTGCCCTCCAGTACGGGTTTCACCTGCTCACCCATGTCGTTCCTTCCGATGGTCGGTCTGCCGATCGCTGCTTCAGCGACCGACCCACTTGGGTTCGCGCTTCTCCAGGAAGGCGTTGACACCCTCGCGCGCGTCCTCGGACTGCAGGGCGTTGCCGACCGCCAGATGTTCCATCACCATCAGCGACTGGATATCGGCGTCCAGGCCGCGGTCGATGGTCATCTTGGTGAGCTTCATGGCGAACGGGCTCTTGTCGATGATCGGCGCGATGAAATCGGCCACCAGCGCATCCAGTTCGGCCGCCGGGGCGGAGGCGTTGATCAGATCGAAGGCCTCGGCCTCCTTACCGGAGAGCAGTTTGCCGGTGAGCATCAGCTCCTTGGTCTTGCGGATACCGATCATGCGCGGCAGGCGGTAGATCGGGCCCGCGCCACCGAAGAGTGCGCGGCGGATGTGGAAGTCGCCGATCTTGGCATCGTCGGCGGCGACCGCGAAATCACAGGAGATCATCAGCTCGAATCCGCCCGCGGTGACGTAGCCCTCCAGCACCGCCACCGACGGAGTGTTCATCGAGTACAGCCGGTCGCAGACCTTCGCCGAGAGCACCGCGACATCCATCGCGTTGGTCTTGCCGACGTAGTTCTCCCGCAGTTCGTCCAGGTCGAAGCCCGAGCAGAAGGTGTTGGCCCGGCCGCGCAGCACGAGGACCTTCAGGTCCGGGTCGTTGTCGACCTCGACGATGATCTCGTCGAGCCGGTGCAGCAGCTCCACGGTGACCGCGTTCTTCTTGTGCGGGCGGTTGAGCCAGACACGCGCGATCTCGCCGTCTTTCTCCAGGACGATGTGGTCGGTGTCAACCATCGGGGCCTCTTTCGTTGTCCGTTATTGAACTGGATTCACTTCAGTTGTACTCGACGGCGCGGTGGGCGTCAATACGGAATTCCGCGCCGGTTCCGGGTCGTTCAGACGCCGACCAGATCGGCGATGCGCGCGCGATGGGATCGCGAATCACCCTGTGCTGCTTCGTTTCCGAGCGCGCGCCGGAAATAGGAGTGCACGGGATGCTCCCAGGTGAAGCCGACACCGCCGTGCAACTGCACCGCTTCCGAGGCCGCGAGGACGGCCGCGTCGGTGCAGACGGCGCCCGCCACCGCCACGGCCAGCCGTGCCGAGTCGGGGTTATCGGCGTACAGGGCGGCGGCATACCGGGATGCCGATCTCGCGCGTTCCAGCTCGACCAGCAGATCGGCCAGCCGGTGCTTGACGGCCTGGAACGAGCCGATCGGCCGACCGAACTGCCGGCGTGTGCGGACGTAGTCGACCGTGAGCTCCAGTAGGTGCTCGACGATGCCGGTGTTCTCGCAGGCTGTGGCGAGTGTGGCCAGATCGTGCAGCCGGGCGACGGCGGCGG
Organism: Nocardia fusca NBRC 14340; assembly: GCF_001618425.1. Taxonomy (GTDB): domain Bacteria; phylum Actinomycetota; class Actinomycetes; order Mycobacteriales; family Mycobacteriaceae; genus Nocardia; species Nocardia fusca. The sequence continues at coordinate 41,048 of NZ_BDCU01000031.1, forward strand.
GTGTCGATTGCGGCGTGGTCAATGCGACGGCCGGGCAGTCGTGGACGGTGAGATCCGCCTGCCTGCGGGTGGGGTCGAGGACCCGGCGTGGGCTGCGGACGGCCTCCGGTCCGGGCCGTAGGGCGAAGAGGCGGCGGCCCTCGGGGGTGTCCGCCGAGGCCACCACTATATCGGCGGTCTCGCCGCCCGGTAGGTGGGTGACCGTGCCGTCGACGCGCCAGGCGTCGGAAACGGATCGGGCCCGCAGTGCGTCGGTGGCCGGATCGAGGGTGCCGACGGAGGCGAGCGACCGGCCGGCGAGTACCTCGGCGAAGAGTTCGGCGGTCTCCCCGGCGGCCGGTAGCAGCGCCTGAACGCCCAGTACCGCCGAGCTGATCACGGGCTCGCAGACCAGGGCCCGGCCGCATTCCTCGAGAACGACGGCCAGCTCGGTGGTGCCGTAGCCCAGCCCGCCCTGTTCCTCCGGAACGGCGAGCGAGGTCACCGACATCTCGTCGACGAGACGTCGCCACAGCGGTTCGGAGTATCCGCTCGCGGACTCCGTCGCCGCGCGGACCTGCTCGATACCGCTGTGCCTGGCGAGTAGTGCCCGCAGTGTTTCGCGCAGTTGTTCCTGTTCGGGGCCGGGCGTGAGAGCCGCCGGTTCCGCCCGCGGCCAGGGAACTTCGACGGTGGCTGCTGAGGTCGGGGACATGATTCTCCGGTTGACTTGAGTTCAATTCGGTAAACCGAGCGTAGCTGTTCGCGGTCTCGACAAGAAGTGGTTTGCTGAACTAAGTTCATTTCATGAGTTACGTGATCGAGGAGTACTACGCGACCGTCGACAGCGGCGGCTTGCGGGACGCGGTGGCGTTGCTGGCCGAGGACGTGGACTTCACGATGGTCCTGCCCACCGGGGTGAAACGGGACCGCGGCCGCTCGGCCATGTTCGATTACCTCAGCGGCCGGCCGCCGGTGAACCGCAAACACGTGCTGCTGCGGGTGGCCGCCGACGGTGACGTGCAGTTCGCCCACGGCGCCGTCACCGAGAACGACACCGTGACCACCGGGTATTTCGTGGCCGCGATGCATCTGGACGCGGCGGGGCTCATCGACCGGTATCAGGTCACGTTCAGCGCGGACTTCGCGCTCGTGGACCGGTCCTCGACCGAAGGAGAACAGAAATGACGACGGATGTGCCGGTGCTGGCCCGGTGGTTCGGCTATATGGATTCCGACGATCCCGATCGTGTGCTCGGCATGATCTCCGACGATTTCACCATGTCGGTGCAGTTCTCCAAAGGATCCGGTGCGAGTGCCGAATTCGTCGGAGACCGGGCGGGTCTGATCGCCTACCTCGTGCAGCGCGAGAAGAGCACCCTGGTCCATCACATCGACGTGGGTGCGGTGGTCGGCGAATACGAACTCGTGCTCGGCCGTACCACCCGCGCCGGAGAGTTCGAGGCGTCGTTCAACGCCACCGCCCAGCTCGACGCCACCGGCGCGGTGCGCCGCCTGCTCATCGCCCGGACACCCGAGGTCGCCTTCGCGCGCTGAGCGGCGCGGGCCCGGGCCCGTCCGACAAGGAGGACCACCGATGAACCGCCGGCTCTGCCTGGCCCGCCGACCGGCCGGAAAGCTGAGCGTCACCGATCTCGCGCTGATCGAGGAACCCGTTCCGGAACCCGGCCCGGGCGGGATACTGGTGCGCAACACCTGGCTGTCGATCGATCCGTCCCTCCGCATCCGGCTGGCGGAGACCACACCCGACGGGTACCTGCCGCCGCTGCGGCCGGGCGAGGGGCTCACCGGTCTCGCGCTCGGCGTGGTCGCCGAGACCCGCCATCCGGACTACACCGTCGGGGAGCTGGTCTCCCACACCCTCGGCTACCGCGAATACGCGGTGGTGGGTGCCGGGACGCAGACCATCGGCGGCTACGGCGCGCCCACCCGGATCGAGACCGGGGACCTGCCACCGCAATGGTTCCTCGGGCCGCTGGGCAGCGCCGGACTCACCGCCTATGTGGGACTGGTCGAGATCCTCGAGCTGACCGCGGCGGACACGCTGTGGGTGTCGTCGGCCGCCGGTTCGGTCGGCTCGCTCGTCGCGCAACTCGCGGTATTGCGCGGTGCCACGGTGCTCGGCTCGGCGGGCAGCCCGGACAAGGTCGCCTACTTGCGTGACGAACTCGGCATCGCGGCCTTCGACTACCACGAACCCGCCCTCACCGAATCGCTGGCGGCGCTCGCGCCCACGGGAATCGACGCGTATTTCGACAATGTCGGTGGCGACCATCTGACCGCGGCGCTGGACGCCCTGCGCCCGCAGGGACGGATCGCGCTGTGCGGTGCGGTGTCCGGTTACGACGGCGCCGCCCCGGCCGGACCGCCGAACCTGTTCACCATGGTGGCGAAAGGTCTGCGCATGCGGGGATTCCGGGCCGGATCCTTCAACCACCTCGAAGCGCCGATGCGCGCCGAGGTCGGTGCGCATCTCGCGGCCGGACGACTGGTCCACCGGGAATCGGTGTTCGAGGGGATCGAGCAGGCGGCGGCCGCCCTGGTGGCGATGCTGTCGGGCGCGACAACCGGTAAGACACTGTGCCGTCTCGCCTGAGAAATGCCGTGGTGCTCAGCGGTCGCGCTGGGCGCGGCCCATATTCCGTTCCCGCTCCCGTTCGGCCGCGGTGGCGAGATAGTCACCGAGTTCGCGGCGCAGGGTGGTGTCGAGCGACCGGGCCAGACTGGTGTGCACCGCGGCGACGCCGAGTTCGCGCATCGTATTGAGCATGCGGGTGGTGGCGGCGATCTCGTCGTTGGAGTCCGGTAGCCAGCCGGGCCCGTGCTCGTCGACGATATGTTTCTTCGCCGCGTTGATGAGTAACTCGCTGATATCGTCGATTCGCGTCGCGACCTCGGCGTACACCGAGATCAGCGTGCCCAGCTCCACCCCGTACTCGTGGAGTTCGGTGAACGAGGTGAGCAGCTGGGTATCGGTGATCACCACCGTCTCGCCGTCCACCCGGACCAGACCCATCCGGCCCAGCTGCGCCACCAGCTCCTCGGTCTGCTCACCGAGAATGGTGGCGAGCAGCTCCCGGGGAACCTCGAAGGTCTCCTCCTCCGACCAGTTCGCGGTGACGGCGTGCTGGAGACCCAGCACTTCGGTGAGGTCCTTACCGGTTTCCCAGCTGGTGATGAAATCGGCGATATGCGCGGTGGTGAAACCGCGCTGCAGCAGCGCGTCGATGAGGCGAAGCCGCTCGAGATGGGAATCGTCGTAGATACTGGCCCGGCCGTCGCGGTCGGCCGGAGGCGGCAACAGTCCGCGTTCCTGATAGGCACGGACATTGCGGGAGGTGGTGCCCGCGGCGCGGGCGAGATCGTCGATCCGGTATCGCGCCATGAATCCGCACCTCCCTCGCCCGCCTGCGCCGGTGACTCCGGCCCGGGAATCCGAGTCTAGCCGCCGCCTAGGAGACCGATGCCACCCTCGGCGCGATCCGCGGCTCGGCCGCCACCAGCGTGTAGTCGTCGAGATCGACCTCGCGCAACTGGTTGCGGTACTGGGTGGCGAACCCCGGGTACATGGTCGCGTTGAACCCGTCCTCGGTCAGGTACCAGCTGCGGCAGCCCGAGTTCCAGGTGGTCGCGCCGAGCTTGCGCTGGATCGCCGCGTTGTAGCGCTCCTGGCGGTCGCGGCGCACCTCGAGCATCCGCAGGTCACGGTCGAGGATCAGGCCGATCGCCTGCACCAGGTAGTCGATCTGCGCTTCCATGTACACCAGGGCCGAGTTGTGCCCCGGGCCGGAATTCGGTCCGAACGTGAGGAACAGGTTCGGATACCCCGAGACCGCGACACTGCGGTACGCGAACGCGCCGCGCCGCCATTCGTCGGCGAGCACCCGGCCGTCGCGACCCGTGATCGGAATCGGTGTCCCCGTTTTGGAGACCTCGAACCCGGTGGCGAACACGATGCAGTCGGCGCGATGCTCGATCCCCTCGGCGGTGCGGATACCGTCCGGGGCGATCCGGGCGATCGGCCAGGTGATCAGCTTGCAGTTCTCCCGTTGCAGCGCCGGGTAGTAGTCGTCGGTCATGAGCAGTCGTTTGCATCCCGCCCGGAAATCGGGGGTGAGCTGGCGGCGCAGCCACGGATCGGCGACCTGCCGCCGCAATTGCGCCCGGCCGGCCAGTTCGACCACCCGGGTCAGCGGGGTGTTCCAGACGACGCCGAGCGCCACCGACTCGTGCCCGTAGAACCACGCCTGCCGCGCGAGGGTCTGCGCGCCGGGAACGTGCCGGTAGAGCTCCTTGGCGAGGGCGCCGGTGCGCCGGTTCACCCGGGGCAGGACCCAGCCGGGGGTGCGCTGGAAAACCTTCACCGAACCGGCCCGTTCCACCAGTTCCGGAATGATCTGCACCGCACTGGCTCCGGTGCCGATCACCGCGACCCGTTTCCCGGCGAAATCGTAGTCGTGGTCCCAGCGGGCACTGTGGATCGTATGGCCGGCGAAGGAGTCGATACCCGGGATATCGGGGTAGCCGGGTTCGGTCAGCGGCCCGGATGCCAGCACCACCGCGCGGGCGCGGACTTCTCCGGACCCCTCGATCGCGATCTCCCAGGTACCGGTGGACTCGTCGAATTCCATACCGGTGACGTTGTGCCGCAGCCGGATATACGGCCCGATACCGGATTTCGCCACCATCGAGTCGATATAGCCCAGGATCTCACCGCTCCCGGAATAGGTGTGTGACCAGTCCGGATTGGGCGCGAAACTGTAGGAATAGAGGCGGGAGGGAATATCGCAGGCCGCGCCGGGATAGGTGTTGTCGCGCCAGGTTCCGCCGATCGCGTCACCGCGTTCGAACACCGCGAAATTCGTGATACCGCGGTCCCGGAGCCGGATGGCCGCGCCGATTCCGGCGAATCCCGCACCGATCACGGCGACATCGAGCGGGGCTGTGCTGGTCGTGGTCATATCTGTCCTCGTCACGCGGCGGGGGTGTAGGTGATTTCCTTCGACCAGCTCGGGTCCTTGCGCAGCAGCCGCCGCGGAATACGTCCGGTGACCTTCACCAGGGCGTCCGCGAGCAGGTGATACGGGTGACCCCGGTCGACGACCCAGTCACCGTGCCTCTTCACGATCTGGTACATCGGCAGCCGGCGCGCGAATTCGCTGCGCTCGCCCACCTTCCGGTAGCGCTCGAGCGCCGAGTACAGCTTCTTCTCGTCCACCCCCATCGCGACGATGTTGTCGCGCATCTTGTTCAGCAGCGGCATATAACTCAGTACGCCGATCAGGAAGGTCGGTTTCACCCAGCCGCCGACCAGTTCGATGAGCAGTGTGCGCATCTCGGCGTGGCCCAGCACATCCATCACCGCGAAATCGACTGCCAGATGGCGGGATTCGTCGGCATTGATCCGCCGGAACGCCTCCTGGCACACCGGATCCTCGATCTCGTCCATGATGAATTTGACGAGTGCGCCGTCCAGCGCGACCTCGAGCATCGGGATCACGGTCCCCAGGAACGACAGCGACATCTCGTCGGCGTATTTGTCCAGGAAATCGATCACCAGTTTGACGTTGATATTCGGCTGCGGGATCTCGTCACCCTCGAGCATGCCCCAGCGCCGCATCAACGCGAGTTCGGCATTGGCGTGCTTCTGCTCCTCGGCGTGGAAATAACGGTAGATCTCGCGCAAGGTCTCGTCGGGGGCCTTCTTGGCCATGGCGGCGAATCCGCGCGCCCCCACGTTCTCGATCCACATCAGGTCCGACATGAACGGCTTCAGGCGCGCGTGCTGTTCCGGGGTGATCGTTTCCGCGCCCGGCGCGTCCCAATCGATATCGGCCAGTGCCCACTGGCGGTCCTTGATCTTGTCGAGCATGTCCTGGAAGTCCATGGTCGCCATATCAGACTCCTGTTCTCTGGGTGGTGGTCGGCGTGGCGGCTGCGTCCTGCGGCAACAGCCGCTCGAGCAGGCCCGCCACGGTGGTGTACGGTCCGGGAAAAGCGCGCTTGAGCAGCCAGATCAACTGGGCGTCGGGCTGTGGGAGGACATGCAGCCGGCCGCGGTCGTGCGCGTCGAGGGTGATGCGGGCGACGCGCTCGGGGGAGAAGCCGGTCCAGCGCATGAGGGTGTCGGCGAGATCGCGCGAACCCGTGGTGATACGCCCGTCCCGGGCGACATTGGTCCGGACGAAGGTGGGGCAGAGTACGGTGACCGCGATATCGGTGCCGTTGAACTCCGCGGCCATCGTCTCCGACAGGGCGAGCACGCCGGCCTTGGACGTGTTGTAGACCGCCATCGAGGGCGCGGCCGCGAAAGCGGCGGCCGAGGCCACATTGATGATGCCGCCGCGGCCGCTGGCCCGCAGCCGGGGCGCGAAGATCTCGCATCCGTGCACCACGCCCCACAGGTTGATACCGAGCGCCCACTCCCAGTCGCCGAATCCGATTTCGCCGACCGGTTTCCCGCCGATTCCGACGCCGGCGTTGTTGACCATCAGCGAGACCCCGCCGTCGAATACGGAGTCGGCGAACCGGGCGAGGATCTCCACGTCCGCACGATGAGCGACATCGCAGCGGAAAGCATGGGCGGCGCCTGGGTGTTCGCGTTCGATGAGGGCCACCGTTTCCGCGGCGCGGCTCTCGTCGATATCGGCGCAGACGATCTGTCCGCCCCGGGCGGCCAGTTCGCGGGCCAGGGCGCGGCCGATTCCGCTCCCGGCGCCGGTGACCACCGCGCGGGCGCCGTGGGTGCGGCCCGAGCTGCCGAACGGCAGGAGGTTGCGCAGGGTTGTCATCTCAGCTCACTTTCCGTGGGGTGCCGACCGTGAGTGCCGCGCACAGGAAATCGGCGGCCCGGCCCAGGGCGGCGTCGGCCTCGGGAGCCAGGCGCGGCAGTGCCTGGAACACGTGCACCTGGCCCGGCCAGATCTCGAGGGTGCAGTCACCGCCCGCGGCCCGGACCATCGTGTGCAGGTGCCGGGCGTCGGCGCTGAGCATCTCGGCGCCGCCGGCCTGGACCAGCATCGGCGGCAGCGCGGTTCCGGCCGCGACGGTGAGCCGCAGCCGCGGGGCGTCGTCGGGGTGCCCGCTGGTGTAGACCCGGGGGAGCCGGCGGGCGGCCCGGGCCGAGATCACCGGATCGCGCCGCCGCCGCTCCTGGTCGGTCGCCAGGGCGAAGGTGAGATCGATCAGCGGGGAGAACAGGGCGACGGCGGCGGGCTGCGCCGCACCCCGAGCGGCATTCTCCAAGAGCAGGTCGAGGGTGAGGTGCCCGCCGGCGGAATCGGCGGCGATCACCAGGTCGTGCGCGGCGAAGCCCTGTCCGAGCAGCCACTCGAAACCGGCGGCGATATCGTCGGCGGCGGCCGGGAAGCGGTGTTCGGGGGCGAGCCGGTAGTCCACGACGAATACGGGCAGACCGGTGTCGCGGGACAACCGGGAGGCCAGGCCGCGATGGGTACGGGCCGAGCAGAGCACATATCCGCTGCCGTGCACGTAGTAGACGGCCCGGCTACCGGGCCGGACGCCGGGGGCGCGCACCCATTCGCCGCGGACACCGGCGGTCCGGACCTCCTGGACGGCTGTTCCGCGCAGGGGTGGCCCGGCCAGTTCCATGATCGTCGCGATGAGTGTGCGGGCGAACAGTACGCCCGGTGGGTTCAGCGGCACCGCGCAGTTGATCGGGCGCAGACCGTATTCCGCCGCGGTGGCTGCCAGCCGCGAACGCAGAGAGGGCGCCCGCGGCACATCGGAGCGCGAGGTCCTCGTCGACCTAGTCATGCGTTCAGAATCATTCACCAATGTGCCATTTGTCAATGGCAGATAAACCGCGCATCGCTGGGGAACCGCGTGGCAGCCCCGGCCGGTCAGTGGTGGTGCGGCACGATGAAGGGATGAATATCGACCTCTCCGGACGGCACGCACTGGTCACGGGTTCCAGCCAGGGCATCGGCCTCGCCATTGCCACCGCGCTGGCGCGGGCCGGTGCGTCGGTGATCGTGAACGGGCGCGGGCCGGACCGGACCGAAGCGGCCCGCACCCGCATTCTGGACGAGGTCCCCGGGGCCTCGGTGCGCGCCGTCGCCGCCGACCTGTCCTCCGCGGTGGGGGCCGGAATATTGCGTGAGAAGGTCCCCGAGCTGGATATCCTCGTCAACAACCTCGGAATCTTCGAGGCGAAACCGGTACTCGAGATCGACGACGACGACTGGCGGCGCTACTTCGAGGTGAATGTGCTGTCCGCCATCCGGCTCATCCGGATGTATCTGCCCGGCATGATGCAGCAGGGTTTTGGTCGCGTCATGAACATCGCCAGCGATTCGGCGGTGGTGACCCCGCTCGAAATGGTGCACTACGGCACGACGAAAACCGCGCTGCTCGCCGTCACCCGCGGATACGCGAAAGCCGCGGCGGGTACCGGGGTCACCGTCAATTCCGTGATGGCGGGTCCGACCCATACACCCGGCGTGGAGGATTTCGTCCGCGACCTGGTCGGCTCCGAACTGTCCTGGGAGGAGGCCCAGCACCGTTTCATGCTGGAGCATCGCCCGCATTCGCTGCTCCAGCGACTGATCGAACCCGCCGAGATCGGCAATATGGTGGTCTACCTCGCCTCGGATCAGGCCTCGGCCACGACCGGGGGCGCGGTCCGCGTGGACGGCGGCTACATCGATTCCATCCTGCCCTGAACGGGTCGCTCGATCGCCGTGCCGCGGCGGTCGAGCGGACTCAGGTGATGTCGAATTCGGTACTGGTCCCCACGATCGGTTCCAGGCGGCCGTCGGGCGTGAGCCGATCGGCGAAGTGCACGAAACGATGACGTCCCGGTGCGGTATCGGCGGGAATGTCCCAGGTGAAGGACGCCACCGAGGTACCCGGGCCGCGTGTGCTCCAGTGGAAGCGCACGGCCCATTCACCCTCGTTCGCGACCCGCACCCACGTCCCGTCCACCAGCCGTTGCACCTCGAGGAAGGTGCCGTTGCGGCGGGGGTTGTGTTTCGGGTGGGCGGAGACGAATTCCACCTCCGCCCGGCCGCCGCGGGTGTAGTGCGCGGCCGGCGGGGTGAGTGCCGCCCCGAAGTCGTGTCCCGGGAGGGCGGTATCGGGGCCGGGGGCGGGGACGAAGTCGGGTTGCAGGTGGGAGAGGTCGCGCGGGGCCGGGCCCCGGTCGACGGCCGCGCCGGTGGCGAGCGCGGTGGCCAGCCGCGCGAACTCCTGCTGGTAAGCGGGCAGCGTGTACCGGCCGAACAGGGTGGACGCGCCCTCGTACTGCTGCGCCTCGTATTCCTCCGGGGTGGTGACGTATTCGTGGTAGGCGTTGGCGTACCCCTGGAGCAGCACCTGATCCAGTGCGACCCCGAGCGCCGCCGCCACCGCCCGGCGTACCCGCAGACCGGCCACGATGGTGAATTCACCACCGGCCGCCGCCAGATACAACTCGCCGAGGCGAACGATCTGGATCGGCACCACACTGGGCACCCACGGTGCCGGCGGGAGCAAATCGAACGGCACCGCGATCGCCTTGGGCGCCTGGGCATCGGCGAGCCATCCGGGCGCGGGCCGGTGCGGGTCGCCGAGGAAGTCGAGGAAGGGATTGCGCACGCCCTCCGGGATCGGGCCGCCCGGCAGACCCGGGCCGTCCTCGACACTGCCGGCGAGTAACGACACACCCGCGGCGGGCGGGGCGGTGCGGCGGGCGGCGCCATCGGGAGTGAACCGTCCGTCGACCGCGATATCGGACAGGTCGATATAGCAGAACACCGACCCCACCGGCCCGTTCATGGGGCTCGCGGCCGCGACCGCCGTGCGGGCGGCGTCGTGCTGGCGCTCACCGAGGATGCGGGTGTTGTCGAATTCGTTGCCCGTCGGGCCCGAACCGGGCCGCAGATCCAGGTTGGGCGACATATCACCGGCGTTGGTCTGGGCGAAGGCGGCGACGTAACCCGGTGCGCCGTCGAGATAGCGCACGCCGTGGTCGGTGTGCTCGCAGGCGAATGCCGCGTATCCCTTGTTGTCCGAGCTGATCAGCCGGTTCTTGTTCGTCATCGAGGTGTTGTGGGTGGCGAACCAGGTGATCGCGCCGACTTCTTCGCCGCCCTTGCCGATCGATACCGTGGTGACCGCCGGATCGATGGCGTCCGGAAAGTGCGCTCGGTCCGCGGCGGGGTTGCGGTCGAAGGCGACCCGGGACCGGTTGACGCTGGCGTCGTGCAATTCGGCGCGGCCGAGGGCGAGCGTGCCGGGGGCGAGGTCGGCGTGCGCGGCCGCGATGGCTTCGACGAGACCGTTCACCTCGGCGTCGTACACCTGCTGCTTGAACCCGAGGATCGACAGGTTGTAGGCGTAGTCGTGGGCGGCCCCGCCGCAGACGGCGTGTGAATGTGTCGACGTGAGCAGGACATTGCGTTCGGTGTACAGATCGCCGAAACGGCGGCCCAATTCGCTGAGCACGCCGCGGTGCACCGATTGGAAGATCATCGCGTTCTCGGCGACGGCGAAGACGACCCGCTCCGCCCCGGAGGCGAAGACGAACGCACGGGCGCGGGGGCGCAGGTGGATGCCCGCGGTGGTCTGATCCTGCTGGGAGTAGCCCATCATGCCGCATTCCGCGGCGGGGCCGGTGATATCGGAGATTCCCAGACCTACGAGATAGCCGCCGGGTGCGGCCTGTGCGGTGGCGGCGAGCCGCTCGCCGAGACCCGGCGCGGTCGCGGTGAGTGCGCCCAGCGCGAACGTCGCGGCCGCCGCTCCCGCCAGTACCCTGCGGCGGGGGAGCGCCGCCTGCTCGGAATCCGTGGATCGTGCCGCGGCACGTGTTTCGGAGGTTGCCACCATCGAGATGTCCTTCCTGCTCGAATGGCAGCGAACCACACTGTTGAACAAACGTCCAGATGTGGCCCGGGCTCGGGTGTGGCGTCCGATCGGGGCCTCGAATGCGTACCGCGCCCGATACTCTCGGCGAGTAGCGGTCCCGTCCGGCCCGAACGGCATCGGCACCGTGTCGGGACGATCGACGATGCGCTCGGATCAATCCGGGAGCAACGGCACCGACAGACCTTCACCGTGCCGCAGCAGCGCGGCGCGCGTGACCGCCCCGGAGCCGAACCGGGTGCGGAGTGCGTCCAAGGTGGTGTCCAGCGCTGGGGTGGGCCCCGGGCCGAACGGCAGGGTGAGCTGCCGGGGGTCGGCGTTCTCCAGATTCGTCAAGGCCAGCCCGATCAGGGTCAGGCCGCGTGCGGTGACCAGCGGCATCGCCTCGGCCAGCAGGTTCCGGGCGGCCCGTAGGATCGTCGCGGTGTGGTCGGTGGCCGCGGGCAGGGTGTACGACCGGGTGGCGCGGGTGAAATCGTCGAACCGCATCCGCAGCACCACCGTGCGGCAGCACCGCTGGGCGGCCCGTAGCCGACGGCCGAGCCGGTCGGTGAGGCCGTGCAGATATGCCTCGATCTCCGCGGGTGGGTGCGGCCGGTGGCCCAGTGCGCGCTGCGCGCCGAGGGATCGCCGCCGCCGCCCCGTCTCCACCCGGCGTGGATCGCGCGCCCAGGACAGTGCGTGCAGATGCCGGGCCGCGGCCGCGCCGACGATCGGCCGCAGCCCCGCCTCGCCCAGTTCCGCCAACTGCCCGATCCGCTCGATACCGTGCGCGGACAGGGCGCGTTCGGTCACCGGGCCCACACCCCACAACCGGTGCACCGGCAGCGGATGCAGGAACCCGAGTTCCTCGGCCGGTTCCACCCGCAGCAACCCGTCCGGTTTCGCGACCGCGCTGGCCACCTTGGCCAGGAATTTGGTCCCCGCGATGCCGACCGAGATCGGCAGCCCGACCTCCCGCCGCACTCGCGCCCGCAGATCCGCGGCAATGGCCTCCGGTTCACCCGCGATCCGGCGCAGTCCCGCGACATCGAGAAATGCCTCGTCGATCGATATTCCCTCCACGATCGGGGTGGTATCGGCGAAGATCTCGAACACCGACCGGCTGGCTTCGGCATAGGCCGACATCCGCGGCGGGACCACCGTCGCGTCCGGGCACAGGCTCAATGCCCTGCCGATGTTCATCGGCGTGCGGACCCCCACGGCCTTGGCCTCGTAACTGGCGGCCAGTACGACTCCGCCGCCCACCAGAACCGGTCTGCCGCGCAACCGCGGCTGGTCCCGCTGCTCCACCGAGGCATAGAAGGAATCCAGGTCCGCGTGCAGGATCGACGCGTGATCCCGGGCGGCGATCCGCGGCCGCCGGGCGGGCCGTGGGGGCGGCGCGGTCTCCGCCGGGTCCTCGGGTGGCCCCGGCGTGGGGGATCCCCGGCCGTATTCGAACATATGTTCACACTAGCAGTGGGGTGGCGGGCCGCCCGGAGGAGATCGACCCATTTGTCACTACAGATTTTGGTTGTCACATACAGGTCGTAGCTGTCATAAGTCCGAATGCGCGACCTGCGGCATTACAAGATGTATGTGTCGAGGCGGGTGTGGGGGCGCGCGATGCGGTGGGTAGAAATCCCCAGGGGATGTGGTGGTCGACTCGAGTTCGCTCGCCGGCAGTGGGCATGTCCTGAGGTGCAGTCGTCCCCAGTCCGGTCGGCGCGCGTCATGGACGCCGGGGGCAGCGTTACCTGCGGCGTGGACGTCGGGGAGGTGCGTCAGGGGTAATGCATCAGTTGTCGGGCAAGGCCGAACAGACGGCTGCCGAGCTTGATGACGGGAAGCCCCAGCGGGATCAGGAGGATCGTCGCGCACAACACCGCACCGAGAATCCACACCACGGCCGCGAGCAACCCCACCACCGTGCCGAGCACGGCCGTTACGATCCCCAACACCAGATTGAGCAGGCCCTGTATCGCTCGCATGACGACCTTTCTGTTTTCTATTATGCTCTTTCCGCTCGATGCGTCGTTGCCCGCACCACTCCTGGCCGCTGGAAAGCCGCCCGAGTTCGGTGAAAAGCATCCCCTTCGCGGCCGATGGCGCGCTCGACCTCAGGAGGGGGTGAATGTGATCGGCAGTCGCGTGCACCCGCGCACCTGGCCGGCGTGCAGGACCGGGGGGTCGTGGGGGGCGAGCTCGTAATCCGGGATCCGCCGATGGATCTCCTCCAGTGCCAGCCGGAGTTCGAGGCGGGCGAGATGGGATCCGAGGCAACGATGCGCGCCCGCGCCGAAGGAGAGGTGCCGGTTCGGCAGCCGATCGATCCGGAGTTCGGTGGGTTCGTCGAACTCCGCATCGTCACGGTTGCCGGAACACAGCATCAAGATCAATTGATCGCCTTCTGCGATGCGGACGCCGCCCAGTTCCGTTGCCCGGGTCGCTCGCCGGCCTGGGACGACCGCGGCCTCGAACCGCAGGATCTCCTCGACGGCGGTGGGGATGACGGCCGGGTCTTCGATGATCTCCCGGCGCTGATCGGGATTGCCGACCAGGTGGATGATGCTCCAGGCCAGTGATCCCTGGACGGTGTGCAGTCCGGCGATCAGTAGCAGGAAGAACATCCGGTTGAGTTCTTCGTCGGTGAGCGGCCTGGTGCCATCGTGCAGTTCGAACTCGGTGCCGATGATCTGCGAGGTGATGTCGTCACCGGGATGCCGGCGGCGCTCGTCGATCATGGACTGGAAGTAGCCGAGCATGGTGAAGGCGGCTTCGGCGCGGGCCTGGTTCGACTCCTCTTCACTGGCCCCGGGGATGCCGGTGAGCAGGATATCGGTCGAATCGGTGAACAGCTGGGCATCCTCGATCGGCCAGTCCATCAGGGCCAGGAAGACCCGGGTGGGCAGTTCGTGCGCGAACTCGGAGATGAACTCGGCTCGGCCGCGGTGCGCGAAACTGTCGATGAGTTCGTTGATCACCGAACGGATATCGTCCTCGAGCGCCTTCATGCGGGTCGGGCCGAACAGTGGCTGCAGCGCGCGCCGGTAGCCGGTGTGCTCGGGCGGATCGAGTTCGAGCGGGAGGAACTTGCCGAAACCGGCGGTGGTGGTGACCAGATTGTTCGGATGACTCGAGAAGGTCGCGTGATCGCGCAGCACTTCGTGGATCTCTTTGTAACCGGTCACGATCCAGTGGCCGCCGTGCGCGGAGGAGTAGACGACCGCTCCCTTGGCCGCGAGTTCGGCTACCCGTTCCTGGACGGTATCGACCGGGACGGCGAGGGATTGATCGTAGATATCGAAATCGACAACGAGGTCGGCGGGTACTTCGGCGGCAGTGGTCATCGTGGTGATTCCTCGGAAGCGGGGGATGCGGCGTGCGCCAGCGTGAGTGCACGTTCGGGACAGGCGGCGGCGGCCGTTTCGGCGTCACCGCGATAGGTGCCGGGTACGGGGTCGAGCAGGATCACCGGATCGCCCTGTTCGTCGGGTTCGACCAGGTCGGGCGCGGTGGAATAACACATGCCGTGGCCTGCGCAGGCGCGGCGGTCGACGACGAGGTGAACCGAGGCGGTGCTGATACCGGATGCCGCCGGCTCGGCTTCTGCTCCGGTGTCACGTCGACGGTGAGGGGTCGGGGTCATCGGAGGTGATCCGGTCGCGGTGATGCCGGCGAATGGGTGTGCGGACTTCATGGATGGCGTCTCCACTCTCGAGTAGTGCGATGTGCCCGGGGTGCTGTCGACCGAGCAGGGCCGGTGGCTCGGCTCGAACCGGTCGATCGCGTAGGCGCACACGAGGCAGGAAGAGTGCTGCAGATCACAAAAAAATACTTCATAGAACGTATGACGTCAATCGTAATTTGTCAGCAGCTCTGGCGTATCGCCTTGCAATAGTCGAAAAACGTTGTCTCACAGTGCTATCGGACGCGATTCTGGTTCGGCAGACCGGGTGTGGTGGGTTGCCCGGCGAGAGCAGGTCAAGTGCCGGTTGCTGTCATGGCCGTGGTGCAGAACGGTCCTGTGGATCACGACAAACGTGTATCGAGAGGCGCGGAACGGATGCCGGCTCGCATCGCGCCGGGGGCCGGCGGGCCGGCCGGGAAGTGGCGCGGAGCGCCACGCCGCTTGTGTACGTCCCGCGCGAAGGTGTCGGGTCAGTGCCCGGGGCTCGTCTCCCGCTCGTGCTGTCCGGCGCCCGTGACGAGGGCCGGTATCACGAAAGTGCGGATCTTCTCGCGGACCCGATCCAGGGAGCTCGTTTCCTCGGCGCTGCGGCTGATGTACATGATCTCTATCTCGGAGATCCATTCGCAGACCAGGCGCAGATCCAGCTCGGGGCGGAGCTCGCCGGTCCGCTGCGCGTCGGCGAGTACCGGCTCCCACAGCTCGTAGGTGAGTTCGACCGCGCGTCCGGAATCGGTGAGCAACTGGGTGGACAGGATCATTTCCTCCGGCGAGACCAGGCGGTGCATCATCGGGTCGAGCATGCCCTTGCGGATGTCCTCGCAGATTCCCTCGACCAGCTTCTCCTCGATGCTCGGCCAGCGCGCGATGTAGGCGCGGGCCGGGCCCATGTTCGCCCGGGCCCGGCGGGTCACGGATTCGGTGACCAGTGAGTCGCGATCGGTGAAGTAGCGGTACACCGTGGCCCGGGAGACCGACGCCGCGCGGGCTACATCCTCCATGGTGGTCTTGGTGATGCCGTAACGGGCGAAGCACGATTCCGCCGCGGCCAGGATGGCCGACCGCGGGTCGGTTCCGGTCGCTGTCCTCGTGCCGCTCGCTGTCACGGAACGCACCGTACCAAGCGCTCCCTAAATCGAAAAGTATTAGATAAGACGCTGGACAAAATTTGTAACACGTGCCACGCTCGGACGTATGGAGCGCGAGGAGAAGATCAGGCTCACGCAGCGGCTGATCGCTCATGTGGACAACAACACCACCGACTATGCGGACGATCTGCTCCGCGTGCCCTTCTCGGTGTTCGACGATCCGGAGCTGGCCGCCAAGGAACGCGAGGTGGTGCGCCGATTCCCGCATATCGTGGCGCACGTCGACGAGCTACAGAAGTCCGGCGACTTCCTGACCACCGAGCTGATCGGCACCCCGCTGCTGGTGGTCAAACAGAACGACGGCAGCGTGAAGGCCTTCTCGAATGTGTGCCGGCACCGTGGTTCCAGGGTCGAATTCGGTGAGTCGGGCTGCAAGCGGGTCTTCTCCTGTCCGTATCACAACTGGTCCTACGGCAAGGACGGGTCGCTGCGGGGGCTACCGCACGCCGACGGATTCGAGGGTATGGACCGTTCGGAGTACGGACTGGTCGAATTCCCGTGCGAGGTGCGGCACGGATTGATCTGGGTGGTGCCGACCGTGGGCGCGGAATTGGATATCGCCGCGGTACTCGGGCCCAAGCACGACGCCGAGGTCACCGATACCGGGCTGGCCGGCTCGTATCAGGTCCGCAAGGAGACCTGGCGGCTGGGCATGAACTGGAAGATCGCCGTGGACGGGGTGCAGGACTCCTATCACCTCTGTCAGTTGCACACCAAGACGGTCTGCAACTACCTGGAGGGCAACATCACCGCCTTCGATCCGGTGGGCCGGTCCTGGCGGCTGGTGGTGGCGCGCAAGGCGATCACGGAGGTACGCGACGCCGATCCGGACAGCTTCGATGTGCGCGACTACTCGCTGGCGAACTACACGGTCTACCCGGGCACCATGCTGGTCACCGAGCCGAACCATTTCGAGATCTGGACCATCGTCCCGGACAAGGACGACCCCAACATCAGTTACTGCACCATCCGGCTGCTGTCACCCCGCAGGCCGGAGACGCCGCGGGAGGAGCGGGTCCTGGAGAAGAACTGGGAACTGCTCATGGAAACCCTCCACGCCGAGGACTGGTTCGTCACCAAGACGATCACCGACAATGCCGCGCACGGCCAGGTGCGTGAATTGATCTACGGACGTAACGAACTGCCCGGCCAGATGTTCCACAATATGGTCGCCGCCGATGTCGCCACGCTCGATCAGGAGCGCACGGCTCGGCCGGTGCCCAGCCGGTAGCGGCGTCGTGAGCGATACCGATCTGCGCGTGGACCGGCCGGCTCCGGGGGTGCTGCGGCTGACCCTGAACCGGCCCGCCGTGCACAATGCGATCACCCTGGCCCTGCACCGGCGGATGGACGACGAGCTGTCCGCGGCCGCGGCGGACGACTCGGTGCGCGCGGTGGTTCTCGCCGGGGCGGGAGACCGGGCGTTCAGCGCCGGGTACGACCTTGTCGAACTCGCCGCGATGACGCCCGCGCAGGCCGTGGCGGCGACCACCGAGCGCGAGGACCTGCTGTGGCGTTACGTCACGTTTCCCAAGCCCACCGTGGCGGCCGTGCAGGGCGCGGCACACGGTGCGGGCACCATGCTGGCCGTGTGCTCGGATCTGCGGGTCGGTGGCGCGAGCACCTCGATGGCAGTATCCGCCGCGAAATACGGTGGTGTGAACCTCACCTGGTTGCTCGACTCGATGATCGGCGGGGCGCACACCCGTGACCTGCTGTTGACGGCGCGCGAGGTGCGCGGCACCGAGGCGCATCGGATCGGGTTGCTGCATCGCTACGCGGTCGATGTCGCGGGGGCCGCGGTGGGTCTTGCGGAGCTGATCGCGGAGCGGCCGGCCGAGGGGTTGCGTGAGATCAAGGCGCTGCTGCTGGAAGGTGCCGGGCGGAGCCTGCGTGACCGGTTCGACCGGGAGAACACCGCGGTGCGGTCCAACCTGGCGGACCAGCCGATTTCCGAGATGTTCACGTCCTTCTTCGCGACCCGGAGCCGGGATCCGGAGGTCGAGGTATGAGCGGGCCGGGACCGGAGACGGTAGCGCCGCCCGACCGGGTAGGGCCTCCGCCGGATGGACTCGGTGTGGGTGAGTCGGACCTGGGCTGGGACGATCCCTTCCTGCCGACCTGCGAGTCCGTCGACGAATACGCTGAGCTCGTCCGGGCCCTGCGGGCCGTTCAGGAGGCGGTCACCAGGAGTCGGCCGACCCCGGCGGTGGCCGACGCGGCGGGCGCGTGCCTGTCCGAGATCGCCACCGCGATGCGGGAATTCGAAGTCGACGAGGACAGGCAGACCGCTGGTAAGCGCTGGGATCTGGCCGGGCGCGGGCATGCGCTGGCGCCGCCGTTGCATCTCGACGAGATCACCGCGACCTCGGCTCGGGGCCGGGTCACGGTGGGTCGATTCCATTCCGGGCGGTACGCGATGAACGGGGGCGTGACCCCGCTGATCTTCGACGAGCTCCTGGCCCGGCTGGCCAATCACGGCCGGCTGTGGGCGCGGACCGCGCATCTCGCCGTCGATTTCCGGGCGCCCGCGCCCTTACACACCGAACTGACGGTGACCGGCTGTTTCGTCCGGCAGGAAGGCCGGAAGCGTTTCATGCGCGGTGCTCTCCACCACGGTGATCTGTTGCTCGCCGAAGCCGACGGTCTGTGGATCGAGCTGAAACCCGGACAGACACACAATATCTCCGATGGACAGGAAGGAGCCGGGCGATGAGCGGCTTCTCGCTGCTGGACGGCGTGCGGGTACTCGAGGTGGCCCAGCTCGCACCCTCTTCACTGGGCGGGCATCTGGCCGATCTCGGCGCCGAGGTGATCAAGATCGAATCGGCGCCGGCGGGTGATCCGGTGCGGGTCGGCGGCAGCCGCGCGGTCGGTGCACCGGACGGACCGGCATTCATGCATCTGCGCTGGAACCGGGGAAAGAAGTCCGTGGTACTCGATCTGCGGACGCCCGCGGGAAAACAGGCGTTCCTCGATCTGGCGAGCTCCTGCGACGCCGTGATCGAGGGGATGCGCGGCGGGTACCTGGACTGGCTCGGTATCGGCTTCGACGCACTGCGAACCGCGAATCCGAAGATCGTCCTGTGCACCGTCTCCGGGATGGGCACCGACGGCCCCTACCGGACGCTCGGCACCGGTGGCCCGGTGTTCGACGCCTATGCGGGACTGCGCGAGGTGACCACTCCGGACGAGCCGCCGGTCACCGGTATCGCCGGCTCGACCAGTCCGCCGATCGCCATGTACGCGCTCGGCGCCTACGGGGCGATGGGACTGCTCGCGGCCCTGCACCGGGCCCGCGCCACCGGTGCCGGATGCCGGGTGGCGGTGTCCGGGATCGACATCGCGGCGGCGTGGATGCCGGATCTGGCGGACGCGGAGCTGAACCGCGACCGTTCTGTGCCCCGGCCCACCTGGCTGCCGGACGGGCGGCTGCCCGACTGGCCACGTTTGGAGGCATACCGGACCAAGGACGGCGCGGCGATACTCTTCGGGTCCCATGTGGAGAAGTTCTGGCGCAATTTCCTGGTCGCGGTGGGACGGGACGATCTCGTGGAGGTGGATCTGACCGGTACCGACGACGAGGCGCCCGCGCGCGCGGATCTCGTCTGGCGGGCGCTGACCGAGATCTTCGCCCAGCGCACCAGGGACGAGTGGGTGCAGTTGTTCCTCGAACATCAGATCGCCGGCGGCCCGGTCAATACTGTGTCCGAGATGCTCGTCGATCCGCATTTCCGGGCGCGGGAGAACACCTATCGCATCGAGTACGAGGGCGCCGGGGAACTCGAATTCCTGGTGAGCCCCGTCCGGGTGGCGGGGGAGAAGTTCGCGCCCGCTCTTCCCCCGGCCGTGGGGGCCGACACCGCGCGGGTGTTGCGCGAAGTCGCGGGATACGACGATGAACGGATCGCTACGGCTATCGGTGGGCAACCGGTGGGTGAAGGAGCTCCGGTGGCGGGCTGATCCAGCACTACCGCCGATGAGGACGCCCCGGTGCGCATTGCACCGCGGGCGTCGTCGGCGTGCGTGCGGGCGGATCCGGGCATATCGCCGAAATCGGGTATTGCCCCAGCTATCTACAGGTGTTAGGTTTACGGCACGCAGTGAGCGCGATCACATCGCCCCTGTCTATGGCCGGCGTCTCCGGCGGATCACGAGGAGCTCAGATGAATCTTGCGGACTTGACTCGCTATTGGGGCAAGACCCGTCCGGACCAGCAGGCCATCGTGTTCGGCGATTCCGCCGAGACCTGGGCCGAGGTGGACGCGGTGACCGACGCGCTCGCGCGTGGTCTGGCCGCTCGCGGGGTCGGCAAGGGCGACCGGGTCGCGGTCATGATGCTCAACCGCCCGGAACTGGCGCACCTCATCCTGGCCACCCTCAAACTGGGCGCCATCAGCGTCCCACTGAACTTCCGGCTCACCGCCAAGGAACTGGCTCCGATGGTGCTGGATTCGGCGCCGCGGGTGGTGATCGTGGAGGACGATTTCGCTCCCTTGCTGGAGGTCGCCGCCGAACAGGCCGAATTCGAGACCTTCGCGATCGGTGGCGACGCGCACCGCCCGTACGACGGCCTGCTCGACCCCGGTCCGGCGGTGCGGGTGGATATCGCCGGCGACGATGCGGCATTCATCTGCTACACCTCGGGCACCACCGGGGTCCAGAAGGGTGCCCTGGTCACTCATCGGAGTGCGATGGCTCCGGGTATCTCGCAGACCGTCAGCCACGGGTTCACCGCCCGCGACCGGGTCCTGTGTTCGGCGCCCCTGGTGTACACCGGGTCGGTGCTGTCGATCTTCATGCAGCTGGTGGTGGTCCCGGGCGCGACCATGGTGCTGCTGCGCGAATACGACCCGGAGATCGCGCTGGACACCCTCGAACGCGAGCAGATCACCGCGACCACCACGGTGCCGGTGATCTGGGAGCGGATGACCACACTGCCCGATTTCGGCTCCCGCAAGCTGGCGCAATTCACCTTCGCCGGCACCGGCGGCGCCCCGGTGAGCCTGGACCTGGTCGAGTTCTACCGATCGCACGGGATTCCGCTCACCCAGGCCTACGGCCTCACCGAGGCATCGGGCATGGTCGCCACGCTGAGCTTCGCCGATGCCCGCACCCGCCCCGGGTTCGCCGGGCTGGCGCTGGTCGGCACGCAGGTTAAGATCGGCGATCCCGGTGTGGACACACCGGCCGGCGAGGTCGGTGAGATCTTGGTGCGCGGCGAACACGTGATGCGCGAGTACTGGAACAAGCCGGAAGCGACCGCGGCCACCCTGGTCGACGGCTGGCTGCGCACCGGCGACCTGGGCCTGCAGGACGAGGGCGGGTTCCTCAAGATCGTGGACCGGAGCAAGGACATGCTGATCTCCGGCGGCCTCAATGTGTATCCGGCGGAGATCGAACAGGCACTACACGCGATCGAGGGTCTGGTCGATCTCGCGGTGATCGGGGTACGCGACGACCGGTGGGGTGAGGTGCCCATGGTGGTTTTCCACAGTGAGCGACCCGCGGCCGAGATCATCGCCGATATCGCCCACGTGTCGACCGATCTCGCCAAGTTCAAACGCCCGAAACATGCCGTGGCCCTGGGTGAGCCGTTGCCGCGGACCTTCTCGGGCAAGCTCGCCAAACCGCTGCTGCGCAAGCGGTTCCCGGAGGTGCCCGCCGAAGCGGTCGTGGTCGAGGGCCGGCCTGCCGGCGCATGAGGTTCCGCCCGTGGCCGGCCGTCGTCCGGTGTGCGCGAATCCGGCCGGGACGGCGCGATGAGGGGCCGTCCCGCCCGGACGCCGGCGAGAGGAACCTCGGTGGCCGCTCTTGGTGAAACCGGCACCTCCGCCCGGCGTTGCGTTTCGTACTGCCGTTTGTGTGCCTCCTCGTGCGGAGTGCTGCTCGATATCGAGGACGGCCGGATCACGCGGGTTCTCGGGGACGCCCAACACCCGATCTCCGTTGGCTACACGTGCCCGAAAGGCCGGCGAGCCGGTGATCTCGCGCACGGACCGGACCGGCTGACCAGTTCGCTGCGCCGCACCGGCACGGGCGACCACACCCCGGTGCCGGTCGCCGTGGCGGTGGACGAGATCGCGCAGCGCCTCCGCGGCATCGTCGAGCGGCACGGGCCGGACGCTGTGGCCCTGTTCATGGGGACACAGCAGAACTTCGCGGCCCTCACCCCGATGCTGGCACGGGCCTGGTTCCGCGGTACCGGCTCGCGCAAGTTGTTCTCCACCATGACGATCGATCAGTCGGCGAAATGGGTGGTGGCCGAACGCATGGGCAGCTACCTCGGTGGACGGCAGCGATTCGAGGACGCCGATGTGTGGCTGCTGGCCGGGACGAATCCGGTGGTCTCCGGGAACGGCGGCGACGGTGACGGTGCCGTGGTGCACAATCCGTCGGTCACCCTGCGCGCCGCCCGCGCGCGTGGTTTGCAGCTCATCGTGGTGGATCCGCGCCGCACCGAAACCGCTGTCCTCGCCGACCTGCATCTGGCGCCCCGGCCCGGTACCGATGCCGTGTTGTTCGCGGGCGTCCTGCGGACGATCCTGCGCGAACAACGCCACGATGCGGAATTCTGCGCCCGGTATGTCGCTGACCTGAGCGAACTCGACACGGCCGTCGCGCCGGTGACGCCCGCGGTGGTCCGGGCCATCTGTGGTGTGTCGGAAACACAGCTGGTCACCGCCGCCCGCATATTCGCCGACGGGAAGCGCGGGATGGCCACCACCGGCACCGGCCTGTGCATGGGACCGCATTCCAACCTCGCCGAGCACCTGGTAGCCGCCTTGAACGTGGTGTGTGGCCGGTACCTGCGGGAGGGGGAACGCGCCGACGATCGGGCGGTCCTCACTCGCCCGGTACCCGCCCGCGCCGAGGTGGTGCCACCGGCGCGGTCCTATGAACACGGATTCCGCAGCCGGATCGGCTCGGTGCGAGCGATCCGGGGTGAACTGCCGTCCGGGATACTCGCGGACGAAATACTCGCGCCGGGCCCCGGCCGGGTGCGTGCGCTGATCGTCTCCGGCGGCAATCCGGCGGCCGCGCTTCCCGGACGGGCGAAGACGCTGCGTGCGTTGCGTTCACTGGACCTGCTGGTCTGCGTCGACCCCCGGTTCTCGGATACCGCCCGGCTGGCCGACTACGTGATCGCCCCCACGACCATGTACGAGCGCGCCGATCACACCGCGATCATGGAACCGTTCTTCCCCCGGCCCTTCGCCCAGTACACACCCGCGGTACTGGATCCACCGCCGGGCACGATCGACGACTGGCGGTTCTTCTTCGACCTCGCGGCGGCCTCCGGGCAACCGGTGAAATTCGCCGGCAGGATACTCGATCCGGATCGTCCGCCCACCGCGGACGAGCTGCTGGCCATGATGACCGAGCGCGGACGGGTCCCGTTCGGCGAACTCGTCACCGCACCGCACGGCTACCCGGCGGATACCGGTGGCGCGGTGGTCGGTCCACCGAACCCCGCCGCGGCCGGTCACCGTTTGCGGCTGATGCCCGGCGACGTTCGCGCGGAACTGCGCGCCGCACTTTCCGAACGCACTGTGGAAAACCGATTTCCGCTACGCCTGACGGTCCGCCGGATACGAGAGGCGGTCAATTCGACCGGCATCCAGGTGCCCGGCCTGGTGCCGGGACAGGGCAATCCGGCCGCACTGCACCCCGACGATCTCACCGCCTACGGTCTCGTGGACGGTGCGGTGGTCACCGTGCGTTCCGTGGCAGGCCGGGTCCGCACGACCGTGCGTGCCGACGACACCGTTGCGCCGGGCACCGTCACGATGACCCATTGCTTCGGCTCCCTCGACCCGGGCGCGGAACTCGGCGTCAACGTCAACGCGCTGACCGGCGCCGCCGGGGCGCAGACGATCAATGCGATGCCGACCCTGACGGCCGTCCCGGTGGCCGTGGAACCGGCGCCGCGAACAACCCCGGAGGCGAAATGACGACCTTGCGCGGCGCCCACCGTATCTGCCCGCTGTGCGAATCGACCTGCGGCCTGCTCGTCGATATCGACGGCCGGCGGATCAGCCGGATCACCGCCAACCCGCGCGATGTGTTCAGCGCCGGGCACAGCTGCGCCAAAGGACTCGGTCTGGGAGCGCTGGAATCCGACCCGGACCGGGTGCGGACACCGTTACTGCGGACCTCCGGCGGTGGCTTCCGCCCGGCCACCTGGGACGAAGCGTTCGACGAGATTGCCCGCCGGCTACCCGAATTCGTGACCGGTGATCCGGGCAGCTGCGCGATCTACCACGGAAATCCCGGCGCGCACCATCTGGATACGACCTTCTACCTGGGCGAACTGATCGCGGCGCTCGGCACTCGCAATATCTATTCGCCCGCCAGTGTCGACACCTGGCCCAAAAACCTCGCGCACATCCTGCTGTACGGTACCGGGCTGGGACTGAGCCTGCCGGATATCGACCGTACCGAGTATCTGCTGATCCTCGGCTCGAATCCCGTGGTGTCGAACGGCAGTACGGTCACCGCGCCCGGAATGGCCGACCGGTTGCGCCGGTTGCGTGCCCGCGGTGGCACCCTCGTCGTGGTCGATCCCGTGCGCACGGATACCGCCGCACTCGCCGACCTGCACGTGCCGATCCGTCCCGGCACCGACGCGCTGTTTCTGTTCGGTGTGCTGTCGGTGATCGCGACCGAGCACGCGACCCGCCCGGATCGGATCCCGGAGCAGGTGCGCGGGGTGGCCGAAGTCCTGGAACTGGCGGGTGAATTCCCACCGGAAGTCGTGGGCCTCGCCTGCGGTATCGAGCCCGATCTCGTGCGCCGGGTGGCCCGCGGGTTCGCGGCGGCCGACGCGGCCGTGGCGCACTCCCGGATGGGCAGCTGTATGCAGGAATTCGGCACTCTCGCGAACTGGCTGGTTGAGGTGGTCACCGTCGTCACCGGCAATCTGGACCGGCCCGGCGGTGCGATGTTCGCGCTGCCACCCGCCGGCGGTCCCAATACCTGGCCGATATCCACCGTGCGCCCGATGGTCGGCCGGTGGCGGTCGCGGGTGCGCGGGCTGCCCGAGGCCATGGGTGAACTGCCCGCGGTCTGCCTCGCCGAGGAGATCCTGACTCCCGGGCCGGGACGTACTCGCGCCCTGCTCACCGTGGCGGGCAATCCCGCGCGGTCGCTACCGAACACGGGCCGAGTCGAAAAAGCCCTGCAAGAACTGGAATTCATGGTTTCGGTGGACTGCTACATCAACGAAACCACCCGGCATGCCGATGTGATCCTGCCACCCCCACCGCTGGCGACCCGCGGGCATCACGACGTGACCCTCGCGCATTTCCAGATACGCAACGTCGCGCGCTACACGCCCCCGCTGATCGATCTCGCCGACGGCGAACTGGCCGAATGGCAGATCCTGCTGCGCCTGGCCGCTATCGCCAAGGGCGAAACACACCGGACGACAGAGGAATTGGACGACGATATCGCCGCGATCGCCGCGCGCCGGGCCGCGAAGCTGGCAGGTGCCGATCCCGATCGCGTTTTCGCGGCGACCGGGGACCGGCGCGGGCCGGAGCGGCTACTGGATCTGCGCCTGCGCAGCGGCCCTTACGGAGACCGCTTCGGCAGCGAACCCGGCGGACTGACGCTCGC
This sequence comes from Nocardia fusca NBRC 14340, assembly GCF_001618425.1. Lineage (GTDB taxonomy): Bacteria > Actinomycetota > Actinomycetes > Mycobacteriales > Mycobacteriaceae > Nocardia > Nocardia fusca. The sequence goes on from NZ_BDCU01000031.1 coordinate 66,355, forward strand.
GCTGCTGGAGGCCGATCCGGACGGCATCGACTACGGGCCACTGCGCCCGCGCCTTCCCGAAGTTCTGCGCACCCCGGACGGCCGGATCGACCTGGCCCCGGAGCCGATCGTCGCCGATGTGGCCCGCCTGCGGGACAGTCTCACCCGGCCGGTGCCGGAGCTGCTGCTGATCAACCGGCGGCAGCGCCGGGCCATGAACTCATGGCTGCACAACGCCCTGCCGCAACCCGACGACGGCCAGTGCGCGCTGCTGATGAATCCGGCGGACGCGGCCGGGCGCGCTCTGGTCGACGGCGACCGGGTGACCGTCGGCTCACCGGTCGCCACGGTGACCGCGGAACTACGTCTCGACGACGCGCTGCGTCCCGGGGTGGTGAGCATGCCGCACGGCTGGGGACACCAAGGCCCCGGGCTGCGCACCACCCGTTCGGCCGCCGCACCCGGCGCCGACTACAACGCGCTGGTGGACGATACCGACGCCCTCGAACCCTTGACCGCCGCCCCGATCTTCAACGGGGTGCCCGTCACCGTCACCCGCTGCCGCGAGGAGCGCACCCGATGAGCCATGTGATCACCCAGAACTGCTGCAACGACGCCACCTGCGTCGCGGTCTGCCCCGTGGACTGTATCCATCCCACACCGGCCGAACGCGAATACCGGACCACCGAAATGCTCTACATCGACCCGGGTGCGTGCATCGACTGCGGTGCCTGCGCCGATGTCTGCCCGGTGGACGCCATCGCGTCCGCGGATTCCCTGCGTCCCGAACAGCAGCGCTACCGCGACCTGAACGCCGAATACTTCGACCGTCACCCTCGAGCAGCCGCGCCGGGGGCCCACGTACAGCCGCTGCCGCTGTCCATCGCGACCGCCACCGACGCGAAACCCACGACGCTGCGAGTGGCCGTCGTCGGATCCGGGCCCGCCGCGTTCTACGCGGCCGAGGAACTGCTGGCCCGCCGTGATATCGCCGCCGAGGTGACGATGCTGGAGCGGCTGCCCGTGGCCGGCGGGCTGGTGCGGTTCGGTGTGGCGCCCGACCACTGGCGCACCAGAACCGTCGACCGGGTCTTCGCGCGGACCGCGCGCCGCCCCGGGTTCACCATGCATCTCGGAGTCGAGGTGGGTCGTGATGTGACCGTGCCGGAGCTACTGGACCACCATCACGCCGTGGTGCACGCTTCCGGCGCGGCCGGGGATCGCCGGCTCGGTATTGCCGGTGAGGATCTGCCCGGCAGTCATTCCGCGCGCGAGTTCGTCGCCTGGTACAACGGCCACCCCGATGACGCCGGCCGGCGCTTCGATCTGTCGGCGCGCCGTGCGGTGGTGGTCGGCACCGGCAATGTCGCCCTCGATGTGGCACGCATCCTGGTCATGGACGGGGAGCGGCTGGGCGGCACGGATATCGCGGATCATGCGCTGGCGGCCCTGTCGGAGAGTGCGGTGGAGGAGGTGCTCGTGCTGGGCCGCCGCGGCCCCGAACATGCCGCCTGTACGACCCCGGAACTGCTGGCCTTGGGTTCACTGCCGGGGGTCGATGTGCTGGTGGGCGGCCCGGTCACCGCCGGGCCGGACGCGCCGATGAAACTGCGGATCCTGGCCGAGTACGCCCGCCGGCGGCCGACTCCGGGGAACAAGCGGATCGTGCTGCGTTTCGGGGCCACACCCGTGGCGGTCGAAGGCAGCGAGCGTGTTGAAGCGCTGAGGGTGCGCGGCACCACGACCGGCGCGGCGGAGTCGATTCGGTGCGGCCTGGTGATCCGCGCCGCCGGATACCGGGGCCTGCCGATCACCGGCCTGCCGTTCGACGAGCACACGGCAACCGTCGCCAATATCGCGGGACGCGTGACCGACCCGGGGAATGGCGAACCCGTCCCGGGCCAGTACGTGGCCGGGTGGATCAAACGCGGTGCCACCGGGGTGATCGGAACGAACCGGTACTGCGCGGCCGAAACGGTGGCCACGCTGGTGGAGGATCATCGGCGCGGCCTTCTGCCCACGCCCTCGGCAGCGCCCGCGGACTTCCCGGCGTTGATCCGCCGTCGGTGCCCGGACGCGCTGAGCGGCGCGGACTGGCGTGCGATCGACCGGCACGAGCGGCAGCGCGGACAGGAATCGGGGCGCCCGCGCGTCAAGATCGTGGACCCCGCGGTCGCCACGCGGGTAGCCGCCGTCGATCGGGCCCAGGGGTGAGCAGTGGCGTCCGAACAGGTTCATACCTTCTGCCGTATCTGCGAACCGGGTTGTGGTCTGCTGGCCGAGGTACGCGACGGGAAGGTCGCCCGGTTGCGGCCGGACACGGCACACCCCGTGCACAAAGGCTTCTGCTGCCACAAGGGTGTGCACTACCTCCAGGTGCACGACGACCCCGACCGCCTCGATCGCCCGCTGAGACGGCGCGCTCCCCGCGCGGCGGAATCCGGCGACTTCGAACCGGTCGACTGGGATAGCGCATTGCGCGATATCGCCGATCGCATACAGGAAATCCGCGGCCGTTACGGCCGCAATGCCCTCGCCGTCTATCAGGGAAACCCGTCGGCGTTCAACGGCGCCTATTACGCGAACGCGGCCCGGATCGCGCGCGGTTTCGACACCCGGATGCGCTTCAGTGCCGGAACCCAGGACACTTCCGCCAAATACGCGGCCAGCGAGGCCATTTACGGCGCCTCGATGGCCCACCCGATTCCGGACCTGCTGAACACCCACTATTTCCTGTGTCTCGGCAGCAACCCCACCGTCTCGCATATGACCCTGCTGCACATCTCGGATCCGATGGCCAAGATCCGGGCCGTGCGCGCCCGCGGCGGCACGGTGCTCTTCGTGAACCCGCGCCAAATCGAATCCTCGACGCCGGACACCGGCGAGGTGCTGCTGATCAAGCCGGACACCGATTTCTTCTTCCTGGCCGCACTATTGCACGAGATCGTCTTCCGGATCGGCTTCGACCGCGCCGCCATCGAAGAGCACGCCCGCAATATCGACGGTCTGCTCGACTTCGTCCGGCGTTATCCGCCTGACCGGGTGAGTGCGGTGACCGGTATCGCGGCCGAGACGATCCGCCGGGTCGCCGACGAGTTCTGTGCGGCGCCCAGCGCCAGCGTCTACATGGCCACCGGCGTCAACCAAGGCCGGCTGGGCGCCCTGGCCTATTGGATGCTCACGATGGTGAGCCTGTTCTCCGGCAACCTCGGCCGCCGCGGCGGCAATATCTACTCCCGCGGTATCGCCGACGCGGTGCGCGGTTCGAAACGCCGGCGCGTGGACCCGTATTTCGGCAGCCCGCTCGGGGAGCTCCGCACCGTGAGCGGCGATCTTCCCGCGGCACTTCTCCCGGATTTCATCGAACAGTCCGGTGAACCGGTCCGCGCCCTGATCGTCGTCTCGGGCAACCCGCTGCTGTCGGTGGGCGGCGAACAGCGGCTGCGGCGGGCATTCGAGAAGCTCGAGCTGATCGTCACGATCGATCTGTACCGGACCGTCACCGGCGAGATGGCCGATTACGTTCTACCCGCGACCGATTGGCTCGAACGCGCCGATGTCAACTTCCTGAACACCCTGGGCGTGGCCTTGGAACCGTACGTGCAGTACACGCCCGCGGTCGTCGAGCCCGCGGGCGAACGGCGCGACGACTGGTGGATCCTCTCGCGCATCCAGCAGGAACTCGGCGTCCCGACCCTGCTCGACGACCCCGACCCGGACCCCTTCGCTCCCATCGACGCCGCCCTGCGCGACGCCGGAACCAGCCTGGACCGGCTCGCGGCCCTGCCGTGCGCCACCCAGGTCCTCCCCGAAGCCGACCCGGCCCACGTCTTCGATATCGCGGTACAGCACGACGACGGTCTCCTCGACTGCTGCCCGGAACTGTTCCGCCGCGCCTACGACACCGCGGAAACGATTCTTGCCGAGCTGGCGGCCGAAAGCCCCGGTCAGCTGAAACTGATCACCCGGCGGACCCATCACATGGTCAACAGCTGGCTGCACAATCTCCCGGTATTCGACCGGGAGATCCATCGGGGCAACCCATTGTGGATGCATCCGGCGGACGCGCGGCACCGAGGTTTGGTCGAAGGCGACCCCGTCGTGATCCGGAATCGATACGGCGCGGTCGAGGCGGAGCTGCAGTACGACGAATCACTGCGCACCGGCGTCGTCGCCATGACCCACGGCTGGGGGCAGCACCGCGCCCGCGGACTCGGCGTGGCCCGGCACAAGGCCGGCGTGAACGCGAACCACCTGGCGCCCACCGGACGGGACGGTTACGACCCGCTCAGCAATCAATCCCACCTGACCGGGATCCCCGTCGAGGTGCTGCGCACAGCCCGGACCGCGGACCAGGAGCCGGCGGAACCGAGGACGAGCGAATGACAGGACAGGGCAGCGCAATCGAAGCCGCGCAACGCCCGCGGGTCGCGGTCGTCACCGGCGGTGGCCGAGGCATCGGAGCCGCGATCTCCCGGCGCCTGGCCGCCGACGGGTTCGCGGTCGCGGTCAACTATTCGTCGAGCGCGAAGCACGCCGAAGACGTGGTCGGCGAGATCATCTCCTCTGGTGGCCGGGCGGCCGCCCTGCGTGCCGATATCTCCGATGCCGAACAGGCCACGGCATTGATCGCCGCGACGACTGCCGAACTGGGCGCGCCGACCGTACTCGTGAACAACGCGGGGATGAACCTCGCCGGTTCGGCGCGCAAGCAGTCGCCGCGGGACTGGGACCGGGTGATCGGCGTCAATCTCAGCGGGGCGTTCTACTGCACCCACGCCGCTCTGCCCGGCATGTACGAGAACGGCTGGGGCCGAGTCGTATTCGTCAGCAGTCCGTCCGGTGGGCGCAAACCCGCTCCCGGTATGAGCGCCTACGGCGCCGCGAAGGCCGGCCTGATCGGCATGACCCGCACCCTCGCTCTCGAAGTCGCCCGCCGAGGGATCACCGTCAACGCGGTCATGCCCGGATTCGTCGACACCGACATCATCGCCTCAGGCGGCCCGGACGCGGCGAACACGCTGGCGGCCGGTTGGCCCCGGATACCGGCGGAGTCGATTGCCGCGACGGTGTCGTTCCTGGTGAGCGACGAGGGGCGGCATGTGTCGGGTGAAGAGGTAGGAGTCTGGCTGGGTGGTCCGGTGTGAGCGGCGCATACTCGGCCGCTTCAGGGGGTGGTCAGGCTGCTCCATGGCCTGGGTGCGCTCACTGTCAGCGCCCCGGGACCGGCGGCGTGCAATGGTGCCGACTGTGGTGGTAGCGGGTCGCTGAAATTCGGCCCGCACGCGAGACGGCCTCGGTCATGTCGAGCTCTGTCATGTTTGTCGCGCGGACCTTCACCTCGGCATCGGTGAGCGGGCCGGCGGGATGTCCGCGAGGAGGTAAGACCGACGGCCCATGGGGTGTCCGGGTGTCGTATCCGCTGCTTCAGCCGGTCTGCGATCGCCCTGCGGCCGCCTCGGCTTCGGCGCGATAGTTGCCCGGCCACGCCTTGCCGAGCGTCAACCCGCCGTCGACCACGACATTCTGGCCGGTGACGAACGAGGCCGAGTCGGAGATCAGGTAGGCGATGGCGGCGGCGATATCGTCACCCTCGCCGGCTCTGGGGATCGGCTGGAAGTTCCGGAGCCCGCGTCGGACCTCGTCGACGCTGGCGTCGAGGTCCACGCCGGCCAAACCGGCGCCGTGACCCACGATTCGGGTGGCGACCCCGCCCGGGGTGACGGCATTGACCCGGACGCGGTATTCGGCGAGTTCCCGTGCCGCGCTGCGGGTCAGCTGCAGGACGGCCGCTTTGGCCGCACCGTACGGATGTGGGCCGAAGCCGGTGCGCACCCCGGCCACCGACGAGACGTTGACGATGGCTCCGAAGCCCTGCTCGCGCATCACCTGTGCCGCGTGCTTGGTGCCGAGGAAGGCGCTACGGGCGAGGACCGCGAATGCGCTGTCCCACTCCTCGGCCGTGGTATCCGCGAGGTAGGTCCACGCGCCGACCCGGCCGGCGTTGTTGATCATCGCGTCGAGTCGCCCGAATCGGTCCACGGCGGTGCGGACGGCGGTGACGAGGTGGTCCTCGCGGGTCACATCGGTGTGCAGGTAGCAGCCGAGGTCGCCCAGGCCGGCCGCCACCGTTTCGCCCCGGTCATCATCGATATCGGTGACCACGACGCGGGCGCCGCGCTGGGCCAGCAGGGCACAGGTCGCGGCGCCGATACCACTCGCGCCGCCGGTCACGATGGTGGCCTTCCCTTGCAGTTCGTGCACGTCGGCCATTGGTTTCCTCGATTCGCGAGCGGTGTCTCCTTGAGTAATTAACCTAATGGCATTAGCTTTAGATGTCGATGCCCACTCGTCTCGACGGGCTGCGCCAGACCATCCGAGGTGATGCCAGATATGTCCGACCTGATCCAGACCGAGCGCCCGCGGCCGGGTGTGCTGCTGGTGCGCCTGAACCGCCCCGATGCGCTCAATGCGATGAACACCGACCTCATCGAGGCGCTGCACGCCGTACTGGCCGAGGTGCGCCACGATTCCGAGGTCCGTGCCCTCGTGCTCACCGGGAACGGTAAGGCCTTCTGCGCCGGGCTGGATCTGCGCGGCTACGGCACGCCGCCCGGTGCGGCGGAGGGGGAGGGGCGGCCACAGGCCGGCCTGCGGGTGCAGCAGCACATCGCCTCGCTCGTCGAGGCGTTCCGGGGTGTGCGGGCGCCCGTGATCGCCGCCGTGAACGGCGCAGCCGCGGGTGGCGGTATGGCGCTGGCGCTCATGGCGGATATCCGGATCATGGCCGATACCGCTGCGCTGCACGCGTCGTTCATCAAGCGGGGGCTGTCGAACTGCGATATCGGGGTGAGCTGGCTGCTGCCGCGGATGATCGGTTTCTCCCGGGCCGCGCAGATTCTGCTCACCGGCCGCTCGGTCGATGCGGCGGAGGCCGAGCGGATCGGGATCGTCTCGTCGGTGGAGCCCGCGGACCGGCTGCTGGACGCGGCATTGGACACCGCGGAGGTCATCGCGGCCAACAGCCCGTTCGGTGTGTGGATGACGAAAGAGGTCATGTGGTCCAACCTCGAGGTGGCGAGTCTGCGCGCCGCGATCGATCTGGAGAACCGCACCCAGATTCTCGGTGCCATGACCAAGGACCATCGCGAAGCCGTGCACTCCTTCCTGGAGAAGCGCCCGCCGGTCTATCGCAATCACTGATAGGACGACAGCTGTGACGAAACGACCGAACGGCGGGTGGCGACGATGAAGGTCGGCATCACCGCCGGGTACTGGGGCGCGGGTCCACCGCGGCGGATGGAAGAGACGGTCGCCGAGGCCGAGGCGCTGGGAGTGGACAGCTTCTGGACTGCGGAAAGCTACGGCTCCGACGCCCTGACGCCGCTGGCCTGGTGGGGCGCGAAAACCGAGCGGATCGCGCTGGGCACTTCGGTATGCCAGATCTCGGCCCGTACCCCCACCGCACTGGCGATGGCCGCACAGACCATCGACCACCTCAGCGGCGGCCGGCTCATTCTGGGTATCGGAGCCTCCGGCCCGCAGGTTGTGGAGGGTTGGTACGGCCGGCCGTACCCGCGCCCGCTGGAACGCACCCGCGAGTACATCGAGATCATGCGCGCGGTATGGGCGCGGGAAGCGCCGGTGACATATCAGGGTCGGCACTACGAGCTCCCGTGCTCGGGCGGCACCGGACTCGGAAGACCGCTGAAATCGATCGTGCATCCGCTGCGCCGCGATATCCCCGTCTACCTGGGAGCCGAAGGGCCGAAGAATGTGGCCCTTGCGGCCGAGATCGCGGACGGCTGGACACCGCTGTGGTTCTCTCCGAAAAGTGATGCGTTCTACCGCGCCGCACTCGCCGAAGGATTCGCCCGGCCCGGATCGCGCCGCACGGCCGCGGATTTCGAGGTGGCCAATGTGTGCTGGCTGGTCGAGCACGACGACGTGGAGCGCGCCGCGGCCCGGCTCAAACCGGTGATCGCGCTGTACGCGGGCGGTATGGGCGCGAAAGAAGCCAACTTTCACAACGACGTGTTCGTCCGGATGGGCTGGGGCGAAGCGTGTGCGGAGATCCAGGAGCTGTACCTGAGCGGGCGTTCCGAGCTGGCGGCACAGGCGGTGCCGACGGAAATGGTGGAAGACGTCGCGCTCATCGGACCGGTCGACAAGATCTGTGAGGACATCGTGAATCGCTGGAAACCCACCTGCCTGACCACCTTGATACTCGGCGGCCGGCCGCGGCCCGAATCCTGGAAGCGGATCCTCGAGGCGGTGCGGTCGTGACAGTGGATCCCCGGACCCCGGTACTCGTCGGCGGTGGCCAGATCAGCGATCGCGCGGGTGGTCGCGAACCGGTCGAGCTCATCGCCGCCGCCGCCTTCCGTGCCGCCGACGAAGCGGGGAGCGCGAAGCTGCTCGAGCTGGTCGACTCGGTGCGAATCGTCGGCCTGCTCTCGTGGCGCTACCGGGATCCCGGTGCGCTGGTCGCTGCCCGGATCGGCGCCGAACCCCGGCGCACCGGATACACCGGCAGCGGCGGCAGTGTCCCGCAGGTGCTGGTGAATACGGCGGCCGAAGACATCGCGGCGGGCCGGGCGGATGTGGTCCTGATCGGCGGCGCCGAATCGTGGCGGACCCGGATGAAGCTGCGCGGCGAGGGAATCCGCCCGCAGTGGACGGTGCAGGACGAGTCGGTACCGGCCGCGCCGATCCTCGTCCCCGAAGTGCCGATGCGCTCGGCTACCGAGATGCGCGCCGGATTCGACCGGCCCGCCTATATCTACCCGCTCTTCGAACAGGCCCTGCGGCTCGGCGCCGGCCGCTCCATCGCCGAGCACCGCGACACGATCGGTGCGTTGTGGGCCCGGTTCAGCGAGGTCGCCGCGAGCAACCCGTATGCCTGGACACCGCGTGTGCACACCGCCGCCGAGATCACGACGCCCAGTGCCGCGAACCGCTGGATCGCCGCGCCCTATACGAAGCTGATGAACTCGAACAATATGGTCGAGCAGGGTGCCGCGCTGCTGCTGTGTTCGGTGGAGACGGCCACGAGACTCGGTATCGACCGGGAGAACTGGGTGTTCCCACAGTCCGGTACCGAGGCCCGCGACACCGACGATATCGCCGCTCGCGGCGCACTGGACCGATCACCGGCCATCCGCCTCGCCGGTGCCCGCGCGCTCGAATTGGCGGAGGTCGGGCTCGACGACCTCACCCATATCGACGTGTACTCGTGTTTCCCCTCGGCGGTTCAGGTGGCGGCCCGGGAACTGGGGCTGGCGGCCGATGACCCGAGCCGGCCGCCGACGGTCACCGGTGGGCTGACGTTCGCGGGTGGCCCGTGGAACAACTACAGCACCCACGCGATCGCGGCCATGGCGACCCGCCTGCGCGAAAACCCGGGAACCTACGGTCTGGTCACCGCGAACAGCGGCTACCTGACCAAACACGCTTTCGGCGTGTACCGCACCGAACCGCCCAGAGCCGGCTTCCGCCGCGACGATGTTCAGGCAGCGGTGGACCGGGAGCCGACCGTCCGCGCGGAACCCGAGTACGCGGGGCCCGCCACCACCGAATCGTGGACCGTGGTCTACGACCGCTCGGGAGAGCCGGAACGCGGCCTGCTCGCCGCGCGCACACCGGGTGGCGGCCGGACCCTCGCGAGCACGATCGAGCCCGATGCCGTCGCTCGGTTGGTGACCGCCGAGACCGCGGGAGAAGCCGTCCGGATATCCGGCGACGGAAGCTTTCACTTCATTACCGGCTGAGTGAACCAGCAGAGTCCTGAACTCGGCCATTGACCAAAAATACCTAACGACATAAGGTAAAAGTCAAGGATGCCCGAGCCGTCGGCGGGGCCTCTTGGGGGAGCAAGGAGAAAAGCATGTCCGCAGAAGATTTCCGCGCGCTGTACGAACGGCACGTCGGCCATGTCGTGGCGGGTGATATGAAGGCCGCGCTGGCCGATATGGTCCAGGAAAATCTGCCGGCAGTCTTCGAAGGCGTCACCGTGCCCCGGGGCGCGGTGAACGGCCACGAGATCAAGGCGGTCCGGGCCGAGGACGGGAAGCAGATCGGGGAGACGGTCTACGACACCCCCGACGGCATGATCGGCCTGCGTTCGATCTGGGAACTGCACGACGGCGTCTGGAAGGCCGCCGCGCTGGAGAACTTCCCGGTCCCCGGGGACCCCGCATGAGCGGCTCAGGCCTGGAGGCGGGAGCGGAGCGTAACCCCGTAAGGCCCCCGCTCGTGCCCGATGGACACAGCATGGGCGGGTCCAGTCTGGAGTCGGGAGCGGAGCGCAATTCCGCAAGCCCCCCGGTCGTGCCCGATGGACAGAGCACGAGTGGGTCGTGGCCGGAGACGGCGCCGCCCCATGACCTGCCCTGGGGCCCCGCCGAGGACGGGCTGGACCAACCGTATTGGGACGGTCTGGTCGCGGGCGAGCTGCGCCTGCAGCGTTGCGGGCAGTGCGGAGTGTGGATCTGGGGCCCGCAGTGGATCTGCGGTGCCTGCCATACCTTCGACCCCGGCTGGCAGGTAGTCGAACCGGTGGGCATCGTCTACAGCTGGGCGCGCAGCCACTACCCGTTCATCACCGAACTCGCCGACCGGATTCCGTACGTGACGGTCCTGGTGGAGCTACCCGCCGCCGGTTATCGCCGGGTGCTCGGAATTCTCACCGGCGAGGATGCCGAGGCCGTCCGGATCGGTGAGCGGGTCGTCGGGCATATCGAGCTCGACGAGGGCGCGACCTGGCCGCTGCTGCGGTGGCGGCGGGAAACCACAGAAGGAGCACCGTCGTGACCGGTTCGTTGCTGCGCGGAGCGGCCGCGGTGGTCGGCGTCGCGGATCTCCACTACACACGCGGCGCGGCGCCGCACGGTGAACTGCGGATGACCCTCGAGGCGATCGTCGCGGCCTGCGCCGACGCCGGGATCTCGCCGCGTGAACTCGACGGTTTCGTGTCCTACGCCGGTGGCGGCCACGACGGCGCGATACTCGGCGGGGCACTGGGCGTGGACGAGGTGCGCTGGTCGAACATGATGTGGGGCGGTGGTGGCGGTACCGTCGCCGCCGCGATCAACAATGCGGCGGTCGCCATCGCGACCGGCCAGGCCGAATGCGTCGTGGTGTTCCGGTCGATGGCCCAGCAGGACACCGGACGCCTCGGCTACGCGAAATACTTCTACGGGCCGCACTATCTCGCACACGGTGTCGGCTCGCCCGCCCAGGTATGTGCCCTGCGCACCCAGCGCCTGCTCGAACACGACGGCGTACCGCGCGAGGCGATGCGGGCCCTGGTGCTCGCCGCGTACCGGCACGCTCAGCACAACCCGGAGGCCGCCGGCTACGGCAAACCGCTCGACGAGCGGACCTACGAAGCCTCCCGGATGATCACCGAACCGTTCCACCTCTTCGACTGCTCCCGGGAAAGCGACGGCGCGGTAGCGCTGGTGCTGGTATCGGGCGAGCGAGCCAAGGCGATACGCCCAGACGCCGCATACGTCCTGGCGGGCGCCCAGGGGGCGCCCGGCGGCTATTCCTCGATCATCGACAACGACGACCTCTACACGAGCGCGGGTTTCGCGGGCCGGCCGGGCCGCCACGGAGTTGCCGACCGCCTCTGGGCCGCAGCGGGTCTGGGGCCCGATGATGTCGACGTCGTGCAGGTCTACGAGAACTTCAGCGGCCCCGCGGTGGCCGCCCTTATCGATCACGGCTTGGCCCCGGCGGGCCCGGCCGCGGGCGAGGTTCTCACGGTCGACAACCTCACCGCGGGAATCGGGAAACTGCCCGTCAATACCAGCGGCGGGAACATAGCGGATTCGTTCGTCAACGGCATGGGACTGGCTGTCGAAGCCGTCCGCCAGATCCGGGGCACGTCGACCAACCCCGTTGCCGACGCGCGTATCTCGCTGTTCATCGGCGGGCCGATGGCACCGCTGGTCAGCTCCACGCTGTTCGGTCGCGAAGACACCCTCTGAACCACCTCCGCACCAACCGAGGACGGATATGGACACCACCACTCTGGACCGCCGCGCCCTGTTCATCGGCGGCGAATGGGAGAAGCCGCAGACCGAGGCAACCGTCGAGGTGATCGAGGCGGCCACGGAAACGGTACTCGGCACTTCGGCATCGGGCACGGCAGCCGATATCGATGCCGCCGTAGCCGCCGCCCGCCGCGCGCTGCCGGCCTGGCGGGCGCTGAGCTCGACCGACCGCGCGGAGCACCTCGACCGATTCGCCGCCGCGCTGCGCACCCGGGCGAAGGACACCGCCGCCCTGGCCAGCCGGGAAAACGGTATGCCCATCGCGTTGTCGATCAATGTCAACGGGTACGCCCCGAGCCTCATGATGAGCTATTACGCGAACGCGGTCCGCGGCACCGAACGGGACGAGGTGCGGCCGAGCGCTTTCGGCGGTCGCACGGTGGTGCGCCGGGACTCGGTCGGAGTCGTCGCCGCGATCACGCCGTGGAACTACCCGCAGTCGCTGGCGGCGATGAAACTCGCTCCCGCACTGGCCGCGGGTTGCGCGGTGGTTCTGAAACCGGCACCCGAAACAGCCTTGGATGCTTACGTTTTCGCCGACGCCGCGGTAGAGGCCGGGCTCCCGCCCGGGGTTTTGAACATTGTCGTGGGCGGGCGAGAGGCCGGAGCCCATCTGGTCGAGCATCCGGGTGTCGACAAGGTGGCCTTCACCGGCTCCACGGCGGCCGGTCGCGCTATCGGCGAAGTGTGCGGGCGGCTGCTGCGGCCGGTCACCCTCGAACTCGGCGGCAAATCCGCGTCGATTGTCGCCGCCGATGCCGACCTCGAGGTATTCGCGGCGAACCTGCTCGAGGTGTCGCTGGTCAACAACGGGCAGACCTGCCACGCCGGCACTCGCATTCTCGCACCCCGCAGCCGCTACGCCGAGGTGGTGGAGGCGGTCACCGAAACCGTACGCGGCCTGCGGATCGGCGACCCACTGGACCGCGCGACCCAGATCGGGCCGCTGGTGAGCGCCGCCCAGCGCGACCGGGTCCTCGGTTTCATCGAATCGGGACGATGGGACGGCTATCGGATCACCACCGGTGGCGGCATCCCCGCCGACCTGCCCACCGGCTGGTACGTCGAGCCGACGGTATTCGAGGGCGTGCACAGTGCCGCGCGGATCGCCCAGGAGGAGATCTTCGGTCCGGTACTGACCATCACTCCCTACGACGGTGAAGCGGACGCGATCGAAATCGCCAACGATTCCCGCTACGGACTCGGCGGCACCGTGTGGACCACCGACGAGGAACGCGGGCTGGCGATTGCCGACCGAATCGAGTCGGGCACGGTCGGCGTCAATCACTACCAGCTCGACCTGGACGCACCGTTCGGTGGCGTCAAGGATTCCGGCTTGGGCCGCGAGTTGGGTCCGGAAGGACTCGCTCCCTACTACACCGCGAAATCCGTCTACTTCGGAACACGGTGAGCGCCATGGCAGAACGATCGGAGCCGACGATGTCCCTGCCGCTGCACGGCGTCCGTGTCCTCGACCTCACCGACGGGCTAGGCGAATCCTGCGGACGCTACCTCGCCGACCTGGGTGCGGAGGTTGTCCGTATCGAACAACCCGGCGGGTCGTATTCACGGTCCGCAGAACCCGTCGTGGACGGGGTGAGTATCCCCTTCGCGTTGCGCAATGCGAACAAGCACGCGATCACCGCCGACCTCACCACCGAGGCCGGCCGAGAGCGGTTGCGCGAACTGGCCGGTACCGCGGATATCCTCATCGAATCCCAGCCGCCCGGCCGGTTGACCGGCCTCGGCGTCGGCTCGGCCGAGATACATTCCGGCGCAACGGGTCTGGTGTGGGTATCGATCAGCGGTTTCGGCCAGGACGGACCGTATCGCCACTGGCAGGCCACCGAACCCGTCCTGTACGCCATGTCCGGTGTGCTGTCCCGGTCCGGTGCGCCGGGCGAGGAACCACTGCTGCCGCCCGCCGGACTGATCGAGGAAACGGTGGGCGTCCACGCCGCCTGGGCCGCATTGCTGGCCTACCACCGGCGCCTCGACACGGGTGCGGGTGACACCGTCGATCTCTCCGCATTCGAAGCGATCGTGCACGGTTTCGATCCCGGATTCGGCACGCAGGGGTCCGCGGCGGCCGGACGGTCAGAAGATTTCCCGCGCGGCCGTCCCGACGCGGCGAACTTCTATCCGGTGTTCCCGTGCCGCGACGGTCAGGTCCGGATATGCATGCTGGCGAAACGGCAATGGCGCGGAATGTTCGAATGGCTCGGTTCACCTGCGGAATTCGCCGATCCGAAGTACGACACCATCCCCGCCCGTTTCGCCGCGGCCGACACCCTGCACCCGCTGATCGAGAAACTCTTCGCCGAGCACACCCAGGCCGAACTCGTGGCCGAGGGATCCCGGCGCGGTGTTCCGGTCGGCGGAGTACACACGCTGACCGAGGTACTCGAAACGGAACACTTCGCCGCCTCCGGCGCCCTCGTGGACACCGAAATCGGCGCGGGCCTGCGCGCGCGGGTTCCCTCGGGCTACGTCTCGTTCGACGGCCGCCGAGCCGGATTCCGCACGCCGGCACCCGAACTCGGCGAACATGACGATGCTGCACCCCTGCGGGGTGGTTCCGTAAACTCCGCGACCGCCCGCACCGGCGGCGCCACGGACGACCGCGAATCGTCCGGTACCGGCGTCGGCGTGCCGGAATCCATGACCGCGGGTAGCGAATCGATCCGTAGGGGCAGTGGCGAGGCCGGCTCCTGTGCACTGGCTTCCGCAGGACCCGACCGCGAGTCAGCCCGCACCGGGGCCGCCGACTCGGCTCCGCTCGCGGGCCTGCGAGTACTGGATCTGGGGGTCATCGTCTTCGGGGCCGAGCTGAGCCGGCAGTTCGCGGACTACGGTGCCGACGTCATCAAGATCGAGAACGCGAACTTCCCGGACGGTCTGCGCCAATCCCGGCGCGGCTCCGCCCTCGCCGCCTCCGTCGCCTGGGGACACCGCAACAAACGCAGCCTCGGCCTGGACCTGCGCAGCGCCGACGGTATCGCGGTCTTCCGGCGGCTGGCCGCCGACGCCGACGTGGTACTCGCCAATTTCAAACCCGGCACGCTCGCTTCGATGGGCCTGTCCTACGACGTGCTCGCCGAACTCAACCCGCGCCTGGTCGTCTCCGAATCCAGCGCGTTCGGCAGCACCGGCCCGTGGCGAACCCGCCTCGGCTACGGCCCCCTGGTCCGCGCCTCGTGCGGTGTCTCCGCCCTCTGGCGCTACCCGGACGACGCGGAACTGCTGTGCGACGGCCAGACCGTCTACCCCGACCATATCGCCGCCCAGGTCACCGCGGTCGCGGTCCTCGCCACCCTGATCGGCCGCCGCCGCACCGGCCGCGGTACGCATATCGAAGTGGCACAGGCCGATACGGCCCTCGTCCACCTCGGCACCCAACTGGTGACCGAGGCTCTGCTGCCGGGCACGGTCACCGCGCCCGGCAACGCCGATCCGTACACGGCGCCGAGCGGCGTCTACGCCTGCGCGGGTGACGACGAATGGTGCGTCGTCACGGTGCATGACGACCACCAGTGGGCCGCGCTGTGCGGGGTACTCGACCGGCTGGACCTCCTGTCGGACACTCGGCTCTCGTCCGCCGCGGACCGCATCGCGAACAGACCGGAACTCGATCGGATCGTCGCCGCCTGGCTCCACGACCGCGACCCCCAGGGGGCCGCCGCCGAATTGCAGGAAGCAGGTGTCCCCGCCGGCGCGATGCTGCGACTCCCGCAACTGCTCACCGACCCGCACCTGACTGCACGGGGGTCCTACACGCAGGTCGAACACGACCAGCTACCCATGAGCTTGCCCGCCGCGGCCCGCGCGGCCGTATTCACCGGCATAGCCGACCCCCCGACCCGTCAGGCGCCGCTTGCCGGGGAGCACACCCGGGAGATCTGCACCGAGCTCGGCATGGACAGCGCCGAGATAGATGCGCTGATCGGGTCCAGGGTCCTGCAGACCTCGGCTACTGGCGCAACGCCGATCGCGAGCAGCCCACGGGAAAGTCGAGCGGTGCAGTCCCGGAGAGCCTGAATTGCTGCGCGGTCACCCGGATGGTCCGAACACGTCACGGCGTCGCCGAGCCGTTCATTGCCTCCGTGATCATCGCCCTCACGTCCTACCTATGGACCGCCTGGCTTTCATGGTGTGGAAAGCCTTCTCGTACACGGCTATCTCGCTGGGCTGAGTGATGGTCAGTTCAGCAGAGATGGTCTCGACCTGCACCATGCGGGTCGCCTCGCGCGCCTCTTTCGGGGTAGTAGTCAGCTCTCGAGGTAATCAGCGTGCGGCACGGCCCTGTCCCACACTCGGTTCCACACCGTCCGGCAGTGCCCAACGATCACGGGGTCTCTCGTGAGGGCCCCGCCCATGAACTGCCCCGAGGGCTCGAATACGGTGAATGCCACAAGGTCGTCATCGAATAGCCAGAAGTCGTCCGTCGTCAGCTCGGACGGATCTATCAGGTGCCGAGGCAGATACCGGATATCCTCGCCCGCCTCGATGTTCTGGTGGGCGACGACCAGCGACCACCGGGTGTAGTCGGTATGCGGCTCGGTGACCACCCGGGCACGCCGCATCCGCTTCCCACTCGAGGCGATCGCGTGCACGTTGTCGGCCCAGTCCTTGAACCACTCGTAATCATCGGGTTCGCCGGCCAAGAACCGCTGGAACGGCTCGGACTCTTCCGGTGTCTCGTAGGTGTCGAGCACTTCCAAGTGGTAGGCCGTCCGTTCGAACGTGTGGAAAAATTCGTCGAACGCCTCACCGCGTAAGAGCTGCATCGCCCCTGATCTCCTGTCCCACCGGCACCTCGAAGCAGGTCTCGTGATCCGGTATATCCGTCTGTGACAATGTCTCCGAGTCGATCACTGCCTCGCCGGAGAGCAAGAACGTGCCGTGACCCGTGTTCGGGAGCAACACGCCCAGGCGCTACTCGGTTCGAGGAATGCGAGTAGTGGATGCGAACTGTCCAGGACCTCATCATTCCTGCTCGAGTCCTCGGCAGTAATACGCCCACCACCGGGGATGAGTTCCGGACCCGCGAAATGTATCTCCGACTTGCAGTAATTGTTCGAGCCGATCCAGCACGCAAGGCGTGAGACACTGGGCCGTCCGGATGACCCAGGGGAATGGGAGGATTCAGTGTTCGCGCTCGTGGTGAGGTTCGAGTTGAAGGACGCCGAGGCAGCCGAAGGGTTCGATCGGCTGGTGGAAGAAACAGCCAAGGGAATCAGCGAACTCGAACCTGGGACACTTGTCTACGCGACTCATACCGTTGCCGACGCGCCCTTGTCCCGCGTGTTCTATGAGGTGTACCGGGATCGGGAGGCATTTGAGGAACATGAACGGCAGGCGCATACCCGCAAATTCCTCGACGAGCGCAGGAACTACACCTCCGATTTCAGAGTCGAGTTCCTCGCCCCTGTCGCGACCAAAGGGTTGCCAGCCTGAAAGGTTCAAAGCCGGTGGGCAATTCCGCGCCACACGGCCAAGCTGGTGACTGTATCGACTTCCTGTCGGCCTGCCCGAGAACGGGAATCTAGCGCCGTACGCCGATCCGCTCGGCGAGACCGGCCAGCGCCGGGTTGCGCTCCTGTTCCCGCAGCTCCTGGACGATCTGCTTCATCAGCGTCTGGTACCGCGACCAGTCTCGGCCACCCACACGCTCCGCAGTGAGCAGCAGGTCCTGGGCCTCCCGATACTTCCTGAGACGTGTCAACGCCTGCGCCCGGTCCAGCAGATGCCGAGCCTGACTGACCTGCGTCAATCCTGCGCCGCGGTTCGGCATATCCTTTGCCGCCGCGATGGCTTCCGGATACCGCTCGCTCGACACGTTGATATCGACTGTTTGCATGACTACCTGGCTGGCGCCGAAGTTGCACTCGTACCACTTCGTGTCGCCGGGCAGCCGCGCTGCCACCTCTCGAGCTGCAGCAGCCGTATCCAATGCCTCCCGAACGCGTTGGTCCCGGCCCGCGGCGGTCGCTCCCTGTAGCACCAGGGATCCGTACACCGACAACTGCTGTTCGGATACTTGGCCGGCCGGCTCTACGGATGCCGCAGCTCGCAGAGCCACCTTGTGCGACTCTTCATAGCGGCCCTGCACCAGCAGCTGCCAGGCGACCGACCCGCGCAATGTGGCTGCGAGCAACGGATCGTTGCCGCGCTCGGATGCCGACAGCGCCGAGCGGATCGCGACGAAAGCCGGATCTGCGTGGCCGAGATGCACCAATGTGCACCCGGTGACCCAGTACATACGAGCCAAAAGTTCGTGCGCGGTGGAAATTTCGTTGTTCTGAGCGGCGTGAGCGGTCGCCCGTAGTTGCGCGATCCCCGGCGGCAGGATCGAGGCCAGAGTCTCGTATCGACCGTTCCAGTAGGCACCCCACGCGTAGTCGACGGTGCGGCGAGCATCGGTCAACGACACGGGTGGCTCCGCGGGACGGTCGCCGATCAGATCGTCGACGGATGTCAGTGCCTCCCGGATCGCGACCACTCCGGCGCCGGGGTCTTCGGTCGGCATTCCGTACCTGTTGCCGACGAGGTCTGCGAGGTCGACGTCCAGGGCGCGCGCCAGCTTCTTGAGAGTGGTGACGCTGGCACCTTTTCTGCCTTGTTCGAGCTTGCGGATCGTCTCATAGCTGACGCCGGACTTGTCCGCGAGGCCTTGTTGGGTCAAGGCGCTACCGCGGAACTTCTTGATCTGCTGGCCAATGGTGATGTCCATGGTTGCCCTTCGGTGTGGCCGTATAGGTCCGAGAGTACCGCCGAAATGACCGGGAAAGGGGTACCTCCGGTACCTGCTGCGTGGAGGGGACCGGGCTTACATTCGAGCTCGTCACCCCGGCGTCTGGGCTGGTCAGCCAGCTTTATCGTCGGATGCTTCTCAGCGGGAACACACCAGGAGAACTGATGCACAGCGAGCAGAGTGAGGGATCCCGACCACCGTTGCCGAGGCGGGCGACGAACCAGGCCATGTCCGCGACGTTGACGCTATGGAGCGAGAGCGAGTGTTACGACCGCGCGACCATCGAACGTTGTCTCGAGGCGTTACGTGCTTTGGATGCGCCGATGGCCGTCGAGCAGTCCATCGTTCAGCAGGAAGTCGACGGTGTGATCGCCCGCTGGCGCGCCGAGCGCGAGGTGCGCCGTGCCTGCTGACGAGACACCCGAGAAGGATTCTCTGGCTGCGGAGTCGGAGTGCCGCAGTCAGGCGCCGATCCGCGGCAACGCGCACGCGCACCGCCTGCTCGCCCTCCACGCCGGGCATTCGTGCCGGCGTTACTTCGACGCCCTGCACCACACGACAGAGGTCCGCACATGACGAAGGCCGTGTCGCGGACCGTGGGGCGTACGCCGGTCGGCGTCGACGTGAACCGTCCGAGTCTTGCGCGGGTCTGCAACAGGCTGCTCGGCGGCAAGGACAACTACCAGCCGGACGATCACGTCGTCGCGCAGCTCGAACAAGCCGCACCAGGACAGCGCGCGGCAGCACGGCGGAGCCGTGAATTCCAGCAGCGTGTCTTGCAGTACCTCGCAAGCACAGTCGGGATAACGCAGTTCCTCGACCTCGGCGCCGGTCTCCCGGCACCCTCCGCCATCCCCAACACGCACCAGATCACCGGCCTCGGCGCGCGGGGCGAGGCCGACCGGCCGACCGTGGTCTATATCGACAACGATCCGCTGTGCAATGCGCACGGTCGCGCGCTGATGGCGGACAACGACCGAACGCATTACGTCATGGGCGACCTCACCGATCCAGCTCTGCTGCGCGACCCGACAGTGAGCACGTACCTCGACGCGGATGCGCCGATCGGCGTGTTGCTGTGCGGTGTTCTGCACCACTTCGAAAAAGACCTCGACCCGGGTGGGATTGTTCGCGGCTGGGTCGAGGTGCTGCCGTCCGGGTCCTTTCTGGCGCTCACCCACCTGTTCGACCCAGGCTCCGGCCACCCCCTGCACCCTTTTGCAGCCGCCTGTCAGGACCGGTACTTGTGCGCGCTGGGCTCGGGTTGGTTCCGGAGCCGCGAGGAGATCACCGGATTCTTCGACGGGATGGAAATACTCGCACCGTCGGTCGGCGCCGATCCTGGTTTGGTCGCGCCGGACCAGTGGTGGCCGTACGGTCCGCCGGTCCGGTTCAAATCCGTGGCGGAACGGCTGGTGACGGTGGGCGTGGGGTGGAAGCCGTGACGATCTCGGCCCCGATGGCCGAACGCGGCCGGTGCAGCCGATACGTGTAGCCGTGGCGGAGCCGCCTTTTGCGGGCGTTTCAGGACTTCATGAGATCCCGGTGGATGATTTCCTTCATGATCTCGTTGGTGCCGCCGTAGATCCGCTGGATGCGGTGATCCAGATAGGCGCGGGCCACCGGGTACTCCATCATGTAGCCGTAGCCGCCGTGGAACTGCACGCCGGCGTCGATGACCCGGCCCTGGAGTTCGGTGGCCCACAGCTTGGCCTTGGCCGCATCCACTGCCGTGAGCGTGCCCGCGTTGTGGGCGCGGACGCAGCGGTCGATATAGGCGCGGGAGACTTCGATCGCCGAGCGCAGCTCCGCCAGGGTGAAACCCATGCCCTGGAATTCGCCGATGCGCTTACCGAACGCGGAGCGCTCGCGGACGTAGTCCATGGTCCAGCGGAAGACCGCCTCGGCCGAAACCTGGGCGGCGATACCGATGCCGAGGCGTTCCAGGGGCAGCGACTGCATCAGGTAGGCGAAGCCGGCGCCACGCTCGCCGAGCAGGTTGTTGGCGGGCACCCGGACATTGTCGAAGAACAGTTCGGCGGTGTCCTGGGCGTGCAGCCCGACCTTGTCGAGTTTGCGGCCGCGGGAGAAGCCGGGGGTGCCGTCTTCGACGACGAGCAGGCTGAAACCCTTGGAGCCGGCGTCGGGGTCGGTTTTGGCGAACACGATCACCAAGTCGGCGAGAATTCCGCTCGTGATGAAGGTTTTGGCGCCGTTGATGATCCAGTCGTCGCCGTCGCCGTCGCCGTCGCCGTCGCGGACCGCGGTGGTGGTGATGGCGCGTAGATCGCTGCCCGCGCCGGGCTCGCTCATGGCGATCGCACCGATCGTCTCTCCGGTGACGAACCCGGGCAGCCACCGCCGGCGCTGCGCCTCGTCGGCGTGCCGGAGCAGATAGTTGAGCACGATGTCGTCGTTGGTGGAGAAGCCGGATTGGAGCGCCGAGGCGCCGGCCCGGGCGATCTCCTCCTGGATGACCACCCGGTATCGGTAGTCGGTTTCCGCGGGTCCGCCGAACTCCTCCGGAACGGGGAGCCCGAGCATGCCCTGGCGGCCGGCGGCGAGCCAGATCTCGCGGTCGATCAGCCGCTGGGCATCCCATTTCTCGAGATTCGGGGTGACATGCTTGTCGACGAACCCGCGCACCGAGGCGCGGAACAGTTCGTGGTCGTTGTCGAAGAGATCGCTCTCCACTGTCGGATTCTCCTTCGTATCGTGCGCCCGGCTCGGTGCCGCCGAGCAGTTCCGGGTCAGCGCCGGCCGAGCGCCTCGGGCTCGGTACTGGGCGAGCGCCTCCGGCTCAGTGCTGAGCGAGCAGTTCCTGGACGCCGCGGCGGAACACCTGATTGGCCACCTCGTTGCGGCCCAGGATCATTCGTCCGGCGTTGGCGCTGGCCATACTCACCTGCGAATCGCGCAGCAGCGGGAAGTCCTCGGCGTGCAGGACGGCCAGCAGGATCTCCCAGTTCTTGTCCCAGAGCCGGGTCCAGCGCTCCTCGGTCATCTCGGTGTCCTCGACCTTCGGCACGATGAGCCGCATCTCCATGTGGCTGCGCTGGGGATTGGTCGGGTGCGGCCGGAAGGTGAGCAGCTGGAAGTGGTCCGGCTGGCGCAGCAGGGTGCTGTTGGGCAGCAGGAAATGGGTCTCGGTGACGTGGTTGGCGAGACTGCGGTCGCCGGGATCCTCTTCGATCCAGCGGTCGATCGATTTACGCGGGGCGATGAAACGGCAGTGCCGGCCGAAATCGTCGAAGGCCAGCACATTGGTGTGGATGTGCTTGGCCGCGGTGTTCGGATGCGCGTACTGGATGTGGTAGCCGTCGAGGAAGGCATCCTGCATGATCTTCCAGTTCACCGGTTCGTCGAAACCCTCGCCGCGTACCGTGACCAGCGATTCGAGGCGGTAGGACGCCAGGACCGCGTCCATCTCGGGACCGAGCCAGCTCGCGACGTCGATCTCGGCATCGGCGTCGTCGATCACCCAGATGAAGCCGTGCCGCTCCTCGGTGGGCAGTGAGATCAGGCCCATCTCCGCGCGTTCGGCCTCGCCGAAGGTGTTGTCGCGGGTGATGGTGCGCAGGCTGCCGTCGGTGTCGTAGGACCAGCGGTGGTAGGGGCAGGAGAACAGCCGGCAGCGGCCCTTCTCCTCCTTCTCCACCATCGCTCCGCGATGCCGGCACAGGTTGACCAGGGTTTTGACACTGCCGTCGCGCTGGCGGACCACGATCACGTTGTTCCGGGGCAACTGCAGGGTGAAGAAATCGCCCGCGCGGGGGATCTCGGAACCGTGCGCGACGATACTGGGCACCCGGCCGAAGACGAGATCGCGTTCGCGCTTGGCCACCGCGGTATCGGTGAACTCCTCCGGTTCGAACCAGGTGGTGTGCGCGAACTCGTCGGTGGTGTCGTTGCGCAGGTGGTCGAGGGTGCGGCGAATACGTTCCTCGCGGGGTGCTCCGACCTCGGTCATCGGGTTACCTCCAATCTGTACTCGGCGGCGTGACCGCTGCCGATCCTTGCTTAAATCTAAACGAGTTAGTTTTAGCTGTAAAGCTCCGGGCATTGCCCCGGAAACCGACTGCCGTTAGATTTAGAACCAGATTCCGCTCGTCGAGGAGTATGGATGATCTCTTACCGATGGCGTCCTGAACTGGATGCCGAGGAACTCGCCCAGGTAACCGCCCTGATCGGCGCGGCGGCCGAATACGATGCCGAGGCCGGTTTCTCCACCATCGACGCGCGCGTGCCCGCCGAACGTTCGTGCGGCGGTGTTCGTATCGCTCACCTACCCATCCGGGCCCGTCGCGATCTGAGTGTGCACCCGGACGCGCCGTGG
This sequence comes from Nocardia fusca NBRC 14340, assembly GCF_001618425.1. Taxonomy (GTDB): domain Bacteria; phylum Actinomycetota; class Actinomycetes; order Mycobacteriales; family Mycobacteriaceae; genus Nocardia; species Nocardia fusca. Next base: position 89,483 of record NZ_BDCU01000031.1, read on the forward strand.
GTAACCGTGGCCTACCTGAATCTGCGGGTGGATCCGGAGGGGGAGGGGGCTGTGCAATTCGTGGTGCATCCGGATTATCGGTCGCGCGGAGTTGTCACCCTCCTCGTCGAGGAACTGGGCCTGGATGTGGCCGCGCCGGATGGATGGTGCGGGACCGGTGCGCGGATGTTGCGCGCCTGGGCGTACGGCACCCACCCGGCGACCGAGCGGCTCGCCGCCCGATTCGGCATCGCCGCGGTCGATCGGCAGTGGACCCTGGTGCGGCATCTGTCGGGCCCCTGGTCGCTTCCGTTGAAGGAGTTCGACGCCGGAATTGCCATACCGGCATCCGAATCTGCCGATGAATGGGCGTCGGTGGCCGAGTTCGAGCCGGTCGTGCTGTCGCGACCGTGCGACGCGACCTCTGCGTCCGGGTCCACTCGGGTGATCGCCGTCGGTGACTCGGCGGGTCCGGCCGGGCTGGTCCGCTTCGAGGTGTGCACGGTTCCCTACGGCGAATTCCGCGGGGGCTGGATCCGGATCGCCGCCGTCGCGTCGCGAGCCCGCGGGCGCGGACTCGGTTCGGCATTGCTGACGCGCGCCCTGGAGGAGATGCGGGACGCCGGCGCGCAGGTGGCGCTGATCCGGGCGGATCCCGTCGATGAACGCACCGTGCGGGTACTGCGCCTGCTGTCCTTCGAGCAGGAGGAGACCCATACGCTGTTCGGTATCGGTGCAACATGAGATAAAGAACGACTTTTGTTCTATGTTGACGAACTGATCGGTCCGCAGTACTTTGTTGTGACGCCACTCACAGCCATTCGGCAATGGGTCTCATCCGGAGTGGCGGCGAGCGACCGCAGATCCGGAAATTTCGTCCCGGCGTCGTTCATTTCCAAAGCCTCAGTGAGAGAGAGAAATTCATGAAGCGTCTCGACGGCAAGGTCGCGTTCATCACCGGTGTGGCGCGGGGCCAGGGGCGATCGCACGCCGTCCGGCTGGCCGAGGAAGGCGCCGCGATCATCGGTATGGATATCTGTGCCCAGATCCCGTCGGTGTTCTACCCGATGGCCACCGGGGAAGATCTCGCCGAAACCGTTCGCTTGGTCGAGAAGGTGGGCGGCCGGATCGTCACGACCCTCGGCGACGTGCGGGAGCGTGCGGATATCCAGCGCGCCTACGACGCCGGTATCGCCGAGTTCGGCCACGTCGACACCGTCGTCGCCAATGCCGGCATCATGCCCGTGCTGGACAAGGGCAGTGAGCCCCAGGCCTGGCACGATGCCCTCGACACCATGCTCACCGGTGTGTGGCACACGCTGGAGGTGACCGTGCCCGGCATGATCGAGCGCGGGGAGGGTGGGTCCATCGCGATCACCAGTTCCGCCGCGGGTCTGCGCAGTATCGGCCTGAGCACCTTCCCCGGGCAGGCCGGATATTCCGCCGCCAAGCACGGAGTCGTCGGGCTCATGCGGCTGTACTCCAAACAGCTCGCCAAGCACTTCATCCGGGTCAACACCATCCACCCCACCGGGGTGAACACTCCGATGGTCGCCAATGCCGAGTACGGCGCTTTCGTCAACGCAAACCCTGAGGTCGCCAACGACGACGCGTACAAGAACCCGATGCCGGTCGAGTTGATCGAGGCGGTCGATATCAGCAACGCCCTGGTCTTCCTCGCGTCCGACGAGGCCCGCTACATCACCGGCGTCACCCTGCCCGTCGACGCCGGCTACAACAATCGCTGAGAAAGGCATCACGCCATGACCACCACCGACACCACCCTGGCCGCACCTGCGGTCGCCGATCGTGAGCAGGTCTTCATCGGGGGCCGCTGGACCGACTCCACCGGCGACGACTGGATCGAACTGGTCGATCCGTGGAGCGAACAGACCGCGGCCCGTATCCGCAGCGCCACCGCGGAGGATGTCCGGCGCGCCGTCGACGCCGCCCGGAAATCGTTCGACTCCGGAACATGGGCCGGGAAATCCATGGCCGAACGGGCCGAGGTGATCGACGAGATCGCGACCCGGCTCGACCAGCGGCAGGACGAACTCACCACCATCGGCGTCCTCGAGGTGGGTATACCGGTCACCGTCAGCGCCGGTACCCAGCAGATGACCGCCGGCCTGTTCCGCGCGGTCGCCGCGGAAGCCCGCAATTTCACGGTCCGCGAGGACCGGACCCGCGCCGACGGTGGGATCTCCCGGATCCTGTCCGAACCCACCGGTGTCGTCGCGGCGATCATTCCGTGGAACGGCCCCATCGGCACGATCGCGTTCAAGGTCGCGCCTGCGCTGGCGGCGGGCTGTTCGGTGGTCCTCAAAGGTGCGCCGGACGCGCCGCTGTCGCCCGCGGTATTCGCCGATGTGATCGCCGAACTCGTTGCCGAGGGCCGGATCCCGGAAGGTGTGGTGAGCGTGCTCATCGCCGACCGGGAGGTCTCGGAAACACTGGTCACCGACCCCGGTGTCGACCACATCACCTTCACCGGCTCCACCATGGCCGGGCGCCGGATCGCGGCGCTCGCCGGTGAGCGGATCGCCCGCGTCTCCCTGGAACTGGGTGGCAAATCCGCGGCGATCATTCTCGACGACGCGGATCTGAACCACGTCCTGCAGTCGCTGCCGATGGGCGGGTGCATGCAGTCGGGGCAGGCGTGTATCGCGCTGACCCGGGTGCTGGTGTCACGCAAGCGCCACGACGAGGTAGCCGCGGCACTGTCGGCGGCGTATTCGGCGCTGCCCATGGGCAATCCGTGGGCGCCGGAGAACTTCCTCGGCCCGCTCGCCGGAGCGCGCCATCAGGAACGCGTCCAGGCATATATCGACACCGCGGTGCGCGACGGTGCCACCGTACTCGTCGGTGGCGGCCGCCCGGAGGGTCTCGATCAGGGCTACTTCGTCGCCCCCACGCTGATCGACGGGGTGCGCAACGATATGCGCATCGCCCAGGAAGAGGTGTTCGGCCCGGTCATCTCGCTCATCACCTACGAGGACGAGGACGACGCGGTAGCCATTGCCAACGATTCGATCTACGGCCTGTCCGGCGCGGTGTACACCGAGGATCTGGAACGCGGTTATGCGGTGGCTCAGCGGATCCGGACCGGGACCGTGAGCGTGAACGGTTCGGTCATCGATTTCACGCTGCCGTTCGGCGGATACAAACAGTCCGGGGTAGGCCGGGAAGGTGGCGCCGAAGGGCTCGCGGAGTTCTTCGAGACGAAGACGGTCCATATGCCCGCCCCCGCGAACTAGCGAGGAAGTACCCGCGCAGGAACCGACACTGCGCCGGAACGGCCGGTACGAGGATGCCCCCCTCGTACCGGCCGGATTCGTTTATCGCTCAGCGGGAGGCCACGGTTTCGGGCACGGCGATCTCTGCGTCGCGCACCACACCGTGCAGGAAACTCCGCACCATTTCCTCGAACAGCTGCTTGGAGGTCATCCGGTTCTCCGCCAGTGCGGTGGCCAGCACCGGCTGGGACTCCGGATCGACATTCGGGAATATGGTCGTCCGGGAACTGGGCCCGCGCATCGCCTCGGTGAGCGCGGCACCCACTGTGATCCGTTCCATCCCGTCCAGGATCTGCACGTGCAGGTGCGCCGGCACCCCCGAATCCGCCAGGAACCGTGCCGTTTCCTCGTATGTGCTGATGAGCAGGTCCCGGGGCAGGTACTGGAGCAGGATCGGTGCGGCATTGCGGTGCCGCAGGATCGAGCGGCGCAGGTTCAGTGCCAGGGCGACGAAGAATTCCGGCCAGTCGGGGCCGGGTTTGCGGCGCGGAATGCTGCCCGCTCCGGCTATCTGGCGCGCGACGGCAGCCAAGATCTCCGATTTGTCCGCGAAATGGTGGTACAGGGAGGGGGCCCGCACACCGAGGAACTTGGCCAGCCGGGGCAGGCTGAACGCATCCAGGCCCTCGGTGTCGATGATCTCGATGGAGGCCGCCACCACCGAGGAGCGGCTGATCAGAGGCTGCGACGGACGAGGCATTTGCGGCTTTCCACTCGGGTGACATCAGGTTTTTACCTAGCGACGTGAGGTTGATCGTATCGCGCGGCCGGTCAGGACTGCGGATGTGGCACCGACTCGTCGAGGAAGGCGATCAACCCCTCGGTCAGCACATCGTTGTCGTCACCGCTGACCATGTGTCCCGCACCGTCGACGGCGATATGGCGGGCATGCGGGATCAGTTCCAGTAGATCGCGGACGCCCTCGGGCCCCACGACATCCGATTCCCGCCCCTGGATCAGCAGCGTGGGGACGGTGATCCGCTGCGCCGCCGCACGAGCCCGTTGCTCGCGGAGTGAGGCCTGGTCGGGGCCGTTCTCACGATGGCTGATCATCCGCGGGTCCCAGTGCCAATACCATCGGCCGTCGCGTAGTCGCAGATTCTTGCGGAGTCCGTCGGGCCGGGGCGGGCGCGGCCGATGCGGGTTGTAGGCGGCGACCGCCGCGGCGGCCGCGTCCAGGGAATCGAAACCGGACAGGCCGTCGCGCATGAAGGCGGCGACCCGGTCCACACCGTCCGCTTCGGCCACCGGCGTGATATCGACCAGCACGAGTGCCCGAGCCAGGTCCGGGTGGGTACCCAGCGCGAGAAGTCCGGCCATTCCGCCCATCGAGGCGCCGACCACGACCGGCGGCCGGTCGAGTGCGGCTGCCACGGTGACCAGGTCGCGGGCATGGGCGGCCGGCGAGTAGTCGCCGTCCGCGGCCCAGTCGCTGTCACCATGGCCGCGAGCGTCCACTGCCAGGGCGCACCATCCGTTCGCGGCGAGGTTCAGTCCGGTGCGCCGCCAGGAATGCCGGGTCTGGCCGCCGCCGTGCAGAAGTAACACGGTGCCGCGGTCGGTGTCGTCCGTGGGGGCGAAGCGGTCGGCGACGAGTGTGACGCCCGCGCCGGGCAGTCGGGTAACGGTACTGGTCGAGGTCATGATCGGTGATCTCCTCTACGGTTCAGTGGCCGGATGTGCCGCCGTCGACGGCGAGCGTGGAGCCGGTGATATAGCCCGAGGCGGGGCCGGCCAGGAACACCACGGCCGCGTCGATCTCGCGCTGGGTGGCGGTGCGGCCGAGGGAACAGTCCCGCAGGAATTCGTCCAGGGTGTCCGGGGACATCTCGCCGATCATGTCGGTGTCAACGAAGCCGGGCGCTATGGCATTGACGCGGATACCTTTTCGTCCCGCCCACTGATGGGAGAGGTCGCGTGTCAACCCGATGAGCCCCGCCTTGCTCGACGCATAGGCGGCTTGGGGCAGTACCGATTTGATCAGTCCGAGCATGCTCGCCACATTGACGATGCTCGAGCCGGGCCGCATCACCCGTGCACAGGCCTGCGCCGTCCAGTACGCGCCGAAGAGATTGACCTCGAGCACGTTGCGGTAGTCGCCGGGATTTTCCCGGGTGGCCGGTGCCGTATGGGTGATACCCGCATTGTTGACCAGTACATCGAGCCGGCCGAATTCCGTGATCGCCGCGCGGGCGAGTGTTTCGCACTGGTCGGGGTCGGTGACATCCGTCGGCACTACCGAGCATCGTCGCCCCAGTACGGTCACGCTGTCGGCGACCTGTTCGAGCTTGTCTCGCCGGCGCCCCGCGACCACGATATCGGCGCCCGCCTCCGCCAAAGCCCGCGCGAACCCTGCCCCCAGCCCGCTGCCAGCCCCGGTCACCACGGCCACGCGGCCGGTGAGGCGGAAGAGATCGAGCACCGATCCGCTCGGCGGCACTACGGTATCCATCCACCGCATCCTCTCGTCGTTAGCTAACCACATTAGTTTTACCAGTCGAGTGGGATTCTCGGGTGATCGCCTCACGTGGCCCTTGATTGTCATTTACCTAAAAGCATAAGATTTAATGAGCAGTGATATGAAGGGATGGTGAGGTGATGGTCGATACTCGGACGATGCGGGTGGCCGGTAAGGACTCCGCCGCGGACGGTGTCGTCACGGTGACGCTCACCGATCCGGACGGCGGGGTGGTGCCGGAGTGGGAGCCCGGCGCGCATATCGACCTCGAGCTCGGCGACGTCACCCGGCAGTATTCACTGTGCGGCGATCCCGCGGACCGGTCCGCGCTGCGTGTTGCGGTGCTGCGGGAATCGAACGGCCGCGGCGGCTCGGTGTATGTCCACGACAAACTGGCGGTCGGCGATCTGATCGAGGTCGGCGGTCCCCGCAACAATTTCGCGCTGGCGCCGGCCTCTTCGTATCTGTTCGTCGCCGGTGGTATCGGCATCACGCCGCTGCTCCCGATGCTGCGGACCCTCGCCGAACGAGGGGAGCCGTGGCAACTGCTGTACGGGGGAAGGTCTCGGGGGAGTATGGCCTTCGCCGACGACTTGGCGTCGGCGTATCCCGAGCAGGTCCGCCTGCACCCGCAGGACGAATACGGCCTGCTCGACCTGGCGACCGCGCTGGACGACGCTGCCTCGGGTACCGCGGTGTACTGCTGTGGTCCCGAACCGCTGCTGCGCGCGATCGAGAACGCCTGCCGTGAACGTGACCGGTTCGCCCTGCATGTCGAACGATTTGCTCCCAAAGAAGTCGCTCCGGCATCCACCGGTGCATTCGAGGTCGAACTCGCGCGCAGTGGCGTGGTGGTGACGGTCGGGGAATCGGAGTCGGTACTGGACGCCCTGCAGCGCAGTGGCGCGGACGTCGATTTCTCCTGCCGGGAAGGCACCTGCGGAACCTGTGAGGTCGCCGTGCTGGCCGGCCGTCCGGAGCATCGGGATTCGGTCCTCACCGAGGACGAGCAGGCGGCGAACGACGCCATGATGATCTGCGTTTCCCGGAGTTGTACACCGCGCCTGGTGCTCGATCTCTGACCCTGCCCTGCCCGTTCCTTCAGGAGGCACTGTGTCCCCATCCGAATCCGCTGCGCTGTACGAAGTGCGCGATCACATCGCCGTTATCACGCTGAACCGGCCCGACGCCCTGAACGCCGTGAACTCGGCGCTGTCGGCGGCGGCGGGGGCGGCGCTGGAGCGCGCCGCGGCCGACCCGGAAGTCCGCGTCGTGGTGATCACCGGTGCCGGCCGGGGCTTCTGCGCGGGCGCGGATCTGAAGGAGATCGCCGCCGGTCGCAGCATCTACGATCCCGATCACCGGGAGTGGGATTTCGCCGGAATCGTGCGGCACTGGATTCCCAAGCCCGTGATCGCCGCCGTCAACGGGTTCGCCCTGGGTGGCGGCACCGAAATCGTGCTCGCCGCGGATCTCGCGGTCATCGACGAGAATGCCTCGCTCGGGCTGCCCGAGGTGCGGCGCGGTCTGCTGGCCGCCGCCGGTGGGCTGCTGCGGATCCACCGCCAGGTGCCCGCCAAGGTCGCCGCCGAGATCGCGTTCACCGGTGAACCCATCTCGGCGGCCCGAGCCTACGAGCTGGGTCTGGTCAACAAGATCGCTCCCACCGGCACGGCGCTGCCGGCCGCACTGGAATTGGCCGGCGTGATCGCCGCGAACGCGCCGGTGTCGGTGCAGCAGAGCAAGACGGTGCTGCACGAGAGCGCCGCGTCGGACACCGGGTGGTCGTCGGCGGAGTGGGCGGTGAACCGGGTGGCCACGAAGGCGGTGATGGCCGGCGCGGATGCGAAAGAGGGGCCGCGCGCGTTCGCGGAAAAGCGGAAGCCTCGATGGACCGGGCGATGATCGTAGACCCGGAACGCGCTGTTTATCAAAATACAAATCTTGATTGACGTATCACAGCTACCGCTGTAGCGTGGATCACATGGCGACCGGTCTCCTCCGGAAGCCCCCGACTTCGCACCGTGACTCGAACCGGTGCATTCGACTCGATCATCCAGAATCACCGACGCCGGCGGCCCGGTCGTCGCTACACGGGCAAAGGAGCTCGCAGATGAAACTCCAGGACAAGGTCGCGATCATCACCGGTGGCGGCTCCGGCCTCGGCCGGCAATCCGCCCAGCTGTTCGCCACCGAGGGTGCGCGGATCGGTGTGGTCGATATCGACCCGGAACGCGCCAAGGGCACTGTCGAACTGGTGCGGGAGCAGGGCGGCGAAGCGATTGCCCTGGTCGCCGACGTCAGCAAGAAAGCCGAGATCACCGAGGCGGTGGCCCGGACCGTCGCCGAATTCGGCACACTCGACATCATGTTCGCCAACGCGGGCATCGTCTCCCGCGGCGGTGTCCCGTCGGTCGCCGGCGGCGAGCAGGTCGCGTTCGAAGATCTCACCGAAGACGACTGGCACCAAGTTCTCGGCGTCAACCTCAGCGGTGTCGTGTACTCCGCGCAGGCCGCGGTACCGGCACTCGAGGCCAATGGCGGCGGAGTCATCCTCGCGACCTCCTCGGCCGCCTCGATCGCCGCCTATCACAGCATCGCCATGTACTCGGCCACCAAGGCCGGCGTCAACGGCCTGGTGCGCGGCCTGAGCCTGGACCTCGGCAAGCGCGGTATCCGGGTCAATGCCATCGCCCCGACCCATGGGATGTCACCGAACTTCCTTGCCCCCGCCGGAACCCCGGTGGTCGGCAAATCCTATGAAGAGGTCGCGGGTCCATGGGAACCGGCCGTCTCCCCGATCCCGCTGAAGCTGAACCGGCCGCCGTCGCTGCTGGACAATGCCCGCGCCGCGCTGTTCCTGGTCTCCGACGATTCCGCCTACATCTCCGGGGTCACCCTGCCCGCCACCGACGGCGGCACGCTGTCGCGGGTCGCGATGTGGTTCGACGAGGACCGCGGCTTCACCGATGCCTCCTGAGCCGCCGGGATCCGACGCCGTACACAGAAGTAAGGACAACGATGGCTGCGACAATCGGGTCGGCCCTGTGCTGGTGGGCCGATACCAAAGGAGATCAGCGGGCACTGATCGTCGAAGACGAGGCGCTGACCTACCGGGAACTGCAGGACTGGTCGAGCCGGGTGGCGCGGCACCTGGCCGATGCCGGTATCGCGCCCGGTGAACGCGTCGGGGTACTCGGCCCGAACTCGCTGATCTGGCCGGTGCTGGCGCTGGGAGTACTCAAGGCGGGCGCGGTGCTGGTCCCGCTGAACCCCCGGCTCAAACCGGCCGAATTGCGTAAGGTGCTCGACGATTCGGGTGCGGTCCTGGCCATCGCCCCGGCCGAATTCGCCGAGACCATCGCGCGCACCCGGGAACTCGGCCGCGATTTCGCGGCGAAGTTCTTCGACGAGTTCACCGGCCTGCGGGCCGGCGGCCGCGACGACTTCCGTGTCGACGTCGACCGCGACGACCCGGTCGCGCTCCTGTTCACCAGCGGTTCGACCGGTCTGTCGAAGGGCGTCGTCTGCACCAATCGGACGTTGCTCGATATCGTTTTCGAGGCCACTCTCACCGAGGAGGGCCTGCGGCCCGGTTCGACATCGCTGCTGCTGCTTCCGCTGGTGTTCACACCCGGCGTGGTCTGGGGGCTCGTCATGGCGGTGGTCCTGGGTAACACGCTGGTGGTCGAGAAGGAGCTGCGGCCCGAGCGCGCGGTCGCGCTCATCGGCAAACACCGGGTGAACACACTGTTCGGCGTGCCGCTGGTCTTCGAGGCGATCGCCCGCACTCCCGCCTTCGCCGAGACCGATGTCTCGTCGCTGCGCACCGCCATCGTCGGCGGCGCGGCCGTCGCGCCCGCACTCCTGAAGGCATGGGCGGACAAGGGCGTGGAATTGCGCCAGATCTACGGGATGACCGAAGCGGGCGGCGTCGCGACCGCCACGAAACGCGCCGAGACGTTCACACACCCCGACAGCTGCGGCACGGGATCGATCTTCAGCGAACTGAAGGTGATCCGCGCGGACGGCACCGAGGCCGCACCGGGGGAGGAGGGCGAGATCGTGCTCCGCGGACCGGGCGTCACCCCCGGCTACTGGAACGATCCGCAGTCGACGGCACAGGCGCTGCGTAACGGCTGGCTGCACAGCGGCGATCTGGGTACCCGGGACGAGGGCGGCCGGATCAAGTTCGTGGACCGGATGAAAGACCTGATCATCACCGGCGGGATCAACGTCTCCCCGGTCGAGATCGAACGGGCGATCGGCGAACTCGCCGGCGTCGAGGAGGTCGCGGTGATCGCCGCCCCCGACGAACGCTTCGGGGAAACACCGGCCGCCATCGTCACCGCCGGTGGTGATATCGACGCGGCGGCAGTGGTGGCGCACTGCGAGCGATTGATGGCCGACTACAAGGTTCCCCGCTATGTGGTGATCCGATCCGAACCGCTGCCCCGCCTCCCCAACGGCAAACTGTCCAAGACTGCCGTGCGCGAGGAATACCGTGATGTCACCGGACGATTCGAGAAGGTGCGGTGAGTCCGATGACCGAAACCTCGGACAGCTGCCCGGTACTACTCGAGCGGGACGGTGAGATCGCGATCCTGCGCTTGCACCGGCCCGAGCGGTTGAACGCCTTCACCGAGGAGATGTGCGAGCGACTGCTCGCCGCCATGGATGAGATCGATGCCGACGACTCCGTGCGTGCCGTGGTGCTCACCGGGTCGGGACGGGCGTTCTGTGCCGGCGCGGACCTGGCCGCGGGCGGCGACACCTTCGTACTCGGCGGCGACCCGGTTACCGGCGATGCGCCGGCGGATCAGGGTGGTCTCGTGGCCCTGCGCTTCTACCGGTCCACCAAACCGATCGTCGCCGCGATCAACGGCCCGGCGGCCGGCGTCGGCGTCACCATGACGTTGCCGGCCGATATCAGGATCGCCTCGGACACCGCGAAATTCGGCTTCGTCTTCACTCGGCGGGGCCTCGTACCCGAGGCTTGCTCCTCGTGGTTCCTGCCACGAATCGTCGGTATCTCCACCGCGCTGGAATGGGCCCTCGGCGGACGTATGGTCAGCGCGGACGAAGCCCTGGAACGTGGTCTGGTGCGCGAGACCGTCCCCGCCGGTCAGGTGCTGGAGCGTGCGCTGGAACTCGCCCGCGACCTGGTCGGCGGAACAGCACCGGTGTCCGTCGCGCTCACGCGTGGCCTGATGTGGCGGATGCTCGGTGCGGAAGCCCCCGAGGTGGCCCACCGCGCCGATTCCCTCGGTATCTACCTACGGGGAACCTCCGACGATGTCCGGGAGGGGGTCGAGGCCTTCCTGGCCAAACGCGACCCCCGGTTTCCCGATCGTGTCTCCGCGGGCCTGCCCGACCTGTTCGGTGCCGCCGCGCCGGCGAGCTGATTGCTACGATCACCGGGCTCGGCGTCCGGCCGGGTGGGCGAAGAGGAGGTAGGCGGAGATGGCTCGACGGCGCACCGGCAGCGTCCTCAGCGAGGACCCCGATGAGGCACGCCGTCAGATTCTCACAGCCGCCGAGGCGGTGTTCGAGCGCTACGGCGTCGCCAAGACCACCATGGACGATATCGCCAAGGAAGCCAATGTCTCCCGGCCCACCGTCTACCGCTACTTCGGCGACCGTGACAGCCTGATCACCGCGTTGATCGAGGTCCGGGCGCGGGCCATGTTCACCCGCGCCCGGACCTTCCTGCGCAAACGCGAAACCTTCGCCGAACAGGTCGTCGACGGCCTCATCTATCTGGTGAACATCGGCCGGAAGGATCCGGTGGTGCGGCTCATCGTGAGTCCGGAGCATATGGATCTGGCCACCGCGCTGGTCGGCAGCTCCGGATTGGCCGCCCGGCTCACCGAAGAAATGTGGGCGCCGGTTCTGCAGGAGGCACGCGCCCGCGGTGAGGTACGCGAGGACCGCACCGATACCGAGATCTGTCAGTGGATCGCCCTGGTGGAACTGATCCTGGTGGGCCGGATGGACTTCGGCTCCGACTCCGACCCCGACCATCGGCGGATGCTGACGAAATTCCTGCTACCGGGCATCGTCACCCCTGACGCCGCGGCCCGCGCCGGTATCTGACGTGTAGCGCCCAACGCTTCGGGGGCCCGCGGCGGGCGTGTCCGCCGACGTGGCCGGCGGCCGGAGCCCGATCAGCGCGGTGCCATCCGGATCGCCCCATCGAGGCGGATGGTCTCACCGTTGATCATCGGGTTGGAAACGATATGCGCGACGAGCGCGCCGTACTCGGCCGGATCGCCCAGCCGGGACGGGTGCGGAACCTGCGCCCCGAGCGACTGCTGGGCTTCCTCCGGCAGCGAACCCAGCAGCGGCGTCCGGAAGAGCCCGGGCGCGATGGTGTTGACCCGGATCAGTAGCGAGGCGAGATCGCGGGCGATGGGCAGGGTCATCCCCACGACGCCGCCCTTGGAGGCGGAGTAGGCGGCCTGCCCGATCTGCCCCTCGAACGCGGCGACCGAGGCGGTGTTGACGATGACGCCACGCTCCTCGCCGACCGGTTCGTTCTTCGCGATACGCTCTGCGGCCAGACGCAGCACATTGAAGGTGCCGACCAGGTTCACATCGATCACTTTGGTGAACTCGGCCAGCGGGAACGCGCCGTTCTTACCCACCGTCTTGATGGCGTTGCCTATCCCGGCGCAGTTCACCGCGATCCGCAAGGAGCCCAGGTATTCCGCGGTATCGAGTGCCGCGGCGATCGCCGCTTCATCGGTGACGTCGGCGGGGGCGAACCGGACCCGGTCGCCGAGTTCCGCGACGACCTTCGTGCCGGGGGAGGAGGGCAGGTCGACGACGACGATGCGGGCGCCCTCGGCGAGCAGCGCTTTCGTCGTCGCCAGACCGAGCCCCGAGGCGCCGCCGGTGACGACGGCAACAGTGTCTTCGATACGCATGGTTGTTCCTATCCGGATGTCGTCGTGATTCAGAGTCGTTCGATCACGGTGGCGTTGGCCATGCCGGCGCCCTCGCACATCGTCTGCAGGCCGTAGCGGCCGCCGGTCCGCTCCAGGTGATTCACCAGGGTTGTGAGCAGGCGCGTACCGGACGAGCCGAGCGCATGGCCGAGCGCGATGGCACCGCCGGCCGGGTTGAGCTTGTCCGGGTCCGCGGCCAATTCGTGTGCCCAGGCCAACGGCACCGGCGCGAACGCTTCGTTGACCTCGTAGGCGTCGATATCGTCGATGCCGAGCCCACCCTTGGCCAGTGCCTTACGGGTGGCGGGGATGGGTGCGGTGAGCATGAAGACCGGATCGTCGCCGGCGACCGCGAAGGAATGGAAACGCGCGCGGGGGCGCAGCCCCAGCCGGGCGGCCGCCTCTTCACTCATGATCAGGACGGCGGAGGCTCCGTCGGTGAGCGGTGAGGAATTGCCGGGGGTGATGTGCCACTGCGCCTCGGGGAAGCGCGCCGCGAACTCGTCGGTGCGGAACGAGGAGTTCAGTCCGGCCAGGCCCGCGACGGTGGTCGCGGCACGAACGGTTTCGTCCACGATGTGCGAGACGGTCGCGCCGGCGGCGTCCGCCACATCGATCGGCACGATCTCGCGATCGAACCATCCCTGGGCGATCGCGTGCGCGGCCCGCTGGTGTGATCGGGCGGAATACTGGTCGAGCGTTTCCCGGTCCAGCTTCCATTTTGCCGCGATGAGTTCGGCGGAGATGCCCTGGTGCACCAGGCCGTCCGGGTAGCGGGCGGCGATTCCGGGGCCGGCGGTGTCCTGGCCGATCGGTGAAGTGCCCATCGGTATGCGGCTCATCGACTCGACACCGCAGGCGATGACGATATCGTAGGCCCCGGCAAGTACACCCTGGGCGGCGAAATGCGCCGCCTGCTGGCTGGAACCGCATTGCCGGTCGATGGTCGTCGCCGGTACCGAGTCGGGAAAACCGGCCGAGAGCAGTGCCGTGCGCGAGATGTTGAGAGCCTGCGCGCCGACCTGCTGCACGCACCCGCCGATCACATCGTCGACCTGGGCCGGATCGATTCCGGTGCGGTCGATGAGACTGCGCAACACATGCGCCAGTAACTCCACCGGATGCGTGGCGGACAACGCTCCGCCCATTTTCCCTTTGCCAGAGGCGAGGCGGACGGCGTCCACGATGACCGCGTTCGGCATATCGATTCCTTTCGGCGACTGCGGCCCGGGGATCGGCCCGCATACCCGGCAAACCGCCGGACGCGGACGCATTCCCCTGGTCCGGCGGGCGGGCGAACCTTTAGATATCTATCACCATTAGGTTTTCTGGTCAACGGCGAGTCGACGCGAGCGACCTCGGTGAGCCGATCGGCGTCGACCGCCTTGACGCGCGTACCACCCGATGTCCGGTCGGGTGGTACGCGTCTTCGGTGTTCGGTTGTCCAGGGGGCGCACGTTCTGTGCTGTGTCGGCGCCCGGCCGCCAGGGTGTGTGCGGGCGCATATCGGCGACGACGTCCCGCTGATGGTCGACGCGAACCAGGGCTGGAGCCGCTGTTCAACGAAAGCCTGGAGATCCGCGACGGCCGCATGTATGTCTCCGCCCGGCCGGGGCTCGGCTTCACTCTCAGTGAGCAGGCACGGGCCTGGACGGTAGCCGAACACGAGGTCGCCTCTCGGCCGTGATCGTGGTGGCCGGCGGACTCGCAGCCGGACTGCCGAGCGGCCCGGTGCGTGGGGTCCGGGGCCACCGGACCCCACGGGCCGAGGATGGTCGGCGCCGCGTCCGGGGCAGCGGTGCCGAGTCCGGCCGCAGCGGATACCGGATCAGGAGCCGATCGCGCCGGGAAGCTGCCCGGGGTCGATCGGCTTGCCGTCGACGAAGACCGACGGTGTCGACCGGATTCCGCTGTCGAGAACCTCCAGGGTATGAGCCCGGACGAATTTGCGGTAGGTCTGGTCTGTCACGCAGTGGGCGAATTCCGGATCCGAATAGCCGGCGCCCTCGGCGATTTCGACGATCGTGTCGTCGGTCAGGCCGTCACCGCCTTCCGCGGGCTGGTGCTCGAACATGGTCTGCAACCAGTTCGGGTAGCCGGTGGGATCGGATTCGGCGGCGCAGAACGAGGCGTTGGCGGCCCGACTCGAGTACTCGGTGGACGAGGCGTGGTCGAGAAAAGCGATGATGTCGTACTCGACCGCCACCGTCCCCGCGTTCACCGCGTCGGTCAGCAACGATCCGTAGCTCGCCTCGAAGCGCTGACAGGCCGGGCACTGCAGGTCGGCGACGACTCGGACGGTCCGCGCTGCGGATGGTGCGCCGATCCTGATCGCGCCGGACTCGGTGATACTCGCGGTGACACCGGCGGCGCCCGCTTGCGCGCCGATGACCGGAGTCGGCCCGGGATCGTCGCGCTCGGCCTTCTTCAGTGCCACATTGATTCCGATGGCCGCGATGAGCCCGATCAATACTGCGGCCACCGCTACCTGAACCAGGATCCGGCGGGTGCGGTCCACCTGCTGCACCGAGGACAGCGAGTTCTTGTGCTTCGCTGATTTGTTCATCAAGAGTTCCTTGCCTTGACATGGTTGGGTCGATGGGGTTTGCCGTCCGAGCCACCGCGTGGCGGCCGGACCGCACGCGATAGCGTCACCGCGCGTGTGCGAGCGGGACCGACGATGTGCCGGAGTGCCGGGCGTCCCGGGGGAAGGCGTAGACCACCGTGGAATCGGCGTCGACACCCCGCCACAGCTCGACCAGGGTTTCCCGCGCCCGCGCGACCCGGGAACGGATCGTGCCGACCGGACAGTCGGCGGCCCGGGCGGCCTCGGCGTAGGTCAACCCGAGGATCTGGGTGAGCACGAACGCCTCACGGCGATCCTCGGGAAGATGACGCAGAAAATCGGCGACCACCATCTCCTCACCCACATCACTGTCGTGGCGGTCGCGCCGCTGCTCGATCGCTGTCTCCCAGTCCGCGCCGCCGGCGGTTCGCGGCCGTGCCGAGGCGTTGCGCAGCCGATCGATCACCGCCCGCCGGGCGATCGACAGCAGCCAGGTCCGCGCGGTCGAGCGTCCGGCGAAACGCGGCAAACTGACCATCGCCCGCAGAAAGGTCTCCTGGGTGAGGTCGTCGGCCGACTGCACATCGGTGAGGTGCGCGACGAAGCGCCAGACATCGGCCCGGGTACACCGGACGAATTCCGCCAGCGCGGTTCGGTCGCCTGCCCCCGCGGCGAGGGCCAGCGCGGTCAGGTGCTCGTCCGGGGTATGGTCGCCCGCCGGGCGACGGCCGGAAGACGGCGCCGGGTCGGGTGGGGTGCAGCGTAATCGCCCGTATCCGGGCAGCATGAAGTGCAAGGTGTCCATCACAGCAAGCTTCTGATCGGGACGCAGACGTGGACGGCATCGCGATCGCACCGATCTCCGTGTATGCATGCACCGAGAGGGTGCGCACGGACATCAGGAGATCACGTCACCGCCGGTGCTGCGCCGGTGACGGTTTACCCGCCGCGCACCACGGAAGCGCCGACCGCCCGCGGAGTTCCACGGAGCAGGCAGACCGGCGGTCACACCGTCGCGGCGGATTGTGAGAAGAGGACGATCTCGCGTCCGGGTGGGCCGCGTCGTGCCAGCGCGTGCCGCAGGAACTCGACTGCTACCGCCGGTTCGTCCGCTCCGTCGGCCGGTTGCGCGGACACCGCGGGCCGGGTGACCGGCAGCGGCAGCAGCAGGAGCGGTACCAGGATTCGCGTGTACAGGGCCGCGGCGAGTGAGAACGCGGCGCGTTCCCCGCACCACAGCCAGACACCGCACAACAGGGCCGCCAGACCGTGCGCCAGCAGCATGGCCGGCGTCCGTGTCTCGGCCAGCCGGCCGACGGCCTCGGCGTGGCCGGTGTGCCCACCGGCGGGGTCGGCCGCGAACCACAGGTGCAGGAGGCCCTGGCCGGCGAGCAATCCTGTCGTGATCGGTAGCAGCCCGCGTTGCCGGTCGGCGACCGACCAGGCCAGAGCCGTGAGCAAGGCGACCGCGAGAGCCAGCGACGACAGGGAGATGGTGTGCGCCGAAGTCAGTGCGTGCCCGGATGCCGACAACAGCACACAGATCAGCGCGAAGACCCACGCACGGCACGCCCGGGCGAGCGGCGAACGGTGCGCTGGACTGGTCATGGTGCCGTCTATCGTCGCACCTCTGCGGGACCGGCGGCGGGGTGGGGCGCGGGTCGGCCGGTGCGCTGTGCGCATGCCGCCGCGGCCGGCGCCGAAGTTCGAGTCACCGTGCGGGAACCGCCGGTACCTCGCGCGCGACTACTGCGAGGAGTGGGCTCGGCCCGCGATCGGCGAACCACGAAAGGTGGATACGCGGCATGAAGGTACGACGGCTTTCGCGGTTGGCGCTGTGCGGACTGCTGTTCGCGGGTACCGGGCTGCTGGGTGCCTGCGGCACCTCGGGCACCGGCGAGTCCGCGAGCGCGGGAGAAATACCGGCCGGATACCCGGTGACCGTGGACAACTGCGGATTCGAGCAGACCTTCGACCGGCCGCCGTCGCGCGTGCTGATCCTGCAGGGTGCGTCGGTAGGGGAGGCGGAGACCTTCGTCTCGCTCGGGCTCGCGGACGCGATCGCCGCGAACACCCAGTTCTACGGTGTCTCCGATATCCCGGGTATGGCGGCGGAAGTCGATGCGCTGCCCAAGGGGGATCTGACCCTCAACGCCGCCGCCGATGTCCCGGCCGAGCAGGCACTGGCGCTGCGTCCGGATCTGGTCGTATCCACCTGGTCCGGTGGCTTCGACCCCGAGTTCGGTTTCGCGAGCCGGGACATGCTGGACCGCGCCGGGATCCGCACGCTGGTGAACCCGGTCAACTGCGCCTACGGCAAACCGGAGAACGTGACGCCGGCCGAGGAACAGAAGTACCGCACCGGGTCCACCGAGTCCTCGCTCGAATTCATCGAGTTGATCGGCGAGGTGTTCGGTGTCCCCGACCGGGCCACCGACCTCACCGCACACCTGCGCGATCGCATCGAAGCGACGAAATCGGCCGTCGCGGGCCGGGAACCGAAGCGAATGCTGATCGCTTTCCCGGATATGAGTGTGATGAACGCCAACGGCCTGCCGGCCGTGTTCTCGGGCACCATCTACGACTCCGTGGTGCGCGCCGCGGGCGGTGAACCGAGTTTCGCCGACGGTGGCCGGGATCTCACCGGCAACCTCAGCGCCGAACAGCTCGCCGCCGCGCCGGTGGATGTCCTGGTGATCGGCGCGTACCGGCCGGGCGAGGATCTCGACGCGGAGGCCGAGAAGTTGTTCGCCGCGTATCCGCAGTGGAACGCCTCGAAGAACAAGACCTATGTGAAGGTTTCCGATGGCATCTATCTCGGGCCCGCCAACGCCGACGCGATCGACAAGATCGCCCGCGTCGCCCACCCCGATGCCTTCTGACGCCGCCCGCACGCGCTGGAAGAGTTCCGGGCGGCTTCCTTTCGGGCCTGTACTCGTCGGCGGCGCGATCGCGGTCGTGCTGGCGTGTCTGGCCGGTGTCGCGCTCGGGTCGGTGAATGTCCCGGTCACCGACGTCTGGGCCACCCTCCGCTACCAGATACTGGGATTCGGCGCGGTGCCGGACGCGTTGCACGCGATGATCGTGTGGCAGTTACGGGTTCCCCGGGTACTGGCCGCGGTGCTGGTCGGCGCGGCACTGTCGGTCGCGGGCGCGGTACTGCAGGGTATGGTGCGCAATCCGCTGGCCGATCCGTTCGTGCTCGGGGTTTCCTCCGGCGCTTCCCTGGCCGCGGTCGCGGTCATGTCCTCGGTCTCGGCCCTGTGGATCCGCAATCTGGGCGTACCGGTCGCGGCGTTCCTCGGCGCGATCGGGGCGCTGCTGCTGGTCCTGGTGTTCGCCCAACATCAGGGCCGGTTCACCGGCCCGCGTATCGTCCTGGCCGGAGTCGCGGTCGGGCAGGTGGCCGCGGCCGGGACGAGCCTGATCCAGCTCCGTTCCGAACCCGCGGAGATCCGGGGCATCCTGTTCTGGATGATGGGCAGTGTCGCCGGGGCCGAACTCGGTGCGCTGGCCGTGCCCGCGGTCCTGGCCGTGGCCTGCCTGGGTTGGTTGCTGGTGCAGGGGCGTAATCTCAGCGCGCTGTCCATGGGGGACGACGATGCGGTGGCGCTCGGCATCGACGTCAACCGGCTGCGGATCCAGCTCATCGTGATCGTCGCGGTCCTCACCGGTCTGGCGGTGAGCGTCGCGGGCGGGGTCGGATTCGTGGGGCTGATCATTCCGCATATCGCGCGGTTCGCGGCGGGTTCGGACTATCGGCGGTTGCTCCCCGTGACCGCGGCGCTCGGGGCGGCGTTCCTCGTGCTCATCGACCTCGCCGCGCGGGCGATCGACCCGCCCGACGAGTATCCGCTGACCATCTTCACCGCCGCCCTGGGCGGGCCGTTCTTCCTGTGGTTGCTCCAGCGCAGCAGGTCCGGGGGCGCGGTATGACCGGTAACCGGGAAACGGCATCCCCGGGCGCATCCGTAGAGGTGGCCGGGTTGCGGGTGGATATCGACGGCACGACCCTTCTCGATGCCGTCGGGCTGACCGCGGCGCCGGGGCGGGTCACCGCGCTGGTCGGGCCCAACGGTTCGGGGAAGTCCACGCTGTTGCGGGCGGTCTACCGGGCGTGCAAACCGGCAGCCGGGGTGGCCCTGATCGACGGCCACGACGTCTGGCGCTCGTCCGCCAAAGAGATGGCGCGGATCCGGGCGGTGGTGACCCAGCACCACGGTGCGGCTGCCGATTTCACGGTCGGGGAGATCGTGGCGATGGGGCGGTCACCGCACAAGAAGTACCTGGAGCCGGATTCGCACCATGACCGGGAGATCGTGCTGGCGGCCATGCACCGGGTAGGTGTCGACGGCTTCGCAGACCGGCCGTTCGCCGGGCTGTCGGGTGGGGAGCGGCAGCGGGTGCTGCTGGCGCGAGCGCTGGCCCAGCAGGCGCCGGTGATTCTGCTCGACGAGCCGACCAACCATCTCGATGTACACGCCCAACTCGCATTGTTGCGGCTGCTACGGGAACTCGACGCCACGATCGTGCTGGCGATACACGATATCGGGCAGGCACTGGCGTACGCCGATCACGTCGTGGTGCTCGCGGCGGGCCGGGTCGCTGCCGCCGGGGACCCGGTCACGACCCTCACACCGGAGCTACTGCTCGAGGTTTTCGGGGTGCGGGCCCAGATCCTCACCGATCCGCTCACCGGCCGCCCGCATGTGCTGCTGGGTCTGCCGGAGGAAGTCGATTCCCGCGCCGTGGATACCGCGCGCTGAATACCGATACCCGGCGGGTGCCCAGCGGCACTGCGAGACGGCCGTCACGGTTCAGGCGCTGCGGGAACCGCGCACCCGTCGCATCCGACTACTGATCACGACAGCAACAGCTCCTGCCGGGGCGGCTCGTCGGCTCCATTCACCCCCCGCGGTCGTAGGGGCGCAATTCCGTGACCGCGCAGCTGGACAGAGGACATATGAGGATCGACACCCGGACCGGGGGCGTTCGTGGTATCGAAGTGCGCGATTTCTCGGCGGTGACGGCCACCGCGGATGAGGTGGCGCTACTACGGCGGCACCTCTACCACGACAAGATCGTCGTTCTCGCGCAACAGGCGCTCGGCATCGCGGAGTTCGTCGCGCTCGGTTCGGCTTTCGGGACCCCGGTCGCCTATTACGAGCCCATGTACCACCATCCCGACAGCGAATACGTTTTCGTCTCGTCGAACATCGACCGCGACACCGGCCGGGTGGGCGTACCGAAAACCGGCGCGTTCTGGCATTCGGACTATCAGTTCATGCCGGAGCCGTTCGCGGTCACGTGCTTCTATCCGCAGCGATTGCCGGCCGCCGGCCGCGGCACCCACTTCATCGATATGGCCCAGGCGTACCGGCGCCTGAGCCCACGATTACGTACCGCGATCGACAACACCTACTGCCGCCACAGTGCGCGCCGCTACGTCAAGATTCGTCCGGACGATGTATTCCGCCCGCTGGGTGAGGTGATCGCGGAGGTCGAACACCGGACACCACCGCAGCGCCATCCGACCGTGCTACGGCATCCGGTGACCGGCGAGCGCCTGCTCTACATCTCCGAGGCGTTCACCTATGCGATCGAAGACGCCTCGGGCAAGGCGTTACCCGGCGCCCTGCTCTCGGATCTGCTGGCCGAATCGGGCCAGCTCGACGACAGCTGTTCGCACCCCAATATCTTCCTCCAGTCCTATGAACCCGGTGATCTCGTGCTCTGGGACAACCGCACCCTCATCCACCGTGCCCTGCACAACCCCGGTAACGACCGCACCGAGTCCTACCGGGTGACCGTACTCGACGAATTCCCGCTCACCGGTCAGGAAGCCGGATGACCGCCACCGACCCGGCGAGCGCCGTAGCCGTCTCCGACGCGACGGCGGGCGATATCGCGCTGCTGGCCCGGGCCGTGCGCCCGTACGCGAGCAAGGGCACGGTCTACCTCGAGCGCGCGCATGCCGTGCGGCGCGGCGAATCCGTGGCCGGCGTGGGCGAGTTCTCGATCGACCGGAGCTGCTATATCGAGAACACCGGTCATTTCAACGCCGTGGAGTTCACGATCTCCTACAACCAGTTGGTCTACTACACCCTGGCCGTCGCCATCCGCGACCGGCTGATCCCCGAGCTGGCGGACTGGTCGATGGACGACTATTGGACCAGGCAACTGCCGTCGGTGCTGATCAGCAGGTTCAGCAGCCGGCACCGCCGTCCGATCGACTCCCGTTCCTACACTGCGGAACTGACTATCGGCGAGGTCACGTTCCGGAACCGGTCGCGACCGCTGTACGCGTTGCAGACCGGTGTGGAATTCGCCGACGCCGCCGGCGGCAGCGCCGTCGGCGATATCGAGATCGTGCTGCTGGACCCACCCGGGCATCCCGCGGCCGGTGCGGCCCGATGAGGGGCCCGCACACTCTGGTGACGGCGTTGGCGCACAACGCCGTCACCAGAGCACAGCAGCCGGCGCTCATCGATTCCTCCGGCACGGTGGACTACGCCGAACTCGACGACCGCTCGGCGGCCGTCGCGCACGCACTGCGGTCGGCGGGTGTCGACGTGGGTGATCGCGTGCTCTATCTGGCGCAGGACACGATCGCGGTCTACGAACTGCTGTTCGGTTGTGCCCGCATCGGGGCGGTCCTCGTACCCATGAACTGGCGACTGACCGCCGCGGAGATCGGCTACATCCTCGAACACAGCGCCGTCCGGCTCGTGGTCACCGATATCCCCGACCGGCTCGGCGCGTACCCCGCCACGGTGGTGGAGTTGCCGGACTTTCCGAAGTGGCGGGACGGGGCCCGCGGCACGGTCCCGGAACCGTGCCCGGCGACCGCCGATACCCCGGTCGTGCAGATGTACACCAGCGGTACGACGGGGCGGCCGAAAGGCGTGGTGCTGGCGCACCGGACGTTCTTCGCGGTCCGTTCACTGCTGGACGAGGCCGGGCTGGACTGGATCGATTGGCGCGACGGGGATGTGAGCCTGGCCGCGCTCCCGTCCTTCCATATCGGTGGAATGTGGTGGGTCGTCCAAGGCGTGAATTCCGGCGTGGCCACGGTCGTGCTGCCGGCGTTCACCGCCGCGGCCGCCGTCGCCGCGGTACGCGACCACGGCGTCACCACCTCCTGTTTCGTCCCCGCGATGCTGCTGCTCATGCTGTCCGAGCCGGGCACCGGTCCGGCGGATTTCGGGTCGCTGCGCAAAATCGTCTACGGCGGATCGCCGATCGGCCCGGACCTGCTCGCCCGCGCGGTGGACACCTTCGGATGCGATTTCGCCCAGATCTACGGGCTCACCGAGACCGGCAACACCGCGATCTGCCTGCCGCCCGAGGACCACCGGCCGGGCCGCGGGCTGCTGCATGCGGCCGGTCGGCCGTACCCGGGCGTCGGTATACAGATCCGGCGCCCCGACGGGACGGCCGCCACTCCGGGTGAATCCGGTGAGGTGCTGTTGCGCAGTCCGGCTCGGATGGTGGAGTACTTCGCCGATCCGGCGGCCACCGCGGCCACGGTGACCGAGGACGGCTGGGTGCGCACCGGCGACGCCGGATATCTCGACGACGACGGATATCTCGTGATCCGCGACCGGGTGAAGGATCTGATCATCGTCGCGGGTGAGAACGTCTACCCGGCGGAAGTGGAGAAGGCCCTCGGGGCGCACCCGGATGTGCACGATTGCGCGGTGGTCGGCGCACCGGACGACCGCTGGGGAGAGCGGGTGCACGCCTTTGTGGTCGCACGACCCGGCACCGGGCTCACCACGCGGGACCTGATGCGGTTCCTGACCGGACGGCTGGCCGGTTTCAAGGTGCCCTCGCGCTACGACTTCGTCGAGGCGATCCCGCGCAATCCCAGTGGCAAGATACTGCGCCGCGAACTGCGCGAACGGTTCTGGGCCGATCGTGATCGACGTGTCAACTGAGGTGCCGGGCCGCGGGTCGCGGCTCGAGCGGCGGCGAGTGATCGACGACCTCGCGGAGGTGTTGTTCGTGGAACCGGCCGAATTGGCCGCCGACACCGATCTGGCGGATCTCGGACTGGATTCGCTGCGGCTCACCACCTTGGTCGAGCGCTGGCGTGACGCCGGCGCTCGGATAGGTTTCGCCGAACTGGCCGAAGAACCGGTGCTCGGGGCATGGTTCACGCGTTTGGGCCTGTGACGGCATCGTCGGGGCGTGCGCTCACCGCGGCGCAACGCGGGATAGCCGATGCCCTGCGCCTCTGGCCACAGCGGCGGGCGTTCGCCCTGGCCGAATACCTGACGGTGCGCGGGCAGGTCGACCCGCACCTGTGGGCTGCCGCCGTCCGCCGCATGATCACCGATACCGAAGCACAGCGAATCCGGCTGATCCACACCGATTCCGGGCCGCGACAGATCATCGACCCGGCGGACCGGGTACCGGTGACAGTCACCGACCTCTCCGCGGAGCCCGCACCGGAGGAAGCGGCGCGGTCGCGCATGGAGGCCGCTCTGCGGCAACCGTGTGATCCCTACGCCGGAGTCACCACCGCTCATCTGGTACTGATCACCGGCCCGGGGACACTGCTGTGGTACCACCGGGCCCACCACGTGGCCCTCGACGGTTACGGTTTCGCCCAGTGTGCCCGCCGGGTCGCCGAACACTATCGGGCGCTGTGCGGCGGCCCACCGGTGCCGCCGCCCGAACGCGGACTCGACGAGGTGATCGCCGAGGATCTGGCCTATACCGGGTCGGCCCGGCACGACGCCGACGGCGCATATTGGCGATCGGTGCTGCCGCACCGCAGCGCGCCCACCCCGGCGACCGAACCGCTACCCCCGGTCTCCCGGCGGATGCGGACCCGGCGCGCGCTACCGCGGTGGCGGCCACCGGCGGGCGCCCGCTACGGGGTGGGGGAGTCGATACTGGCCGCGGTGGCGATCCACCTCGGCCGCCACCTCGCCGAACGCGAGATAGTGCTCGGTGTGCCGATGATGAACCGGATCGGGTCGGTCGCCGCCACGGTACCCACCATGGTGCTCAACGCGGTCGCCGTACCGGTTCGCATCGATGCGGCCGAGACCGTGGCCGAGCTGGCGGGAAAGATCGGGGAGTTCCTGCGCGCCGCTCGCCGGCATTCGCGATACCGGCACGAACGGCTGCGTGCCGAACTCGGGCTGATCGGCGCCGGCCGCAGCCTGCTCGGGCCGATCGTCAACATCATGCCGTTCGACTACGAGCTCGGTCTGCCCGGTATCGAGACGACGGCCCGGAACCTGAGCGCGGGCCCGGTCGAGGATCTGTCGATCAATGTGTACCTGCGCGGCGGCAGTGCGGAACTGATCGTCGACGCGAACCCGGGGCGCTACAGCGCGGCGCAGCTCGACACCCACGCCGACGCTGTGGTCCGGATGATCGAGGCGGTGGCGACGGGAGCGGGGCGGGCCGTCGCCGATCTCGGAATCGACTATGTGCTACTACAGTCCCCCGCGACGGCGCCCCCGGATCATCCGCTGGAGCTGTTCGCCCGGCACGTCCGATGCGATCCGGATGCTCCGGCACTGATCGACGGCGACCACCTCGTGACGCGCGGTGAACTGCTGGCCGCCGCGCTGGCCCGGGCGCGCGTATTGACCACGCACGGCGTGGCACCCGGCGATCTGGTCGCCGTCGCGCCGGGTGGCGAACCCGACGATATTGTCACTGTGCTGGGTATCGCGGTCGCGGGCGCGGCACACGCCGCGCTGGATCTCACGCTTCCGGAGACCGGACTACGAGAACTGCTCACCGCGCTCGAACCGTCGGCGCTGGTGCACGACGGCCGATTCGCCGCACTGGCGGCCGAGGTGGCGCCCAGGGTACCTGCTGTGGTCCTGGCGCCGGAAAGCGCTACGCCGCAGCAGATCACCGGTGGACCACTGCCGCCCGGCGCGGGCTATGCGGTGCTCACCTCGGGCTCGACGGGCCGGCCCAAGGCCGTCCGAGTCGGCGGTGGCGCCCTGGCCCTTTTCGTCACCCATGCGATCCGGCGCTACCGCTGGGGGCCGGGCGACCGAGTGGTGCAGTTCGGGCCATTGCACGCCGACACCAGCGCCGAGGAGATCTTCGTGACCTTGGCCGCGGGCGGCGCGCTGGTGGCCGCCCGGGCCACCGACCGCAGCTCACCGGCTGCCCTGCTCGCGCTGGCCGGCCGCACCGGCGCCACCGTCCTGGACCTGCCCACCGCGTTCTGGCACGAACTGGCGGTGGCAGTGGACGCGGGCACGCTCGCCGTCCCACCGTCGGTGCGGCTCGTGGTGATCGGCGGTGAGGAGGCGTCACCGCACCTGGTATCGCGCTGGTACGCCCGCGGCGGACCGCCGCTGCACAACAGTTACGGTCCGAGCGAGGCGGCGATCGTCTGCGCGAGTACCGAACTCGTCCCGGGTTCGGTGCCACCGGTCCCGCTGGGCACCCTCTTCCCCGGTATCGGTGCCGCGCTGGCGGTGGACAGGCTCGCCGCCGACCCGGACCCCCGTTGCGGGCTGCTGCATCTCTACGGGCCGGCACTGGCCGACGGCTATCTGCCGCCGGGCGACGGATTCCGCGAGATCACGGTCGCCGGGACCACCGTGCGTGCCTTCGGCACCGGCGACCGGGTCCGGGTACTCGACAACGGCACACTCGAATTCGTCGAGCGGGTCGACGGCACGGTGAAGGTCGGCGGACAGCGGGTCGGCGTGCGCGCGATCGAAGACCTGCTGCGCCGCGAGCCGGGCATCCGGGACGCCGTGATCACCCGGCACGGTGAGTTCGCCCTGCACGCGCTGGTCACCGTGACCGCGCCCCGGCCGCCGGACTGGTGCGCCGCGGTGCGGCGGCGATTGGCCGAGCGGCTGCCGCCGGCCTGGGTTCCGGCGCGCGTGCGCGTGGTCGAGCAGCTACCGCGCACCCGCAACCTGAAAGCGGACCGGTCCGCGAGTACCGCAGACGATCCGGCGCCAGGCGATACCACCGCGCGGGTGCTGGCGGTATTCGCCGAGATCCTGGGCCGCGAGGATCTGACCGCGGCCGACGATTTCTTCGCGGCGGGCGGCACCAGTATGCAGACCATCGCCTTGGCGAACCGGCTCACTGTGGCGCTCGGCGTCCCGGTGGAGGTCGACGATGTGCTCGCCCGGCCCACCGCGGCGGCCCTGGCCGCACCGGCGGACCGGGGTCGGCGCGACGGCCCGGACCTCGCCGCCGAACGTGCCGGTCTGCGGGCGGATCTCGCCGCCGAAGGCGATTCCCTGCGGGTGGATCCTGCCGGTGAACGTGGCGCTCCGCGGGTGTACTCCGCCGGTGAACGTGGCGCTCCGCGGGTGTACTCCGCCGGTGAACATGGCGCTCCGCGGGTGCATTCCGCCGGTGAAGGTGCTGCTCTGCGGGCGGGTCGCACCACCGCGCCGCCCATGCCCGCAACAGCCGGTCCGGTACTGCTGACCGGCGGAACCGGGTTCCTGGGCGCCTATCTGCTCGCGGAACTCCTGAACACCACCGAAGACGATGTGGTGGTGCCGGTGCGCGCCGGGGATCCCGCGCACGCCCGCCATCGGCTGCGCACCGCCTGCACAGCTGTCGTCGCTCCGGAAATCTTCGATGCCGCATGGGAATCGGGACGCATGCGCGTCGTGACCACGCCGCTCCTCGAATACGCCACGGGCGCGGCTTCGTTCCCTGCGCCGAGCCGGATCGTGCACAGCGCGGCCGAGATCAGCGCGGTCCGGGCCTACAGCGGCCTGCGGCCGGCCAATGTGGAGTCCACCGCCGCGCTGGTGCGCCTGGCGTACCGGACCGGGGCCGCGCTCACCCTGGTGTCCACTGCCACCGCCGCCGGGCGGCGCGGGGTACTGGCGGAACCGTCCACGCTGCCCACCGGCTATGCGCAGAGCAAATCGGTCGCCGAACATCTGCTCGCGACGGCCGCGCATGAGTTCGGTATCGCGGCCACCATCGCGCGCCCGGGCCGGATACTGCCGCATCCGGCGGATAGCCGGGGCGGGCGCAGGGATTTCCTGCACGAGCTGGTCGCGGCGGCCGAGGCCGTGGGTGCGGTGCCGCGGACCGCGCTGCGCGAGCCGATGGTCCGCGCCGACGACGTCGCCCGTCTCGTGATCGCTTCCGCTCCCGCGCAACCCACCCGCTCGCCCCGCATTCTCGACCTGTTCGGGCCGGAACCGGTCGGTCTCACCGAGGTGCTCGGCGCCGTCATCTCGGCCGGGTCCGTCCCCCTGGACCGCTGGCGTGGGCTGGTCGCGGCATCCGGGGCGCTGCCCGCGCCGCATCGGACCGCCGTGCTCCGCTGGTGCGATATCCAGCTCGCCGGTTTCGACCGTGACTGGGTGTCCGACCACGCGGTACCCCTGCCCGCACGGAGCGCCGCCGAAGTAGTCGGGCTCCTCGGGCTGCGTATCGGATGAGCGGTCCGGGTCCCGGCTATCCGCGAGCGAGTCGGTCCGCGCCCGCAGCGAGCCGAGCGGCACCGGCCAGGGACGGCAGTACCCGCGGCGGTCCGTATCCGGTCCCCGTCCGCCCTCGCCGAGCGGATAGCGATTCCCGTGCCGCCGAGCATGCTACGCGCCGATTCTCGCACCACCGGATCGCGTGCTGTCGCCGGGATCACCCCGGTGGCCGGGAACCGTGCGCTCCCGTCATCCGACTGATCGATCGTGCCGAAACCACCGATCATCCGTCCGTTGCCCGGCCCGTGCCGTCTCTGTGGAACGGCACGGTGATGCCGTCCCCACCGGATACCCTCGCGCCCGACCGCACCGCCCGAATCCGCCTCGCTGTCGGCGGCATGAGCTGCGCGGCCTGCGCCGCCCGGGTGGAGCGCCGGCTCAACAGAATCGATGGCGTCACCGCGGCCGTCAACTACGCGACCGGTACGGCGACCGTCGATGCCGACCCGGTGATCACCCCCGCCCGGCTGTGCGAAGAGGTGGTTGCCGCCGGGTACTCCGCCGAGCCGACCCCGCCGGAGCGTCCCGCCTTCGGCGAAACGGGCGCCGAGGACACGGAGGTGACGGATCTGCGCCGGCGATTGTTCGTCGCGCTGCTGGCTTTCTTCCCGCTGGCCGATCTGTCGGTGATGTTCGCGTTCATCCCGAGCGCTCGTTTCGACGGTTGGCAGCTCGTGCTCACCGTACTGGCGGTCCCGGTGGTGCTGTGGGCGGCCGCACCGTTCCACCGGCGCGCGCTCGCCAACGCCCGGCATCGCGCGGCGAGCATGGATACGCTCGTCTCCGTCGGTGTGCTCACCGCGACACTGTGGTCGCTGCACACCATGTACCTGAGCCCCGCCCGTGCCGAAACCCCGGACGGCGTCTGGGCGGCGATCTGGTCCAGCGATTCGATCTATCTCGAGGTGGCCGCGGGTATCACCACCTTCGTCCTGGCGGGTCGTTACTTCGAGGCCAAGGCCAAACGCGCCGCCGGTGGCGCGTTGCGGGCGCTGGCCGCACTGGCGGCCCACGAGGTCACCGTCCTGACCCGGGACGGCCGTGAGATCACCGTGCCGGTCTCCGAACTGAGCACGGGCCAGCGGTTTCTCGTCCGGCCCGGGGAGACGGTCGCCGCCGACGGCACGGTGATCGGCGGGGCCACCAGCCTCGACGCCAGTGCGATGACCGGCGAATCGATACCGGTCGAGATCGCCTCCGGTGACCGGGTGACCGGCGGCACCGTCTCGCTGACCGGGCGCATTGTCGTGGAAGCGACGGCGGTCGGCCCGGATACCGCACTGTCGGCGATGATCCGGCTGGTGGATGAGGCGCAACAGGGCAAGGCGCGGATGCAGCGCGTCGCGGACCAGGTCTGCGCGGTGTTCGTCCCGTTCGTCTTCGTGACCGCCGCCGCCACCTTCGCGTCGTGGCTACTGCTCGGCCACGGGGCCGACGCGGCGGGTGCGGCGGCGATCGCGGTGCTGGTGGTGGCCTGCCCGTGCGCACTCGGCCTGGCCATCCCGACAGCATTGATGGTGGCCTCGGGCCGCGGCGCCCAGGCGGGCATCTTCATCAAGGGCCATCGGGCGCTCGAGGCGACCCGGGATGTGGACGTGGTCGTCTTCGACAAGACCGGGACCGTCACCAACGGTGCGATGCGCGTGGTCGGCGTCACCGCCACGGGAATCGACGAGGCGGAAGCGTTGCGGCTGGCCGGTGCGGTGGAAGCCGCGTCGGAGCACGCCGTCGCGGCGGCGGTGACGCAGGCCGCGCGGCGGGCGGGGGAACTCCCGGATACCGAGGCATTCGCGGCGCTGCCCGGCCTCGGGGCCCGGGGGCGCGTCGCGGGTCGGGAGGTACTCGTCGGGCGTCCTCGGCTGATGGCCGAGTTCGGCTGTGTGCCGCCGGCGGCGCTGGCCGCCGACCTCGACCGGCACGCCCGGGCCGGGCGCACCGCGGTGTTCGTCGCCGTGGACGAGACCGTGGTGGCGGTGATCGCGGTCGCCGACACGATCAAGGAGTCGGCGACCGCCGCCGTCGCCCGGCTGCACCGGTTGGGTCTGCGGACCGTCATGCTGACCGGAGACAACGCCTTCGCCGCACAGGCCGTCGCCGACGAGGTGGGCGTCGGTGCGGTGTTCGCCGAGCTGCTGCCACAGGACAAGGTGACCCGGATCGCGCAGTTGCGGGCGGCCGGGCACCGGGTGGCCATGGTCGGTGACGGCATCAACGACGGTGCCGCGCTGGCCACGGCGGACCTCGGGCTGGCGATCGGCACCGGTACCGATGTCGCCCTCGCGGCCGCCGACGTGATCCTGGTGCGGCCCGACCTGCACACGGTGCCCGACGCCGTCGAACTCGCGCACGCCACCTTGCGCACCATCCGGGCGAATCTGGTGTGGGCGTTCGGCTACAACGTGGTCGCGATCTCGGTCGCCGCGCTGGGCTGGCTCAACCCGCTGATCGCCGGCGCGGCGATGGCCTTCTCGTCGTTCTTCGTGGTCACCAACAGCTTGCGGTTGCGCCGGCGCCGGTCGGGTACGAACGGGCGCGGGGTCGGCGAGTCATCTGCGTGAGCGCGCCAGCTCCGCCAGCATCGCGTTGTAGGCCGCGAGGTCGGAATCGCCGTACGTATCGTGCTTGCGGTCGGTACGTACGGCGGTCCGCCGGTCCTGAGCGACCCACTGGGTCAGCAGGGCGCCGACCACGATCAGTACCGGGACCTCCCCGGCCACCCAGGCGATACCGCCGCCCGCGTGCTGATCCGCCGGAAGATCGATACCCCACGGCAATTGCAGGTTCGTGTAGAACCGCCCGCCGATGACCGACGCAGTCGACATCACGACCACGCCGAAGAACGCGTGAAAAGGCATGATCGCGAACAACATGCCGAGCCGCCCGAGATGGGGGAGCCGATGCGGGCCGGGGTCGATACCGATAATGGCCCAATAGAACAGGTAGCCGACGATCAGGAAGTGGACGTTCATCAGCACGTGCCCCCAGTGATAGCTGATGAGGTCCTCGAACAGCGAGGTGAAGTACAGCCCGTACAGGGTCACCACGAACGCGGGAATGGAGAAGCCCGGATGCGCCAGGACAGCGCTCGCCCGGGAATGCAACACCTCGAGCAACCCTTCACGCAGCCCGCGTAATTCGCCGCGGCCCGCCGCCGGCACCACCCGCAGCAGCAGCGTCATCGGCGCGCCCAGTACCAGCAGCACCGGTACGACCATGTTCAACGCCATATGGGTGATCATGTGCAGGCTGAACATCGCGTACCCGTACGCGCCGATACCCGACGAGGTCGCCACGAGCAGGCTCAGGCAACCCAGGACCCAGGAGAAGGTGCGTCGCGCCGACCAGGCGTCGCCCCGGCGACGTAACCGCACGACACCCACCGCGTAGAGCGCGATCCCGGCCAGCGCCGCGCCGCCGAGGACGATATCGAACCGCCAGAAGGTGAGTAGCCGCCACGCGGTCGGCGGAGCCACGATATCGAAGCCGATGAACGCTTCGTGCGCGCTGAACCGGCGGCCCGCGAAGGCCGGCGCCGGCCGCACTCCCGCGGCGGCCGGCAACGCCACCGCGACCAGTGCCGCGGCTCCGGCCGTAGTGAACAGCGCCGCGGCATGCGCCCGCATCCGGCCGGCCTGCCACACGAGCGCGGCGGCGAGGCCGCCGCAGACCGCCGCGCCGAGCACGAGGCGCCCATAACCGGTGGTCACCAGCAGATCCGGTGGCAGCAGCAGTGCGATCAGCAGCCCGCCGGTGAGCGCGGCGACTACCAGACACCCCCCGGTCAGTAGCCGGACCCGCCGGATCACGGCGTCCCGGTGCGCGCCGGCGCGCCGCAGATGCGCGCCGGCGCACCACAGCACACCGCAACACACCGAGAGGGCCGGCTGGAACAGCAACACCGCACCGGTCGCGTAGTCGTGGCCGGGCCCTTCGCCGGCATTGCCCACGACCACCGGCGGCAGTATCCCGATCGCGGCGAACAACAGCGCCATCGCCGCGCCGAGCCAGGACAGGGAGAACCGGGAGATCAGCGCGACCCCGGCGGCGAAGAGCGCCACAACCACCCATGCCTTGGGCTTCTCGCTCGCCTCCAGCAAGGGGCCCAGGGTGCCGTCGCGCAACAACGCCAGAGTCGTGGAACCGCCGATATCCGCCGCCGTGACCGGGACCAATGTCACCGCCGCCACCGCCCATACCGTGGCGGCCCGTTCGCCGACGCGAAGTCCTGCGTACCCGTCCACGCCGACCCGTCCGCGGCCGGTGGTCTCGGTGCAACACACGGTGAACACCAGCGCGCCCAGCGTGACCGCGCCGGCCACCATGGCGAGCGCCCGCAGCACGGTGTGGCAGATCGCCTGGGCGAGGCCCGGGAAAGCGGTACCCGCCGCGGCGTAGGGCATTTCTCCGGCCGATATCGCGGCACCGGCCACCGCGGCCACCGAAAGTGCCGCCGTACCGACCCATACTGTCCGCGCCGAGATCATCCCGATGCCCATCCTGTCTCTCCGCGAACCGCCGAGCGTCCGGTCCGTTCGCTGCCGAGCGGTAGTCGTACGGATCGGCCGGACGGTTCCCTGATCGCCGCAGATGTGGCGCGGCTCTCCTTCGCGTCGACTGCGACGAGCGCGGAGGGACCGGCGGTCTACCACGCGATGACCATCGGCCCGGGTCAGTAGCCCTTGGAACGGAGGAAGCCGGCGACGGTGACCACCGCTCGGGGGTTGCGCGGGCTTTCGACGAGCGCGGCGTAGGGCAGGGCGATGATGTTGTCCTCGCGAACGGCTGTGGTGCCGGCCATCAGCGGCTGGGCGCGCAGTTGATCGATCTTGGCCTGTACCGAGTTCTGCGGTCCCGCACCGTAGTCGACGACCACGATCGCCTGCGGATCCCGCTGTGCCGCCGCCTCCCAAGAGGTCGTGGTCCACGAGTCGTTCAGGTCATCGAAGATATTCCTACCGCCTGCTTTCCGAATGATCTGCGACGGTGCCGCGGTGCGGCCCGAGGTGAACGGTTCCGGTGTCGCGCTGTCGAACAGGAACACCCGGGCCGGATCTTTTCCGGCCGGGGCACCACCCGCCGCTTCCGCGACCTGGGCGCGGTACTGCGCGACGAGTTGGTCGGCCTTCTCACGCACATCGAAGATCTCGCCGAGGTTGAGGAGGTCGGCGTAGAGGGCGTCCAGCGGTTCCATCACTCCCCGGCGCGTGGTGCCCGGCTGCCGGCATGCCTCGGTCAACTGGTACGGCACCGCCCCGATCGAGCGCACCCAGTCCGGGGTCAGGCCGGTGGATTCCTTGAACCCGTAGTTCCAGCCGGCGAAGACGAAATCGGGGGCGGCCGCCTGGACGACTTCGCGGGTGAAGGCATCACCCAGCGGCGGTACGCGCTCGAACTCGGCTCGCCACGGTGACGTGGCGATATCGCGTTCCTTGCCGGGGTAGCTGGTGTAACCCACCAGTCGATCGGTCAGGCCGAGGGCCAGCATCATCTCGGTGATGCCGGTGTCGTTGGTGACCACCCGCTCCGGTACGCCGTCGACGGTGAGCGGTGCGCCGCAATTGGTGACCGTCACGGACCCTCCGGCCGCGTTCTTCGAAGCCTCCTGGATTTCGGCGCCGCACGCGGTCGCGAGCACCACGCAGGCGAGAGCGATCGCAGAGAGCGGCCGGAATGATCTCATCTACTGTTCCTTCTCGTCGAAGATGATCTGCGGGACGCCCAGCCGGGGGTGCGGGACGATATGGCCGCCGATCGAAAACCAGCGAGTGATCACCTCGGTGGTGATCACCTCGTGCGGATCGCCCGAACACACGAGCCGGCCCGCGTGGAGGACGAAGATCCGGTCACAGTGCTGGGCGGCCAGATTGAGGTCGTGCAGCGCCGCGATCACCGTGATACCCAGCCCCCGGGCTGCGGACAGAACGCTGTACTGGTGGTGGACGTCGAGGTGGTTGGTCGGTTCGTCCAGGACGAGCACCCGCGGTTGCTGGGCCAGGGCTCGTGCGATCAGGACGCGCTGGCGTTCCCCGCCGGACAGCGAGAGGAAACCGCGCGTGGCGAGATGGCCGATATCGGCCGATGCCATCGCCGCCGAGCAGATCTCCCGGTCACGCCGATGTGTGCCGCGTAGCAGTGCGGTATACGGCAGGCGTCCGGTGGCGACGACCTCGGCGGCGGTGAAATCGAACGGAGTGCTCGAATCCTGGGTCAGCGCCGCGACCTGACGTGCATTCTCCCGCATGCTGATCGCGGATACATCCCGTCCGTCGACCAGGACGCGCCCGGCCACCGGCGACAGCGCGCGGTACAGACACCGCAGCAGGGTGGATTTCCCGCTGCCGTTCGGCCCCACGATGCCGATGAATTCGCCCGGTCCGGCGGCCAGGGTCACCGTCCGGACAACCGCCGTGCCGTCGAACTCGACTGTGACGTCCTGGTAGTCGACGCGCATCAGGCACGTTCCATCAGGGCGCCGCGGCGGCGCATCAACAGGATGAATACCGGGACTCCCACCGCTGCGGTGATCGCGCCCAGTGGCAGCTCCTGCGGCGGTATGAGGGTTCGCGCCACCAGGTCCGCGGTTACCAGGAACACCGCGCCCAGTAGTGGTGTCACAACGGTGAGTCGCCGGTGGCCGGCCCCCACCAGCAATCGGGCGACGTGCGGAACCACGAGGCCGACGAAGCCGATCGCACCGCAGACCGCGACGAAACAGCCTGTCATCGCGGCGGACACCACGAACATGAGCAGCCGGAACCGGGACGCGTTCAACCCGAGTGCGGCACCGACCTCGTCGCCCATCGCCAGCGCGTCGAGGTGTCGCGCATAAGCGGCGATCACCGTCAGCCCGAGCGCGGCCACGGCGGCGACCAGGGGAACCATCTGCCAGGTCGCGCCGGCCAGACTTCCGAGCAGCCAGAACATCACCGAACGGGCGGCGTCCCCGTGCGGGGCCAGGAACACCAGCACCGTTGTCGCCGCCGAGAAGCCGTAGCCGACGGCGGTACCGGTCAGCACCAGCCGCAGCGGTACCAGCCCGGCGGCCGAGCGCGCCATGAGATAGACGAGCAGGGTGGCGGCCAGTGCCCCGGTGAAGGCCGCCGTCGAGAGGGCGTAGATACCGAGCGCACCGAAGACCCCGAAGAGGACGACCGCAGTGGCGCCTACCGACGCACCCGAGGAGATACCCAGGACGTATGGGTCGGCGAGTGCATTGCGGACCATCGCCTGGACCGCCAGTCCGGCCCCGCCCAGTCCGGCCCCGACGAGGGCCGCGAGAAGCACGCGCGGTAGGCGTGACTCGACGACGATCCGATAGTTGGCGACCTCCGCGGCGACCACCGTGTCCCCGGTCAGCTCGGCCCACAGGAACCACACCGTGTCGCGCCAGGGGATATGAGCCGCACCCAGCGCCAGAGCGAGTACCGATACCACCGTCAGCGCCATGATAAGAGCGCTGACCAGCGCGGTGACGGGTAGCCGCCGCCCGCCGACAGTTCTCATCGGTCCGGCTCTACGCGCACCTGCCCGGATCGACTGTGCGTAGGCAAGCGAACACCACATGACCCATATCTCGTCAACCGCTCCCTCGGAGTCGACAGGAGACCGCGCCGGCGGCTCGGTCACGCGGGCAGGTCTTCGGACTCGTGGACACGACGCCGGACGACGTCACCTACTGACGGTCGCTTCCCGGGCTGCGAGCCCAGTGCTGATGACCGCGGTCGTTTCCACTTACCGCTGCGGGGCAGCTCCGGATTCCCACCGGATTCCCTCTTACGAACCGCCTGTTGTGGACAAACGGTAACCAGCGCCCGGTCACAGTAGCATCGGCGGCGGGCATCCGAAATCCGATCAGGGGCCGGATGCTCGCCGGCTCGGCCAGGAGACCGGATGTTCGGGCTTCCGGCCGAGTGCCTGTTGTGTGTGGGCGCAGCGCGCGGGTTTCGTCGACGTCTTCTCGTATACGGACGTACGACGGCGGACTATCGGCAGCAGGGGTCATGGGCGCCACGATCCCAGCGCCTGTCGTGCGATGCGATCCGCGAACCTACGTGTCAGAGGCGGTCTACCGGCCCGAAATCCGGCCTCCGCCAGGGTTGGTCCCGCCTCACCCATCCGTCATCGCCCACCTCGAACCGAAGACCACGCGTCCTTTTCTATAAATCGACTCCCGGCCGATCGAGCGTAACCGCCGCTCCTGTGCAGAAATAGGAGCCGGGATCGATGAACGGATCCGGTCTAGGCTCGCCGATATGGCACCGGATCCGGACGACACCCCGCCCGCCCGTAACGGTGCCGGGTTGGCGGCTCTGCTGCTCGGTATCTTCGCGGTCGCGTTCGCATTCATTCCTTTCGCGAGCGAAATTTTCACGGCACCGGCCGGGTTGGCGGCTGTGATCGCGGGTTTCATCGGCTGGGATCGCGTCGATCGTGGTATCGCGACCAATCGGACGGATGCCCTCATAGGCGGGGTGCTGGGAGTCGTCGCGCTGATGATGACGTTGCTGGTCTACGCGGCGACAAGCGGGGCCGCGTAGACGCCTCTGGCCGGACGGCGCCGCAGCTGGCTATCTCGGAGCAGGGGCAGCCACGGCCGCGTTCTCGGTGTGCACAAGCCATCGAAGGCGCGAAAATCCGTGCGCGCCGTCCTGGTGCAAGTGCTGACATCGACCGGTGGTGCGCTCGCTCGTCCGGCCATGGTCGGCGAGTGTGCCCAGGTGCCCGGGCGCAGTCGCGACGAGCCGGGCGTCGCGCGACCTGCTGCGGACGAGGCATCGAAACGCTTTGTCACCTGGGGCTTGCGTATACGTGCAGCTATACGTATATTCAGTTTCGGGCGTGTACGTATACATCTACTTATGATGAGCCTGTAGTCGTGCCGGAGTCGATCGCTCGGGTTGCGCCGACCGGCACGGGCATGTCCATCTCTCGGCCGGTTCGGCCCGCGGTCGCGTGGGGTGGCCGAGGGAACTTGCAGAAGTACTACTTAGTGTTACTATCTAGTGGTAGTAAGTGACACTGAATAGCTGAAAGGGTGTTCATGGGCAAACAGGAGACGGAGATGCTCAAGGGAACGCTGGAGGGCATCGTGCTGGCGATTCTGCTCGGCCGTCCCGCGTACGGCTACGAGATCACCGCATGGCTGCGGGAGCAGGGTTTCTCCGATATCGCCGAGGGAACCGTCTACGCCCTGCTCGTCAGGATCGAGAAGCGCGGATTCGTGGACGTGGAAAAGGTTCCTTCGGAGAAGGGACCCCCGCGCAAGGTGTATTCCCTCAACGCCGCAGGACAGGAATATCTCGACGAGTTCTGGAGGACCTGGAGCTTCCTCGCTGAACGTATCGAACAGCTCCGTGTACAGGGAGGTAAATAGCCATGGACATATCGGATCTCGCCTCGAAGGTGATCGGCGACCTGGGCGACAAGAAGCGGTGGCGGCAGTACAAAACGCGGTCCAAACAGCTGCCACCGAATTATCGCACCGCGGTGGAGGCTTTCGAGCGGTACCTGATGTACGGCGGAACGGGAGGCGGCGGCGTGGCGATGTTCGACGACCTCATCGATCTGTTCGAGCAGAGCGCGGCCGATGAAATCCCTATCCGCGAAGTCGTCGGAGGCGACCCGGTGGGGTTCATCGAGACCTTCGCGCGGAACTACCAGGAGGAATCCTGGCTCAATCGGGAACGGGCTCGGCTGAACAGCGCTATCGAGCGCGCCGCCGCAGAAGGAAAGTAGGGACTTTCGATGACGACACAGCAAGCTCCGGCGATCCGCGTGCAGGGTCTGGAGAAGTCCTACAACAAGGTGGAGGTGCTGCGCGGCGTGGACTTCGACGTCGAACGGGGCAGCATCTTCGCACTGCTCGGTTCGAACGGCGCCGGCAAGACGACGATCGTGCGGATCTTGTCCACCCTGCTCGCGGCCGACGCGGGAACAGCCGGCGTCAACGGCTTCGACGTCGCTACGCAACCGGGCAACGTGCGGGAGTCCATCAGTCTCACCGGGCAGTTCGCCGCCGTCGACGAAATCCTCAGCGCCCGGGAAAATCTCGTGTTGATCGCCAAATTGCGGCACCTGAAGAACGCGGACACCATCGCCGACGACCTGCTCGAGCGTTTCTCACTGACCGACGCGGCCACGCGGAAGGTGTCGACGTACTCCGGTGGTATGCGCCGTCGCCTCGATATCGCCATGAGCCTCATCGGGAACCCGCCGGTGATCTTCCTCGACGAGCCCACGACCGGGCTCGACCCTCAGGCGCGTGTCGAGGTGTGGGACGCGGTGAAGGAACTCGCCGAGCAGGGCACGACGGTGCTGCTCACCACGCAATACCTGGACGAGGCCGAACAACTCGCCGACCGGATCGCAATCCTGCACCGCGGCCGGATCATCGTCAACGGGACCCTCGCCGAGCTCAAACAGCTACTCCCACCTGCCCGAGTCGAATATGTCGAGAAGCAGCCGAGCCTCGAGGACATCTTTTTCGCTCTCGTCGGAGGCGATGACGACGAGGGTACCCCCCGCAATGACCGCGGCGCGGTTCGGACGAAATAAGGAATTACGATGACTACGCATTTCTTCGCCGACACCACCCTGCTGCTGGGACGATCCCTGCGTCATATCACGCGTAGCGTGGACACCATCATCACGACCACGATCATGCCGATCGCATTCATGCTGCTGTTCGTCTATGTCTTCGGCGGCGCGATCGACGCGGGGTCGGATTCGTATGTCCAGTATCTGCTACCCGGCATCCTGCTCATCACAATCGCATCGGGTATCTCCTACACCGCGTTCCGGCTGTTTCTCGATATGAAGAGTGGGATCTTCGAGCGATTCCAGTCGATGCCGATCGCGCGGTCGTCGGTGCTGTGGGCGCATGTACTGACCTCGCTGGTCGCCAATCTGATCTCTGTCGTGGTCGTCGTGCTCGTCGCTCTGCTCATGGGTTTCCGCTCCGGCGCGGGAGTGCTGTCGTGGCTCTCGGTGGCCGGGATACTGGTCCTGTTCACTCTGGCGCTGACCTGGATCGCGGTCATCCCCGGCCTCTCCGCGAAGACCCCGGACGGTGCGAGCGCGTTCTCCTACCCGCTGATCTTCCTGCCGTTCATCAGCTCGGCGTTCGTGCCCACCGACACCATGCCGGGCCCGCTTCGCGCCTTCGCCGAGAACCAGCCGGTGACCTCCATCATCGATGCCATCCGCGCCCTGTTCTCCGAGCAGCCGGTCGGCAACGACATCTGGATCGCCCTCGGATGGTGCGTCGGCATCCTGGTCGTCGCCTATCTCTTCGCCATGAACACCTACCGCCGCAAGATCTCCTGAGCCGCGGCGGCCGAGATCGTCCGTGCGGCCGCGCAGCGTTGAGAGATCACCCGTTCCGCGGCCGAGCGTGATCGGGTCCGCGCCCGATCCATCGCTCAGGGCGGAACACCGGCCCGGTCCGAAGCACGGCCCGGCGAGTAGCTACTCGCCGGGCCGTGCGCGTCGCTCAGTGGCCGCCTCGCTGTGCCATGATCCCCGCGCCCATCGCGGTGAGGGCGTCGGCGAGCTGCGGTCGCCATCACCTGTGTCCGGTCGGTGTACGACCTGGCCGAGGAGCCGGTGAGCCCGCACGTCGCTGCCCACCGGGCCGGCCTGTCTCGGGCGACACTGGCAGAACTCGCGGCCGCGGTCGCTGCCCACTCCGGTGGCGAGGTCACCGCGGCGGATATCGCCGCCGCGCCGGGTATCGAACGACGTTCGGCGAGCCGGACATTGAAGCATCTCGAACGGTTGGGTCTGGCGCCGCCGGTCGGCACCGTCGGCAGTGGTGCCGGGCGGCCGGCCGTGCGCTACGCGGTGCGCCGGGAGTCGTAACGGCGCACCCGGCGACGGCCGGGTTCTGTGTCGAAGTGAGTGCGGACGGCCCCGGCGCTGCCCGAGTCGGGCGATACCAGGGAGCACGGCGGTGTAGGCGGGGAGCTCAGAACCCGGCGTGGAGTCGAGCCCACTCGATATCCCACTGCTCCATTCGGCGCATTCGGAGGCGGTGAGCGGTTATCGCTGTCGGAAGGCAGCAGAGCAGGACAGGCGCACTCCAGGTGAACAATCCGACGAGAGCCGCGTCGAACAGAACCGAGGAACCGGTCGGAGGGGCCGTGGTGTGCGTGCCGTCCCGCTCCACCCAGATATCGACGACCTCACCGCGGCGATATCCGGCCGGGGCGTACACATTGCCCGTGTGCTGGGCGCCGGCGGCGAACCATGTCGCCGGGGTCGTCGGGTAGAGATCGTATTCGTTGGGGGTGGGCGCGGAGTCCCGGAGCGTGGCGGGCACGCGGTGCCGTTCGGCGGCCGCTTCGGCAGCGGCCCCGCTCAGCACTCGATGGGTATGGATCCCGACCGCTGCCGCTATCGGGATCGCCGCCGCGGCGACGAGCAGCACGCCGCATACGAGCCAGGCGAGGAGCCGATCCTCGCGGCGTAGCAGCGGACTGTCGCGCCATGGACGCAGGTTCCACAGCCGTGTCGCGGCGGTGGGGTATCCGGTCGGTGGGGAGATCATTTGTTCTGTCCGGGAGAGGAATCGGGTCGGTATCGTTTCCTTCGATCATCTCAGGCTGTGCCCGGAATGCCGGTGCCGGGCGCCTGTGATACGTCTCATGGATCGCCGCTCGCCACGAACCGAATCGCCTGCGGGCGAATGCCGCGCTCGGAGTCGCACCGAGCCGCGCGTCCGTCGATACCCGCATGATCGTTCGGCCGGGAGTCCGGCAGGGCGTGGCCGTGGCCCGGGTGACGTGCTGTCGCACCGGCTTCACATGGGCGGCGTCATGCGAACGGTTCGCCTCGGTGCGCGGGTGCCTCGAGCAGCCGGTCGAGGTGAGCGCGCGACCAATCGCACAGCGCGTGGACGGTGGTGACCAGCCTCGTTCCGGCCGCGGTGAGGGAGTAGTCGACGCGAGGATTGGCGGTGCCGTGGTCGTAGCGGGAGATCAGACCGTGGTGCTCGAGTTCCCGCAGCGTCCGGGTGAGCATCTTGTAGCTGATGCCGTCCACCGCGCGGTGCAGCTCCCGGAACCGGTGGTGGCCGGCTCCGATCTCCTCCAGCACACGCAGGCCCCATTTCGTCGATACCACGGCGAACACCCGCTGCGCGATCGCGCGGGCGCGCTGTTCTTCGTCGTCATCGCCGAGCATCGGGAACCACCGCTCACCTTCGAGTGCGTACTGCTGCCGCCGGTCGTCTCACCGTAGCGTCACGACCATGCAGATCCTGAAGACCTACGCCCGCTTGTTCGTCGCCGACCTCGATACCGCGCTGCCGTTCTACGAGGGAATTGTCGGCGCCCCGGCGGATCTGCGCTTCGGGTTCGAGCAGGCGGAGCTCGCGGCGGTCGGCGATTTCCTGCTCATCGCCGGCCCACCCGAACATATCGACCGGTATCGCTCGACTGTCGGGCCGGTGATCGTCGACGACCTCGACGGGTTGATCGCTCGACTCACGGCCGCGGCGGCCGTCGTGACCGGTGGTCCGTTCCCGAGCGAAACCGGCCGGTTCGCCTATCTTCGTCATCCCGACGGTACCGACGTCGAGTACGTCGAATGGTCGTCGGAGATACGGGCCCGCGTGCTCGGTTGACGCCGGAGGGTCGCCCCGGCCGTGCTCGATTCGCATGTGCCGAGCGGTCGCGGGGCCGGGGGTTCCGGTGCCGTGCCGCGGAGTGCACTCGTCACCGACGGCAGGGTTTCTCGGAACCCGTTCGGTCGCGACGGATTCGGTCCACGCGGCGAACAGGTACGCGGACGACTCGCCGCCTCGTCGGGCCCGATCCCCGGCCGGGAATGGTTGCCCAACAGCGGCATCGGGTAGATTTCCATTCCCGGCCGACGCACTGTCTGTCGTGAGTCGAGACCTGGGGTTCGATGTGATACGCCGACGAATGAGGCCCGCACTGCTGGTCGCTGTTGCCGCTGCGATGTTCGCCGCATCTGTCACGGTGTTCGGCGCCGGGAACGGCTCGGCCGACAGTGGCGATCCGATCGTCGACACCAAGAAGTTGCTCGCCGATCCGGTCTCTCCGAACGGCTCGCGAATCGTCGCCAGTCGAGTCGACGGCCGCAGCCTGACCATCCTGGTCCACTCCGCGGCGATGGACGAGAACATCACCGTTCGGGTGCAGCGGCCCCGCGACGCCTCACAACCCCGGCCGGTGCTCTACCTCGTGAACGGGGCCGGCGGGGGTACCGACGCGGCGACCTGGTGGGCCAATACCGATGTCGGCGATTTCCTGGCCACCAAGGATGTCAATGTCGTGATGCCGGTCGGTGGCGCGTTCGCCTACTACACCGACTGGAAGCACGATGATCCAGTGCTCGGTCGCAACAAATGGCGCACCTTCTTCCTCGACGAGCTGCCGCCGCTGGTCGACGGAGCACTGGGCGCCAACGGGGTCAATGCCATCGCCGCGAACTCGATGACCGCCACCGCGATTCTGCAGATGGCCGAGGCCGCCCCCGGCTTCTACCGGAGCGTCGCCGGGTACAGCGGCTGCGCCCAGATCGCGGACCCCATCGGGCGGCAGTTCACCAAACTCGTCGTCGAACTCTACGGTGGCGGCGATGTCCGCAACATGTACGGCGAAGACGACGATCCGGCATGGGTCGCCAACGATCCGGTGGTGAACGCCGAGGCCCTGCGCGGTACCAGGTTGTTCGTTTCGACCGGCAACGGACTGCCCGGGCAGTGGGACACCGTCGACGGCGACTACGCGCTGCCGGGACCGCAAGGCCTGGCCAATCAGCTCCTGGTCGGCGGCGTCATCGAGGCCGCCACCGGTTGGTGCACCCGCAACCTCCAGGACCGGCTCGCGCAGCTCCGGATCCCGGCCACCTTCGACTACGCGCCGTCGGGCACGCACTCCTGGGGTTACTGGCGTGACGCGTTC
The DNA here is from genome assembly GCF_001618425.1 of Nocardia fusca NBRC 14340. GTDB lineage: Bacteria > Actinomycetota > Actinomycetes > Mycobacteriales > Mycobacteriaceae > Nocardia > Nocardia fusca. The sequence continues at coordinate 132,123 of NZ_BDCU01000031.1, forward strand.
TACAGGTCCTGGCCGCTCCTCGCCGAGGGACTCGGGATACCTGAATAGGAGACGTGCTGTACGGCCCGCGCCATGCAGTGAGGCCGGGCCGCACGCACCGCCGGAGCAGCCCCACTTCTACCTCGGGTCACATACGAGGGCGAGCGTGGCAATCGGATCACGGTGCGCAGATATGTCCTTCCCACGAAGGGTAGCGAATAGCGCGCTTGCGGACCGCTGCACCGGCGTACTGCGTCAGCCGGCGCGATCGGTATGGGCAGCCGCGGGCAGCGAACCCGGCGGGCCGGCACCGCCGGCCGTCGCTGTAGCGGTTCGCCGCCGCGCACGCCGGAAGCGTACTTCGCCGGCCACTATCGTCGCCTCGGTCATACCGCCGCCGCCCTCGACGATTGCGGCACATATGTCGTGCGCTCGTGACGCGTTGACGTCGATCACCGCCATATCGGCCGACCGTCCCGGCTCCAGACTGCCGATACGGTCGGCCAGACCCATGGCCTCGGCGCCACCCGCGGTCACGGCGTGGAACAGCCGGCAATGTAGATCACGCTGGTGGTAGCCCTGGCGACGGGCGATTCTGTACAACTCCGCGGTATCGGCCAGGACATCCAGCGAGGGGCTGGACGACAGGGAATCCGTACCCACCGCGATGTGGTTGCCCTCGCGGAGGTAGTCGGCCACCGGGGCCTCGTCCAGCCCGAGCACGGCATTCGAGCGGGGACACAGGGCAACGACCGTACCTGTCCTGCGCAAGATTTCGCGATCGTCGTCGTCGACATAGACACCGTGCGCGACATGTGTGCACGAATCGAGAACACCGGCCGACGCGGCGTAGGCAACCGGACTCGTTCCGGCGCCGCCCTGGCGGAGGAGCGAGAAATCGCCGTATCCGCGGTTGCGCCAGAAATCGGCCAACGGCCCCGCCGCCCGGACCACGTATTCGTATTCGGCACGTGATTCGGCCAGATGGATATGACTGCGCTGCCGCCGGGCGCGCGACAGCGCACTCACCTCGGCGAGTACCCGGCCGTCCAGCGAATACGGTGCGTGCGGCGACAGACCGACAGCGCCGTAGCTGCTCGCGGCCGCGCTGTCGAGAATCTCGACCGTTCGTTGTCGGCCGCGATCGGTCCAGTCGGTGTAGCGCATGCCGATCACCTCCCAGAAGGCGATACCGTGCAGGCCGCCCGTCCAGAGCACATCGAGGGCTTCGACGTGGGTGACCACATCGCTGACGGCCGTGGTACCGGCGCGTAGTACCGCGTCCAGGCCGCGCTCCGCGGACTGCCGCCATTGACGACGGTTCGCGTAGTCGGCGGCGAAAACCGTCGACCAGGCCTCGAAACTGGGGTAGGAACGAGTGCCCAGCTCCGACATATCGGTGTACTGCAGGTGGGTATGGGCGTTCACGAGCCCCGGAATCAGTGCGCCGGGCCATTCGACGACAGTGCATCCGGCACTCAGGTCGCGGCGCACATCGTCGAACCGGCCCACCTGCACGATATTCCCGTGAGCCACCGCAACGGCCCCGTGGCGGAATGCGAGATTGCTTCCGGCGAGAACCCACGGGGCGGTATGTATCCGCGTTTCCGCGGCACCCGTTGCGGCCGGCTTCACCACAACCACAGCCCCGGCATGGCGCCGCTGATATTCGCCGCCGTGGCGGCGGCCGCCACGGCGACGAATATTGCCAGAACAGTCCGGTCGGCAGTGTCGAACCGGAGGGTCCGGAGCCAGGTCCGCCGGCCGTTGGCGAAGCCGCGTAGCTCCAGCGCATCGGCGACGTCCTCGGCGTCGACGAACGCACCCACGGTCACCGGAACGATCAACGGCTGGAGTTGACGGATCCGCCGGACCGGATTGCGGGTCGGTGCGGGTTCGTAGCCGCGTAACCGCTGCGCGGCGATTGTTTCCCGCAGATTGGCGGACGTGGTCGGAAGAAAGCGGAACGTCAGGTCGATGGCGTAGGCGAAACGGGCGGGGACGCCCAACCGGGCGAAAGCGACCGAGAGGTCTCCCGGCCGTACGGCGAAAGCCAGGGGGAAACCGGTCATCGCAATCGCCAGGAAGCGCGTCGCCATATTGAGCGTGTACGAGATGGACGCCGTCGAAATACTCACATCGATAACCGGGATCTGGAACAGCTCGATCGATGTGTCACCATATTTTCTGGCGCCGACGATGATGCCGTTGATACTCGCGAATATCAATACAAAAAATCCGACGAAGAACCAATTGGAACGGACGGCACGAAACGGGATCCGGGCGGACGCGTAGAAGGCGAAGGCGAGTACCGCCGCCGCTGCCATGAGCCGGAAATCCCGGATCTGTGTGACGAGGACAACGGTCAGGGCGGGAACGACGATCAGGACCCGCGGGTCTCTGCGGCCGAGGAACGATTCTCCGGCGAGATAACGAGCAGCCTCCACTATCGCCCCGCACGGTTCGCCAGCGGCTGCCACGCCCGGTCCAGCACGGGCACCAGGAGCAGGGACACCGTGGCCGTTGTAGCGACGGCCGGGAGATAGGCGCCGGTGAACCAGTAGACGAAAGTATGTCCGAGGAGGACCTCGGTGATGGTGAACGCCAGACCGGCCGCTACCGCGACGAAGGTCAGTCCCGCCAGGCGAACCGCCTGGAACGATTTACGCTTCACCTTGGGAAGGTAGTGGGAGAGCAGGCTCGCGATCACACCTATCAGGCCGTTGGCCAGGCTCCAGTTCCAGAAGGTCAGAAAACCGAATCCTTGGATCTGATCGGTGATCGCCGTTCCCACCACACCGGTGAAGAAACCGGCAACCGGCCCGAACCTGATACCGACGAAGGGCACGAGAGCCAGCGCCGGGCGGATCGCGACATTCGCCGTGCCCGGCAGAATGAAGCTGAATATCCCGAGCGCACCGTAGAGTGCCGCGCCGACCGCTCCGAACACCACGGTTCGCGAATCGACATGCCAGGGTCGGCCGATCACATCTCTAACCGCGGTCATGCGCTGTGCTCCTCTTCGTCTGTGCGGAGTTTCCCGCGGAAATGGTTTCTTCTGCCGAACGAGCCGAGCCGAGTTCTCGGGCGAGAATGTTCGGTGGCGGTATCGAACCCGGTGCCGAACGAGAACTACGCGCGGCCCGGACATAATCGGTTTCGCGGAGTACCGCGCGCTCGGTGGAGGGGCTACCGCTGTGCCACAGCGACGCGTCGTGGACGATTTCGTACGGAGTACCGTCGGCGAGGATCCGCCCGCCGGCGACGACGAGCAGTCGGTCCGAGCGCCACAGGGCGAGGTCTACATCGTGGGTGATCAGATAGATGCTGTCCACGCTCGGCAGGGTCGAAATGGCATCGAGAAAGCGGGCAGCCGAGCGCAGGTCCTGCCCCGCGGTGGGTTCGTCGAGTATCAGGGTGCGGGGACGCAGGGTCAGTGCCAGGGCGAGTGCGAGTCTGCGTTGCTGACCGAACGACAGTGTGCGCGGAGGCCTGGTCAGAATGTCCGGCTCGTCGGCCAGACCGACCATTTCCAGCACCTGCCCCGAAATCTTCTCGATTTCGCCGGCCGCCACACCCAGGTTGCGTGGACCGAAGGCCAGTTCGTCGGCGACGGTGGCGGCGAAGAACGCCAGCGCCGGATTCTGGAACAGGTATCCGGTCGCGGCGGCCAGCTGTGTTGCCGGGTAGCTGTCGACGGGGCGGCCGTCCAATTCGACGGCACCGGCCGACACCTCGACCAGACCCACCGCGGCGCGCAGCAGCGTCGATTTTCCCGCGCCGTTGTGCCCCAGGACGGCGATACGTTCCCCCGCCAGCAGATCGGCGGTGACAGCGTCGAGAACAGTGGTGGCCCCGTATCCCAACCGGGCGTTCGTGTATCGCAGGCGCGACTCGCCGGTGGGACGTCGGCCCGGCCGGTGCTGGGGGCCGAGGGCGTCGGCGCGTGCGACCAGGGTGTCGAACGGTAACCGCACCACCTCGGGATCGGCTGTTCGGAGGAATCCCGGGATATCACCGGAGTAGGTGATCCGGCCGCGGTCGAGAAACACGACGCGATCCGGTTCCACGGGGAGAACCTCGTCCACCCGATGTTCGATCACCACACCGGCGCCACCGCGATCGACATACTCGCGCAGGGCACGCAGGACCTGTACTGCCGCGTCGGGGTCCAGATTGGCCAGCGGCTCGTCGACGATGATGACGCGCGGTTCCAGTACGAGGATGCCGGCGAACGCGACCAGTTGCAGTTGGCCGCCGGATAATTCGTGTGTTCCCGCGGCGAGCAGCTCCGCGGGCAACCCCAGTGTTTCTGCGACCCGTTGTACGCGCGCTCGGATCTCGCCCGGATCGAGCCGGCGGTTTTCCGGCCCGAAAGCGATATCGGCGGTCACCGAGTGACCCACGACCTGTTTCGCCGGATCCTGGAGCAACGTCCCCACGGTTTCGGAGATCTGCCCTACGCTCAGCGTCGAGGCGGGCGTACCGGCCACGGTGACCGCGCCGGTGACCTCGGCGCTGTAGGCATGGGGTACCAAACCGTTGATCACACGCATCAAGGTGCTCTTACCGCATCCGGACGGGCCGGTGATCAAGACCAACTCTCCCGGATCGATCCGGAAACTCACTCCGTCCAGCGCGGGCACCGCGGATGAGGAGTACGTGACGGTGACATCGTCGAGCGCGATCAGCGGGTTCATCGAACCGCCTCCCCGGTGTTGTCTATCCGGATCCCCGCACTGCTGAGCTTGGCGTGGGCCACCCGGGTATCGGCCGAGGCCGGGAGCGCATGGACCTCGGCGGCGAGTCCGCTGCCCTCGAGGGCGAGATATTCGACCGCCAGTAACTGGACACCGAACGAGAGATCCATGATCTCGATCGGATTGCCCTCTCCCGCCGTGCAGTTGATGCAACCACCGTTGTCGAGGACGAGGACGGTTCGTCCGTTGGGCAGGTCGATCTCATCGATGCGATCGGCGGTGCGCCGCGTCGACGCCCCCGCCGCGAACGCGGCCTCGAGGGCTATTTCCTGGTCGACACCACCGGCCACCGCGACAGCCGCGCCATCCGGCAGCGCCGAGAGGTGCTCGACATCCACGGTGTGGGCGAAGCCGGTCGCGGAGATCAGTATGTCGGCGGCGGCCGCGGCCTCCACGAGCGGCGCGACCCGATAGCCGGCATGCAGCGCCTCGAGTGCCCGGATCGGGTCGATTTCGGCCACGGTGATCCGCGCGCCGAGGGCGCGCGCCGAACGCGCCACGCCACGTCCCACGTACCCGTAACCCGCGACAACGACCGACTTTCCGGTCAGCACCGTGCCGAGGAGATCGGCGACGGCGAGAACTGTCGACTGCCCGGTACCGTGATCGTTGTCGAACAGGGTCTTGCTGCGGGCGTCATTGGCCGCGACCACCGGAAACCGCAGCCGTCCCGCTCCGGCCATCGCTCGCAATGGGCGCAGACCACTGGTGGTCTCTTCGGACGCGCCACGGAGAGCATCGAGGACATCGGCGGATGCCGAATGAGCCAGGCGGATCGAGCGCGCGCCGTCGTCGACGAGTATCTGCTGGCGGCGCGCGAGGAACTCGGTCCGGAGCAGCTGCTCGGTCGCGGCGGACGCGTCGGAACGAGCGAAAACGGCGATACCCGCCCGGTCCAGCGCGGCTGCCACGTCGTCACGAGTGTTCACCGCGCGACACACCACCGACACATCGGCGCCGGCCTCGGCCAACCGCAATGCCAGATTGGCGGTTTTCGGTTCCAGCACCAGCGACAATCCCACCCGCAGCCCGGCGAGGGTCCGTGCGCGGAGGAGTTCGCCGGCGAGAGTTTCGGTCACCGGCATGAACCGACGTGCCCAGTCGATCTTCTCTTGCCCGTGCCGCCACGCACCGGGCGTCCGTACGGCCGAGTTCATGCCAGCAACACCTCCGCCAAGGCGACGTCGGCATCGCTCGGCTCCAGGGCGGACCGTAATACCGCGTACAGAGCCCTGATATCCCCGCCGACACTGCCCAGAGCGGCAGGCGATGGCCGCGGCACCACGAAGATGGGCCGCGCCCCGGACAACTCGGTCAGGCCGCGGACCGTACCCACCGTGTCACCGACAGTGGTCAACCCGCCCGTCGACCCGGGAGCAGTGGCATCGATGGCCACCAGCGGTCGTTGCGCAGGCGCGATCGCCTCACGAACCAACGAGGGATGATTTCGTCCGGTGACCAGGACGATATCGATACCGCTCGAGACGATTTCCCCGTCCGTGACGGTCCATACCGGAACGCCGTGGCGGCCCGCGATATCGATCAGTCCGACAGGGTCCTGGGCAGCGACTTCGAGCCGACCGCCGAAGCGCGCGACCGCACTCGCCAGCGCGTCGGCGCGAGTGCCGGTGCCCAGCAGCAGGATGCGGGTACCGGGCAGCAACAGGTTCGTCTCCCGGGCCAGGGAGCTCAGTATCAGATCGGCCCACGCCCACGTCTCGAACCGGCCGAGCACCACCGAGGCAGCGAAGATCTCGTCCCCGACGAGGAACTCCTCCGTACGCCCGGGTGTGGTCGGCGCACCCGAGTGCGTCAGTTGGGACCACAGCGCCTCGATCGAGGCCGCGGTGGAGGCATCGATCGAGGCAGCGGCGACCGGATATCGCAGACGTTCGGCGAGGTCCTTGCGGTCTGCGAGGTGGGTCACTGCCCGGTGGAGACTTGGAGCACGAAATCGGTGTCCTGGCACAAGGGTTCGTTATAGCTCCCGGCGAAAACCTACCGCGATGGTTAAGCTCAGGTTGACCGGAAACGTACGGCCGGTCATTCGTATGCTCGGCGGGCGGCCTCGACGCCGTCGTCGTAGCTTTCGACGATGCTTCCGCTGCCCGGTTCGTATCTCGAGCCGAGACGATCGGGGTCGTAGGTCATGAAGACGACGTCGGGCCGCCCCCCGTTGTAGCGGCTGTAGGTGTCGTAATCCCACCCCTCCGGCGCATAGCGGTCGTCCCATGGCAGGCGTGCGACCGGCTTGAAGCCACAAAAGGAGTACAGGTCGGGTAGTACGGTGTCGAAGCAGTTGAGGATCCGTCCACCCAGGGATACGCGAAGGCCCAGCAGAGCGCTCGAAACATGTGGGTGTGCACCGTCCTTGTGCGCCCACAGTGACAACAGTTCGTCACCCCGCAGCGCGCCGCCGGCCTTCCCGTCGTCTGTGACGAACAGCCGCATATCGCGGTATTCCTCCAGGCTGTGCACATTGACCGAGGCGGAATAGCGACTGCCGTCCTTCAGCGCTTGCATCTGACTCCGGAAATAATCGGCGTCGGCGGGATCCAATTCGTACAGCTTCGGCGTGCTCCGGCCGTGTTCACGAAGAAATGCGGCGTAATCATCCGGGAGGGTATGTTCCGCAATGGGACGGATCTCGCGGTCGCCGAAATTCAGAACCCGTAGAACTTCGCCATGTGAATCGCCTCGTCCGTCCAGCGCTCCTCGATCAGCCGACGTTCCGGCTCCGGAAGATCCGGTTTCCAGCCCAGGGTTCTCCAGAACTCCTCGCGCTCGGATCGATCCAGTTCCGGAATCGGGTCGCTCATGTGAAATCCCCTTACTGGCGTTCGAGTCCGTATCGTCGGCAATATGATTTACCCCGCCGCGAACTTTACCACTGGTGTCCTTTGTCGCTTTGCTCGCGCCCGCTCCGATGCTTCGAGCGGCGTCGACCATTCGCTGGAGTAGCGCCTTACGTAGACCATCAAGAGGGTTGTCCACCTGAACCTTTCGCTCGCGCCCCCGTCTTCCTCCGACGTTGTGACGGCCGTTCTCCGGCGCCGAGAGAAATAGGAACTGCGCAATTCGACGCCGACAGTACGATTCCTTCGCCCCGTGCCATGGGGCGGGGCGCAAGTAATCAGAAACAATCTTTGCTGTTACGACATGAAGGCGGCAGGGGCGTCGGACTCCGCACGGGCGAAGGCAGGCAACAGGTAGTCATTGTTCTTTCTGGGTGAAGGATGGGTTGCTGTCACGCGAATGCTTCACGCTCGGGATTTTTCAGCTCGATTTCGTCCCCCGAAACGCAATGATCATCATAGGGTCGAGTCCGGTGCTCGTCGCAGATAACAATCAGTCCGAGCCAAATGGAACATGCTCGGCCGCGCCGCACCCAGAACTCCGATTCTGTCGGGGGAATGCGGATCGGTTTGCGCGGGAGCGTGCCGATGAGCGGTGGCGCCCGACGTCGGTACCCCAGCCGTACTGCCGTGTCGGCAGTGTTCGTTCGCGTCGGCGGTCCGAACCGTCGCCTGGTGGTTGACAGGTCTCGTGTTACCGGTCACACTTCCCCAAGTTGACATGACTGTCACGTCAGATAGGGAAGTGCCGAGGAGGCAGCATGACCGCATCCGTAACCGACATATGCGAGCTGGGTCGGCACGCGGGCGATCGGGTTCGCCGGGGGAGCGAGGACGAACGACCGGCCCGGATCGCGCGTCGCTGAAGCACCGGCCCGGCTCGCCCGAATCTTCGATCACACCGCCTGCGAGGCGGCGATCATCCCTGCCGTCCGCATCTCCTCACACCCTGGGAGCGACCATGAAACGTACTCTCGCCGTGGGCCTGACAGCCCTGTGCGCCACCGCCGCCCTCACCGCCTGTTCGGGTCGCGACACCGCGACCGTGTCGGGTGATTGCGATCCCGGCATCACCGATACCGAGATCAGGTTCGGTACCAGCCTCATGCAGTCCGTCGCCGGTGCGCAGGCCACCGCGGCGACCGCGCTGTTCGACGAGATCAACGCCGCGGGCGGAGTCGCGATGGGCGACGGCAAGTCCCGCACGATCGTGTACACCGCGATGGACGACGGCTACGACCCCGCGCGCACCGTCGGCAATGTGCGGGCGCTGGTCGAACAGGATCAGGTGTTCGCCATCCAGAATCTGATCGGCACCGCCTCGATCCTCGCCGTCGTCGACTACCTGACCCAGAAGAACGTGCCGCTGGTGTTCCCGATGACCGGCACCGACGAACTCCTCACCACGCGCGACAAACGTCCCGTCGTCGCCGGAGCGGTGAATCCGCAGACCGGATGGGAGGTGTCGGAACGAGCCGAGCAGATCCGGCGCGACCATCCGCAGGCGAAGATCGCGGTCCTCTACCCGAACGACAGCCTCGGCGTCGGGAGCCTCGACGCACTGAAGTCCGCACTCGAGGGCAGTGGAACCCGGATCGTCGCCGAGCAGTCCTACGAGCAGACGACGCCGTCGGTGGACTCGCAGATCGTCAACCTCGCGAGTTCCGGCGCCGACGTCTTCGTCAACTTCGCGACCGCGAGCTTCGTGACCCAATCGCTGAAGAAGGCGAACGAGCTGAGCTGGAAGCCCGACACCTACATCTACTCGGGCGCCACCGACACGAATTTCGTGCTCGCGCCGGCCGGCCCCGGTGCCGCGGAAGGGATCCACTCCTTCTACTGGATCTACGACGTCAGCAGCACCGAGCACGACGCCCATCCGGGTGTGCGGAACTGGCGGGCGTTCGCCGAGCGCAACGCGGGCAAGGTGAAAACCACCGACACCATCGCGGCCACCGGATACAACACCGCCCAGCTGCTCGTCACCGCCCTCGAACAGATGAAGGGCTGCACGCGCGCCGACCTCCTCGACGCGGTCGGGAACATGCGGGGCGTCACCACCGACCTGTCCATCGAAGGCGTCACCTTCGACACCACGCCGGACTACCCGTACGTGATCACCTCCATGGCACCGATGACGTTCCGCGACGGCAGCTGGCACTACGACGCTGTGATCACGCGCGGCACCGAGGGATGACGACCGTGCCGGACGTAGCTGCCGCCGGGGCGGTACCCGCACTGCGCGTCGAGAAGGTGCGCCTGCGCTTCGGGGGCGTCGTCGCGCTCGACGGGCCCTCGTTCACCATCGAACCCGGCCACATCGTCGGGCTCATCGGCCCCAACGGTGCGGGTAAGACGACACTGTTCAATTGCATCAGCCGCCTCTATCAACCGGATTCGGGACGTATCACCTTCGGTGACACCGATCTGCTGGCCCTGCCCGCGGCCCGGATCGCCGAGGCCGGGATCGCGCGCACCTTCCAGAACATCGGGCTGTTCCCCACGATGTCGGTGGTGGAGAACGTGCTCACCGGTGCGTACTCGCGCACCCGGGCCGGATTCGTCCGGACCGCCCTCGGACTGCCGGTGACCCGGCGGGAGGAGCGTCGCGAACGCGAACAGGCGTGGTCGCTGCTCGATTCGATGCAGCTCGCGCAGGTCGGACTGGAGCCGGCGGGGAACCTGCCCTACGGCACCCTCAAGCGGATCGAGCTCGCCCGGGCACTGATGCAGCAACCGAGGCTGCTCATGCTCGACGAACCGGCGAACGGGCTCATCCACGAGGAGGTGCTCGAGCTCGCCGCCACGGTCCGCGCCCTGTGCGACGAATGGGGATTCTCGGTGCTGCTCGTCGAGCACCACATGGGCATGGTGATGTCGATCTCGGACCGGGTGGTGGTGCTCAACTTCGGTCAGAAGGTCACCGAGGGCGAACCCGCCGAGGTGGCAGCGCATCCCGAGGTCGTCGAAGCGTACCTGGGAGGTGCGGCGTGAACCTGCTCGACGTCGAGGGGCTGCACGCCCGCTACGGCAGCGCGGAAGTGCTGCACGGCATCGACTTCGCGGTGCCCGCCGGTGAGGTGACGGTGGTGCTCGGCGCGAACGGGGCCGGGAAGACCACCATCCTGCGGTCGATCTGCGCGATGGTGCACACCACCGGGCGGATCGTGTTCGACGGGCGCGATATCTCCGGCCTGCGCACGGATCGGATCGCCCGCCTCGGCGTCGCGCACGTGCCGCAGGGACGAGGAACATTCGGCGACCTGACCGTCGAGGAGAACTTGCGGATCGGCGGATACACGACCTCCACCGCGGCCACCGACCGGGCGATCGATCGGTGGTACGACTTCTTCCCGCGGCTGCGAGAGCGGCGGCGCCGGCCCGCGGCCGGGCTCAGCGGCGGCGAGCAGCAGATGCTCGCCATCGCCCGGGCCCTGGTGGCCGGACCGCGGTTGCTGCTGCTCGATGAGCCCTCGCTCGGACTGGCGCCCCGCATCACCCAGGAGGTGTTCCGGGCGCTCGCCCGGATCAACGCGGACACCGGCACCACGATTGTCGTCGTCGAGCAGAACGCCCACCTCGCGCTCGACATCGGCACCTCGGCGGTACTCGTCGACGCCGGTCGCGTCGTCGCCCAGCGCCCGGCGGAGAGCCTCGCGCGTGACGAATCGGTGCGGCGCGCCTATCTCGGCTATTGAGCACAGGAGATCTGTTCATGCAAGTCTTTGCGCAACAAGTGGTGGACGGGCTGACGTGGGGCGCGCTGTACGCCGCGTTCGCGCTCAGTATCGTCCTGGTCTACCGGGCGTCCGGGATCGTCAACTTCGCCCAGGGCGAGATGGCGATGGTCTCGGCGTTCTTCGCGTGGCAGTTCCACCAGTGGGGTGCCCCGCTGTACCTCGCGATCGTGGGTGCCATGGTGGTGGCATTCCTCGCCGGCGCCGCTACCGAGCGGGTGCTGATCCGGCCGCTCGCCGGGTCGCCGGACCATATGCCGCTCGTCATCATCACGCTCGGACTGATGCTCCTGCTCAACAGTGCCGCCGGCTGGATCTGGGGAGTGCAGAGCAGGGAGTTCCCGGCAATGGTGTCGGGGCCGGTGATCACGCTGGGCCCGGTCGTGATGTCCCGGCAGTCCGTGGTGATCGTGGGCGCGGTCGTGGTGGTCGCCGCGCTGCTGTTCGTGCTGTTCCAACGGACGCGGGTGGGGTTGGCGATGCGGGCGGCCGCCGGTAACCCGGACTCGGCGCAACTGATCGGCGTGCCGGTCGGCCGGATGTTGATGATCGGCTGGGGGCTGGCCGCCGCCATCGGAGCGCTCGCCGCGTCCTTGGCGGCGCCGCAGTTGTTCCTCCAGCCGAATATGCTCGTGGCGTCGCTGATCTACTCGTTCGCGGCCGCTGTCCTGGGCGGGCTCGACAGCCCGGTCGGCGCGATCGTCGGCGGTCTGTGCGTGGGGGTGGCCGAGAACCTCGCCGGTACCTATATCTCCTGGATCGGCCACGATTTCAAGCAGGCGGTCGCGCTCGTCCTCATTCTCGGCGTGCTGTTGCTGAAGCCCGAAGGGCTGTTCGGCGCCCGGAAGGTGGCACGGGTATGAGGATGTTCGAACTACTCCGCCGCCCCCGCGCCGAACTCGACGCGCCGGTGTGGCTCTCTCGCGCCACGATGATCCTGGTCGTGCTCGTCGCCGCGGTGGCGCCACTGGTGTCCGCGCCGTATGTGAACTTCGATCGCTCGATGGTGCTGGTGTACATCGTCGTCGGGCTCGGACTGAACCTGTTGACCGGCAACACCGGCCAGATCTCTCTGGGCCACGGCTTCTTCTTCGCGCTCGGCGCGTACCTGAGCGCCGTGCTGGTGGAGAACCACGGGGTGCCGTATCTGATCCTGATCCCGATCGCGTTCGCGGTCGGCTATATCGTGGGCTATCTGTTCGGGCTGCCGGCGCTGCGGTTGCACGGTCTCCGGCTGGCGCTCGCCACACTGGGTCTCGCGCTGGTGACGCCCGCGGTCATCAAGCGGTTCGAACACGTCACCGACGGGCAGGCGGGTATCAATATCTTCGGTGCCGAGGCCCCCGAGTTCACCGGACTGGCCCGGGACCAGTGGGTCTACTATCTGTGCCTGGTCGTGGCGCTCGTCGCGTACCTGGTGGTGCGCCGCCTCGCCACCGGCCGGATCGGGCGCTCGCTGATCGCGATCCGGGACTACGAAGCGGTCGCCACCACCCTCGGTGTGCCCGCGACCCGGACCAAGACAACGATTTTCGCGTTCAGTGCCGGGCTCGCCGGGGTGGGTGGTGTGCTCTACAGCTTCGTGGTCCAGTACGTGGGCCCGGAGGCCTTCGGGCTGCCGCTCGCGATCGCCTTCATCACGATGATCGTCGTCGGTGGGCTCGGCACGGTGCCCGGGGTGGTGTTCGGCGCCTTCTTCGTCGTGTACGTTCCGCAGTGGACCGCCGACATCAACCAGTCGGCCGCCGGAATCACCTACGGTGTGGCGCTGATCCTGTTCATCTTCGTCCTGCCCTACGGAGTGATCAGCCTCGTACGGCAGGGATTCGGGCCGGTGGTCGCGCGCATCCCAGGCCGCCGCCGCGGCGGCCCTGCCGCGGCGGGCGCCGCACGACCGTCCACGCCGGGCGGCGGACCCGAGGTCGTGGAGGAACGGGAGGTCGACGAATCCGCCGCCACGCAGCTGCGCACGTTGTGAGCACGCTCGCTCGGCCGGCCGCCGCCGTCACCCCGGGGTTTCGGCTGCGGTATCCGGGCCGGCAGTCATCGTCCGGGGTGCTTCGCCTGGATCTCGCCGACCGTACGTATTTCGCCCAGCGGGTCACGCGCCCGAATCGACAGTAGGCCGAATCCGCTTCGGGAGAGCCGCGCCGGCCGCCGGCGCGGCTCTGCCGAACGAAACCCACTGTCGTCGACGACTGTTCTAGGCGCACTCGTTCGGTGCGGGCTCGCCGCGTAGGCGCGCGTCGAGCCAGTCGAACGCACCGGGGAATCCCGTGGTCAGACCGGTCACGTGTTCACCCGGCTCGCTGCGGAAGACTGCGGGGACACCGCGATCGCACTGAGTGCGATGCAGCTGCTGCGCCCCCTCGAGCGGAATCCAGAGGTCGTGGGTGGCGTGGTAGATGTACAGCGGCACCGCCGACGTCCGGTCGCTGAGATCGGTGCGCGCGAAGATATCGTCGGCGACGGCGCTGTCGAGCGGATGGGGGATATTCGCGGCGATTTCGAGCGGTATCCCGACCACACCCAGCGGGCCGAGCGCCTCACCGCACACATTGTTGAGCGGCGATGTGGCCACCCATTGGGCCAGATGGTTCATGTTGGCGAGGATTTCGGGGTGTTCGCGGGCATAGGCGAGCACGACCGCCAGCAGCACTCCGGAGGCGAACTTGCCGTCGAAGCTGTTCGCGACGACCCTGTTGTCGGTGACGAGTCCGCCCATCGACGCGCCCACCACCACATCGGCCAGTTCCGGCGCGTAGTCGTCGAGCAGCATGGCTGCCGCGTACGAGGCGATCGCGCCCCCGGAGTAGCCGGTCAGTGCGAAACGGCTGGGACCGAACTCGGATCCGGGCAGCGAGCGCACGGCGCGAATGCTGTCGAGGATGATGTGCGCGGCGACGTTCGGTTCCGCATAGGCCATGAACGGGCCTTCGTGATCGGGAATCAGCACCGCGTACCCACGGTCCACCGCCGACGCGGTCGTCGGTGTCAGCGCATCGATGGCACTGCTGCTGGTGCCGTCCTCGCCGTGCGCCATCGCATACCCGGGCGTACACCGCAGGCCGAGGGAGTTGATCGGCTTGTTGTCCACCAGGACCGGCCGGCTGCCGGGACCTGTCCACGCCGCCGCCGGAACCACCAGGGTGGCCGTCCCGAAGGAGGGTGCACCCGCCGCGGCCGTCGATCGGAACTTCATCAACACGACGCGGCCCACCGGTGCCTCGATCCGCGGCGCGGCGATCGCGGTGATGTCCCGCTGTTCGATCACCGCACCGGCGGCCAGCGGGTCCAGTCCGGCCGGCCAGGTGTCGAAGATCGGGTCGCCCGTCGGCGGCGACTGCACCGCGTGCCACAGTGCTGCCAGTTGCGGCGGCAGATCGCCGATGGGCGGTGTGGGGGCGGCGGGCAGGGCCGGCGGGGGAAGGGCATCGTCGATACCGCGCTGCAGGCCGGAGGGGACCGGTGGGGTCGGCACCTCCTCGGCGACCGCCGCCGGCTGTCCCGCAAGGAGCAGGCAGCATGCCGTGGTCACACCCGTCAGCGCCCGCGCGAGACCTGTTCGCGCACGGACCCAATTCATAGAGCTACCTCTCGAGATCGGTGAATCTGTCTTCGGGTCATCGCCGTCGAAGACACGCAGAAACCCGCCGCGCGCCCGCAGTTCGTCTCGGCGAAATGCGTTGGTGTGCACGCTGGTCGGGTGACTCGAGGATATACGTTCCGGCCGGTGGCCCGATCACCGAGCGTCAGGTTCGGACTTTTCACCACGGTCTCGCGATGCCGTGTGAATCCGCCACAAACACCTCGGATGTGCCACGTACTCGTTCGTTCACCGCGTGGTGCGAATCGCACGACCCGGACATCCGGTTCGTGCTGAGTGAGGGCGCACGCAGCTCCCGGAGTCACCACCGCCGATCCAGCAGGAAGGGCCCTCGAAGACCGACCCGAGCCGGAAGGTGCCGGCCGCGGCATCCTCGAGGGCCCCGGCTCCCGGCCACCGCGATCCGGCCGGGGGTCGCCGACCTGCTCGCAGCGGCCGGCTACCTGTGGGTTGAATGAGCTCCGCTACTCATTCCCCGTTGTCCAGCTGTCTACGTAATGCGTCGAGTGGGCCGTCCCAGTCTCGCGCCATCGCGGCCAGGAATTGCTGCGCCACTTGCATGGGTGCGGAATCGAGGCGGTACCGGACGCGCCGCCGTTCCCCGGGTTCCGCGATCACCAGGCCTGTGTCGGAAAGCAGAGCGAGGTGTTTGGCGATCGCCTGTCGAGTGATGGGCAGTCGATCGGCGAGATCGGTCGCGGTGGCCGGGCCGCCCGTGGCGAGGGCGGCCAGGACCGATCGCCTGCTCGGATCGGCGAGAGCGACGAAGACCCGTTCGGCGGTGGTTTCCTGGTCAGGCTGCATCGAGGTACTGGACGAGTTCGGCGAGTTCGCTGGCCCAGCCGTCGGTGTTGCCGCCGAAGGCGATCCGATGCTCGTCCGCGGGGAGTTGCGCGAAACCGGTCTCCACCACGGTGAGCCGCGTGCCCGCGTCGACGGGCTCGAGGGTGAACTCGACGTAGGTGCGTCGCGGGTCGCCCTCGGGCAATCCGGAGATCTGCCAGGTGAATCCGAAGATGCTCGGCTCCTCCACCCGCTCCACCCGCATATTCGCGGTGTGCCCACCCTCCCACGTCATCCGCGCCGCGCCACCGGGACGCAGGTCGATGGTCGCCGTGTTGCCGAACCAGGAAGCGAGCCCCTCGGCGGTGGTGATCGCGGCCCAGATCTTGGCGGGCGGGTGTGCGAGTTCGATAGTGCGGACGATCTGATCGGGGAATCCCATTGCGTTCTCCTTTATTGCAACCAGTTGGTTGCAATAAGATTATTGCAACCGAATGGTTGCGTCAATAGCGGCTCGGTCTCCCATGAATCGAGCCCTGCCGCCGGGCGCAGTGGTGTGTTCAGGCGGACACGGTCCCGGCGAGAAGGCGCGCGGTCAGCCGCGCTCGGTAGCATTCCAGCGCGGCGAGTACCGCGAACACCGCCGCCAGCCCGGCCGCGGCGATTCTGAAATACTGGCCCACCTCGAATTCTGCTGCGGCACGTTCGATCTCGGCCAGCGTGTGTTCGTCGCGGCCGTCGAACAGGATTGTGGCGCGGGGCCACAGGTAGCTCACCGACAGCAGGAACTGGCCACTGACCAGAGCGGCCAGTGAGCAGGCGAGCCACCGGCGGGCGATGCGGTACCGGACCGCGACCGCGCCGGCGATCAGTGCGGTGCCCAGCATCGCCGCGCCGAGTGGACGCATCACATCACCGACCGCGACGACGCTCATGAATTCCTGGGTCAGCTCGAGCGAGGCGGGCACATCACGGAAGATATTGGGATACAGCAACCATGTCTCGGTCGCGGTGGCGGCGAAGACGAAGGACGCGACGACGGCGTAGCCACCGAGCACCGTCGCCGCAACAGTGAAGCGCTTCACCGTGTCCCTCCGGTGGTGTCGCGGCGGGCTCGCTGGATCATCAGCGCGATCGTGCCGGCGATCAGCCCCCAGATGGCGTTCACGATCAGTACCGGAACGATGGTGCGGGGCCGGGCGAGCGGACCTTCGAGATGGCCGAGCAGGAGCGGGGAGAGGACCGCGCTGAGCACGATCGACAGCAGGCCGTAGGTCAGTCCGGTGTACAGAAGAGTCGTCAGGGGGTCCCGGACGCGGGTGAGCACGGCGGCGGCTGTCCAGACGACGGTGACGGCGATCGTCGCCGCGATCGGCGCCGCGGGCGAGAGGTCGAGTCCGGCCCGGTCTTCGACGATACGGATCGCGGGACGGACCAGCGCGAATGCGCCGAGGCCGAGCACCAGGGGCCGGTCGGTGGTTTGCGGAGAGGCGATACGGGCGTTCACGTCCTCGACGGTATGGATCGTGCCGAGCCCCGGCATCCGTCCGGGCACGCGATTCACCTCGCGTTCCGGCGACAGCCGGGTACGTCGAGAGGCGACAGGCGTTGTCGCCTCCGGACCCATGCGGTGCCGGGCCGGGTCTTCGTAGGATCGTGCCATGAGGGCCTGGGCCGACCTTCGCGGCGACACTGTGCCGCAGTGGTCGCACGACGCCCTGCTCGGGGCCGCCGTAGCGGGCGCGCTCGCATTGGTGATCTCGCTCGGCCGCGACGGCTACCGGACTCCGGACGCGCCGGCGTATCTGTTCGCCATCGCTTTCGGTGCGCTCATGCTCGCGCGCCGCCGCGCTCCGCGCACCATGCTGGTCGCCACCGTACTCGGCACTTTCGGCTACTACACCCTGGACTATCCGCCGATCGGTGTGGCGGTCCCGCTGGTCGCCGCGCTCTTCGCCGCGGCCGACGCGGGTTCGGCGTGGTGGGCCGGGGTGGCCGGGGCACTGGTCTTCGCTGTCTCACTGGCCTTCCGTATCCACGAGGGTGAATCCGCGGCGTACCTGCTCGGGTACGAAGGTGTGGCGAACGCGGCCCTCATCGTGACCGCGATCGCGCTCGGCTATGCCGTGCGATCACGGCGAGACCGGTTGGCGCAGCAGGCGGAGATCATGCGGTTGCTCGCGGAGCAGTCGGCGCGGCAAGCGGAATCGCGCATCCGGGAGGAACGGACGAGCCTGTCGCGGGATCTGCACGATACGGTCGGTCACGCGATGTCGGTGATCTCGCTGCAGGCCGGGGTGGCCGCGGAGGCCGTGGGCCGGGACGACGAGGCAGCGCGGCTGGCGATCGGCCACATCGCGGATACGAGCAGGCGGTCGCTGCGCGATGTCCGGTCCATGGTCCGGCTGCTGCGCGGCGAAGAGGAGGCGGATCCGGCGCGCGTGCTGTCACTGGCCGCGGTACCCGATCTGGTCCGGACCGCCCGCGACGTGGGTATCGATACGAGATGCGAACTGCGCGTGGAGCCGGGCCGGTTGCCGCCACAGCTCGACGCGACCGCGTATCGCGTGGTGCAGGAGGCGCTCACCAATGTGATCTGCCATGCCCGGGCCACCCGGGCCGAGGTCGCGACCGATATCGAAGACGGCCTACTGCGTGTCACGATCAGGGACAACGGCACAGTCGCGGCAGGGGCACCGGCCCGCGGTGGGCGCGGTCACGGGCTGGCCGGAATGCGGGAACGGGTACGGCTGCTCGGCGGTACCCTCACCGCGGGCCCGGACGCCGGCTCCGGTTTCCGTGTCGAGGCCCGCATCCCGATCGAGGTGAGCGAATGATCCGCGTGGTGGTCGTCGACGATCAGGAACTCGTCCGCACCGGCCTGCGGGCGCTGGCCGAACGGGACGGCGATATCGGCATCGTCGCCGAGGCGGCGACGGGCACGGCCGGAGTGGCCGCGGTGCGCCGCCACCGGCCCGATGTGGTGTTGATGGATCTCCGCATGCCCGTATCGGACGGTATCCAGGCCACCCGGCAGATCGCCGCCGATACCGCGCTGCACGGTGTGCGAGTGGTGATGCTGACGACCTTCGACGAGGACGACAATATCTTCGCGGCGATCCGGGCGGGCGCGGTCGGCTATCTGCTCAAGGACATCGGTCCCGCCGAACTGCGCGCCGCGATCCGCACCGTCGCCGCCGGTGACTCGCTGCTCTCGCCGTCGATCACCCGCACCCTCGTCGACCGCGTGGCCCGGGAACTCGGCTCGACCCGTCCCGAGCTCATCGCCGGGCTGACCGAACGGGAACGGGAAGTACTCGCGCGCGTCGGTATGGGGGAGAGCAACAGCGAGATCGGTGCGAGCCTGCACCTGAGCCCGGCCACGGCCCGCACCTATGTGAGCCGTCTGCTGGCGGCGCTGGGCGCCCGGGATCGCGCGCAGCTCGTCGTCCTCGCCTACGAGTCCGGGCTGCTCACCCCTGGAAGATATCCGGCCCGGTAGACCGGCGATCATCGGCGGTGAGTGGTCGCCGCCGCCCACGCCGCGCCGTCGAGTATCGCCTCGTTCCCACATCACCGCGGTGCGCCCCGGTGCGCGGGATAGCTGGAAAGGCGGCTTCGAACAGAGCGGTGTGTGGGAGACTGTGGGTAGCGGGTGGTTGCCGGTCGGCGGATCGACAGGACCGCGGTATCGGGTGTTCGAATGCTCGCTGAGGTATCCATCCGGCACTGATATCCGGGCGTGAGCGTCCACCGGACATTCACGTCGACTCGGCGGGCGTGCGCATTTCTACCGCCCGCGGCGTTTTCGAGGGCCATATCGGGACACGGCTCGGATGAGAGCTCGATCATGCGCATCGTCGTCGACCTGAACCGGTGCCAGGGGTACGCGCAGTGTGTCCCGTTGGCGCCGGAAGTACTCGAATTGCTGGGCGAAGAGGCGCTGGCGTACGACCCCAACCCCGATGACGCGCAGCGCCTCCGCGTACTGCGGGCGGCCGCGGCGTGCCCGGTACAG
The DNA here is from genome assembly GCF_001618425.1 of Nocardia fusca NBRC 14340. Taxonomy (GTDB): domain Bacteria; phylum Actinomycetota; class Actinomycetes; order Mycobacteriales; family Mycobacteriaceae; genus Nocardia; species Nocardia fusca. The sequence goes on from NZ_BDCU01000031.1 coordinate 151,862, forward strand.
GCGATCCTGGTGGAAACCTACGCCCCCGACGGGCCGGAGCCGGCGACGTGAGCACCGCGTCGCTGGTCGCAGACCTGGTCAGGGCGTTCCGGGCCGAGGGCCGCATCGTGATCGTGGGGGCCTCACTGGCCGGACTCCGCGCCGCGGAGGCACTGCGGGAGCGAGGTTTCCGCGGGCCGTTGACGCTCATCGGTGACGAATCGCACCGGCCCTACGACCGGCCGCCGTTGTCCAAACAAGTCCTCGGGGGCCGGGTCCGCGCCGATCACACCGAGCTGCCCCGGATGCGCGCCGTCGATGCCGACTGGCGGCTGGGTGTGGCCGCGACCGGCCTGGACCGGGTGAACCGGCAGGTCCTGCTGGCCACCGGGGACACGGTGCCCTACGACCGGCTGCTGATCGCCACCGGTGTTCGGGCCCGGCCGTGGCCCAACCCGGCCGAGCGCGCCCTGCAGGGGGTGTTCACCCTGCGCACCCGCGATGACGCCGCCCGGTTACAGGCGGCGTTGCGTCAGGGCCCGAAGCGGGTGCTGGTCGTCGGCTCGGGATTCGTCGGCTCGGAGATCACCTCGGTGTGCTGTGCGCTGGGGCTCCCGGTAACAGTCACCGAACGCGGCGGCGGGCCGCTGGCCGGGCCGCTGGGCGGGGTCGTCGCCGATATCACCGCTCGGATGCAGCGCGACGCAGGCGTCGACCTCCGTACCGGAGTGTCGGTGCAGGCGCTCGACGGCGACGCCGATGGGCAAGTGCGCTGTGCCCGGCTGTCGGACGGGACCACGGTGGAAGCCGACGTGGTGGTGGCGTCGCTGGGGTCGATCCGCAACGTCGAATGGCTGGCGGGCGCGCGGCTGGCCGCCGGTTTCTGGGGAGTCGGCTGCGACGCGGGCTGTCGCGCCTTCGATATCAACGGGGTGGTGACCGACAACATCTTCGTGGCCGGGGACGTCGCGCGCCAGCCGCATGTGCTGTACGAGTACCAGTTCATCTCGATGGAACACTGGGACAACGCCGTGTGCGGTGCACAGGTCGCGGCGAACAATATGCTGAGCCTCGAGACCGAGCGGCGACCGCATCTGCCGCTGCCCTCGTACTGGTCGGCCCAATTCGGGGTCAACATCAAGGGGGTCGGGGTGTGCTCCTTCGCCGATGAAATCGTGTTCACCCAGGGTTCCCCCGGCGACTATCGTTTCGCCGCGGCCTACGGTCACCGGGGCCGCACCGTCGGGGCGGTGACGTTCGATCACGGCAAATGGCTGCAGTACTACGCGGCGATGATCGAACGCTCAGCGCCCTTCCCGCCACCGGCGCCGGGCTACGACCGGGCCGCCGACCCGATCCCGGTGCCGGCCCGCTTCCCCGACCCGCGCGTGCCGACCGAAATCCCCGATGTGGTGCTGACCGGCCACGATCCCACTTCCCGGTGCGCCGAGTTCCAGTGAGCAAGGGAGCAGGCATGACTGCCGCAACTGCCTGGGCAGAGGCGATGAAATACGAACACCGCGCCGACCCATATCCGTTCTTCGACCAGCTGCGCCGCACCCCGGTCGCGCGAGTGGCCGACGATCAGTACGTGGTGACCGGCTACTGGGAAGTGCTGGCCCTGGCGCACGACCCTCGGGTCAGCTCCGATATCTCCCGCAGTCCCGTGGGCGCTGCCCTCGCGGCGGGCCCCGGCCAGGAGTCCGGCGCCCGGGACAGGCCGGCGTACGACCAGGTACCGAGCATCATCGTGACCGATCCCCCCGAGCACGATCGAGCACGCCGGCAGGTGATGCGCCATTTCGGGCCACCGCATGCACCCGATGTCATCCCGGGCGCGGAACCCGGCATCGTCGCGCTGTGCAACGAACTGCTCGACGGTATCGCCGCCGGCGGCCGGACCCGGTTGGACGTGGTCGACGACTACGCCTACCCGGTGCCGGTGACGGTGATCTGCGAGATCCTCGGGATCCCGATCGCCGACGAGCCCACCTTCCATGTCTGGATCCACGACATGCTGACAGGTACGGATCTGGGTCCTGACGCATCCACCGCGGAGGGGGAAGTGCGCGCCGAGAAGGCCCGCGCCGGCCGTGTCGCGCTCACGCGATATCTGACCGATCTGATCGAGTGCGTACGGCGCGAGCCCCGGCCGGGTCTGTTGTCCGCGATGATCCACGACGACGGCCCCGGCGGTCCCATGCCCGTCGAGCGGGTGTTGTCCAACGCGAGGTTGCTACTCGTCGCCGGCCACGACTCGACGGTCAATACGATTTCCAATTGTGTGCTGACCCTGCTGCGTAATCCGGGGGCCTACGAACGCGTACGCAGCCGGCCCGAGCTGATTCCGCGCGCGATCGAAGAGGTGCAGCGGTTACAGGCGGCGGTGCAGTTCTTCCCCAGCCGCAGCACCACCGCCGATATCGATATCGCCGGCATCACCATCCCGAAGGGGGCCGCGGTGCACCTGGTCTACGCCGCCGCCAACCGCGACCCGGCCCGCTTCGCCGACCCGAACCGCTTCGATATGCAACGCCCCGACAACGAGCATCTCGGCTGGGGCAGCGGCATCCACACCTGTGTCGGAGGCCCGCTCGCCCGACTGGAAGTCAACCTCGCACTGGAAACTCTCGTACGCCGCATGGTCGCTCCCGGCCTGGTCGTCGATCCGCCGCCCTACCGGCGCAGCCAGATCTTCCGCGGACCCCGGCACCTGCTCGTCCACTTCGACCACATCACCGATCGAGACGGTTCGGGGCTGCGGCCGGAGGGATGAGACGAATCGGCGCTGATCGGTGATCCGCGTGCTGCGCGCACAGTTGGGTCCCGATACCGCAACGTGCGGCGCGCGCATCCCGGACTGTCCTTTTCCCCGCCTACACTCGCCCGAATGCATCGACCGATCACTCGGGAAGCCTGAGCGCATGCGGGGTATCGATCTCGGTGGGTTCGCGCGGCTCGCGGCAGGGGCGATGGCGTCGACCGTCCGCATCGGATCCGCTACCGCGCTGGTGGCGCCGGCGCTCGTGGGTCCGGCAGTCGGGCCGGTTCGCGATTGGGCCCGCGTCGTACTCGGCGGTCCACCGCGCGGGGGCGCGGACGAGGTGGGTGTCCCGCCGGCGTGGGCGTCCGGACGCAGACTGCACATCGATCTCGACCGGATCCTGCCGGGGACGAACGCCGCCGAGGGCGCCGCGGAGCTCGAACGGCTGGTCGCCGCCGGACCCGGTGTCGTGTCCGCGCACGTCGAGGACATACTCGGACGATTGGTGATCGAGCTGGCGGAGGCCGCCGATCCGGACGAGATCCGCCGGATGATCCGCCCCGCCGCCGGCCTGCCGAGTGCCGGGCAGGAGCCGGGAGCGCACTACCGCGGGCCGGCAACCGATCCCGGGGACCCCCTGGCGGTCGCCGTTCCGGTGGTGGCCGCGGTGGCCGATGTCCTGGCCATCGGTACCTCGGTGATCGGATGGCTGGGTCGATTTCCCCGGGCCCCGCGGGCCGCCCGGGCCGCCGCGGCGGTGATCAACCATCAGCCGCGGATCGTCGCGTTGCTGGAGTCCAAGCTCGGACGAGCCGGCACCGATCTGCTGACGACCATGTTCTCCGCCACCGCGCACGGGCTCGGTCTGGCGCCCGCCGCGCCGCTGCTGGATCTCGTCGCGCGAACCGCCCAGATCTCCGAGGCACTAACGCGCCGGCAGACCTGGTGCGAGCGTGAACCCGGGCTCGCGGCCGCCGCCCGGCCGCGCGGCCCGACTGCCGCGGCGATCTTCGCGGCGGAACAGGCCGGCTCGGATCCCCGCCCTGTGGCGGAGGACCCGGTCGTCACCGCGGCGACCGGCCCGGTCGAGGAGTACGCCGAACAGGCCGCGAACGGGTCGTTGGTGGCGGCCGCGGGCACCCTGCTCGGGGGCGGTACGGCCGACGATATCGCCGATACGCTGCTGGCCGGAATTCCGAAGGCGGCGCATATGGGCCGGGAGGCCTACGCACTCGTCCTCGGCCGGGGATTGGCCAAGGCGGGCTCATTGGTGCTGGACCCGGGGGTGTTGCGCCGGCTCGACCGGGTCCGGGTGGTCGTCATCGACGGCGCGGCACTGCGTGGTGAGACCCGGGCCGTGCTCGAGGTCGAGGTCTCGGCGCCGGGGTGGCGCCGGGGACGGATCTTCGAGATCGCCGATGCCCTGCTGCACGGTGAGCAGATCCCCGCGTCCGCCGACGAGACCGGTTTCGCCGGCGCCGCCCTGCAGTGGCACGAACCTCCGGATTCCACGATGCCGGGGACCGACCGTGCCGACCTGCTCGCCGACGGCGCGGTGGTCGCCACCGTGACGATCGGGTGGGAGCTCGACCCCTGCGCCGTTCCGCTGATCGAGACCGCCCGGCGTACCGGTGCGCGGGTGGTGCTGCGCAATGTGGCCGGCACCGAGGAACTCGGCGCCTCCGTCACCGCCGCGTACGACCCCGGTACCGGTCTGCTCGACCTCGTCCGGGAACTGCGCGCCGACCGGGGCCCGGTACTGCTGATCTCGGCGTTGCATCCGGACGCCGACGCGGTGGACACCCTGTCCGCCCTGGCGCTCGCCGATATCGGGGTCGCCGTCGACGATCCCGCGGCGGCGGCACCCTGGACCGCCGACCTCGTCACCGGCGCCGACCTCGCCGACGCTGTCCGGGTGCTTGCGGCGGTCGTGGCCGCGCGCCCGGCGATCGACTCCGCGGTGCGCCTGGCAAAGGCGGGCAGCACATTGGCGGGCCTGCTCGTGGTGACCGGGGAAACCGGCCGGCGGAGCCGACTCGGGCTGGGCCGGTGGCTCGCTCCGGTCGACGCCGCGGGGGCGACCGCCTGGATCCTGTGCGGGCTGGCCGCGCAGCGGGTGGTGCGGTCACCGGACCCGCCGCCGCAACCGCTCACCGCCTGGCACGCCCTCGACCCCGCGATCGTGTACGCGCGCGTCCTCCGTGGCCGGCGGGCCCCGATTCCGAACCCCGCGCCGGGTTGGCGCCGGAGGGTCTCCGTCCTGTCGCACAGCGTGGTGGGCGAACGACTGCGCGTACCCACAGCACTGCTGGGCCGGCTGGCCGGGGCGGCGCGCCGGGAACTGAGTGATCCGCTCACGCCGGTTCTCGCCATCGGCGCCGCGGCCGCCGCGATCTTGGGCAGCAATGTCGATGCGCTGCTGGTCGCGGGCGTGATGAGCGTCAACGCGCTGGTCAGCGGTATCCAGCGGCTGCGCGCCGAGGACGCCGCGGCGGCCCTGTTCGCCGAACAGGAACAGGCTGTCCGCCGGGTCGTCGTTCCGAAGGCGGCCACGGAGAACCGACTGGAAGCGGCGCGGACTTCGGACCGGTTCAGTGTCGTCTCCGCGACCCGGCTGCGGCCCGGTGATGTCCTCGAGCTGCGGGCGCCGGAGGTGGTACCGGCCGATGCCCGGCTGCTGGTCGCCGAGGATCTCGAGGTCGACGAGTCGTCGATGACCGGCGAGTCGGTGCCGGTGCTCAAACACGTCGAGCCGGTGGCCGGCCACGCCGCGGAACGCGCCAGCATGCTGTTCCAGGGCAGCACGATAGTCGCCGGGCGGGCCCGCGCGATCGTCGTGGCCACCGGTCCGGCCACGGTCGCGAATCGCGCGATCTCCACGGTGTCCGGCGTGGCACCGGCCACCGGAGTCCAGGGCAGGCTGCGTGATCTCACCGGCCGGGTGCTGCCGCTCACGCTGGCCGGCGGCGCGGTGGTCACCGGTTTGTCGCTGGTGCGTCGTGGACCGCTGCGCCGGGCGGTGGCCGACGGGGTGGCCATCGCGGTGGCAGCCGTTCCGGAAGGGCTACCGCTGGTGGCGACCATGGCCCAGCTCGCCGCTGCCCGCCGGCTGTCGAAACTGGGGGTGCTGGTCCGGGCGCCCCGGGCGCTGGAGGCCATCGGCCGGGTCGACACCGTCTGCTTCGACAAGACGGGCACGTTGACACTGAACAGGCTCGCTGTCGTGACGGCGGTGCCGCCGGATTTCCCGCCGGGTGCGGGCTGTCCGGAAATCACCGACCCGTCGGCGGCCGCGGTGGTGCGGGCCGCCGGGTGGGCCTGCCCCCGCCCGCACACGGGGGAGGGGCATACACATGCCACGGACGAGGCCGTCCTCACCGCGGCCGCCCGCCTGCCGGCGGACGGCCCCGATCCGATCGTGATCGCGGAGCTGCCCTTCGAATCGTGCCGCGGTTACGCGGCGGCCGTCATCGTCGATGGTGACGGCGGACCGGGCACCTCGGCACGGTTGGTGCTCAAGGGCGCCCCGGAGGTGATCGTGCCGCGCTGCCGGTTCGGCAGCGGATCCTCCGGCCGGGACGCAGCGGACGCTCTCGTCCACCACCTGGCGGATCAGGGCCTGCGGGTGCTCGCCGTCGCCCAGTGCGAACTCGACTCGTTGGGAGACGGGACGCGTTTCGACCAGGACCGGATCGAGGAACTGGCCACCGATCTGACCATCACGGGTTACGTCGGTCTCGCCGATACCGTCCGCGATTCGGCGCGCCCCCTCCTGCAGCAGTTGGCCACCGCCCACTGCGCCGTCGCGCTGATCACCGGGGATCACCCCGTCACCGCCCGTGCCATCGCGCGCCAGCTCGGTTTCCCGCCCGGCGCCCGGGTCGTCACCGGTGCCGAACTGGCCGCCGCGGACGAGAACGGCCGCGCCGAACTGGCGGCCTCGGCCCAGGTTTTCGCGCGGGTCGGCCCGGAACAGAAGGTGCAGGTGATCGCGGCCCTGCAGCAATGCGGGCGGGTGGTCGCCATGGTCGGCGACGGCGCCAACGACGCCGCCGCGATCCGGATGGCCGATGCCGGTATCGGGGTGACCGGGCGCGGTTCCTCACCCGCCCGCGAGGCCGCCGATCTGGTCCTGACCGGCGAGAACCTCACCGCCCTGCTCGACGCTCTCGTCGAAGGCCGCAATATGTGGATCGGGGTCCGCGATGCCCTGACTCTGTTGCTCGGGGGCAATGCGGGCGAAGTGGTGTTCACCGTCCTCGGCACCGCCCTCGGCCGCGGCGGCGCCCCGGTGAGTACCCGGCAGCTCCTGCTGGTCAACCTGCTCACGGATATGTTCCCGGCGCTCGCCATCGCCGTGTCACCGCCGAGTACCTCGGCCGCGGCGGGGCCGGCCGCGACCGGTTTGGGCTATCCGGATTCGGTCCTGTCCGCACCCGCTCCTTCGCTCGGCCGCCCATTGGTCGAGGCGATAGTCCGTCGTGGTGCGGCGACCGCCGCCGCCGCGACCGCCGCATGGGCGATCGGCCGATGGACGCCGGGTACCCGGCGGCGCTCCGCGACCATGGGGTTGACGGCACTGGTCGGCGCCCAACTCGCCCAGACGCTGGTACTGCGGCATGACGATCCGCTCGTGGTGGCCACGGCGGTCGGTAGCGCGGCGGTGCTCGTGGCCGTCGTCGAGATACCCGGCGTCAGCCAGTTCTTCGGGTGCACGCCGCTGGGTCCGGTGGCCTGGGCCGGTGTGCTCACGGCGGTCACCGCCGCCACCGCGCTGGTCGTGCTCTCCCCGGCCTGGTTCGCCCGGCACACCGAGGAGCTGATCGATCGTGTCGATCGGTTGCCTCCCACCCCACCGGAGCGCGATCATCGATGACGTTCACGCTCGCTGTCACACCTCTCCGGCGCGCGCCGGGGAGCCCGGAACCGGTAATTCTCGACGACGAGAGGATCGTGTCCTGTGCCTTCACAAGGTAAAGCGAACAGTCCCGCCCGGGCCGCCGCGGCCGACGCCGGCGGCTCGGCCCGCGAGAAGACCTCCGGCTCCCAGGAGAAACCGGCCGGGCAGCCCACCGCCGAGGCCGCACCCGCGGCCACACTGACCCTGCCCTTCTTCGATGCCAAGGTCGCGATTCCCGGCCAGGGCATCAAGATGAAGGCGGGGCCGGTCGAGCTGTCCCTGCCCACCCGCTATCTCTACTACGGCGGGCTCGGCGCGCTCACCGTCGCGGGAGCGGTCGAGTGGCCCATCGCCGGCGCGCTCGCGGCGACCGGGCTGATCGTCGGCCGTTTCCGGAAACCCGCCTCGCGGCCCGAGAGCGTGGGCGCCGACGCGGCCGCGTCATAGCGGAGGCGTCATAGCGGCGACCCGGGTGGATCACCATGTCGAGCGATCGGCGCCGGCCGATATCCCCGCCGGAGTCGAGCCGGTCGTGATCACCGCACGGTACCGAGTTCACCGGTACGACACGGTCGCCGAGGAAGCGGCGTTTCGTGCGTCACGCCGTGTCGAGGCGTGGAAGGAGTAATCGGTGTTCGCATCGCCGGTGTCGCGCCGACCGCGCGTCGCGGTGCGGACAACCGGCCGGCGCCGGGCGGTATCCGTCTCGGCGGCTGCGTATTTCGGGTTACCGCCCATCTTCTTCGGGTTCGGGGCACAGTCGGGCCGCGTGGTCGTCGGCCGGGGCGCCGGAGCGCGATACTCCTCGGCGAGCATCCGGTGACGCCCGGGCCTGTCGAAAGGAATGCACGTGTCGACCACACTTCCCGCTTTCCCCGCTGTGAACGAAAATCCGCTCGATACATGCCGCCGGTTGCGGGAGACCGCGCCCGTCGTCGAGGTCGAATTCCCGGGCGGGGTACCCGGCTACCTGGCGCTGACCTACGCGGCCGTACGCGAGGTCCTCGCCGGTGACAACACCACGTTCGCCCGGGATCCCCGGCACTGGCCCGCCCTGCACAACGGAGCGATTCCCCAGGACTGGCCGTTGCGCGCGGTGGTCCAGGGTGAACATCTGTCGACCAAGGACGGTGCCGACCATCGCCGGCTGCGCGGTTTGATCGGCAAGGCGTTCACGCCGAGCCGGGTGCTGGCGCTGGAGCCGCGCATCCAGGCGATCATCGATGAACTTCTCGACGGGGTGGTCGCCGCCGGCGACGGGGTCGATCTGGTGCCCGCCTTCACCGAAGCGCTGCCGATGGCGGTGATCTGTGAACTGTTCGGTGTCCCCGAACAGGACCGCGGCCGTTTGCGCGGCTGGACGGCAACCCTGCTGGCGCACAACAGTTCTCCGGAGCAGGCCTTCGCCGCGCAGAACGGGCTGCAGGCCTACCTGTACGACCTGGTCGAGCGGAAGGAGCGGGAGCCGGGGACCGATCTGACCTCGGGCCTGGTGCAGGCGCGGGAGCGGGACGACAAGCTCACCACCGAGGAACTGGTGGCGGTTTTGTGGATCATGCTCGTCGCCGGTCACGAGACCACCGTGCATATGCTGGGGTATGCCATCCTCGCGCTGGCCCGGGATCCCGAGCAGCTCCGCCTGGCGAAAGCGGGCGATCGGTGGGCCGATGTGGTGGAAGAGACCGTGCGCTACCGCCATTCGGTGATGATGACCAGCTGGCGGTTCACCCTGACAGATGTGACCATAGCTGGTGTGGCGATTCCGAAGGGCAATGCGGTGGGCGTGGTCTACCAGGCGTGCGGAATCGATCCCGCGGAGTACGGCGAAACGGCCGACCAATTCGATATCACCCGCACCCAGCGGGCCGGTCATCTGGGCTTCGGGCACGGCCCGCGCTACTGCATCGGTGCCGGGCTCGCCCGGCTCGAGGGGCGGCTGGCGCTGGCGTCGCTGTATCGACGGCTGCCGGATCTGCGACTCGCCATCGATCCGGACGAGGTCCCCTACACGCCCTCGTTCTTCACCATCGGGCCGCTGTCCATCCCGATCTCGCTCGGCGAGCCGCGGTGACCGCAGCAGCCCACCGGCCGGCCGGTCCGGCCGGAGCATCATCCAGGACGGGACCGTGGAGTTCTACAGTGTGACCGCGCGGAGTTCGGCATCGTGGACCACCATCGCCGATAGTTTGATGCCGATGGACCACGACTACCACGAACCCGATCGGTGGAGTGCGACGATGTCGGTGCAGGAGAGCACCGGCTATCGGCTACTGCGCTGGGATCAACGCGGATCGCGGACGTCGCGCCGGACCCGGCCGCATATCCGCCGGGTCGCGGGCGACGATTTCTACTGGGTCGTGCTTCCCGAGCAGGGGACGTACACCGTCCGGTACCGGGACGGCAGTGTCACCGGTGCCGGCCCCGGTCAGGGAGCGGTCACCGTACTCGATACGGTGTGTCATCTCCACATCCCGCGGTCGTCCGCCTACGCGTTCCAGGTGCCGCGCGACGAAATAGAGGACCACGCCGGTTCTTTCGGGACACACACCACGGAACTCGATATGTCGTCCGGTCTCGGGCGGATCACCCGGACCCTCATCCGGAGCACCCATGCCGAGCAGGCGGGCCTGTCGGCGGGCGAGTTCGACGCGGTGTGCCGTCGGATCGGGGAACTGCTGTGCATGCTGTCGGTCGGTGAGGTGAGCCCGCAGCGGGGCCAGCACGGCGAGGTGACCGAACAGGTGCGGCGGTATGTGCGCACCCATATCGGTCACCGCGACGTCCGCCTGCCCGCGGTCGCCGCGGCGCTGGGCTGGTCGCCCCGTCAGGTGCGCACCATCCTGCACCGCAGTGGGATCACCTTCCGTGATCTGCGGCGCGAAGAAGCCCTGCGTGCCGCGTGCTCGTTCCTCGGGGATCCCGCCTACTCCGAGGTGCCGATCGGTGATCTGGCCGCCCGGTGCGGGTTCAACGCCTCGTGGTTCTCCACTGCGTTCAAGGAGGCGACGGGAGAGACGCCGCGGGAGTACCGGCAGCGCCGGCGCAGTGAACTCGCCGCGCGGGCCGTCGGCGACAAGGCTCGATGATCGTCTGTCGTCGCGGAAGTACGCACCTGAGGCCGGCCCGGCCGCGGTAGCGCTCCGGGGCACCGTGGTCTCTACCGGTGCTGCGCGAAACACGCGGACGTTCCTCGCCGCGACGGGCCGGGGCGGGCGGTGCCGGAGTAATAGCTGGTCGGACAGCGCGACCTCCCCTTTCCGGACGTAGAATCGTCGGTGGCCGGTCTCACCCGCTCGCGGTTCTTCTTCGGGGCCGCGACAGAAATGCTGTGCTCTTTCGCGCGTGATCGTCTTGTCCGTATCCACCGTTCGATCGGGAGGTTCCGTGGTGCGATCCGAAGGAGATGTCTGGGATATCGTCACCGGTGTCGGACTCACCGCATTGGGGGTAGCGACATTCCGAGCGCTGGAATCCGCTCTTGCGGAGCCGCTCATCCGCGACGATTACGCGGAACTGTTCGTCCGCGCCGCCGGTGAGCCGCACTTTCTGGACATACTGGCGGATCCGCCGACCCTCGCCGGCACTCCGCTCGTCCCCGGATTCATGGGGTTGCGGACCAAATTCTTCGACGATTTCTTCCTGTCGGCCGCCGCGGACGGAATCGCGCAGATGGTGATACTCGCCGCCGGGTTGGACGCGCGAGCGTATCGGCTCGACTGGCCGCCGGGAACCGTTGTCTACGAGATCGACCAACCCGATGTGCTCGAGTTCAAGGACCGGGTACTGGCCGAACATGGGGCGACACCGCGCGCCGAACGCCGCACGGTGGCCGTGGATCTGCGTGCCGACTGGCCGGCCGCGCTGGCGGCGGCCGGAGCGGATCCGGCCGCGGCCACGGCGTGGTCGGCCGAAGGGCTGTTGCCGTACCTGCCCGGGGCGGCTCAGGACGCACTGTTCACGCATATCGGCGAACTGAGCCCGGCCGGCAGCCGGATCGCTGTGGAGAGCATCCCGGACGGGTCGGCGAGCAGAAATTTCGCCAAGATCGAAACGAAGTACCTCGACAAGAATCCGTTCGGCGACATCGACCCGGCCGAGCTGTTCTACACCGACGACAGAACGGATCCGGAACAGTGGCTGAGCGGGCACGGATGGTCGGTGCAGGCCGCCGCACCCGACGATCTGGCCGCCACCTATGGTCTGGTTCTTCCTGATCTCCCCGAAGAACTCGAACAGCACTGGGAACGGCCGCGGTACCTGTCCGCGGTGCGGAATACGGGCCGAGCGGCGTAGCGCAGGTGACCGGCCGCGGGCGCGCGGCCGGTGATCAGGGGGGCCGCGGAGCAGCGTTGTGCGCAGCCACGGGTTCGGATGCGGCCGGATCGTTTTCCGGGACAGTGGGTTCGTGCACGAGCCGGTCGGCCATGGCCGAGGTGATGAATTCGGGAATGGCCGGGGCGAAGAGATGGAGGTAGATATCGATCCATTCCTGGCTGGTGTCGAGGAACAGGAAGTCGCTGGCCACCATGTGCCGGACAGCGAGCAGGGGGAGCGGGGAATCGAGGGCCGGGAAGTGCGGATTGTGCAGCCCGGCGACAGTGCAGCCCGGGTAGAACTGCCCGAGCATCAGACCGTCGTGGACGAAACGGGTCTTCTGGTCGTGTTGGACGGCCTCGATACCGGTGTAATCGGTGAGATCGGGGAAGACCACGAGGACAGCCTTGAAACGGGCGTGGGGCTCTTCGGTGGGCTGCAGGACGGGGAACAGTTCGTAGAGGTCGTCGACGATCGCGGCGATGCGCTCGATATCGATCCGGGGTCCGTCGAAGAACGCCGCCCAGAGAAACCGGCGCTCGACGGCGTGGCCCATATACGGGCAGACAGGACCATGACGGCCGAGGTCCGGATGAGGTCGGCACAGGTAATCGAGAGTCCACCGCCGGAGTTCGGAGGTGCGGGGGTGCTCGAGGGCGGCGCTCACCGGGTCGGGCGCGAACAGGCTGGCCGGCTCGATTCCGGAGCGTCTACCTATGGCTCGGTCGGTGGTCATGATCGGTGTCCTTGCTGGAGTCGGGGCCGGGCGACGGAGAAGTCCGGGCGGAGTGGAAGTGCTGGGTGAGGGCGAGTCCGATCGCGCGGAGTGCGTCGGGAGCGGTCATCTTTTCGTGCCGGATCGGAATACGGTGCTCGGTGATCCGGCCGGTGATGTGGTCGGCCCAGGCGAGAGCCGGGGCGGCGCCGCTGTCTGTGCCCTCCGGTGCGGCGCTGAAATAGATCAGGTCACCGTCGAAGAGCCCGGGCCGGTGGTGCCAGGTCAGGTCGACCAGGCGGGTGTAGTCGCGGTGCAGTCGCGTGAGGTGTTCCGCGGTCAGGAGGGTGCCGAGTCCCCCTTGCCGGTGCAGCAGCTCGGCCGCGGCCGCCATCGTGAGCTCGGCGGAGTCCGGGTCGGCGGCACCGGCCTCGGTCAGCATCTCTCCGATGGTGGGTGTGGGCGCGCGGACGCTGTCGGCGGTGACGACGCGCGTGTCCATCATGGCCAGCGTCGCCACCGGCTCGCCGTCCCGGCGCAATCGGACGGCGATCGCATGGGCGATGGTGCCGCCGAGCGAATAGCCGAGCAGGTGGTACGGGCCGTGTGGCTGGACGGCCCTGATCTCCTGGACATAGCGGTCCGCGAGCCGATCCAGGGTGGCGAACTGCGTATCGGGTTCGGTGAGCGCCGGTGATTGCAGCCCGTGAATGGGGCGATCGGATTCGAGATAGCGCACCAGTCCGCTGAACCCCCAGGCCAGACCGATGGCGGGGTGGACACAGAACAGCGGGGGACCGTCTCCGGCGCCGCGCAGCGGAAGCAGCACCGCGAGCGCGTCCTCGGGTGCCGGCTCGTCGTCATCGAGGTGGCCGGACTCGATGCGGCGGGCCAGCGCCTGCGGCGTCGGATCGGTGAACACCCAGTGGAGCGGCACGTCGGCACCGGCCGTTTCGCCGAGCCGTGCGGCCAACCGGGCCGCGTCCAGTGAGTTGCCGCCGAGATCGAAGAAGCTGTCGTCGGCACCGGCTCGTTCCAGCTCGAGGATGCCGGCGAAGGCGTCGCACACCGTGGCCTCGAGCGGCGTGGACGGCGGCCGGTACACCGCGGACGGCCGGTCGGGCGCGGGGAGTGCCCGGTAGTCCAGCTTGCCGGTGGCGGTGAGCGGGAGCCGGTCGAGGGCGAGGACGGCCGCCGGGATCATATGGGTGGGCAGCCGTGTCGCGAGATGGGTGGTCAGGGCGGGGATATCGGGTGTGGCGCCGGGGGTGGGGACGACATATCCGACGAGCCGGCCGGTGCCGTCACCCCGGTCGTGGACTGTGACGGCGGCCTGGGCGATATCCGGCCCGCTACGCAGGGCGGCCTCGACCTCACCGGGTTCGACGCGATTGCCGGCGATCTCGAGCTGCCGGTCGCTGCGGCCCGCATACCGGAGTGACCCATCGGAGTTCCAGGCGACCAGGTCGCCGGTCCGGTACATCCGTGTGCCGGGCGGTCCGTACGGATCCGGGACGAACCCGGCGGCAGTGGTGGAGGGGCGCCGGTGGTAACCCCGGGCGAGGCCCGGTCCGGACAGGTACAGCTCGCCGACCGCTCCGGGCGGGACAGGTCGCAGGCCGCGGTCGAGCACCACGGCGGTGAAGCCCCGGATCGGGCCGCCGATCGGGAGGGGACCCTCCGGCGCGGTGCGCAGCGGCGCGGCGGCGCAGCTCATGATCGTGGTCTCGGTGGCTCCATAGGTGTTGATCACCGTGTGTCCCGCCGTCCATCGGGCCGCCAGCTCGGGCGGGCACGCCTCCCCGCCGAGAACCAAGGTCTCGAGTGTGCCGAGCGAGCCGGGGTCCAGCGAGGCGAGCACGGTCGGGGTGAGCGCCGCATGGGTGATGTGTCCGGCGTCGATCGCCGCGGCCAGCTCGGCGCCCGCGACCACTCGGGCGGGGGCGAGAACCGCGGTGGCTCCGGCGGCCGCGGCGCCGAGCCATTCCAGAATCGAGACATCGAAGCCGGGGGAGGCGGCGGCCAGTACCCGCGCGGCGGAGGTGAGACCGAACCGCTCCCGTGCTTCGGCGGCCAGATTCGCGGTTCCGGCATGGGTGACCACCACGCCTTTCGGGGTGCCGGTGGAGCCGGAGGTGTAGATGAGATAGGCCGGGTGATCCGGACGGAGCGTGGTCGTGCGCTCGGAATCGGTGATCGCGGCGGGTGAGGCCGCGGCCGTCGCCGACGTGAAGGACGGGCTGTCGAGGGTGAGCCATTCGATCGTGTCCGGCAGCCGGTGCCGGACGTCCGCCGCGGTGAGCCCGATGGCGGCGCCGGAATCGGTGAGAATGCGGGTGATCCGGTCGTCCGGATCCGCGGGGTCGAGTTGTACGAACGCGCCACCGGTTTTCGCGACCGCCCAGACGGCGACGACGGCGTCGACCGAACGCGGCAGCACCAATGCCACGAACGACTCCGGTCCGACTCCGGTGTCCAGCAGTACCCGCGCCCATCGGTTCGAGCGCTCGTCGAGTTCGCGGTAGGTCAGGCGCACGCCGTCGCCGGCCACTGCTTCGGTATCGGGTGCCATCGCCGCTGTCAGCACCTGCGGTAGCACCGACGGCGCCGCACCCGTCCTGCCCCGGGCGGGTACCAGGGCGGCCTGCTCGTCCGGTGACAGCAGCCGGAGCCGGGTGAGCGGAAGATCGACATGTTCGGCGACGGCGTCCAGTACCCGCAGTACCCGGTCGGCGAGTGCTTCGATCCGTTCCGCGGTGAAGAGTTCGGGCAGGTATTCGAAGCCGAGGCGCAGCCGGGTGCCGTGTTCGACGATCAGGCCGAGTGGATAGTGCGCGGCGTCGTGGCCGTGGACGCCCAGGACACGGAGCCCGGCGATATCGGCGGCCTCGGAGAGCCCGGTCCGATCGATGGGGTAGGACTCGAAGACGGTCACGGTGTCGAAGATGGCGCCGGGGCCTGCCACGTTCTGGATCCGGGCGAGCCCCGGATGCTGATGGTCCAGCAGCGCAGTCTGTTCGGTCCGGATCCGCCGGAGCAGCCGGGCGAGGGTGTCCTCGGCGGCGAGACGTACCCGGACCGGCACCGTATCGACGAACAGCCCGACCATCGATTCGATGCCCTCGAGCTGCGGGGGACGGCCGGACACGGTGGCGCCGAACACCACGTCCGCGCGGCCGGTCTCGGCCCCCAGCACTATCGCCCAGGCGGCTTGGACGATGGTGTTGAGCGTGATCTCCTGTCGCTGGGCCACCGCGACCAGTGCCGCGGTGCGGTCTTCGCTCAGCTGCCGGAGGACCTCACGCCCGGCGGCGGTCTGCCGGCGGCCGCGGTCGGCGGGCGCCAGCAGGGTCGGCTCGGCCGCGCCGTCGAAGGCCCGGGCCCACGCGTCGTCCGCCGCATTCCGGTCCTGGGCCCGCAACCAGGCCAGATAGTCGCGATAGGGGCGTACCGGGGGCGGCAGCAGGGCGGGGTCGCCGTCGCCGACGTAGAGCTGCAGCAGCTCCCGGATGAGCAGGGGCGTCGACCATCCGTCGATCAGGATGTGGTGCATGCTCACCAGCAGCCGGTATCGCTGCGGGGCCAGATCGATCAGCGTAAGTCGCAGCAGCGGTGGGACGGCCGGGTCGAAACCGGCGCGGCGATCGGCCGCCATGATCCGTTCGAGTTCGATCGCCGCCTCGTCCCGCCCAGGCAGCCCGATCCGGCCGAACGGTACGTCGACGTGCCGATGCACCACCTGGACCGGTTTCCCCGCACTGTCACGGTCGAAGGCGGTCCGCAGGTTCGGATGCCGCCCGAGGAGATCCCGCCCGGCGCGCTGGAGACGGTCCGCGTCGATGGTCCCGCCGAGCTCCAGGCAGAGCTGCACCACGTAGGCGTCGAGGTCGCCGGCCGCCAGCTGGGCGTGGAACAGCAACCCGGCCTGCAGCGGGGTGACCGGCCAGATGTCGTCCAGTCCCGGATGCCGGGCCGCGAGCCGGTCGATCGTGGCCTGGTCCAGGTCGAGGAGATCGATATCCGAAGGGGTCGGGCCACCGCTGCCGGGGCGGGCCGCGTGCGTGGCCAGCGCGGTCACCGCGTCGCGCCACAGCTCCATGAGCTCAATGACCTCGACCGGGTCGAGAACGCCGGTGGGGTATTCCCAGGCGGCGGTGAGCGCCGGCCCGCCGGGCGTGTCGGTGATGGCGGCGTTGATGCCCAGCAGGGCGGCTACGGGTGCCTCCGGATTCTGTGCGCCGCCGGCGGCTCGCGGGCCGGCCGGCATCCAGTCGGCCTGCGCGGCCACGGGCAGTGTGTCGAACCGGCCGAGGTAGTTGAAACTCACCTGCGGGGTGGGCAGTGCGCGCAGCACGCGAGCGGTCTCACTGTCGAGATAGCGCAGCAATCCGAAGCCGGTTCCGTGGCGGGGTACCCGCCGGAGCTGTTCCTTGACCGATTTGACCGCCGACCCGGCGGCGGCTCCGGCGGCGAACGCGTCGCCGATATCGATACCGGACAGGTCGAGTCGCACGGGATAGGTGGTGGTGAACCATCCGACAGTGCGGGTGAGGTCGGCCCCGGGGAGCACGGTGTCGTGGCGGCCGTGGCTCTCCAGTGTGAGCAGCGTGTCGGTGCCGGTGACACCGCGGCGGTGCCGCCACCGGGCCAGTGCCAGCGCGAGCCCGGTCAGGAGCGCGTCGTCCACACTGCCGCGGAAGGCCCGGGGCAGCGTGGTGAGCACGTCGTGGGTGACCGCGGGGGACAGCGTGATCTCGGCGGTGGCGACGGTGGCCTGTACATCCACGGCCGGGTCGATCGGCCGTGGGCCGAGCGGTGGATCGCCGGTGCCCAGGGTGGACTGCCACCAGTCGAGTTCGCTGTGATCACCGGCGGCGGTGCGCAGGGCATCCGCCCAGCGGCGCATCGAGGTACCGACGGGCGCGAGGCGCGGTCGTTGCCCGGCCCGCACCTGGGCCCAGGCGGCGGCGAGGTCGGGCACCAGGATCTGCCACGACACACCGTCGACCACCAGGTGGTGTGCGACGACGAGCAACCGGCCCGGTTGTCCGGCCGGATCCAGCCAGACCAGTTGCAGCACCACGCCCGCCGCGGGATCGAGGCGTCCGGCCGCCGCATCCGCCTCGGCCTCGGTGAGCGCGGCGAACTCGCTGCTGCCGGGGGCCGCGTCCGTCGGCACGTGCCGGATGAGTGTGGCGGCCGATACCGCGGCCGGTTCCACGCGCAGCGCCCGGCCCGACGGATGCGCCGGATCGGGATGCAGCCGGGCCCGCAGCATGTCGTGGTGATCGAGTACCGCCTGGACGGTGGCACCGATTCCGGCGGCATCGATACCGGCCGGCAGGGTCAGCTCGACCCATTGGCAGAAGCGGTCGAAGCCGCCGCGCTCGAACATCCAGCACATGATCGGGGTGAGCGGCACAGGTCCCACGCCGCCGCCCGGCAGTTCCGCCGGACGGGAAGGTGCCGTGGAACCGCTCTCGGGCACCGCGACCCGGGCCAGCCCGGCGACCGTGCGGTGGTCGAACACCGCGCCTGCCGAGAACACCAGTCCCGCCGCCCTGGCCCGGGTCACCAGCTGGATAGCCATGATGCTGTCGCCGCCGAGGGCGAAGAACGAATCGTCCGCACCGACCTCGTCGAGTCCGAGTACCTCGCCGAACAGTCGCGCCAGCGTCTCCTCCGCCCCGGTGACCGGGGCCCGGGAAACGGCCCGGGCCGCGGCGAAGTCCGGCGCGGGGAGCGCGGCGCGATCGAGCTTGCCGGTCGCGGTCAGCGGCAGCGCGTCGAGCACCATCGCGTGTGCGGGGACCATATGCGCGGCCAACCGCTCGCCGGCATCGGCGAGAATCGTGGCGGGATCGAGTTCGGCGCCGGGTTCGGGGACCAGGTATCCGATCAACCGGTCTCCGGTGGCGGGGTCGCGGTGTACGGCCGCCGCGGCGCGGGCCACACCGGTACAGGCCCGCAGCACCGCTTCGACCTCGCCGAGTTCGATGCGGAAACCGCGGATCTTCACTTGCGAATCGGCCCGGCCCACATACTCGAGTGCCAGACTCGCGTCCGGTTGCCGCGACCATCGCACCAGGTCGCCGGTCCGATACATCCGCTGCCCCGGTCCCGCGAACGGATCGGCGACGAACCGCGCCGCGGTCGTACCCGTCCGGTTGCGATAGCCGCGGGCCAGGCCCGGACCGGCCAGGTACAACTCGCCCACGATCCCGACCGGCACCGGTCGCAACCAGGTGTCGAGGACGACCTGCCCGACCCCGCGGTGCGGTCGACCGATCGTCACCGCCGCGTTCGCCACCAGTAGCGCGGACGTATGGGTTTCGACCGTGGCCTCCGCCGGACCGTAGCTGTTGACCAGAGTCCGGCCCCGTGCCCACTTCGACACCAGTTCTGGTGGAGGTACCTCGCCGCCCAGCACGACCGTTTCGACGCACTCCAGCCCGGCCGGGTCGAGCGTCCCCAGCACCGTGGGAGTGAGCGCGACATGGGATACATTCTCCCGGCGCAGAATCCGGGCCAGCTCGGCGCCGCCGTAGGCGGCCGGGGGTGCTATCGCCAGCTGTCCGCCCGACCCGAACGCGCACAGCTGTTCCATGACCGCCACGTCGAAACTCGGCGAGGCGGCATGCAGGACCCGGGTGGCCGGCCCGATACCGAAACGCGACTGTAGTTCGGCGACCAGATTGGCCAACCCTCGATGCGATACGACCACACCCTTCGGCACCCCGGTCGAACCGGATGTGTAGATCACATACGCCACCTGATCGGCCCGCACCGGCAGTGTGCGCTCCGCATCGGTCACCGGCGCTGCCGCGGCGGCCGCGACGTCCGCGGCCGTCGCCGGTTCGTCGAGGACCAGCCAGCGCACCCGGCCGGGCAACCGATCCTGCCACCGCGCCGAGGTGATCCCCACCGTCACACCGGAATCGGCGAGCATGTATTCGATCCGGCCCGCGGGGTAGCCGGGGTCGACCGGAACGAACGCCGCCCCCGATTTGGCCACCGCCCAGAGCGCCAGCACCGACTCGACCGACCGCGGCAACCCCACGGCGACACCGGTCTCCGGTCCGGCGCCCCGGGCGATCAGGCACCGCGCCAGCCGATTCGATTCGGTATCGAGTTCGCGGTAGGTCCACCGGCGATCGCCGCACACCACCGCGACCGCCTCCGGGTCCCGGCCGGCGGCCAGTAGGTCCGGGAGGACTCGCTCGGTCACCGCCGGATCACCCGATACCGAGAGCAGCTCGCGGTACTCCGCGGGGAAGAGCGGGTCCAGCCGGCCCAGCGGCCGATCCGGGTCTGCGACGAGGAGGTCCAGGACGCGCAGGATCCGGCGCAATATCGCGGCCGCCGCGTCCTGGTCGACGAGTTCCGGCAGGTACTGGACGCGGAGATGGAGCCGGGTGTCGGTGTGTGCGACCACGGCCAGCGGGTAGTGGGCGGCGTCGGTACCGGTCACGTCGGCGACCCGCAGGCCGGCGATATCGGTCTGCGCGGTCACTCCGCCGCGGTCGACCGGATAGGACTCGAACACCGTCATCGTGTCGAACACCGCCCCCGGTCCGGCGGCGTGTTCGATATCGGTCAGGCCCACGTGGTGGTGATCGAGCAGGGCGGACTGCTCCGCCTGGACCCGCTCCAGCAGGTGTCCCACGCTCTCGGCGGGGTCGAGACGGACCCGCACCGGCAGGGTGTTGACGAACAACCCGATCATCGATTCGATATCCGGTATCTGCGGGGGACGCCCGGAGACCGTCGAACCGAATGTCACATCGTCGCGGGATGTCAACAGGCCCAGTATGATCGCCCACACGCCCTGGATCACTGTGTTGAGAGTGACCCCCCGGGCCTGTGCGAGGCCGGTCAGCCGCGCGGTCTGTTCCTCGGTCAGTTCGCCGGTCACCTCACGGGATCCGGTGTAGCCGCGTCCCGGGTTCGCCGGAGCCACCAGGGTCGGTTCGTCGGTGCCGTCGAATACGCGGGCCCAGGCATCCAGCGCCGCGGTCCGGTCCTGCGCGCCGAGCCACGCCAAGAAGTCCCGATAGGGCCGGACCGGGGGCAGCACCGTGACGTCCCCGTCGGTGGCGTAGACCACCAGCAACTCGCGCAGGAGCAGCGGGGTGGACCAGCCGTCGAGCAGCAGGTGATGCTGGGTCAGCACCAGCCGGTAGCTGTCCGGCCCCGTGGTGACCAGCGTCCAGCGCAACAGCGGGGCGCGCGCCGGGTCGAACCGGGTCGCCCGGTCCGCGGCCGTCAGCAGCTCCCATTCGCGAGCGAGCGCGTCCTCGTCCAGCCCGGACAGGTCGACCTCCGACCAGGGCGCCGCCACACCGCTGTCGACCACCTGGACCGGTCCGATATCGGTGACGAATGCGGTGCGCAGATTCGCGTGCCGGTCGAGCAGCAGCTGTCCGGCTCGGCGCAGCCGCTCCGGATCGACCCGGCCCCGTAGTTCGAGGACCAGCTGCACCACATACGCGTCCGTCGATTCCTCGGCGGCCAGCGCGTGGAACAGCAGACCCTCCTGCAACGGGGTCAACGGCCAGACATCCTGCACTGCCGGATATCTCTGCTCGAGCCGCTCGATCTCGGACTGCCCCAGCCGGACCAGATCCAGATCCGACGGTGTCCATCCCCCGGCCCCGGGATCCCGGGCGTATGCCGCCAGCGCGGTCAGCGCGTCCGACCACGACTGCGCGACCCGGCGGACCTCCGCGGCGTCCAGCACTCCGGCGGGATACGACCAGATCGCCCGCAGACGCTGCCGCACCCCGTCGTCGACGATCCGGGCGGTGATATCGAGCGCCGCTGTCACCGGCATATCCGGATTCACGGCACGGGCGAGTACGGCGCCGGAGAAGTCGCCGCCGTCGTCCACCGGCTGCCACGGCTGCGCCTGCCCGCGGGTCCCGGCGACGATGCGGCCGAGATAGTTGAAACCGATCTGCGGCGTGGGCAGCGCGCGCAGCGCCGGCGCAGTGTCCTCGTTCAGGTAGCGCAGCAGGCCGTAGCCGATGCCGTGGTCGGGGACGGCACGCAGCTGTTCCTTGACGGCTTTGACCGCTGCGCCGAGCGCCGGCCCCCCGGCGTACGCGTCGTCGACGTCGATAGCCGAAAGGTCGAGTCGCACGGGAAAACTCGTGGTGAACCAGCCGACTGTCCGCGTCAGGTCCGCGCCCGGGACGACCTCGTCCTCGCGGCCGTGGCCCTCGAGACCGATCACCGCTGCCGCGGGTCGGCCGGTGCCGGCAGCGGATTCCCGCTCGCGGCGCCACTTCGTCGTCGCCAGCGCCAGCGCGGCCAGCAGGCCATCGGCCACGGTGCCGTGGAACGCGGCGGGCACCTCGGTCGACAGCGCCGCGGTGACCTCGGCCGAGAGCTCGACCTCGACCGTGCGCACCGTCTCGGCCACGTCGACCGCGGGGTCGAGGGGGCGGGACCCGATCACCGGATCGGGTTCCGCGGCCACGGCCTGCCACCGGCCGAGTTCCGCGGTTCGCTCCGGACGGTGGGCTGCCTCGATCAGTCCGTGCGCCCAGCCGCGCATCGATGTCGCCACCGGGGCGAGGTCGGGCGGTTCGCCGGCCTCCTTCCGCGCCCACGCGATCGCGAGGTCCGGCACCAGCACCCGCCAGGAGACACCGTCGATCGCCGAATGATGCACCAGCATCAGCATCCGGTCCGGCACCGCGGGGTCCACCGGATCGAACCAGACCACCTGGGCCACGATGCCCGCGCCCGGATCGAGCCGGTTCGCCGCGGCCGCCGATTCCGCGGCGGCCACGGCGCGGAACCCGGGGCTGCCCGGCGCCGCCTCGGTGGCCACCCGGTGGATGATCTCGTCGGATCGGATCGCGCCGACCGGCAAGGTCTCCCAGATCCAGCTTCCGTCGCCGGCCGGGCGTAACCGGGAGCGCAGCATATCGTGCCGATCGAGGACCGCCTGCACGGTCTCGGCCAGCCGCCGCCGCTCTGTTCCGGTGGGCAGAGCCAGCATCACGGCCTGGGCGAGGCGGCCTGTTCCGGATCGCGTGTGCTCGGTGAACCAGTGCATGACCGGCGTCAGCGGGATCGGTCCCACCCCTGCGCCGGGTAGTTCCACCGAACCGGAAGCCCGCGCGGCCTCGTCGGCCCGGACGGCGACCCGGGCCAGCCCGGCGACCGTCCGGTGGTCGAACACCTCGCGCGCGGAGAACAGTACGCCCGCCGTCCTGGCCCGGGTCACCAGCAGGATCGACATGATGCTGTCGCCGCCGAGCGCGAAGAACGAATCGTCGAGCCCGACGGTGTCGACACCCAGTACATCGGCGAATGCCCCGGCAATGGTGTGTTCGAGCGGCGTCTGCGGTGCCCGGAAGGGTGTGCTGTCCGCGCGGACCGGGTCCGGCAGCGCCTTACGGTCCAATTTGCCCGCCGGTGTGAGCGGAATGTGGTCGAGCACGGTGATCGACGGCGGGATCATATAGGTCGGCAAGCGACTGCCGAGGAACGCGATCAACCGTGCGGTATCGATCGAACGGCCCGGTGCGGGAACGACATAGGAGGCCAGTGCCATGACGCCGGCGGCATTGCGGTGACCGACGGTGGTGGCGAATCCGACGGACTCGTGCGCGCCCAGTACCGCGTCGATCTCCCCGAGTTCGATACGCAGGCCGCGGATCTTGACCTGGCAATCCGACCGGCCCAGATACTGGATGGTTCCGTGCGCAGTCCACCGGGCCATATCTCCGGTGCGGTACATCCGCCGACCGGTTTTCCAGGGGCAGGCGACGAAGCGTTCGGCGGTCGTGCCCGGCCGGCGATGGTAGCCGCGGGCGAGCAGCGCGCCCGCGATATACAGTTCACCCGTGACCCCGGACGGGACGGGTTGCAGCCGCTGGTCCAGAATCCACACCGTGGCACCGCGGATCGGACCGCCGATCGTCACCGGTTCGCCCGGCACCATCAGGGTGGGGCGGGTCGCGGCGACTGTGACCTCGGTGGGCCCGTATGTGTTGAGCACCTTGTGACCGTGGCTCCAGCGCTGGACCAATTCGGTCCCGTAGCTCTCCCCACCGACCATCAGCGTGCGCAGGTGCGGTAGCGGCCACCGGGTGGCGTCGACGGTGGACAGCGCGGAGGGGGTGATCAATACGTGACCGACCTGCTCGCGGTCGAGCAGTTCGCCGAGCGCGTCGCCACCGTTGACGTCACCGGGCGCGATCACCATTGTCGCGCCCGCGACCAGTGCCGACATCAGTTCCAGTATCGAGACGTCGAAGCTCGGCGAGGACAGGCTCAGGACGCGCGAACCGGGCCCGATGTGCAGGCCGTCGTGGTGCTCGCTCGCGCAGTCGGCCAGCCCACGGTGCGCTACCGCGACGGCTTTGGGCAGGCCGGTCGACCCGGAGGTGTAGATGACGTAGGCGAGATCGTCGAGATGCAGTGGGCGCACCCGGTCGGCGTCGGCGATCGGTCCGGTGTCGCCGCCCTGCTCCGGGGTGTCGTCCGGGGTCAGCCAGTCGATGGTGTCGGGCAGTTGGTGGCGTACCGAGTCGATCGTCAGACCGAGTACGGCGCCGGAATCGGTGGTCATATGGGTGATCCGGGCAGTCGGATACGCCGGATCGATCGGCAGGAACGCGGCACCGGACCCGGCCACCGCGCAGACCGCGAGCACGAAATCCGCGGACCGCGGCATCGCCACCGCGACGATGTCACCGGGGCCGGCGCCCCGCCGGATGAGCGTCCTGGCCAATCGGCCGGCGCGTTCGCCCAGTTCCCGGTAATCGATGCGGGCACCGTCGCAGACGAGCGCCGTCGCCGCGGGATCCCGGGCGGCGCCGGCGGCCAGCATTTCGGCCAGGGTGCGGGGCGCGACACCGGGCGGCCCGGAACGCGTCAGCAGATCGGCATGTTCGGTGGGTTCGAGCACCTCGATCGATCCCACGGGGACCGCCGGATCGACCGCCACGGCTTCCAGTATCCGAACCCAGCGGCGTACCAGGGATTCGACCGTGCTCGCGTCGAACAGCTCCGTCGAGTAGGTGACCGTCACCGCCAGCCCGCCGCTCTCGTCGTCGGCCAGCATCAGCTGCAGGTCGAACCGGGACACGTCCTCGGGTAGGTCGAGCACCGATACGTCCAGTCCGGGCAGTTCCAGATCGGCGCGGGCCAGATTCTGGAAGGCCAGCAGCACCTGGAACAGTGGATGCCGCGACTGTGACCGCTCCGGAGCGAGTTCGTCCACCAACTGCTCGAAGGGAACGTCGGCATTCCCGAACGCGGCCAGATCGATCCGCTCGACCCGGTCGAGGAATGCGGTGAACGACTCGCCGAGGTCGACCTCCGTCCGCAGGACCACCGTATTGACGAACATTCCGATCACGTCGTCGAGGACGGCAGCGCCCCGCCCGGCCACCGGCGTTCCGATCGCGATATCACCGGAACCGCTCGACCGGGCGAGAGTTGTCGCGAGCGCGCCGTGGATCACCATGAACAACGACGAGCTGCGGTTGCGGGCGAACGCGCGCAGCTCGGCCACCAGGTCCGCGCTCAGCCCGAACCGGTGACTCGCACCCCGGTGGGACCGCACCGCCGGCCGCGGCCGATCGAACGGCAGGCGCAGCTCCTCCGGTAGATCGGCGAGCGTTTCCGTCCAGTACCGGATCTGCCGGGCGCTCAGCGATCCGGGGTCGGCGGGGTCGCCCAGGACAGCGCGCTGCCACAGGGCATAGTCGGCGTACTGGACGGGTAGCGGCGACCACGACGGCGCCTCGCCACGAGCACGGGCGGCATACGCGGTCGCCACATCGCGGGCCAGTGGCGCCATGGAGAAGCCGTCCGCGGCGATATGGTGCACCACCACGGCCAGCACGTACTCGGTCTCCGTACCGCCGGTCATGCGGAACAACCGGGTGCGCACCGGGACCCGGGCGCTCACGTCGAATCCTTCGTGGACGAAGTCGGTGATCGCGGCGATCAACCGGTCCGGCTCGACCGGCACCGGGATCAACTCACGATCGACGGCGTCGACCGATTCGACCACTTGGGTCAGCGTTCCCTTCCGTTCCGGATAACGCGTCCGCAGCGATTCGTGCCTGTCCAGGACGTCGGTCATCGCCGCACGCAGGGCGCCGAGGTCGGGTTCGCCCCGCAGCCGGACCGCGATCGGCATGTTGTACGCACCGGAGCGGGTGTCGTACTGGTTGAAGAACCACATCCGCTGCTGGGCGGGCGCCAGCGGTATGAGGTCGGGGCGGGGTCCGGCGATCAGCGGTGGGCGTTGCCGCCCCGTGCGCATCTGCCCCTCCACCTGGGTGGCCAGCGCCGACACCCGGGGCGCCTCGAACAACAACCGCACCGGGATCTCCGCTCCCAGTGCCGTTCCGAGCCGGGCGGCGACCCGGGTCGCCGTCAGACTGTCGCCGCCGAGCGCGAAGAAGGAATCGTCGAGACCGACGGGGCCGAGGCCGAGCACTTCGGCGAAAACCCGTGCGACAGTCCGTTCGACCGGTGTCCCGGGCGGCCGGAACGGCACGGTGCCGGTGACGACGGGGTCCGGTAACGCCTTGCGGTCCAATTTGCCCGCCGGTGTGAGTGGAACATGCTCGAGCACCGTGATCGAGGGCGGGACCATATAGGCCGGCAGCAGGCCGTGCAGGTGTTCGGTCAGTAATGCGATATCGATCGAATGATCGGGGGCGGGGACGACATAGGAAGCCAGCACGGTCCCGGAGCCGGTGCGGTGACCGACGGTGACGGCGAATGCCACGGACTCACAGGCCGCCAGGGCGGTATCGATCTCACCGAGTTCGATTCGCACACCGCGGATCTCGACCTGGAAATCCGACCGGCCCAGATACTGAATGCTTTCCGCGGCGGTCCAGCGGACCATGTCCCCGGTGCGGTACATCCGCTGACCGGGCTTCCAAGGGCAGGCGACGAAGCGCGCGGCGGTCGCTCCCGGTCGGTGGTGGTAGCCGCGGGCGAGCAGCGCGCCCGCGATGTACAACTCACCGGCCACGCCCACCGGGACGGGCTCCAGTCGCCGGTCCAGTACCCACTCCGTGGCACCACGAATCGGGCCGCCGATGGTGACCGGGTCACTCGGCGCCAACGAGGCGCTGTGGTTCGCCATGATCGTGACCTCGGTCGGCCCGTAGGCATCGAAGAACTCGCGTCCCCCGACGGCCCAGCGCCGCACCAGCTCCGGCGGGCAGGCGTCACCGGCCGCGACGACGACACGCAAGCTGTCCAGCCCGGCCGGATCCACCGAAGCCAAGGCGGCCGGGGTCGCCACCGCGTGCGTCACCCGATGGCGGCGTACCAGATCGGCGAGCTCCGCGCCGCCGTAGGTACCGGGCTCGGCGATGACCATCGTGGCGCCGGAGCCCACCGCGAGAAGTAATTCCCAGACCGAGGCGTCGAAGCTCGGTGAGGCGAGGTGCAGGGTGCGTGAATCGCCGGTGACCGTATAGCGTTCGCGCTGTTCGGCAGCGAGGGCGGCCAGCCCGGCATGTGTCACGGTCACGCCTTTCGGCGTGCCGGTGGAACCGGAGGTGTAGATCAGGTAGGCCGGATGCCCGGGCCGCAGCACGGTGGTCCGGTCGCGGTCGGCGATCGGCCGGGTGTCGCCGGGCGGGTCGTGGGCGCCGGGTAGCAGCCAGTCGACGGTGCCGGGTAGTTTCTCGCGCACCGCGTCGACCGTGAGACCGAGTGTGGCCCCGGAGTCGGTGATCATATGGGTGATCCGGGCAGCCGGATACGACGGGTCGATCGGCAGGAATGCAGCGCCGGTCTTCGCCACCGCCCAGAGGGCGAGAACGGAATCGGGTGAGCGCGGAATCGCCACGGCGACGACGCTTTCCGGCCCCGCGCCCCGTGCGATGAGCGCCCTGGCCGATCGGTTGGAGCGCTCGTCCAACTCCCGGTAATCGATCCGGGTATCGCCGCATACGAGCGCCGGCGCGCCGGGGTCCCGGGCGGCGGCCGCGGTCAGCAGTTCGGCGAAGGTATGGGGAGCCGGGGCGCCGGGGCCGGACCGGTTCAGCAATCCCGCGCGTTCGGTAGCGTCCAGGATGTCTATCGATCCCACCGCGGCTTCCGGTTCGGCGGCCACCGATTCCAGGATCCGAATCCAGCGGTCCATCAGGGAGTCGACCGTGTCCGCATCGAACAGGTCCGCCGAGTAGTCGACAGTGACGGTCGATCCGGCGGTGCCGGCGTCGGACACCGCGATCCGCAGATCGAGCCCGGGTGCATCGAGAAGGTCCGTCGCCGCGGCGTCCGGATCGCTCGGGTCCGGTTCCGCGGGCGGCGGGTTCCCGCAAGCCACCATCACCTGGAAGAGCGGATGCCGCGACGGTGACCGGGATGGGTGCAGTTCCTCGACCAACCGCGCGACCGGGATACCGGCATGGTCGAAGGCGGTCGAATCGACCCGCGCTACGCGGTCGAGAAACCCGGTGAACGATTCACCGAGATCTATTCCGGTCCGCAGTACCACCGCATCGGCGAACTCCGGGGCCACCCCGTCCGCTGCGCGGGCACCGCGCCGGGCCACGGGGGTGCCGACCGCGATATCACCGGAACCGCTCAACCGGGCGAGCAGCACCGCCGTCGCGGCATGGACCACCGCGAACAACGAGGTGCCACGGTCCCGTGCGATTCCTTCCAGCGCACCGACCAGGTCCGCGCCCAATCCGAACCGGCGGTTCCCGCGCCGGTCCGATCCCACCGCCGGACGCGGCCTGTCGAACGGTAGCGGCAGCTCCTCCGGTAGGTCGGCGAGCGTGGCCTGCCAGAACGCGAGGATTTCGCGGCGCCGCCGGATCCGGGCGCCGGTCCGGGCACTGTCGGGGTGGACCTGTCCGAGGGCGGTGCCCGGCCCCGCGGCCGCGAACGCGTCCAGGAACCGCGCGAATCCGGTCCGATGTGCCGCGAGTTCGGCGTGGGTGTAGAGGTCCGGGTTGGCCATGAGGTGCAGAATCGTCCGCGGTGGATCGCCGGTCTGGTAGAGATCGACGAGCAGATCGTCGACCGGCCCGGAGCTGAGGATATGGAATTCCCCGCTGACCGGCCCGAGCCGAATCTTCTGGGGGAAGAACATGACGTTCACCATCGGGCCGGCGTAACGACGCTGTCCGTTGCTCCCGGCGGCGGCGCGGATATCGTAGAGGCCGCAGCGCTGATGCCGCAGGGCGCCGATCAGGTCGGATTGTACGTGCCGCACCAGCGTCGCCACCGTTTCGCCGCTGCCGAGTTCGATCGGGAACGGTGCGACATTGACGAACACGCCCCCGGAGCGCCGCAGTACGGCGGTGGTGCGCCCCGATACCGGGATATCGACCAGAACGTCGTCCCGGCCGGTCATCCGGGCCAGATAGCACCCGAAAGCGGCGATCACCACGGCGGCCGGGCTCGCGGCCAGCGCTGTCGCGGCCTGGTCGATCCGGGCCACCGTCCCGGGCGCCAGTTCGCCGAGCACGGCCACACTTTCCGCGCGGGCGGGCGCGTAACCGGTCGCGAGACTCGAGCCCTCCCCGGCACCGGCCAGCCTGTCCAGCCAATACGCGCGGTCGTCGGTGAACCTCTTCGACTCCCGATAGCTGCGATCCGCTTCGTACAGAGTGCGCAGGTCCGCCGCCCGGCACGGCTCCACCGGGGCGCCGCGCTCCGCGGTCCCGTCCCGCACCGCCGCGGTGTACAGCGCCGCGATCCGGTTCACCATGGTCATCGCGCCGTAGCCGTCCAGCGCGACATGGTGAACCCGGTTGTACCAGAGGTAATGTCTGTCGCCGACCTGCAACAGCGCCGCGGCGATCAGACGGTCCCGGACCATATCGAGAGGTGCCGTGTATTCGCGCTGCATCCACTGCAGGCCCGCCGCCAGCGGATCCGGTTCGCCCCGCATATC
The DNA here is from genome assembly GCF_001618425.1 of Nocardia fusca NBRC 14340. Lineage (GTDB taxonomy): Bacteria > Actinomycetota > Actinomycetes > Mycobacteriales > Mycobacteriaceae > Nocardia > Nocardia fusca. The sequence goes on from NZ_BDCU01000031.1 coordinate 181,443, forward strand.
GAGGATCGGCCCTGTCGACTCCAGTGACGGGTCGTACAGCTGTTGCGGTTCACCGCCGTTCTCCACCAGGCGTAGGTATCCGGATTGGAATTCGTGGCCCGCTCGAATCAAACTACGGCGCAGCAGCTCGATATCGAGGTCCCCGTGAAGTTCGATATACTGCGCCTCGGATATCGGAATATCCGGGCGCAAGTGCTGCGCGAGCCACAGTCCTCGCTGTCCGGCGGACAGGGGCACCGGATTTCCGACCGTAGTCCCGGATCGGGCCGGACTGTTTTCTTCCAGTCTTGGCTCAAAACAGGGGTACGAGCGTTCCATAGCTCTCCTCCGTAACCCTCGCCCTCAGTGTAAGCAGAGGTTTTTGCCCGAGTACAGACCGAAATCTCGCTTCGCGGCCGGATTTTTTGCCCGCCCTCCGAAATCGGCAGGGAGTGCCGTAACCGAAGTCAGTCTTCAAGGTCTCGACCGGGTCGAGGTTCGCGCTGAATATCGGCAGACGTCACGTTCGAATAAACGACATCGAGGTAATTCATTGCACCTTGCCAACACTTTGCGCGCCGGAATCCGGTAAATCGCTCGGCAGAACAGGGGCTTTCGTCACGGAGTTCCCAGGCGGTCGACCGGATGGCTATGGGTCGACCCGGCGTGCTGATTCGCGCCGCGCATTGTTGCTTTTTCACCGGTCCGGCTGGTTCGCCGGTCCGGCCGGGATTTCATCGAATGAATGACAGGACAGCTGTGAGACAAATTCGAAAACGGTTACCGCGAGGCGCTCCGCGGTATCGCGCACCCGAAATGCGAAGTTCGTAGCGATTGTCCGGCTGCGGTGCCGCACCGATCACCTTGCATGCGCGTACCCGGCGGGCCCGGTCAGGGCGTGACGATGGAGAAGTTCCGGTCGGGAGTGTCCAGCAATTCCTTCAACTGTGCAAATACCCCGGGGTTTCCGGTAACGCCGATACTCCCGGACTGCACCGCCTCACCGACGTCCCGGCCCGCCGGCAGCACCTCGAGCAGCATTGCCCTGGTGAGAGCGAACGAGGCGTCGGGCGCGGGTCTGCGGTGCCCGGCCGGCAGATCGTAGTGAACGAGGACACCGTGGCGCAGTTCCATCCGATGCATGCGCTGTTCGTCGCTGATCAGCCAATCCACGATCATCCGCCGATCCCCGGCCGCGGGGCCGTCGAGACGCACGGCGAGCGCGTCGAAGACCATGTCGACGGTGAGGGCCGTGCGCAGTCCCGCGTTGTCCGAGGTGGTCGGCGTGTAGGCCGGACCGGCGCCCGTACGGCGACGCACCGGCGCCGACTCTGCCCCCACGGCGGCCCGGCGGCCGGCTCAACAGCCCGCGCGGCCCAGCAGGCCCCGCGCAGCGGCACTGCCGTCCAGCAGCCGCGCGGTGCGGCGCCGAATCAGCCATGTGCCGTCGGTGCGGACGAGTTCGAAGCGGTTGGCGGTGACCCGCCACACCCGGAACGAATCGGCATCGGCGTCGCGGCGCAGCAGCAGCGAATGGCAGGTCGCCACCGCGGTGTCGCCGTCGACCCGGATGTGTACGGGATCGAGCAGGTGCCCGCAGCCTTCGTGGAGGTAGTCCTGATGCGGCGCGGTGCGCACCATCTCGGTGATCGCGTCGCGCCCTTCCATCACGCGGATGTCGATGTCGTACACGGCGTCCTCGGTCCACAACCGGCCGACGGCGTCGGCGTCACCGGCGTCGACGGCGGGGCCGTAGGCGGTGAGCACCTCGTGGACAGCGGCTTTGTCCTCGAGGGCCTGCACCCGGTTGAGCAGAGTGGCCACCAGATCTGCGGTGTCGGTCATATCGATACTCTCCGAAGCCTCCGGGCACCTGTGCGGGCGGCCCGGCCTCCTGTTCTACCGGCATCGTCAGCGGCGAACCTCGAGCCTTCCGCTCCCCCGGTCCGATGCTCGCGTCGACGACGTGCAGGGATTGTTCGACAACCCATCGCATCACCGCCGGCAGGGTCGCGGTATCCGGGGGTAATTCCGGCTCGGCGATCGAACTCAACGAAGAGGTGAGCATATCGCCGCGATTGCTGTATCGGCGGTAGATCGTCGTCTTCGCCATCCCCGACAGCGCGGCGACCGCCTCGACGGTGACTGCTTTCGGCTCCTTGGCGCGCAGCAGTTCCAACGTCGCGGCGGTGATCCGCTCGTCACGGGGTGCCGGCGCCTCGGCCATCGTGTCTCCCTTGCCTCCGGGGAAATATCGCGGCCCGTCGCGTGGATGAGCACAGTCCGCGGAGCCGTGCACGGAGTCCCGATATCCGGGCCGGTCGTGTCGAACTCCCTGTGGGAGGGACCGTCGCTGTGGATGTCGGACCCTGGTGCCAGACTCGGGGACGTGCGGTGGGCGGTGGCGGAGTCGGGTGACGGGGGCGTATACCTGTGTCCACTCGATCCGGCCGGCCGGCCCGCCGCCGCGGTGGTCCACGAGCCTTCGCTCGCCGAGGCGGTGCGGTCACGCCCCGACGTCGAGCGGTGGGTGTGGCGGTCCACCGCCGAGATCCATCGATCCCTGTCGGCGGCCGGTGTGCGGGTCGAGCGCTGCTACGACGTGGAGGCCGCGGAGGCGCTGCTGATCGGGTACGAGGAGGGACAGTCGGGTCAGCCCCGTTCGCTGGCGGCCGCGTGGGCTCGGCTGCACAACCTGCCCGTTCCGCCGGACGCCCCGGCGCGCGCCGCCGAGAGCCAGCCGTCGTTGTTCGAGTCGGGCCCGGTACCGCTGCCGTCCGGCACCGACGAATTCACCGCCCTGGTGGAGGTCTACGCGGGTCAGCTCGCCCGGACCGCGGCCACCGAGCATCCCGAGCGCATGCGGTTGCTGCTCGCCGCCGAATCGGCGGGCATGCTGGTCGCCGCGGAGATGTCGCGGTCGGGCATCCCGTGGCGCGCGGACGTGCACCGCGAGTTGCTGGACACGATGCTCGGGGAGCGCTTTCCGGGTGGCGCGGAACCACGCCGGCTGGCGGAGCTGGCCGAGGAAGTGTCGCGGGCATTCGGGGAGGGAGTGCGGGTCCGTCCGGACCTGCCCAACGACATCATCAGGGCATTCTCCCGCGCCGGAATCCTGTTGTCCTCCACGCGTAAATGGGAAATCCAGCGCATCGACCATCCCGCGGTGGCGCCCCTGCTGGCCTATAAATCGCTGTACCGCCTGTATACCGCCCACGGCTGGTCCTGGCTCGAACAGTGGGTACACGGCGGCCGATTCCGTCCCGAATACCTGCCCGGTGGCACGGTGACCGGCCGGTGGACCACCAACGGTGGTGGCGCCTTGCAGATCCCGAAAGTGATCCGCCGGGCGATCCGTGCCGACCCGGGGTGGACCCTGGTCGTGGCCGACGCCGACCAGATGGAGCCGCGGATACTCGCCGCCGTCTCGCGCGATCCGGGGTTGATGGAGGTGGCCGGCCGGGGTGCGGATCTGTACGCGGATCTGGCCGCCCGGGGCTTCGGTGGCGACCGCGCGCAAGCCAAACTCGCCCTGCTGGGCGCCATCTACGGCCAGACCTCCGGCGACGCCCTGACCCACCTGGCCGATCTGCGTCGGCGATATCCGGCCGCGGTGGCCTATGTCGACGACGCGGCGCGGGCCGGTGAGGAGGGTCGTCTGGTCCGCACCTGGCTGGGGCGGACGTGCCCACCGGTATCGGTCGTGCCACCGGACCAGGAGGAACTGTCCCGGGAGAATCCGGGCGAATACCGCAGTACCTCGGCGGTGCGCGCCCGGGGCCGCTTCACACGTAACTTCGTCGTGCAGGGCAGCGGCGCCGATTGGGCCCTCTTGGTCCTGGCGGGTCTGCGTCATGCGATATCTCGTGCCGGGCTCCGCGCCGAGCTGGTGTTCTTCCAGCACGACGAGGTGATCGTGCACTGTCCGGCGGAGGAGGCGACGCAGGTCGCCGAAATGATCACCACCGCGGCCGATACCGCGGGCCGGCTGGCTTTCGGGCCGACCCCGGTGCGGTTCCCCTTCACCACGGCGGTGGTGGAGTGCTACGGAGACGCGAAGTAGGCCTCCGCCTCGTCGACGATGCCGAGCGGCAAATCCGTCAGCGGCCGGGAGGCCTTGGGCGTCGCGGCGTGGCTAGTCGAGAATGCGCCGGGCGACGTTGGTGGTGACCAGGTCGAGCAACTCGTCGGCGCGGCCGGCGAGGATGGTGCGGATGGCATAGATGGTGAACCCTTTGGCCTGTTCTGCCGAGATGGCCGGTGGAATCGTCAGTTCCTGCCGTGCCACGACGACGTCGATCAGTGCGGGTCCCTCGTGTGCGAGCGCCTCCGCGATGGCGGGTTCCAGGTCGGCGGGCTGTTCCACGCGGCGCCCCCAGATCCCCATGGCCCGGGCGGCGGCGCCGAAGTCGGGGTTCGACAGGTCGGTGCCGAAGTTCACCACCCCGGCCGCCTTCATCTCCAATTCCACGAAGTTCAGCGACGAGTTGTTGAACACGATCACCTTGACCGGTAGGTCGTTCTGCGGCAGCGTGATCAGCTCGCCGAACAGCATCGTCAATCCGCCGTCTCCGGCCAGGGCGATCACCTGGCGTCCCCGGTGGGCCGTCTGCGCACCGATGGCGTGCGGCAGGGCGCAGGCCATCGTGCCGTGGGTGAACGAGCCGGTGAGCCGTCGCCGGCCGTTCATGGTCAGATAGCGGGCCGCCCAGATCGTCGGCGATCCGACGTCGAAGGTGAACACCGCGTCGTCGGCGGCCAGTCGATTCACCACTCCGGCGACGTATTCCGGCCGGATGGGCGTGCGGTCGCGGTCGTTGACCGCCAGCGCGTCCAGCGATTCCCGGGTGCGCCGATAATGCCGCAGCGATCGGTCCAGATGCGTTCGGTCGGTCTTCTGCTTCAGCAAGGGCGACAGCGCGTCGATCGTGTCCCGCACGCTGCCGACCATGCCCAGGTCGACCGGGGTGCGGCGGCCGAGGTGGCGACCGCGGATGTCGACCTGGATGATCGCGGCGTCCTCGGGATAGAACTGCGTGTACGGGAAGTCGGTGCCCAGCATCAGCAGCACATCGGCTTCTTTGATCGCCTTGTATCCCGAGGCGTACCCGAGCAGTCCGGTCATCCCCACGTCGTACGGGTTGTCGTACTCCAGGTGTTCCTTGCCGCGGAACGCGTGCACGATCGGCGAGTTCAGCGTATCGGCCAACGCCATGACCTGGGCGTGCGCACCGGCGGTACCGGCGCCGCCGAGAATCGTCACCCGCGACCCGGCATTCAGGATGTCCGCGGCGCGGCGCAGGGTGGGGTCGTCCGGCCGCAGCACCGACCGCGCCGGCACCACCGGCCGGCTGCTCCACCGGTCGCCGGACAGGCGGCTCTGGAAGACCTCTCCGGGAATCACGACGACGGCGACACCGTTCTCCTCGACCGCCGCCCGCATCGCCATCTCCACGACACGCGGCGCCGACCGCGGGCTGCTGATGAGCTCGCAGTACACACTGCACTCGCGGAACAACTCCTCGGGATGGGTTTCCTGGAAGTATCAGGATCCGATCTCGCCGATCGGGATGTGCGCGGCCACGGCCAGCACCGGTACCCGCGTGCGCTGGGCGTCGTAGAGTCCGTTGATCAGATGAAGGTTGCCCGGCCCGCAACTTCCGGCACACACGGCGAGCCGGCCCGTCAGCGCCGCCTCCGCGGTCGCCGCGAACGCGGCGGCCTCTTCGTGCCGCACGTGCTCCCAGGTGATGCCGTCGGATCGCCGTATCGCGTCGGTGAACCCGTTCAGACTGTCTCCGGGCAACCCGTAGACCCGGCGAACGCCGCTGACCTGCAATGCCGTGATCATATGCTGAGCGACAGTCGCCATGGCCCGACCCTACGCGGTGATTGCCGGGATGTAGCCGGACATGCGGAGCGGGTAGGTGGATGGGCTCTCTCGGATGCTGTCGTCGAAACGCCCGGCTCTCGCTCGCTCGGAGATCGAGGCCTGCTGTCCCCGCGACGAGAACCGCCGCGCCGATCGGTGCCGGCGCGGCGGTCGAGCGGGTGATCAGGCGGGCTGCAGCGGGCCGACCGTCCGCCGCATGCCCACGACCGGCATGCCCGGATCACGGTCAGGGCAGAACCTGCGGGATCACGTCGGGGCGGAAATAGCCGACGAGGGCGCCGATCGCGGAGCCGAGGAGGGAGCCGGCCCCGGACCCGGTGGCCGACCCGACGGCGGAACCGACCGAGCCCCCGGCGGACGAGCCGTTCAGCACCGGATCGGGAATCAGCGCGTGTGGGTTGGTAGCGATGTCCTCACTCTTCTGCAGCGGAATGCCGGCCACGGGTGTGGCTCGGGTAGTGACTTCAGCGGCCGACGGACCCGCGAGGACAATCGTCGCGGCCATGGGTAGTGCACCGAAGGCCACCATGCCTGTTGCCTTGACCAGGCTGTTTCCCATCATTTTCTGCTCACCTCTCCGGCCCTCGGAACAGGCGAGGGCGTGGTACATGGGCCGGAGGCACTCCGGTCGCCTGAATCATAGGCAGCTCGGCGCGGGATCCGAAGCAGTAATGTGATCAATAATAATGCGCTGCAGTGGAATTCGTGATCGGTCGTGGTTCGATCGCTTCCTCCGGCCGATACGGTGCTCCGCTCCGCCTGAACGGCGTCTGGGCTCCTGTGTGGCTCGCCCGGCCCGGATAAGCCCGGCAAGCACTCCCGGCGTCGGCCTTCGATGCCCGACGACCTGTCCGCCAAGGGCTGACGAGCCGCCGGATCAGCCTCTCGCCGCGACTCCGCCCCGCCCTGGCCGACTCGGCGGGGCGAGCGATCGCGAGGTTATCCGCTCAGTGCCGCGAGTAAGCGCCGCAGTGCCGGCACGGCGTATTCCACCGCTCGCCGATCCGTCGGGGGCAGTCCGGCCAGCGCTTCGCGCAGCATCGCCGCACTCGCGCGGTCGTACCGATCCAATAGCACGCGCGCCCGTGGCGATGCGACGAGCATCGCCCCACGGCCGTCCCCCGGCGTCGGCAACCGATCGACGAGTTTTTCCGCGATCATCGCCCGCAGCAGATTACTGATGGTGGACTGCGCCACGTTCAGTTCGGCGGCCGCCCGGCTCGGCGGCAGCCCGCCCGTCGCGACAAGGAGCCGGAGCAACTCGATCTGCGCCTCCGGAAGGTCCGGCAATCCCTCGGCCGCCCGCGTACGACGCAGGACCGCCCGGCGCAACGGCCCGAGCAGAGAACTGAGCTCGGCCTCCACCGGCACTTGCGATGTCGGATCGGTTCTCGGGGCCGGGGTTTCCACACCCACATTCTGCCCTCGTTCCCGGCGACGTCCATTTGCGGGATGGCGGGCTATCGTAGCGACGTTGTTCCTGACAATTGCTACTTGTGTAGCAAAAGTGTGTCTGTGAAAGCCATGCGGCGCAGGGTGAATCGACTACGCACCCGAACGGGCGACCACTTCGACGAAAACGTTGCGCCCGGTAGTCGCGCCGGCCTACAGTGCTTTTGCTGCAAAATTAAATGGAGGCCGGGAGTCACACATGCCGATCCGCACCGCCCTTCGCGCACGAGCGCGGTGGTTGTCATCGATACTGCTCAGCGCTGTGGCGGGTGCGGCGGCGGCCATGGCGCCGGTGGCGCACGCCGCACCGGACGCGAGCTCGCAGCCGGTGGTGAGCGTTACGGGCGGGGAGATCCGCGGTGTGCGAGCTGACGGGGTCGTTCGATATCTCGGTGTACCGTTCGCGCAGGCCGGCCGGTTCGCGCCGCCGCGGCCCGCACCGCCCTGGCCGGGTGTCCGTCCAGCGGTTGCCCACGGCCCGCAATGTCCACAGTCGTCTCCCGTGCCCGGGGTGGCGTTACAGCCGTCGAGCGAAGACTGTCTCAGCATCGACCTCTACGTCCCCGAACACCCCGCCTCTCCCACGCTGCCGGTGATGGTCTGGCTCTACGGCGGCGCATTCGTCCTCGGATCCAATGCCCAATACGATTCCCCCGCCCGACTCGTCCGCGACGGGCAGGTCATCGTCGCTGTCCCGAACTATCGTGTGGGACCGTTCGGCTTCCTGGCGCTGCCCGAACTGGCCGCCGAAAACGGCGGCGCGACCGGCACCTACGGGACTCTCGACCAGCAGGCCGCCCTGCGCTGGATCCATGACAACGCCGCAGCCTTCGGGGGAGATCCCGGCAACGTCACCCTGTTCGGCGAATCCGCCGGAGGCATGAGCGTATGCACCCAGCTCGCCTCCCCCTCGGCCCGCGGCCTCTACGCCAAAGCCATAGTCCAAAGCGGTTCCTGCGCGCGGAGTCCGCTCGCCCCGCCTACCACGCAGGTTGCCTACCAGCGATCCGCCGACTACGCGTCCGGCCTGGGCTGTGCCGACCCCGCTACCCGGTCGGCCTGCCTGCGGGCATTGCCCGTCGATCGGCTACTCGACTCTCCGACGACGAAACTGAATACCATGGCCGTCACCTGGGCCCCTGTACGCGACGGGATCGTGGTGACCGACACGCCCGAGAACGCCCTGTCCGGCGGTGCGGTGCGGGGCATCCCGCTGATCGTGGGCAGCAACGCCGACGAGGGTGCGACTTTCCTCGCACTCCTCGACTATGCACGCGGGACCGTACCCACCGTCACCGAGTACACGCACTGGGCACGAGAACTGTTCGGCGACAATGCCGGTCGCTTGCTCCAGCGCTATCCCGCCTCCGCCTACCCCACAGCCGCAACTGCCAAGGAGCGCGTCCTCACCGACGGATTCTTCGCCTGCCCGGCGCAATTCACGGCCGAAGCCGCCCGCCGCGGTGGCGCACATGTGTGGCGATACCAGTTCAACGACGCACCTCTACCCCCCAATCCAGTGCTGCCGGGCGCGTTCCACGGTGCCGAAGTCCCCTACGTGTTCTCCGCGCTCATGGGCCTACCCATCCCGTTGTCATCTGCTGCCGACCGGCTCTCGAAGAACATTCAGGACAGCTGGGCTCGATTCGCCCACACCGGTGATCCCGAGACACCGGCCTTCACCCCATGGTCCAACGCCGGCGCCGACACCACCCTCGAACTCGGCACCGACCACGTCGGGCCGGCCGGCACCTTCGCGGCACAGCACCACTGTGACCTGTGGGCCGGTATCGACCACATCGGCTAGCTGTACTCGGCCGTCAGGTTGGTGACAGTCGGGTGATGGGGGAGCGTGGGCCCTCGTCGGATACCGCCTTGGTGGCCACTCCCATGATCAGCGGCCGAACAATCGGGGGCATGCGCCGCCACGATGCTTCCCGCACGTCTGCGAGCTCCAGCCCGCGCGCCCGGATCAGCTCGAGGGTCGCACGATTGCAATGGCAGCCCTCCGCGAACCGGCGCCACGGGCCGGCGAGTCGGTCTTGCCACCGGGCGAGCCGCGGCGATTCGGCACGCACGTGTTCGAGGAACAGCAGCTGTCCCCGGGGGCCCAACACGCGCTCGATCTCCCGTAGCACCGGATCGGGGTCCGCCACAGTGCACAACACGAGCGTCGAGACGACGGTGTCCACGGTTTCATCCGCGAAAGGCAGCCGTTCCGCCGAGGCATCGACGACGCGTGCCCGGTCTCCACCGCGGCCCAGCCTTCGCGCCAACCGGGTACGCATCGCGGCTTCCGGTTCGGTCAGGGTCAGCTCGTCGAGGCCGTCGGGGTAGTACCGCAGGTTGAGACCGGTACCGCTGCCGAGTTCGACGGTTCGCCCCCTCGCGTGGCGGAGTAGATCGCGCCGACGATCGGCCATACCCGACCTCTCGCCCCACCAGAGCAACGGGTCGTAGAGCGCCGCGAACACTCGTGCCCACAGGCCCGAGCCCTCCACCGCTGCCGCCGATCCGGCGCCGCTGCTCACAGGTTCGACCGTACGCCCGGGGCCGTCGCTGCGCACGCGAATGCCGGTAGAGGTCCGAAGTGTCCAGCAGGCCGACCAGGGGAACCGCCTTGACCGGAGGGTCTTTTCAACTGTAGATACGTAGATATGCGAATTAACTAATGTTCTGCGAGGGAGAACGGAAGAGCCGGAGATCCAAGCCTCCGGTTCACGCAACAACGCAGGGGTGGACCGGATTAATACGTAACGGGTGAGGCGTCGAGTGGCGGGTCGGACTTGGGTGGGATCCGATCACTTTTCGGGAGGCGGGATATGGCGACCTACAGGACAGAAACCGGTGGCTCTCCGGTGAAGCAGGGCGTGGCGGCGGTGACCTCGATCGCGGCCGCGGTCCTGTTGCTCGCAGTGGGTGTGCTGTCGATTCTGGCGGGTATTTCGGCGATCGCGGGCGACGAGCTGTTCGTGACCGGACCGAACTACATTCTCCAGTTCGACACGACCACCTGGGGCTGGATCCACCTGGTGCTGGGCATCCTGCTGGTGATCGCGGCGGTCGCCCTGATGTCCGGCGCGCTGTGGGCGCGGATCACGGCGGTGGTGCTGGCCGGGCTGTCGATCATCGCGAACTTCCTGTGGATCCCGTACTACCCGTGGTGGTCGATCGTGGTCATCGCGATCGATCTGGTGGTCATCTGGGCGGTATCCACCTGGCGGCCGGAACAGATGTAGGACGAGCCGGTACGGCTCTCATCAGCGCCACGCCGGAGGTGGGTCGGGTCCGGCTCCGTTCTTGCGGCAATGGCACTCGTCGATGCGGGCCGAGTATCCCGAACCGGTCAGCGCCCACTTGCCCGGCGCCGGCGTGCTCGGCCGGCCGAGCCGGGCATTGAGCCCATGGACCCGGTGACATTCTTCTCTGATCTGTGACGCCCATAGGCGGGAGCATGGAAGGAGGGCCGACCCGGAAAGCTCCTGGGACCGGCAGTGGCGTTCTTTCGTACGCGCAACGGTCGACGAACTGGAGAAATTGCTCCTCACCCGGCCTGACCACCGAGAGCACGCGAAAGGAAGCCGACACATGGAAATCGGTCTGTCCACTACTCTGCACACCAGCTTCGAAGACGCTGTCCAGCGCACCCGTGCCGCCCTCGCCGAGCAAGGCTTCGGGGTGCTCACCGAAATCGATATGCGCGCCACACTCGAGGCCAAACTGGGCGAGAAGATAGAGGATTACCTGATTCTCGGCGCATGCAATCCGCCGCTGGCCCACCGAGCCGTCGGCGTCGACCGCCGGATCGGCCTGTTGCTGCCCTGCAATGTGGTGGTGCGCCGCGACCTCGATTCCGATACCGCCATTGTCGTCGAGGCGATGAATCCGCAGGTCATGGTTCAGGTGACCGAGGAGCAAGCGCTGGAACCGGTAGCCGAAGAGGCTACCGTGAAACTGCGGGCGGCCCTCGAATCGCTGGACTCCGGCGAGAACTGATCGATGCGGATTGCCCACCGCGGCGCAGGCGACCCTCGGGCGGTCCTCGACGGCCGTCTCGATCCGATGCCCGGCATCGGAAACGTATCGGCCTCGACGACGTCCCCGAAGCCTTCGACCAATTGCGTAGAGGCCAGGGGCCGCCACGTATCGTTGTGCACCCCTGAAGACCAGGGCCCCACGCTCGGCCACTCCTGTGGCCCCGGACTCGCACCGCCCAGTTCGGCGCGGCAGCCTCAACGTCCATCGGCATTCGAACGCTGCGCGGGTACGAGTGCGGCAGTCAGTGGCCCGGGTGGTCGATGGTCGCGCGGACAAGACCCTGGGGTTCAATCGGTCAACGCATCACCACGTGGATGATCATGTCGGCGAGGCTGTGGCCGGCGCAGGCGCAACCGGTATCGGGGCCTCGTACCTTATGTGCCGGGCTCGACGGATTCGTAGGGTCAGGGCAGTGGCGCGCTCCAGCGCAGGACGGTGCCGCCGGTCGGTTTGCGGCTCACCGCGCAGTGCCCGCCGGCCCGCTCCGCGCGGACCCGGAGGTTGGCCAGCCCGCTACACCGCCGATTGTCGGGCGACAGCCCGACGCCGTCGTCCGCCACCTCGAGGGTCACCTCGTCGCCCACGCGCAGCTCGACCGACAGTGTGGTGGCCCGGGCATGCCGCACCACATTGCTGACCGCCTCGCGCAGAACCGCCTCGATATCGTCGGAGAGAGGCGGGGCGAGGACGGTGACCGGCCCGCTGAGCCGGATCGTCGTGCGCAGTTCGGTCTCGGCGGTCAGCTCGGTGACGATACCGTGCAAGTGCCGACGGTAGCCGGCCGATTCGGTCGTCGTGGTGCTGTGCAGATCGAAGATCGAGTGCCGGATCTCCTGCATGATCGATTGCAGGTCGTCGATGGTTTCGCCCAGTCGTGCCCGCACGTCGTCGCTGCGGGCGCGCTGCAGGGTGCCCTGGAGACCGAGACCCAGGGCGAAAAGCCGCTGGATGACGTGGTCGTGCAGGTCGCGGGCGATCCGGTCGCGGTCGGCGACCACATCCAGTTCCCGCATCCGGCGCTGTGTCTCCGCCAGCCGCAGCGCCAGGGCGGCCTGATTGGCGATCACCGCCATCATGGCCCGGACGGCGGGATCGAAGGTATTGCCGCCGGGAGGCTGGACGGTGGCGAGGACACCGATGATGGTGTCCTCGGCGCGCAACGGGAGCACGAGTGCCGGGCCGAAATCGCTGGAGATGCCCGGTAATACATCGGCGGCCGGCTGCTCCACGGCGATCGTCTGCCCGTGCCGGAACGCCCTGCTCGATTGCGAACCGTGCAGGGGCAGCCGTTGCCCGCGTAATCGGCGGGCCTGCGCACCGGATACCGCGGCAATGGTCAGTTCGCGCACCTCGTAACCGGGGATATCGGGATCATCGGGCAGCGCCACGAATGTGCACGCGGCGCCGGTGAGGGTGCGGGCCCGCTCGGTGACCAGGTCGAGAATGTCCTCGGGTTCGCCGCTCGCCAGTAGTTCGGTGGCCACATCGCGGATGGCTTCCAGCCAGTGCTGGCGCCGCCGGGACTGTTCGTAGAGGCGGGCGTTCTCGATGGCGATCCCGGCCGCCGCCGCCAGGGCCTGCACCACGACCTCGTCGTCCTCGGTGAACTCCTCGGCCCCGATCTTCTCGGTGAGGTAGAGGTTGCCGAACACCTCGTCGCGCACTTTGACCGGTACCCCGAGAAAACTGTGCATGGGCGGGTGGTGGGCCGGGAAACCGACCGACGCCGGGTGCTCGGACATATTGGTGAGCCGGATGGGTTCGGGTTGCTGGATGAGCACCCCCAGTACCCCGTGACCGCGGGGCAGGTCGCCGATCCGGTGCCGGGCGGCATCGTCGATACCCTCGTAGACGAATTCGGCCAACTGGTCGCCGGTCGAATCGGTGCCGCGGACACCGAGAGCGCCGTACCCGGCGTCGACCAGTTCGATGGCCGTGTGCACGATCGACCGGAGGGTCTCGTCCAGATCCAGGCCCGCGGTGATGGACAGCATCGCCTCCATCAGCCGGTCCATCCGGTCACGCACATCGACGATCTGGGCGATACGGTCCTGCACTTCTTCCAGCAGTTCGTGCAGCCGCAGGTGGGACAGCGTTTCGGTCACCGGCGGCCGATCACTCGTCGCGGGCACCTGGCGTTCCATACGCGGCATTCTTCCACCGGCCTGTCGTCCGACGCCAGCGTCGGGCCTGGTCACGGTCGGTTCACGGGTCACCTGCGGTCGGGTGGGATCATCTTGGTGGCGAGAACCGCGGCCTGGGTCCGGCGTTCGACACCCAGTTTGGTGAGCAACCGCGAGACGTAGTTCTTGACGGTCTTCTCGGCCAGGAACATGCGACCGGCGATCTGCCGGTTGGTGAGCCCCTCGCCCAGCAGCGCGAGCAGGGTGCGTTCCTGTTCGGTCAGTCCGGCGAGCGGACCCGTCGCGGTTTCGGCCTCGGCCCGGAATTTCGCCATCAGCGCCGCCGCTGCCCGGTTGTCCAGCAGGGATTTGCCGGCCGCCACCTCGCGAATGGCGCGCACGAGTTCGAGGCTGGTGATGTCCTTGACGACGTAGCCGCCGGCGCCGGCCAGGATGGCGTCGAGCATGGCCTGATCGTCGGTGAAGGACGTGAGCATCAGACACCGGAGCCCCGTATTCGCCGAGAGCAGTTCCCGGCACAACTCGATGCCGTTGCCATCCGGTAGGCGGACGTCGAGGACGGCGATATCGGGCCGCAGTGCCGGGATCCGGGCCAGCGCCTGGGAGACATCGGCCGCCTCGCCGACGACCTCCAGGTCGGTCTCCGCCTCGATCAGGTCGGCGACCCCGCGCCGTACTATCTCATGGTCGTCGACCAGGAACACCCTGACCATGGTCTCGCCTCTCTCGGGGATGAGTTGTTCTCAGCGTACGGAGTTCAGCGCCCGCGGGGCGGCGGCATGGGCCTCGCATTCGACGACGAACGGCACTTGACCGGCCGATCGTTCTGTGCAGGTGCTCGGCCGCGCCGGCGCCGGACTCGCTTCCTTCTCTCGCTGCACACAACGATCCCTGGCGGGATATGGGCCGCCCCGGTGTCCCCAGAGGCGCTCGGCTCCCGTCCCGGAGACATTCGGCCCCGTCCGAAGGCATGGGTTTCCGTGGCGCGGCGGCGGGGAAGTGCTGTTCGGATCTGCCGGTGTACCCGCCGCGGTGCGCCGGAAGGTACTTGGTGAGCGGTGGCAGAGGGCATTCGGCCCTGTCTCTTTCCTTGTCGTGGTGGTGATCTGAGGGGAAATGCCGACAGAGGAAGCGGGAAAACGAGGTGCCAGGTCCCGAACTGTCCCCGGGCCGCGGCGGAACTCCGCGGCGAACCGTGCCGCTGGAGCGCGCCGAAGCCCTGCGCCTGCTCGCGGCCGCGCCGTTCGGGCGCATTGTGTTCACCGCCGACGCGCTGCCCGCGGTGCGGCCGGTGAATCATCTCATCGGCGACGGCGGGGAGGTGATCGTGCGGACCCAGCCGTTCGCCGGGCTGGCCCGGGCAGCGTTCGGCCGCCCGGCCATCGTCGCCTATCACGCCGACGAGATCGACCCGGTGCGGCGGACCGGCTGGTCGGTGCTGGTCACCGGGCCGGCGCGGCTGGTCACCGCCGCTGAACTCGCCGCGGAGTACGCGCGGCGGCTCGGCCCCTGGGGAGATCCGCACGGCGGCGTCGTCATCGGTATCGAACCCACTCTGGTCACCGGGACGAGGTTGATCGAGGAGGTCCCGGTGTGAACCCGGTGACCATGCGGGCGTGGCGGGTGGACGTGCCCAGGGGTATCGACCGGAAACCGATCATCGCGCGACGGGAGCCGCTCCCGCGACCGGGTCCGGGCGAGCTGCTCGCCCGGGTACTGGCCTGCGGTGTGTGCCGTACGGATCTGCACGTGGTGGAAGGTGATCTGCCCGTGCACCGGCCGCATGTCGTACCGGGTCACGAGGTCGTCGCCGAGGTCGTCGCCACCGCGGAACGGGATGACTTCACAGTGGGGGATCGCGTCGGGATCCCGTGGTTGCGGCACACCTGCGGTGTGTGCGGCTTCTGCCGGAAAGGCGCGGAGAACCTGTGCCCGGACTCGCGGTACACCGGATGGGACGCGGACGGCGGGTATGCCGAATATGTCACCGTCCCGGTAGATTTCGCATTGCCGCTGCCGGCCGGGTACGCGGACCGGGAGCTGGCGCCCCTGTTGTGCGCGGGCATCATCGGCTACCGGGCGCTCACCCGGGCCCTCGTGCCCGAGGGCGGGGTACTGGGTATCTACGGATTCGGCGGCAGCGCCCACCTGACCGCTCAGGTCGCTCTCGCCCGGGGCGCTCGCGTCCATGTCATGACCCGGGGCGCCCCGGCCCGTGAACTCGCGCTCGGTCTCGGTGTCGCGTCGGTACAGCACGCCGCGGATCCACCGCCGGAGCGCCTGGATTCGGCCATTCTGTTCGCACCGGTGGGCGAGCTGGTACCGCCGGCGCTGGAAGCCCTCGCAGCGGGCGGCACCTTGGCGGTGGCGGGAATCCATCTCACCGATATCCCCCCGCTCGACTATCGGCGCCATTTGTTCCGCGAACGGCAGATCCGCAGCGTTACGTCCAATACGCGCGCCGACGCCCGCGATTTTCTCGCCTTCGCGGCGCGCCATCGGCTGCGGGTGACGACCCATCCCTACCCACTGGAGCGGGCCGACCGGGCGCTGTCCGATCTGGCGCACGGTCGCTTCGACGGTGCTGCCGTGCTACTGCCCTGACTCCGGGAGGGCGATGTCCGGTCTCCGGAGTCGGATGCGAGGTGGCGCCCGACGCGGTCGGGCCGTCCGGGCCTCCCCGACCGCGTTGTGCCTCCTCGTGACCGATCCGCTCAGGCGCGGGTCCGCGCGATGATCAGCGGTACGGACACCCCGTGCAACACCGCCTGGCTGGTCGAGCCCAGGCTCATCCCGGCGAAACCGCCGCCCCCGTGACTGCCGACGACAACCAGCTGGGCGCTCTCGGCCTCGTGCAGCAACCTCCGTGCGGGCCGGTCTTCGACGACGACACGGGTCACCGGGACATCGGGGTACCGTTCCGTGTGCCCGGCCAGGCTCTCGGCCTGGAGAACGCGGGCCTGCTCCTGCATCTCGGGCCGCGACAGGTACCGGAAGAATTCCGACCAGGTGGTGACCGCGACGAGACCGGTGCCGCGGCGCGATGCTTCGTCGAAGGCGATATCGACGGCCTCGGTGCTGCGCGGTGACCCGTCGACCCCGACCACCACGGGCGCGCCCGGGCGGTCGCCGTGTTCACCGTAGCTCTGCGGAACCACGGCGACCGGGCAGTGCGCGTGCCGCGCCAGCGAGGTGCTCACCGAACCGAGCAGCCCTCGTCCGATCGCGCTACGGCCGTAGGTGCCCACCACGACCAGGCGGGCGGCCCGGGATCTCTCGATCAGCGTGGGCGCCGGGTTCGGATCGACCACGAGCGTGGTGATCTCCAGCTCGCCGGCGATCTCGCGGGCGATCTTCGCGGCGGAGGCGCACACGGCCTCTCCGTCGGCCCGCAGCGCTTGATTGTCGAAGGCGACGACCCCGAGCCCGGGCCCGAAATCCAGCGGCGCCCCGACGGCGTACACCAGGTTCAGCGGGTCGCCGTGGCCTGCCGCTGTCCGGGCCGCCCACTGGACGGCGGCGAGCGACGCGGCCGAGCCGTCGACACCGACGACTACGGGCTCTGGGGTATGTGTGCTCACGGTGGGCTCACCTTCTCGCTCATCGGTTCCGGAATCCGCGCCGGCCTGCCGGCCACGGTTTCTCCGCCGATCCGGTTCCTCCGGATACTGCGAGGTTAAAGCGCGGACCACGCGGACGATGGGGGCGTTGGTCCCGGCCGGAAGAGACCAAAGTCGATTTCGGCGAACCTCGGTCTCCTGCTCCGGCCGTTCCGGCGCGGGGAATAATGTCCGGTCTGGACCGGTCCGACCAGCCGGTTGGATTCTCGGGATTCTGGCAGTCGGTACGGGCTACGGTGGGCAACGCGGTCGGGACCAAGGGTGAGTCGATGAATGACAGCAAGACACTGCGGGCCTGGTGGAACGACCCGGTCGACTACCGCTGGCTGGTGCACACGCTGGCGGCGCGATCGGCGCTGGGCCCACTGAAAGTACTGATCGGCGTCGCGGGCGCGGCGATCGCGGTGATGGGTGCCGTGATCGCGGGCACACCGGTGGGGCCGGCCGGTGATCCCGGCATCGCCTCGACGCTCGGGGTGCTGTGCGGGACGCTGTGGGCGCTGCGCTGGTGGTTGCTGTCCTGGCCGAGCAAGACCGAATCGCTGGCGCTGATCGGCGGCGCGGATGTGCTGTTCACGATGGAGTTCCTCCAGGTGCCGGATCGGCTGTTCGGGGCGATGGGCGCGGTGCTGCTCGTGGTCACCGGCAGTTACCTCGGCTTCTTCCACAGCGCGCGGGCCCTGGCAGCGCATTCGGCGTGGTCGTTGCTGTCGGTGATCGTGTTCTCGGTGCGGATCGCGACCGGGGGCGGCGATATCCGGCTGGCCTACGCGGTCGGCCTGCTGTTGTTCGTCTCGGTGGTCAGCGCGCTACCCGCGTTGCAGCTCCTCTACTGGCTGTTGCGGACCGAATCGCTGTCGGACCCGCTGACCGAACTGCTGAACCGCCGGGGTCTGGAGATCCGGCTGCCGCTGATGGTCGACCGGTTTCCCGCGATCTGCGTCATGAGCTTCGATCTCGACCGGTTCAAGAGCGTGAACGACACCTGGGGGCACCGTGTCGGCGATACCGTCCTGGTGCGGACCGCCCGGCGGTTGCACGCCGCCGCGGGGGAGACGGCGGTGGTGGCGCGCACGGGTGGGGAGGAGTTCGTGGTGGCCGCGCCGATGGACGCGGCGGCCGCGCGCGCCGAGGCCGAACGTCTGCGCCGCGTGGTCGCCGACCCGCCGGAGACCGCGGTGGAGGTCACCGCGAGCGTGGGTGTCGCGGTCTTCGACGCGACGACCTGTCCCGGGTGGCCGCGTCCGACCCCGGATCGGCTGCTGCAATCCGCCGACGCCGCCATGTATCGGGCCAAACAGTCCGGTGGGAATCTGGTGGTGGTCGACGAACTCACCCCACCGCGGGACCATCGCCATCCGACTCCCGGATAACGCTTGTGCGGTGAACCGCCCGGTTTCCGCGCTCGGCAACCGGCTGTATACAGGGGGACATGCCAACTCCGCACTGGCAGCCGTTCCTGATCGCTGCTCCGCTCATCGCGTTCACTCCGGGGGCGAACCAACTGCTGTCCTTGCGCAACGCGGTGCAGCAGGGCGCCGTGGATGCGCTGGTGGCCGTGTCCGGCCGGCTGTCGGCTTTCCTGTTGCTGGTGCTCGCGACAGCGGTGGGGCTGGGTGAATTGCTGGTGACCTCCGAGCCGGTGTTCACGGCCGTGAAATGGTGTGGCGTCGCGTATCTGCTCTACCTCGGTGTGGCCATGCTCTACCGGAGCCGCCCCGCCGGCACACCGGACGCGTCCGGCAGCCCGCCGCGAGACGCGTCGTCGCTGCGCCGGACGCGTGGTCAGCTGACGCGGCAGGAGTTCACGGTGGCGCTCACCAATCCCAAGGCGCTGCTGCTGTTCGCCGCGCTCCTGCCCCAATTCGTCGACCACGCGGCGGGGTCCGTACCCGCGCAGCTGATCGCACTGGGTCTCGGCTACCTCGTCGTCGAGTTCGCCGCGGCGATCGTGTACGCAGGGGTGGGCGGAGCCCTCAACTCGTTCGATATGCCGCCACGCACCCGGCGCTATCTGGATCGCGGTACGGGCGTCACCATGCTTGCGGTTGCGGGCGGGCTCGCCTTCGCGCGCCGGTGAGCGGGGCGGCGCCGGATCCGGGCCGGCATTGCCGGTGCGGTTCGAGGACCGGCGCTACCGCCCGGGGTTCATACCGTACGAACTTCGGTGAGCTGCCGCCCACGGTCTTCCCGCGACCCTGCCGCGGGTGCGGTGGACCGGAAGGCGCGCTCGTACTGCGGCGGGTGCGGCAGCCGCGCGCCGAGCCGGTCCGCGGCCTGCCGGATCCAGGCGGGATCGCGCAACAGGGCCCGGCCCAGGAAGACCGCGTCCGCCTGCCCCTGCGCTATGACCTGTTCCGCCTGCTCGGGGCTGACGATCATGCCCACCGCGCTGGTGCGGACCCCGGCCTCGTCGCGTAGCCGCGCGGCGAACGGTACCTGGTATCCCGGCCGCACCGGGATCGCCGCGTCGGGCACGGAGCCGCCGCTGGACACGTCGACCAGGTCCACTCCCAGCCGGTCGAGATGTCGCGCGAGTGCGATCGACTCTTCGACGGTCCATCCCGGCCGGGCGTCCTCGGTGTCGCCGCCGAGCCAGTCGGTGGCCGATACGCGGACAAACAGCGGCAGTTGCGCCGGCCATGCGCGGCGGACCGCGGCCACCACCTGGAGCGCGAACCTGATGCGGTTGTCGAAACTCCCGCCGTAGCGGTCGGTGCGCGTGTTGGACTGCGGCGACAGGAACTGGTGGATGAGGTACCCGTGGGCCCCGTGGAGCTCGAGTACCTGGAATCCCGCCGCGGCGGCGCGCCGGGCCGCCGCGGCGAAATCGTCGACGACAGCGTCGATCTCGGCGATGCTCATCTCGGTGGGTGCGGGCAACCGCCCGAACGGCACCGCGCTCGGACCCACCGTGGGCCAGGTCCGCTGCTCACGGCAGGGGTCGGACCACGGCCGCCCGGTCGCCGCCTTCCGGCCGGCGTGTACGAGCTGGATACCCGGCACCGTGGCCTGGGCACGCAGGAAATCGGTGTGGCGGCGCAGCACCTGGGCCTGCCGGTCGTTCCACAGGCCGAGGTCGTAGTCGCTGCTGCGGCCGTCGGGGGTGACGGCGGTGGCCTCGACCATGATCAGCGCCGCCCCTGCGACCGCCCGGGACCCCAGATGCTGGAGGTGCCAGTCGGTCGCGGTGCCCACCTCGGGACCGTCGGGAACGGCGGCGAACTGCATCATCGGTGACATCCACGCGCGGTGCGCGAAGGTGACCTCTCGCAGGGTGATCGGGGTGAAGAGCTGACTCATTGTCTGCCTGTCCTGGTGTACGGCCGGGTGGTGCCGGAGCCGGGTCCGCCGCTCATCGGAGAGAGGTGAGCCCGAGGAATTCCCGGGCGGAGGCGACCAGCTCGCCTTCGGTGACGCCGTGGGTGAGGGCGAAACGGACCGGATCCGGTTCCGCCATATCGAAGGGGTAGTCGCTGCCGCAGACGATCCGACCGGCACCCGCGTGGCGGCGCAACAGGGTCAGCAGAGGGGGATCGTGGGCGACGGTGTCGAACCAGAGCTTCTCGAACGACTCCGCCGGTGGCCGCGTGGATCCGCTCCGGACATCGGAGCGTGCGTGCCACGCGTGGGTCCAGCGGCCGAGCAGCCCGGCCGAGCAGCCACCGGCGTGCACGAAGCACAGGCGCAGTCGCGGTAGTGCCTCGAGGACGCCGCCGAGCAGGGCCGAAGCCACCGCGGTGGCGGTCTCCACCGGGTTTCCGATCAGATTGGCCAGGTAGTAGTCGGGCCATTCGGGCCGGGGGAGTTGCATCGGGTGCACCAGCACCGCCAGATCCAGCCGGGCGGCCTCGGCGAGCACATGGTGCAGCGGACCTCGATCGAGGGATTCGCTGCCGAGCAGCGGCGGGATCGCGACTCCGGCGATACCCGGCGTCCCGGCGAGTTGTTCGAGCTGCACAGTGGTCCGGCCGGTATGGCCGAAGGCGACCATGCCGAGGCCCACCAGGTTGCCCTCCGACGATGCGACGACTTCGGCCAGTGCGGTGTTGAAAGCGGCGACGTAGTCCTCGGCCCCGTCGGCGTCGTGCACCGGGAAGGCGAACGGAGGTGCGGAGAGCACCCGGACGCCGACCCGGGCGCGGCGCATATCCGCGCGGATCGCGGGCACATCGCTCATCGCGGTGGTCCGGATCGACAGCGGGACGGTCCCGAGGTACAGCTCGCCGTCGCGGTCGTGCATCGGCCCGAACGGAGAACCCGGCGGCAGGTGGAAGAGTTCACGCGGCAGCCAGTGTGCGTGGACGTCGACAACGCCGGGCGCGATATCGGATTCGATCATGCCCGGCCGCCCTCGGTGCCGGCGTGGATCAGCGGTAGCGGCGGGTTCGCGCTGTCGAGGTGTTCGACCGTGGTGAAGACGAGGTCGGTCTCGCCGATGTTCTCGATGTCGTGGAGCAGGTATTCGCCCGGGCCGAAGTGGAAGTGCCGGGTCTCACCGGCCGCGTAGGACACCTCCCGGACGGTGCCGTCGTGGGTGTGCTGGCGGCTGCGGCCGGCGTTGACGGCCGTCCAGAAGTAGTCGAGGACGTGCCGGTGGGCGTGCCATCGTTCACCCGGGGCGAGCCGGATCTCCCACACCCGCACCCGGGGCGATTCACTGAGCAAGGCCGAGCCGACGTGGCCGTCGTAGGCGTGATCGGCGAACTCGGTGCGCAGCCAGTCCGGCCAGCTGTCGAAATCGGTGGCGACGAGTTCGCCCGCGATCGGCAGGTCGTCGAGGAACCTGTTGTCCGTCATATCTTTTCCTGTCTCGAGATGGTGGTGGGTCAGTGACCCGGCCCGTAGAGGCCGAAGCGCAGCTCGGGATCGCCGGGGGTCCAGGTGTTGGTGAACTGGGAGCGGGTGCCCATCGCCTGGACCCGGGCCAGCAGCGACGCGCTGAGTTCGAGCCGGCCGGGCTCCCATTTCGCCAGCGCCGCGGCGATATGCCCGTCGGCGTCGGCCAGTGCCGATTCCAGTGCCCAGGCATCCGCCGCGGCTTTCGCGGTGCCCGCCGCCGCGTGGGGACGCGCGCTGCAGGCGGCATCACCGATCAATGCCACCCGGCCCCGTGCCGTGCTCGCGGAGCGGCAGTCCGAAACCACTTGGAGGTAGGGCTGCTCCGTCGCGGTGACGACCTCCGCGACGGCCGGCGCCAGTACGGCCGCCGCGGTCTCTTTCATCTCCGCGATGTAGCGGTTCTGCACCTGGCCGGGATGGACCGATACCGTACCCGCGAAACCGCGTTTGTCGAGCAGCAGTTCGGTCAGCTCCGGTCCGGCGGGGACGTTGCGGTACCAGACGTAGTTCATCAGCCGGTGTTCCGGGCCGGCGCCCTCGTCACCGGGGATCGGGTAGAGCGTGAGGTGGGAGTTCGGGACCACGCTGTAGGTGATGGCGTCTCCGGTCAGCTCCCGGGTGGCCGGGGAGACGTCGCGGACGGGGACGGTCCCGCGCCAACCCACGTAGCCGGAGTACTGGAGCGTCGCGTCGGGGTCGAAGTGGGCGCGGGCGACCGAGGTGATGCCGTCGGCGAAGACCACCAGGTCGGCGCTCTCGGTGCGGCCGCTGACGAACCGGACGGTGGCCGCGTCGTCGTCCTGGTCGAAGCCGCAGGCGAATTCGCCGAGATGGTAGTGCTCGGTGCCGAAATCCGCGAGCAGCGCTCGGTAGAAGGTTCCCCACGAGGTGTAGGTCCAGGTGCGTTCCTCCCGGTAGACGATGGAGTTCGCCCGGTCCAGGTACTGCACGTACGAGGTCGATGTGCTCAGGTCGGCGAGCTGCTGGGTGCTGCGCTCGGTGAACCAGCGCACGGTATCGGGTTGCAGGACGATCCCGCTGCCGCGCCCGTCGAGCGCGGTGGGCGTGCGTTCGTAGACATCGACGGAGAAGCCGAGGTCGCGCAGGAGCAGCGCGGTGGTCAGCCCGCCGATGGATCCGCCGACGACGATCGCCCGGGCGGCGTCGTAGGTGTTCATGAATGGCTCTCTTCTCGGCCCGCGGCCGGTGCGGAGGGACGGGAGGGTTCCGGTGCGCCGGTGGAGTCCGGAGACGGAGGGTCGGTGGGCAACGGCTTGCCGCGGGTCTCGGTCGCGAAGGCGAGTCCGACGAAGGCGACGAGGCCCAGTGCGGCGATCGCCGCGGTGGCGAGGCCGAGGTTGCCGCTGAACCAGGACGTCGCGATCACCCCGGCGACCAGCGGCCCGGCCGCGGTGATCACGCGCCCGACGCTGTTCACCACAGCGAGTGCGGTGGCCCGCACGCTCGGCGGGAACACCTCGGGACCGTAGATGAAGGTGCCGGACAGCGCGCCGAACAGCCCGAAACCGAGCAACGGCATCGCGATGAGGAAGCCGAGATAGCTGTGTTCGAAGGGGAACACGTAGCCGATCGCGACGGCCGAAAGGACGAAACTCACGGTGAAGGTGCGGCGCCGTCCGAGTGCTTCGGCGAGGAAGCCCCACGACGCGTAGCCGAGGATCCCGCCGGCGTTGAAGAGCATCGAGGCGAGTGCCACCCGGTGGTCGGCGGTGCCCGCGGTCGCGGTCGCGTCGCTCGCGGTCATCTGCCGGATGATCTGCGGGTACCAGGTCGATACGCTCCAGAAGGAGATCAGCGAACCGGTTGCCAGCGCGGTACACACCAGGGTGGGGCGCAGGAGCTGACCCGAGAACAGGCGCCGCAGCACGAATACGTCTTCGGTAGCGGTGTTTTCACCGTCCTTGCGGTTCCGGCGCGCCCGGATGCTCGCTTCGATCTCGGGCGGTTCCGGGACATAGCGGCGGATGAACCAGACCAGCAGCGCGGGAACCACCGCTAGCGCCATCATCATTCGCCAGCCGTGACTGCCGAGCAGCGCGTACGTGGCCGCGGCCACGAAGAATCCGGCGGCGTATCCGGACATCATGACGCCGCCCGCCCGGGCCCGATACCGGTTGCGCCAGGTCTCCGCGATGAGCGCGGCGCCGACGGGTGCCTCGACACCGGAGCCGACGCCCGCGATGAAGCGCAGGATGCCCATCTGCCACCAGGTATCGGCGAAGGCGGCGACCGCGGTGAACACCGCGTAGGTCAGGATTCCGAGGGAGAGGACCCGGGTGCGGCCGAAATAGTCGGCGAGTATGCCGAACAGGATGCCGCCGACCGCCCAGCCGAGGAGGAACAGGGCGACGGTGAGGCCGCCGTAGAAGCCGATCGCCGAGGTATCGGCGGTGATTCCGCTGTGGGGCAGCAGTTCGGTCATGGCCGGGCCGAGGACCAGGACATAGAGGCTGCCGGCGAATCCGTCCAGGCCCCACCCGAGGGTGGTGCCGAGCAGTACCAGCCACTGCATTCGGCTGATCTCGGTGCGTACGGTGCCTGCACCGGTCTGTGGCGTCGTCATCGACGCTCCTTCCGCGAAGGTCGCGTGGTCAGAGGGGAGGTGGGCGCGCGGCATCGCCCCGGGCGGGCTCGCCGGGGTGGCTCCGGCGCCGAAGGGTCAGTTGAGGCGGGTGTTGTCGTCCGGGCTGCCGTACCAGTCGACGTGGTCGTCGGCGATACGCACGACCACGGTTTTGATCCAGGAGAAGTCGTCGAAGGATTCGGTTCCGGCGTCCTTGCCGATGCCGGACTCCTTGACTCCGCCCCAGGGCAGCGACGGCTCGAGCCGGTGATGGTCGTTGACCCACACCATGCCGGCGACGATCCGGTCCGCGACGCGGTGTCCGCGGGCGATATCGCGGGTCCACACGCCGGCGCCGAGTCCGTAGCGGTTGTCGTTGGCCATCGCGACGGCTTCCTGTTCGCTGTCGAACGGGATGACGACCGCGACGGGACCGAAGATCTCCTGTTGGGACACCGTCATGTCATTGGTGGCGTCGGCGAGAACGGTCGGTTCGAGGAAGAACCCGCCCCGGAGCGGCGCGGGCAGGTCGGGGACGCCGCCGCCCGCGACGAGGCGAGCGCCTTCCCGGATACCGATGCCGACGAGTTCGCGGACGCGGTCGCGCTGGCGCGCGCTGATGAGCGGACCCATTTGGGTGTCGGGTGCGGCCGGGTCGCCGATCCGGATGGCGCGGGCCCGCGCGGCGAGTGCGCTGACGAATTCGTCGTAGACCGCGCGCTGG
Source organism: Nocardia fusca NBRC 14340 (assembly GCF_001618425.1). Taxonomy (GTDB): domain Bacteria; phylum Actinomycetota; class Actinomycetes; order Mycobacteriales; family Mycobacteriaceae; genus Nocardia; species Nocardia fusca. Next base: position 206,719 of record NZ_BDCU01000031.1, read on the forward strand.
ACGAGGAACCGGGATCCGGCGACGCAGGACTGGCCCGCGGCGACGAACGCCGCGAATGCCGCGCCCTCGGCGGCGACGACCGGATCGATATCGTCGAAGACGATGATCGGTGTCTTTCCGCCGAGTTCGGCGGTGACGCGCGCGAATCGGGCCGCGGTGGCGACCGCGGCCGAACGGCCGGCCTCGGTGCCTCCGGTGAGGGTGATCTTCGCGACGTCGGGGTGGTGGGTCAGCCGCTCGCCGGCCGCGCGGCCGCCGGTCACGACGGTGACGACCCCGTCGGGAAGTCCGGCCTCACGCAATATCCGGGCCAGTGCGAGGGTTGTCAGCGGGGTGGTCTCGGAGGGCTTGACCACCACGGTGTTGCCGTTCGCCAGGGCGGCCGAGAGGCTGCGCGCGAGAATCAGCATCGGGTGATTGAAGGGCGTGATGATGCCGCACACGCCGAGCGGGGCACGGCGCTGATAGGTCAGATACGGTCCGTCGCCGGGCAGGACGGCGTCCCGCCGGGCGGTGAGCAGCGCGGCGTTGTACCGGAACCATTCGGGCACTCGGGACAGCTGGGCGCGGGTTTCGGTGACCGGCCGGCCGTTGTTGCGGGTCTCGAGCCGGAACAGTTCGTCGGAGGCGGCTTCGACGGCATCCGCGATACGCAGCAGCAGTTTCGCGCGTTCGCTGCGCGGCAGCGCCGGCCACGGACCGGACTCGAATGCCGCGCGGGCGGCCCGGACGGCCTCGTCGACGGCGGCGGCGCCCTGTTCGGCCACGATATCGATCACCGCACCGGTGGACGGATCCAGGATTTCGCGCGTGGATTGTGCGCTCCGGCCCAGGGACAGGTCGGTCGTGGTGTCGGTCATGGCGCCGTGCCCTTCGTATCGCGTGTCGATGGGAGCACCCTGGTGTGACGACTGTGCTCGGATCGAGAACTTCGTCACAACGTGGGCGCTAATCGAGTATCGAATCCGGCGTGAGCCACATCAATGTCTGCTACTACATAGTTGAACGGTATGTATGTCCGATGAATACACATTGTGTCAGGCTGGGCCGGTGAGCGAAGGACAGAGCGGCGGCCACTCCGCCGAGTTGGTGACCTGGTTGAGCAGCCTGCGCACGCTCAGTGCGGCCGCGGTATCGGGCGACGGGCTGCGCGAGGTGCTCGATCTGGTGGCCGCGACGGCCCGCTCACTGCTCGGGTTCGACTTCTGCGGAGTCCTGACGCCGGGCGCCACCGAGGAGAGTCTGCTCATCACCGGCTGGAGCGGGCTGTCCGACGACTACGTCGCCCGGATCAACGCCGACCGGCCGGTGGGGCTGGACAGCACCGCCCCCTCCACCCGCGCGTTCCGGACCGGACGGCCGGTGGTGATCAGGGATATCGCGGCCGAACCGCAGTTCGGCCCGTGGGGCGATGTGGCGCGCGACCAGGGATACCGTGCCATGGTGTCGGTGCCGCTCGTCGCTGCGGGACACGTCCTCGGCACCCTCAACGGGTACTACAAACCGGTTCACACCTTCACCCACTACGAGACGGAGCGGATGTCGCTGCTCGCGAACCACGCGGCGATCGCCCTCACGTCCGCGCGCCGGCTCGCGGAGATGAGCCGGCTCAATGCGTCACTGCGCGCCCAGCGTGACGTGCTGACCAGATCGGAACAGATCCACGAGCGGTTGCTCGACGTGACGCTGCGATCCGGGGGACTGCAGGGTATCGCCGAGGTCCTCGGTGAGCTGATTGCCCGTCCCCTGCTCGTCGAGGACGCCGGCGGCGCCGTGCTCGCGACGACGGGAGACACCGCGCGGCTGCCCGATTTGCTGTACCGCACCGACATCGATATCCCGCCGCCCGTATCGGCGAAACCCGTTGCGGTAACGGCCGGACCGAGCCCGTACTGGGTGTCGGTGGTACGGCTCGACGGCGAGGTGGTGGCCCGGATCTGGTATCCGGGCGACCGAGGGCCGCTGGACGCGCTGGGTGAGCGCGCGGTCGAGCATGCGGCGCTGGTCATCTCGCTCGAGCTCCTCCGTGTCCGCACGGGGACAGAGGTCGAGCACCGCCTCCGCGGCGAGCTGCTCGCGGAACTGCTCGCCGGCGGCGAGATCGCGGAGGAGGCGATGCGCAGGGCGCACCGGCTCGGCCACGATCTGTCCCGCCCGCACTGCGCGATCGTGGGATCGCTGGGGGCCGACGGCGCAGAAGCCGATCTCCGCACCTATTCGCGCGCCCTCACCGCGGTGACCCAACTGGTCCGCGGCTACCGCCCGCGACCGCTGGCGGCCATGCACCGCGGGCATATCGTTGTGTTGTGGCCGCACGGCGCCGAGACGGAATCCGGTGCTGTCGAAGTAGTGGGCCGCCGGGTGGCAGAGCGCGTCCGGGCGGCGCTGACGACGGCGTCGCGGTCGGTCACCGCGAGTGTCGCCCTCGCCGACGGCGGGGGTACCTGTGCGCAGTCCTACCGCGTCGCCAGGGGCGCACTCGAAGTCGCCGCCCGATCGGGAAACCGGGGCGCGGTGGTGGAACTGGGCGATCTCGGCCTGGCCGGTCTGCTGCTCCAACTCGACGACCCGGTCCAGCTGGCGGCCTATTCCGATCGGGTCCTGGCTCCGCTGACCGGTTACGACCGCAAACATCGGACCCACCTCGTCGAGACCCTCGAGACATATCTCCGGTGCAAACTGAACCGACCCGAAACGGCGGCGGCGCTGCACGTTCACGTGAACACCGTGAAACAGCGTATCCACCGGATCGAGGAGCTCACCGGTTCCGACTTCGCCGACCTCGATACGGTCGTGAAATTCGGTACCGCGCTCACCCTCCGCGATGTCGCGCACGCCGGCCGCGAATCCGCACCGGCGGCGGTCGGCGGATCGGGCCGATGATTCGCTGCCCGGCGGCGGAGTGAGAACGCTCGCCCCTGCCTTCGAATGGCGGTCCACGCTGGGAGTGTGTCTCGACCGTCCACCATCTCCCGGCCGCCCTGCATTGACAACCGGTGGTCGGCGGCTATCCGGCAGGTGGCGCGGAGAGCTGTCGCGACGTCGGGGGTGAGTCCGCGTTCGTATCGGTTTCGCGGAACGCGTCGACGACCAGGGCGGCGAAGCGGCGCGCCGAGGTCTCCCGGCGGGCCGGTGGTACCGCGGCCAGTCCGCGTCCAGTGAGCAGGACGAGCACCAGGTCGTCGATGACGAAGTCGCGCCGCAGTCGGCCGGCTTTCTTGGCGCGGCCGGCCAGGTCGGCGAGCATCGAGAGCAGTGCCGCACGGTGGGCGGCGAAGCCGTCGGCCTCCGGGTGCGCGGACATGAACGCGTCCACGAAGCCCTGGTTCCGGCCGTTGAGCACGGTGATCCGTTCGATGACCGAGCAGAATCCGCGCCATGGGTCGGGATCGGCGCAGCCGTCTTCCACGATCTGCCGGCACGACCGCATCTCATCGTCGAAGGCCGCATCGATCAGGGCCTGCTTCGCCGGGAACCGCCGGTACAGGGTGGCGGGCCCGATCTCGGCCCGGCGCGCGACCTCGCGCATGGTGATGCCGATCCCCTTCTCGGCGAACAGCGCGCGGGCGACCTCGAGGATCCGGTCGCGGTTGTCCTGCGCGTCGGCGCGGAGCATATGAGGCAATCGATCCGGCATGCTTCTCACTTCACGGAAGTGGACGGGGGCGTCCGTTACTTTCGGCCACGGTACCTCGGACAACGAGAGCACAAGGAGACGACGGTGCGAGCAGTGGCGATTCGGCGATTCGGCGACCCGAGCGGTATGACGGTGACAGAGACCCCGGCACCGGTCCCGGCCGCGGGACAGGTGGTTATCGAGACCGAGGCGATCGGAGTGGGTGGCGTCGACGCCGTGATCCGGCGCGGGACACTCGAGGGATACGGGTTCACCGAGGGGCTGATACCCGGCAGCGAGGTCGCGGGTACGGTGACCGCGGTCGGCGCCGGTGTCGACGAGTCGTGGACGGGCCGGCGGGTGTGGGCGTTCACCGGTACCGGTGGCGGCTATGTCGAGCAGGCGGTCGCGCAGGTCGGCGATATCGTCGAGCTCCCGCCCGGCCTGTCGCCGGTCGCGGCGGTGACGCTGGGCAGTGCGGCGCCCGTCGCGCATTTCGGGCTGGCCCACGCGCATTTCGCACCCGGTGATTCCGTGCTGGTGCGCGGGGCGGCGGGCAGTATCGGTATCGCGGCGGTGGAGCTCGCGGTGCGCGGCGGGGCGAGCGCGGTCGCGGTCACGACCTCGGCACCGGACCGCGGCGCCCGGCTCCGCGATCTCGGCGCGACACATGTCCTGGACCGGTCCGGGGGAGGCGATCCGGTTGCGCCGCCGTCCTACGACGTGATCATCGATATCGCCGGTGGGGCGGAGCTGCCCACGTTCCTCGACCACCTCGCACCGAACGGACGTTTCGTTCTGGTCGGCGTGGTGGCGGGGCTGCCGCCGGCGGATTTCGGCATGCGACTCCTGGGGGCGTTCCAGCAGTCCCGCTCGTTCGCCACGTTCAGCCTCGATACCGTCCCGGTGCCCGCCAGGGACGCGGTTCGGGCCGAACAGTTCGCCGCCGCCGCCCGCGGCGAACTGCACGCCGTCGTGCACGAGATCCTGCCACTGGAGCAAGCTGCCGAAGCCCATCGCCGAATGGACCTCGGCACGGTGTTCGGGCGGATCGTCCTCACTCCCTGAACAGTGAACCGCACGCCTCGGTCGCACGGGAACCGCTGTGCGCGCGCCGAAGGTGTGCCGTGCCGGGCGGGGCGTGCGCTGCCACCACTCGGTCCACGGGGGTGTCGGTGGGGCTCGGTAGCGTCTGGCTCGTGGAAACCGGTGAACGCATCCAAGAACTCGCGGACCGTGTGGTGGCGCTGCGCGACGCCTACTACCGGGGCGCGCCGCTGGTCGCCGACGCGGAATACGACGCGATCGAGGACGAGCTACGGGGCCTGATCGAGGCGCACCCCGACCTCGCGCCCGACCCGAACCCCTTGGAGCAGGTCGGGGCGCCCGCCGTGCTGCACGCCCCGATCCGGCATTCGCGGCCGATGTTGTCGCTCGAGAAGGCGACCACCCCGGATCAGGTCGCGGCGTTCTTCGATCGGTTCCCCGGGCAGTCGGTGGTGGTGATGCCGAAGCTCGATGGTTTGTCCCTGGCCCTGGTTTTCGAGGACGGGCGGTTGCTGCGTGCCGTGACCCGCGGTGACGGCACCACCGGTGACGATGTGACGGTACTGGTCCGCGCCTTGGTCGACGGGGTGCCCGACCGGATCGATGTCCCGGGGCGGGTGGAAGTGCGCGGTGAGGCGGTGATGCTGCGGTCGACCTTCCTCGGCTACAACACCGCGCACCCGGACAAGCCGCTGATCAATCCGCGCAATGCCGCGGCGGGCACACTGCGGGCGAAGGACCCGGCCACGGTTGCCGAGAGGCGGTTGCAGTTCTTCGGCTTCGATCTCGACACCTCCGCCGGCGGCGCCGCGGCCGACCTGGCCGAGGGGCTGCGGGCGTTGGGGATCGCGGGGGCGCAGATGCGGGTGTGCGCCGACGCCGAGCAGGCGCAGGCGGCGATCACCGTGATCGAACAGGGGCGCAACAACCTGGACTACGACATCGACGGCGCGGTGCTGCGACTGGCCGACCGCGACGCCTACGCCGCGGCCGGGACCCGGTCCAACAGCCCGCGGGGCGCGCTGGCGTTCAAGTTCGCAGCCGAGGAGAAGACCACACTGCTCAACGAGGTGGTCTGGGACGTCGGCAAGACCGGCAAGATCGTCCCGGTCGCCTGGCTGGAGCCGGTGTTCGTGGGCGGCACCACGGTCACGAAGGCGACGCTGGCCAACCAGCAGGTGATCCGCGCCCGCGATATCAAGGTCGGGGACACCGTGCTGGTACGCCGCGCCGGCGATGTGATCCCGTTCGTGGCCGGTGTGCTCGACGCCTCGAAACGCACCGGCGACGAGCGCGAGATCGTGCCGCCCACCAGCTGTCCGTCCTGCGCGCAGCCGGTGACCGAACAGGGCAACAGCCGGGAACTGTTCTGCACCAACGTCGCCTGTCCCGCACAGACGGTGCGCAGGCTCATCCACTGGGCGTCGCGGCCGGCCGCCGATATCGAGGCCTTCGGCCAGGTGTGGATCGAGCGCCTGGCCGAGGCGGGCATCCTGGAGCGTCCTTCGGACTTCTACACGCTGACCACCGAGCGCCTGCTCGAGTTCGACCGTATCGGCGAGACCTCGGCCGCGCGCATGATCGACTCGGTCGACGCCGCCCGCCGGGTGGGCCTGCGCCGCGCGCTGATCGGCCTGGCGATTCCGATGGCCTCCGAAGGTACCGCCGCCCGCCTGGCCCGCGCGGGATTCCGTTCCCTGGAAGAGGTCGCCGACGCGGGCGAAGAACGACTCGTGGCCGTGGAGGACATCGGCCCGAAAGTGGCGGCTTCCCTGGTCGAGCACCTCACCCGCCTGCGTCCGGAACTGGAGCGGTTGCGTGCCGCGGGCGTGAGTCTGGACGTGCTCGACGAGGATCTACCACCGGTCGTCGCGGCGGGTGCGCCGCTGGGCGGCAAAACGGTGGTGATCACCGGCGCGATCAGCGACCCGCGTTCGGGGGAGAAGGTCGCCCGCCCGACATTCCAACGCCTCTGCGAGAAGGCGGGTGCCACGGTGGCGTCCTCGGTGTCGGCGAATACCGACCTGCTCATCACCGGTGCGGGAGTCGGCGACAGCAAACTGGCCAAGGCGGCGAAGCTCGGTGTCGAGGTTGTCGATCAGGGTGATATCTGGAAGCTGCTTGTCTCCGCGGGAGTCGTTTGACTCTGCACCCGGCGGTCCGTGCCTCGAGGATCCGGGGGCGCCGGCATCGGTGCCCGGCCAGGTCATCGCCCGATTTACTGCTCGTTTCAGAATGAGATTCGGAGGCGTCTCAAACAGATGGTGCTGCAGGCGAGTTCGAGCAGCCCCTGATGTAGATCGGCGCGAATCTCGTAGCGAGTGCGAAGGCGCTTGAACTGGTGAAGCCAGGCGAAGGTGCGCTCTACGACCCACCGAGTCTTGCCCAAGCGGGAGCCGTGTGGAGCGCCGCGGCGGGCGATCTTCGGAGTTATCGCGTGGCGTCGGGCTGACATGGTTCGCGGATGCCGGGGTTCCGCTGCATCGGCTTCAGCGGAACCAACCCCACGTTGATCCACCGCGCGCTGCTGCGGCTGTCGTAATTTCCTGCAGTGCTGTCTACCGGATCCCTGGCGACGGTCAGAACAGTCGGGCCTGGTCGTCAACGTCATCGGGTGGATCCCGAAATCGGCGGCTACGTGGTCCAGCGCCACGCCTTCTTCGCGGTTGCGGGCGACCCGAACCACATCGTCACGGAACTCCTGCGGGTAGGGCTTGGGCACGATAGCTGCCTTCCAGGCTCGCCTATCGGCAAGCCGGATCGATGTCCCTCTCCGTGCAGCAGCCCCTAAGCTGACGTTTGTGGAGCTCTTCGTCGGTATCGATATGGGGACAGGGAGTAGTAAGGGGGTGCTCGTGCGCCCGGATGGAGTGGTTGTGACCGAGCATCAGGTGGGTCATGAGATGTCGATGCCGCGGCCGGGGTGGGCCGAGGTCGACGCGGTGGGCTTGTGGTGGGCGGAGGTGTGCGCGATCAGTCGCACACTGATGGCCGCCGTACCGTCGGGGGCGCGGATCGCCGGGATGTGCGTCAGCGGTGTCGGTCCGTGCCTGGTGTTGTGCGACGAGGAGCTCGAGCCGGTACGGCCCGCCATTCTGTACGGCATCGACACCCGGGCGTCGGTGGAGATCGCCGAACTCACCGAGTTGTTCGGCGCGGAGCAGATTCTGTCGCGGACGGGCAAATCGCTGTCGAGTCAGGCGGTCGGCCCGAAAATCGAATGGGTGCGCAAGAACGAACCGGAGGTGTTCGCTCGTGCCCGCCGCTGGTACGGTTCGAATTCATTCATCGTGGCGAAGCTGACCGGTGAGTATGTTCAGGACCATCACACGGCCAGCCAATGCGATCCACTGTATTCGATTCGCGACTTCGACTGGAACGCCGAATGGGCGGGGCGCGTTCTGGGCGCGCTGCCGCTGCCCCGGCTCGTGTGGCCGTCGGAGGTGGTCGGCGTGGTGACCGCGCGGGCGGCCGCGGAGACCGGGATTCCGGCGGGCACGCCGGTCGTCGCGGGCACCGTGGATGCCTATGCCGAGGCATTCAGCGTGGGTGTGCGCGATCCCGGTGACCTCATGCTGATGTACGGATCGACGATGTTCCTGGTGCAGGTGCTGGAATCGTTCCATACGAACCCGGCGCTGTGGACGACGACGGGTGTCCAGGAGGGGACTTTCGCGCTCGCGGCGGGAACATCGACCGCGGGTACGCTGGCCAACTGGTTGCAGAAGGTGACCGGCGGGGCCCCATTCGACGTACTGATGGCCGAGGCGGCGGCCGTGCCGGCGGGCTCGGAGGGCTTGCTGATGCTGCCCTACTTGGCCGGTGAGCGCACGCCGGTATTCGATCCGGACGCGCGCGGTGTCGTGGCCGGACTGACGCTGCGGCACGGACGTGGACATCTGTTCCGCGCGGCCTACGAGGGAATCGCTTTCGGGATCCGCCAGATCCTGGAGATGTTCGACAACGCCGATTCGCCGGTCTTGCGGGCCGTCGGCGTCGGTGGGGGGCTGCGCAGTCCGGTGTGGGCGCAGGCGCTCAGCGATATCACCGGGTTGACCCAGCTGCAGCCGGAACAGACCATCGGCGCGAGTTACGGTGACGGCCTGCTGGCCGCTATCGGCGTGGGACTGGTCGCACCGGAGACGGATTGGACGCGGATCGCCCGCGAGATCGCGCCGAACCCGGAATACCGCGAGCGATACGACGCCCTGTACGAGACATGGCTGCAGCTGTATCCGGCCACCCGGGACCAGGTGCATACCCTGACTCGGCTCAGCTGACCGCGTAACCACCGTCGATCGGAACGTCGACGCCGTTGATCATCGAGGCGAGGTCGGAGGCGAGGAACAGCGCTGTCGCGGACACCTCCGCGGGTGCGGCGAAGCGGCCCAGCGGGATGCGGGCCAGCATCGGCGCAGCCTTCGCTTCCTCGCCCCAGACTTTGCGGCCCATATCGGTGAGCACAATGGTGGGGCACAGGGAGTTCGCGCGCACGCCGTCGGGCCCGAGCTCGAGTGCGAGCACCTTGGTCGCCATCACCAGGCCCGCCTTCGACGTGCAGTACGCGTAGTGCTCGGGCAGTGCACGCAGGGCGGCCGCGGAAGCGACGGTCACGATCGATCCGCCGCCGGCCCGGGCCATCGCCGCACCGACGGTGGCGGCGAGCAGTGCGGGGGCGCGCAGATTGACGGCGAGGACCTCGTCGAACGATGCGGCCGTCAGATCGGTGACCATCTCCGGATGTGAGATCCCTGCATTGTTGACGAGCACGTCGAGCCCGCCGAAGACCGCGGCGGCCTCCGTGGCCAGCCTGGTAGGAGCGCCCGAATCGGCGAGGTCGGCGGCCACCGCCGCAACGGGGACTCCGTACTGCTCTTCCAGTTTTTCGGCCTGAACGGCCAGTGTGCCGTGGTCGCGACCGGACAACACCAGCGAGGCCCCCGCATCCGCGAAAGTCTCGGCGATATCGGCCCCGATGCCTTTCGACGCACCGGTGATCAGTACGCGCTTACCGTCGAGACGAATCGAGTTCACAGACTCTCCAGAAGCTGTTGTGCGGTCGATGGATCGGTGACGAGCTGGTTGAAGTATCCGGCGCGCGCCCCGGCGAGAATCGGCGTCACCTTGTCCGCGCCGACGGCCACGGCGATCCCCACCGGGATTTTCTGCAGCACGGACAATTCCACGGCAATCAGCCGTTCGCGGCCGGGGAAGTCGACGGGTTCGCCTTCGCGGTTGTAGAACCGCGAACACACATCGCCCACCGCTTCGCGTAGGGATGCGGAGGTGGTGGGAACGAACTGTGGTATGTCATCGCGCAGCAGTGGCGGCGCACCGACGCCCATGAGTGCGCACCGCGCCCGTGGCCACAGATTCAGCACGCGCTGAATGGACGGATCGGCATGCAGGGTGTCGTAGAGCTCGGGTCCGGGGAGGGCGGGGGCGAACAGGTAGTTCGGCCGGCCGCCGAGTTTGTTGGAGATGAGCCGGGTGATCTCGTTGGTCTGATACCACTCCTCGGGCTGGTCGTTGCCACCGACGGTGGGGGTGACGAGGACACCGGGGATGCGTTCGAGGTCGAACTGCGCCACTTGGTGGACGGTGCGTCCCGACGAGACCAGCAGCACGTCCCCGGGGACCAGCCCGACTTCCGTAAGTGCGCGTGAGACCGCGGGTGCGAGGTAGCTGCCCATCACCTCCACGGTCGGCTTGGCCGGGGTCGGCGCGGGTAGCGGCGCGGACAGATACACCCGTCGCAACCCGATCGCGTCGGCGAGGGTGTCCGCGAGATCGCCGCGGTCGTCGGCATGGGGTGCGCGCACTTCGATGTGGACGATGCCCTGGCGGCGGGCTTCGGACAGCAGCCTGCTCACGGTGGCCCGGCTCACGCCCAGCTTATGGGCGACTTCGGCCTGGGTGGCGTCCTCGTCGTAGTACATTTTCGCGGCCGCGTAGAGCTGCGACGGCGCGAAGCGGCCACCCTCGGCGCTTGTCAGCGCACGAGTTTCGGAGCTGCTGTGCATGGCAGAAGTATCGCATTGCACATCAGTTCACGCCAATAATTCCGTGAACATTCGTTCTGGACCAATGTGCCGACCTGGGTTAGTGTGATCGCGAACATAGGGATGAAGGGCAGTGGTGATGACAGAGACGATGCAAGCGGTGATCTGCCACGGTCCCGAGGACTACCGGCTGCAAGAGGTTCCCGTTCCGGTACCGGGGCCCGGCGAAGCGCTGGTGCGGGTCGAGGCAGTGGGCATCTGTGCGAGCGATCTGAAGTGCTACCACGGGGCGCCGAAGTTCTGGGGCGATGAGAACCGCCCCGCGTGGGCCGAGACGGAGGTGATCCCCGGCCACGAATTCGTCGGCGAAATCGTGCAGATCGACGCCGCCGGCGCAGCCCGCTGGGGCGTCGGGGTAGGGGACCGAGTGGTTTCCGAGCAGATCGTGCCGTGCTGGAAATGCCGGTACTGCCTACGCGGGCAGTACCACATGTGCAAACCGCACGACCTCTACGGTTTCAAGCGCCGGACCCCGGGCGCTATGGCGCAATTCATGGTCTATCCCGCAGAAGCGCTGGTACACAAGGTGTCCAAGGACCTTCCGGCCGCACACGCCGCATTCACCGAGCCGCTGTCGTGTTCGCTGCACGCCGTCGAACGGGCGGGTATCACCTTCGACGATGTCGTGGTGGTGGCGGGTTGTGGTCCGATCGGTCTCGGCATGGTGGCCGGTGCGCGGGCGAAGAGTCCTGCCCATGTCATCGCCCTGGATATGGCGCCGGAGAAGTTGCTGCTGGCTCGTGAGTGCGGCGCCGATATCGTGATCAACATCCGCGACGAGGACGCCCAGGCGATCGTCATGGAACTCACCGACGGCTATGGCGCCGATGTCTACCTGGAAGGCACCGGTCATCCCTCCGCTGTGCCGCAGGGCTTGAATCTGTTGCGCAAGCTGGGAACCTACGTCGAGTACGGCGTCTTCGGCAGTGATGTCTCCGTCGACTGGAGCATCATCAGTGACGACAAGGAGCTCGATGTGCGCGGCGCGCATCTGGGCCCGCACTGCTGGCCGGCCGCCATCCGCATGCTCGAGTCCGGCATCTTGCCGATGGACAAGATCTGTACACATCAGCTACCGCTCAGCGACTTTCAAAAAGGTCTCGATCTGGTGGCCAGCGGAACCGAATCGGTGAAGGTTTCGCTGATTCCGTCCTGACCTGCCGAAAAGTTCGATGAGGAACAGATATATGAGCAGAAATCAGTTCTCGCGCCGGGACATGCTACGGGCTTTGGGCCTGGCCGGTGCGGCCGCCGCGGCGCTACCGGTGCTCTCGGCCTGCGGCGTGGGTGGCGGTTTCGAGGCCGTCAACGGTGCGGGCGAGGTGAGCGGCCCCTTCGACTGGCGCGCTGCGGAGGGGACGACTCTGCACCTGTTGCAGACGCCGCACCCGTACCAGCAGTCGCTGCAACCACTGCTCGCCGAGTTCACCCGGCTGACCGGCATCACGGTCGACACCGATCTGGTACCGGAGGCCGACTACTTCACCAAGTTGAACACCGAATTGGCCGGTGGCACCGGAAAACACGATGTCTTCATGCTGGGTGCCTACTTCATCTGGCAGTACGGGCCCCCCGGTTGGCTGGAGGATCTGGCCCCGTGGATCGCCAACTCCTCGGCCACCAGTGACACGTACGACTTCGAGGACATTTACGAGGGTCTGCGCACCTCCACCCGATGGGACTTCGAACTCGGCAGTCCGCTCGGTACCGGCGGACAGTGGGCGATCCCGTGGGGCTTCGAGAACAACGTGGTCGCCTACAACAAGGCCTACTTCGACCAGCGCAAGATCACGTTGCCGGACACCTTCGACAATTTCATCCAGCTGGCCGTCGATCTCACCGACCGTTCCCAGCACCGGTACGGCATCGCCACCCGCGGATCCAAGTCGTGGGCCACCATCCATCCCGGCTTCATGACGCAATTCGTCAGGGAGGGCGCGAAGGATTACGAACTCGTCGACGGCCGGCTCGAGGCCGCCATGGCCTCGGATGCCTCGGTGGACTTCACCGAGAAATGGATCGAAATGCAGCGTCTGGCCGGGCCGACGTCGTGGACCACCTACGACTATCCCCAGGCCACCGGCGACCTCGGTGACGGCACCGCGATGATGGTCTACGACGCCGACAGCGCGACCTACCCGAAGAACAAGCCGGGTGCCAGTGCGCAAGCGGGCAATATCGGCTGGTATCCGGGCCCCGCCGGACCGGGTGGCAATTACAACACCAACCTGTGGACCTGGTCGCTGGCAATGAACGCGCAGTCGAAGAACAAGCATGCGGCCTGGTTGTTCATCCAGTGGGTCACAGGTAAGGAAGCCCTCTCGAAAGCCGTGCAAGGCGGGATCTTCGCCGATCCCGTGCGCAAGTCGGTTTTCGACGGCGTGTTCAAACAGCAGCTCGGCGGGATGCCCGGCTACCTGGAAGCCTTCGAGACGGTGATCGGCAGCTCGAAGATCCAGTTCACGCCGCAGAAGAAGTTCTTCGACACCACGGAGGACTGGTCCGTCGCGCTGCAGGACATCTACGGCGGTGCGAGCGCCCGTTCCCGACTGGCCAGCCTGGCCAAGACCTGTACGTCGAAGGTCAATCTCTGACCCGGCGTGGGTCGAAGAAAGGGAGGTCGACATGACCACTCAATCGGTGCGTCCACCGTCACATGCCGACCCGGAAAAGCCGGGTACAGCGAAGCGAACCGACCCTCCGGAGGTGCCGCGATGGCGGCGGTCGCTGCGGCCGTACTTGCTGTCGATTCCGGCGGTGCTGATCGTAGTGGGGATTCTCTACCCGTTCGTGATCGGCGCGTACTACTCGGTGCTCAATTACGCCGCGGTGAACCCTGATCCGATCTTCGTCGGAATCCGCAACTACGTGAGCGTGCTGGGTGACGTCGAATTCTGGACCAGTGTCCGGGTCACCGGCACCTTCGCGATCGTGGCCACCGCCCTCGAGACGCTCGTCGGCGTCGGCATTGCCCTGTTGCTCAACCGTTCCAGCATCATCGGGCGGATTTTCGAGAAGGTGCTGATCCTGCCGCTGATGATCGCGCCGGTGATCGCGGGCGTCATCTGGAAGCTGATGTTCAACCCGCAGTTCGGCGTGCTCAACCACATCCTCGGTCTCGGATCCACCTTCGACTGGCTCAGCAGTGACAATGCCCTGTGGTCGGTGATCCTGGTGGATCTGTGGATCTTCACTCCGTTCGTCGCGATCCTGGTGCTCGCCGGCATCCGTTCGCTGCCCAAGGAACCGTTCGAGGCGTCGGCGGTGGACGGCGCGAGCTGGTTCTACATGTTCCGCAAGCTCATGCTGCCGATGCTGTGGCCCTACATCCTGGTCGCGGTCATCTTCCGCTTCATGGACAACCTCAAGGTTTTCGACGCGGTCTACGTCCTCACCTCGGGGGGTCCTGGCGTAGCGACGCGGACCCTGCAGATCGGGGCCTTCGAGGACTCCATCATCAACCTCGATTACTCCCGCGGCAGCACCTACATGTTCTTGCTGTGGGTGATCGTGTTCATCACCGCACGCGTCCTCGTGAGCGTGCTCGGAAAAGCGCAGCGTCGCGCTGCCGGAGCGGAGTCGTAGATCATGGCCAAGGAACTCTTACCCGGGCAGCGCCGTTTCACCCCGGCCTCCGTGGGCGCGGATATCGTGCTGATCGGCTGGTTCGTCTTCTCGCTGTTCCCCATCGTGTGGATGGTCCTGCTGGCGTTGAAGACGCCGGCGCAACAGACCACCACCTACTTCACATTCAGCCCCACCCTGGAGAACTTCAGTACGGTGCTGAGCGGGAAGGGCACCGAACTCACCAGCGTGGACTTCAAGGCGGCGCTGGTCACCAGCCTGATCAATTGCGGTGGCGCGGTGATCGTTTCCCTGGTCATCGGTATTCCCGCAGCCTATGCGGCGGGCCGGTGGCAGTACAAAGGCTCCAACGACCTGATGTTCACCATGCTCTCGTTCCGGTTCGCTCCCGAACTGATGGTGATCGTTCCGCTGTTCGTCATCTACAACCAGATCGGCCTGTTCGACACCAAGGTCGGCATGGTGTGGGTGCTCCAGCTGGTGACGATGCCGCTGGTGGTGTGGATCCTGCGGTCCTATTTCCAAGATCTGCCGGAAGATCTGGAACAGGCCGCACTGCTGGACGGATACACCCGCCGCCGGGCCTTCGTGATGGTCGCGTTGCCGCTCGTGCGGCCGGGTATCGCCGCCGCGGCACTGCTCGCGTTCATCTTCGCCTGGAACAACTACGTGTTCCCGCTGATCCTGGCCGACAGCAATGCCGCCACCGTGACCGTGGCGATCACGAAGTATCTCGGCGGTGGCGGACAGGCGTATTACAACCTCACCGCTGCTGCCGCGGTGATCGCAGCCCTACCACCACTGATTCTGGCGCTCACCATCCAGCGATACCTGGTGCGCGGCCTCTCCTTCGGGGCGGTGAAATCCTGATGGCGGATCTGACGGTCAACGGACTCACCAAGCACTACGGTAAGACGGTCGGCATCGACGATATATCGCTCGATATCGTCGACGGCGAATTCTTCGTCATCCTCGGTCCCTCGGGTGCGGGTAAGACCACCACGCTGAAATCGATCGCCGGGCTGGTCCAGGTGGATGGTGGTTCGGTACATATCGGCGGCGCGGATATGACGAACATCGAGCCCTATCACCGCAATGTGGCGATGGCGTTCGAAAGTTACGCCCTGTATCCACAGCAAACGGTGGCGCAGAACCTTTCCTCCCCGCTGCGCTCCGGACGTAACGGGAAGTACTCCGCGGCTCAGCAACAGGAGCGCGTCGATGCCGTCACTGTGACGCTCGGCATCGACCATTTGCAGCAGCGGTTTCCACGGGAACTGTCCAACGGGCAGCGCCAGCGCGTGGCCCTGGGCCGGGTGCTGATCCGGCCCGCGGACGTCTATCTACTCGACGAACCGCTGTCTCATCTGGACGCGAAACTGCGTGCGGCCATGCGAGCGGAACTGCGCGAGCTCGGTCGGATGTCGAATACGACGACCGTCTACGTCACCCACGACTACCAGGAAGCTCTGGCACTGGGCGACCGAATCGCCATCCTGCGCGACGGCAAGCTGGTGCAGGTGGATGCGCCGGACGCCATCTGGCGCAGGCCGATCGACACCTTCGTGGCCAAAGCGCTCGGCCAGCCGGAGATCAACATCGTCGATGCGATCGTCGACGATGGCGCGCTGCGGGTACCCGGAAGCAGTATCGAGATTCCGGTGCCTACCGAACTCGGCCTCGGCACGGGCAGCGCTGTCCGGCTCGGCATCCGCCCCTGCGATATCACCCTCGCCGCCGTAGCAAGCACCGCACCCGGGGTGGCGAACCTGACCGGCGTGATCACGCTGACCGAACGACTCGGGCGCAGTATCGAGGTCTCCGTCGATATCGGCGAAACGTCGCTGATCGCGCTGTCCCCGGGCGGACCGCATATTCGCGAGGGCGGCACCGTGGTGGTGACGGTACCGCTGGCCGATGTGCACATCTTCGAAGCAGGCGAACCCGGCAGCGACAGTCTCCGTCTCGGTGCTGCCGCATCCAACTCCCAGGAGCGGCGATGACAGTCGAAACCAGAAACGGGTCGACGGCGCAGCGGTTGACCCTCGAGCGCCTCACCAAGACCTACGTCGCACGCGGCCGGGAAAGCTTCCAGGCGGTCAAGGGCATCGAGCTCGATATCGAACCCGGCGAACTCGTCGCATTGCTCGGTCCATCGGGCTGCGGGAAAACGACCACTCTGCGTATGATCGCCGGTCTCGAGACGGTGAGCAGCGGCGACATCCGCATCGGCGACCGCACCATCACCAACCTGCCGCCCGGGAAGCGCGGTGTGGGCGTGGGATTCGAAAGCTATGCCCTGTATCCGCCGCTATCGGTGCGGCAGAACCTCGGCTACGGGTTGAAGGCGCGCAAGGTCGCGGACGCCGACCGGCTCGTCAGCGATATCGCGCAGCGGCTGGAACTGCAGGATGTGCTCGACCTGCGGCCCGCGAGCCTGTCCAGCGGGCAGAAGCAGCGGGTCGCGCTGGCACGGGCGCTGGTCCGGAATCCGCCGGTACTGCTGCTGGATGAGCCCCTCTCGCATCTGGACGCCTCGGCGCGGCAGCAGGTCCGGCGCGAATTGAAGGTGCTGCAAAGGGAATTCGGCTACACCACGATCGTGGTCACGCACGACCAGGTGGAGGCGCTGAGCCTGGCCGACCGGCTCGCCGTCATGGACGGCGGAATCATCCAGCAGTTCGGCACACCCGACGAGGTTTTCGACGATCCGGCCAACCGCTTCGTCGCCGGATTCGTGGGCGAGCCGCAGATCAACATCGTCGACGGTGTGGTCCGCCGAGACAGTGCGGGCACGGTCGTCCAGATCGGCAGCGGTACGGTACCCGTCGCTGTCTCGACGGTCGCGGACGGTCAGCAGGTCGAGGTCGGTATCCGGCCACAGGACAGCCGGCTCTCCACCGAGCCGGCCGGCCCCGGCCGGCTGACGGCGTCGGTGCGCTACTTCGAACACTTGATGGAGTTCGGCCGCGCGGCGCTGGATGTACCCGGTGTCGCGGAGCCCGTACTGGTCGAGACCCCAGCCCAGCAGAACTTCGCGGTGCACCAGCAGGTCGCGCTGACGGTACCGCCGGAACGGGTGTACCTGTTCGATCCCGAATCCGGACAACGATTGCGATAGAGGGCATCTGATGACGCGGCTGTACAACGACCCGGCATCGTTCACCGACGATATGCTGGTCGGATTTCTCGACGCCAACGCGGGATACGTCACCGGTGTTCCGGGTGGGGTGGTTCGCGCGTCTGCGACGCCGCCGGGCAAAGTCGCCGTGGTCGTCGG
The DNA here is from genome assembly GCF_001618425.1 of Nocardia fusca NBRC 14340. Lineage (GTDB taxonomy): Bacteria > Actinomycetota > Actinomycetes > Mycobacteriales > Mycobacteriaceae > Nocardia > Nocardia fusca. The sequence continues at coordinate 224,309 of NZ_BDCU01000031.1, forward strand.
TGGGGGAACGGGCCACTATCCCGCGTTTTGCGGGCTGGTGGGTCGCGGTTTCGCCGACGGCGCCGTGGTCGGCAACATTTTCACCTCCCCCTCGGCAGCCGCCGCGGCCTCGGTGGCCAGAGCCGCCGACGGCGGCGTCGGGGTCTTGCTGACCACCGGCAACTATGCGGGCGATGTGATGAATTTCGGTTTGGCGGTCGAGCAGTTGAACGCCGAGGGTATCCCGGCCCGTTACGTGGCCGTCACCGACGATATCGCCAGCGGATCAGCCGACGATATCGCCGCGCGTCGTGGTATTGCGGGTGACTTCACGGTGTTCAAATGCGCATGCGCGGCGGCGGAGGCGGGCTATGACCTGGACGGTGTGTTCCGGGTCGCGACCCTGGCCAACGACAACACGCGGACACTCGGTGTCGCCTTCGACGGCTGTACTCTGCCCGGAGCCTCGACGCCGCTGTTCACCGTCGAAGAGGGAAAAATGGGGCTGGGTCTCGGAATCCACGGCGAGCCGGGCGTCGCCACACACGAGATGCCGAGCGCCGGAGAACTCGCCGAACTACTGGTGACCGGGGTGCTGAAGGAGAAGCCGGCGGGCGCCGGTTCACGAATCGCGGTGATTCTCAATGGGCTCGGGCGCACCAAGTACGAGGAATTGTTCGTGGTGTGGGCGACCGCGGCCGAGTTGCTGCGCACGGCAGGCTACACGGTGGTCCAGCCGGAGGTCGGCGAGCTGGTGACCAGCCTCGACATGGCTGGATGCTCGTTGACCGTGATGTGGCTCGACGAGGAGTTGGAGCGGTTCTGGACCGCGCCGGCGGATACCCCGGCGTATCGCCGGGGAAGCCTCGTCGAGGATCCGCCGGCGGCTCGCCGCAGCGCCGTCACCCACACCCACCACCACGCGGATACCGCGGCGACCGCAGACGACGCCGCACGACAGGGCGGCGTCGCCCTCGCCGCGGCGCTGCACGCTGTCGCGTCGGCAATGGTCGAGGCGGAAGAGGAACTGGGCCACATCGACGCGATCGCCGGTGACGGGGACCACGGGCGAGGCATGGTCCGGGGCACTGCCGCGGCCTGCGCTGCCGCTGACGCGGCCGTCGCACGCGGGGCAGGCCAGGGCGGAGTGCTCAGGGCGGCCGGTGAAGCGTGGGCTGCGCAGGCGGGCGGCACCTCGGGCGTGCTGTGGGGGGCGGCGCTGACCGCACTGGGGGACCGGCTCGGTGATGCCGGCCGCCCTACCGACGCCGATATCGTCGCCGGACTGCGCGCCGCCTATGATTCGCTCGCTCGCCTGGGCAAAGCCCGCCTGGGCGACAAGACCATGCTCGACGCCCTGCTGCCGCTCATCGAGGTGGCCGAAAGCGGTGCGTCCTGGCACAGTGCGGCCGCCGCCGCCGAGTCCGCAGCCCGCGCGACGGCCGAATTGCGTCCCAAGGTCGGCCGGGCGCGTCCGCTCGCAGAACGCAGTATCGGCAGTCCCGACGCGGGCGCGATCTCACTGGCGATATGCGCGCGAGTCGTCGCCGATTTCTTCGAACCACTCGTCACAGAAGGAGCGCACCGATGACCGAATTGCTCAGGATCGTGGTCGGGTGCGATGACGCCGGGCTCGACTACAAGAATGCCCTCAAGGCCGATCTCGAGGCAGACGACCGGGTCGCCGAAGTGATCGATGTGGGCATCGGAAACGGTGAGCACACCGCCTATCCGCATGTTGCGGTCACCGCCGCGCGGACGATCGCCGCCGGCGCCGCCGATCGCGCACTGCTGATCTGCGGCACCGGCCTCGGTGTGGCGATCAGCGCGAACAAGGTACCGGGGATTCGCGCGGTCACCGCGCACGACAGCCTTTCGGTGGAGCGTTCGGTACTGAGCAACGATGCGCAGGTGCTGTGCTTCGGGCAGCGCGTCATCGGCCTCGAACTGGCTCGTCGGCTGGCCAAGGAATGGCTCGGATACCACTTCGACCCCGAATCGGCATCGGCGGCGAAGGTCGCCGCCATCGGCAGCTACGAAAAATACTGATCCGCGCTCGCCCGGTCGGCGGCCCCGGTGCCGACCGATCTGTTGATTGGAGGATGTTCGTGACGCGACAGATGACGCTGGTTGCCGGTGTGGACTCCTCGACCCAGGCATGCAAGGTCGTGGTGCGCGACGCCGACTCCGGCCGGCTGGTTCGCCACGGTGCCGCGGAACACCCGTCAGGTACCGAGATCGACCCGGAGCACTGGTGGAATTCGATGCAGCTCGCCTTCGAGCGAGCAGGTGGGCTCGACGACGTGGCCGCGGTGTCGGTCGGCGGACAGCAGCACGGCATGGTGTGTCTCGACAAGGACGGCCGGGTCATCCGGCCCGCCCTGCTGTGGAACGACACGCGGTCCGCCGACGCGGCCGACGCACTCGTCCGGGAACTCGGTGACGGCGACCGTGTGCTGGGCGCTCGCCGCTGGGTCGAGGCTGTCGGCACGGTGCCGGTGGCCGCGCTGACCGTCGCCAAACTGCGGTGGCTGGCGGACCACGAGCCCGGCAATGCCGCGCGTATCGCGGCGGTGGCGTTGCCGCACGACTGGCTCACCTGGCGCCTGCGCGGCGCCGGCTCCCTGGACGATCTGGTGACCGATCGCTCCGACGCCTCGGGGACCGGTTACTTCGACGCGGTGTCCGGAACCTACCGACGTGACCTGCTCGCACTGGCTCTGCGGCGACACGAGGAAGATGTCCGCTCCCTGGTGCTGCCCCGCGTCCACGGTCCCTGTGAACAGGCCGGTATGGGAGGTTCCCGACTCGGCCTTTCCCGCACGATGATCGGGCCCGGGTGCGGTGACAATGCCGGGGCGGCGTTGGGACTCGGACTGGACGTCGGCCGGGTTTTCCTTTCGCTGGGTACCTCCGGTGTGGTGGCCGCGGTTTCGGAGCATCGATCGGCCGATCCCACCGGGTCGGTGGCCGGATTCGCCGATGCCACCGGCAAATTCCTGCCACTGGCCTGCACACTCAATGCCACGCGGGTTCTCGACGCCATGGCCGCGGTACTCGGTGTGAACCACGACGAATTCGATGCGCTGGCATTGAGCGCCGCCCCGGGCGCGGGCGGCATGGTCCATGTGCCCTACCTGCAAGGAGAGCGGACACCGAACCTTCCCCACGCCACCGGCGTGCTCGATGGTATGACGTTGTCCTCCATGACAAGGGAGAACTTCGCGCGCGCATCAGTCGAGGGTCTGCTCTGCTTGATGGCCGACGCATTGGAAGCTGTTCGTGAGCAGAACGTTTCGATCGAGCAGATCACTCTGGTCGGCGGTGGCGCCCGGTCGGCCGCGGTTCGTGAGATCGCCCCGTCCGTACTCGGGGTCTCCGTGCATGTTCCGCAACCCGGCGAATATGTTGCCGACGGTGCCGCACGGCAAGCGGCGTGGATATTGTCCGGTGGGCACCGACCACCGACCTGGCCGGTGTCCGACATCGGCACCTACACCGCGCAGCGGAACTCGGGGGTGCTCGCCCGGTATCGACGAGTGGCCGCCGAGGTCGCCGGTTCCTAGGGCGTTGTCGAGCGATGTCGGACCACCCTGCTTCGGGCGGACTCCTTCCCGGATGTTGTTCACGAGCGCGACGACGAAGTCGTCGGTGTGCCTGTGTTCGGGGCGGCGCACTGCTCGTGAACGTGCTGTGTCGTTCCTCGTCAGTGCGTGCGCGGGGCACCACTGCCGTGCTTCGATGTAACCGCCGCGGTTGCCGGTCGGGATCGCGAGGTGCACGAACCCGATCCACCCGCCGGTTACCGACCGGAAGCCCTGATGACCGCGCGGCGCTGCCGGGTCGGCCACGATCGGTCCTTCAGGTTCGACCGAGCCGATCCAGCGACGCCACGACGGGGTGTCTCCGCCTCGCTACTTGCTGCGCGTGACAGCGCCGTAGAACCCGGCCGGGTGCGCCCACCCGCCTTGGCCTTCCCGGACGTGTGCGCATGTCTGGTCGACGACCCGCCCACCGACCGCGGCGGCTGTCCGCGCTGCCCACGCCGTGCACTCTTCCCTGGTCGCGGTGACGCACGCATACACTTCGTACCGGTTCGAGTCACTGCCTTGGTCGAAGACAGCGTCGGCGAGGCAACTTCCGCCGTCGGCATCCGTGGCCGCCGCGGGGCCCGGGTCGACGGCGATCACACCCAGACCGGCCATAGCGACGGCAACTGCGGCGAGCGCTCTGATCACCATCCGGTTCATCGACATATTCATTCCGGTACCCCCTGATTCGATGTGTTTCGAAGACGAGCCCGAAGCGCGCCCGTCACGAGCTTGGACGCTGCTTCGCCCCGATCGGTTCCGCCTTCGAGGGCCACTCGTGCGCGCGGCGCGGCTGTTTTTCCAGATCGACTCCGCTGCTGCTGTGCGTCGTGTCTTGGGGTCCGCGTTTCCGGCGGAGCAGGACGGGCGTGGCGAGTGTGGTCGCGGCGAAGGTGCCTGCGCCGGCGAGCACCAGCGCTCCGGCTGGTCCTGCCGCGGCGACGGCCGGCGCACCGAGGATTGTGCCCAGTACCGTGGCGGCGCTGTTGAACGATCCCATCGCCGCGAACGCGCGGCCCTTGACCTCGGCCGGGACATGGGTGCTGATGAGGACGCTGATGGCGGAGACCTGCAGGGAGTTCGCGGCGCCTGCCGCGGCGAATCCGATCGTGGCACCGGCCAGCGAATGCGACAACCCCGCACCGGCCAGGCCCAACCCCATCAACAGGCCGGCGAACACCAGCGTTTCGGCCTGCCGACCCGGCGGGATCCGGCCGGCGATCCAGGAGGAGGTGACGAGCCTGCCGATGACGAACGCGGTGGTCACCACGCCGAACAGCAGCGGTGTCGCGCCGAGAGTGTCGCGGACGTAGAAGACCTCGGCCACAGTGAAGATCGCGGTGAAGACGATGGCCACGGCCAGTGAGGCCATCGCGGCCCGAACCACCACATCGGAGGCGAGGAGCACCGGCGCTTCGGCGACCTGCTTCCACCAGGTAGGCCGTTGCTCGCGGCTCTCGGGCGGGGTGCGCCGCAACCGCAGGACCGCCAGAAGCGCGACGAGCACACAGGTCGCGGCGGCATCAACCACCATGGTCAACGAGAACCCGAGCAACCCGACCGCGGCGCCCCCCCAGTGCCGGGCCGGCCAGCATCCCGGTCATGCGTGCGGCGTCCAGCGTCGAGTACGTGCGCGCCGGGTTGGCTGCGGCTGTCTCGTCGGCCTTTTCGGCGAGCAACATCATCGCCGGCGCGTTCAAGGCCGCCAGGCAACTGGCCGTGAACGCCAGGACCAGGATCACCACGATCGGCAACGAGCCGGACGCCGCCATGCCCAGGGTGATCACCGCCTGACCGAGCAGCGTCACGGTGAGCAGCCGGCGCGATTCGACACGATCCACCGCGGGCGCGAGCAGCGGAGCCAGGAAGACACCGGGCACCAGACTGGCGAACAGGAACGCCGACACCGACAGCGCCGAGTGATCCTCCAGCAGCTGCTCGTCCTGCCGATGAATCCCACACCGCTACGTCGTCTATCCATTGAGCTTCTCTTCCGACTGCCGGGTAGCCGCAGCAACCCACCTGCCGGGAGCCGAGCGGACAGGGAGGATCACGCCGTGACCGAGGAGAACGTGAGCGCAACTCTGATCGTCGCCGCATCGGCCGAGGTGGTGTTCGCGGTACTGGCCGACCCCACCACCCATTCCGTGCTCGACGGGACCGGCTGGGTCCAGAAGGCCGCCGACCGGGCGCCGCTGACCGAGGTGGGCCAGGTCTTCCGGATGGATATGTATCACCCGAACCATCCGAACGGTGACTACCGGGTCGCGAACAAAGTCCACGTATTGGATCCGCCCCACGCCATCGGCTGGTACACCGGCGAGGAGAAGGACGGCGGCCGGCTGGAGTTCGGCGGCTGGTTCTGGCGGTACGATCTGACGCCGCTCGGCCCGGCCGAAACCGAGGTCACACATACCTATGACTGGTCGGCGGTACCCCCGTATATCCGCGAGTACCTCGACTTCCCGCCGTTCGGTCCCGAACATCTCGTCAACTCGCTGCACCACCTGGCCGGACTGGCCACAGCGAAAGCGGTTACCGGGGCGCACGTGCTCCGAGGGCAGACGAACCCGTAACGGCCGCTGCCGAAGAAGCAGCAGTGGCGGGCTTGCCCGGCACTGCCGGGCGGAGGAACGTCAGTGCAATCGCTGCGAGAACAACGACCCCCGCGACACCGATATACAACTGTTCCGCAGTCCAGCCCAGGTCCAGCAGCACACCGGCCGCGGTCGGAGCCAGGATGGCACCGGCCCGGCCCACTCCGATCGCCCAGCCCACCCCGGTGCTGCGTAACCGCGGGCCGTACAGGGACGGCGCCAGGGTGTACAGCCCCGCGATACAACCGTTGATCAGGCCGCCGATCAGGATTCCGAGGACGAACGCCACCATGAGAATCGCGGTCGAAGCAATGAAAACCGCCATGGACAGCGCGGACAACACGGTGAACACGATCAGCACCCCGCGTGTCGACCCTCGGCCGGCCAGCACCCCGAAGAACACTGATCCCACGGCACCGCCCAGCGTCAGCATCATCCCCGCGGTGGCGCTCTGGTCTTTCGACAACCCGGCCGTCTCCAACAGCGACGGCGTCCAGGAGTTCACGAAATAGAACCCGAACATCGTGGTGAAGAAGGCGAACCAGAGCAGCAGCGTCGGGCGTCGATGCCGGAGCGAGAACAGTTCCGTCGCACGCCCCGCCCGGTTTTCCTCCGGCCCGGTGCCCGCCTCGAGCTTCTCGACCGGGTCCTGCCCGATTCGCACCGCGATCCGGTTCACCTCGGACAGGTCACTCGGACGTCCGCGGGAGGCCAGGAATTCGATCGACTCGGGCAGTGCGACGAAGAGCAGCACCAGTACCAGACCGGTGAGGACCGCGCCGGTGACGAAGACTGCCCGCCAGCCGAACTCGTTCTGCAGCTGAACGGCGGCAAGTCCACCCAGCGTCGCCCCGATCCCGTATCCGGCGGTGTAGATGCTGATGGCGAGACCGCGTCGGCGGCCGGAAGAGTATTCGCTGGCGATGACGGTGGTGCAGGCCAGAATTCCGCCGATACCGAGTCCGGTGACCACCCGCCAAGTGCCCAGCTGCCACGCCGAGCCGGCGGCGGCCGACAACGCCATCCCCAGCGTGGCGAGCGCGACGGAGGCGAGGATCAGGGGCCGCCGCCCGAACCGGTCGGCTACCGGGGCGAGGGTGAACGCACCGACCGCCATACCGATGAGACCCGCACTGAGCAGGATGCCGATGGTCGCACCGTCGAGCCCGAAATCGTCGCGAATACTGTTGGCGGTAAAGGCAAGCGCCATCACATCGAACCCGTCGAGCAGGTTCAGCGCGACACACAGCGCAACGATCAGCCATTGATAAGGGTGCATCGGCGAGGCGTCGATGCGAGCGCGAAGGTCCACGCGATTTTCCTTCCGGGGCAGCGCCTCTCGGTTCCGGGGGCGCTGGGTGGTGTTACTGGAGGTCGAGTGTCAAAGTGGCGGCACCCGCGCGGGGCCGGCCGCGTTTCGCATCGCGCACAATGCGGGAGACGCAGGCGCACATCTTGGTGGACGTGGATTTCTGCTCTTCGCTGAAGAAGACGTCGCGGTGGTCGATCGTCCCGTGGAGATCGACGATGTCGACCACACAGAGTCCGCACTCTCCTTTCCGGCAGTCGGACATCACGTCGGCACCGGCGCGTTCGAGCGCGTCCAGCAGCGTTTCGTTCTCGCCGACAGCCACTTCGAGGCCGAGTCCGGGAACGTCGACGGTGAATTCCTCCGGATCGAACCATCCGCTGTTACCAAAGGTCTCGTACCGAAGATTCGGTACCGGCAGCCCCGCGGCTTCCCACCGGCGCCGTACCGCGTCCATCAACCGGATCGGCCCGCACATGTACAGCTCGGTGCCCGCATCGATTTCCTCGACGAAAAGGGGCACCTCCAATCCGGTGCCTTCGGCGTCGATATGCAGCTCGAGCCGGTTGCCGTGCAACGCGGCGAGTTCGGGGACGAAGGCCATGGCGTCGCGGCTGCGGCCGACATAGACGAAGCGATAGTCCGCATCCACCCGGCGCAGGACAGCGGCCATCGCCGCCACCGCGGTAATGCCGATACCGCCCGCGAGCAGCACGTACTTGCCTGCGCCGAGCCGGAGCGGGAAGGTCTGCTGTGGGGTCGTGAGTACGAGCGGATCGCCGGGAACAAGGCCGTGCATGAAACGCGACCCCCCACGCGATGCCGACGAAAGCCGAACCCCGAGCGTGAGGTAGCGGCCGCCGTCAGCGCTGGTGACGATCGAGTACGAACGCACGTCGCCGGTGTCTGTCCGGATATCCACATGTGCCCCGGGCGCCGCGGGATACGCGATCTCGGTGGCGATATCGATCCGGGCGATACTGTCGGCCACCCGGCTCATCGAAGTGACCCGGCCGTTCTGCCAGGTGATCTGGTTGTCCGTCATCTCACTGCACCGCTTCCGCGGTGAATGCGGGGGTATCGGCGGTCCCGCGCCGTTCCGCTTCGATCATCCGCTGCAGGATCCGCCGCACCCACATACCACCGGCGTCGATATTGAGGTTGTAGAACTCGTGATCCGGATTGGCTTCGACGGCGATCTGCTGGGCGGTGAGCATGGCTTCGTCCTCGGCGAATACACCGTGCACACCATCGCGAAGCTGGGTGGTGATCAGCTGGCTGTCGAGCCGGTAGTTACGCATGAACGCCCAGAAGTACAGCGCGCTGCGTTCGTCGACCGGCGAGATCGTGTTCATCACGAAGCCGTTCACGCCTCGGCTGCGGTCGCCGTCCGGGGCTCCGGTACCGGCCTCGGCGACGCCGACATCGATCCGGATCGTCCCCGGCGCCTGGAACTCGATGATCTGCCAGCGGTCCACCTTGCCCTCGAAACCGGGGAACCTGTCCCGCATGTTCTTCAGCCAGAACGGCGGTGCGTCGATGTTGTGCATCCACCGGGTGACCGTGACGGTTCGCTCGTCGTGGGTGACCGCGAAATCGGATTCGCTGAGTTCTTCCTGCCCGATGGACGACGAGTGCACGAATTCCTCATGCGTGAGGTCCATCAGATTATCGAGAACGAGCTGGTAGTTGGCCCGCACATCAATGGTCCGGCCGTCCCCGGCCCAGTCCGGTGAATCCAGCTGGAACATATCGGGGATGGCCGCGGGGTCGGCCGACATCGGATCGCCGGTCCACACCCACACGAAGCGGTGCCGCTCGATGACCGGGTAAGAGGCGACCATCGCCGAGGGGTTGATCGTCTGCTGGGCGGGCATGGAGGTGCACCGGCCGGCCGAGTTGTACTGCAGACCGTGATAGGGGCATTGAATGCCGTCGGCGCCGATGAGTTTGCCCATCGACAACGGGGCCAGCCGATGCCAGCAGGCATCCGCGAGCGCGACCGGGCGACCGTCCTCGGTGCGGTACAGGGCGAGCGGCCGACCGGCGATGGTGCGGGCAAGGATCTCGCGCCGCCCCACTTCGTGGTCCCAGGCTGCGACGTACCAGGCATTGGCGGGGTAGGCCATGTTCTTGGCGGTTGCCCCGGTGGGGCCGAGATCGGTCATGAGAGTCCTCTGGACGTGCAAATAACTATCACCATAGTTATTGAGTGATGTGGCGCACACACTAGCTACGGATATAGTCATTGGCAAGAGCCGTCACTCGATGGGAGACGAGATCGCGATGAGCCTCCGCTACGCCCTACTGGCGCTGCTCACCGCGGAACCCCTCACTGGATACGACGCCGCGAAACGCTTCAGCGGCTCGGTGGGGCACGTCTGGCACGCGCCGGATTCGCAGATCTATCCCGAACTGCGCCGGATGGAAGCCGAGGGGCTCGTCGACGGCGAACAAGTGCGCTGGGGCCCGCGGAGCACCAAGACCCGCTATCGCATCACCGACGACGGAATCAGCGCCCTCCGCAAATGGATGGACACACCCCTCGACTACGCCCCCATACGCGACGCACCACATATGCGGGCCGCCTACTTCGAATGGGCGGACCCGGACAGCGCGCGCGACCACCTCCACCGCCATATCGCGCACTACACCGAACAACTCGCCCAATGGACGGCCCAGCGGCAGGCGATCGTCGACGCCAGTAGCCCCACCATCAGCCGCCGGCTGGCGCGCTACCCCGAAACCGACCACGAACGGATCGTGGCCTACAAGGCGTTCGCCTACGACGGTTTGATAATGCGCGCCGAATCTGAAATAACCTGGGCGCGAAAAGGTCTCGAACTTGTAGATCGGCTTTCGCCGGAGCGGTAGCGACAGGATTCGAGCCATGGCGGAAGGCTCGATGGAGTAGACGGCGAGGTCGGCTCTAACCCACGGCCGATGGAGTGTCGATACTGAGATATGCGCATTGAACGATCCGACTGGACGATCCGGCGGTGGGCAGCTCACCTCCTCGAACGGTTCTGCCGCCGGGTCGCAGACGGTGCCCTCGTGCCGCGGCGCCCTGATGTGATGGACTGGACAACCGTCGGCCGATGGGGCCGCGCAATCGGATCGGCCGAATCGGCACCGAACTACTGATGGACCGAAACACCCGTTCTTTCAACGCTTCTCGCCCGTATTCAGCGACCTCGGCCCGAGTATTCGGATACCATCCCCGCATGCTGCCCGGCCTACCCTCGGCCGACCCGAAGCGGCGGTGCCGCCTATCCCGGCATCGCCCGCCTTCACCGGCAGTCCAGGAAGGAAGATTGCCATGGATCTCGAATTGACCGGCAGAACAGCAGTTGTCACCGGAGCCAGCCGCGGTATCGGATTGGCCATCGCCGAGGCGTTGACCGCCGAAGGTGTGCAGGTTGTCGGCGGCGCCCGGACCATCACACCGGAACTCGAAAAGGCCAGCGTCGCCGCGATTTCCGTCGATTTGAGCACCCCCGAGGGAGCAACGCGACTGATCGACGGCGCGCTCGCCGAACTCGACGGTATCGATATCCTGGTCAACAACGTGGGCGCTGGAGATGCGGATCTTTTGGGTCTGGGCGGCTTTCTCGACGTCACCGACGATCAGTGGCGCAAGCTCTTCGACCTCAATCTTTTCAGTGCCGTGTGGGCCACCCGGGCCGCACTGCCGAGCCTGCTGCAACGGCGCGGATCGATCGTGAACATCTCCTCGATCTTCGCCCGGACCCCCACCCCCGGTCCGATCGGCTACAGCGAGGCCAAGGCGGCATTGACCGCCCTCGGTAAACGACTCAGCGACGAGTTCGGCCCTCGCGGGGTGCGCGTCAACACTGTGTCGCCCGGCGTGGTGGGCAGCCCGCTGTGGCGCGGCTCGAATAGTTTCGGGACCAATGTCGCTGCTGCTCAGGGTGTTTCGCACACCGAGCTGCTGGAAAGCCTCGGCGATATCTTCAATATCGCCTCCGGCCGGATCTCGGAGCCTCATGAGGTCGCGGCACTGATCACCTTCCTCGTTTCCGAAAAGTCCGCCAATATCGTGGGGGCGGACTTCGTCATCGACGGCGGCACCATCAAGACCGCCTGACGTCTGCGCGAGCCGAGCGAGGCCGGCGACGGGATCGCCCTCCCGTATCAACGGCGACGGCTTGCATCCTGGCCAGGATGCAAGCCGTCGTCCACCTCGATCCGAACGTCCCAGTTCCTCTGCGAGCACTCCGAGGGAGTATTTCGATATCTCCAGTCTGGTTCCGGAACGTGTCTCGAAACAGTCTCGCCGAGGATCTCGCGAAACTGGTGGCTGCGGTCTGAACCGGTCGCGGCTCAGGGATCCACCCTGAGTCGCGGACCCCGGAAATCAGGGTGCGGGTCGGTAGCGCTGCCGATGCGGGCCGTCGGCCGGGTGCGGATAGTGGACGGTGTAGCAACCGCGATCGAAAGGACCGCCATGACCGCCCCCGCACGCCGTTTCACCCGTTCCACCGCCGACAAGTGGATCGGCGGAGTCTGCGGCGGTATCGCCGAATACTTCGGCTGGAGCTCCGGGATCGTCCGGCTGCTTTTCGTCGTGTCCTGTGTACTGCCCGGCCCGCAGTTCCTGATCTATCTGGCGTTGTGGATTTTCATGCCGAAACGGTGATCTCGGCGGTGCGCCGAGCGCCTGCTCCCACCTCCTGGTCCCCATAGCTGCCGGCAGCCCTGTTCCCGTCCGGGAGCGGGGCTGCGCTGTACCGTCGGGGATGGAAAGATGGACCGGGATATTCCCGTGGTCGACCAGTGGAGCTCAGGAGAATCCATGCCTACATCAGCAGAGTTCCCCGGTATCGGTATGCCGAGTTTCGAGGCGTCCTCGTCTATGGAGGGCCTGGGTCCGGTGGAAATGGAATCACCCACCCAGGACCTCGTCGTCGACGGCATTCTCGACACCTTCGTCACCACCGGTCCGGATGCGATGAGTGTGTGGACCGATACCGACCTCGACGGCTACGCCGACCGGCTGAGCGTGGTGGAGAACGACGGTGACTACTCGGCGTGGGAATATCACCGTAATCCGGATGGGTCGGGTGAGTGGCGGCAGACCGATCAGGGGAAAGTGGGGGAGTGATCGGGACGCGCGGTGCGGGGTGGAATCGATGCTCGTGCGGGCGCGAGCAGCAAGAGAGTCTGCACGTCGCGGTGCAGGCCCTCTCGTGTATTCAGTCCTGGTCGGCGTAATCGACTTCCAGGCTCGGCGGGTTGATGATCCCCGCCAAGCCCTTCGGTGCCGGTTACGCCCGCCCCCGCCCGTGGCGGAGGCGGGCGTTTCGGTCCGGTCAGCGAGTAAACAGTTCGAACTGGTTACCGGACTGACGGCAGAACCAGGTCTTACCCAGTCCTACCTGACCGAATTTGCTCACCCCATTCGCGACGCACGCTCCGTGTGTCGGGTAGTAGCCGACGGTGGTATCGGCTGCCGCTACACCAGCCGCGCCGAAGGTGAAGGCCGCGATCATCGCCCCAGTGGACAGATGCTTCATCATGCGGGAAGTCTACGGCGGGAGGCTACTGCTCCTCTCCTGAATTACGTTGACCGGAACCAGGATCGTGGATCTTTCCGACCGCTGACCGTGCGTAGCTTGGGACGAGCGTGACGCCGGAAGAAACCCGGTCCCAGAGGGCTCGGTACCCGGGGCAGGGCAGGGCAGGGCGGGGCGCACCACATCGTCAGGGCACGGCCTTCGCCCCTCCGTGAGCTCGGGCCTGTACTTGTGCAGCGTCGTCCGCGAGACCCCCGCAGCCGTTCCCATGCCTGTCCTACGCTGGGTCGAAGTCCGGATCGAGGGTGGCGGTGAGGTTGTCGGGGACGACGAGAACGCCCCACAGTTTTCGGGGTAGACGCTGGTGATCTCGGTGACTACCTGGGCGGCCCGTTAGCTAGAGGTTCAGGTCGCGTGTGAGGATTTTTCCGGTGGAGTTGCGTGGCAAAGTGTCGACGAAGACGATGTCTCGGGGCACCTTGTAGCGTGCGAGGGTGAGTTTGACGTAGGCGCGGATGTCATCGGCTTCCAGGGTGCTGTGTTCGGTTCGGGCGACGAATGCGCGGATGCGCTGGCCGTAGGCGTGTCGGGGATTCCAAGGCAGCATGCCTCGCTGATTTCGGCGTGGGTGACGAGTAGCTCTTCGACCTCGCCGGGGAATACGTTCTCGCCGCCGGAGATGATCATGTCGTCGTCGCGGCCGTCGATCAGGAGCCGTCCTGCGGTGTCGAAGTGGCCGAGGTCGCCGGAGGCCATCAGTCCGTCGACGATGTCTTTGTGCCCGCCGCTGGTGTATCCCTGGGACTGGTAGGGGTTGCCCACGAATATCCGGCCCGGGTGCCCTGTGGGTGCGGCTACACCGTGGTCGTCGAGGATCCGCACTTGTGCTCCGCGGGCCGGGGTCCCGACGCATGCCGGCCTGGCGGTGAGGTCGGCCGGGGTTGCGATTGTCGCGTAGGCGACTTCGGTTGAGCCGTACATGTTGTAGAAAGGGTGGAACCGAGGGCTACCGCCAGCATCATGCGCGAACCCGAGTGTGTGGAACATCGGCGGGCAGAGTGCAGTGGTTTCCCCGGCGCGGAACGGGACGCGGTCGAGTAATGCTCCGATCGGCGCAAGAGAGCGGGGTTCCGATCGCTGTGTCCCCTTGGGAGTGCCGGTAGTGCCACTGGTGAGCAAGACGATGCGCCCGGTGCTCCCCGGCGCCGGGGGCGGGGAGGTCGTGCCAGTGGTGATCAATGCGTCGAGTGTGTCGCTACCGGGAGCGTCCGCCCATGCGCGCCAGCGTCCGCGGGGGGCCCGCGCACCGTCCACCATCCCCACCGAAACGATCACCCAGGACCCCGATGACCATTCGACCGGCAGTGCGTTACGGTCGCCATCCAGCTGCCGCCGACAGCAAGGACCGCCGGGTCGGCGAGGCTGGAGGCCGGGTGGGAATCTGCGATCCCGCCGATCGGAATGAAGCGGGCCTGTGGGAAAGGCGCCGCGAGTGACCGACGGCACCGACGCCGCGCAGGTGCAGCCTGTTCTCTGGGCCGGTCCGCCGGTTGACCCACCCCCGGGTATCGGACCGGCTCAGTCGGCGAAGGCGGGCAAAAGCCTGCCGCTGGACGTTCCGCGCGGCGTCTCCGAGGAATGGTCACAGGTCGGCGCACGACAATGACCCCGGGACATACCAGCAGGTAACATGGTGTCTGGTTTCGACTGTGCTCGGCGTCACTCCTGGGGGTGTCATGGTTGCTGGGGCAGCAGGGCTTGCGGTGCCGACTTCGTGTCTGCGGTTGTCCGGGCAGTCGCCGGGCCGGCTTGTTCCCCTGCGGACCTGTAACAGGGCGTCCGGGTTGCTGCAATGAGTGGACCGGTGAGCAGGAATGCGGCCGTGCCGACCGTCGGTGTGGAGGAAGAATTCCTCTTGACCGACCCCGGGACCGGGGCTCCGGTCGCAAAAAGTATGGAAGTGGCCCGGACGGCCAGAGACAACGGTCTCGACCTGCCTCTGGAACTCACCCGCTGCCAGGTCGAAGCCAATACCGGAATCCACTCCGAGCCGGCGCAGCTGCTCGCGGAGTTGCGTGACCTCCGGCGGACCGTCGCCTCCTGCGCCGAGAAGACCGGGGTCCGGCTGCTGGCCGTCGCGGTCCCGCCGATGGGCACGGGCATGACTTCGATCACCGATACCCCGCGCTATCGGCGTATCGCTGCGCGCTTCGGGATGCTGGCGCATGAACAGCAACTATGCGGTTGTCACGTCCATATCGGTGTCCCGGATCGAGGCGCGGCCTTGCGGGCGAGCAATTTCCTGCGACCCCTGCTACCGCTGTTTTTGGCGTTGACCGCGAACTCGGCGATCTATCGGGGTGTGGACACTGGTTATGCGAGTTGGCGTCACATCATGTGGGGGCGCTGGCCCAGTGCGGGACCGCCACCGTATTTCGCCTCGACAGCCGACTACGACGCGGCGGTCGGCATGTTGCTGTCGACGGGCACGATTCTGGACCGGAAGATGGTGTACTGGGATGTCCGGCCGTCGGTAACCTATCCGACCGTCGAAGTCCGGATCAGCGATATTCCCGCGACGGTGGAAGAAACGGCTCTGCTGGCCACCCTGGTACGTGCGACGGTGATGACGGCTCTGGTATCGCCGCCGCAACCAGCGCCGCGGTTCGCCGATGAACTTCTCCGGGTCGCCTGCTGGAGGGCAGCACGCGATGGAATCACGGGCGAGCTCGTCGACCCGGCGAACGGTCGGACGATCGCCGGGCGGGACTGGCTGGCCGAACTCATCGCGGTCGTCCGCCCGGCCCTGGAGCAAGTCGGCGAATACCGCTTCGCCGCCGAGACAGCCGCCGCGGTCCTGGCCCGCGGCAACGGCGCTGCACGGCAACGCCGCGCGTTTCGCGCCCACCACGACCTCGGCGATGTCCTCACTGAACTGGCCGAGGCAACACTGCAAGGCTGCCGCTAGGTTCGGCCGATTCGGCCGGAATCCGAGCCCCGATTGCGCAACGAACAGGATGGTGGCGAAACCTATCGGTAGTACGCGAGGATGTACATCGTGCATGAGGATGACCGAGCCGAGGCGTACATGGCCGAGGACCGCAAGAACATGACCGAGTCGGCGTGCGTCTTTCTCGACAGCTGGCTGGCCGGCATGGAAGGTGCGCTGGAGCAGTGGCGTCGTTCCTACCTGCCCGCGGACTTTCCTTTCGACTTCACCCTCGACTCCCTGGACGTGCTGGAACCGATCGTGCTCGCGCGCTACCCGGACCAGGCCGCCATCGGCATCGAGGACAACGCGGAGTTCACTACCGGCACGGTGCGATACATCGGTGAAGTCCTGTTGCGTGTCGCTCCGGCCCGCTGGGGTTATCAGGATCGTGCGGGTGACGACCTCAACCCCTTCAACCGCACCCCGGTTATCCGCTCCAACACCCCGGCGAAGTTCACGACAGGTGTGATCCCGGAATTCTATCTGCGTCAGCTGGTCCGAGATCGAGTACGGGGAACCCTGCAGAAATCCGTTACCCCGCTGCGGGCCGCCTGCCGGGAAGCCGAGCGTGCCGACCCACCCACCACGCGCGACGCAGTCCCCGACTGGTGTGAATTTTTCACACTCGACGAGTACAACAGATTCACCGCAGCGGTGGACTCCGCCTTGGGGGCGTTCGGTGCCGACGGCCAGGACCTCGACGTCGGCTACTTCAGCTTGGCTGCGGGCGATCCGGATCCCGACATGCATGATTTCGAGATCGACGGACTGGCCGACCAGTGCCGAGCAAGCGATATCGAAGACTGGTCGACTCTCTGCTTCTCCGTGATCGACGATTACGTCACAGGACAGCCGCAACGGGACTGGCTCAACAAAGTCCCTTTCACCCAAGTCGAGGATCTCCTGGAACCGTGGCTCGCCGATGAGCCCGAGCTGTTGTTCGAACCCGAACCCGACGATAGTGAGCAACCCTTCTCGACCCGGCTCGAAGACGGCAGATACCTCCACCTTCTCGCCACGGTCCCGGAACTGGAGGGAATTCCAGAAATCACGACGTTCGTGCCCAACTCCGCGGTGCGGGCATGGAACATCCCTGTTGAGAAACTCGTGCAGTGGGGGACTCAACGCCTCTGAAGCCGAGCCGGCACGCTAACGGATGCGGCCACCGGTTCGGGTGACCCCGTTCTTGCCCAGTCGGCAAACCCGCTACTTTTCGGCGACCTCGGCGAATGCCTGACGTAATGCGGCGGCGGCTTCGGATCGCGCCGTGGCGCCGGCTTCGAACGGATGGCGCGCGAACTCGTGGATCATTCCCGGGTAGCGGCGGACCTCGACCGGCACCCCGGCACGGGCCAGTGCGGCGGCGTATTCTTCGCCCTCGTCCCGCAGCGCATCGTATTCGGCGGTGATGACCAGCGCCGGCGGCAAGCCGGAATGGTCGGTCGCCAGCAGCGGGGAGACACGCGGATCGAGCTTTTCCTCGTCGCTGTGCAGATAGTGGTCCATGAACCAGCGCTGGCCCGCGCGCGTGATGTTCCCGTATCTCCCGGCGAACTCCCGGATGCTGATATTGCTGCGCCGGAAATCCGTATCGGGATATATGAGCAACTGGAAGGCCAGCGGCGGTCCCCCCAGATCGCGGGCCATATGCGTAACGACCGCGGCGAGGTTGCCCCCAGCGCTGTCACCGGCGACCGCGATCCTGTTTCCGTCGGCGCCGAAACTATCGGCGTGTGCCGCGGCCCACTGCGTAGCGGCGAAACACACGTCCACTGCGGCGGGGAATTTGTGCTCCGGCGCCAAGGGATAGCCGACCGAGACGACGACGGCGGCGGCGCCGTTGGCGAGGCTACGGCACAGGCCGTCATGGGTATCGAGATCACCGACAACGAACCCGCCCCCATGGAAGAACACCACCACAGGCAGTGGCGCCACGCCGGCCGGTGTATAGATCCGGATCGGGACCTGGTGGCCGGCCAACGAGAGGACACGTTCCTCGATCGCGGCGACCGGTTCCGGCTCACCGAGCATGGGGATCTGGCGTCGCAGTCCCTCGCGCGCCTGCTCGGGTGTGAATGTATGTAGTTCCGCGAAGCCCGCGCGCGAGATCCGTTCCAGATATGCCTGCACCTGAGGATGCAACCCCGATGTGGGTGTGTTCGTTGTGCTCATGCAGCTATCCTGCGACTTGAAGCGTGGTTCAAGTCAAGGAGCACTGGCGTGGAATTACTCGATATCGCAGAGGTTGCCGTCCGGTCCGGGTTGGCACCGTCGGCCCTGCGGTTCTACGAACGGCGCGGCCTTATCCGCTCGGCCGGCCGCAACGGACTGCGCCGCACGTTCGAGCCCGACGTACTCGATCGGCTGATGCTCATAGATTGTGCACGTGGAGCAGGTTTCACCCTGGCCCAGATCCAGCGGTTTCTGACTGCGACGCCGGACGACACCGAATTACGCGCACACCTCGCGCGACGGGCGAGCCGGCTCGACCACGACATCGCCCGGCTGACCCGCATGCGCGACAGTCTGCACCACGCAGCGACCTGCACCCATGAACCCTTGGTCGAATGCCCCCACTTCAAATCGACCATCGCCGACTCCGGCAACGCGCGCGCCGCCTCGTCGACTACAGCCGGCTTCATGGCAGCTGGGCCCATGGACCCTCAGCCCTGACACTTCGCGGGGCCCGCCGGAAACAGCTGTCCGTAAAGGAACATTCGCGGACAATTCCCGCAGCTGCCGTTCCGGACCCCCGCCGCTGCCCGAGGAACCACCCGACACCTCCGAACAACTGGTCGACCTGAATATCGTCAACCAGCGATGATGTGGCGTAGCAGTGTCCAAGAATGCATCGGTCGGAATGGCGGATGCGTAATTCCGCGCGCTGTGCTGTGATGGTCGCAGGGAGGGTGATCATGCAGAGGGATGTCGGTAGCCGGATCCGCAAACTCTGGGCCGTGCTGCTGGGGTCGGCGCTCGTCGCCGCAACAGGCTGCGAAGTATCAGGGACCGCGACGACCGCACCCGCGCCGACCGTGCTCGCCCCCGATACACCACCACCCGCGACCCCTCCGTGGACGCTGGCCGAACTCGTCAACCACCCCTGTACCGTGCTCGGGCCCGACGACCTCACCCGCTTCGGGCTCACGGGGCCCGGGGAACCGGAACTCGACTCCAGACCCGGTTACTGCCATTGGAGTCCACCGGCTCCCGCCCCGGACGGCGTCGCAGTGTTCTTCGCCCCGAATCCATGGGATCGGTACGGGATGCTCCAAGACATCGAGCGCGACAAAGAACACTTCCGGACCCTGGACATCGCGGGAGCGCCCGCATTCCTGGTCGATCGCCACCGACCGAGTGGCCACCGCAACTGCATGATCTGGGTGCAGGTCGCTTCCGGCGGACTCTTCCAGGTGGAGTTCGCCCCCGAAGTGCCTACTGCCGGCCAGGACGTATGCGGCCCGGCGACCGCACTCGCCGAGGT
This sequence comes from Nocardia fusca NBRC 14340, assembly GCF_001618425.1. Taxonomy (GTDB): domain Bacteria; phylum Actinomycetota; class Actinomycetes; order Mycobacteriales; family Mycobacteriaceae; genus Nocardia; species Nocardia fusca. The sequence continues at coordinate 243,797 of NZ_BDCU01000031.1, forward strand.
GATAGCGGAGCGAATCCGGTGAGCAGCACACACCACCCCGGAAAATCGGCCGGTGTCCAGAGGGCGATGCCTCTGGTGGCCGGTGGTGTGGGCGGCGCTGCCGGGCTGGTCTGGCTGCGCTGCATATACCTGGTGGTCACGTCCCGCTTCGTGACCGACCCGGCATTCGATCCCCACGGCTATGGGCTCATCGCCGGTAGCGTGCTGTCCCTGCCGGCGGCGCTCGTCACCGCGATGGCCGTTCCCTTCGCCTTCCCTGTCCGCCATCGGGTACGGGTCGCGCGGGTCACGACCCCGATCCTGCTCATGGGCACCGGATCGGTGTGGGCCGTGTTCCTCACGGCGTAGGCCTGATCTGCTGTTGCCGGAGGCGGGGGAACCGGTCGGCTGGATCAGTAACCGTAGGTGATCTTCGGTGGGTCGATGCGACGGGCTTCGTCGACGACCATCGTCGGCCAGGAGGGCGTTGCGAGTTCGGCTCTGCCGGCCGTGATGTGGCCGGTGACAGATATCCAGTCGCCCTCGGTGAGGCCCGCGGGGAGCGGCCCGTCCAGGTGGAGGATGAGCAGTTGGGCGTCGGCGGCGCAGCAGGCGATGGCGAGTTGGCCGAGGTCGAATCCGTTTCCGGCCTCGTTGGGCAGGACGAATCCGGCTGTGCCGATTGTGCGGCCGTGCAGGGTGTCCGGCGCGGCGTGCACGCGGTGCACGAGTTCTCGGAGCGGCATCGTCGGTGTGCCCTCGGCGAGCGGCGGCAGTGGTCGGCGTGGAGAGGTGGCCGATACGAGTTCGGGGCCCGCGGAGGGGATGGCGCCGGTGCCGAGTGCGGGTGGCGCGAGGAAGAGGATTACTGCGGCGGGAACGAGCAGCATCCAGTATGGGCGGCTGGATTCGTTGTGGGAGTCGGCCATTGCTCGGCCCGCGCGGACGTCGCGGGCGATGGCGATGAGGCCGAGCAGCACGATCACGCCGCCACTGAGCAGCAGATACGGTTGTAGAGACGCTTTGACGTATCGCAGGTAGCTGCCGTCGAGTGCGATTTTGACGATGGTGGCGCCGACCAGTATCAGCAGCAGGTTCTGTGCCTCGCGCCTCATCGGGCACCTCCCAGGAAGATCAGGCCGGCGATCGTCGCACATGCGACTGCGACCAGCAGGGTCAGCGGCGCGAAGCGTAGAGCGAACGGCCGGCCGAAGCTACCGGCCTGCATTGCGAACAGTTTCACATCGATGGCCGGGCCGACGACGAGGAAGACCAGTCGGGGCAGTAGCGGCAGTGTGGACATACTGGCCGCGACAAAGGCGTCGGCCTCCGAGCACAGTGCGAGAATCACTGCCAGAGCGGCGCATACGACGATCGCCGCGACGATATTCCCCGCGAGGGTGTCATAGATCCACGCCGGAACCAGCAGTCGCAGGGCGGTGGCGGCGGCCGCGCCGACGACCAGGAACGATCCCGCCTGCAGAAGGTCGTGGCGGGCCGCTTCGGTGAACACGCGCCATTTCGCGCCGTCGGTGCCGTGCGTGTGCTGGGCCGGTCGCGATGTCAGCCATCCGGGCCGGCCGATCCGTGCCCAGATCGCTCCGGTGAGCAGCGCGGTGGCGAGCGATCCGGTGAAGCGGGCGGCGACCATGGCCGGTTCACCGGCGAAGGCGACAGCGGTCGCCACCAGCACCACAGGATTGATCGCGGGTGCCGCGAGCATGAAGGTGAGGGCGGCCGCACCCGGCGCCCCGTGATCGATGAGCCGGCGGGACGCCGGGACGGATCCGCATTCGCATCCCGGCACCGCCATCCCGGCCACGCCGGCGACGCAGATCGCCCCGGTGGTGCTGTCGGGCAGCGCCCGCTGGAGCAGGTCGGGCGAGACGAATGCAGCGATCGCCCCGCTCACCAGAACGCCCAGCACCAGGAAGGGAATGGCCTGCACGAAAATGCTGACGAAAATCGTGGTGGCGGCCTGGAAGGCCGGCTCGTCGGTGCCTGCGCGGATGAGCAGGGGAGCGAGAGCGAAACCGAGGACGAGGATCCCGGCGAGCACATGGACCGAGGTGATCTCGAATCGGCCGGTCCACCGGCGTCGCGGTGGTGCCGTAGGTGTCGCGTCCATCGTGCTCAGCATAGCCAGTGCGGCAACGCTTTCGGCGTGTAGCGACGCTGGGTACCGGGCGCTACGATCCGGGCGCCGAGCCCAGGTTCGCGACCAGGCCGTCGATGATGTCGCGGACGGCTTTCGCTGTGTCGTAGCCGGCCATGACGGTCGTCCACTGCGGCAGCAAGGGGACGACCGAGGGGAAGTCGCCGAGCAGGTCCGGGGTTGCGGATTCGGTCCAGTGCGGTGGCGACTGGCCGCGGCGGGTGGCGGCGGCTCGTTCGTCTGCCGCCCTGCGTGCGGTGAGTTCACCGAGCGTGAAACGCCACATCACCGAGTACATGTACACCGCCTCCGCCTCGGTGGCGCCGAGGGCCCTTGCGGAGGTGGCGAATTCGTCGAGAATCCACATCGCCGCCCGGCCGTAGGTCTCGCCGGTGATGAGGATGTCGACCACCCAGGGAAGTTCGTACAGGGTGTCGATGAGGTAGGTGACGATCGTGGTCAGCCGGTCTCGGGGGTCGGTGGGTAGGTCCGGCTGCCGGAGTTCGTCGGCGCGGGCATCGAGAACGGCGAAGAACAGCGCGCCCTTGGTGGGGAAGTGATGGTAGATCGCGGCCGTGCTGACCCCGAGGCGACCGGCGAGTCGCCGCATACTGAACGTTTTTGCGCCGTCGGCGGTGAGCATCTGGTCGGTCGCGGCAAGGATCGTTTCGCGGTCGAGGCGAACCGGTCGGCCGCGTTTGCGGGGCGCGGGGTTCGGCACGATCGTCCATTCTGCGTACTGCGCTCTCGACACCGGGGGTTAGGGTGTGCTAACCATAATAAAAACACGCGTTAGAAAATTGTGGAGGTTGCCGTGACCACGCGCGAACCCGACCAGTCGGGCGCGACACTCGCAGTCGTCTTCCTGGTGATGTTCACGGTCTCCCTGGATCTGTCGATCGTGAATGTCGCGTTGCCCGAGATCGATTCCGTCTTCGACTACGGCCCTTCGCAGTTGAGCTGGGTCCTCAACGCCTTCCTGCTCCCCTATGCCGGTCTGATGCTGCTGGGCGGCCGGTTGGCCGACTTCATGGGGCGCCGGCGGTTGTTGTACGGCTGCCTCGCGGTGTTCGGAATCGCGAGTGCCTGGGGTGGGGCGGCGCAGTTCGGATGGGACCTGATCGCCGCCCGGGCGCTGCAAGGGGTCGCCGCGGCCGCCCTCGCGCCCATGGCATTGTCCCTGGTGACCTCGGAGTTTCCGGAAGGTCCCGCCCGTGCCCGGGCGATGGCGGTATGGGGTGGTGCGGGCGCGGCCGGTGGGGCGTTCGGCGTCGTGATGAGCGGTCTGCTGACCGACTACCTCGGCTGGCGGTGGGTGATGTGGATCAACCTGGTGTTCGTGGTCGCGGCGGTGGTCGCCGTGCGGCGGGGCGTGCGGGACGGTACCGCCCCGCGACGGGGCCCGCTGGACGTCGCGGGGGCTGCGTCGGTCACCGTGGGAATGAGTTCGCTTGTGGCGGCGGTGATCTCGACCGAGCGGTACACCTGGTCGTCGATGTGGGTCCTCGGCTTGTTCGGGCTCGGGCTGGCCGCCCTCGCGGTCTTCGTCATGGTGGAAGCGCGGGCGGAGGAACCACTGGTGCCATTGGGTTTCCTCCGCCGCCGGGGGCTGATCGGGGCGACCGTTTTCGGGTTCATGCTGGTGTCGGGGCAGATCGCCAGCTTCTATTTCGTCTCTCAGTTGCTGCAGCGGGTGCTCGGATACAGCCCGACCCTCACCGGCCTGGCCTTTCTCCCGTTCTGTGTGGGCGTGGTCGTCGGCCTGCGGATCGCCCAGGCTGTGGTCGGCCGCATCGGTGCCCGCCTGGTGATGGGTGCGGGCGGCATGGTGGGCGCGCTGGGACTGGTCTGGTTCGCGCAGGCCACCGAGTCGACCGGATTCGTGACCGGGATTCTGGGTCCGTCGCTGGTGTGCAGTGTCGGGATGGGCGCCGCCATGGTCGCGATGGGCATGGCGGGAGTTTCCGGGGTGCCTGCCGAAAAGGCGGGCCTGGCTTCGGGAATTCTCAACAGCTCGCGGCAACTCGGCGGATCGCTGGGTCTGGCCGTGCTGGTGACGATTGCGGGCAACGTTATCGGCGGTGACACGGACCGGACCGTTCTTGTCGACGGATACACCACCGCACTGCTGATCGCGGCGTTGTTCGTCGGTTTCGGTTCGATCGCGGCCGTGGCGGTCCTGCCCGCCGACCGGCCGCGGCGAACAGCCGGTGGGCGCAGCGATACGCCGAACTCCGTGGGGCCGCATCCGTCCGCACTCCCCGGCGGCCCCGCCCTCGACGGGTCGCGGCCGGTGGGCGACCATGTGGGCTCCCCGGCTGAGCGGTCGTAGCGGTGGGTGGGAAGACCGGCGCGAACATCACCTGTCGGCCGCGATCGGGGCGGCGCCATGGCGAGCCGATACAGCGGCGCCCGCGGCCGATGACTCCGGAAATCGCGGTCGGGGCCCGGCGTGACAACGGCAGTACGCGGTCGTCGAGGACGAAAAGACGCACTGTCTCGGCTGTCCGGTCCGGTGGCGAGATGGTCTGTGTCGCGGGCTTCTCCGGTGTGCGCGTGGATGTGCGGGGCCGCGGAAAGCGCTGGCTCGGGTCGGCTGAATCCGGTGCGGCGCTGTGTTACAGTTCGCGCATTCGACAATGACAATCGTTTTCTTAACGCTATGGCTGTTGATGAAGTTGGCCTCGATTGCGATAGCCCGCGCGACGGTGCTGCCGAAGGGGCAGGCGCGTCTCGTGGGTGATGGACAGGAGCCGTGAAAATGGGTGGTACCGGGGCATCGCTCCAGGTAGACGAGGTAGGACAGGAACCCCGTGCGGTCGCGGACGAGGCCGGGGTGACACCCGGCAGCGCCCTGTTCCGCGTGACCGAGCCGGTACGCGCGCGGCTCGGTGCGTCCTTGGCGATCGGTGCCCTGGGCGGAGCGGCCGGGGTGGCCGGTTTCGTGGGGTTGGCGCTCGTGCTCGGCGAGCTGTTGGACGCCGAGACCGAGACCGGCACGGTGGTGGCTTTCCTGGTGCTGGCCGCGGTCGGGTTTCTCACCCGATTCGCCATGCGCGCATGGTCTTTCCTCCTCTCCCATCTGGCCTCCTTCGATCTCGAGCAACGTTTGCGCAGCGATCTCGCCGCGCATCTCGGCCGGGTCCCGCTGGGTGAGGCGCAGCGCCTGGGCTCGGGGGCGGTGAAAAAGGTCGTCCAGGACGATGTCCGCGGCCTGCACATGGCGGTGGCCGACGCCGTACCACTGGCCGGTTTCACGGTGGCCCAGCCCATCGCCGCGCTCGTGGCGCTGGGTTTCGTGGATTGGCGGCTGCTGCTGGCGGTCGCGTTGTTCCTGCCCGTGGTGTTCGTCGGGATGCAGCTGACATTGCGGGATTACGTCGAGACCCGGCGTCGTTACGACGAGGCCAACGAGGCCATCAACGCGGCGACGGTGGAGTTCGTCCAGGGTATGCCGGTGGTGCGGACCTTCGACGACGGCACGGTCTCGTTCCGGCGTTTCGTCGACCGGGTCCGGCAGTTCAATATCGCGACCACCGTCTGGCAGAACAACAATCGCAGTGCGATGATCTTCGCCAATCTTACGGTGGCACCGCTGCCCACCATCGTGATCGTGACCGCGGTGGGTATCTGGCTGACGGCGAACGGGTCGATGTCGCCGGCGCAACTGATCGCCGCGATTCTGATCGGCACTCTTCCGGTCGAATCGGTGGTGCCGCTGATGAACCTGTCCAATCTGATCAACGACTCCAAGGCCGGTGCCGCTCGCATCGCCGAGCTGCTCGATATCGAGCCGTTGCCGGAGCCCGAGAACCCGCGGTCCCCGGCCGACGGGTCGATCGTGTTCCGGTCCGTCCGGTTCGGTTACGCGGGTGCGGACCGGTCCGCGCTGGACGGTGTGGATCTGACTGTTCCGAGCGGCACCGTGTGCGCGTTGGTCGGTCCGTCGGGGTCGGGTAAATCTACGGTCGCACGCCTGATTCCACGGTTCTGGGATGTGGATTCCGGGCAGGTGCTCGTTGGTGGGGTGGATGTCCGCGAGATCGCCTCCGCGGATCTGCTCCGGCACCTGGCGATGGTGTTCCAGGATCCGTTCCTGCTGTCCGACACCGTGGCGGAGAACATCCGGCTCGCTCGCCCCTCGGCGACCGACGCCGAGGTCGAGGCCGCGGCGCGGGCCGCCCAGGCCCACGATTTCATCGTCTCGGAACTACCGCAGGGCTACGACACGCCGGTCGGTGAGCGGGGGGCGCGATTGTCCGGTGGTCAACGGCAGCGGATCACCATCGCCCGTGCCCTGTTGTCGGATGCTCCGATCGTGATCCTCGACGAGGCGACCTCGTTCGCCGACCCGGAGAACGAGGCGGCCATCCAGGATGCGATCGCCGAGCTCACGCGTGGTCGTACCGTGCTCGTTGTCGCGCATCGCCTGTCCACGATCGTCGATGCGGACCAGATTGTGGTGCTCGAATCCGGCCGGGTGTCCGAATCCGGCACGCATACCGAACTGCTCGCGTCCGGCGGCCGCTATGCCCGGCTCTGGGAGCACCACCAGCGCGCCCGCGGCTGGGGTCTGGGCAGCGGCAAGAACAAGGAGGCCACGAACCGATGAGGAGAATTCTGCGGCTCATGCTGCTCGCCGCCGGGGACTACCGGGACGAGTTCCGCCGCACTCTGTGGTGCGCGTTTCTCGGTTCGATCCTGCAGGCGGCAGCCTATGCCACGCTGATTCCGATTCTGTACGAGCTGAGCCAACCCGATGTGAACACCACCGTCGTGTGGACCTGGTTCGGCGTACTGGTGGCCTGCTGGGTGTTTCAGGCGGCATTCCACTACGGGCAGCTCCGGTTCGAGTTCGGGCGGTGGGCCGATGTGCTCGCCGCCACCCGGCTGCGACTGGGTGACACTTTGCGGACCATGCCGCAGGCCGACCTCGAGCGCCGGGCCGCGGGGGACCTCACCACGGTGATGGGCAGCAATGTCGCCAACGCGACGATGAGTTCGTCCGGAATGGCCCTGCTGTTCATCCAGATGGTGACGGTCCCGGCGGTCATCGGGGTGATCATCATCGGAATCGACTGGCGCCTGGGTCTGGTGCTCGCGGTATCGCTACCGTTCGCGGTGCTGTTCGTCCGCCGTATCCAGCAGATCACCGGCGCGGGTGCGCGCCGGACCGACGCGGCCGATGCCGCGGCGGCGAGCCGGATCGTCGAATACGTCCAGGGCTTGCCCGTGCTGCGCGCGACCGGGCAGATCGGCAGCTCCTCGCAGCGACTGGTCGAGACCCTCGAAGAGCAGAACGAGGCCATGTCGGGGATGCAGAAACGACTGACCTGGCCGGGCCTGCTGGCCTCCAGCGTCGTTCAATTGTGTCTGGTGGTGATGGTCGCCGTCGGGTCGGCGCTGGTACTCGATCTGGATATGTCGGCGGCGTTACTGATCGCCGTGGTGGCCGCCGCGGTGCGATTCGCGGAGCCGCTGTCGACCATGGCCAATCTTTCGGCGATTTTCGAGATCACCGACTCGGCGCTGGAACGTGTCGGTGCGGTGCTGGATGCCCCGGCGCTCCCGGTGGGCGAGCCGGAAGCGCGAATCACCGGCTATGACATCGAATTCGCGGATGTGCACTTCGCCTACCCCGATGGCTCACCGGTCCTACGCGGGGTGTCCTTCACTGCTCCCGCGCGGTCGCTCACCGCCCTGGTGGGTCCGTCCGGCTCCGGCAAGACGACGGTGACCAGGATGCTGACCCGGTACGCGGACCCGGAAGCCGGCAGCGTCCGGATCGGCGGCCTCGACTTGCGCGACCTCGACCCGGTGGAGATCTATCGCAATATCGCGGTGGTTTTCCAGGATGTGTACCTGTTCGACGATACGATCCGCGCGAATATCGCGATGGCCGCACCCGACGCCACCCAGGAAGAAATCGAGGCCGCGGCCAGGGCCGCCAATGTCCACACCTTCGTCGAACGGCTTCCGCGCGGTTACGACACCCGGGTCGGCGAGATCGGTGGCGCGTTGTCCGGTGGGGAACGTCAGCGTATTTCGATCGCCCGCGCGATCTTGAAGAACGCGCCGATCGTCCTGCTCGACGAACCGACCGCCGCGCTGGATACCGAGAGCGAGGTCTATGTCCAGGACGCCATCGATGCGCTGGTCGCGGAGAAGACGGTTGTCGTGATCGCGCATCGGCTCTCCACTGTGGTGGCGGCGGATCAGATCCTGGTCCTGGAGGACGGTGTGGTATCCGAGCGCGGCACCCACGACGAACTGCTGGCCCGGCGGGGTCGCTACAGCGCAATGTGGGAGGCCCAGACACGGGCGCGGCACTGGCGGGTCACCGCGTCGGTATAACGCGAGAAGGTCGCGGTGACTCGGAGACCATCCGCCCGGGCCTTCGAGCAGGCGCGGCGATTGTTGCTTGCCACCCCCCTCGGCCGGTCCGGGCCCCGCCCGTCAGTGGGGGCCGGTGATCCGGGCGAGCATGATGCCGCCGACGATCATCGACAGTGCCAGTACCCGGCCCGCGCTGAGGGGATCCTTGTCGACGATCACGCCGAGGCCGATGGCACCCAGTGCGCCGATGCCGGTGAACACGGCGTAGGCGGTGCCGACGGGCAGGGTCCGCATCGCATGGGAGAGCAGGTATACCGCGACTGCGGCGAGCCCGAAGCAGAGCAGGGTGGGCAGTGGCCGGGTGAAGTTCTGTGTCGGTTTGATGCTCTGCGACCAGGCGATCTCGACCACTCCTGCCAGAGCGAGGACGAGCCAGCTCATTTCAGTAGCCCTTTCCGAGTTCGCGGGCGGTGTCGAGGGCGAGCGCATACGACGCGTCGTGCTCGCCGCGCAGCCGGGCAAGCGCCGGATCCTGGCGCGAATTGGCCAGCTCGGCGTTGATGAAGACCGTGCCGGTCACGGCGAAATGGCCCGCGAAGAAATCGCGGAGATAGCGCTCCTGATAGTCGAAAGCGGCCTTGGGCGTACCGGGTGAGTAGGCCCCGCCGCGGGCGGTGGCCACCACGAACCGGCGCGGCGCCAGCGACATCCGCGGAAAGGTCACCTGATCGAGCCACGCCTTGAGCGCCGCCGGAATGGAGTAGTTGTACATCGGGGTGCCGATCAGCACGATGTCGGCGGCGAGCAGCTCGGTCAGTAGCGGCTCGACGATCCGCCATGCGGCGGCTTGGGCAGGGGTACGTACCAGCGTGGCGAGCCGATCGAGGTCGGTCTCGCCCGCGGCGAGGACCGCGTCGCAGATCTCGGTCCAGCCGGCATCGATGAACGGCACCGGATCGGCCGCCAGATCCCGGTACACATAGCCGGCACCGGGATGTTCGAGGCGCCAGGAGTCGGCGAACGCTGCACTCACCTCACGGCTGATCGAACGGGTGCGTGCGCTTGCGTCCAGGTGCAACAGAGTGGGCATAATGAAACCTCCAGATAAGTGGACGCCGTGTCCACTTAGTGGATCATAGAATCAACTGGACACAATGTCCACTTATTGCGTTAGGGTGCTGGGATGGATATTCGCGTCGACCTGCTCACGGCACCGGCACCCGGTGGTGGCGAACGAGCGGACGCAGCGCGCAATCGGGCGAAGATCCTCGCCGCGGCGGCCGAACTGTTCACCAACCGCGATCCACGCGCGGTAACCATGGACGACATCGCAAAGGCGGCCGGCGTGGGGCGCGGCACGCTGTATCGCCGCTATCCGGATATCGGCGCCATCGCGACGGCATTGCTGGACGACCACGAACGAAAGCTCCAGGAGCAGTTGCTCGGCGGGACGCCACCATTGGGACCTGGCGCGCCTCCGGCGGAGCGGCTGGCAGCCTTCTACGCGGCCATGGTCGAATTGCTCGACGCGCACGGTGATCTCGTGCTGGGCGCGGAACGCGGTGAAGCACGGTTCGCCACCGGCGCGTACGGGTTCTGGGCTGCGCATGTGCGGGCGCTGCTGGTAGCAGCGGGGGTGGCGCGACCCGATCCGCTCGTCGACGTCCTACTCGCCCCCGTGGCCGTGGAGGTCTATCGGCATCAGCGCGAGCGAGGCATCGATTCCGGGCAGATCACCGCCGCGCTCGCCGACCTGGCCCACGCCGTCATCGCGTCTGCGACCAGCTGATCCGCACACCGGCTACCCACCCGCCCGGCATCGGGCCCCTGCCCCGGCCGGTTCATGATTCGGCTGCGATCGGCCTCGGCAGTCTGCTACTCCTGCGGCGGCGTCCGGACGCCGGCGAATTGCTGATGCTCGTTGCCCTGACCGCCGTCGCCGCGGCGGGGATCATGGACCCGACACCGGAAACACGTCGAGCCTCGGGCTCAACGAGGCCGAACCGCGCTGTGCGCGGGAGCCGGTACGAGGTACGGGGCGATGCAGGCGAGTTTCTCGCAGGTCTCCTCGTGTTCTCGCTCCGGTGTCGAGCCGGTGACGACACCGGCTCCGGCGCGCAACCAGCTCCGGCCGCCGCGTTGATAGACAGCGCGCAGAACCAGTGCGGCATCGAGGACGCCGGTGCTGTCCGCACGGACGACGGTACCGCTGTAGAGGCCGCGGGTGCCGGGTTCGAGATCGCCGATCGCGGCGCAGGCGGGTGCCTTGGGGATGCCGGAGGCAGTGATGGCGGGGAAGACGGCGGCGAGTGCGTCCCAGCCGCTCTGCTCGGGGGGCAACAGAGTTTCGACCCGGGACGCGAGATGCTGCACGCTGCCGCGCTCCTTGACGGTGAGGAATTCGCTGACTCGCGTGGCACTGCCGAGGCTGTCGAGTTCGTCGTAGGCGAGTCGTACGGAGGTGGCGTGTTCGTAGACCTCCTTCGGATCGGTGAGCAGAGCATCCCGGAGCGCGCGGTCGTGGTCGGCATCGCCGGTGCGGGCGCGGGTACCGGCCAGCGGTTGGGTCGCGGCCCGCCCGGCGCCGTCGGCTTCGAGGACGGTCTCCGGGCTCACCCCGGCGGCCTGCCAGCCGCCGAGGTCCAGCAGGAAGGAGCGGGCCGGGGTGTTGTTCCGGCGGACCGCCACATAGGAGGCCGGCATATCGACCGCGAACGGCACGTCGACCTGCCGGGACATGATCACTTTGTGGAACTCGCCGTGGTGGATGCGGTCCAGGGCATGCCGTACGCGCCGTAGATACGCGGTGTCGACCTCGCCCACCGGCACCGGTGCGGGCGCCGGCGCGGTGGCGGTGATATCGGGCAGGTCGAGGGTGAACGGGGCGCCGTAGCAACGGCTGTGCACCGTGGTTTCGGTGATCTCGAGTTCCACACCGGGCACCATGAAGTGGGCGAGGATATCGTCCGGAGACGCGGTATCGGGCCGGCACAGTTCGAAGCACGCCCAGCCGTAGGCCCGCCACCGCGGCACCGGTGCCCGGTCGAGCGCGGCCCGGATCTGCGCCCACGGTGTGCCGGTCCAGGATTCGGTGCGGTCGCCGCCGAGGGTGGTGTGCAGCCGGCCGGGGCCGACGGTCACCGCGCCGATCGGATTTCCGGCCACATACCAGTGTCCCGGCTGTTCGTAGACCACGTAGTCGGTGAGCTGTCCGGAGGCCGCGATCGCGGCCGCCAGCGCCAACGGGTCGGAGTGGTGCCGGCGCACGGTATGCACATAGTCGTCAGCGCCGAGAGTGGTGGACCGGTTCATCGTGCTCGCTATCCGATTCGGGGAGATGCCGACCGCGCAGCGGCCGGATCGCGGTTGCTGCTGGGTACGGCGATCCGGGCCGCCGTCGAAGATCGGGGGAGTCAGGCAAAGGACTCTCGGATCCACTGTGGCGCCTCGGTGCGGGACCACTGCATGAACTCCATCGCCTTGTCCTGGCTGATATCGACGTACTTCAGATCCGGATTCCCGTGGGGCAGGTAGTCGGGAAAGAACCGTTCCTTGTTGATCCGATCGATGATCGCCGTCGCGGCCGCCGCGGGCGTCAACTCTCCGCGTTCGACGGCCTGGCAGGCTTCCCGCGCTGATGTCACCAGGCCCCGCACCGCCTGGGCCAGCGCGGAGTCACCGCGCTCCAGGGATCGGAACACCTGGTCGTCCTGGCCGGCGAAGTAGCGGGACAGAGCGTGTTCCAGGGCGGCGTCGGCATAGAAGTTGTATGTGTGCCACACCCGGAAGATCGCGTCCCACAGTGCGTAGTCGCGAAATGCGACGTAGGACGAATAGGCGAAATCGTCGTGTACGTCGAACATGCGCTGCTGTACCGCATCGACATCGGCGAAGCGCTCGGTCGACCAATCATCGTCGCGGGCCGCCTCGATGATTCGCCATGCCAGGGCGTTCACGGTCTGGAAGGAGTTCGCGAGCCCACGGGAGAACAGCGCGTCGATCGCCCCGGCGGACTGGGCGGTCAGGCAGAAGCGGTCGCCTACCGTATCCGACGCGGAGTACTGCAGCCGCCCGGTGCTCACCCACGGCCGGACGGCCGTAGCGGACCGGAACTGTTTCGCGACGTCCGGAAACCGTTCGAGAAAGTCGTCGAACTCTTTCTCCGGTGCGGCGCGGTCGTCGAAGACCGCGTCCCCGGTGAGGGTGAGTCCCACACTGCACAGCGGGTTCATCGAGCGCTCGCTGTTGTCGAACGGGATCACCCAGAGCCAGCCGCCGTCGAAGACGTGGTGCAGGGTGCCGTTGTGCCACCGACTCGGCTGGTGGTAGCGAACCGGCGCGACATCGTCGAAGGGTTCGACACCGATCATGTGGGTGAATAGGGAACGGGAGTGTGTCCGCGCGCGAGTGGGTTGTTCACGGAGCCCGAACCGGTCGGCCAGTACGGAGCGGAAACCGGTGGCATCGACCAGATACTTGGCCTTGAAGGACTCACCTGACGCGGTGCGGAGCTCGGCACCGCGGTCCGCGTCGATCTCGATATCGGCGATTCGTGTGTTCTGCCGGGCTGTCGCGCCGTAGCGAAGGGCGAGGTGGAACACGTACGAATCGATATCCTGGCGGAACCAGTGCGATTCGGCACGGCGGTACCCGGACGCCAGGACGACCTGGTTGGCCTTGGCCGGGTCGGCGGGCCGGCCCTGCTCGTGGTAGACGAATCCGAAATTCTGTTTCTGCCCGCATGTTTTCGTCACCTGCTCGGCGGTGCTCTCGAAGGTGGCCAGCGCCGTGAGTTCGGGGACGTCGTAGCGCTCGGCGAGAATACGCATGGTGGTGGTCGCGTGTGGAATGGTGGATTCACCGACCGCGAAGCGCGGATGCACTCCCGCGTCGATGAGCAGGACGTCGAGCTTGTGGCGAGCCAGGATCGTGGCCAAGGTGCTGCCGGCGATCCCGGCGCCGAGGATGGCGACGTCGTACTGGGCGTCGGTCGGGGATGACATGGTCGGACTCCTTGTGCTGTTGTGTGCGTGTGGTGCCCCGGCGCCGGAAAGGAGCCGGGTTCACGCGGTGTTCGGGATCAGGGACGTACCGGAAGGCGGCGCAGGCCGCGCAGTCCCATACCGGGGCGCCAGCGCAATTCGGCCGGATCCACGGCGGTGCGCAGTTCGGGCCAGCGCGCGGTGAGGGTGGTGAGTGCGACGGCGACCTCCGTGCGGGCGAGGGCGGCCCCCATACAGTTGTGTATGCCGCCGCTGAACCCCAGGTGGGGCCGGGGTTCGCGGTGGATATCGAAGCGGTGCGGATCGGTGATGTGGGCCGGGTCGCGGTTGGCGGCGGCGGGGAACACCAGGACCCGGTCGCCGCGTTCGATGTGCCGGCCGCCGAGGACCAGCGGTTCGACAGCGAGACGCATCGTCGCCGATTCCACCGGCCCCCAGTAGCGCATGGTCTCCTCCACGGTGGGAGCGGCCAGTTCCGGATCATCGCGGAGTGCGGCCCACTGGGCAGGGTGAGTGAGCAGGGACAGGGTGGCGCTGGCGATCAGGCCCGCCGATGTCTCGAAACCGGCGGCCACGAGCAGACCGATCATGGCCATCAGTTCAGCGTCGGACAGCGCGTCTCTACCCGACTCCGGATGTGCCAGCCTGCTGACCAGGTCGTCGCCGGGGCTTTCTTTTTTGAGCAGCAGGAGATCGCGGGTGTAGCCCTCGAGCAGCTCGCGCAGGGCGGGGTCGGGGCCGGACAAGGGAGTGGAGGCGGTTGCCGCCCGCACGGCGAGGTCGTGCAGGCCGGGATGCCACGCCTCGGGGAACCCGAGAATCTCGCCGAGCACGGTCAGGGACAGCGGGTAGGCGTAGGTGTGCAGCAGATCGACAGTGCCGTCACCGTTGCGGGCCGCCTTTTCCGCCGCGTCGAGCAGTCGCTCGGCATGCCGGATCACCGTGGGACGCAACGCGGTGACCGACCTGGGAGTGAACGCCTGCTGCGCGGCCCGCCGCAGGCGGGTGTGCTCCGGTGGGTCGGACAACAGCATGGTGTTCGGTGGTTCCGGGATCCGGGCTCGTGCCCTGGCCGCGAGCTGCTCGGGGGACAGGAGTGCGCGCGGATTGTTCGCCAGCCGATTGTCGCGCAGTGCGGCAACGGAAGCCGTGTATCCGGTGATCATCCAGAATCCCCGGCCCGGCTGCTCCGGCAGTTCGGCGAAGGCGACCGGGGACTGCGCGCGCAGCTCGTCGTAGATGGTGTGGGCCCGTTCGTGGAAATCGTCGGCCAGCAGGTCGACCACGATCGGGCGGGACTTGTCGAGCATGGGTGGTGTTCCGTTCAGACCGGCGTTGCCTCGATCAGTGAGTACGACGTGGGGAAGACGGTGGGATGGACCGCGGTGACAGCGAATCCGGCACGGCGGCAGAGCTGTTCGTATTCGTACCGGGTGCGCTCCTGGCCGCCCATGTTGACGAGCATGCTGATGTCGGTGAGATAGGGGGCCGGATCCGAGGTGTCGACCACATCGGGCAGTACGGATTCCACGATCAGCAGCCGTCCGCCGGCCGGCATCGCCTCGCGGCAGCGCTCGAGGATGATGGCGCAGCGTTCGTCGTCCCAGTCGTGCAGGATGTTCTTCAGTACGTAGATATCTCCGCCCTCGGGGACCGCGGCGAAGAAGTCGCCGGCTTCGATGCGGCAGCGGTCGGCGACGCCCGCCGCGGTCAGGGTTGATAAGGCTTCGGCGACTCCGGTCGGCGAGTCGAAGACCACCCCACGCAGTGCGCGTGCGCCGCGCAGGATCTGCGAGAGCAGGGTGCCGTCACCGCCGCCGATATCGATGACGGTGCGGTACCGGGTGAAGTCGTAGCTCACCGGAACCAGGTGTGCGATGGGCAGACTGACCTGTCGCATCGTCGCGTTGAATCGTTGCGAAAGCTCCGGTTGTGTGGCGAGGAAGCTGAAGAAGTCGGTGCCGTAGAGCCCTTCGAAGGTCGGCTGCCCGGTGCGCACCGCCTCTTCGGTCAGCTTCCAGGAATCCAGCAGGGCCGGATCGGTGAACAGCAGCACGGCGGCCGCCTGGGAATCCGGCCGATCCGTGCGCAGCGGCATACCGGCCTCGCCCAACCGAAATGTGCCGGGGCGGGTTTCGACCACTATCTCCAAGGCGGCCAGTGCCCGGAGCAATCGGGCGAGCGCGCCGGGATGGGTGCCGGTGCGCGCGGCCAGTTTCTGGTAGCCGATTTCATCGTCGCCCAGGTGGTCGGCGAGCCCGAGGCGGGCGGCGGTGCCGACAACTTGGGAGCAGATCGTACCGAACATCATGTTCATGAGTCGTTGGTGAGCTGCCATGCCTACTTCCTGTAGATCGCCAAAGCTGTTCGCCATCAATGTGTTTCGTATCGACGAACTGAAGAGGTCGCTTGACCGAACCTGTCGGCACGTCGTAGATTCTAGCACTACTGAAAATGATTATCGTTTGCCAGTTGGGAATGTGATGCAGGAAAAGCTCCGTTTGCTACCCGCACGCTCGAGGGTGCGGGAGGACCGGGACGACGGGGCCGCCGCTCTGCGCCAGGACGTCAGTGAGCTGACCGGAGTGCCGGTGGACGACCTGACCGATGACGCCGATCTGCTCGCCCTGGGGCTCGATTCGGTGACCATCATGCGGATCTCCGGACTCATGCGCCGCGCGGGCAAGCGGGTGGAGTACCGAGACCTCGTACAGAACCCGACGCTCGGCGCGTGGCGGAAGTTGCTGCACGAGAACGGTTCCGGAGTCCTCGAGGAGACCGCGGCCGCCGCGGAACCGGCGCTCGTCGACCTCGCCGAACCCTTCCCACTGGCGGTGATGCAACACGCTTTCTGGATCGGGCGGACCCAGGCCCAGCAACTGGGCGATGTCGCCGCGCACTTCTACAGCGAGTTCGACCACGGGGGCGGTCTCGAACCGGATCGGCTGGAGCGTGCGATGCGCGCACTCATCGCGCGACACCCGATGTTGCGGGTGGTGATCGACGCCGCGGGTATGCAGCGGGTGACCGAGCACGGCGCCTGGTCCGGGCTGGTCGTCCACGATCTCCAGGACCTACCCGAACCCGAGTGCGCTCGGCACTTGGCGCAGACCCGGGACACCTGCTCGCATCGGAGCATGGATATCGGGGCCGGTGAGGTCATCGATCTCCAGCTCTCACTCCTGCCCGGCGGACGCACCCGGGTGCACCTGGACCTGGACATGATCGCCGGGGACGCGCTGAGCCTGCGTAATCTCCTCGCCGATCTGACCACACTGTACGAACACGGTCCCGGGGCGCTGCCCGCCCTGGAATACAGCTACGGCCGGTATCTCGCCGACCGAAGCCGGGTCCGGGCCACCGCCCGGGAACAGGCTCGGCACTGGTGGCGGTCACAGTTGCCGGAACTGCCCGCAATGCCCGAACTCCCGCTGCTGACCTCCGAAGAGGCGAGCGGCGGAGCGCGGGTCGACCGGCGCCGGTACTGGCTTTCTTCCGAGCGTGCCGCACAGTTGCGTGAGCGCGCCCACCGCGCCGGCCTGACCACCGCGAGCGCGCTCGCCACCGTTTTCGCGGAAACCATCGGCGCCTGGAGCAGTGCCGACCGGTTCCTGCTCAATATGCCCGCATTCGACCGGGAGCCCCTGCACGACGACGTGGACCGGCTCGTCGGAGACTTCTCCAGCTCGGTACTTCTCGACGTGGACTTGTCGACACCGATGTCGGTCACCGAACGGGGACGAGCGATCACCGACCGCCTGCGGCAGGTCCTGGGATACGCCGCATATACCGGTGTCGAGGTGCTGCGCGACCTGAGCCGGGCGGGCGGCGGTGACCGGGTCCTGGCGCCGGTGGTGTACACCAGTGCGCTGAGCCTGGGGGAGCTGTACACGCCCGAGGTACGGCAGTGCCTGGGCGAACCGTCCTGGACGATTTCGCAAGGGCCACAGGTCTGGTTGGACGCGCAGGTGACCGAGTACGACGGTGGGATCCTGCTGAACTGGGATGCCCGGGTGTCGCTGTTCCCGCCCGGACTGCTGGACACCATGTTCGACGCCTACGTCCGGTTCGTCGAACTGTTGCTGGACGACAGCGGTGCGTGGGATCGCGAGGCACCGTGGCCGGTCCCCGGCCGCCGGTACGGTGAGGTCGCTACCGCGCCGGCGCTCCCGCTGCACCAGCGGTTCTTCGCACGGGCTGCCGCCGATCCGGAACGGACCGCTCTGCTCGCCGACGGCGCGGCGATCTCCTATGGCGAACTCTCGGCCCGTGCTCGGCGCATGGCGCGGATTCTGCGGGACAGCGGGATCGGGCGCGGCGACAGCGTGGCCATCACCTTGCCCAAAGGGGTCGACCAGATCGTGGCGGCACTGGGTGTGCTCGCCGCCGGTGCGACCTATGTGCCCTCGGGAATCGATCTCCCCCTCGCGCGGCGCGAGCGGGTCTACCACACGGCGGGTGCACGGCTGGTCATCACCGACCGGGCCACCGTGGCCGCCGGCTCGTGGCCCGAGGACATCGAACCGGTCTTTCCGGAGCAGGCTCGCGCTGCCGAACCGTTGACCCGGATCACCGAGGTCGACCCCGAAGACGTGATGTACGTCATCTTCACCTCCGGATCCACTGGTGCGCCGAAGGGCGTCGAGGTTCCGCACCGGGCCGTCGCCGCCACCATCGATGCGGTCAACGGCCGGTTCGGTATCGGCGCGGACGATCGCACCATCGCACTGTCCGCGCTGGACTTCGACCTCTCCGCCTACGACCTGTTCGGATTCCTGGCCGTCGGCGGCTCGGTGGTCGTGGTCGAGGAGGCGCGACGTCGTGATGCCGCGGCCTGGGCCGAACTGATCCGCCGATGGGAAGTGACCGTCGTCAGCGCCGTGCCGGCGCTGCTGGACATGCTGTTGACCGCTGCCGCCGATTCGGGTCTGGGTCGCGCGCTGCGGGTGGTCATGCTCGGTGGCGACCGGGTCACCGTCGATCTGCCGGACCGGTTGCGCCGGCTGGTTCCCGGCTGCCGGTTCGCCGGTCTCGGCGGTATGACCGAGGCCGCCATCCACGCCACTGTCTGCGAGGTCGATACCGTCGACCCCGACTGGACGAGCGTGCCGTACGGGGTGCCGCTACCGCACGCCGGCTGCCGCGTGGTCGATACCCACGGCCGGGACCGCCCGGACTGGGCCTCCGGCGAGCTGTGGGTCACCGGGACCGGGTTGGCGCACGGCTACCGGGGCGATCCGGAGCGCACCGCCGACAAGTTCGTCGAACGCGACGGCCTCCGGTGGTACCGGACCGGCGACCTGGTGCGCTACCGGCCCGACGGGACACTCGAATTCCTCGGCCGCACCGACCATCAGGTCAAGATCCGTGGGCACCGGATCGAATTGGGCGAGGTCGAGGCCATGCTGGCCGATCATTCTCGCATCGCCGCCGCTGCCGCCGCCGTGCTCGAACACCCCACCCGATCTCTCGGCGCGGTCGTCGTCGGTGCGGGCGGTGCTCTCGACGACCTCACCGACGACGCACTGCGTGCCTGGCTCGGCGAGCGACTGCCCGCGTATATGGTTCCCCGCCGATTCGTCCGCAGCGCGGCGCTGCCGATCACACGCAACGGCAAGATCGACCGTGACGCGGTACACGCCACTCTCGCCGCTGCCGTGGACAGCCGCGGCGATACCGAATCGGCCGCACCCCGGGATGGTCTGGAGCGGATCGTGGCCGATGCGTGGGCCGCGGTCCTCGGCCGCGAGGATATCCGGCGCGACGACGACTTCTTCGCCCTCGGAGGCGACAGTCTGCTGGCCACTCGCCTGATCCGGCGACTGCTCGCCGACGGGGTAACAGGTGCGGACCTGGCGCACCTGTTCACCACACCCACGTTCGCGGCCTTCGCCTCGACCCTCGTCTTCGGCACGGCGACGGAGCTCCCGGCGATCGTCGGCGATCCCGAGCACCGGTACGAGCCGTTCCCGTTGACCGATATTCAGGTCGCCTACTGGCTGGGCCGGTCGGACGATTTCGACCTCGGCGGCATCGGGGCGCACCTGTATCTCGAATACGACTGGTCCGGTGTCGATCCGGTCCGGCTGGAGGCCGCCTGGAATCGGGTGATCGACCGGCATCCGATGCTGCGGGCGGTGGTCGGCGCGGACGGCATGCAGCGGGTTCTCGACGAGGTGCCGGCGTATCGGATTCCGGTGGTCGAAGAGTCCGTGACAGCCGTCCGAGGCGATATCTCCGACAACCTCCGCGACGCCGGTAGCTGGCCGTTGTTCGATATCCGGGTCGTGCGCGACGGCGAAGGGACGCGGGTCTGTGCCGCTTTCGACACCCTGATCGCCGACGGCCTGAGCGCCTTGGTGCTGCTGTCGGAGTGGACGCGGCTGTACGCGGATCCGGATCTGGCCTTGCCCGTGCCGGGGCTGGAGTTCCGCGATTACGTGCTGGGTTGTGCGCCGTCGGATTCGGAGGTGGCGGCGGCACTGTCGTATTGGCGGGGTCGGTTGGCGGAATTGCCGCCGGGGCCGCAGTTGCCGTTGCGGGTGTTGCCCGCGGCTGTGGAGCGTCCCCGGTTCACGCGCCGGGAGGTCCGGCTCGATCCGGATGTCTGGCAGCGGATCGCCGGGCGTGCCCGGGAACTGGGTCTGACGCCGAGTGTGGTGCTGCTGGCCTGCTACACCTGGGTACTGGGTGGGTGGAGTGCGCAGCGTGACCTGACCGTCACGTTGACGCGTTTCGATCGCCGCGACGTACACCCGGATGTGATGCGGGTGGTGGGGGATTTCAGTTCGCTGCTGCTGGTGGCGGACCGGCCGGTGGAGCAGGAGAGCTGGCTGGGGCGGGCTCGGCGGTTGCAGGAGCAGTTGTGGAGTGACCTCGATCATCAGCAGGTATCCGCGGTGCGGGTGTTGCGGGAGCTGGCTCGGGAGAACGCGGTGGCCGCGGAGCCGGTGCCGGTGGTGTTCACGTCGATGTTGGGTGTGGACGACGAGTTGGCGCGGTCGGTGCGGTGGCCGGATTTCACGCGGACGCAGACGCCGCAGGTGTGGCTGGATCATCAGGTCATCGAGCTTCCGGACGGGTTGTTGCTGAGCTGGGACTCGGTGGACGAACTGTTCCCCGACGGGCTGGTCGAGGATATGTTCGGGGTGTATCACCGGTTGTTGGGCCGGTTGGGTGAGATCGACTGGGAGCAGCCGCTGGAAGCGGTGTTGCCGGTTCTGCCGGCCGGGCAGCAGGCGATCCGCGACTCCGTCAATGACACCGCCGGGCCGATGCCGGGGGCCGGTGCCGGTAGTGGTCTGCTGCATTCGGCGATGTTCGAGGTGGCGGCCGCTACTCCCGGTCGTACCGCGCTTGTCGAGGGTGGGGTGGCTGTCTCCTTCGGTGAGCTCGCCGAGCGCAGCCGCCGGATTGCGGCATTGCTGTCCGCGCAGGGTGTGCGGCCGGGTGATGCGGTCGCGGTATCGGCGGCCCGGGGCGCTGCACAGGTGGCGGCGCTGTACGGGGTGCTGGCCGCCGGGGCGGCGTATGTGCCGGTCGCCGTGGATCAACCGGTGCAGCGGCGGACCGCGATCTTGGAGCAGGCCGGTGTCACGGTGGTACTCACCGACGACACCGGTCGATTCGCCACCGCTGTGCCATGCGACACCATCGGCGAAGCCGCCGGCGCGGACCGTACCGACACGGGCGATTCCGCCGCAGACAGCGAGCGAGCCGATATGGCCGCAGGGATTCCTGGTGGGCTGCCGGTGGTGGCGATAGCCGATGCGCGGCCGTACGACCCGGCCCCGGTGTACCAGGCGACCGGCTCCGATCTCGCGTACGTCATCTTCACCTCGGGGTCGACCGGTGTCCCGAAGGGCGTCGAGATCGAACACCGTCAGGCGGTGAACACACTCGAGGACCTGCGCGACCGTTACGGACTCGGTGTGGACGACCGGGTACTGGCGGTGGCGGCTGTCGATTTCGATCTGTCGGTGTTCGATCTGTTCGGCGTGCTGGGCGCCGGTGGTAGCGCGGTGATCGTGCCGGACGAGGACCGGCGTGACCCGCACCGGTGGCTGGCACTGGTGCGCGAACACGGCGTCACGGTGTGGAACACGGTGCCCGCGATGCTGGAAATGCTGCTCACGGTGGCCGAGTCCGGGCCGGGGTTGTCGCCGACGCTGCGGTTGGCGCTGGTGTCCGGGGACTGGGTCGGTCTGAATCTGCCCGGTCGTCTCGCGGTTCTGTCGGAGCGCTGCCGTCTGGTCGCCCTGGGGGGTGCCACGGAGGCGGCGATCTGGTCGAACTATTTCGAGGTCGAATCGGTGCACCCGCAGTGGTCCTCGATCCCGTACGGTCGTCCGCTGCGTAACCAGCGGTTCCGGGTGGTGGACGAGAACGGCCGGGATCGCCCGGATTGGGTGCCGGGAGAGCTGTTGATCGGTGGCGCCGGAGTGGCTCGGGGCTATCGGGGCAGGCCGGATCTGACAGCTGCATCGTTCTTCGACGACGGCGACACCCGCTGGTACCGGACCGGTGACCTGGGCCGATATCGATCCGACGGTGTGCTCGAGTTCCTCGGGCGTGCGGATCGGCAGGTCAAGATCCGTGGGCATCGGGTGGAGTTGGGGGAGATCGAGCAGGCGATCACCGCCCACCCCGATATTCGCCGGGCTTTCGCGCTGGCGGTCGGGGAGCGCGCGCAGGCGCGGCTGATCGCTTTTGTCGAACCGGCACTGCCCGGTGATATTTCGCGATTCCTCGCCGACCGGATCCCCGCCGGATGGATGCCCGACTTGATCGCCCTGCCGGATCCGCCGCTGACCGGCAACGGAAAGATCGACCACGCCGCCCTGGTGCGGCACGCCGAAGCGGAGACGTCCGCCGGAGCCGGGGCAGCGAGCGGCGAGCCGGTCCGACCGGGGCTGGAAACCCGGATCGGGCAGATCTGGCGGGACGTACTCGGCGGCGACCTTCCCGACCGGAACGCCAATTTCTTCGGTGCGGGCGGTGATTCACTGTCCGCGACCCGGCTGGTCGGCCGACTCTCCCGGGAACTCGGCATCACCCTCACCCTGCGCGAATTCTTCACCGACCCCACCATCGCCGGACTCGGCCGCAACCGGAGCGAGGCCGATATCGCTACGCCGGCCGAGCAGTTGCGCAGCGTAGCCGCGGTCCCGGCACTGTCCGCCGATACCGCCCATCGACTGGACCCCTTCGGCTTGACCGATATCCAGGTCGCGTACTGGCTGGGCCGGTCGCAGGATTTCGATCTCGGCGGCATCGGCGCGCAACTGTACTTCGAATACGACTGGCCCGGCCTGGACGTGGATCGGCTGGAACGATCCTGGAACCGGGTGATCGCACGGCACGCGATGCTACGTGCCGTGGTCGGCGCCGACGGCCGGCAACGGGTCCTGCCCGGCACCCTCGACCACCGGATTCCGGTGGTCGAGGCCGACGGCGATTTCGACCGCGTCGCCGCCGGGCTCAGGGACGAGATGGCGGGCGGGGTCCTGGACGCCGCCGCCGGGCCGCTGTTCGATATCCGGGTTCTGCGCGAAGGCGGAAGAAGCCGGGTCTGCGTGGTGTTCGACAGCCTGGTCGTCGACGGCCTGAGCGCGCTGGTGCTCCTCGCCGAATGGACACGGTGGTACGCGGACCCGGCGCTCGAGATGGCCCCCTTGGCCATCGAGTTCCGGGATTACGTGCTGGGTTGTGCGCCGTCGGATTCGGAGGTGGCGGGGGCACTGTCGTATTGGCGGGGCCGGTTGGCGGAATTGCCGCCGGGGCCGCAGTTGCCGTTGCGGGTGTTGCCCGCGCTGGTGGAGCGGCCGCGATTCGTGCGTCGCGAAGCCCGGCTCGACCCGGGGACCTGGCACGGAATCGTGGCGCGCGCGAGAGGTTTCGGGGTGACACCGAGTGTGGTGCTGCTGGCCTGCTACACCTGGGTACTGGGTGGGTGGAGTGCGCAGCGTGACCTGACCGTCACGTTGACGCGTTTCGATCGCCGCGACGTACACCCGGATGTGATGCGGGTGGTGGGCGACTTCAGTTCGCTGCTGCTGGTCGCGGACCGGCCGGTCGAGCACGAGACCTGGTTGGAGCGGGTTCGCCGCTTGCAGGAGCAGTTGTGGAGCGACCTCGATCATCAGCAGGTCTCGGCGATCCGCGTACTGCGCGAACTCGCCCGCGACAGTGCGATACCCGCGGAGCCGGTGCCGGTGGTGTTCACGTCGATGCTGGGTGTGGACGACGAGTTGGCGCGGTCGGTGCGGTGGCCGGATTTCACGCGGACGCAGACGCCGCAGGTGTGGCTGGATCATCAGGTCATCGAGCTTCCGGACGGGTTGTTGCTGAGCTGGGACTCGGTGGACGAACTGTTCCCCGACGGGCTGGTCGAGGATATGTTCGGGGTGTATCACCGGTTGTTGGGCCGGTTGGGTGAGATCGACTGGGAGCAGCCGCTGGAAGCGGTGTTGCCGGTTCTGCCGGCCGGGCAGCAGGCGGTCCGCGATCAGGTCAATGACACCGCCGGGCCGCAGCCGGTGCGTGAGCCGAATTCCGGTGAGCACACGAGCGACGGTGGGCACGCGTCCGAGTCGGCTCGGCTTTTACATACGGCGATGTTCGATCTCGCGGTCACCGATCCCGGCCGCACAGCGCTTGTCGATGGTGATACGACGGTGTCGTTCGGTGCACTCGCCGAGCAGAGCCGGCGGATCGCGGCGCTGTTGCTCGCGCACGGCGTCCGGCCGGGTGATGCGGTCGCGGTATCCGCGGCCCGGTGTGCGGCGCAGGTGGCGGCGTTGTACGGAGTCCTCGCTGCCGGGGCGGCGTATGTGCCGGTCGCCAAGGACCAGCCGGTGCAGCGCCGGACCGCGATCTTGGAACAGGCCGGGGTTTCGGCTGTCCTCACCGACGACACCGGCCGATTCGCTACCGTCGCTCGACGCAACGATGCCGGTGCATCTGTTCAGGTCTCCGAGCAGGCCGACCCGGTCGGTCCCGGTGCCGACCTCGAGTATGTCGATACGAGCGGCCCCGGCGCCGAGCGCGTCGACACCAGCGGTGCCGGTGTCGTCGCCGAGCACGTAGGCGGCAACGGTGTCGCGGGTGACGGTATGGCTCGAGACGCTGAACCGCGCGCCGGTGGAGTGCCGGTGCTGGCGCTCGCGGACGCACGGCACTACGAGCCCGCCCCGGTATACCGGGGGAGCGTCGCCGACCTCGCGTACGTCATCTTCACGTCGGGTTCGACCGGTACCCCGAAGGGCGTGGAGGTCGGGCACGGCAGTGCCGTGAACACTCTTGTCGACCTCCAGGACCGCTATGACCTCGGCGCGCGGGACCGCGTACTCGCCGTCGCGGCCGTCGATTTCGATCTGTCGGTGTTCGACCTGTTCGGTGTGCTGGGCGCCGGTGGCAGCGCCGTGATCGTGCCGGACGAGGACCGGCGTGACCCGCACCGTTGGCTCACGCTGGTACGACAACACGGCGTGACGGTGTGGAATACGGTGCCGGCGATGCTGGACATGCTGCTCACGGTGGCCGAGTCCGGACCCGATCCGATCCCCTCGCTGAGACTGGTGCTGGTGTCCGGGGACTGGGTGGGCCTCGATCTCCCCGGTCGCCTCGAAGGACTGTCCGAGAACTGTCGTTTCGTCGCGCTGGGTGGGGCCACCGAGGCGGCGATCTGGTCGAACTTCTTCGAGGTCGAGACGGTGGACCCGCAGTGGTCCTCGATCCCCTACGGCCGCCCGCTGCGTAACCAGCGGTTCCGGGTCGTCGACGAGAACGGCCGGGACCGCCCCGACTGGGTGCCGGGAGAACTGCTGATCGGTGGTGCCGGGGTCGCCCGGGGCTACCGTGGCAGGCCCGACCTCACCGCGGCATCGTTCTTCGCCGACGGTGGTGTCCGCTGGTATCGGACCGGAGACCTCGGCCGGTACCGGTCCGATGGCGTGCTCGAATTCCTCGGCCGCGCCGACCGTCAGGTCAAGATCCGCGGGCATCGAGTGGAGCTCGGCGAGATCGAGCAGGCGATCACCGCTCACCCCGCGGTTCGTCGGGCTTTCGCGCTGGCGGTGGGGGAGCGGGCACATACGCGGCTGGTCGCCTTCGTCGAACCGGAAGCACCCACCGGCCCGGCAGCGGCCCGGCCCGACCCGTCCGAGCTCCCCGAAGACCTCCCCGGCTTCCTCGCCGACCGCATCCCTCCCGCCTGGATGCCCGAGCTGATTCCGCTACTCGACCCGCCGCTGACCGGCAACGGGAAAGTAGATCACGCTGCCTTGGCCCGGCGAGCCGAAACAAACGCCCGCACAGCGAGTTCCGAGCCGAGCGAGCCGATCCGTCCCGGGTTGGAAACCCGGATGGCGCAGATCTGGGCAGACACGCTCGGCGCCGCGCCGCCCGATCGGCATACAAGTTTCTTCGGTGCGGGTGGTGACTCGCTGTCGGCGACCCGGCTGGTCGGTCGCCTGGACCGGGAACTCGGCATCACCGTGACGCTGCGGGAATTCTTTACGACCCCGACCATCGCCGGACTCGGCAACAACCAACCGCAAACCGGTATCGACCTCGAAGAAGGTGCTCTGTGAACGTCCCCGACCTGGTAAACGATCTACGACAGCGAGGAGTGCACCTGTGGGCCGACGGTGAACAGTTGCGGTTCCGCGCCCCCCGGGGTGTGTTGACCGCCGAACACCGGAAACAGCTGGTGGCGGGCAAGCCCGCCGTCCTGGAGTACCTCGCCCGGGACCAGGCGGTGATCCGCGTGTCCGCCGATTCCGCCGCCGCGCACGAGCCGTTCCCGCTGA
The DNA here is from genome assembly GCF_001618425.1 of Nocardia fusca NBRC 14340. GTDB lineage: Bacteria > Actinomycetota > Actinomycetes > Mycobacteriales > Mycobacteriaceae > Nocardia > Nocardia fusca. The sequence goes on from NZ_BDCU01000031.1 coordinate 270,082, forward strand.
CCCCGGTGCAGCAGGCATACCTGATCGGCCGCGACCCCACCTATCCCTTCGGTGGTGTGGCCTGCGCCAGCTACCTCGAAATCGCCTACGAGGGTGTCGAACCCGACAGCGTGGAAAAGGCATGGAACGCGCTGGTGCGCCGCCACGACATGCTCCGGGCCACCGTGCACGCCGACGGCTACCAGCAGGTCGCCGCGGCCGTGCCGCACTACGAGATCCCGGTGACCGACGTCCGGGGCAGGGACCGCGCCGAGGTCGATGCCGTGCGTGACCGGCAGCGAGACGACCTGCTCGGCCCGGAACGCGCCACGGACACCTGGCCGTTGTTCGCGCTGCGCATCACCCGCACCGATACCGCGTGCGTCCTGCATCTGCTGGTGGAACTGCTGGTGGTGGACGCCGCCAGTATGCAATTGCTCCTGGCCGAACTCGGCGAACTCGTTCACGCGGCCGGCGACGACGCGGCGCTGCGACCCGCACCGGAGATCGGCTTCCGCGACTACATCCTCGGTGTGCAGCAGCTGCGCAACGGATCCCGCTACCAGCGGGATCGCACCTACTGGCAGGAGCGGATCGACACCTTGCCCGCCGCGCCGGAGTTGCCCACGCGGGTCGCCGGCGACGGCAGACCGGCGAACGCCGCCCCGGGCTTCGATCGGCTGCACCACTGGCTGCCCGGCTCCGTTCTTTCCGGCTTGGCGCGCCACGCGACACCGCACGGCCTCACCCCCTCCGGCGTGGTACTCGCCGCCTACGCCGAGGTCATCGGGCGCTGGAGCAGGAAACGGCAATTCACGCTGAATCTGCCGGTGTTCAACCGGCTCCCGGCGCATACCGATATCGGTGCGGTGCTCGGCGATTTCACCTCCGTCAACCTGCTCGGTATCGACCTCGACGAGCAGGACACCTTCGTCGATCGTGCCCGCGGCATCACCGCCCAGTTGTTCACCGATCTAGACCATCGATTGTTCGACGGCGTGGAGGTACTGAGCGAGCTCACCCGCCGCGCGGGCAATCCGGTGCTCATGCCCGTGGTGTTCACCAGCACCCTCGGCAGCGACGACGCCGACGCGCGCACACACCGTGGCCGTATCCTGCGCGGAATCACCCGCACCCCGCAGGTGTGGCTCGACTGCCAGGTGACCCCGCACGACGACGGACTGCTGATCGCCTGGGACGTGCGCCGCGACACCCTGGACGGCGATACCGCCGCCGAGGCCTTCGCCGCGTTCGTGGATCTGCTCACCCGACTGGCCGGCGCGCCCGGGGCATGGACCACGCAATACCCGGTCGCCCTGCCGCCCGCCCAGCGCAGCCGCCGCGACAGCTACAACGACACCGCTGCCGACGTGTCACCGCGGCTGCTGCACCAGCGGATTCTGGAGCGGGCCGACACCGACCCGGAAGCCCCCGCGGTGATCCACCGCGGCACCGTGCTCGGCTTCGCCGAGCTGCGCCGCCGCGTAGCCGCCTCCGCCGCCGCCCTCCGCGAAGCCGGTGTGCGGCCCGGTGACCGGGTTGCCGTCGTGATGGAAAAAGGGCCGGAACAGGTGGTGGCCGTGCTGGCGGCCTCGCTGGTCGGCGCCGCCTACGTGCCGATCGCGATCACCCAGCCGATGGCGCGCCGGGAACGGATCATCGACCGCGCCGGCGCCGCGGTGGCGCTCACCCAATCCTGGCTGCGCGACGCCGGCGAGATTCCCGCGACCGCGCGGCCGGTGGCCGTGGACCTGCTGCCGGGTATCGACACCGTGCCCGACCTCGCCGGCGACCCCGATGCCCCGGCCTATGTCATCTACACGTCCGGCTCCACCGGCGAACCGAAGGGCGTCGTCGTCACCCACCGGGCCGCTGCGAACACGATCGACGATATCAACGAGCGCTTCGCCCTGACCTCCGGCGACCGGGTACTCGGCGTCGCGAGCCCGGCGTTCGACCTGTCGGTGTGGGATATCTTCGGGGTGCTCGCGGCCGGTGGTGCCGTGGTGCTCCCTGAACAAGACCGCGTGACCGACCCGTCGCACTGGCTCGAACTGGCGCAACAACATTCGGTCACGCTGTGGAACAGCGTGCCGGGCCAGCTGCAGATGCTGCTGGACGTCCTCGACTCCACGCCCGGGGCCCGCGCCGAATCGCTGCGGCTGGTACTGCTCTCCGGTGACTGGATTCCGCTGGACCTGCCCGACCGCATACGCGCGAACCACCCGGACCTGACCGTGGTCGGACTGGGCGGCGCCACCGAGGCCGCCATCTGGTCCATCCACCACCCGGTGCGGGATATCGACCCGCAGTGGCGCAGCATCCCCTACGGCATACCGTTGCGGAACCAGACCATGCATGTACTGGATGCCGCACTGCAGGAGTGTCCCGAGTACGTCACCGGTGAGATCTACATCGGCGGCATGGGTCTGGCCGAGGGATACCTGGGCGACGAAGAACTGACCGCCCAGCGGTTCATCCGGCATCCGCGCACCGGCGCCCGGCTCTACCGCACCGGCGATCTCGGCCGCTTCCACCCCGACGGCCGTCTCGAATTCCTCGGCCGCGAAGACACCCAGGTCAAGATCCGCGGCTACCGGGTCGAGCTGGGCGAGGTCGAGTCCGCGCTGCGCCGCCATCCGGCCGTGGCCGATGCCGCGGTGCTGGTCGACGGCCGGGGCCCGGGTGCGCGGCTGCTCGGCTTCGCCGAGATCGCGACCGACGCGTCCGGTGATCAGGGCCTGGGCGAGCACACCGCGGCCGATGTGCTCGCCGCCGCCGAGAACGCCGCCGCCGCGGCGCACCAGGACCTCGACGGTGAATCGTTCGTCGCGCTCATGCACGCCGTCGACGAGATGGCCATGTTGTCCATCGCCGCTCAGCTGCGCGGCGCCGGCCTGTTCGGCGATCGCGAACAGTCCCACGACCTCACCGACATCGCGGCGGCCACCGGTGTGACCGAGCGTCAGCACGGCCTGCTGAAGCGCTGGCTGGCCGCGCTCGCGGACGGGGGAGCGGTGGTGCACGATCCGGAAACCGGCCGCTACAGCGACCTGATCGCCGCCGGACCGCGCGCGGTCGACGCGGCGTGGCGGCGCATCGACGAGCTGGAAGAGATCGTCGGTTACGGCAGCGAGACCCTGGCCTACATCCGTGCGTGCAGCAGCCGACTGGACGACCTGCTGCGCGGCGCGCTGGATGTGCGCGAATTGCTGTTCCCTGCCGGGAAGCCCGGCGCGGCGCACGCCGTGTACCGCACGAACCTGGTGGCGCGCAGTTCCCATCGCATCGTGATCGACACCGTACGCGAGATCGCCCGGCGGTCGCCGCACCGGCTGCGGATGCTGGAAGTCGGCGCGGGTATCGCCGGCACCAGCACCGACCTGATTCCCGCGCTGGCCGAGTTCGAACCGGACTATCAGTTCACGGACATATCGGAGTACTTCCTCGGCGAGGCCCGGAAGAAGTTCGCGGATTATCCGTGGGTGCGCTACGGACGCTTCGACATCAACGCCGACGCGCTCGACCAGGGCCTGCGGCCCAACTCGGCCGATGTCATCCTCTGCGCGAACGTGCTGCACAACTCCGTCGATGCCGACGACGTGCTGGCGCGGCTGCGGGGCCTGTTGGCGCCGGGTGGCTGGCTGGTATTCCTCGAACCCACCCGGCAGCACAATTACGCGCTCCTGGTGTCGATGGAATTCGAGTTCTTCAGCGAACTCACCGCCTTCACCGACGTCCGAGCGGGTACCGGACAGGCGTTCTTCACCCGCGATCAGTGGCTGCGCCAGCTCGACACCGCCGGCGCCGACCACGTCCGGGTGCTGCCCGCCGAGGACGCGCCGCTCGCGGCCTCCGGGCAGGGTGTGTTCCTCGCCCGGTTCAAGGGTGAGCGGCGCACCGTGACCGATCAGCAGCTCACCGACCACGTCGCGACACTGCTGCCCGACCATATGGTGCCGGACGAGATGAACCTGCTGGACGCCTTGCCGCGTTCGGCGAACGGGAAACTGGACCGAACGGCGCTGGCCGAGCGCGCCGCCGCGGCCCCGGCCGACCGGGCGGATTCCTCCTACCTTCCGCCGGCCGATGAGATCGAGGAGCGGATCGCGCAACTCTGGCAGGAAATGCTCGGTGTCCCGAAGGTCGGCCGCGACCAGAATTTCTACACCCTGGGCGGCGATTCGCTGTTGCTGTCGCAGATGGTCGGCAAACTGCGAGATCGGGTCCCCGAGGTCGCCGATATCGAATGGCAGGAACTGCTGCGCGATGTGCTGCGCAACCCCACGGTCGCCGCGCTCGCCGCGCGCCGCCATCGCAGGCAGGCACCCGCGGCGCCGGCGCCCGAGCAGACCGCGGTGCGGTCCCTGGGCGGTGCGGCCGGGCACGACAGTGGCACCTGGGTGCTCGTGCACGGTGGTACCGGCACGCTGTCGCCGTACGACGCGCTGCTTCCCTACCTGAGGGAAGCCCACCCCGGGCCCCTGCTCGGGCTCGAGGTCACCGATCCGGCCGCGTACCTGGATATCCCGGCCGAGACCGTGATCACCAAACAGGCCGCGGATTACGCGACGGAGCTGCTCGAGCACGACAGCCGCTTCCGGATCATCGGATACTCGGTCGGCGGCCTGCTCGCCGCCGAGATCGCGCGCACCCTCACCGAGGCGGGAGCGACGGTGGACGAACTCACCGTCATCGGCTCCTATCAGCCGCCCGCGGTACACGACGAGCTGATGACCGAATACGTTTTCGCCCAGTCCATCGGCGTCGACCCGGCCACGGTCGGATTCCCCGCCGACGACGCGGCGCTCGGGACCGCACTGCGCACGATTCTCGACCGCACCCCGGACCGGGTTCCCGCCGGTGCGCTCACCGGGCTGAACGGCGACTCGGCGCCGCTGGCGGCGAAGTTCCGGGAGCTGGCGGCCGTGCCGCGCACCGAGCGCCTGGCCGCACTACACGCGGCGGCCATCTCGGGGACCGGCCCGTACCGGTCGGGCGGGCTCGAGCTCGCGGAATTCCGCAGGCAGTTCGATATTTTCGCGCACAATCTGCGGGCTATGGGGGCGCACCGGGCCGAGCCCTACTTCGGACCGGTGCGGGTGCTGAGCAACAGTGGTGGCGCGACGATGATGGGGACGCGGGCGGAGGTCGACCGGTTCTGGTCGCGGATCGGGCTCGGTGCCCTCGTCATCGAGGACATCCCCGGCGACCATCTCACCAGTATGTCCGCGATCCACGCCGCCGAGGTCGCCGCGCGGATCACCGCGCCGCTGCCGGACGCGGTCAGCGAGCCGCGATCGTGACCGAGCGCGGCGAGGGAACCATTGGACACAGCACTGTCGGTCGCGACGGGGCCGGGCCGCGGCGAGGTACCGCTGTGATCGAGCGCAGCGCGGGAGCCGATGGACGCAGCACCGCCGCGACCGGCTCGACGGGTCCGGTGGCGGTGCTCGGCGCCACCGGGGTGGTCGGGCGGGCAGCGGTGCGGATGCTCACCCGGCTCGGTATCGACGAGCTGCGGGTCGGCGCGCGCGAGGTGACCCGGGTCGAGCCGTCGGCACTCCCACCCGGCGCCGAACGGCGCCGGGTGGATGCCGGCGACCCGGATTCGCTGGCCGAGTTCTGCGCGGGAACCAGGCTCGTGCTCAACTGCGCGGGACCCTCCTATCTGCTGCTGGACCGGGTCGCGCGGGCCGCGTTGGCGGTCGGCAGCGACTATGTCGATGTCTCCGGGGACGGCCCCACCCATCGGCTGCTCGCGGGGTCGCCGCTACTGGACGGCGGGCGGACCGCGGTGTTGTCCGCCGGTATGCTGCCCGGCCTGGCCAACGTCGTCCCCCGTCTGCTGGCCGACGATCTCACCGGGGCCCGGTTGGTCGTCTATGCGGGCGGTATCGAGCCGTTCGCGCCGGCCTCGGCCGGGGACCTCGCCCTGTCGCTCGACAGTTCCGACGGCGCGGCCGACGACGGCCACTGGTACGGGGAAACCCTGGCCGCGTGGTCCGGTGGCCGCCGGCTGCGCAATGCCCTCCCGGTGCGCGAGGACGTCGAGGTCGCCGGGTTCCCCGGCCGGGTGACCACCATGCCGTTCCTCACCGCCGACGCCGAACGGCTGGCCCGCTCGGCCGGGCTGGACGAACTGCACTGGCACAACGTGTTCGTGGGCACCGCGCTCCGGCTGACGCTCACCCGGCTCCGCGGCCGTGTCCGCCGCAGCGGCGAACCGGTGTCGACCCCCGCCGACGTCGCGGCGCTGGCACCGATCGTCGAAGAGATCAGCGCGGCGGCCGAACTCGATCTGGCCGGGCTGGACCCCTTCTACCTCATGGCGTTCACGGTGCACCGGCCGGGCAGCAGCGATACCGCGGTGCTGCGCACCCCGAGCAGCTTCGAGCTCACCGCGGCGACGGCCGCGCACGCGGTCGCGGCCGTGCTGTCCGGGGCGATTGCTCCGGGCCTGCACTACGCCGACGATGTGCTCGATCCCCGCGGTCTGCTCGACGCGGTGGCCGGCCTCGGGGCATTGCCCGTCTTCCAGACCCATCGGCACGCCCACGACGAACCGATGGAGGCGGGCACACTGTGAACGATTCGCCACCGACGGGCAGCCCGCGGAGCGTCCATACCTCACCGGTCCGTAACCCGCGGGGTGTCGCGGTACCGAAGGTCGTCGTGTGTGGCACGTCCTTCGGCCGGGTGTACCTGCAAGCGGTGCACGACGACCCGGACGTCGAACTCGCGGGTGTCGTCTCGCGCGGCAGCGCCACCTCGCTGGAGTATGCGAAAGCCTATGGGGTGCCGCACTACACCGGCGTCGAACGGCTACCCGGTGATATCGATATCGCCTGTGTCGCGGTGCGTGCCGGTGCCGCCGGCGGTGACGGCGCGGAGCTGGCCCGAAGCCTGATGAGCCGCGGTATCCACGTGTTGCAGGAGCATCTGCTGCATCCGGATGAGCTCACCGACTGTCTGCGAACCGCCCGCGAACACGGGGTCTGCTACCGGCTCAACTCGTTCTATCCGCACCTGCGGCCGGTGGAGCTGTTCTTGCGGGCCGCCGAGGTCCTCCGGGAGCGGCAGCAGCCGTTGCATGTGGATGCCGCGGCCGGTGGCCAGGTGGCCTATTCGCTGCTCGACATCATCGGCCGGGCCGTGGGCAGGCTGCGGCCGTGGGCGATCAGCGACCCCGCACCTGTCCCGCCGGAGCTGGCCGCACTGGCCGATCCGCCGATGCCCTACACCCACCTGACCGCGGTGATCGGGGGCGTGCCGGTGTCGTTGCGGGTGCAGAACCAGATCCACCCCGCCGACCCGGACAATCACGCCCTGCTGTTGCACCGGCTCGCGATCGCTTTCGAAGGCGGCGTGCTGTCCCTCGCCGACACACACGGTCCGGTGCTGTGGAGTCCGCGCCTGCACACCGACCGCGACGCGTCCGGACGACTGGTGATGGCCGGCCCCGGTACCGAAAGGCTGGAAGTGCCGAGCACCGAGATTCTCGAGCATGCGACCGTACCGACGTTCCGGACCGTCTTCGACGAACTCTGGCCAAGAAGTGTCCGAGTCGCCCTGGGGCAGTTGCGCGCCGATATCGCCGATCCGCGCCGGTCCGTCGGTGCCGGCCAGTGGGCGGTGACCGTGACCGCCATGTGGCGGCGACTCACCACCGCGCTCGGCCGGCCCGAGTTGATCCGGCCACCGGCGCCGGCGCCGGTGCCACTGCCGGAACTGCTCGCCGACCGGCGGCCACGGCCCGGTGACAGCCGATGACCGCGACCGATTCGACGCGCGAACTAGCGGACCTACAGGCTTTTTCGGCCGACCCGTATACCACTGTGCAGCGGCTGTATCGGGAGAACGGAGCGATCTCCACCCTCGGTGCCGGGCCGATGCGCTTCCGGGTCGCCCTCGGTACCGAGGTGTGCGCGTTCGTCCTCGCGAACAGTGATCTGTTCAGCTGGGAGGCGGCGTTCACCGCGCTGGCTCCGCTGACCGGGCGATCCGCCCTGCTGGTCAACGACGGCGACCGGCACCGCCGCCTGCGCCGGTTGGTCACCCCGGCCTTCACCGTGCGCCGGGTCGATGACCACCGTGGCACGGTTACCCGCTGTATCGAGAACGCGATGGCGGGATGGGCCCCGGGCGATGTCGTCGATGTGTACCCCGCGCTGCGCCGGGCCATGCGCCTGGCCACCCTGGAGAGCCTGTTCGGTGTGGCGGCCATGGAACGTTCCGAAGGGCTCGACGATTGGCTGCACGACATCCACCGCGCCATCGACGCCGATGTGGTCGGCGGCAGCATCGAGCGCGGCTCGGGCTCGCCGGTCTGGCGCCGGGCCCTCCTGGCCCGTTCCTCGGTCCACCGGTGGGTGATCGCCGAGATCGAGCGGCGCGGTGCGCAGCACGAGCCGGGTGACGACGTCCTCGGCGTGCTGTTGCGCGGGGTGAACGGTACCCGGCTCACCGATGACGAGATCACCGACCAGCTGGTGAGCCTGCTCGAGGCCGGGGCCGAGACAACGGCGGCGCAGCTGTCCTGGATGCTGTACTGCACGCTGCGCGATCGTCGCCTCTGGACGGAGATCACCGCCGCGGTTACCGATCGTGGCGCGGACGAGCCCGGCCCACCCGGTCTGGATCACCTCGTCTCCGAGACCATGCGCCTTTATCCCGCCACGGCCATCATCTCGCGTAAGGTCGCCGGTGGGTTCACCCTGGCCGGGCAGCAATTCGTCCCCGGTGATCTATTGATCTTCAGCCCGTTCCACACCCACCGGCTGGACTCGGTCTGGCCGGATCCGGAACGTTTCGACCCTCGTAGATGGGACCCTGATTCCGAGCGTTATCACCGTCCGGCGCCGTACGAGTTCCTGCCGTTCGGGGTCGGCCCGCACCGCTGCATCGGCGCCCACTTCGCCACCATGGCGATCAAGTCCGCCTTTGCCGCTATCGCTCGGCGAATCGACGGCGAACTACTGACGGCGGATGTGTGTCCCGAGGGGTTGATCGGCATGCATCCGAAGGGTGGAATCACCGTGCGCATCGACGAAAAACGGTGAGGCAGCGAGAGGTACCCGCAGCGTGGGCCGCGGGTACCTCCGTCCCGGTCAGTTCTGTGGTGCGCGCAGGACACCGGCCTGTGCGGTGAGCTGTTCGCCGGTCAGACCCGTTTCCTCGGCCAGATCTTCTATGCCGAATGTATGCCACTCGCTGACATTCCGGACCACCCTGGTGGGTGCCGCTTCGCCACTGACCCGCCACGTCGAGGTCATCCGGATCAGGTCGCCGCCGATCGGCTCGGCCTCGAGTGATCCTTCGTAGACGAGGTCGCCGATCTGCTCACGGGCCAGCTCCATCGGAGGCAACGTCGTGGGACGCGTCACCGGCAGAAGTTCCACCAGCACCGGCGCGCCGGGCGCCAACCGGGGGAGTACTCGATCCCACAGTGCCCGACGGTCTTCCGGTCCGATATGCCCGAGTACGCCGAAGAGGATCAACGCCGAAATCGAATCGGGCAATACGACCGATTCCGCCGGTTCTCCCACGATGGTGACCCGGCGCCGGAGGTCCTCGTCGGCAACCACATCGTGTGTCAGAACCGCTCGCATCGCCGGGGCGGGCTCGCAGGCAAGGATCTTCGCCGACGGCAGCACCTCGGCGACGATGCGGCAGGTGCGCCCCGTGCCCGCCCCGATGTCGACCACCGGCCCCGCGCTCGGATCGACCTCGGCGAGGATCTTCCGCAGGGCGGCTTCCCCTTCGGGGTGCGCGCGGGGCACAAGATCGTAGAACTCGGCGACCGGCGAGTAGAAGTCGTCCATGCACATCTCTCCTGTTTCATGACACCACAGCCGTTCGGCTCCTTATTGAAAAAGATTATCATTATGACCGTCTCGTTCGCTGCCGTGGAAGGATCTGTTATGCCGTCGTTCCGAAGAGTCCATGTATCGCCTCCGGCGGAACGTGGCGGGCCGGATCGCTCGTCGGCCGCTGGGGCGGATGTGCCCGCGTTCGGTGGACTTCCCGGGATCGGGGATCGGAGCGCTGAAGCGCTGTTCCGTGGCGACTACGTGACCGCGCCGGTCGGTCTGCCCGGGATCGATCCGCGCGTATTCCGGAATGTGCTGGGGCGGTTCTGTACCGGCGTCACCGTGATCACCGCCCTCGAACAGGATGGCGCGCCGGCGGGGTTCGCTTGTCAATCGTTCGCCGCACTGTCTCTGGAGCCGCCGCTGGTGTTGTTCTGTCCGGCCAAGGGCTCGCGCGCGTGGGCTGCGATCGAGCGGGCGGGAAAGTTCTGCGTGAACGTACTGACCGAGGAGCAGCGGCAGGTGTGCGCCCGCTTCGGGTCCCGGACGGTCGACAAATTCGCCGGAACACAGTGGTACACATCGGAACTGGACCTACCTGTCCTGGCCGACGGGCTGGCGGCCATCCAGTGTTCGGTGGCGAGTGTCGTCGACGGCGGCGATCATCTCATCGTCGTCGGCCGGGTGCTGGCGCTGTCCGAACCCGCCGGCTCCGGTCGTCCGCTGTTGTTCTACCGCGGCCGGTACGCCGGTATCGCGCCCACCGAAGGGCTGCCTCCGATATGGCATGCCGACCTGGAGCATTTCCTGACCACGACATCGGATTCGTGGTAGCCGCAGCCTCGTTCGGCAGGCGGACCGCGGTCTCGGTAACCGGCCGGATCGCGGGATCGGAGCGGGTTCTGCACCCTCCCGTCAGAAGGCGCATTCGTCCCGCTGGGTACGGCACCGAGTGCATACGCCGTCGAGTTCCAGGGTGTGCCTGATATCGGTGAACCCGGTCGTCCGGGGGAGTATGTCGATCCATTCTTCGACGATGTCGGCGTCCAGAACGGTACTGTCCCCGCATACCCGGCAGATCAGGTGGTGACGGTGGCGCGGCGAGCGGCGGAGCTGGAACCGGCGCTCGCCGGTGTCCTGGCGGATGATGTCCAGGCACTGGGCTCGTTCCAGTTCGGCCAGTGTCCTATACACGGTGGAAATGCCGACACGGTGCCCCTCGCCGCGCAGCCGGGCGTGTAACTCCTGCACTGTGGTGAAATCCCGTCGTTCATCGAGTGCCGACATGATCAGCTCACGTTGCCGTGTCCAGCGGAGCATCCCGGTGGATGTCGCGTACTCCCCGACCATGGTCCAAGTTGAGCATGGCTGAAAATGATTTTCAATAGTAGGCTGCCATCGCCTGACGGTGCCACCGGATTCTTCGACACCCGCAGCTGTACGGATATACGGCCACCGGGTGCGAATATGTGCTCATACCGTGAACCGAGGAGCGGCACAACGGAAGACGTTGTGGCGGAATTATTTTGCGCTTGATTTCAAGTCCAGGCTGGAGAGGTAGATGAATCAGCTCAACAGGCCGGCCGCGGTGCTGGCCACGGTCGTGATCGTCCAGTTCATGGTTTCCCTCGATCTGTCCGTGGTGAACGTCGCGCTGCCGGCGATCCAATCCGAATTCCAGATGTCGGCGACCGCACTTCAGTGGGTGGTCAACGCCTACATCGTGGTGTTCGGCGGTTTCCTGCTGCTCAGCGGACGGCTGGGCGATGTGATAGGCCCCCGCAATACGATGCTCATCGGTCTCGTGGTGTTCGGCGTCGCCAGCCTGGTGGGCGGCCTCGCCCAGGATCCGGCGCTGCTCATCGTGGCGCGAGCGGTCCAAGGGCTGGGTGCCGCGGCGCTGTCGCCGCTATCGCTGGCGTTGATTTCGGTGACCTTCGAGGAGGGGCCGGCGCGCACCAAGGCGATGGGGCTGTGGGGTGCGTCGACCATGCTCGGTGGCACGCTCGGCGTCGTGGCCAGTGGCGTACTCACCGACTTCGCGAATTGGCGGTGGGTTTTCCTGATCAACATTCCGATCGTCGCCGTGGCCGTCCTCACCGCAGTGACCGGAATCGGCGGTGTGCGGGGCAATGAGCGCCCTCGGCTCGACACGCTCGGGGCACTGCTGGTCACCGCGGGAATGATCCTGTTGATCTTCGGCGTGGTGCGGACGGACGAACAGGGCTGGGCTTCCGGTGCCACGGTGGCTGCTCTGACCATCGCGGCGATCTTGCTGGCCGCGTTCGTGGTGGTGGAAAAGCGGGTCGCCGAGCCGCTGATGCGACTGGGGCTGTTCTCGCACGGAAGTGTGCTGGGTGCGAACGTTTTCGGGTTCATGATCACCGCGGGCCAGCTGGCCGCGTTCTATTTCCTGTCACTGCATATGCAGAACGTGCTGGATTACTCCGCAGCGGTAGCGGGCGTAGCATTCGTTCCATTCGCTCTCGGTGCGGTGGTCGGGATGTTCGGGGTCGGGCCGATCGTGCGTCGTTTCGGTGAGCGCACCGCATTGGTGGCGGGCGGACTGCTCGGCGCGCTCGGTATCGCATGGTTCGGCCTGGCCGGGCCCGGTGGTTCGTTCGCCGCTGATCTACTCGCGCCCTCGATGGTGGCGAGTATCGGTATCGGGGCCAGTTTCGTCGTGATGGGGGCGGTGGCCATGCAGGGAGTTCCGGCCGCGGAGGCGGGCATGGCATCCGGTCTGCTGAACAGCTCCCGGCAACTCGGTGGTGCGATCGGCCTGGCCGTGCTGACGACGGTCGCCGCCGCCGTGACCGGAGACGGGCGGTCGCCGCAGGCGCTTGGTGACGGCTATTCCACGGCCCTGCTGCTCGGCGCCGCCCTTATCGCGGTCGGTGCGGTGGTGGCGGGAATCCTGATCCCGCGAGCGGAGAAGGAGCAGTCGGCGCCGGTGGGTGCGTAACTTCGCCCGCGTCCACTGTCGGAGCGTGAGGTGCGGGCTGCGCAAGGTCATGGTCTGCGGGGTCCCGATAGTCGGTACGGACACGATCATCTGCGGCTGTCGGCAGGTGCTCTCGGCGCTGGTGTCCACGCGCCCGGCGATGACCGGAGCCTTATTGGGAAGAGTTATCATTTTCAATATGGTGTTCGTGGAGGGCGCGTTTCGGCGCGCGGCAACGGCCGCGCACTCGGACAGGCGTCGGTTCGCAAGCCGGTCGGAATACGGGGAGGGGGCGGGTGCGAAACCTGGTGCCGCGAGCCGTAGCCGGTGGAATCGTCACGCAGGCGTAGCGGGTCTACAGCAGGGCGACGCGCACGTGTCGGCGCGGCCGCGGAACGGGATGTTGCGGTGACAACGGATACCCTGCTGCGTTTGGTAGTGGCGCTCGCGGCCGTCCTCGCAGTGGCGAAGCTTCTCGGCAGGCTTGCCGTGTGGGCGGGTCAGCCGGCCGTGATCGGTGAAATCTGCGCAGGTGTTCTGCTCGGCCCGACCTTCTTCGGCGGTGACCTGACCCGGTTGCTGTTCCCCGCTGAGGTGCGTCCTTCATTGAACGTCCTCGCGGACGCGGGTGTCGTGCTCTTCATGTTCCTCGTCGGCTCGGAGTTCGACCGGAAACTCTTGCGGGGGCAGGGCAGGGCAGCCGTCGGTGTATCCATGGGCTCCATGGCGGTTCCCTTCGCGCTGGGGGCTGCGCTCGCGCTGTACCTGATCGAGCAGCACTCGAGCGAACATCGTGTGGCGTTCGCTGTGTTCCTGGGAACCGCGATGTCGGTCACCGCGTTTCCGGTGCTGGCCCGGATTCTGTCCGACCGCGGACTGCTGAATACGTCGATCGGTGCGCTGGCGTTGGCGTGTGCGGCAGTGGGTGATGTCCTGGCGTGGACCCTGCTCGCCGTGGTGGCCGCGCTGGCCGGTGGGGCGGGCACGCTATGGCACATTCTGCTGGTTGTGCCGTTCACCGCGCTGCTCGTGTTCGTCCTGCGACCCGCCCTGACCCGGTTGGGTGAGCGCTGGAAGGGCGCTCGGTCCACGGTCACGAGGCCGGGCGCCGCCGGTGTACTGATCGCCGTCGCGACCGGATCGGCGCTGTCCGCGGCAGCCACCGAGTGGATGGGTCTGCACCTGATCTTCGGGGCGTTTCTCTTCGGTGTGGCCATGCCGCGCCGACACTGGGATTCGATACGCGAATGGGGGCTGCCGTGGGTCGGGCGAGTCACTTCGCTACTGTTGCCGGTGTTCTTCGCTGTCGCCGGGCTGGCGGTCGACCTTTCCGGGGTCGGCGGCGCGGCCCTGGCCGAACTGGCGCTTCTGCTGGTGGTGGCAGTCGGCGGCAAGGTGATCGGCGCATATGGCGGCGCCCGGATGAGTGGAATACCGGGGCGGGAGTCGGCCACGCTGGCGATTCTGCTCAACACCAGGGGATTGACGGAGCTGATAGTGCTGACCGTCGGGCTGCAACTGGGGCTACTCGATACTGCGCTGTACTCACTGATGGTGGTGATGGCGCTTGTGACAACGGCAATGACCGGCGTTTCGATGCCACTGGTGGATCCGCGGCGGCCGGCGCGGGCCGCCGCGGGGTCGCTGCCGGTACCGCCCGCAGTGCGTTCGGGGCCCTGATCGGCACGGTCCGGTGCCGGACTCCGTGGAGGCGGGCCACCCTCGTCCTGGCCGGGGGCGTGGTGTCCTCACCACGGTCGTCGGAGGTCCGGTAAGCGCGAGTACGACCGGAACTTTGCGGTTACCCTGTTAAAAACACGCGTTCGTTATTGAAGTAGCTGCCGACGTGCGAGTCCGAGTGCAGTAACACGCCGACGACCGCCCGGGATCCGAGGCCGGGCCGCACATGTGCCGAAGGAGGAAGACTGTCCCGGTGGGGTCGCTACTCTGGAATCGGAAGCTGTTGCCGTACAGATGCTCTGGATCGACTGTCGCGGATTCGGCCACTGCTTCCCGGCTTCGAGCGAGGTGAGTGGTCAGGAAGCCGGCGCTGCCGACAGGCACGGTGTGGAGGCGGCAACGGCGGTGTGGGGCCGTAGCTCGAACGGGAGATGAGGGTGGAGCCGGAACTGATCTTGGAACCGATGGTGGACGGGCTGCTGAGCGATGTGCTCGCGGAACCCGAGCGGCTGTCCACGATGGTCGAGGCGCTGGGCTCACCGCTGAATGTGGTCGTCCCTGAGCGGATCGCGGAGAATGCCGAGAAATATCGCGCCCTGTATCACACACACCGGCTGAGCGGACGAACCTACTTCGCGCACAAAGCGAACCGGTCCAGTGCGCTCATCCACGGGTTGGTGGCGGGACGATGCGGAGTCGACGTGTCCTCCCTCGGTGAGTTGCGGCATGTCCTCGCGGCGGGGTTCACCGGGGACCGCGTCATCGCGACCGGGCCCAAGGACGCCGAGTTCCTGTGGCTGGCCGCGCGCGTCGGCGCGGTGGTGAACGCCGATTCCCGCGAGGAACTCGCGGAACTGGCCGCGATGGTGGCGCGCTTCGGCCCGGCGCCGGTACCGGTGATGATCCGGCTCTCGGGGTTCGACTCTCCCGGTGTGCCGATTCTCAGCCGGCCCAGCCGCTTCGGCATACACACGCGGGAACTGGACGCGGTCCTGGACCTTCTCGACGAACATCGGGATGTGCTCCATCTGCGCGGTCTCTCCTACCACTTGGACACCACCGGCGTGGAAGAGAAGGCACTGGCGCTCGAGGGTTGCCTACTGGCCATGCACCGGGCGCGGAATCGGGGCTTCACACCCACCGCGGTCGACATCGGCGGCGGATTCGGCGTGAACTATCTGGCCGATCGGAGCCAATGGGAGAACTACACAACGGAACTGGGAATCGCTCTGCTCGGCGGCCGACCGCCCATGACCTGGCAGAACCACGGCTACGGCCTGCGTGCGGAAGCGGGCACGCTGCGCGGCACGCTCGGGGTCTATCCCGCGTATCGAGAGGTCAGCGGGCCGCGCTACCTCGATGAGCTGCTGTCGTGGGAATCGCCCTCGCTGGGTAGGACACTCGCTACGCTGCTCCTGGAGAACCTCTACGAGCTCTACATCGAACCCGGCCGCGGGCTGACCGACCAATGCGGTCTGACTCTGGCCCGGGTGGTCGAGGTCCGCACCACCCTCAACGGTGAGGTACTGGTCCGGGTAGCCGCGAACTCGCATGATGTCAGCACCGAAGACCACGCGGTACTGATGGACCCGGTCCTGCTACCCGAGCGGCCGGGTACACCGGTCGGCGTGTATCTCACGGGCAACTTGTGTCTGGAGGACGATTTCCTCACCCGCCGGCGGGTGACACTGCCACGCGAACCCGCTCCGGGTGATCTGCTGGCCTTTGTGAACACCGCGGGATACTTCATGGATTTCGCGGCGGATCACGCCTTGATGCAGCCCATCGCGCACACGGTGGCGGTGTACCGGGACGCGGGTCGTTGGTCGTGGTGTCTGGATGAACAGTACTGGCCCGGGAAAGGTGACAGCTCATGAAGTACGAGAGCATCCTCGACGTGGTCGGGGACACGCCACTGGTTCGTATCGCCCCGGAGGTACACGGGCTGCGCCATATCGACCTCTACGCCAAGCTGGAGATGCTGAATCCCTTCGGCTCGGTGAAGGACCGGCCGGCCTGGAACATGGTGCGCGACGACATGTCCGGGGCAGTGGAGCGCGGTGACGCCATCGTCGAACTCTCCAGCGGCAACACCGCCAAAGCGCTCGCGGTGATCGCGGCGATGCACGGATTATCGTTCAGAAGCGTCACCAACCGTATGCGGGTACCCGAGATCAAAGACCTGCTGCTGTTGCTCGGCGCGCAGATCGAGGAGCTACCCGGGCAGACCGAATGCCTGGATCCCACCGACAGCGAGGATCCCCTGTCGCGGATGTATCGGACGCTCACCGCCGAAGGTAACGGCTACCTGCACACCGATCAGTACTTCAATCCACGGAACCTCGACGCACACCGGGCCGGCACCGCACCGGAGATCATCAAGGATCTCGACGGCGACGGACCGGACGTGTTCATCGCCTGCGTCGGTACCGCCGGCTCATCCACCGGAGTGGCGGCCGTGCTGCGCGAACACGATCCCGCCGTGTCGGTGATCGGTTTGGTCGCGGCCAAAGGTGATTTCATCCCCGGGATCAGGAACATCGACGAGGTGAACGAGGTCGGGCTGTTCGATCCGGCCAACTACGACACCATCGGTTCGGTGAGCGCGCACGAGGCCATCGAGGGCATGCTCACTCTCAACCGCCGGTGCGGCATCCTCGGCGGCCCGACCTCCGGCGCCGCGTACTTCGGGGCGCTGCGGCACCTCTCGGCCATCGATGCCGGTCTCACCGAACGCCGCACCGCGGTGTTCATCGTGTGCGACCGGGTCGAGAGCTATATGAGCTATATCCGCAAACGCAGGCCGGATCTCTTCAATCAGCCATCGCGCCCGAACTCACTCGACACGCTGACCGAGGCAGAGGTGACCGCCGCGACGCAGGTCGATGTGGCAGAGGCGCGCGAGTGGATCGCGCGCGAACAACCGCTGATCGTGGACCTGCGCGGCGCATTCGCCTACACCGCCCTGCATATCGAGAACTCCGTGAACATCGTCGACGACCTGTTCGACGAACTGGTTCACGGCGGCCTGCCCTTCGGAGCGCGCCGGCCGGTGCTGCTGGTGTGTCCCGTCGGCGAGAAATCCGCTCGCTACGCCGCACTGCTGACGAGAATGGGGCACCGGGACGCGCGGAGCCTTCGCGGTGGTGTGGTGGCCTGGCGTGACGCGGGCGCGCCGCTGGTCCGGGACTGATGCGATGACCACCGTGACGAACCCGAATGCCGTCCTCGACCGCCTCGCCGGGTGGCAACAGCAGTTGCGCGCGCAGTTCCCGATCATCGCGAACAATCCGGAGCTCGCGTATCTGGACAGTGCGGCGACCTCACAGAAACCGCAGGCCGTGCTGGATGCCGTCACCGACTACCTCACCACGGCAAACGCCAACGCCGCCCGTGGGTCCTACCCGTGGGCCACCGCCACCACCGCCCATATCGAGTCGGCCCGGCAGCGTGTGCGTACGGCTCTGGGCGACACCGGCTTCGATTCCGGGGTGGAGTTCGTCGATGGCACCAGTTCCGGTTTACGCGCGGTCGCCGGGTGGCTGGCGGACCTGCTCGTCGACGGTGACGAGATCATCGTCCCGTTCGGCGATCACGAAGCCAACCTGCGGCCCTGGCTCGACCTGCGCGACGACCTCTCCCGCCGCGGGATCCGGGTGACGGTCCTGCCGATGCCGGTGGATCCCGCCTCCGGCGACTACGATCATCGGGCGCTGCCGTCGCTGATCAGCGAGCGAACCCGGTTCATCGCGGTCACCCATGTACACCACGTGTTCGGCGCGGATATGAATGTGCACCGGGTGCGGGCGGCGGCGGGCCCGGAGGTGCTGATCTGTATGGATGCCGCACAGAGCGTCGGGCACCGCCCCGTGTCGGTAGCCGAACTCGACGTCGACTTCCTGGTGTTCTCCGGACACAAGATGCTGGCGTTGCCCGGAGTGGGGGCGGTGTGGGCGCGCAATCGGCGGGGTCCCCGCTTCGCCGTGCGCGGATGGACAGGCACGCCGAACACTGCGGGAATCATCAGTCTGACAGCCGCATTCGACTGGCTCGACGCCGCCGGACCGGCCGATATCGGCGCGTGGACCTCGGCCCTGAGTGCCCGGCTCACCGGCGGCCTCACCGGGCTCGAGGGCGTTCGTGTGCTCGGCTGTCAGAACAGTCTTGCCGCCGATGCACCCGTCCAGCGCCGCGAGAGCATCGTGACCTTCCGGCACGCCCGGGTGCGTTCCGACGATCTCGGTTTCGTGCTCGCGGACGAGGGGATCATGGTGCGGGCGGACAACCATTGTCAGGCCGGCCGGCGCTCCGACGACCACGCTGTGCGGGTGAGCGTGCACATCTACAACATCCCGGAGGAGATCGACCGGGTGCTCGAGGTCGTGCGGCGGTGCGAAGGAACGGCAAGCTGAACCGAGCGTGCGGGGTAGGCGCCCGGTCCTGCCCGCCTCGGTTACTCGTCGGTTTTGTGTCCGCTGAACCCGGTACGGGCGGTGAGCAGAGACAGGTCGGCGCGGTGCCCGAGCCAGGCCGAGTTCTCGGGATCGAGAACTCGCGCCCACGTATCTGCGTCCTCCTCGGTGAGAAACGGCTGTGCCCGCCTGACCCGAGCCGCCAGTTCGGCGAGCACCACCTCGCGGGCCGGAGCAGACAGCGGTGCCGGAAGATCCACCAGCGCGGTGAAACAGGTGATATCGGTGAGTCCGGCCGCGTGCAGGATCTCGCTCCACCCTCGGGCCGGTCGGGAGACCCCCACCCGCCCGAAGAACCACTGGGTGAAATGCCTGTCGTGCGCCTCGTCCAGCCGGGTCTCGAGTCCGGGCCTGCCGATCCCGATATCCCAGGGCAGACACCGGGCGGGCAGCCCGCCCTCGGCCAGGCACAATCGTCCGCCCGGCCGCAGCATTTCTACGAGCGCGCGCGCCGCGACGTCCCAGTCACGGGCGTGGTGGATGCACCATGACGACCAGACCGCGTCGGCGGGTTCGGGCAACGGCGGTGCGCCGTCCTGTATATCGTGCAGTACCGGACGGATTCGCCCGGCCACGCCCGCTGCGCGGGCCGCTTCCATGGTGGCGTTCAGCATCGCGACGTCCACGTCGACGGCGTAGACACGACCCGGCTCACCGACGGCGTGCGCCAGAGCGACGGTAGCGGACCCCGCTCCAGGCCCCACATCGATGACTGTATCTCCCGGCCCGATACGCAACGGTTCGAGCAGGCGCCGGGTAGCGTCGAGGAACACGGCTTCGGCAGCGGCTGGGTCGTCTGTCGACGTACCGGTACCCGGCGTGCCGGTCCGATAGTGCTGGCGGGTCGTCACGGGCAGCGATATTACTGAACATCATTTTCAATGAGTAATCGACGCGCCACGTGTCACGCCGACCTCGTCGGCTCGTGCCCGAAATACGGTACGGCGAGGGCGAGTTCGGTCTCCTGCTCGAGTCACGCCCGAGCCGGCGAACCGGGAATTGTGCTATCGCACGTGTGCGGCGTGCTTCTGGGAACTTCGCAAGGCCGTCAGGACAGTCGATGGGCGGCAGTTGATCGGTCGATAAAATGTTAGGGTCGACCATGGTTACCATGTGGCATTCCGGCCAGTCAAGAGATGTAGTGAGGTTCGCCGACCGGTCCTTGACCAGCCTTTCCGGGTGGTGGTTCTGAATGCCGACGAAACGCGCCACCAAGGTCGACGACACGGGGACACGGTTGCGGCTGATGGAGGCGACCGCTCAGATCATCCGCGAGGAGGGCTACGCTGCGGCGACCTCCCGCCGGGTCGCGGCCGTGGCCGGGGTCAAGTCCACCCTGGTGTACTACTACTTCCCGACGATGGATGACCTGTTCGTCGCGGTGATGCGCGCCGGCGGGGAGAAGGCACTGGATCGGATGCGGCAGGCTCTCACCGCCGACGATCCACTCCGGGTGCTGTGGGAGATCAATACCGACCCCAGGTTCACCCAGCTGAACACCGAATTCATGGCTTTGGCCAACCATCGCAAGCCGGTCGGGGCCGAATTGAAGGCGTTTGCCGAACGTGTCCGCGATATCGAAACCGCCGCTGTCACCCTCGTGTTGCGCTCGTGCGGGGTCGATATCGCCGAGTTCCCGCCCGTGGTTGTATCGATGCTGCTCACCGGCGCGGCCCGGATCCTGTGCAACGAAGGCGCTGTCGGAATGAAGCAGGGACACGCTGAGCTGCGCACATTCGTCGAAGACCTGATGAGCCGATACCGCCCGGCGGCAGTGACGCGCGGGCCGGGCGGTCTGCGTGAGTGAGACGTCCGCCCCTGACGGGGGCGGCACGCGGACAGGGCCGCAGCCACGCGGTCAGGCCGGCGCATCGTGACCGAACAGGTCGACGTCCGTGACTACGACGCCCTGAAAACCGCCCTCGACAACGGGGTCGAAACTCATAGCGATCCGCCCGGACCGAGCCCCTGTGTCGGAGTGGCGCGTCATACTTCGGTCATGGGGTTCGAGACTGTGCGGGGGCATTCTCGCAGGGGACGTCCGGGCGGAAGCTATGTGCGGTCGTCCATCCGCTTCACCGACCGGCCCGCGCCTCGGCGAGGTGGCGGTCGGTCTCCGTACTATCCCGGCTCCCGCAGTGCTTCGGTCATGCCGACCCTATGGGCTCTCGGCGCGCTCCTGGGCGGCGTTATCCTCGTGCTGGTCGTGCTGACCCTCGCCCACATGGACACACCCGTCGACCGCACCGAGACCCCTGTCGCGCCCTCGACGGTCGTACCCGCGAAGCCCGCCGCCCCACCGCCGGCGTGCTTCCCGCTGGCGCCCTGCTGACCATAGTCGGAGCCGGCATCCGGGCTGGGCGTCCAGGGGCCCCTTGCCGTCTCGGATCCGGGATATGTACTTCGAAGACAAGTCGTCGTAGCGGGCGATGGCGCTGACCCCCACACCCTCGTCGCCGTCGATCTCTTCAGTGGGTTCGGTGGGCTGACCAAGGGCATCGAAGACGCCGGATTCACGACGATCACGGCAGCCGATCACAACGCTTACACGGTCGAGGTCCGCGAGGCCAACCACCCGAGCGCCGCACACTGGATCGCGGATCTCATCAATCCAGAGGCCGCCGACTATCACTCGGTTCGGCTCCGCCTCATAGCGAAAAGCGCTGCCGCGGCCTGCTCGGCGAGTTCGGGTGCGTAGTCGGGGATTTCCTGGCCGGCACTCAGATATCGCTTGATCATGGCGTAGGGCAGGTCGACCACCGCGAGGAGTGCCCGGTCGGCCGCGTCGGGAGCGGTATCGTCGCTGTTCTCGATCAAGGCACCAAGGGCGGCGTGTAGCGCGGTGTTGTCTCGCGCGGTGTCCCTGCGAGCCTGCTCGCTCCAGTTCTGTTCGTCCAGCTCTTTTGCTCCGGCGAGCAGTACGCGCGCTTCGCGGGGATTGCGCCGCGCCCACTCGAGGCTTGCACGGGCACTGCGGCGGATCGCCTCCTGTGGTTCTCCGAGAGTCAGCGCGGCGAGCAGTTCGTCGTGGAATCCCCGTAGCGCGCGTGACCACAGTGCGGCCAGTAACGCAGGGCGATCCGGGAAGCGGTGATACACAGACCCGCTCGGTGCGTCGGCGGCTTTGGCCACTCCCGACATGGTGACAGCGGCCGGCCCGCCTCCGGCCAGGAGTTCTGCAGCGGCGTCCAGGAGCCGATCGGCGTCGTGCCTCGGTGGCCTTCCCATGTAGTAGAGGATATGCTCTAATTCGTTTTAGAGTTAACTCTCTAAAACGGAGGTGGTCGAAAGCCGACTGTCCGAACCGGACTCCCGTTGGTCGATCTCCCCGACCCAGCGCCGTGCGTCGGCGGGCTGCTACCCCGTACCGACCCGATACCAGGAGCCGAACATGGCTGTTGTCAACATTCACCTACGTCGCCTGCCTGTGCCGGTGAGCGCGGTCGGCGCCCTGGTGGACAGCCTCGCCGACGAGGACGACGCACTCTGGCCGGTGCACTGCTGGCCGGCGATGCGGTTCGACCGCCCGCTCGAAGCAGGCGCGGTCGGTGGGCACGGCCCTGTCCGCTACACGGTGGAGCATTACGTACCCGGCCGCTGGGTGCGCTTCCGTTTCACCGGGCCCCGCGGCTTCGAAGGCTTCCACGAATTCACCGTTCATCCCACTTCCGACGGCACCGATCTGATTCACCTGCTCGCCATGAACGCTCGAGGTCGGGCGCGGCTGACATGGCCCCTGGCCTACCGATGGATGCACGACGCCCTTCTGGAGGATTGCCTGGATCGTGCGGAACACGCCCTCACCGGCTCCGTTTCCCACCCCGCCCGGTGGACCCGCCGTGTCCGCTTGTTGCGCTGGATCGCCGAACGCACCATGGACCGAACGTCCAATCACCTCGGGGCACCCGGGCAGTGACGTCACTTCTCACCGTCGAAAGCACCTCGCCCCGATCCCACGCGACGTCGATATCCGTCGACAAACGACGCTGGATTTCGATCGGCGCCGATCCGTCGGGTTCGGTGCCGGTCGCCATCGCCGGTAGCTCGGCGCAGGTGGTGGCCGGCCGCGGAAGGTCGGCGGCGATCTCGTCGTGGATACCGAGCCGGGAGATCTCTTCTTCGCTGGTGGGCCGGGGCAGGGACGCGGCGGCTCGGCAGACCCGCTGCGGAGCCGCCGCCCCGGTCATGCCGTGCGCGCTACCGCCGAGCTCGCATTCGCGCACACCCCGTTGCGGATGTCGAGCCGGGTGCCCTGGAAGCGCTCGCGGATCCGCCGATCGTGGGTGACCAGCACCAGCGCGCCCTGATACCCGGTCAGTGCCTGCTCGAGTTGTTCCACCAGCACGGGGGACAGATGGTTGGTCGGTTCGTCGAGCAGCATCAGGTCGACCGGATCGCTGACCAGACGCGCCAGTTCGATTCGCCGCCGCTGTCCATAGGAAAGGTCGCCGACACGCCTCCCCAGATCCTCGGGCCCGAACAATCCCAGTCGCAGCAGTTCATCGGCATACTCCGCTGGATGCCATGGGCGGCCGTAGGCGAAAGCCTGCAGCACGGTTGCCTGCGCGGGCCATGAAACCTCCTCTTGTCGTAGGTAGCCCACGCGGCCCTGTACTCGTATCGAACCACTGTCGGGTTCCAGTTCCCCGGCCAGCAGCCGCAGCAGCGTGGTCTTGCCGGCGCCGTTGGGCCCGGTGACCAGCAGGCGTTCCCCGGCAGCCAGGGATACCTCGCCGGCCTCCAGCCGACCGGCCACCCGGACGCCGGTCATTTCGGCCACCGGTCCGCCTGCCGCCAGTGCGTGGGCATTGAGTTCCGGTGTGAAATCCAATGGATCCGGCGGTGCGGCCACCGGGTTGTCGGTGAGCCGTTCGAGGCGTTCCTTGGCGTTGCGGATCCGCGCGCGGGCCCCGTGGTCGCGGCCGCGCGCGCGGAAGGGCCCGGCCGCGAATACCGCGAGCGGAAGTTTGCGCGGAATAGCGTCCAGCCGGGCCACATTCGATTCCGCCAGTTGGCGGTTGCGGGCCAGCTCCTGCTTCCATTGCCGGTGTTCCTCGGCCATCCGCCGCCGTTGCGCCGCTTTGGCGCGCAGGTACCCGTCGTATCCGTCACCGAACCGGGCGACTCGGCCGTTTTCGACCTCGAGCACCACGTTCGTGATCCGTTCGAGGAACACCCGGTCGTGTGTTACCGCGACGATGGTGCCGCGGTGGCCGCGCAGGTACCGCTCGAGCCAGCCCACCGCGGCATCGTCGAGATCGTTGGTGGGTTCGTCGAGCAGTAGCAGTTCCGGCGCCGCCGCGAGGGTGGCCGCCAGCGCGAGTCTGGACCGCTGTCCGCCTGACAGTGTGCTCAGCGTGCGATCCCACGCCAGGCTCGGGAGTCCGAGTCCGGCCAGCGCGGTATTCACGCGCTGGTCGGCTTGGTACCCGCCGCGTGCCTCGAACCGTGCCAGCAACTCCGCATAACGGCCCAGCGCCGGTTCCAGCGGCCCGCCGCCGCTCAGTTCGATTTCCGCATTGCGTAAACGGTTCTCCAGTTCGCGGATATCGGCCAGTGCCAGATCGATCGCCTCGGCGACGGTCGCAGTCCCTGGTAGTTCGAGTGATTGGGGAAGGTGACCGATCCCGCCGGGCGCCGATACGCAGACCTCGCCGTTGTCCGGCAGTTCCTGCCCGGCGAGCAGTCTCAGCAGTGTCGACTTACCGGACCCGTTGTCGCCGACGATACCGACCGTTTCACCAGGTCGGATCGAGAGCGAGACGCGGTCCAGGACAGTGCGGTCGCCGTAGCGTTTGCTGATCTCGGAGAGGGTGAGTTGAGCAGCGGTAAGCATGAAATCCTCCTGTTCTCGGCGCACGGCCGGGATCACAAGAACCCACACGCCTGAGCAGCCGGATGGGGCCGGAGGGCGTCGTGGGTGAAGGACGCGGAGCCGCGCTCACCGGATGAGCGGCGCTCAACGCGTCGGGGGCGTGATTACAGGAAGATCAACAAAGTACCCATGAGATGACCGACCATATCGGTGTGGAACTCGCCTGTCAATCCCGCAGCGATCGGCTACACCGCCGAATTCGCCCTTCGCTTCCTCGACGCCGGCCCCGACCCCGTCCGCGCCGCCGCAGCCAGCGAGATACTGTCGGGCGCACGACGTTGCGAGCATCACGCTCGGCGCGGTGCGGCGAGAGGCGGGGCGCGACGGCGTGTCTCCCGGGCACACAGGATCTCCACAAGTGACGCCTGTTCTCTCCACACGGGGTGGCTAGGCTTCCCGACCATGGAACAGAACGCACCGGCAGGGGGAGGGGCGGCGCGGCGGATCCTGGTGGTGGACGACGAGCTCACCATCGCGGAGTCGGTGGCGGCGCGGTTGCGGGCCGAGGAGTTCACGGTGGAGCTGGCCCACGACGGACCCGCCGCGGTAGCCGCCGCGAGCACTTTCGAACCCGATCTCGTCGTCCTCGACGTCATGCTGCCGGGCTTCGACGGAGTGGAGGTGTGCCGGCGGATCCAGGCCGAACGCGCGGTACCGGTGCTGATGCTCACCGCGCGAACCGATGAGACCGATCAGCTCATCGGTCTCGGCGTCGGCGCCGATGACTACCTCACCAAACCGTTTTCCCTGCGTGTCCTCACCGCCCGGGTGCACGCGTTGCTGCGCCGGGTCGAGCGCGCCGCAGCGCTGCCCGGTACGGTCACCGTGGTCGGCGATCTGCGAATCGACGCCGATCAGCGCCGGGTCTGGCGCGGCGGCGTCGAAGCACAACTGACGCCGCTGGAATTCGATCTGCTGGCCCGGCTGGCGCAGCGACCCCGCGCGGTGCTGGCCCGCGAACGGCTCCTCGAGGAGGTATGGGACTGGGCCGATGCCGCGGGCACCCGGGCGGTCGACAGCCATATCAAGGCATTACGCCGCAAACTCGGCGCCGACCTGATCCGGACCGTCCATGGTGTCGGGTACGCGCTGGAGAGCAGATGAGCGGGCACACGGTCACCGGCGCCGGCGCCCGGGGCGGGGTCGTGGGCGGGTTGCGGCGGGCATCCCGCCGGGTGGCGGCGGTATTGCCGCGGCCGCTGGATCGGGTCCGCTCCATCAAACTCAAATTGGCCGTCCTGATGACCTTCGCGGGCGGACTCGCCTTCGGCTATTTCCGGCTGCAGATCGGCTGGCTGCCACCGCTGACCACGCTGGCCGCGATGGTGATCGCGCTGGTCTCCTCTCAGTTCCTGGCGCACGGCATCACCATGCCGCTGCGGGAGATGACCGCCGCCGCGCAGCGCATGGCGCGCGGGGACTACACGAGCCGTGTGCGGGCCTCCTCCCGCGACGAAGTGGGCCAGCTGGCCGAAGCGTTCAACCGGATGGCGGACGACCTCGCCGCAGCCGACCGGCAGCGCCGTGACCTGATAGCCAATGTCTCGCACGAATTGCGCACCCCCATCACCGCGCTGGGCGCCATCCTGGAGAACCTGGTGGACGGGGTATCGAAGCCCGATCCGAAAACACTCGAAACGGCTCTCGCGCAGACCGAACGGCTCGGGCGGCTCGTCTCCGAACTGCTCGACATCTCGAGTATCGAGGCGGGCGCCGTCCCGCTCGACCGCGGCGAATTCGCCATCGCACCGCTTTTCGCGGAAGTGGTGGACGAGGTGGAGGTCATGACGGCCGCATCGGGCCGCGGGATCCGCTTCCGCAGCGAGGTCGAGCCGGTGACCGCGACCGTGTACGCCGACCGCGCCCGCCTCCACCAGGTCGTGCTGAACCTCCTGGACAACGCCGCCCGGCACGGTCCGGCCGGCGGTGAGGTCCGGCTCCGCGCCCACACCGTGGGCGACGATCTTGTCATCGACGTCGAGGACGACGGCCCCGGCATACCGCCTGATCAGCGCGAGCGCATCTTCGACCGTTTCACCCGCGGTGGCCGTACCGACGGCGGCGGCACCGGACTCGGACTCGCCATCGCGCGCTGGGTGATCGATCTGCATCGCGGCGCCATCGCCGTCACCGACCCCGGCTCCCGGATCCGGGTGATCCTGCCGGCCATCGAGCCGCCCGACCACTGACCTTTCCCGCTGCACAGCCCGGCCGCCGATCGGCCCCGGGGCGATAACGTACACCTTCAGGAGGAGCCCATGCCCAGGCGAACCGAACCGATCGACGACCACACCGAACGGACGACCCCGGTGCGGTCGGCGGTACATGCCGAGCCGGCAACCACTCCGGCCACCGATAACTCAGCGAAGCCGAGGGGTAACACAGGAGCGTCCGGGAGCATCGAACCGGCGACTCCGGCCGAACCGGGCGACCCGGCGGAATCCCTCGAATCGGCGGGAACAGCCGACCCGGTGTCACCGACCGAGCCCCCGGCAACGACTCGCCCGGTGGGGCGCGCCGAGCCGGCAGGGACCAGTGCACCGCAATTCCCGAACTCGCCGGTCGTTCCCGCACGTCGGCATCTGGTCGCCTACCCCGCGGGTGTCCTGCCCGCGGCGGGGTTCGCGGGTCTGGTCGCGGCGGCGACCGTCCCGCTCGACCGGCCCGGAATCGGCTGGGTGCTCGCGGGTTCCGCGGCGGCGGCCGCGGTCGGTACGGTCCAGCGCCGGGTACGTCGCATCGCGGGACCGGAGCAGGGACGGACCCCGAACCGGGAACGTCTGTGGTGGGTGATCGCGGCGCTGGCGTTGCTGGCGGTCGGCACCTTCCGGGCCGCGGGGTGGTTGTTCGTTCTGTGTGTGGCGGCGGCGGCCGTGGCCGGGTCGCTGGCGGTGGTGGGTCGGCGCTCCGAGCGCGGGATATTCCGAGAGGCGATGGCTGTTCCGCTGGCGTCGGTCGGCGCCGTCGCCTGGGTGTACACCGCTTTGGGGAATCGGTCCGGCGGTGCCGGGGCGCGTAATCGCCGGCTCGGGATATCCGCCGCCGTCACGGTGGCGCTACTGGCGGTGTTCGTACCGCTACTGGCCGGCGCCGACCCCACATTCGCCGCGCTCATCGACGGTCTGATGCCGCGATGGGACAGTGACACTCTGACCCGCTGGGTCGTGGTGTTCGTGGCAGCGGGTATCGGAACCCTGGGCGCCCTGTACCTGCTCGCCGGACCCCCGCTCCCGGCCGACGGGCAGCCGAAAGTTCCGAATCGGACGCTGGCGCGGCCGGAATGGGGACTGCCGGTCGGCGCCCTGACAGCGGTGTTCGCGCTGTTCCTCGGGGCACAGTTGGTGGCCCTGTTCGGTGGGGACGATTATGTCCAGCGCACCGCCGGCCTGACCTACGCCGAGTACGCCCGGAGCGGTTTCTGGCAGCTTTCCGCGGTCACCGTGCTCACGCTCGCCGTCATCCTGCCCGTCCTGCACCGGGCCGCCCGGGACACCGCCGTGGACCGGCTGTGGTTGCGCGGCCTGTTGTGTGCGATCAGCGTGCTCACGCTGGTGATGATCGCCTCCGCACTCGGACGTATGTGGACCTACCAGCAGGCGTACGGATTCACCGTGCTGCGGTTGCTGGTCGGCACGTGCGAACTCTGGCTCGGCATCGGCTACGTGCTGGTGATCATCGCCGTTGCGCGCCTGGAAACGGCGTGGCTGCCACGCAGTGCGATCGCGACGGGGACGGCCGCACTACTGGCCCTTGCCGCACTGAATCCCGAGGGCCTGGTCGCCGCCGAGAACATCGACCGCTGGGAGCGCGGCGAAGATCTCGACGTCGACTACCTGGCCGGTCTGTCCGTCGATATCGTCCCCGCCCTCGACCGCCTGCCCGCCCCGATCCGCGACGGCCTGCTCGACCGGCTCGAGAACCAGCTCGACGACGACGCCTGGAACAGCTGGAACCTGGCCCGCACCCGGGCGCGCTGAGCCGTGAAGCTCGCTCACAGTTGATATGTGTGTGTATCAGCGGTCCAGGAATTCCGCGGCGGTGGGCGCGAATTCGTCGTGGTATTGGAAGATGCCACCGTGCCCGGAGTCGGGGTAGATGACCAGCTCGGACTTGTCGATTCGACGGTGCAGATCCTCGGAGAGGATCGAGGGCACCATGCGGTCGTTGTCGCCGTTGGCGATCAGAGTGGGCTGGGTGATCTTCGACAGGTCCGCCGGCGTGGAGCGGCCCCATTTCTTGATCGCTTTCAGCTGCGTCCGGAATGCCTTCACTTTGATCGGGGCGTCCCGGTCGGCGGTGCGCTCGTCGAGCCGTTGGACGAACGCGCGGGCGGCGCGTTTGCCGGTGACGTTGCGGTTGAAGAACAGGAATTCCTTGGGATCGGACCGGGCGAGGGCCGCGCGCAGCATGTCGTAGTAGGTGGTTCGGGCGACTTTGTCGATGTTCTTCCCACCGGCGGGGCCGGTCCCGGTGAGGATGAGCCTGCGGACGAGCTCAGGGTGCTCGAGTACGAGGGCTTGGGCGATCATGCCGCCCAGCGAGAACGAGAAGATGTCGACCTTGTCGAATCCGAGGGCCTCGATGAAGGTCACGGCGTCCTCGGCCATCGCCTCGACACTGTCGGGCACGGTGCCGGTAGAGGCACCGACACCGCGGTTGTCGAAGGCGATGACGTGGTGGTTCTTCGCGATGTGGTCGATGATCCGGGGGTCCCAGTTGTCGAGAGTCGCGGCGAGGTGCACGAAGAAAACGACGGGGACCCCGGTCGGCGGTCCCAGCTCTCGGTACGCGTAGGTGACACCGCCTGCGGTGATGGTGCGGGTGGGCGCCTTCGCGTAGGACGTGACGACGGGGTCGTTTCCGGTGGTCATGATGTTCCTCCGGTCTGTGGGTGTCAGGGATTGGTGCCGTCGGTGGTGGATGCGACGGGCCCGGTGTCGCTGATGACAGCTTTGCCCCGGATGCCGCCTTTACTCAGCGCTTCGAGGGCCTGGGGGGTCTGGTCGAACGGGAAGACACGTCCGACCACGGGACGCAGCGCGCCGTCGTCGACAAGGCGCGCGATCCGGCGGAGCTGGTCACCGCTGGCACGCATGAAGAGGAACTCATAGCTCACGCCCAGCCGCCGGGCTCGGCGGCGGATACTGCTGCTGAGGCCCGTGATCGCGAGACGGAGCACAGGGTTGGCGCCGAGTTCGCGGGCGAAGGCGGGGTCCGGGGGACCGGCGATCCCGATTGCCTTTCCGCCTCGCCGGAGCACTCGCAGCGATTTCTCCAGATTCTTTCCGCCCAGGCTGTCGAGTACCAGGTCGTAGTCGTGCAGTAGCTGTTCGAAGTCCTGGCTGCGGTAGTCGATGACATGGTCGGCGCCGAGTTCTCGGACGAAGTCCGCGTTGGCGGCGCCGGCCGTGGTCGCTACGGTCGCGCCGAGGTGTTTCGCGAGCTGGATGGCGATCGACCCGACACCGCCGGCTCCGGCGTGGACGAGGACCTTCTGCCCGGGCTGCACGTTGCCGCGCTCCACGAGCGCCTGCCACGCGGTCAGTGCCACCAGCGGGAGAGAAGCGGCCTCCTCGACGCCGACCGATTCCGGTCTGCGGGCCAGGTCTGCCTCCGCGACGGCGATCCGCTCCGCGAATGTCCCGATGCGATCCGTGCCGGGCCTGGCGTATAC
The DNA here is from genome assembly GCF_001618425.1 of Nocardia fusca NBRC 14340. Classification (GTDB taxonomy): domain Bacteria; phylum Actinomycetota; class Actinomycetes; order Mycobacteriales; family Mycobacteriaceae; genus Nocardia; species Nocardia fusca. Next base: position 300,518 of record NZ_BDCU01000031.1, read on the forward strand.
CTCGTCGCCGGGCTCGAACGACCGCACCTTCGCGCCGACCCGGAGGACGACACCGGCCAGATCGTTACCGAGAATCAGCGGCAGCTCGTACGGCAGGATCCGCCTGAACTCGCCGGCCCGGATCTTCTCGTCCAACTGGTTCACTCCGGCCGCCTGCACCCGCACCAGGACGTCGTGCTCACCGACGACCGGCTCCGGGACGTCGGCCTCCCGCAGGGCCTGTTTGTAGGCGGTGACGACGAACGCTCGCATGGCTGGTGGCTCCTTCTGGTCTGTGGACAGTTCGGCGGTTGCCCGCCCCGAGTGCTGCTCAGCCGTCGGTGGCCGCGAGCTGGGGGTAAAGCACCTCGACAGGTGCGCTGAGTCCCGCTTTGACCTGCGCGGAGGCTTCGTCGGCAAGGACTTCGTACGCGCCGGCTTCGACCGCGGCGAATACGGTGCGCACCAGGTCCGCGGGCTGTGTCTTGGGGCCGGCGGCGTGCGCGGCCATGGGGGTGTCGACGTAGCCGACGTGCACGCCGACGACATGGACGCCCGCGGGGGCGAGCTCGAGGCGCAGCGAGTTGGTCGCCGACCACAGAGCTGCCTTGGTGGCACTGTAGATGCCGGCAACGGCGTACCAGCTCAGCAGGGAGTGGATGTCGATGATGACCGACTCCTCCCTGCTGCTCAGAATCGGGGCGAAGGCGCGGGCGAGGAAGAGCGGGCCGAGGAAATTGGTCTCGACGTTGGTGCGGATCTCCTCATCGGTATGGGTGAGGATGCCGGCGCTGGACACCGAAGCGCCGGCATTGTTGACGAGCACCGTGACGTCCGGTGCGGCGGCAACGGCGGCCCGGATGGACGCGGGGTCGGTGATATCGAGGGCGAGTGGGACGATTCGCTCGTCGTGCCAGTCGCGAGGGTTGCGTGCGGTGGCGTAGACCTTCGCGGCGCCACGCGCGAGGGCTTCGCGGACGAAGTGTGTCCCGATGCCACCGTTCGCTCCGGTGACGAGGACGACGGCTCCATTGAGTGAGGGCATGTCACGCTCTTTCTGCTGCGGGGCGCGGACCTGTGGGTGCGGCCTGATCGGGAATGGGTTGTCGGCCGTCCGGACCCAAGGGGTGGCCGGTCGGCAGCGTCACGTGTCCGGAAGGACCTTTCTCGATGGGAAGATCGAGAGAGAACGCATCTGAACCGCTATCAGTAGTGACTATACTCAGAACTGAGTGCAGTCATAATTTATTCCGAAGGGCACCGCCATGTCATTCGCTCCCCAGCCGGTCGGACGGCGCGAGCGGAACAAGCAGCAGAAACTCGACCGCATCACCGCCGCCGCCGGCGAGCTCTTCGCCGAATTCGGCGTCGACGAGGTCACCACCCAGCAGATCGCCGACAAGGCCGATGTCGGTACCGGGACGGTATTCCTGTACGTCAAGACCAAGGGCGAGTTGCTCCTGCTCGTGCAGAACACCCACTACATCGAAGCGCTCGAACGGGGCCGGACAGCCGCCGAGAACATCCCCGACGTGCTCGACGCGGTGATGACGATCATCCGTCCGATAGTGGGATGCAACCGCACTCAGATCGACAACGGGCGCACCTATCTGCGAGAGATGGTCTTCGGCAACCCCGAGGAACCCCATCACCGTGATGCCCTCGCTATCGTCGAGCGAACCGAGGAAGCAATCGCCGCCGTACTGCGCCGAGACGAGCAGATCGGGGAGGTCTACGCCGCGACACTGGCGCACATCGTGTCCGCGATCATGTTTCTCGCCATGGCTGCCACTGTCAATATCGCGCGCAGTGTCGACGAGATCGTGGCGGACATCAGGGGTCAGGTGTCTGCTCTCCTGGCACGCTGACCGTGTCACCGGAGTGCGGGTCGCAGTGATTCCGGTGCACGCCGCCTCCTCGCTCTGGACCGCGCGGGCACAGGCGGTGCCCGCGCGGACCCAGGTGCAGGCAGCGGCGGTAAGTGCGCGATCTGTTCTGCTTGTACGTGCGCCTGGGCGTGGTGGAAAGCCCGGTCTTCCGGGACGCGATGGCACAGGCGGAGGCCGAACCGAAGCCGACGACACCCCTGGTGCAACTGCTGCGCAACCCGCGCCCGCTCGTACTGGCGTGCGCGGCCGGAATCGGGCCGTTCGCGCTGACAGCGCCGCCGCTGGCACCACTGCTGGCGGAAATGTTCGGCACCGAGATGCGCTATACCGGTGTGTCGCTGGGCTATCAGATGGCCGGCCTCGGCTGCGGTGTGCTCGGCGCCTGCCGGCTGGTCGCCGAGCAGATCGGACGGGCAGCGCGGATACCGGTGTGCCGCCCTTGCACGGGTGGCAAGGGCGGCATGGTTGTTCGGATGCTCAGATGATCTGGGCGGTGGGCAGGATGGTGATTTCGGTGAGGTTGACGTGCTTGGGGACCGCGGCGACGAAGGCGACGGTTTCGGCGACGTCTTCGGACCGGAGGACGTCGATCTGGTCGATGAGGTCGGCCATCAGTTTGCTGGCGTCGGGGTCGGTGACGTGGTCGGGAAGTTCGGTGTCGACCATGCCGGGTTCGATCGTGGAGACGCGGACGTTCTTGCGGCCGAGTTCGGTGCGCAGCAGGCGGGTGAGTTGGCTGATGTATGCCTTGGTGCCGGAGTAGACCTGGAACTTCTCGAGGACGCGGGTGGCGGCGATCGAGGAGGTGGTGATCAGGTCGGCGGTATTGCCGGCTTCGGCCGCATCGACGAGTGCGGTGACGAAGGCCTGGATGGTGTTCATCACGCCTTTGATGTTCAGGTCGATCTGGGTGTCCCAGTCCTCTACCTTCAGGTCCACGATCTCGGAGATCAGCTGGATACCGGCGTTGGCGAAGACGAGGTCGACGTGGCCGAGTTCGGCGTTGATACGGTCGGCGGCGGCTTGCAGGGCCGCGCGGTCGGTGACATCGGTGGTGACGGCGAGGGCGGTGCCCCCGGCGGCGTTGATGCGGTCGGCGGCGGCCTCGATGCGTTCGCTGCGGCGGGCGAGCAGGGCGACGTTGGCGCCGAGTTGGGCGAGTCGTTCGGCGGTGGCTTCTCCGATACCGCTCGAGGCGCCGGTGACGACGGCGACGCGGCCGGTGAGAGGGGTTCCGCTGATGACCTGGCTCATGATGTTCGCTCCTCGGGAAGGTGATTTTCCGGGTTTCGGAAGTACGCAATCCATATTCGTTTTCCGGCGGCACAGCGAACAGGGCGCAACCATCCTGGGTGCCGCGCACCCAGGGAAAGGGCGGGCGTATGGAGACCGATCAACCCAGGCTTGTAGCTCCCGACGTGCTCGTTCCGCCTGCGCGGCAAGGGAGCGGCAGGGCCAGGTGAATGCGCGACACCTACGGAAGGGTGGAGCTGATCATTCGCTATCGAACGGAGTGGGTCCGTGGAATCGCAGCTTCGATGTCCTGCGCGAGACCGGTGAATGCGTGCCCGCGATCCCGTCCGCGGAGCTTGCGCAGCAGGTGGTGGACGTGGGCAATATTTCCGGCACTACCGCGGACAAATGGACCCGGTTCGGTCTCGGCCCGGATCGCGTCGATCTCCGTGGCTGCGCCGCTGGTGGCGGAATGTCTCGCTGGACATGTCGTTCTCCATCGGGTGACCGCCGACCGCGGCGAGTTCCCGGCCCCGAAGGCCCGGTCCGGTCGTCTTGTCAACTGCGATCGGGGAACGTGAGGTCGGCGTCCTCGCGGTCGCGGTATTTCGTCGCCGACAGCGACCCCAGCAGTTTCAGGGCGTGGTCGCTCGGCGATCCGGGTTCGGCTTGATAGATCACCAGTTGCTGACCCGGCTTGTCTCGCACATCGAACGCCTGGAAGATCAAGCTGAGAGCGCCCACATCGGGGTGCAGAAGTTCTTTGGCCTCCGCCGTTTTACCGCGCACATGGCCTTGTTCCCAGTACCGGCGGAAAGCCGGGCTCGCTGCCGAGACTTCATCCACCAACCGGGTCAGACGGGCGTCATCGGGGTCGTGCCCCACCGCCAGACGCAGGGACGCGACTGTGGACTGCGCCGCGCGATGCCACTCGGTGAAGAATTCCGGGCCCGCGGGATCGGTGAACACCATGCGTACGAGGTTGTCCGTGTCGGTGAAGGAGGAGAACAGCGCCTCGGCCAGCCGGTTCGTGGCCAAGATGTCCAGCGTCCGATTCAGCACGAACGCCGGAGTCGAGGCGTAGGTGTCCATCAGCTGCAGAAGCATCGGGCTCACCGGTTCCCGGCCACCTCCCCTCGACGCCGGCACCAGCCGGGCCAGCCGGTACAGATGCATCTCCTGATCGGCGTCGAGGCCGAGCGCGCGGGAGAGCGCGTCGAGCACCTGGGCCGACGGGTTGCGTTCCCGGCCCTGCTCCAAACGCGTGTAATAGTCGGCGCTGAGCCCGGCGAGGAACGCGACCTCCTCACGCCGAAGCCCCGCGACTTTACGAACGCCGTAGGTCCGGACCCCGGCTTCCCCGGGCGAAACCTGCGCGCGACGCGACCGGAGGAAATCTCCGAGCTCATTGGACGACATACACCGAGGGTAGTTCCGAACCCGGGCTCGTAGGTGGGCGCGATACACCCACCCAAGCCCGGCGCCGCCACCGTCTTGTCCGCTTCTGCGGCTTGCCGGGGTGGGCGGCACCCAGGTAAGGCGCGGCCTGTTTGCCCTGCTGGGACCCGGACAGAATCAGCTCATGCATTCGCACGAGGCGATCGATATCGAGCATCAGAGGACAACCATGGACAGAGCGGACGTCGTCGGTATGTGGGTGACCGGCGATGGGCACATCCGGCAGGAATTGCGTGCAGACGGTCGCTATGACGAGGCCAGGGGCTCGCGTCGCAGCGCCTACACCGGCCGCTACACGGTGACAGGAAATCATCTGGACTACGTAGACGACCTCGGCTTCACCGCAACTGGAGATATCCGCGACGGCGTGCTCTACCACGAGCACCTCGTCCTGTACCGAGAGGACCGAGCATCGTGACGCAGACCATGACAGGGCTGATCACCGGGGCCGGCAGCGGCATCGGAGAAGCTCCCGCACCGAAGTCGGCCGCTTTTATGAACATGCGGTCGCGGCTACGGGCAGCAGTTGGGATCCAGGACCTAGCACAGCGCGGCGAGGGCGCCCTGTTTCGATCATATTCTTCGGCCGCGGCCGAATCCGCCGTCCGGTCATGGAGGACGCTGGAGACGCACGATCTCCTACACCGACAACTGAGCGAGACACTAGATTCGTTGACCTGGTCTAACCGCCGCTGCCAGGCAATGAAGCCCGTCTGTGAGGGCGGCTCGCTGGTCTGCGGTGAGGCATTCGGTGAGTGAGGTTTCATAATCGAGCAACTCGCGGACTATCCGCTCGATCAGCTCATGCCCCCGGGGGGTCAGGGTGACAAGAACACCGCGGCGCGACGCGGTGGTCGGCTCGCGGGTGATCAGGCCCGCGGTCTCGGCGCGGGCCAGTCGCTGCGAGATGGCACCGGCCGTCACCAGACCACGTGCGGTGATCTGTCGGGTAGTGAGCTGGTAGGGCGCACCGGCACGACGCAGCGTACTGAGCAGATCGAGAGTGGACTCGTCGATACCGAGCCGGGCCAGGGTGCGGCACCGCTGATCGCTCAGCAGCTTGGCCACTCGCCACAGTGGCGTGATGACCTCGATGGATTCGGTGCGGGCACCCGGTAATTCGCGTTTCCAGGCGGCGGCGATCTGCTCCGCCGTCGGCACGGTGTCGATCGTTGCGCCCGACATCCCTCGTTCTCCTCATGTATGTTTAGAGCTAAATATATAGAAGGAGGGTACCGATGGCCAGAACCATCGTGATCACAGGCGGCAGCCGGGGGCTCGGGCGGCAGGTGGCGCGGCGCTTCTCCGACCTGGGAGAGCATGTGGTGATCACGGGTCGCTCGGACCGGGTCCGGGAAACGGCTGCCGAGCTGGGTGTCACCGGGATCGAATGCGACGCGAGCGAGCCCGCGAGTGTCGATGCCTTCGCCGCGCAACTCGGTGACGGCGCGGACGTGCTGGTCAACATGGCCGGCGGCAATGCCGATCTCGCCGGTCCCGCACCGAAGTCATTGAAAGACCTCGCGGCGCAATGGAATGCCAACCTATCCGCAAATCTTCTCAGCGCGGTGCTGACCACCTCGGCGCTGCGGGACCGCCTCCGCCCTGAAGGGGCGCTTGTCAATGTCGGCTCGATCGGTGCCGAGTACGCCTCGAGCTCCTACGGCGCGGCCAAGGCCGCCCTGGCTGCCTGGTCGGCCGGCCTCTCGGCCGAGCTGGCGCCGACGGGAATAACGGTGAACGTCGTTTCCCCCGGCTACATCGAGGATACCGACTTCTTCCAGGGCAAACTCACCGCCGAACGCCGTGCGCAGCTGATCGCGGCGACGCACGACAAACGCCCGGGGCGTCCCGACGACGTGGCCGGCCTGATCGAATTCCTGGCCTCTCCGCAGGCCCGCCACATCACCGGTCAGACCATTCACCTCAACGGCGGCGCCTACACCACGCGCTGAACTCCACTCGGCGACATCGCGCGCGCAGGCGGTCCACGGCCAAAAGCGAATGCAGGCCAGGTCCATTGCCCCCCAGAAGAAGTGCACGGGGCCGGCTTTGCCGGTGAAGCGTGCGCCTAACCTGTTGCAGATCTGGTCCGCGGTCACCAACTGGCGCCAGAGCGCATAAGCGTGATCGCGGTCGTAGGCGGCGTGCTCGGTGTCCTCGGCGAAGGAATCGAGCGCTCGAGCTCGACCGGCCTCGCCGAGATATCGCCGTCGATATCGAGCTCGCGCGGCGCGGCCATGACCTCGGCGTCGCCCGCCGACGGCGTGAGCGGTCTCCTGCCGTGATACCGGTCATCCACCCACTTCGGGGATCTTCGTGAGCAGTTCACTTACGTGAAGGTGGGGTATCGCACGGGAAAGTGTGTACTTGTCGGGACCACCGCCTGTGTTGACACTCATCCTGTGAACGAGACCGCGGAATCCCCCCGAACAATGCGTAGTGGAACTTCATCGGCCGGTCAGAAGGTTCCGGTAACCGTGCTCGGGACGGGATCGATGGGTCGCGCCCTCGCCGAGGCGTTCCTGGCGGCAGGGCATCCGACCACCGTATGGAACCGCACCCCGCAACGGGCGGCTCCGCTGGTGGCCGCAGGCGCCGACCACCGGCTCGCCCTCGCCGATGCCCTCACCGCGAGCAGAGTGATCATCAGTTGCACGAGCACATTCCGAGCCGCACGCGAATGTTTGACGGGCGCCGAACCCCGGTTGGCCGGACGGACCCTGATCACCCTCAACAGTGGCATTCCCAGCGAGGCACGGGAATTCGCGGCATGGGTGAAGGGCTGCGAGGCTCGCTTCCTCGCCGGAGCGATCAAGAATGTGCCTTCGGCCGTCGGCAAGCCGGACACATTGCTGTATTTCGGCGGTGAACGAGAGGTCTTCGACACCCACCAGGCAACATTGCGGGCTCTCGGCGGCGACCTCGTCCATCTGGGCGACGACCCGGATCTGGCCGCCCTGTACGAATCGGCCGTCGGCGCGACCCTCCTTCCCGCACTGCTCGGGTTCTTCGAAGGCGCGGCGCTCCTGGCGGCGCGCGGCATTCCCGCGCAGACGATGGTGCCCTACTCCATCAAATGGCTGCAGATGATCGAGTCACTACTGCCGCTCGTGGCCGGAGAGATCGACGATCGAGACTACACCCGGCTCGGTTCCTCGATCGCGTTGTTCCACGACGCGATCCCCGACGACGAGAAGCTCGGCGCAGACTCGGGCGTCGATATGTCCTGGCACGCTCCCATGCATCAGCTGTTGCACCGAGCAGTGGCCCAGGGGCGGGGTGAGCAGAGCATCACCGCGTTGATCGAGCTCCTGATATCCCACCGCCCGAGCCTGTGACCACGAACCCCGGTCCCGATACGGTAAGGAAGCATCATCATGTCGCGAGCAGCCAGTTCGGTGACCGTTATCGGTCTGGGACCGATGGGACAGGCGATGGTCAGGTCATTGCGGGCTTCAGGCCTCGAGCTCACCGTCTGGAACCGTAGCCCGGAAAAGGCATACGCAATGAAGGAATTCGGCGCTGCCCATGCGGAGACGGTCGCGCAGGCACTCGACGCCGGCGAAGTGATCGTGGTCAGCCTGACCGACTACGCCGCTATGTACGACGTCCTCGAGCAGGCTGTCGACCACCTGCCGGGCAAGACGATAGTCAACCTCTCATCGGATACGCCAGCAGAGACACGCGCTGCAGCGAGGTGGGTCCGTGCACGCGGAGGTCGATTTCTCGCCGGCGGAGTGCTGGCCGACGGAGAGGGTCTCGGGGGTACGGACTCTCTTGTCTTCTACAGCGGCGAACGTGAGGAGTTCGATTCATGTGCCGAGCTACTCCGGCCGCTCGGCCGGCCCGAGTACCTGGGCGTGGAGGTCGGGCTGGCGCAGCTGTACTACCAGGCCGTGCTCGCCATCTTCCTGTCCGGGCTGCTCGCGTTCGAGCAAGCGCTTGCCATGATCGATCGCTCGGGTGAACCGATCGCGCGATTCCTGCCCTACGCGCAACAATCAATGGGAGATGTGACGGCGTTGTACGCCGCGGTTGCCGCTATGGCGACCGACACCGGCGGGTGGCGTGACATCGGACATCTGCGCATGATGACGGCCGGTGCCGGGCACGTGGCCGAGACCGCCGCAGCCGTCGGAGTGGACACGGGTTTGGCGCGCGCGGTACAGAACCACTGGCTTCGCGCGTTATCCGAGAGCGAGCGAACCGGTGTGCCGGTGTCGACCTTTCAGGTCCTTCGAGGCTGTTCATGAGATGAGGCTCTGCTGACTATCGAGAGGCAGCTTCACAGCTGTTCAGCGATGTTTCCGGGTAGAAGATGTCCAGTAGCAAACCTATGTGTGGACCGGCGTGTGGTGGTTGGGTGGGTGGTTTCGAGAGACACGCGGATGCACCTGGCGGCGAGTCCGATGCGTGCCGCAGCGCGATGGTCTAGGTCTCGGTTGTCGTGCCGGCGTCGGTAGCGGTCGCGGCACTCTCGCCCGCTCCGGCCAGGCCGGTGAACAGCCAGGTCAGCGCCGTCTCGAAAAGCTCTTCGGGGACGGCGTCGGGGTCTATCCGGCGCTGTTTCACCAGCCCTTGGAACAAGGCGAAGACCACCGTGGCGATCGAGTCTGCGGGCGGGTGCACCGCAGGGGTTCCGCGTCGCCGGAACTCCGAGAGGATGAGTTGTTCGAGTGAGTGCCGGGAGCGCCGAACACCGTCGGCGAGAATGGGCATCGAGAGCCGGCGATTCGTAGTCCTGCACCCGCCCAAGTTCGGGCTTCGCAACCAGAAGTGGGGTTTGTACGAACCGCCGGCTCCGATTCCACGGAATACACCTCTGGCAAACCACCGATCGGCGATGGTCGGCCAGCACAGGGCCCCGTCCTCGACGAGGTCGAACCGCGGATCGGGATCGGACTCGGTGGGCAGGTGGTCGTAAGAATTGGGGAAAGGGGACAACAGGTCCCACTCGGCCGGTCTGCAGACCGCGCTGCCGCCCGGCGGTGGCGAGTGCATCGGAGCGGTGTTCGAGGTCGGCCGGGTCCTGTTCGGTGAAATATCGGCCACCGAGGCCGCGGGGAAACGACGGCGGGCTGCGCAGAGTTCAGCGACCTGGGGCCTGGGGCGGATGTGGGGCCGCGGGGTAATACGGTGCAGGGTGCTGCGGAGCGGGATACGGCGCAGGGTAGGGCATCCCATACGGCCCCGACCGGGTGGGACGATTGGCTGTCACGGCCCGAACGATTCCGCTGACCGCACTGGCGAACAGGGCAGTGAACAGGAAAAGGACCGTCGCCAGGTACGCGATCCGGAAACTGGTCGTCTCCGACAGCGCTCGATTGACAAACGGTGCGGCCACGGCGGCCAAGGCACCGAGAGCGGCCACCGCCGTGGCCGCGACAGCGCGCGGACCCTTGATCCGTCGTACCACCGCCACGGCCACTCCCACCGCGACGCCGGCGCCGAGCCCGCTGATCGCGCGGCCCACCAGCAACATTGCGCCGCCACTCGCAAATGAGGTGAGGAAAACACCGATGATCATGAGACCGAGCGCGGGGACCAGCAGCGCCGTCGGAAAACGCCCGCCGAGCAGGAAGCCCGGCGCGAATGTGATCGCGGCGGCGAGCAGATACGGAAGGACGCCCACGAGCAGGAATTCCCGAGGCAGCACACCGATGTCCATCATCATATGGGACACACGGCCGGCCTCGTACACCGAGGTAGCGGTGAAAAAGCTGGTGATCGTGGCGAGCGCGGGCCCGATCAGTGCCCACCAGGGAAGTTCTGCTCCGGACACTGCGAGGTTCCCTGTAGGCGGGATAGCGGCCATGCGCTCACGATAGCCGCTGTTGTCCGCCTGGCGCCGGGTTGTGCCGCGTTCGGTCAGGCGTCGTCGATCCGGAAGAGCACACACCGGCCGGCCAGCGCGGCGAACTCGTCCGGATCGTCGCTGGTCACCACGCCGGATTTGATCATGACCGGCACCCCCGTGGGCACCAGCCGCGGAAACTCCCGCAGCACCGGTTCGCTTTCGCTCGCCGGGATCTCCACCAGCCGCACGGTGCGCCGACGCCGTCCGAGCTTCAACTCTGCGGTGTCCGCGGCTTGTACGTTCTTCACCCAATCAGCACCGGGAATACCGCCGAGAACATATTCGACGCCGTTGTATTCGAACGGTGTCACCGGTGTGGTCCGGGGTTTCCCCGATTTCCGGCCCGGCACGGTGAGCAGCGCCATCGGTAGCGACACACCTACCCGGCTGACGGCGACCATCGCCCGGTTCATCGGTTTGAGCCAACGGGGGATTCGGACGGTGCTCTCGTTTGCCACATGTACTCCTGGGGAATTCGGTGTCGACGGCCCTCGCCGAGATGAGCGGCCCGGGGTCGAGGTTATACCGCGGCGCGGTCCCACACAGATCGATGGATCGGTCTCTTGGGAGCGTGGATGCCAGGTTCGCCATACCGGGCGATCCCGTTTCAAGCTGATTTCGGTTCATACAGCGCTTCCCGGCCCAGCGGGCGGGCTGCTGCGAGGGCGGACCGATGAGGTTTACCGGAGGGCCTCCCCTCGTGGTATCGCTACCACGGATGAATGACCAACGTCTGACTGCACCTCAACGCGTGGGCGTAGTGGTCGATTCTCCCTCCGGACACAAGTTGTAGCGCTTTGACCTGCAGTTATTTGTTGGGCGAATATGTCGGTTCCGGCATTTGTGCAGGTTGGGGGCGTGGGGGTTCAAGTCGGTGGGGGATATCGGCAGAATTAGCAAGTCCCTGTTTATACCGGTCATGCCTCTACCGCCTGCAGCGGTTCTGTGTGCGATCTTGCGTCGGAGCCCAGATCACGATGACCACACCTGGGTTTATCGGTCCGACTGTCTACCGTGCCGACCGTGTCGGGATACCAGTTGGTCCGAGCCGGTCGAGGGGGCCACGTTTCCGGCTTGGACGCTCAGGGAAGTTCATCAGTCGGTTGCTGCCGCCTCTGGTTGGCCAAGCTGGCACCGTCCACCCGTGCCGCTCCGGGATCGAGCCGTGCAGTCAGGCATCAGATCGCTCCTCTTCACCGCCGCTGCCAGTTTCACGGTGGTTCTCGTTCTGCTGCTTAGCGCATTCGATAATCATGCGGAGTAGCGCGTGAGCTGCTTCCTGGTTCAGAACGGGCAGGTCTTCCAGTGTCACGCCAGTGATCGGCTTTACGGGAGTCCGGGTTCATTGCGGTATCTATAGCCCCGGAGCGGGGCGTCTTGCCGGAACCGAGGTCGAAGGTCGTTCCCGTGTCAATGCTGCAGGGCTCTCTCCTGTGGGAGGCATGGGCCCGTAGCAGTCGGCGTCGAGAATCCCCTCCGCGATGACCAGTTGCCGGCGGGGTAGGCAGGTGGTGGCGATGAGTTTGATCAACTCGATGATGAACGCGCCGGGGTTGTCGGGGTTCGCGCAGGATGGTGCGTCGAATGTTGTCCTGGGCGATCAAGGTGGATCGGCCCTGGTCGAAGTGCTGGTGTAGGGCGCGAGCGACGGTGGATTTGCCGGATCCGGAGTTGCCGCGCAGCACGAGCAGCGCGCCGTCCTGTGGCAGGTGGGGGAGTGGGCCGGCCATGGCGTCACGCTAGCGTTCGCGGTGAAACTGTTTCGAGCTTGATGGCATTCCGCCGATCGAGTCGGCGACCATCGCCGCGGCGAGCGGCAGATCCACACTCAGCGCCAGAACCGCGGCCACCGCGAGCAGGAACGCGGTGATAGTAACGGGTTTACTGCCGAAGCGGTCCGCCACGCGCGCCGGCACCTACTTGCCGGCCGCCATCGGGTCGTCGGCGCCTTCGGTGGCGAAGCAGGCGTCTTCTCCGGTTACCAGCCGAAGTAGCTGCGGATGAGTAATTCGTCTGCCCGTGGCTCGGGTAGACGGAGGTTTTTTGGCGCGCATCCGAGGAGTGGGTGGGCGTGTTCGGTGCGGTCGGTGGGGTGGTGGAACAGGATCAATTCGATCACTGTGTCGACGTATGCGAGCGCCGTGGTCATCAAGGTGACCGCGAAGGTGGCCAAGTCGCCGACGGTCGTCGGTTCGGTTGACAGGACCGCGGTGCTCGCCTTCCAGACTCCGAGTTTGTCGGCCTGTTGCTGGGTGAGTTTCACATCGTGGAGCCGGTCGAGGTTGATGGCGATGGTGGTAGCACTGCCGTATCCACGGCTCAGTACCGGCCCGGTCGGCAGTACGGCCTCATGGATGTAGTTGCGCAGTGTCGAGGTGATGTAGGCATAGGTCCGGTGCTCGACGATCCGGTCCACGATCTCGCCGGCGGCGTATTTATCAACGATGTGGCTGGTGATCAGGGCCGGGGAGTACAGGGTCTTGGGCTCGTTCCTCTTCGGTGCCCGGCCGTCGTGCAGCCGTCTGAACAGTCGGCCGAACGTATCGAATACCGCGGTCAGGTAGAGCAGTTCGCGGTCGAAGGCCTCGCTGACCTGCTCGGTGGTATCGGCGGTGGGTGTGTGCGGCCCGTTGTGGGTCGACAGGGCGGCCAGTAACTGGTCGAGCGCGCGCAGCGCACGCTGGGCCCGTGCCGAGATCGAACCGAGGTCGGAGACGACATCGGTGTGCCCTCCCATCAGGGCGGCCACCATCAGGTGGCGAAGTAGCGGGATGTGGCTCTCGACGCCGATGTGGTACACCTCGCTGACCGATCCGGCGCGCAGATCGTCATAGACGATGACGCCTGTTCGGTTGTACCGCAGGCTCAGGTTTCCCGTCATGCGCAGGTAGTGACCGAATATCGGAAGAAGGTCGGG
>NZ_BDCU01000032.1 GCF_001618425.1 Nocardia fusca NBRC 14340
ACCGACCCAACAGCGAATCGAACTCCGCACACACCTCGTCCAACGCCGCCGCGAACACCGGGAACACCGCAAACAGCTCCCGGCCCATACCCACCCGCTGCGCACCCTGACCGGTGAACAGGAACGCCGTCTGCCCCGGCACGGACGAGCCCTCGATCGTGCCCGGGGCCCCGGCGGCCACCTGCGCGAGCCCGGCCGTCAACTCGTCGCGATCCCGCCCGACCACCACCGCGCGCCGGTCGAGCAGCGCCCGCGAGCCGGCCAGCGACCGGGCCACCGACCGGATATCCGCCTCCGGGTGAGTCTCCACCCAGGTCAGGAGTCGCCGGGCCTGGGCCCGCAGTGCCGGTTCCGATTTCGCCGAGAGCACCCATGGCACCGCCGCGATCTCGGGCACCCCATCCGTGGGCTGCTCGGCCACCGTGGCCGGAGCGGGGGCCTCCTCGAGAATCACGTGCGCATTGGTTCCGCTGATCCCGAACGACGAGACGCCGGCACGGCGCACCCGCCCGTTCGCCGGCCACGGCCGCGGTTCGGTCAGCAGCCGGACCGCGCCGGCCGACCAATCCACATGGGGGCTCGGCTCGTCCGCGTGCAGGGTCCGGGGCAGCGTCTCGTGCCGCAGCGCCTGCACAATCTTGATCACCCCGCCGACGCCCGACGCGGCCTGGGTGTGCCCGATATTCGATTTGAGGGCACCCAGGCGCAACGGCTCGCCCGCGCGGTCGCGGCCGTAGGCGGCCAGCAGCGCGTGGGCTTCGATCGGATCGCCGAGCGCGGTCCCGGTGCCGTGTGCCTCCACGACGTCGATATCGGCGGGGCGCACCCCGGCATTCGCCAGCGCCGCCGCGATCACCCGCTCCTGGGAAGGACCGTTCGGCGCGGTCAGGCCGTTGCTGGCACCGTCCTGGTTGATCGCGCTGCCCCGGACCACCGCCAGGACCTCGTGGCCGAGCCGCCGGGCATCGGAGAGCCGCTCCACCACCAGGACCGCCGCCCCTTCGGACCAGGCCACGCCGTCCGCGGCCGCCGAGAAGGATTTGCAGCGCCCGTCGCGGGCCAGCCCCCGCTGCCGCGAGAACTCCTGGAACACCATCGGTGTCGCCATCACGGTCGCCCCGCCCACCAGCGCCAGCGAACTCTCCCCCGCCCGCAGCGCCCGGCAGGCCAGATGCAGCGCGACCAGCGACGACGAACAGGCGGTGTCCACCGTGATGGCGGGTCCCTCCAGACCCAGCGCATAGGCCACCCGCCCGGACACCACACTGCCGACCGCGCCGGTGACCACATAGCCCTCGACCTCGGGTCCGGCCTGCCGGGTGACGGTCTCGTAGTCCTGGTACATCACGCCCGTGTAGACACCGGTATCGCTGCCGCGCAGCGAGGCCGGGTCCAGACCCGCGTGCTCCAGTGCCTCCCACGACACCTCGAGCAGCAGTCGCTGCTGCGGATCCATCGCCGCGGCCTCGCGCGGACCGATCCCGAAGAAGCCCGCGTCGAATTCACCGGCGTCGTACAGGAACCCGCCGCGCCGCGTGTACACGGTTCCGGGTTTTCCGGGGTCCGGATCGAAGAGCCGCTCCAGATCCCAGCCGCGATCAGCCGGGAAATCACCGGTCGCGTCGCCCCCGGCAGCCACCAGATCCCACAGATCCGCCGCCGAACCCACGCCGCCCGGGAATCGGCACGCCATCCCCACGATCGCGATCGGCTCGTCCACCGGCACCGGCCGGGCCGGCTCGGCGCGCCGCGTCGCGGTGGTATCGGATGCGGTCGGCTCGATCCGGGACAGGACGAAGCGCGCCACCGCGGCGGGTGTCGGATGATCGAACACCAGGGTCGACGGCAACGGCACACCGGTGGCCTCGGCCAGCCGGTTGCGGAACTCCACCCCGCCCAGCGAATCGAATCCGATCTCGTCGAAACGCTGTTCGGCCCCGATCTCGGCGGCCGACGCGTGCCCGAGCACCGCGGCCGCCTGGGCGAGCACCGCATCCAGGACCGGCGCCGACCGCCGCGCCGGCGGCAACCCGGCCAGCCGGGCGCCCAGCGAGCCGGTCGCCGCGCCGGTTCGGGTCACCCGGCGCGCGTACCCGCGCAACACAGTGGGCAGCGCACCCGGTTCGGAGTGTCGCCGCAGCACAGTCGGGTCGAAGGCCAGCGGTACGAGCCCCGCTTCGGGGCGCCCGGCGGCCAGGTCGAACAACCGGACCCCCTCGGCCGCGCCGAGCTGTTCCAGCCCCATCCGGCGCCACCGCGCCAGCGCGACCCGGTCGAGCGCGCCGGTCATCCCGCTGCCCTGGTCCCACGGCCCCCAGGCCAGCGACACCCCGGCCAGTCCCGCCGACCGGCGACGCTGTGCCAGCGCGTCGAGGTAACCGTTGGCCGCGGCATAGTTGCCCTGGCCCGCCGAGCCGATCACCCCGGCCACCGATGAGAAGAGCACGAACGCCGAGACCTTCCGGTCCCGGGTCGCTTCGTCCAGATTCCGGGCGCCGTCGACCTTGGGCGCCAGCACCCGGTCCACCTGCGTCTCGGTCAGCGTGCCGACGGTTCCGTCCGCCAGCACTCCGGCCGTGTGGACGATCGCCAGCGGCTGCCCGGGGTCGATTCCGTCGACCAGTTCCCGCACCGCCGCGCGGTCGGTGACATCGCAGGCCACCACCCGCACCCGCGCGCCGGACCGCTCCAGTTCCGCCGCCAATTCGGCGGCTCCTTCGGCCGCCGGCCCGCGCCGGGAGGTGAGCACCAGCCGGCGCACCCCGTGCGCGGCCACCAGGTGGCGGGCGAACAGCGCGCCCAGGCCGCCGGTCCCGCCGGTGATCAGCACCGTCGCCGCCGCGAAGGGGGCCGGTTCCGCGCCCGTTCCGGGCGCACCGCTCCGGGTGAGCCGCGGGACCAGCACCTCGCCACCGCGCAGCGCGGTTTCCGGCTCGCCGCTGCCCAGCACCGCGCGAATCCGGCCGAGGTCCACCGGGTCGTCCGGCTCCGTGTCGACCAGCACGAACCGATCCGGGTTCTCCGCCTGCGCCGAACGGACCAGCCCCCGGACCGCGGCGGCCGCGGGGTCGGCGACCTCACCGGCCAGCCCCGCACCGCCGCCGGTGACCACGACGAGCCGGCTGCCGGAGACCGCGGTCTCGGCGAGCCAGGCCCGCAGAACGGCAAGTGTCGCGTGCACCCGGGCCCGCACCCGCTCCGGTTGCCCGGCCCGGTCGGGCTCCACCGGTTCGGCGGCCCGCCACACCAGCGCGTCCGGGATCGCTTCCGCCGTGGCGAGCGCGGCCACCGACGCCCAACTCTCCTCGACTCCGGCCACCGACGTCTCCGCGAGCACCGCCACCGACGCCGGTGCGGCGGCCGCGGCGACCGGTTCCCAGCTCACCTCGTACAGCTCGGCACCGGTCGCGCCGGCGCCGAGCGAGGCCACGGCGACCGGCCGCAGCGTCACCGCGGCGGCCGTGGCCACCGGTGTGTTCCGCGCGTCCAGCAGGGTCAGCGTGATCCGGCGCTCGCCCGCCGCGGCATCGGCCGTCCGCAGCCGGACCCGCGCCGCGGCGGCACCGGAACTGTGCAGCGCGACGGTGTCCCACGAGTAGGGCACCAGGATCTCGCCCGGGCCCGCGAGTTCGACCGCCCCACCGAGGAGCAGCGCGTGCAGGGCCGCGTCCAGCAGCGCCGGATGCACGCCGTAGCGGGCCGCGGAGTGCGCCGCCGGATCGGGCAGTGCCACGTCGGCGAATATTTCGTCGCCGCGCCGCCACAACGCGGTCAGCCCACGGAACTGCGGTCCGTAACCGTAACCGCGGTCGGCGAGTTCGAGGTATCCGTCCTCGACCGCCACCGGCCGGGCGCCGGCCGGCGGCCAGCTCTCCGTGGACGGCACCGGTTCGAACGGCACCGCGGACTCCGCGACCAGCATCCCCGTCGCGTGCCGGACCCATTCGGCGGGCTCGGCGGAACCGGCACGCTGGGGCCGGGAATGCACCGATACCGCCCGTGCGCCCCGGGCGTCGGGTTCACCCGCGCGCACCCGCAGTTCCACCGGGCCCCGCGCCGGCAGGATCAGCGGCGCGGTGACCACCAGTTCGGCCAGCCGCGGGCTACCGGTCAGCGCGCCGAGGTGCAGCGCCCATTCCACGAACGCGGTTCCCGGCACCAGCACGACACCGCCGATGACATGGTCGGCCAGCCACGGCTGCGCCGGCAGCGACAAGCGGCCGGTCAGCACCACGCCCTCGGTATCGGGCAGCCAGACCGCCGCGCCCAGCAGCGGATGGCCGGCTTCGGCGAGCCCCGAGGCCACCACATCGCCGGCACCACCCGGGGCCAGCCAGTACCGGCGGTGTTCGAACGCGTAGGTCGGCAGCGGGACCCGTCCCGGCGCCACGCCGGCGAACAGCGGACGCCAGTCCACCTCCGCGCCCGTGGTGTGGAGCCGGGCCAGCGCCGTCACCAGCTGGGTCACCTCGTCGGCCGATCGGCGGACCGCGGCGGTCACCGCGACGTCGGGTCCGCCCGCCGCGCTCTCGGCCAGGCATCCGCGGACCATGGCCGCCAGGACCGCGTCCGGACCCACTTCGACGAAGCGGCGGACCCCTTGCGCGACAGCGGTCGCCACCCCGGGCGCGAAACGGACGCAGCCGCGCACCTGGCGCACCCAGTACTCGGGGTCGGTCACCGCGTCCCCCGCCGGTTCACCGGTCAGGTTGGACACGATCGGCAGCAGCGGTTGCCGGTAGGCCACCCCTTCGGCCACCGCACGGAACTCGGCCAGCATCGGATCCATCCGCGCCGAATGGAACGCGTGACTCACCCGCAACCGGTTCGTCCGCACCCCCGCATCGGCCAGCTCGCGTTCGATCTCCGCGATCGCCTCGGCGTCACCGGACAGCACCGTCGAAGACGGATCGTTGACCGCGGCGACCCAGACGCGGCCGGCGCGACCCGCGATCGCGTGCACGGCAGCCGCCTCGCCGACCGCGACCGCCAGCATCGCCCCGCCCGCCGGCAACGCGCCCATGAGTCGCCCGCGCGCCGCCACCAGCGCACACGCGTCCGGCAACGACCAGACTCCGGCCACATAGGCGGCGGCGAGTTCGCCGATCGAATGCCCGATCAGCACATCCGGTGTCACCCCGAACGATTCGAGCAGCCGGAAGAGTGCGACCTCGAAGGCGAACAGGGCGGGCTGGGTGAATTCGGTCCGGTTCAGCGTGCCGCCGGGATCGGCGAACATCAGCTCCCGCAGCGAGCGCCCGAGCAGCGGATCGAATTGCGCGCAGACCTCGTCCAGTGCCGTGGCGAACACCGGGAAGGCCTCGTGGAGCCGCGCGCCCATACCGGCGCGTTGCGCCCCCTGGCCGGTGAAGAGGAACGCGGTACCGCCGGATACGGCCTGTCCCGTCACGACCCCGGCCGGGCCGGAACCGGCGGCGAGCTCGGCCAGCCGTGAGACCAGTTCTTCCCGCTCGGCGCCGAGCACCGCGGCGCGGTAGGGGAACCGGGCGCGGGTCTCGACCAGGGCGCGGGCCACGGCGGCCGGTTCGACGCCGGGCCGCTCACCCAGCCACTGCCGCAACCGCTCCGCCTGCGCCCGCAATGCCTCCGGCGATTTCGCCGAGATCAGCAACGGGAGCGGGCCGGCGGTGGCCACGGGCTCCACGCGATCGGGCGCCGGCGCGGCCGGCGCCTCCTCGAGGATCACGTGGGCATTGGTGCCGCTGATCCCGAACGACGAGACACCGGCACGGCGGACCCGCTGCCCGGCCGGCCAGGGTTCGGCGTCGGTCAGCAGCCGCACCGATCCGGCGGACCAGTCCACATGCGGGCTGGGCGCGTCCACGTGCAGGGTGCGCGGCAGCGTCTCGTGCCGCAGCGCCGCCACCATCTTGATCACCCCGCCGATACCGGCCGCCGCGACGGCGTGACCGATATTCGATTTCAGCGAACCGATCCGCAAGGGCTCGTCGCGACCGGATCCGTAGGCCGCGATCAGCGCCTGCGCCTCGATCGGATCACCCAGCGTCGTCCCCGTACCGTGCGCCTCCACCGCGTCGACGTCTGCGGGCACCAACCCCGCATCCGCCAACGCCGCCGCGATCACCCGCTCCTGCGACGGACCGTTCGGCGCCGTCAAACCATTACTCGCCCCATCCTGATTCACCGCGGCACCCCGGACCACGGCCAGCACCTCGTGACCGCGCCGGCGGGCCTCCGACAATCGTTCGAGCACCAGCACACCGACACCCTCGGACCAGGCGACACCGTCGGCCGCCGCCGCGAACGCCTTACAGCGCCCATCCGGCGCCAGTCCGCGCTGGCGGGCGAAATCCACGAACAGGCCGGGGCTCGCCGAAACGCTCACCCCACCCGCCAGCGCCAGCGAGGTCTCCCCGCGGCGCAGTGCCTGACAGGCCAGATGCAAGGCGACCAGCGACGACGAACACGCGGTGTCCACCGTGACCGCGGGCCCCTCCAACCCGAACACGTAGGCGACCCGGCCCGATATCACGCTGTGCGCGGTGCCGGTGAGCCGGAAACCCTCGTATTCGCCGGTCACCGCGCGCTGGTATCCGGACGACGAGGCGCCCACGTAGACACCGGCATCGGTACCGCGCAGCCCGGCCGGATCGATACCGGCGTCCTCGAGGGCTTCCCAGGAGGCCTCCAGTATCAGCCGCTGCTGCGGATCCATCGCGGCCGCCTCGCGGGGGCCGATCCCGAAGAAGCCCGCGTCGAAATCGCCCGCGCCGCTGAGGAATCCGCCTTCACGCGTGTACACGGTGCCCGGCCGGTCCGGGTCCGGATCGAACAACCGGTCCAGCTCCCAGCCGCGGTCGGTGGGGAACGGGGTGATCGCGTCGCGACCCGCGGCGAGAAGCTCCCACAGGTCCTCGGCCGAGGCCACTCCGCCCGGGAACCGGCAGCCGATCCCCACGATGGCGATCGGCTCCTCGGACCGCTGCCGGGACACGGCCCGGCGCACGGCCGGGACCGCGCCCTCCAGGCGGGCGCGCAGCAACCGGGCCACCGCGAGCGGAGTCGGGTGATCGAAGATCAGGGTCGCGGGCAGGGCCACCCCGGTCACCGCGACCAGACGGTTGCGCAGCTGCTGCCCGCCCAGCGAATCGAACCCGAATGCGGTGAAGGGCCGGTCGGAGTGGATATCACCGGCGGAGTCGTGGCCGAGTACCGTGGCCGCCTGCTCCGCCACGACCGCCAGAACCAATGCCTCGCGTTCCCGTTCGGGCGCGGCGGCCAACCGGGACGCGAGCGGGTTGTCCGGCACCGGGGTCACACCGGCTTCGGGCTCGTCCGGTTCCACCACGGAGTTCTCCGCGGCCGTGCCCGGGATCTGCTGCGGCGCGATGGTGATCGCCGGGGTCCAGCACCGGCGCCGCTGGAAGGCGTACACGGGCAGTTCCACCCGGCGGAACGACCGCGCGTCCGGCACCGGCGCCACGTCGAACCCGGCGCAGTGCGCCTGCGCCAGCGCGGCGGCGAACCGGTCGGGTCCGCCGTGGTCGCGGCGCAGGGTGCCCAGTACCGCGACCCGCTCGGCCAGGCCCGCGGCGTCCGCGCTCGATTCGATCGCGGAGACCAGGACCGGATGCGGGCCGACCTCGACGAACGCATTCAGCTCCGCGGCCAGCAGCGCCTCGATCGCGTCGGCGAAACGCACCTCCTCGCGCAGACCCCGATACCAGTACTGCGCGTCCAGGCCCGCGGTGTCCAGGAACTCGGCGCGCACCGTCGAGAAGAACGGCACCGAACCGGACCTCGGCCGTACCGGGGCCAGGTCGGCGAGCACCCGGTCCCGGATCTGTTCCACCGCGGCCGAATGCGACGCGTAGTCCACCGGGATCCGTTTGGCCCAGATACCGTCCGCGGCGCAGGCGTCCAGGAATTCGCCGAGCGCGTCCGCCGCACCGGAGACCACGGTCCGGCCCGGTCCGTTGACCGCCGCCACCGACAGCCGGCCGCCGAATACCGCCACCCGCCGCGCCGCCTCCGGCGCGCCCACCCCGACCGAGGCCATACCGCCCGAACCCGCCAGTACCTCCGCGACGGCCCTGGAACGCAACGCCACCACCCGGGCCCCGTCGGCCAGGGACAGACCACCCGCCACGACCGCCGCGGCGATCTCGCCCTGGGAATGTCCGACGACCGCCGCCGGCTGTACTCCGGCGGCCTGCCACATGCGCGCCAGCGACACCAGCATCGCGAACAGGGCCGGCTGTACGACCTCCACCCGCTCCAGCGACGCGGCGCCCGGGGTTCCGCGCAATACCTCGGTCAGCGACCAGTCGACGTAGGGCGCGAGCGCCGCCTCGCATTCCGCGATCGATCCGGCGAACACCGCGTTCGCGGCCAGCAGTTCGGCGCCCATGGCAGGCCACTGGCCGCCCTGCCCGGGAAACACGAATACCGCGCGCCGGGCGGCGGCACGGCCGGTCACCACCTCGGGACCGCCGGGCACCGATTCGGGCACCGGATCGAGCAGTGCGGTCAGCCCGGCGCTCATCCGCTCGGTGTCGTCTCCCACCACGGCGGCCCGCCATTCCAGCGGAGTCCGGGTACGCCACAGCGACTGCGCGAGATCGATGGCCTCGATATCGAGTTGCCCGGCCAGCCGCTCCCGCAGCCGTACCGCCTGTTCCCGCAGCGCCGCCGGACTGTGCCCGGACAGCACCCAGGTCACCGGCGATTCCGCGGTACCGGGTACTTCGGGCGTCGCGGCCGGCGCCTCCTCCAGCACCAGATGCGCGTTGGTGCCGCCCATCCCGAACGACGACACCCCGGCCCGCCGCGGTGCGGCACCACCGGCCGCGGCCGGCCACGGCTCGGTGCCGGTCGGTACGCGCAACCCGAGTTCCGCCAGCGGGATCCGCGGATTCGGGGACGCGAAGTTCAGACTGGCCGCGAGTTCGCGGTACCGCAGGCACAGCGCGGTCTTGATCAGCCCGGCGATTCCGGCGGCGCTGTCCAGATGCCCGATATTGGTTTTCACCGACCCGACCGCCAGCCGGGCGCCGCCGGTCCGACCGGCCCCGTAGGTCTCGCCGAGCGCCGCGGCCTCCACCGGGTCACCCGCCGGGGTTCCGGTGCCGTGCAGTTCGACATAGTCCACGGTCGCCGGTTCCACCGCCGCAGCCGCGAGCGCGTCCCGCAGCACCGCCACCTGCGCGGCCGCGCTCGGTGCGCTCAGCACCCGCCGTTCGTTACCACTGTTCACCGCGCTGCCGCGGATCACCGCGTAGACCCGGTCGCCGTCCGCGACGGCCCGCGCCAGTGGTTTGAGCACCACCATGCCGCCGCCCTCACCCCGTACGGTGCCGTCGGCGCGACTGTCGAAGGTGAAGCATTTTCCCGATGGTGAATGCGCGCCGAACTGTTCGTAGCGGGCGCCGCTCAGCGGCGACAGGATGAGATTGATTCCGCCCGCCAGCGCCACCTCGGATTCGCCGCCGCGCAGTGACTCGCAGGCCAGGTGCACGGCGACCAGGGACGAGGACTGTCCGCTGTCGACCACGAGGCTCGGGCCGGTGAACCCGTAATGGTTGGAGATCCGGTTGGCGGTGACGCCGCGCCCGACTCCCGGCAGCGAATACCGCCCCACCCCCGCGATCCCCTGCGCGGCCACCAGCTCGGCGAAGTCGGTGCCGGAACCGGCCAGGAACACACCGACCCGGCCACCGTCGCGATCCCGGTATCCCGCGTCTTCCAGTGCCTCCCAGCTCAGTTCCAGACCGAGCAACTGCTGCGGATCGATCGCGCGCGCCTCGTTGGGCGAGACCCCGAAGAATCCGGCGTCGAATTCCGAGGCCGAATCGAGGAAACCGGCTGTTTCGCCGATGCCCGCGCGATCGGCGGGCGCCGCACCGATGGCGTCGCGCCCGTCGCGCAGCAGCCGCCAGAACGCGTCCAGGTCGGCGGCGCCGGGCATCCGGCACGCCATACCGACAATGGCGATCTCATTCGCCGACTCGACCATGGGTTTCCTCAATCTTGCCGATTTCGCTGAAAAGCACTGTGGGGTGGTGGAAGTAACCGGTCCGGAAGCCAGGCGCGGACCGGTCGGCGCCGCTCAGGAAGGCGGCTCCCCGGCCGCCGCGCCGAGCGCGCCCAGCCACTGCCGCATCCGCTCGGCCACCACCGGTATCGCGTCGTCGATGACGGTGAGATGGTCGGCCGGGATCTCGACGGTCTCGCCGCGGTGCTGCCACTGCGGAACCGGTTCGGGCAGTCCGAGTCCCGGCATGGTGGTGGTGGCGCGCAGGACCAGTGTCGGGGCGGAGATCGGCAGCGCGGGCCGGCTGCCGTAGACCCGCGCGTAGCCGGCCATCACCACCAGCGAGCGATCGTCCACGGCGATCAGCTCGTGACCGCTGTCGAGGGCCAGGCCGAGGGCGCTGGCGAAGACCGCGCGATTACCGGCTTCGTCGTCGGGTGAGTAGGTGTCGATCATCGCGACACCCAGCGCCGGCCGTCCCCGTTCGGCGAGCCGGCCCGCGAGTCCGTGCGCGAGGGCGCCGCCGATGGAGTACCCGGCCAGGACGAAGGATCCGGCGCCGACCGTGTCCAGGGTGACCTCGGCGAGCTGATCGAGCAGCCCGTCCCAGGACGCGGGCAGCGGCTCTCCCGGCCGGGTCCCGGGCAGCCACAGCGCGTGCACACCGAATTCGGCGCCCAGTTCCCGGGCCAGTTTCCCGAACTGGTGCGGCCCGTTGCCGATCAGGAAGGACGGCACGCAGATCACCGTCGGTCCGCCGCCGCGGGCCAGCAGCATCGGCTTGCCGATATCCCCCGGTTCGGCCGGGCGGTCGAACGCGACGGTCAGTTCCGCACTCTGGATCAGCAGCGGCAGTACCTCGTCCACGGCGCCGCGCCGATGGGCCGCCACGACCAGATCGGTGAGGCTGCCCCGCGGGCCCGAGGTCGCGGCGGGCGCCGCCGCCGGTTCCGGCCCGGCGGCGGCCAGCCGCGCGCCCAGCATCTCGGCGACCGCCGCGGCGGTGGGATATTCGAACACCAGCGTCGACGGCAGCGTCAGCCCGGTGATCGCGGCGAGCCGGTTGCGGAACTCCACCCCGCCCAGCGAATCGAAGCCCAGTTCGGCGAACAGCGCGTCGGGGTCCACCTCCGCGGCCGAACTGTGCCCGAGCACCAGCGCGGCCAGCGACCGGATCTCGTGCAGGACCAGCTCGTAGTGCTCGTCTTCGGGTACCGCCGCGAGCCGCTGCGCCAGCGACCCGGTCTCCGCCGCCGGCGCGGCGGCCGGGGCCCGCACCAGATCGCGCAGGACCGGCGGCAGCACCCCCGACCGCGAGAGCGCGGTGAGCGCCTCGGTATCGAGCAGTGCGGTGAGCGTCAGCGGGTGCGCACCGGCGAGCGCCCGGTCGAACAGGGCAAGACCCGTCTCCGCGCCGAGGGGCACCAGACCGAGCCGGGTGCGGATCTGGCGCACCATGTGCTCGGCTCCCGCCTCGCCCAGCCCGGCCGCCATCCCGATGGTCCACAGGCCCCAGGCCAGTGTGTGCGCGGGCAAACCGGCTTCGCGGCGCTGCTGGGCGAGTGCGTCCAGGAAACGGTTCGCGGCCGCGTAGTTGCCCTGCCCCTGTCCGCCGAGCAGCGGCGCGGCCGAGGAGAACATCACGAACGCCGCCAGATCGTGGTCACGGGTGAGTTCGTGCAGATTCAGCGCGGCATCGATCTTCGGCCGCAGCACCCGGTCCAGCTGATGCGGGGTCAGCGTGTCGATCGTGGCGTCGTCGATGACGCCCGCGCTGTGCACCACCGCGGTCACCGGATAGTCGGGGCCGACCGAGTCCAGCAGGGCGGCCAGCGCCGCACGGTCGGCGACATCGCAGGCGGCGACCCGCACCCGGGCGCCCGCCGCAGTCAGTTCATCGACCAGTTCGCCGGCCTCCGCGGCCGCCGGTCCGCGCCGGGAGACCAACAGCAATTGCCGCACCCCGTGCGCCGCGACCAGATGCCGCGCCACCAGCGCGCCGAGTCCTCCGGTACCGCCGGTGATCAGCACGGTCCCGGTACCGAAGGTCACCGGCCGCGCGTCCGGCGCACCGGCCCGCACCAGCCGGGGCACCAGCGCACCGGATTCCCGGACGGCGATCCGGGGTTCGCCGAGGGCGAGGGCATCGCGTACCGCGCGGGAGGTCAGCGGGCTCGTCCCGGCGTGGTCGAGCTGGACGATACGTCCCGGATACTCCGCTTGCGCGCACGCCAGCAGACCCGAGACGGCCGCCGCCGCCGGATCGCAGAACTGTCCCGGTATATCGGCGGCATCGCTGGTCACCGCGACCAGCGTGCGTTCACGGGTCCGCTCGTCGGCCAGCCAGGAGCGCACCGCCGCCAGGGCGGCGCCGACCCGGGACCGGGCCGCCGCGGCGGTGTCCCCGGACCCGCCGGCCTCGTCGGTGCGCCAGACCACGATCCCGGGAGCGTCGGGCGCCGCGAGCAGCGCGCCCAGATCCGGGTACTCCTCGGCGTCACCGGTGACGGGCACCGCGCCCACCGCCGCGAGCCGGCCGCGCGATCCCCCGGTCGGTGCGGGGGCCGGGGTCCAGGTGAGGGTGTAGAGGGGATCGGTACCGGTCCGGGACCGGTGCAGCATCCGGGTGTCGACCGGCCGTGCGAGCACCGATTCGATCGTGATCACCGGGTTCCCCGCGATATCGACGGCGTCGACGCGGACCGAGTCGGTATCGACCAGCCCGACCCGCACGCGCACCGCGCCGGCCGCGGGCCGGGACAACCGCACCCCCGCGTAGGAGAAGGGCAGCGGCACCTTCCCCGCGTCGGTATCGGCGAGCCGGTCCAGGGCGGGATGGAAGGTGGCGTCCAGCAGTGCCGGGTGGATGCGGAACGGCTGTCCGTCGAGCCCTTCCGGCAGTCGCAGCTCCGCGTACACCTCGTCACCGGAGGTCCACGCCTCCCGGACATCCTGGAAGGCCGGACCGTAACCGAATCCCATATCGGACAGGCGCTCGTACAGCCGCACCGGGTCCAGTGGTTCGGCGCCCACCGGCGGCCACACCCGCGCGTCGAACGCCGGCGCGACGACCCCGGTCGGGCCGGGCGCCAGCACCCCAACCGCATGGGTCGTCCACGCGGTATCGCCGGTGGATTCGCCGGCGGCGCGGGAATGCACCGTGAACCGGCGCCCGCCGTCGCTCGCGGCGGCCTCCACCACGACCTGGATGTCCACGGCGGCCTGGTCGTCGAGTAACAGCGGCGCCTCCAGGACCAGCTCCCGGACCGTCTCCGCGGCGAGCCGGTTTCCGGCGTACAGGGCCAGTTCGACGAAACCGGTGCCGGGCACCAGTACCGTTCCGAAAACCGCGTGGTCGGCGAGCCACGGGTGGGTGCGGGTGGAGATCTGTCCGGTGAACAGCCACTCGTCCCGGCCGGCGAGGGCATGGGCGGCGCCGAGCAGATGTCCCACGGGCTGTCCCGGCGTACCGGTCCCCGGTTCCAGCCAGTACCGCTGACGCTGGAAAGCGTAGGTGGGCAGCTCGGCCCGGTGGGTGGCGCGACCGGCGAACAGCGGGTGCCAGGACACCTCGATCCCGGCGTTGTGCGCTTGGGTGAGCATCCGGGTGAACTGGACGACCTCGCCGGCCGTCCGCCGGGCCGCGGCCACGACGAGCGACCCGGCCTCGATCTCCGGGTGGTCGGCGAGACATTCGCGGGTCATCGCGGTGAGTACCGCGTCGGGGCCCAGTTCCAGGAAGCGCCGCGCGCCCGATTCGACCAGTGCGTCCACGGCCGCCGCGAACCGTACACAGCCCCGGACCTGCTCGACCCAGTAGCCCGGTTCGGCCGGGTCCGCCCCGGTCGCCGAGCCGGTGGAGACGATCGGGATCGACGGCGCGTGGTAGGTCAGGCTCTCGGCAACCGACCTGAACTCCGCCAGCATCGGTTCCATCAGCACCGAGTGGAAGGCGTGACTCACCCGCAGCCGGGAGTTGCGTATCCCCGCTTCGGCCAACCGCTTCTCCACCGCGTCGACCGCGTCCGCGGTACCGGAGAACACCACCGAGCGCGGACCGTTGACCGCGGCCAGTGAAAGGGTCGCCGGGTGATCCGCCAGCAGTTCCACCGCGTCCGCCGCGGTGATCCCCGCCGCGAGCATCGCGCCACCGGACGGGAGCGCACCCATCAGTCGGCCGCGGGCCGCCACCAGCGCACAGGCGTCGCGCACCGACCACACACCCGCCACATGGGCGGCGGCGAGTTCGCCGATCGAATGTCCCGCCACCAGATCCGGTGTGAGGCCGAACGACTCGACGAGCCGGAACAGCGCGACCTCGTAGGCGAACAGCGCGGGCTGGGTGAACTCCGTCCGGTTCAGCAGTTCCGTCGCCGCCGGATCGAACATCAGCGCCTGTAGCGAGCGCCCCAGCAGCGGGTCGAACCGGTCGCACAGCTCGTCCAGCGCCGCCGCGAACACCGGGAAGGCGCCGTAGAGCTCCCGGCCCATCCCGGCCCGCTGGGCGCCCTGCCCGGTGAACAGGAACGCGGTCCGGCCGGGTTTCGGTCCGGATTCGCCTGCCGCGCCGCGACCCGCGGCCAGCTCGGTCAGCCCCGCCAGCAGTTGCTCCCGATCGGCGCCGACCACCGCCCCGCGGCGATCCCACCGGGTCCGGTGGCCGAGCAGGGTGGCGGCGACGCTCCACAGGTCGGCGGTGGGCCGGTCGAGCAGCCAGTGCCGCAGTCGATCCGCCTGC
This sequence comes from Nocardia fusca NBRC 14340, assembly GCF_001618425.1. GTDB lineage: Bacteria > Actinomycetota > Actinomycetes > Mycobacteriales > Mycobacteriaceae > Nocardia > Nocardia fusca. The sequence continues at coordinate 14,754 of NZ_BDCU01000032.1, forward strand.
GCCCGGAGCGCATCGTCGGTCTTCGCGGAGAGCAGCAGCGGGATGGCGGTGGTTTCCGCGGGCGGCGTCGGGGCACCGGGGGTGGTCGTGTCGCCGGCCGGTTCCACCGGGGCCTCTTCGATGATGACGTGCGCGTTCGTGCCGCTGATACCGAACGAGGACACCCCGGCCCGGCGCACCCGCCCGGAACCGGCCGGCCACTGTTCGGCCTCGGTCAGCACCCGCACCGCCCCGGAGGTCCAGTCCACGTGCGGGGACAACTCGTCCGCGTGCAGCGATTTCGGCAGCACCTGGTGCCGCAGCGCCTGCACCATCTTGATCACGCCGCCGACCCCCGACGCCGCCTGCGAATGCCCGATATTCGATTTGAGCGAGCCGATCCGCAGCGGCCGGTCGTCACGCCCCCGGCCGTAGGCCGCGAGCAGCGCCTGGGCCTCGATCGGGTCGCCGAGCGCGGTCCCCGTCCCGTGGGCCTCCACCGCGTCCACATCCACCGGGCGCAGGCCCGCGTCGGCCAGCGCCGCCGCGAGCACCCGTTCCTGTGACAGACCGTTGGGCGCGGTCAGTCCATTGCTGGCGCCGTCCTGGTTCACCGCCGAACCGCGCACGATACCCAGTACGGTGTGCCCGGCGCGGCGGGCGTCCGACAGCCGCTCCAGCACCACCACGCCCACGCCGTCGGCCCAGGCCACACCGTCGGCGGCGGCCGAGAACGATTTGCACCGGCCGTCGGCGGCCAAGCCGCGCTGCCGGGCGAAGTCCAGGTACAGCGTGGGGGTCGCCATGACGGTCACCCCGCCGGCCAGCACCAGGGACGCCTCGCCGCGGCGCAGCGCCTGGCAGGCGAGATGGATCGCCACCAGCGACGACGAACAGGCGGTATCCACGGTCACCGCCGGACCTTCCAGTCCCAGCGAGTACGACACCCGCCCGGAGGCCACACTGGCCGCCGAGCCGATGGACACATACCCTTCGGCCACCGGCCCCGACGCCTTGGCGATGGTCCCGTAATCCTGATAGGCCACACCCGTGATCACCCCGGTCGCGCTGCCGCGCAGCGACACCGGGTCGATGCCCGCGTGCTCGAGCGCCTCCCACGAGACCTCGAGCAGTAACCGCTGCTGCGGGTCCATGGCCACCGCTTCCCGGGGGCTGATACCGAAGAAACCGGCGTCGAAATCCCCCGCGCTCCGGAGAAAACCACCCTCGCGGGTGTAGACCTTCCCGAACCGGTCCGGGTCCGGATCGAACAACCCCGCGAGGTCCCAGCCGCGGTCGGTGGGGAATCCGGCCACCGCGTCGGTGCCGGTGGCCACCAGATCCCACAGGTCGTCGGGGGATTCGACGCCACCCGGGTACCGGCAACCCATCCCGACGATCGCGATCGGCTCGTCGAGTTTCTCCCGCAGTTTCGCCAGATCGTCACGAGTCGTCATCAGCTCGACAGTGACCTTTTTCAGGTACTCCAACGTCCGGTCGGAAGAGTCACCGGTGCCTTTGTCCATGTATCACATCCGCAAATTCGAGAAGGGGTTGCCAGAAAGCCCGGTCCGGGTTTTTCCGGTTTCCAGGAGAATGCTCACGTTGTTTCGATCGACCGGCTTTACCCGGTAAACCAGTACACGGAGCAAAGGGCCGTCATTGTTGTGGATCAACCGTTGCCGGCTTCACCGCCCAGACGGTTGCGCAGAATGTTTCTTCTCTTCTCGCCCCAGGTCGGCGAGCGCCTCAGCCGCGCGGGGCCGAAGGTATTCGATGTCTTCGGGCGCTGCGCACGGCCGGCGGGGCCTGCCGCACCCATGGTGAAGCATCGATAACATCTTTACGAATTACATTGACAGTTCGTTTCACTCGGGTAAACGACCCGTGGGCGACATCATCGAATTCACGCACACAATCCGTGGCCACCAGAACCATTTTCCCGTCCCAAGAACGAAACCGCTTCTCGATCGGATTCCCCGGCACCGCGGAATCCGTGAGTTCACCGACCGGATCCACCGGCCGCGCAATCACAATGCCACCGCGATCGATTTCCCGCAACCGGCCCGCTATCGGTAACCGGCCCTTCGTCCGAATGACACTGGCACGCAACGTAAGAGAATTTCCGGCGGTGACATCGCCTCGTATCGCCGAGAAGCCCGCGCGCACCGCGCCGGCACCCGCGGCCGCCCCGGACCGCCACGCCCCCGACGCCCGGGCCGCCGTCACCACCACCGGCCCCGACCGGATGACCGGATCCGCCACCTCGACCTCACGCTCGAACTCTCCACATCGCACACATCTGAAAACCGACCGATCAACACGGTCGAAGACGAGTGTGTCAGAGTACGCGCGGATTTGCAGCTCAGACGCCTGCAACACATCGCCGCACACCACGACCTGAGCCGCCAAAACAGCCGGGACCTGCACTTTTCCGGCGATAGGTGCGTCGGCCGACCTCGGCTCGCCGCCGCGGTCGGCACCGGCGCCCGGGGCGTTCCGGAGACCGTACGCTGCCGCGGGCACAACTACTCGCGCACGCCGCATTTCAGGGGTGCGGAGTCCGATTCGCCTCGACGCAGCCGTCAACCGGGCGGCACGGACGGAAAGGTCCGGGCGCCGCAACTGGGTTACCGTGGGGGCCACGGCCGTCTCACTCGCCATACGGCTCCTTCGGCGACTCGGCTCGCCGAGCGCCACCAAAGGGCAATTTCGCTCAGCATATCGGCCTTCCCACCAGTGGCGAGAAGGTCGGCAGAGGCCTGGAGCCGCGCTCGGTTCGCGATGCGGCACCATCGGACGATGCGAACCGCTGCCCGCCGGCCCGAGGGACCCGCCGGTCCCCGGCCGGATACCGCCGGGCGGCTCCCGCCCGACTTCTACCGGCTCTGGAGCGCGTTCACCGCCGGCCAGCTGGGCAGTGCCATCGGCGCGGGCGCGCTTCCGCTGGCAGCGATCCTGCTGGTCGGCGCCTCCGACCTCCAGGTCACGCTGATGGCGGCGGGCGCCGGGGTCGCCGCGGCCGCGATCGCGCTTCCACTCGGCCCGTTCCTCGAGTTCCGGCGCAAGCGCCCCGTCATGACGGGTGCGGGTATCACCGCGTGCGCCGCGCTGATCTCGGTGCCGATCGCCGCCCGGTTCGGCGTGCTCACCTACGCGCACCTGTGCGTGACCGCGTCGGTACAGACCCTGTGCGCCGTCGTCTTCAACGCAGCGCGCGACGCGCACCTCAAAACCCTCGTCCCCCAAGGGCAACGAGTTCGAGCCGGAAGCCGGCTGGAGACCACCTTCTGGACCTCGACCACCCTGGGCGGCCCGGTCGGCGGACTGCTCGTCACGGTATTCGGGACGACGACCACCCTGATCGTCGATTCGCTCGGGCACCTGGTGTCGGCGCTCGGTATCCGCCGGATCCGCACACCCGAAAGCCCGCCCGCACAACGGGACGGCAACCGTCCCACCGCGGCCGGGATCAGAGCGGGCTGGACCTACCTCTTCGCGCACCCCACCCTGCACCGGCTGTTCTGGAACGCCATGCTCTTCGGCGGTTCGCTGGTGCTCATCTCACCGTTGCTGGCGCTGCTCATGCTGCGCGAACTGGGTTTCCCGCCGTGGCAGTACGGGCTGGCCCTCGGAATGCCGGGGCTCGGCGGCCTGCTGGGGTCGTGGTGTGCCCCGCGGCTCGTCGCCCGGTTCGGTGCACACACTGTGCTGCTCGGATCCGGCACGCTGCGCACCTGCTGGCCCGGACTGCTCGTGCTCGCCGGGCTCGGGCCGCTCGGGCTCGCCGTCGTCCTCGTCGCCGAAACGCTGCTGCTCTTCTGCGCCGGCGTGTTCAACCCGGTGTTCGCCGCCTATCGCACGAACCACACCGCAGACGACCATATGGTGCGCGTCGGCACTGCTTGGTCGATCAGCGCCAGATGCGTCCAGCCCGCGTTCATCGCCCTCGGCGGTGTACTCGCGACCGCGATCGGTGTACGCGCGGCGATCGGCGTGGCGGCGCTGGCGCTGCCGGTCAGTGCCGCCCTGCTGCCCTGGGGCGGCGCGCGCCGAGACGCGGAGCCCACCCCGGTGACCACCGGGGGCCGGCGCGACAATATCGCCCTCTGAGCCTCAGAGCGCGTCTGAGAACTCCGGGTCACTTGCGGGTGAGTCGTCTCGAAAGCGTGGCGATCATGGCGATGTAGACCATGGCCTCGTGGTGATCGGGCCGGGTTTCGTAGTCGCGGACGCAGCGACGGTGTTCGACGATCCAACCGTAGGTCCGCACGACGACCCAGCGGCGGAGAATCACTAGCCGGTGGTGCGGGATCGTCCGAGCCGAGTGCTCAGTGCATACATCAGTACCGCGCCGCGCCCGGCGCCGATGGGCCACGACAAAGCCGTCACCGCCTGCGTCTCGGGAATCAGGGCGACCGCGACACCGACCGTGCCCGAGAGCACCAGCGCCACCAACGCTTTCATGTTGAACCCGCGGGTGAAGTAGTAACTGGCCTCGGGGGCCTCGGAATACAGTTCCGCGACCAGGGTGCGCTGTCGCCGGATCAGGTAGTAGTCGACGACCAGGATCCCGAACACCGGGCCCATCAGGGCGCCGACGCCGCCGAGGAAATACACGATGAATTCCCGGCTTTCCCAGAGTCGCCAGGGCAGCACCGCGACCGACAGGATCGCGGTGAGGATGCCACCGGTGCGGAAGGAGATGTATTGCGGTGCGGCATTGGAGATATCGTAGGCCGGGGACACGAAGTTCAGCACGACATTGATGCCGACGGTCGCGATCACGAACAGCACGGCGGACACGATGACAATGCCGTCGTTCTTGCCGACGATCCACACGCCCAGCACGATCATGCCGATCCACACCACCGGGCCGGCGAAATCCGATGCCCTGCGCACGATTTCCATGCCGTAGCTGATGATCAGCAACTGAACCGTCCACAGCACCAAGAGCGCGATCCAGCCCAGCGTGGACAGGCCCAGGAACTCTGTGGTCGTCCAGGCCTCGAGTCCCGGCGCGATCGAAGCACCAGCACGAGCAACGCGGTGGAGGCCAGATAGGTCTGGATGCCGTACCAGAAGATCGCGACGGCCGCGCGCAGCAGTGCGGGTACGTTCGCGCCGAACACCCCGAAAGCGGCGCGGGCGAACACCGGGAACGGCACCCCGACCCGCTGGCCGGCGACGCCGATCAAATTGCTGCCCAGCCACAACACCAGCACGCCCGCGAACAGCGCGAGTATCGTCTGCCATCCGGTCAATCCCAGAGCCAGCATGCCGACCGCGAAGCCGTAGCCGGCGATGCTGTGGGCCGAGGTCATCCAGAGACAGAACAGGTCCCAGGTGCGCCAGGTCGCTGTCTTCTCGGTGGTGGGTGCCAAGTCGTCGTTGACCAGCGTGGAACGTGTCGGTGCACCGCCGCGCACCTGGACCTGAGTCTCTGTCATCGAAGTCGCGGCCGGACTCGGCTGCAAGCAAGGCCATCCCATGCTCCGTGTCGACCGCCTCTACTCGGACGCCGCCGGCCGGACCATCGACCTGTCGGTCAGTTACTTTCTGCCCGAGCACTACACCTATCGGGTGACGCTGCGCCGCAGCACACTCTGACGTCGATGCGCTGACCCGACACGGGGAGGGCCGGGCCTGGTAAATCGGCACCACGGCCGCGATCAGTGAGCAGCACGATCGGGTCGATCACCACGCTCGTATCTTCGGGCAACCCGAGACCATCGGTCATGGGAATACGGGCCGGGCGCGATGACGGGCGCGGCCGTGCCCGCGGGTGCCCAGTCAGGGTTCCAGGTCGGAGATATGCCGAAAGAACATAATCGACGGCAGAACTTGTGCGGATTGCACAAATAATATGTGCATCACCAAGAATGGCACGGTGAAAAAGTGACAACCAGCCCGCGCGCCGTAGACTGGTAACGTCTTTTTCACCGCGTTTCGGGAGTGATGTCATGTCCGATATCTCAGACAGTGCCACTGCGGCCGGCAACCGGTAGTTCGACGAATTCCTCGCCGATCTGCAATGCGCCACGCGATGAGCCCGTGACCCGGCCACGACGGTAACTCCGATGCAGAACGACAACGCGCCAGTCCGTTTCACAGGGGCAGCTCCGGATATATCCGCTGGAACCACACCGCCCGCGAGGGCAGCGCAGAGGGTGGATCCCGGTGGCGGGTAGCCGGGGTGGGTGTACGGACGTTGTCCTGTTGACGTCGGTCAGCGGTCGTGCCGAGGTGAGATAGGTGGTCGCTTTTCCCGAGGGGTTTCCCCTGACGTTGTGTGAGCAGGTGATGGGGCCGTATCCGCGGGGGAACGCGGAACAGATGTGGGCCGGCGGGGAGGCGTGGTCCGCAGCGAGGGAGGCGTGTCTGGCCGAGGCGGATCGGCTCGATGCGGTGGTGGCGTCGGTGCCGGGGCGGTTCGGTGGTGCGGCCGGTGCGGAGTTACAGCGGTCGGCGGCGGGGTCGGCGGCCGAGAAACGCCGGCAGGCCGAGTTCTGCGGAAGTCTGGCTGCGCAGTGCGCCGACGGGGCGTTGGGGACCGATCTGGGTCAGTTGACGTGGAAGTGCATGGCGTTCGCGTTGGTGGCCGAGTTGGTGGCGGATATGTTTCTGGCGGGGGGTGCGCCGGTGGCGGCAGCGGCGCATCGGGCGGCGGCGCGGGCGGGGTGGCGGGTGGCGTTGACGCGGTTGGTGGAGTTGTTGACGTTGTCGGGGGAGCGTTTCGCGGGGTCACGGCCGGCGCTGCTGATGGGTGCGGGGGTGCTGGGCGCGGGCCTCGGTGGGGGGATCACATGGGGTGCGCAGGTGTGGCAGCAGGTTCAGGGGCGGCGGGAAGAGATCGATTGGCAGTCGGTGGTGACCGCGGGAGCAGGTGGTGTCGCCGGTGGTGTGGCGAGTGCAGGGGTGTTTTATCTGCGGCCGGTGAACGCGGTGATGACACGGTTGCACGAGTCGGGTACCCGGGCGGGGACCGCGGGTGCGGTGCTGTTCGCGGGCGGGGTGTCGGGTGTCGCGGGTGGTGTGGGGGGTGCGGTAGGCGCGGCAGGTGCGGCCAGCGCGTATGCGGGGCAATGGACGGCGCCACCGGGCAACGAAGTGTGGATGAATGTGGTGAACGGTGTGTTGGAAGGGTTGATCTCCGGCGGAGCGCACACTGTGCACGCTCACCGCGGCGCCACCGGTTCGCGAACTCCGGTACCCGAACTTCCCGCCCTGGTGGGGCAGGGACCCGGCGACCTCGACACAGTCACTCGTCGACTGATCGACGCCGGTACCATCGGCTCCGCGCCCCATACGGTCACCGAGACCCCGGCCCCTACCCGCACGGCTACCACTTTGCCGCCGCCGAACGGCACCTACACACCTACCGCCGTCCCGGACACTACCGGGGAGACGATCGATACCGCCGGTACACCGAAAGCCCCCGCCGATATCGGTCCGGCAATCGGGGCGGACGCATCGTCCACAGTCCGCCCGGACGACGTGCCCGGCGCTCGAACGGGCACCGACACGACCCATGATCCCGGCACCAGCACGGTCTCCCCCGTGGCAATCACCGCGAACCCGGGCGACTTCAGCCCTTCGACACCTACCGCGAACCCGCTCGACCCGGACTTCACACACCCGGTCCCAGTTCTTTCGACGGCCACGACCACGCCGATCGGCGATACCTCGGGTACCTCAGATGCGTCCACCACCTTCCCGGACACCTCGGCTCTTCCCATATCGAGCACCGGCGGACTGGTGATCGCGGCAGGCGCGGACTCCACCACCACAGCCACCACAGCCAGCGGCGCCGCCACCGGCCATACAGACGATGCCGACGTGCCCAGCCCGCCTGCCCGTATCCCGGCCGCCCCGTCCGCCGTGGGGATCGACCGCCGATCCGACGAGCATCCGAATGCCCCTTGGTCCTATACCGCTGAGCAAATGGCCCGGCCCGCACCCCTTCCGGCGAAGCACGGCCCATCACCCTGGCATCCCCACACCGGCAGCCCCCTGCCCAGCACCCCGGCACCGGAACCGATGTACTCCACATCCGCCGCCGGTGCTGCCGTTGCACCTCCCTGGTCTACGGCTGCCGCACCCACCGGCCGATCCGCGGTCACCGGACGCAGTGCCGGCGCACCGCCGCTTGCCGAAGTCGGCAATTCCACCGGCGGTGACGCTTCCATCCTTGCCCACGATGATCGACCTACCACCAGCGCAACCGGTCCCGAAGCCGGCGCCGATGTCGCTGCCGAACCCGGTGGCGGTAACCGTGGTAATGAGTCCGGCGGATCCGGCAACGGCGACAACAACAACGCGGAGAACAGCAGCGGCGACGACAACGACACCACGCTCGGCGAATGGCTTCGCGCTCTTCGCGAGCGCCACAACATGTCCCAAACGGGATTTGCCGAACTCCTCGGAATACACCGGTCATCCGTCGACAAATGGGAAGCAGGAAGTTCTAAACCTTCGCTCGAGAACCTACGAATGCTGCTGAGCAAGAATCTGGTACCGGAAAGCGCCCTGCAATCCGCCTACGAACACTTCTACAGCGACCCCGCAAGATTCCCCGACGGACTCCCACCCCTGACACCCCAGACCCACGACCCCACCGTCTACCCCACCCTCGGCACCTGGCTGGCCGACATCCGCAAAGACCGAAGCATTACCCAAACCGAATTCGCCGAACTACTCGGCGTCGACCTGAAATCCATCAATAATTGGGAAACAGATTTATACAAACCGCCACTCGAGCAGCTACGGAATTTTCTCGACAGGAATGCTCTATCGAAAAGCGTCCTGCAATCCGCCTACGAACACTTCTACAGCGACCCCGCAAGATTCCCCGACGGACTCCCACCCCTGACACCCCAGACCCACGACCCCACCGTCTACCCCACCCTCGGCACCTGGCTTGCCGATATCCGCAGACAGCACAGCATGAACCCAGTCGAGTTCGCCGAACACCTCGGAATCCACCCGTCATCCATCGATAAATGGGAAGCAGGAAGATCTAAACCTGCACTCGAGAACCTACGAATGCTGCTGAGCAAGAATCTGGTACCGGAAAACGCCCTGCAATCCGCCTACCAGTACTTCTACACCGACACGAAAAGATTCCCCGAGGGACTCCCACCACTGATACCCCAGATCCACGACCCCACCGTCTACCCCGCCCTCGGCACCTGGCTGGCCGACATCCGCAAAGACCGAGACATTACCCAAACCGAATTCGCCGAACTACTCGGCGTCAGCCCGACAACCATCGATAGGTGGGAAACGGGCAGCCGCAAACCTTCACTCGACCAGCTACGAAAAATTTACAACAAGAACCTGATACCGGAAAACCACCTGCGATCCGCCTACCGGCACTTCTACAGCCAACTGGCAGAATTCCGCGACGGACTCCCACCACTGATACCCCAGATCCACGACCCCACCGTCTACCCCACCCTCGGCACCTGGCTGGCCGACATCCGCAAAGACCGAGACATTACCCAAACCGAATTCGCCGAACTACTCGGCGTCAGCCCGACAACCATCGGTGTCTGGGAAAAAAGCATATCCGAACCGTCACGCGAGCAGCTACGGAACCTGCTCGACAAAAACCTGGTATCGGAAAACACCCTGCAATCCGCCTACCAGCACTTCTACGATTCCGAGGCGACCGGATCGGACCGCGATGCCGACACCACCCGCCCGGCGCTGCCCGAACCGGACCCACCGGACGGCGAGGTCCGGCGGCTCCTCGGTGCTCCGGTCGACCGATGGACCGAGCTGTCCCCGGAGGGCATCGCAGCGGAACTCGAGCGCAGAGTTCACAGTCTGACCCACACCGGCACATTCGAGGTGCGCAGCTTCGACTCGGACTCACACGCGCATCCGGAGGTCATGCGGGAGATAGCCCGAGCGCTGATCGACGTGTACACCCACCCTGGACACGCGGACCTGCGCAATATTGTCCCGGGCAGGGTCGAGATCTCGCGGCTCGCCGACAGCCGGGCCCCGGTGGAAGCCACCATGTCCCAGGACAAGGGCCGCGCCGGATTCGGTACCGAATCCATCGTGTTCAACCTGGACTGGGCGCTCGAGCTCCTTCACCGAGCCGCCCCCACAACCGCACACGAGGGCGTTCTCCACCAGGGTGCCGGAACTCGCCCGGCTTACTCCGCGATGATCCGCGAGTTCGGTCGAACCGTGGATTTCGCCGGAAAGGGGGCCGCGCGCGACACTGTCACGAAAATGCTGACCGAGCTTCATGAAGCGAAGAACTCGACCTACACTCTCGATGCCTGGCAACGCCGTCACCTGCCTGCGTCCTGCTTCGACAGCTTCGGTCGATTCGATCCGGAAAGGGCGCTGCCCGTTGCGTTCGAGCGTGTCATGGCCGTGGGCCGGGAAAACTTCGGGAACGGCGACCTCATCGGGCTGATCTACGACAAGCTGATGGACGCTGTGAAGTACACCCGGCTGCCACAGGGCGACACCGATTACGGATGGCTGCCCGCCGCTGAGCACATCCCACCGATAACCACATCCCGGACACCGTGGAGCGAGAGCGGAAGATAGTGATTCGGCCATGCTGTTGTCCCAGCACGCCGGTACGGCCGACTGATTGCCGCACGCCCATCCGTTTCAGCTTCTCCCCGAAGTCGTAGCTGGTGTATTTAGCAGGTTCAACCGGTGGAAGCAACATCCGAGGTCAGGAGGGTGTTGTGGGAAGGCCGTCGGATTGGGTTCGGGAGGTTACGGGTCGAGCTCCGATGCGGTCGCCGGGGCATCCCGGGCATCAGCGTGTGGTCGAGCGTGCATTCTGGGACGAGATCGCCCGGGGTGATCTGCCGACGGAATGTGCTGTCGCGGTGGATGTCTCACCGGTCGCGGGGACGCGATGGTTCCGCGATGCTGGCGGGATGTCGCCGTATTCGTGGAGCCCTCCGTCGGGCAGGTTCCTGTCGTTCGCCGAGCGGGAAGAGATCGCGTTGCTGCGCGCCCGGGGCAGCGGTGTCCGGCAAATCGCTGCAGCGCTGGGTCGTAGCCCTTCGACGATTTCGCGGGAATTGCGGCGTAATGCCGCGACCAGGGGCGGCAAGCTCGATTACCGAGCGTCGGTTGCCCAGTGGAAAGGCTTTTCAGTTCTTCGCGGAGGCCGTGTGGCAGGACAGGGCGATCGACGAACATTTCGGCCGCGTATTCAATGTCCAGGAATCGCTGTCGGAGTTCCTCACCAACCCGCGGGTGCTCGCCGGACTGGGTCGGTACGGAGTCAAGAAGCTGTTGAAGCGGACCGGGTACCGCCCACGGTTCCTCCGCACCTGCCGCCACCTGATACCGACTACTCGGCAGTTCGCGGCCCGTCCGCGATCCCCCCTGTGGGCGTGCGATAACGCGGCCTCCGGATTCGCCGCCACTGGTGACCGGTGAGTTCACTGGCCACCACCGGGAAGCTGCGGCGGTGAGGTGCGAGAGTGGCACCCATGCCGGAACAGCAGTCAGCCCCTCACCCCGCCCAGTTGCCCGCTGCGCCCGATGCGTACGGACCACCGCGGGCCCGTGAGGTGAGCGTCGCCTACCGGCGATGGGCAAACATCCTCGTCTGGATCGCGGCGGTCATCGCGGTCCTCGTGCTGGTTGCGCTCGTGGCGAGCTTCATCCTTCTCGCGAAGGCGGACGCGGACGTGGACAACGCCGCCTACGGCTATCTCGCCATCTTCCTCTGGTTCGGGATCGTCGCCGCGATCCCGGCCCTGCTCGCGGTTGGCATCCCCGGTTTGGTCATGAAGCTGCGCGTGCGGCAGCAGGCTCGGGCATCCGGCGGTCTGTGACGGCGGCATGGGGCGCGGTGTCGGCTTCTCTTGTAACGCATGACCATCCGCACCAGAAATACCGCCACCACCAGGCAGAACATGAGCACGAACACGCCGGCGATCTTCGGGCCTGGGTTGTAGTCGATGGTATAGGCGGTCGGTCGGCCAGCGTCATCGTGCAGGCGCACGTTGTCGATCCTGGCCGGCAGCGGGTCGGACTGGTATTGGACGCCATCTTCTACCTGTGCCGCGGCGGCATCGCCTGGGCGCAACTACCGGCGGATTTCCCGCCGTACAGCGGTGCGCGCAGCGCCTGATCAGGTCAGCCGGCGGATGTCCCCGCGCACCCGGTAGAACCCGCCGCGCGCCGACTCGGCCACCCCGTCCACCACATAGCGGGTGCCGGCCTGCCGGATATCCCGGGGGAACTGCACATTCCATTCCCGCCGGTAGCCCGGTGAGACGATGTGCACCCGCAGACGCCCACCCACATCGATACATTCGACGACCACGCCGCCCCCGGCATCGGTGGCCACCTCCACGGTGTTGCTGGGCACCACGGCGGCCAGCGGCGGCGCCTTCACCGAGACGGTCCGCGGCAGCACACCCTGTTCGGCGTCGCGGACCGCGGTCTCGCTCACATCGAGGCAGGCCAGGGTACCGGCGGTGGTGACGAGGTACAGCCGGTCGTCGTGGTACTGCATCGAATACGCCGAACCGCAGCCGGTGCCGAGTTTCCAGAGCCGGCGGCCGTCGGCGTCGAAGCAGTACACCGACGAATAGTTGTCACCGGCGAAAACGTAGCGACCGTCCGGGGAGGCCGCGCACGAGTACACCGCGGCGTCGCACTGGAACGTCCGGTCGGCGCGTCCGCCCTTGTCCAGCATGCGCACCTGGTTACGCGCGGTACCGGCGTACACCGCCGCGGCCTCCTGCCAGCCGAACAGCACCGCGCCGCCGGTGCCGCGATGCCACTGGTGGTTGCCGGAGCCCAGGTCGTATTTCGTGACCCCGCCCGAATGCCCGTGGTACACCCCGTCCGCGTCGATGCGCACCATCCAGCCCGAATCCCCGTCGCTGCGCCGCGACCACAGGGATTCCTCCTCGTGGTCGATCACGGTGAGGCCGCCCTGCACATCGGAGACACCGAGAATGCCGTCGTGGATATCGAGCCAGTAGATGTCGACATCGGCGGCGATATCGTAGGCCGCCCGCGGCACCTTGCCCGACAGATCGTAGACCCGGCCGTCGTCGCAGCCGGCGTAGATCCAGAAGTCGTCGGCGACAATACATTTGACCGAGTCGGGCAGCCGGAAGCGCCCGGTCACCTCGCCTGCCGGGGTGAGCGTGAAGACATCGCCGTTCTCGTTGCCCACCCAGCAGCGCTCGGAGTCGATGAAGATACCGAACGCCGCGGCACCGGAATCGAAGGTCCACAGCACCGGCGCGGTCCGGGCGGTGGAACGCCCGCTGGTGATCGCCCGCCGGGTGACCGTCCGCGCCGCCCGCGCCCCCGGGACCGCGGGGGCATAGCCCTTGCGGACCTTCTCGCCGATCTTCTTCTGTGCCGCCGCCTGCGCCTTCTGCGCGTCGGCGAAGGAGCTGACCTTGCTCTGCCCCTGGTCACCGATCCGGCCGTACCGGATCGTCACCTGGGTGCCGTCCACCGCGACCTCGTAGAACTTATGCGCCGATCCTCCTTCCTCCGACAGTTCGAGATAGGTCGTGGTTGCCGTGGTCATACTGGTCCCGCTCGTCGTCGTTGCGCTTCGACGCGAAAAGTAGCAACCGGCACCGACATACGGAACACCGTCGAAACCTCACCCCGGAACCCGCGGGCACGGGGTGTCCGGACACCGGCCGAGACGGTGCTCACACCGCGTCACGCACCCCGGCCCGGTCTCGTCTCCAGTGGTAGGACCCCAGAGAACGGAGCCACCATGTCTCAGCAGCGCACCCATGTGGTCGTGATCGGCGGCGGATACGCCGGAACCCTGGCCGCCAACCGCTTGCGCCGACGGCCGGACCTCGAGATCACCCTGGTGAATCCACGTCCGGATTTCGTCGAACGTATCCGGTTACATCAGCTCGCCGCCGGTACGGGTACGGCGACAGCCGGCTACGACTCCCTGCTCGGGACCGGGATCCATCTGCTCGTCGACACCGCGACCCGGATCGACACCGGCACCCGGACGATCCACACGACCGCCGGTGCGGAACTGGCCTACGACTACCTCGTCTACGCCGTCGGCAGCACCGCGGCGCCCGGCTCGGCGGTGCCCGGCGCGGCCGAATTCGCCTGCTCTGTCGCCGAACTCGAGCAGGCGCAGCGGCTGCGCGCGGCGCTCGCCGGGACGGCCGCGAATGCCCCGGTCACGGTCGTCGGCGCCGGCCTGACCGGGCTGGAGACCGCCGCCGAACTCGCCGAGCAGGGCCGGACGGTGCGGTTGATCTGCGGCGGTGTACTGGGACCCGCGCTCAGCGCGCCGGGCCGCCGTGCGGTGGCCGCCCGGCTGCGCCGGCTGGGTGTGGAGGTCCTGGATACCGCGGTCGTCGGCGAGGTCCGCCGCGAGGCCGTCGTCCTCGGCGACGGCACGGTGTTGCCCAGCGCGGTGACCGTCTGGACCGCGGGTTTCGGGGTGCCGGACCTGGCCCGCGCCAGCGGCCTGACCACCGACGAGCTGGGCCGGCTGCGCACCGACGAAACCCTCACCAGCGTCGACGACGACCGGGTGATCGCCGCCGGGGACGCGGCGGCCCCCTCCGGGCAGCCGCTGCGGATGAGCTGCCAGGCCGCGATCCCGCTGGGCGCCCAGGCCGCCGATACCGTACTGAGCCGGCTCGCCGGCGATATCGCCGCACCCATCGATCAGGCGTTCGTCGGATCGGCTATCAGTCTGGGCCGCCGCGGGGCGGTCATCCAGGTGGCCCGCCGCGACGACACACCGGTAGAGGCTTTCCTGGCAGGCCGGGTGGCCGCGACGGTGAAGGAAGCCATCTGCAAGGGCACCCTCTGGCAGATCCGGCGCGAGGCGCGCAAGCCCGGTGCGGCACTGTGGTTGAAGGGTGGCAGGAAGGCCGGTACGGCCGCTGCCACCGCCCCGCAGTGAAAATCAGCGGCGGTCACCGTACCGGTACCCCCGATCCTTGTCGCCGTTCCCGTTCGGTGTGAGTGAAACGGAATACGTTCCACCGGCCGGGGTGTTGGCGCCGACATGGCACTCAGCGCACCGATCGGAATCGCCCTCGCTCCCCGCCCCGCCGCCACCAATGCCGTCGACGATGTGATCGAACGGGCCCGCCTCCTCCAGCGGAGCGGCATCGATCGCGCCTGGTTCGGGCAGCGTTTCGATTTCGATTCGCTGTCGCTGGCGGCCGTGGTCGGCTCCGCGGTTCCGGGCCTGCACGTCGGCACCTCGGTGGTCCCGATCAACCCGCGCCATCCGCTCGTGGTCGCGAGCCAGGCGCAGACCGCCCATGCCGCCAGCCATCGCCGGTTCACCCTCGGTCTCGGCCTCGGCGCGCGGGATCTGGAAGAACCCGCGTTCGGGATCCGCATCGAGCGGCCGATCCGCCGGCTGCGCGAGTACCTCACCGTCCTGCGCTCGGTACTCACCACGGGGACGGTCGATTTCACCGGGCACACCGTTTCCGCGGCGCCACCGCTCCCGGCGGCGGTGGCCGGCGGCGACGGGCCCGATATCGTCGTGGCGGCCATGGGTCCGCAGGCGGTGGCCGCCGCGGGTGAACTCGCCGACGGAATCGTGCCGTTCCTGGCCGGACCACGCACCCTCGGCGGCGATATCGTGCCGCGGGCCGAGGTCGCCGCCCGGGCCGCGGGCCGGCCCCGGCCCCGGGTGATCGCGGGGGTCGCGGTGGTGGTGACCGACCGTCCCGAGCAGGTCCGGGCCCGGGCCGCCGAACAGATGGCCTTCTACGAGGGCATCCCGTCCTATCGCGCGGTCCTGGACCGCGAAGGTGTCGCCGCCGCGGCCGAACTGGCCGTTATCGGCCCCGCGGCCGAGGTCGAAGCACAACTGCGCCGCTACGTGGAGGCGGGCGCGACCGAGTTGCTCGTCACCCAGACCGACCTCGGCGGCCCCGAGGACGAACTGGCGACCTGGCGCTTCCTCGGCGCGCTCGGCGGCATCCCGGTCTGATCCCGGCCGGCATCCGCGCGTGATTGCGGCGTCCAAGACGCGGCGGCGGCGTCTTTCCCACAATGTCGAATCAGGCGGGGAACACCACAGCGACGGTGGATTACTCGGCCGCCGAGGCGTGAGCGGCAACGACCCGCCAGCCATGGGAGTCGTCGTGCGCCCAGGTGCGGGTATAACGCATCCTGGCCGCGAATGGTGACCCGTGAACGCTTCCCTCGACGAGGCCGAGGAACCACGTGACCCCGGTTGTCCCTTCCACCAGTACAGTCAGCTGTTCTTCCTCCAGCTTGTTCACGATCTGAGCTTTGGTGCGGTGCAGCTCGAGATCATCGGCCTTGGTGACCGTGTCGGCGCCGAGCGTGAAGATCAACCGATCATCGAGTAACTCATCCAGCACCTGGACATCCCCAGCCAGCTGCGCGGCCTGAAGTCGCCGTTCGGCTTCTCGCAAGTCCTTCTCCATGGCCCCCACCCTGCCAGCTCGGTGTTGGTCAAGCCCTCCCGTTTCGCTGACAGCAGACCTACGCCCGCGGATTCCGGACCAGGCACCACTGCGCCGTCGATGCTCTGGCCGCCCTGAGTGACTCTACTTTTCGTCTGGATTCCCGGCTCTTGAAACGTCCTACAGACGCTCGAATACACCTGGAAACGGCCCGACCTCGCGGCGCGGCTCTCCCATGCCGAGGCGACCGGCCACGACACTGCGGCCGCCGTGCGAGCGGTCGCCGCCGAACGCCCCCCTGCCCTATGAACAGCCCGCAGCCGCCCTGCACTGGCGGCTCACCGAACCACTGGCCGAGGCCGGGGATCTCGACCGTACCCGCGAGTTCCTCCGCGGCCAGCCGGTCCGCCGGCTCGACGACCGCCGGCTGGTCCAGGCGGCCTCCGACCGCCCGCCACCTGCTCAGCGATCCCCGCCGCCCCGATACGAAACTCCCATCTGTATCTTCCGCAGGGGCGGGACAATCGCGGTCGTTCTCCTCCACGGCGAGACCCAGTGGGCGAAGAACACGGTGGCCGCGGGTCACGCCCGGTTGCGCTGTCCCGGTGGCCCGCTCACCCTGCGTGCGCCGCGCGTGGTCCCGCCCCGCGCCGCCACAGCGGAGGTCTCGCGTATCGCGCGCCTGGGCAACCGGGTAGCCGGGGTCATAGTGTTCGAAATCGACCGCCCCTCCGGTTCACGAGCCGAAATCGCGGGCAGACCTGCGTCACCGTCCACCGCGTAGTCACCGGTCTGCCGCCCACTACCGTTGCTCACCGTGACCGCTTCGGAACTCCGGCAACCCTTTCCTGCGATCGAACCCTACGATTCGGGCCTGCTCGACGTGGGCGACGGCAACCGGATCTACTGGGAGACCAGCGGCAACCCGGAAGGCCGCCCCGCGCTGGTGGTCCATGGCGGTCCCGGCAGCGGCGGCCGCCGCGGCGCGCGCACCCTGTTCGACCCGGAGGTCTTCCGGATCGTACTGTTCGATCAGCGTGGTTGTGGCGAAAGCCTGCCGCACGCCGCGGATCCGGTGGTCGATATGCGGCACAACACCACCGATCATCTGCTCGCGGATATGGAGGCGCTGCGCGAACATCTGGGTATCGACCGGTGGCTGCTCTACGGCGGCTCGTGGGGTTCGACCCTGATCCTCGCCTACGCCGAACGTCATCCGGAGCGGGTTACCGGCATGGTGCTGGCCGGGGTGACGACCACCCGCCGGGAGGAGATCGACTGGCTCTACCACGGCCTGCGGCTGCTGCTGCCGGTCGAATGGGAGCGGTTCCGCGCTGGCGTCCCGGCCGGCATCCGGGACGACGAACTGGTCGAGGCATACCGGCAGTTGATGGAAGATCCGGATCCCGGCGTCCGCGCGGCCGCGGCCCAGCGGTGGTGCGCATGGGAGGACGCGGTTATCGCGCACGAAGATCTCGGCACGCCGGGTCAGTACAGCGCGAAACCCGATGCGGCGCGGCTGGCCTTCGTCCGGATCTGCGCCCACTATTTCGCCCACGCCGCCTGGCTGGAGGACGGCAGCCTGCTGCGTGACGCCCATCGACTCGCGGGCATCCCGGGTGTGCTCGTCCACGGCCGACTCGACCTGTCCGCACCGCTGCGCACCGCCTGGGAACTCTCCCGCGCCTGGCCCGACGCCGAACTGCGGATCGTGGACGACTCCGGGCACACCGGCAGCCCCGCGTTGCGCGCCACCATCCTCGCGGCAATCGCCCGCTTCGCGGAGTGACCCGAGTACCGCGTCCCGGACACGGTCGCACCGGCACAGCACGGAAGGGTCCGGGGGTCTCGCATGATTCGCCGACGACTCACGGATGCACCACAGCAGCCGAACCGCCGCCGAACGCGCTGTCCGATTGCCGCCAGCAGTCCATTCGCCGGAATCCGATAGTGGTGCCATGACCGCGACTTCCGCACCGTCGGCCCGGCTCGTCCTCGAAGGCATGTACCGAGCCGAAGCCGAGTACCTGGCCGCCGGTGGACCGGGCAAGGCCTCGTTCACCACGCTCGCGCCGTTCTTCGCCCCGGACGTCGAACTCCACCAGGCCGACGGTCTCCCTTACGGCGGCGTCTGGCGTGGCCATGCCGGTATGGAGCGATTCTTCCTCGTCATGAGCGCCACCTGGGACCGCTTCGACATGGCCGAGCAGACGATCCTGTCCGATTCCGGTCCGCTCGTGGTCCACACCCATGTGCGCGCCCGCGCCCGCGTCACCGGCCGCGAACTCGATTTCCCCATCCTGCAAACCGTCACCGTGCTCGGCGGACTGATCACCGAAGTACACCCGTTCTACTGGGACACCGCGGCCATCGCGGCCGCCTGTTCACCAACCCCCGAAAAGCATTAGTGGGTGCGACCCAGCCTCCGGGCCCACCCCGCGGTTCGACACGATGACGCGGGCTCGGAACCCCGGCGAGGCGACGCCGAAAACGGGCCTCGGCGAACTCACCCCACGCGCGCGCCGCCGAGCTGTCACACCAGGATGTCTCCGGACTTTCCGGGCGATTCACTCCGGGACCTTCGCGGTTTCCGGTTGACGAGCGTGGTGTCGCCGCCGTAGTGGGCCAGGAGCCGGGGATCCATGACCGCGCGCCACAGCGGTGGGACGGCGGCGAGCAGGACCATGGTTGCGTAACCGAACGGCAGCTGCGGGGCTTCATCGAAACTGCGCAGCGTCTGGTAGCGGCGGCCGGGGTTCGCGTGGTGGTCGCTGTGGCGTTGGAGGTGGAGCAGGAAGACATTGGTGACCAGACGGTCGCTGTTCCAACTGTGGCATGGTGCGCACCGCTCGTAACGGCCGTCGGCGCGGCGGGCCCGGAGCAGACCGTAGTGCTCGAGGTAGTTCACGGTCTCGAGCAGTCCGATGCCGATCACGGCCTGCAGCGCCAGATAGGGGATCACGACGGGCCCGAAAACGAGAATCATCGAACCGAACACCACGACGCTCATCGACCATGCCTGTAGTAGCTGATTCTCCCGGCCGAACCACTTCTTTCCCTTGCGGGACAGACGGTCCCGTTCCAGGGCGAGTGCCGAGCGGAAGCCGCCCACCGCGCTGCGCGGTATGAACGCCCACAGCGACTCGCCGAAGCGGGCGCTCGCCGGGTCTTCGGGTGTGGCGACGCGGACATGATGGCCGCGGTTGTGCTCGACGAAGAAATGACCGTACCCGGATTGCGCGAGCGCGATTTTTGCCAGCCAGCGTTCGGAATGTTCGACCCGATGGCCGAGTTCGTGCGCGGCATTGATGCCGATACCGGACACGATACCCAATGTTACGGTCAGGCCCAGTTTGTCGACGAGCGCCAGCTCGGAGCCGGACCACATGTACCCCGCGATGGCCAAACCGGCGAACTGCATAGGCAGGAACAGAAATGTGCACCAGCGGTAATAGCGGTCGTTGGACAATGCCTCGTAGTCTTCGTCGCGCGGACTGATGCCATCGCAGCCCACCGCGATGTCCAGTACCGGAATCACCACGAACACGAGGATCGGGCCGATCCACCAGAACAGCGAGAGTCCGGTCCAGGACACCAGTTGCGCCGGTAGCAGCGCGCAACCAGGAGCCACGGTGCTCAGAATCCAGAGATAGCGTTTGTGATCGCGCGCGTTCCCGCGTCTGAGGAGTGTCATATCCGTCTCGCTCTTTTCACACGGCACACTTGATTAGGTATGGCTGCTGTAAACGGGTAACGCTGAAACGCCGCATATCTCGAGACGCCCCGGCCGGTCGGCCCAGGGCAGAGTACAGCCCCTGGACCGACCGTGGCCGGACATGGTAGCGAGATACGCGGATGCGTTCCGCCGCGGATGCGTGACAGCGGCCGATCTCCTGCCCGACCGGATACCGGAGTGCCGGAAGCGGTCGTGCCCCCGCCGGATTACGGCAGGGCCGCGCAGTTCACGGGGGCCGGCACATTGGCAAGGCGATCGGTCACCCACTGCTGCGAGGTCATCAGTGACGGGAAGAACGCCACATCGTGGGTGCCCAGCAACCCGGCGGAGATAGGAGGCAGACCGGCGTCCGAGTCCAGCTGAACGGTCGCGCCGGCACCGCACCAACTCGCGGCCAAACCGTGCACGGCCGCGTACGGCGCTCCCTCATCGTGCCTGGCCGAGTAGATACGGACCGGCACCGAGGGGGCGAGCCCGCCGAGCCGCTGCTCGTCGAACGCCCTTTTCAGTTCCGGGGAGCCATCGATCACTGCCGCGAGCGGCAGTCCGCTGGTGGTCCACTGTGTCGTGTTCTGCGGTTGCGTGAAACTGCTGGAGAGGCCGCCGCATCTGCCGATCGCCGCGTTCATGATCGCCTTACCGGTGTTGTTCAGTGCAGCGTCGAGCACCGGACGGGTGTCGGGATAATCGGCGGCGATACCGTTGACGATCCATGCGATGGCCGTGGCGACACCGGGGCGGCCGTCGAAGCGCGCGATGTAGTCCTGGGGGCTCACCAGGGGGCCGCCCACATAGGCGCCGCGCACGTTCAGGTCGGGGGCATACTTCGGTTGCAGCTCGGCCGCCGCCGCGGAAGCCATCCCGCCCTGGGAGTAGCCGTACAACAGGACCGGCGAGTTCGGACCGAGGCCGGTATCGGGCAGGCGCAACGCGGCACGCGCGGAGTCCAGTACCGCGTAGCCCTGTGCCTTACGGTTGAGGAAGTTGTGGATGCCCGGCGCGTTGAGGTCGTGATAGTCGGTGATCACCACACCCATCCCGCGAGCGAGCAGTTGATAGATCGCGATGACGTCGTATTCGAAGAGCACGTCGGCCGGCGGCTGAAAGCGGACCACCTGCGACAACATCGCCGAGGGCGCGCATTCGGCGCCCTGCCCCTGGGTGCCGCCCGCGTACGCCACCAGCGGGCGTTCCCCCGGGCCGGTCCACGGCGCAAGCGGCTCCAGATACGTTCCCACCACCGTGGTAGGCGCGTCATGGGTATCGCTGCTGGCATAGGTGAGACGTGTCGACCTCGCCGGGACCGTCCCGGGTATCCCGGGGGCCGACACCGTCAGCTGCGACGCTTCGGCACGGAGAATGTCGCCCCCGGCGCCTTGCGACTGCAACGACGCCGGTTGCGTCCATGCCGGTGATGCGGTGACCGCCCCGCCACCGGCGACGATGAGGGTTCCCGTCAACACTGCGACCCAGGCACGTTTTTCGCTCTTCATACCGATCCTTCATGCGTGTGGTTCATGCAGGGCAGTTATCGAGCCGAAAGACACGATCGCCGCGGACACAGCGCGACACTGCTGGTCAGCGGACCATTAGCGGAAACGGTGACGCTTCGATTCAACAGATCAGACCGAATATTGCGAGTATCTCTATTCGAGCGCAAAGCAGGAAAACAGGCAATTCGTATCGCCGAGGCCACAGCTTATGCCATGCGACGGGCGCAGGCCCGGAAGCCGCCACCTCGATTCGGCACGAGTCGATCGGTCTCCGGTCAACGCAGGCCACCGGAGGGAAGAATGGCCGGACGCGCAGACCGCTCCGCGTGCGCACCGGCTCCATGACGACCCTGTCGGTCGGGTCATCTGTCCAGCGACCTGCACACCACCTGCCTGCTGGGTGCGGCCCAGACGCTCGCCGCCGACAGCTCCGGCCGGCTGGGAACCCTGCTGTTCGTGTTCCGGCCGGCCGAGGAACTGACCCACCGGAGCCGGTGTGGTGGTTCCGAGCCCCATCGAATTCATGGTCTGCCCGGCCGGAATTCCGTTGACACCTACGGGCCCGACCGGCAGCCTCCCGGTGTGCGAGAGAACCCGATGTCGATCGAACTGGAGCCGCTGTCCGAGAACAACCTCGGAGCGCTGCTGGAGGCGGCCGTGGCCGATGCCGATCCGTCGGAGGTCATGCCCCCGGTGGCCGGGGAACCGGGATGGACCGCTCAGCGCAAGCAGGCCTTTCTGGAGTTCCACCGTGGACGCGCGCTCCGGGCCGAGGGGCCGGTGGAACTCACCTACGTCATCACCGTCGACGGCCGGGCCGTCGGTGCGGCGCGACTGGAATATCAAGGCGACTCGTTCGAGGCAGGCGTCTGGATCGGCCGCTCCCACCGCGGTCGCGGAGTCGGGCGAGCGGTCGCCGAAAGATTACGCATCGCTGCCGTGGCCGCGGGTGTTCGTCGTATTGTCGCGGTCACCACCGGCGACAATACGGCCGCACGACGACTGCTTCCGACAGCGACACCGGTAGACGAGGACGGGACCGTAAGGGCAGCCGTCGACCTCGAATAACCCACGAAACGTCGAAGACCGGAACTATCCGGGATCCATCGGTACCGAGCGTTGCATCGCACGGCACGGCCCGCGCAGAGAGATCGTGCCCGCTATTCCGGCCACACCAGCGCCCAGACCAGCACCGCCAGCGGAAGTCCTACCGCAACGAGGAAACCGAGTGTGATCACGCCCGGCCCATATCGACCACCGGCCACCGGTGCCCACGTGGGTAAACCTGGATGGGCGTGACCAACGCGGCGAGATCGGTCACGACATGACGCACCGCGTCGGCGTGCTCGAATCCCGGCACCACCACGGCTTCGGCTTCGTGTTCCATCACCGCGCCCGCCAGGATCAACGAGGAAACCAGCGGGCCGGTGTCGAGGTAGATCGTCCACACCACCCGGTAACCGAACCGGTCGGCCACCTGATGAATATCCACGCCGTGGCCGAACACATCCTTGCGGATCAACCCGAGCGCCCTGTCCCTGCCGCCCATCTGTTCCCCTGTCCCCGTGCGTCTTTGGTGTGCACCCGCCGCCGGGGAGTGAATCATGCCCCCCGAGTTCAGCTCTGGTGGACCGACCCGGCGGCGAGGCCGAGACCGACGCTATGGGCGCAGCGTCAGCATTCACTACAACTTTGCGTGGCTTTGCGCGAAAGGTTGGCTTGTGCGGATAAATACATGAGGATTGCGCTGACAGATCGTCTCGATCGCAAAGGATGAACACCGTGCGCTTACGACTTCTCGGCTCCGGCTCGGATCACGGCACCTGCCCGGCGGTGTATGCCGCCGACACGGGCGATCTGGTGGTGCAAGGCGATATCACCGACCGCGCGACCGCCGTCCTGGTCCCTCACGCGCTGATCGACTGGCTCGAACCGGGGATGAAACTGCCGGTGGAAGCCACCGATAAGCCCGGAGCTTTTCTGGTGTCCGGCGAACCCGTCACCGCGCCGGAAGTCCTGGCGCAGCTCACCCTCGCCGACCACGAAACGGCCGTGGTGGTGCGCTGATGCGGCATGTCGTCGGCGACGGGATATTCGAGCCGCTGTTCCGCGCGGCCCGCCATCGCGCTTTCCATCTGGAGGTGCAGGACACCTACGGCGTAGCCGACGAGGTCGAAGCACTGCGGCGTTGGGAGGCCGGACAGGCCTACGAGCCAGAGGAACAACCCGCATCCTGGAGCGCCTGGGACGACCTCATGGTCGAAACGGCTGGGCGCGGTGTCGTGCTCGAACGACTACGCGTGGTCACCGTTCCACACTCGGACTACACACGGTGGCTGCTCAGCCGAACGGACATCCGCATCGAAACAGGCGAATCGGTGCGATGGCTCCCCCGCCACCTCGCCGACCCTGACGAGGTACCCCGCGACGACTATTGGTTGTTCGACGACGATACCGTTGCGTTCACCACCTTCGCCGAAACGGGAGAATTCATGGGCCTGTCGATCACCACCGACCCAGGAATCGTCGACCGTTGTGTGCGAGCGCGAGCGATCCTGTGGCCGAACGGCATCGACCACGCCCGGTACGCCGACAGCGAGTACACGCACGTACAGTGAACGCTGTCTCCGACGCACGGTCCGCGCTCGGCGCACGCCTTCGCGAATTGCGCCGAGCCGCTCACCTCACCGGCGTCGAACTCGCCGCACGGTGCGGCTGGCACTCCAGCAAGGTCAGCCGCATCGAGCGCGGAAAACAAGCACCCTCCGAAGCGGACCTCGCCGCTTGGTGCGATGCCTGCGAGAGCCTCGCCGTTCTCGACGACCTGGTTGCCAACCTGCGCAACCTACGCTCGATGTATCTGGAGTGGCAGCGCACCGTCGCCGCCGGGCACACCCACCGGCAACGCCAGTCGATCGAGCTGGAGGGGCAAACGCGCCTGATCCGCTGGTTCGCCCCCGATACCCTGCCCGGCCTGTTGCAAACCGAGGACTACGCGCGTGCCGTCCTGCGCGCCTGCATCGCCATCACCGGTGGCCGCGACGACCTGGAAGAAGCTGTAGCCATGCGAATGGCACGCCGACGCGTCCTCGAACGAGCCGGGCGGCGGTTTCATATCCTGATCGGCGAGTTGTCACTACACCGCACCGTCGGCAGTGCCGCAGTCATGGCCGCGCAGCGCGAGCACCTGCTCAGCGAGTCGATGCGGCCGAACCTGCGGTTGGGGGTGATCCCGCTGCGAGCCGAGTACCGAGCACCCGCGACGAACTTCGTGATGTACGACCGCGCACAGGTCATCACCGAAACCGTGAGCGCCGAACTCACCATCACCCGGCCGTCGGAGATCGCGCTGCACGAGAAAACGTTCGCGCTACTGGCCGAACAAGCCGTACACGGCGACGACGCCCGAACATTGATCCAGGCCGCAAACCCACCCGTATGACCTAATCGGGAAACTCAACGACGCTGCCGCTCGAGCCCGGCGGCCGCAACAGAGGCGGGTCTGCGGGAACTCCCTGGCCTCGCCAGCTGTGAAAACGATGACCGAACGACAAGAGCTCATATTCGAGAATGCAGAAACTGGTCTGGTGTGGGGCTCGAACCCACGGCCAACGAGTTATGAGTCCAATCGCTGTCAGCGATGTACCAACCGGCAAAGAACCTGCTGATCAGAGATCATTTTCCCATAGTCTATTGGTCTACGAAACCCGCACCCTGGGGAGCAATCGGCTCGTCTCCACTTTCCGTGGCGGCACTGGAAACGCGCGAGTTGACGTACGGAGGGAGCCAGTTGTCGCCGTCACCGCGACGGGTGGCTCCGCGCACCCCCAGGTCAGTACGAGCACAGGCATAGAAATCATCGCGAAGAGTCCCCAAGACCCGGAATTGCCTCAGGAACTCTTCCTGCTCTGGGCTCTCCTCCATGGCAAGGAAACTGAAGTCGTACACCGCCATATGCCACCGGCGGGCAGCCACGATCGTGTCCGGGGAACCCAGAAGAAGCACTTGCTCCCACTTCACGGTCCGGTGGGCCTCTGCATCCGCCAGAGCATTGGCTACCAGTGGCTCGTCCGCCGGCGTGGTCAGGTTGGGCAGTCCTCGCTGAGCCGCGAGACGAAATACGACCTCCAATATCGTCTTGACTGCGTTGGCGTACTCAACGTACGCAGCCAGACGCTTCTCATCCCAACGGGTGTCGATCGCACGCCTCCACTTCGCGCGCTCGACAGAGGTCGTCGCCACAAAGGTCGCGCCCGCCCCTACGAGCACTCCGGCGAGCGTTACCACCTGTTGCAGAAGAGGCCCCACCACTGCATTGTCAGGTGAATTTGACCCAATAGGCAAGGCGCCGAGGGTAAGTCATGCCGTCGAGGGCTGTTCACCTTTGCCCAGGCCGGGCTCGTGCAATACGTCGGGCACCAGGCGAAGAACTGGACGTTGCTGCTGGTCCACGCCGAGGATCCTGCGGATATCTGCTGGAGTCCACGCGAGTTCCAGAGCCAGTTCCGCAATTGTGAGACCGTGGTCGCAAGCCAGGGAGAATCCTTTGGCGAGCAGCGCAGGCTGCTCACCGGGGAAGCTGGTCAGCGGCTCAGGTAGCCCCAGCCCAGGTGTGTCACGCGACTCGCGCAGGCGTATGAAGCCACGACCCATCACGCGCGGCTGCCCTGCCCCGGGCCGGAGGGCTGTCTGGAATCAACGCACGCGCCCGCAGGAATATCGACGACCCGCGCCCGGTTCGGTCCGGCGCGGGCGACAGTGGAATCCATCTCCTAGCCGGCTCTACCCGCAGATATACTTTGATGCCGGAGCGCTGCTCTAGACAAACTCGGCTGTCGAGTTATGCATTTCCGCTGGTAGAACCCTGTTTGTGGGGCGGGTGGGGCTCGAACCCACGACCAATGGATTATGAGTCCACGGCTCTAACCGACTGAGCTACCGCCCCTGGCTGCGACCTGAGGTCGCAAGTGTCGGATGGTACCCGGTTGGCGTGACAGGGGCCAGTTGATCGGGTCCGGGAGGCCGGGGAAACTCGGGGATCCCGACTAGGCTGGGGTCGTTGCCGAAGCGGAGGAGGGCGCGTGGCCGAGCTGTTCGTGCGGGTGTTGCGGGCGCATCAGTGGCTGTACGAGAAGAGCGGCGGGCTGGTGGGGCATCGGCTGCTGTTCGGGAACCCCACCCTGCTGCTGCGGACCGTGGGGCGGAAGACGGGGCTGGAGCGGACGTCGGCGCTGACCTATGCCAGGGACGGGGCGGATTATCTGGTTACCGCCTCGAACGGCGGGTCGCCGCGGCCGCCGGGGTGGCTGGCGAATCTGCGGGCGCGGCCGGAGTGCGAGATTCGAGTAGGGCGGCGCGCGTTCCCGGTTCGGGCCCGGGTCACTCTGCCCGACGATCCGGAGTACGCGCGCCGCTGGGGGTTGGTGGACGCCGTGAATCAGGGCCGGTACAGCGAGTACCAGCGGAAGACGAAGCGTCCGATTGCCGTGGTCGTGCTATCGCCCGCGAGTGGTGCGGGTCAGTCGGAGTAGCTCTCCGAGCCGACCCGCGCACGCGCTCTCCGGGGACGGAGGTCCTCCGGGGGGCGGCTGGCGAGATGGACTACGGAGGCAACGAGAATCAGGATTGCGAGCACTACCAATGCGGTAACCACGGCACGCACAGTAACGATGTCAAGGGGGATATTGCACCCCAGAACGGTCTATGGTGCCCGCGTCGGTTACGGCCAACCGGAGACCGTTTCGCCGGATATGACGGATTTCCAGGCGTATCGATGCACCGCCGGACAATTTGGGATACAAACCCAAAACCCTTGGTGCGGTGTGAAATTACACAGTTCCACCGATACCGAATTGGTATGGGTGGAACACGCCGACAGGTTCCCCACCTGTGAAAAGTAGTGAAGGCGAGTCCTATTCGGAAGGCCGAATCTTGTGCGATCTCACAATCGGTTCACTCGGCCCGCCGACCGAAAGATTGCCCGCAACTTCAGGTTACAGCCAAACCGGTCGAAGTCTCACGACCGCTGCGCCTTCGGCGGGACCGCAGTGGTCCGCCGGGCCCGGTCGGAGAGCCCTCACGGCCGGTCGCTACGACGACGAGCCGCCACCTCCGCCGCAGCTACTTCCACCACCACAACTGCTACCACCGCCGCAGCTGCTGCCGGAAGAACCGCTGTCGCCACCCGAGCCGTCGGCGGACCAGATACCACTGGAGGAGCCGTATCCACCCCGCCGCCGCGTTCGGTTACCGCCGCGCGGCGAACTCGTCTTGACGATCACCACCACAATGCCCACGACCACCGCGAGGCAGCCCACCCCGAACGCCAACACGATGAACAGTGCCAGATCCATTGCTCGACGGTACCGAGGAAAACACTCCGCCACAGAACATTTTTCGACCGAGAGGCCACCGGACCGCCGCCCCGATATCCGTCGCCGAGCCGAGACCCGCCCGCCGATACAGGAGACCGGTCCGGCGAGCGGTCCGCGATAATGACGACGTGTTCGCGTTCACCCCGTTCCGCCGCCACCGCGGGACCGATCCCGCCACCGTGGAGCGGGCGGTCGATGAGCTCGAGCTCTCCGAAGCCGTCTACAAAACCTGTCCGTGGGAGCCGCGCGCACTCGTGGCCACGGGGTTGCGGCAGTGGTTGCGCTGTTGCGGCGCGGCCATGGCGGACGGTCAGGTGATCGGGATGCCGTCGCACGCGGTCGACGAGGCATGGCACGGGCTCATCCTGTGCACGAGACGGTACGCGCGGTTCTGCGAGCGCGCCTACGGACAGTTCCTGCACCACTACCCGGACGGCGACGGCAGCGCGTCGGGCGGCGGGCAGGGCGACGACACGGCGAGCCAACTCGGCCGTACCGTGGTGGCGTGGTCGCTGGTGGCGCGCCCGGGCGAGGAGTGTGTGCTCTGGGATCTGGATTCCCGGCTGGGACTGGCACAGCCCTGGGGAATCCCCGCGGAGCGCGTCGCCTCGATCGAGGCCGCCCTGCGGCAGCGCACCGCCGCAGGCCGCTGAGCGGCTACCCGACCGCTATATATTCACTATTCGGGCAATCCGGATTAAGCCGACACGCTGCGCTGCGGTATCTTCGGCGGGGTGAGTTACTCAGCCGTCGCAGCGGCCACCACCGAACTTGCCCTGATGCCGGGTTTTCTGGACCCGGTGAATCTGCTCAACTCGTTCGGCACCTGGGTACTACTCGGCCTGCTCGTCGTGGTGTTCATCGAGTCGGGCCTGCTGTTCCCGCTGCTGCCCGGTGATTCACTGCTGTTCACCGCAGGACTCATCGCGGCCTCCAAATCGGCGGAGATCGAACCCTTCGCGCCGATCTGGCTACTCCTCGTGCTGATCCCGATCGCGGCGATCGCCGGCGATCAGGTGGGCTACCTGATCGGCGCCAAGGGCGGGACCGCGCTGTTCAAGAGCGACGACGCGAAGATCCTCAAGAAGTCCTATCTCGACGAATCGCACGCGTTTTTCGAGAAGCACGGACCGATCACCATCGTGCTGGCCCGGTTCGTCCCGATCGTGCGCACCTACGCACCGCTGGTCGCGGGGGCGGCCAGGATGAAGTACTCGGTGTTCCTCACCTATAACGTCGTCGGCGGCGTGCTGTGGGGCGCCGGGGTCACCATGCTGGGTTATCTGCTCGGCCAGATCGCGATCGTGCGCGACAATGTCGATCTGATCTTCCTGCTCATCGTGGCCGTCTCGGTGCTCCCGATCGTCTGGGAGGTCGTCAAACGCTATCGCTCCGGCCGCGGGAAGACCGCCGCGGCGGACGCGGACGAACCCGCCGATCACCCGGCCGCCTGATCGCTCACGCGGCCGGGCCACCGGTCATCGCACGAGGCGGCGCAGCAGTTTGTTGCCGAACAGCGTGCTGATGGTCTTCTCCAGCGTGGCGGCGGTGGCCTCGCTGTAGGGGTACCAGATGTTCTCCTTCTTCAGGCCCCACCGGTCCAGCAGCACCGGCTGCGGGTGCGCAAAGCCGCGCAGCGCGTCACGGCCGTTGACCAGGCCCAGACCGCTGTCCTTGCGG
The DNA here is from genome assembly GCF_001618425.1 of Nocardia fusca NBRC 14340. Classification (GTDB taxonomy): domain Bacteria; phylum Actinomycetota; class Actinomycetes; order Mycobacteriales; family Mycobacteriaceae; genus Nocardia; species Nocardia fusca. The sequence continues at coordinate 44,431 of NZ_BDCU01000032.1, forward strand.
CCGCCGAAGGGCGCCTCGGCGACGCCGTAGATCACCGACGCGTCGTTCTGCACCACCGACCCGGTCTTGAGCTGCTTGGCCAGCCGCACGACCTTGGCCTTGTCCTTGGTGAACACGCTGCCGCTGAGGCCGTACTGGCAGTCGTTGGCCATTTTCACGGCTTCTTCCTCGTCCCGGACGCGCATGATCGCGACGATCGGGCCGAAGGTCTCCTGCTGCATGATGTCCATATCGTGGGTGACGTCCACGACCACTGTCGGCTTGAAGAACACGCCCTCGGCGGTGTCGGATTCACCGCCGAGCAGGACGGTGGCGCCCTTGGCCTTGGCGTCCTCGACGTGCTTCTCGACGATCTCGAGCTGCCGGTCCCAGAACAGCGGGCCGACATCCTTGCCCACGGCGCCGTAGGTCACCTCGGCGGCGCGTTTGCGCACCTCCTCGATGAACCGGTCGGCGATGCTTTCCACCACGTAGATCCGCTCGACCCCGACGCAGACCTGACCGGTGTTGAACATCGACAGGTACACCGCGCCGAGCGAGGCGCGGTCCAGGTCGGCGTCGGCGCAGACGATCATCGCGTCCTTGCCGCCGAGTTCCAGAGTGACCGGGATCAGCCGGCCCGCGCAGGCGGCGGCGATCTTCTTGCCGGTGGCGACGCTGCCGGTGAACGAGATCTTGTCGACATCGCCGTTCACCAGGGCCGCGCCGGTCTCGCCGTCACCGTGCACGACCTGCAGGACATCCTCGGGAACACCGGCCTCGTGCAGCACCTTGACCGCCCACTCCCCCGAGTGCGGGGTGACCTCGGACGGTTTGAGAACCACCGAGTTGCCCGCCAGCAGGGCCTGGGCGATCGGGTTCAGGGAGAGGATGAACGGGCCGTTCCAGGGCGTGATCACACCGACCACGCCGAGCGGCTGATAGTTGATGACGAGTTTCTTCAGCGGCAGCATGTAGCCGTGCAGGCGGCGCTTCTCGTCGGCCAGGTCCTTGGTGGCGCGGCCGCTCCAGTAGTTCAGGAAGTCGCACGCGGGCACCATTTCCACGGCCAGCGCCTCGACCCGTGGTTTACCGGTCTCCTGCATCACCGTTTCGACGATCTCGTCGCGACGGGCCAGTAGCACCGAGACCGCGTTGCGGATTATCGCGGCGCGTTCCGCGACCGGCCGGGCGGCCCAGCCGGGCTGCGCGGCGCGCGCCGTGGCCAGGACCGCGGCCACATCGTCGGCCGTGCTCACCTCGATCTCGCCGACGCGTTCGCGGGTAGCGGGGCTGCGCAGCTCGAGCCGCCGGCGTCCGTCGGCGGTCGGCTCCAGCTGTTCAACGATGGCCATGGTGATCTCTCCTCACCGGAGGAATTGGAACAGGTTCTACTTGAATTCGCAGCTTACGTCATGCGCGCGGGCGACGCACCGGGGATGGCCCGAACAAGTCCGGACTACCCACGATGCCGCTATCAACCGATTCAATCAATTGATTGACACGGGGCGCCGCGCAGGCCACCATCGAAACGCGGTCCAGTGCCGGACCGCGCCCCCGATCGGCAGGAGACCGATGACAGCCGAGTCCCCGGACGCGAGTCTCACCGCGCCCTACAGCATCGAATTCCCGTACAACCGGACGGTCGGCGAGAAGATCGGCACGTTCCTCGGCGGTCTGCGCGACGGCGAGCTGTACGGGGTGCGCACCGCCTCCGGCGCGGTGCTCTGCCCGGCCCTCGAATTCGACCCGGCCACCGCGGCCCCCACCGGCGAGCTGGTCCGCCTGACCCCCTCCGGCACCGTCACCCACTGGACCTGGGTGCCCACCCGGCCCGGCGACGAGATCGAGGCCGACCATTTCGCCTGGGCCCTGATCACCATCGACGGCACCGAGGGCGGCCTCTTCCACGCCGTCGATACCGGCGGCGACCCGTCCCGCCTCGCCGCGGGCCTGCGCGTGGCACCCCGCTGGCGCGCCGACCGGGTGGGCAGTATCCGCGATATCGTCTGCTTCGAACCGGTGGAGTCGTGATGAGCACCCTGCCCACACCCGTGGAATCGTTCACCAGCCCGCACAAGGTGGACTACACCTTCGTCGCCGGAACGGGCCGTTCGACCTTTCTGCGCGGGTTGCAGGAACGCCGGCTGCTGGCCCGCCGCTGCCCGTCCTGCGAGCGCGTGTACCTGCCTTTCCCCGAATTCTGCTCCCGCTGCCTGGTCGAGCTCGACGCACCGTTCGAACTGGACGGCACCGGCGTGGTGAAAACGTTCTGCGTGGTGAATTTCCCGTTCCCGGGCCAGGTGATCGACCCGCCGTACCTGGTGGCCTATATCCAGGTCGACGGCGCGGACACCACGCTCATGCATCTGATCCGGGACGTCGAGCTCGCCGATGTGCACATCGGGATGCGCGTGGAACCGGTGTGGTGCGCCGAGGAGGACCTGGACACATCCATGAACAGCATCCGCTACTACCGGCCGGTCGCAGGAGGTTCCGATGCGTGATATCGCGGTGGTCGCATTCGCGCAGTCGCCGGGGACATCCGCCGACCGGCACGACGATATGGCCGAGATCCTGCTGCCGGTGATGCGCGAGGCGCTCGGCTCGGCCGGAATCGATCGCACGGAGGTCGATTTCTGGGCGTCGGGCAGCCACGATTTCCACGAGGGCCGGACCTTCGCCTACATCGAATCGCTCGACGCGGTGGGCGCGTGGCCACCGATCTCGGAATCCCATGTCGAGATGGATGCCGCCTGGGCCGCCTACGAGGCGTGGTCGTGGCTGCAACTCGGTGAGGGCGAGATCGCGGTGGTCTACGGTGTCGGGCGCGGGTCGCTGGCCCACGATCTCGACCAGGTGACCGCCACCCAGCTCGACCCGTACTTCCTGGCCCCGCTGCGGCCGCATCAGGACGCGCTGGCCGCGCTACAGGCGCAGGCGCTGATCGCCGCCGGGAAGCTGGACGAGAAACAGCTGGCCGAGGTCGTGGTCCGGGCGCGGGCGGGCGCGGTGGGCAATCCGGCCGCGCAGGTGTCCGGGGCGGTCACGGTGGACGAGCTGCTGGCCGCGCCGTATCTGGCGTCACCGCTGCGCGCCCACGATCGGGGCCCGATCGGCGATGCCGCGGCGGTCCTGGTACTCGCGGCCGGTGCTACCGCGCGGCGGCTGGCGCAACGCCCGGCCTGGGTGCGCGGCGCCGATCATCGGATGGACAGCCACTATCCGGGGACCCGCGATCTGACCCGCGTCGACACGGTGACGGTGGCCGCGGCGAAGGCCGCCGCGCAGGCCGGTTTCGCGGCCCGCGAGGTCCAGATCGCCGAACTGCACACCGAGTACAGCTACCAGGAACCGCTACTGGCGCGGGCACTCGAATTGTCCGGGGCAACGATCAATCCGGGGGGCGGACCGCTGGTCGCCCGGCCCACCACCGCCACCGGGCTCATCCGGATCGGCGCCGCGGCACAGCACATTCTGACCGGTCGCGCGGACCGCACGCTGGCGCACGCCACCAACGGGCCCGCGCTCCAGCAGAACATGATCTGCCTATTGGAGGGAGACCGGTGAAACTCGCGGTCGTCGGAATCGGACAGAGCAAACAGGCCAAGAAGCGCAAGGTCACCATCGGCGCGATGGTGCGCGAAGCCGTCGACGAGGCGATGGCCGACGCCGAACTGGAATTCGGGGATATCGACGCCGTCGTGCTGTCGAAGACGCCGGACCTGTTCGACGGGGTGATGAATCCGGAGCTCTACCTCGCCGATGCGATGGGAGCCCGCGGGCTACCCGTGACCCGGGTGTTCACCGGCGGCAGCGTCGGCGGGCATGCTGCCATCTACGGCGCCCATCTGGTGCAGGCGGGTCTGGCACGGCGGGTGCTCGTGGTCGCGTATTCCAAAGAATCCGAGGGCGATTTCACCTGGGCGCTGTCACGCGGGCTGCCCTTCAGCGCGCAACTCGGCGCGGGCGCCGGCGCGCATTTCGCGCCGGTGATCCGGGAGTACATCCGCCGGTCGGAGGCACCGGAGCACATCGGCTGGCAGATCGCGGTCAACCACCGCCTCAACGCCACCCGGAACCCGTACGCGCATATCCAGCTACCGGATATCACCGTGGAGCAGGTGCGCGAATCCCGGATGCTCTGGGATCCGATCCGTTTCCTGGAGTCGTGCCCTTCCTCTGACGGTTCCTGCGCGGTAGTGATCACCGGGGAAGCCGACGCCCACCGCACCGGCCGTCCCCCCGCCTGGATCCACGGAATGTCGTGGCGCACCGAGACCGGCCATTTCGCCGGCCGCGACGAGGTGAATCCCGAGGCCGGACGGCAGTGCGCCGCCGAGGCGTACCGGCAGGCGGGGATCACCGATCCGGCTCGCGAGGTCGATACCGCCGAGCTCTACATCCCCTACAGCTGGTTCGAGCCGATCTGGCTGGAGAATGTGGGCCTGGCCGAGGTCGGTCAGGGGTGGAAGGTGGTGGATTCCGGCCGGACCGCGTTCGGCGGGGAACTGCCGATCAACCCGTCCGGTGGGGTGCTGTCCGGAAACCCCACGGGCGCCACGGGGCTGCTGCGGTTCGCCGAGGCGGCCATGCAGGTACGGGGTACCGCGGGTGAGCACCAGGTACCGGACGCGCGGCGTGCCATCGGCCACGCCATGGGCGGGGCGGCGCAGTTCCACGCGCTCTGGGTGGTCGGCGCCGAACCACCGAATAGTTGATGCGATACCTCCGCCTCCGCTGCGGCCTCCGCGGACCGCATGAACCTGCAAAGAGGAGTAAACATGACCGAACGGGTGTACGTCGCCGGGGTCGGGATGACGAAATTCGAGAAGATCCAGACCCGGGCCTGGACCTATCCGGAGATGGTCGCCGAAGCGGTCGGCCAGGCGCTCACCGACGCCGGGGTGCGCTATGACCAGGTGCAGCGCGCGGCTGTGGGCTACGTCTTCCAGCCGTCGACCGCGGGCCAGCGGGCGCTCTACGAAATCGGGCTCACCGGTATACCGATGGTGAACGTCAACAACAACTGCGCCACCGGATCGACCGCGCTGGTCCTCGCCCGCGAATGGGTGCAGGCCGGTCTGGCCGATATCGTGCTCGCGGTCGGGTTCGAGCAGATGACCAAACAGGCCATGGCCGGAGACGGCAGTACGCCGAAGGTCACCACCATCGACCTGCACATCGATGCCCTGAAGGCCGCCGCCGGCTTCGGTCAGGCCCCGCTGACCGCCCAGTTCTTCGCCGCGGCGGGCGCGGAACACATGAAGCGATACGGGACCACGCGCGAACAGCTCGCACAGGTCGCGGTGAAGAACCACGAACATTCCACCCGCAACCCGAAGGCCCAGTTCCAGGACGCCTACACCCTCGAACAGGTCCTCGGCGACAAAATGGTCTCCGATCCGCTGACCCGGTCGCAGTGCTCCCCCATGTCCGACGGCGCCGGGGCCGCGGTACTGGTCAGCGAACGCTACGCCCGCGAGCACGGCCTCGACCGCGCGGTGCCGATTCTGGCCCAGGAACTGGTCACCGACAGCGGCGCCTCGTTCGAATCCGGTTCCATGATCGACGTGGTGGGCGCCCCCATGGCCCGTATCGCCGGTCAGCGGGTACTGGAAACGGCCGGGGTGGGCATCGGCGATATCGATGTGCTCGAACTGCACGACTGCTTCTCGATCAACGAACTGCTCACCTACGAGGCACTCGGTATGTGCGGTGCGGGCGAATCCGGCGCGCTGGTCGAATCGGGTGACACCACCTACGGCGGCCGCTGGGTGGTGAACCCGTCAGGGGGTCTCATCTCCAAAGGCCATCCGCTCGGCGCCACCGGCCTGGCGCAGTGCGCGGAACTGGTCACCCAGGTACGCGGGGCGGCGGGTGAGCGCCAAGTGCCGGGCGCTCGACTGGCGTTGGCGCACAACCTCGGGCTCGGCGGGGCCTGCGTGGTGACCCTGTACGGCGCCCCCGGCGCGGTCTCCTAGAGTTTCGATCATGGCGCGAGGTCGGGTACAGGCGAGGGGCGACGATCCGCCGCCGCACCCGGCCGCGCCCGTGGCGGAACCCGGATCGGGAACGGACGCTGTTCTCCCGACCGACCAGCGTCTGATCCTGGCCGCGGAACGACTGTTCGCCGAACGCGGGATCGACGCGGTATCCCTGCGTTCGGTGATGGCGGAGGCCGGCGCGAATGTCGCGTCGGTCCACTACCACTTCGGCTCCAAGGACGCGCTCGTCGAATCGCTGATCAGCAGGCGCAGCGAACAACTGCACAACCGCCGCGCCGAACTGCTCGACGCTGTCGAGGCCTCCGGTACGCCCGACGCCCGCGCGCTCGCCGACGCATTCGTCCGCCCGGTCGGCGAACTCGCCGCCGCGGGCGGCACCCCCTGGATCCGCCTGGTGGCGGGCATCATGAGCGGTAACCATCGCGCCCTGGCCCGGCTGACCGAGGGTTTCGCCCCACAGGCGCTGCGCTTCAATGCCCTGCTGGAGGAGATCTCCCCGGACACTGCGGCCCGCACGATCCGCTTCCGCCTCACCCAGGCCATGAACCTGACGTTCCAGACCCTCGGCGACCCGGCCGGCCTGCGGAGCATGCTCGCGCTGAGCGGCACCCGGCTCTCGCCCGATGAGCTGCTCACCGAATTGATCGATACGGTCACCGCGATCCTCACCGGCCCACCGGACCGGTGAACGGTCGCACGGGCCACACGATCCGATCGACGGACACGCACCGGTCCTCGTCATCGCACGCACGACATTCCGGCCGGGCTGCTGCCTCGGGGTACTAATCAGTCGATTCCATCAGTAGATGTTCCAATCCGGCAGTCTGGTCGGAGTATCCGCGGACACCGATAACCGCGACGAACTCGCGATCACCGGCACGGCGCTGCAACAGACTCCAATTGTTGGCCAGGTACCAACTCGCTCCGGGAGTACCGCGCGGGCCCAATCCCGCGCAATAAATACAGTATCGGCCGGGGTACAGATCCGGGCTCGGTCGCACCCGCACGATGATGCCGATATTGCGGTCTCTGCTCGACTCATAGCTGCTTCCATCGCTCAGATCGAGGCGCTCCGGATAGAGGCCGGTGCCGGCATGAGAGTCCCGGATGCTGAACAGTGGGTATTCGACGCTGTCGAGATACCTACGTGTGCAGTCGTTGCCGGTGAGACCGAAGCTGATGTACGGGCGGTCGAAGTGCGCGACCATCTCACGGTCGCTCTGGACGTAGGTGGGAATACCGGTGTAGCGCTGGAGTAGCGAGAACACATACAGCAGCCCGCGAATATCGTTCTCCGGCAACATGGTCGGAAAGTCGATCCGACGATGCGGCGTGAGAACACCGGCCGTACTCCCGAATCTGCGCTGCCGGGGAATTCCGGCTTCCCGGAGTGCTTCCACGGATGGCCCGGTCAGCTCGAGAGTCGGGTACACCAGAGTTGTCCCGCGGGTGGCCGCCTCAGCGCCGAGGAATGCCTGAAGTTGGATGTCGGCACCTGACGGCAATCGAGTGGCGGCAGAGGCCGAGTCGGCCATCTGAAACAATCCTTCCACCGTCCACCCCGGAAACATTTTCTCGAGCACCCGGCGGTGGTAGTAGCGGGGAAGCCCGACCATGCGGCCGGAGAGCCATTGGTAGTACTGTGCCTTCGCCGGCCCGTGACCGCGGGGTATGGGTGGGTCGAGCTGAGCCGCGCACATGTCGTACGCGGCGAGGAAATCCGGATGACTGTTGAGGTGCCGCTCCGCCAGCAGCATCTTGAGTACGGTTGCCAACGAAAACCCCTTACCCCTGCGGCTTGCGCCCATCGTGGCTTTGTCGCTGTTCGCTCAACCCACACCACAATGCGGCTGGGCCGCCGGTAATTACCCCTGCGACGGCCCAGCCGCATCAGTCGTCACACGTAGGTGTAGGCGACACCGTTAGTGGTTCCTCCTGCGGTGGTTGTGCTGACTTGTACGGTACCCGTCCCAGCGGGGGCGACGGCCGTGATCTGCAGGGCGGAGTCGACGGTGAACGAGGCCGCGGGTGTGGGACCGAAGTTCACCGCAGTGGCTCCCGTCAGGTTTATCCCTGCGAGGACGACTGTCGTTCCACCGATTTCCGGCCCGGTATTCGGAAGCACCGCGGTCAGGCTGGGAATCCCGACGTAGGTGTAGGCGACACCGTTACTGGTTCCGCCGGCACTGGTGACGGTGACCTGCACCGTCCCCGTCCCGGCTGGGGCTACGGCCGTGATCTGGGTGGCCGAGTCCACGGTGAACGAAGTCGCCGGAGTGCCACCGAAGGTGACCGCGGAGGTAGTGGACAGCGCAGTCCCGGTGAGGACGACTATCGCCCCGCCCGCTTCCAAGCCCACATTCGGAAGCACCGTGGCCAGGCTGGGCGCCGGAATATAGGTGTAGGCGAGGCCGTTGCTGGTTCCTCCGGATGTGGTCACCGTGAGCTGCACCGTCCCCGTCCCGCGGGGGCTACGGCCGTGATCTGGGTGGCCGAGTCCACAGTGAACGAAGTCGCCGGAGTGGCCCCGAAAGTGACCGCGGATGCTCCGGTCAACCCGGTCCCGGTGACGACGACCGTTGTCCCGCCCGCTTCCAAGCCCACATTCGGAAGCACCGTGGCCAGGCTGGGCGCCGGAATATAGGTGTAGGCGAGGCCGTTGCTGGTTCCTCCGGATGTGGTCACCGTGAGCTGCACCGTCCCCGTCCGCGGGGGCTACGGCCGTGATCTGGGTGGCCGAGTCCACAGTGAACGAAGTCGCCGGAGTGGCCCCGAAAGTGACCGCGGATGCTCCGGTCAACCCGGTCCCGGTGACGATGACTGTCGTTCCGCCCGATGCCGGGCCCACATTCGGAACCACCGTGGTCAGGGCGGGAACCGCGACGTAGGTGTAGGCGACGCCGTTACTGACTCCACCCGCGGTGGTCACGGTGAGCTGCACCGTCCCGGTCCCCGCCGGGGCGACGGCCGTGATCTGCGTATCGGAGTCGACGGTGAACGAGGTCGCCGGGGTACCACCGAAGGTGACCGCGGAGGCGGTGGACAGGCCCGTGCCGGTGACAACGACCGTCGTCCCACCGGCTTCCAAGCCCACATTCGGAAGCACCGTGGTCAGGGCGGGAACCGCGACGTAGGTGTAGCCGACGCCGTTGGTGGTTCCACCCGCGGTGGTGACGGTGACCTGCACGGTGCCTGTTCCGGCGGGCGCGACCGCGGTGATCTGGGTGGCGGAATCGACGGTGAACGAAGTCGCCGGTGTACCACCGAAAGTGACCGCGG
>NZ_BDCU01000033.1 GCF_001618425.1 Nocardia fusca NBRC 14340
AACGACCGTCGTCCCGCCCGCGACCGGGCCCGAGCTCGGAACCAGCGTGGTCAGGGTGGGCACCGCGACGTAGGTGTACGCGAGGCCGTTGGTGGTTCCACCCGCGGTGGTGACGGTGACCTGGACGGTGCCTGTTCCCGCCGGGGCGACCGCGGTGATCTGCGTATCGGAGTCGACGGTGAACGAAGTCGCCGGTGTGCCACCGAAGTTGACCGCGGAGGCAGTGGACAGTCCGGTCCCGGTGAGGATGACCGTCGTTCCGCCGGCCGTCGGCCCTGAACTGGGAGTGAGGGAGGTCAGGCTGGGAACCGCGGCATAGGTGTAGGACACCCCGTTACTGGTTCCACCCGAGCCGGTGACGGTGACCTGTACTGTTCCGGTCCCCGGAGGAGCGATGGCAGTGATCTGCGTGGGAGAGTTGATGGTGAAAATGGTCGCGGTCGTGCCGAACCGCACGGTCAGCGGACCGGTGAACCCGGTGCCGGTTATCGTGACAGTGTTACCGCCCGAGGCGGGTCCCGCGGTCGGCGAGATGGACGTGATAGTGGGTATCACGACATAGATGAAGGGGACCGCACCACTGACACCACCTGGGCCGGTGACCGTGACCGGTACGATCCCGGTTCCGGCTGGGGATACGGCCGTGATCTGCGTATCGGAGTCGACGGTGAACGAAGTCGCCGGTGTGCTACCGAAGGCGACCGCGGTGGCTCCCGTCAGACCCGACCCGGTGAGCGTGACCGTCGTCCCGCCCAAGGTCGACCCCTGGTTGGGACTGATGCTGTTCAACGCGGGAACCGGGACATAGTTGAAGGGAACCCCGTTGCTGGTGCCACCGGTCGAAGTGGTAACGGTGACCAGCACCGTCCCGGACAAACCGGCGGGGGCGATGGCCGTGATCTGGGTGGACGAGTCCACCGTGAAAGATGTTGCCACATTGCCGAACTTCACGTTCGTGACAATAGGATCGAAGCCGGTACCGGTTATCGTGACAGTGGTATTGGCGGGCCCGGAGGTCGGAGAGAGGGAAGTAATGGTAGGCATGGTGCTGCCTCCTTGTTGCTGGGGGGTCGATGGTTCCGCTGCACCGGGGGGCGCCCGACTCTTGTTGAATCCCGGCTCTTTCCATTAACACCCCGCACCGGTTGCCGGGCAATGCCTCGGCCGATCCGTTTTCGTCCGTTTTCGGACACCTTTCGGCGTGCCGAACGCTCGGCCCGTAACCCCTTATGCCCCTTATGTTTCCGCTCCACGCAGGCCATCACGGTCACATCGCATGCTCCACAGAGCGGAGGGGTTGCCACCACCCCTGAAAGCTGCGTGCCTGTATCACAGTAGTTTTCGTCTGCCCCACTCACGGCCGGGTCGTCGCGCCGACACTTCTGGGCGACGACCCCCACCGTGACCATGCCGCCCCGGGGACCACGTTCACCCCTTCTCGTCGAGCAGCGCCACCGACGGCCACGCACCGGGCGGCCGCACCTCACCGGCCGCTCCGGTCACCACCCGCGCATTGCCAACAGGGTGGCGGTACATGTGCTCTCCGCGCGAGTCCGCCGACCGTTGACCTCCGCCCCGGCACCTGGCGGATTCAATCCCGGACAGCCGGCAAATCGATCACCCCGGTCCTATCCGCCGGAGATCGTGGCGACATATACCAGCGGTAGTCGCCCTGGCGATCTCAGTTCACCTGCCGGCCCGCGCCCCAGTACTGGGCACGCAACGCCTTCTTGTCCGGCTTCCCCAGCGGACTCACCGGAATACTGTCGGCAAAATCGACCGTTTTCGGCGTGTAGACCGCGCCCTTGCGATCCTTCACCAGCGCCTGCAATTCCTCGACCGACACGCTCTGCCCGTCGCGCAGTACGACGACCGCCTTGACCGCCTCGCCCCACTTCTCGTCCGGCACACCGATCACGGCCGCGGCGCTCACCGCCGGATGCGCCGAGAGCACATCCTCGACCTCACGCGGGTACACATTGAACCCGCCGGAGACGATCATGTCCTTCTTCCGGTCGACGATGTAGAGGAAACCCTCCTCGTCCTGCCGGGCGATATCACCGGTGTGCAGCCAGCCGAATTCGGTGGCCTCCGCGGTCTGCTCGGGCTTGTTCAGGTACCCGTTCATCACCAGGGGGCCGCGGACACACACCTCGCCCGGCTCGCCCTGGGGCACTTCGTTACCTTTCTCGTCGAGCAGCGCCACCGACAGCCACGGCACCGGACGGCCGCAACTGGCCAGCCGCTCCGGCTTGTTCAGGTCGTGGTCGCCGCGTCGCAGCACCGAGATGGTCATCGGGCTCTCGGCCTGGCCGTAGAACTGGAAGAAGATGGGACCGAACTTCTCGATGGCCTCGGCAAGCCGGGTCGGAGAGATCGCGGAGGCACCGTAGAACACGGTCTGCAGGCTGGACAGGTCGTATTTGTCGAGGTCCGGGCTGTCCAGCAGCGCGTAGAGCATGGTGGGCACCAGCATGGTCGCGGTGATCTTGTACTTCTCGATCGCCTCGAGCACCTTGGCCGGGTGGAAGTACGGCAGCACCACGATGGAACCACCCTGCTGGGCGGTGGGACCCCAGAACGCGGCGCCCGCGTGGCTCAGCGGGGTGCACACCAGGAACCGGACCTCGTCGGGCCACTCCCATTCGGTCATCTGGATGCGCAGCATGGTGGTGCTGCCGCGGAAGCTCATCTCCACGCCCTTGGGCTTACCGGTGGTGCCGCCGGTATAGGCCAGGCTCATGGTCGCGTTGGGATCCACCTGCGGACCGCGCACCCGCTCGGGGGTGAACCCGGCGGCGAGTTCGATGAGATCGGTCCCCGCCTCGGACGGGCCGAACGAGAACAGGTTCCGCAGTCCGGGCACCTTGTCCCGCAACTGCGCGGCACGTTCGTCGAAACCGGTCGGGTCGTAGATCAGGGTTTCCACGCCCGCGTCCTCGAGGACGTAGGCGTGATCGTCGAGCGAGCCCATGGGGTGCAGCGCCATGGCCCGCGACCCGTTCACATTGTTGGCGCCCTGGGCGAAGATCACCTCCGGCCGGTTGGCCGAGAGCACCGCCACCGGGGAGCCCACGCCGAGACCGGTAGAGGCCAGCGCCTGGGCGAACCGGCTGATCTGATCGCGCACGTCGCGGTAGGTCAAGGTGGCGTCGTCGATATGGACCGCGGTGCGGTCGGCATAACGTTCGAGAGCTTTGCCCAGCAGGTCCACCGCCAGCGGCTCGCGGTGCAGCAGGGCGGCGTCGTCGACGTGCGGTTCAGTGTTCATTCGTCTGCCTTTCGGGCCGGCCCGTCCGAGCGGACCGGCGAAAATCGACCGGTGCTCCGGCGCGGTTCCCGGGCTGCGGGCACCGCCACATGGCGCCGCGGCCCGGGAACCGCCCACGGGGCTCGCAAACCGCGAAAACTATAACACGTTCTACTTTATTTTCGAGGCGGATCCGCCGGACCCGCCCGTCCCGGCGAGAGCGGACCGGCACGCCTGCACATAACCGCGCACCAACGGCCGGATATCGTCGCGCCGCCAGGCCAGGGCCAGTTCGCTCGGGCTCACCCCGCGGACCGGCCGCACCACCACACCCTCGTGGGCGACCAGCGGCGCGTTACCCGCCGCCAGCAGCGCCACCCCGTCACCGCCGCGCACCGCTTCGTAGGTTTCCTCGGTACTCGAGATCTCACCGCCGATGATCGGGGGCCGGCCACCGCGCTCGTCGACCGCGAGGAAATAGTCCCGCAGCGTCCGGGCCGATTCCGGGAGCGCCAGGAACGGTTCGACCAGGAGCTCCGCGAACTCCACGACGTCGCGGCGGGCGAGGGGATGGGATTCGGGCAGCGCGACCACCCGCGGTTCGCGCGCCACCACCATCCATTCGTACCGGTCGGCGCCGACCAGGGGCAGCCAGACGAACGCCACATCGGTGGATCCGTCGGCCAGCCCGGCGGTCGGATCGAGCCAGCCGATCTGGCGCAGGACGGGTTTGGCGGCGGGATGGGCCGCCCCGAATCGGGACCGCACCGCCGGGAGCAGGCCACGCCCCGGGCTGGTACTGATACCGATGGTCAGCGTGGCCCGTTGACCGGCCTTGGCGGCTTCCACATCGGTATGCGCCGCCGCCCACGCGGCCACCATCTGCCGCGCATGCGGTAGCAGCGCCTCCCCCACCGGAGTGAGCCGCACCGCACGCCCGTCCCGCTCGAACAGCGGCGCGCCCAATTGCCGTTCGAGCGCCCGGATCTGCTTGCTCAGCGCGGGCTGGGAGACGAACAGGCTCTCGGCGGCGCGGGTGAAATTCAGCTGCTCGGCGACCGCCGCGAAGTAGCGCAGGTCCCGTCCGTGCACGTCCATAACCAACGGTTATCACACCAGGTCTTGGACATCACCTCGGCGCGAGATCAGGATCGTTGTCGACCCACGAATCGAGGAGAACTCAGTGAGCAACCAGAAGACCTGGCTGGTGACCGGTGCGAGCAGCGGCTTCGGCCGCGCGATCACCCAGGCGGCGATCGAGGCCGGCGATACCGTGATCGCGGTGGCACGCCGCACCGCCGCCCTCGACGATCTGGTCGCCGCCCATCCCGACCGGGTGGAAGCGCTGGCACTCGACGTCACCGATAGCGAGCGCATCGAGACGGTGGTCGCCGATATCGTCGCCCGCTACGGCCGGATCGATGTGCTGGTCAACAACGCGGGCCGCACCCAGGTGGGCGCGGTCGAGGAAACCACCGACCGCGAACTGCGCGACCTGTTCGACCTGCACTTCTTCGGCCCCGCCGCACTCACCCGCGCGGTACTGCCGCAGATGCGCGCCCAGCGGTCCGGCGCGATCGTCATGATGAGCAGCGTCGGCGGACAGCTGTCGTTCGCGGGCTTCTCCGCCTACAGCGCCACCAAATTCGCGTTGGAGGGTTTCGCCGAGGCGCTGGCCGACGAGGTCTCGCCGTTCGGAATCGATGTTCTGATCGTCGAACCGGGCGCGTTCCGCACCAGGCTCTTCGGGCCCGGAGCCGCCTATTTCAGCACCGAGAACGAGGCCTACGCCGAAACGGCGGGCGCCACCCGGCGCATGGTCGAGACCGGTGACGGCACCCAGCCCGGCGATCCCGCCAAGGCGGCCGCCGCCATCCGCGCCGCACTGGATGCCGACCGCACACCTCTACGCCTGCCGCTCGGCGCGGATTCCGTGGACGCTGTGCTCGGACACCTGGATTCGGTACGCGCCGAGGTCGTCGAGTGGGAGAAGATCGGGCGGGCCACCGCCTTCGAGTGACCGCGAACGGCCGGGCAGCGGTACCGCGGTCAGGACGGATCGCGGTACACGTTGTCCCAGCCGGCGTCCGCCCGGGGCGGCCTGATCGGAGTCGGTTCGTGCGGCCGGAAATTCGGGTTGGGATCGATACCCTTGCCGGGATCGTTGCGGTCGATCAAGGTGCCCTCTATCTTGTCCGCCGGGACGCCCCCGGGGACCACGACGAGCTTCTCGTTGAAACCGACCCTCGACTCCCCTGTCTTGTCCACGGCACCGGTCACATCGTGTACGACGTACACCTCGCCTGGCACGCCGAGTGAGAATCGGCGGTTGACGAGGGGGAAGCGGGCGGCTACTGCCGGATCCTGGGAAAGGCACACCCAGTCGTCTGCGCCCGGACCGTCACTGCCCACCCACGAATGCGTCGAGTCGGTCATGGTGCTGCGCGGCCGGAAACCCTCGTCCTCGATCACCTCTTTCGACCGTCTGTCACCGCGATACAGCCGCTCGAGATAGGGTTCGCGACTCGCCGTCTCGGGCGGGAACTCGAGTGTCGCGTCGAGCCCCCGTGCCTCCCGCTCCATTTCGTTCTTCCACTTCCACATCGCTTCGGCGAACTCCCGGCCGGCCACGCCCTGCGCGCGAAGATGGTCTTGTTTGGCGGCAACCGCCCGCCCCCACGCCCGATTGACACTCCAGTCGGCACCCTCCCGACCGCCCGGATCGATATGCTCCGGCAACTCGTGGCGCCGTACATGCTCGTAGAAGTCGTGGAAGGTGACCCGGTTGCTGTCCAGCCCCGCACGCAATGTGTACGACTCGGTGACCCCCACGGTGCTGCGGGAACCGAAGTCGGTACCGGCGGGTATTCCGCCGATGAGATCCGCCTGCCGCTCGTCGTCGCGATCCGCCCGATTCGCATGCCCCGTCAGATGGCCGCCCACCCCTCGGGCCTCGGCGGCGAAACAGTCCACGACCATGTTGCCCGAGTAGATCATCCGGTGTGAGATGTCCGTGATCAGGTCGTTTATTCTCGTGTATGCCCCGCGCATGAGGCCCCTCGGCGGTATTCCGGATACTGCGGCAGCCATGCAGCTGCCCGTGCCAGCGTACGGCACAGGACCGAAAATATTGTCGCCCACGAGAATACCGATCCGCCCGGTCGCCGGGATACTCGGCGACCAGCGAACCATGACGCCCGCCGACCGCATCCGACGGGCGTAGTGACACGGTTACCGCTGCACCACCCTTTCCGCACCCGAGCAGCGGAGTCCGGGCGGAACGGAATGCGCGAACAGTCAGTCCCGCGTGACCTTCCCGTCCACCCGGCGCCAGATGCCGAGCGGGTTCTGCACCCGGATCTCGTCGGCGAGGAGTTCCTCCGGCACGTTCTGGTAACTCACCGGACGCAGAAAGCGTTCGATGGCAAGGGTGCCCACCGAGGTGGTGGCCGGGGCCGTGGTCGCCGGGAAGGGACCGCCGTGCACCACCGCGTGCCCGACCTCGACACCGGTGGGCCAGCCGTCGAAGAGCACCCGGCCCGCGATCAGCTCCAGTTCCCCGAGCAGCGGCCGGGCGATCTCCCGGTCGGCGGCGGAGGCGTGCACGGTGGCCGTGAGCTGGCCCTCCAGCTCACCGGCCAGCGCCAGCAGTTCCGCGGTATCGGCGGCGCGCACGATGATCGAACTCGGCCCGAACACCTCGTCCTGGAGTGCGCGGTCGGCCCGGAAGCGCTCGGCGGTGGTGACGAACAGATGCGGATCGCCGGAACAACTCGTCGCGCCCGCGGTCCCGGTGGCGGCCAGCCGCACCCCCGCGGTGCCGGTCAGGCGCTCGACACCGGCAGCGAACGACGACGCGATCCCCTTGTTCAGCATGGGCGCACCGGAGGCCGCACCGATCGCCTCGGTGGCCGCCGCCACGAATTCGTCGGCGCCGGGCCCGTCGGCCAGGAAGACCAGACCCGGGCTCGTGCACAGCTGCCCGACGCCGGTGGTCAGCGAGGCGACGAATTCCGCGCCCAGGCTCGCGCCGCGTTCGGCCAGCGCGTCCGGCAGCACGAACACCGGGTTGACGCTGGACATTTCGGCGTACACCGGGATCGGTACCGGCCGGGCCGCGGCGGCCGCGGCCAGCGCCAGCCCGCCCTGCCGGGATCCGGTGAAGCCCACCGCGCGGATATGCGGATCGCGGACCAGCGCGAGGCCGGTTTCCACGCCACCGTGCACCAGCGCGAAGGTTCCCTCCGGCAGACCGTGCGCCCGGACCGCCGCGAGCACCGCGCGCGCCACCAGTTCGGAGGTGCCGGGATGCGATGGATGCGCCTTGACGACCACCGGTGCGCCCGCCGCCAGCGCGGAGGCGGTGTCACCGCCCGCGACGGAGAAGGCCAGCGGGAAGTTGCTTGCGGCGAATACCGCCACCGGCCCCACCGGGATACGGCGTTGGCGCAGATCGGGTTTCGGCAGCGGCGTGCGCGCCGGGTCGGGCCGGTCGAGCCGGGCGCCGGTCCAGCTGCCCTCCCGCACCACCTCGGCGAACAGCCGCAACTGCCCGGTGGTGCGGCCGATCTCGCCGCGGATACGCGCCTCGGGGAGGCCGGATTCGGCGATCGCCCGCTGCGCCAGGGTCTCCCCCAGGTGCTCGATCTCGGTGGCGATACCTTCCAGGAACGCGGCGCGCCGGGTGAGGTCGGTGGCGCGATATTCCGCGAAGGCGGCCCAGGCCGCGGTCGCGGCCCGCGCGATGGTGGCGGCGTCGGCTTCGTGGAACTCCGGTTCGAGCGTGGCGCCGGTCGCCGGGTTCACCGCGCGGAAGGCCCCGGTGGTACCGGGGACCTCGGTGCCACCGAGCAGGTTCGCGCCGGTGAGGCGTTCGGTTTCGGTGCTGGTCATCAGCTCACCTTCTTCACGAGGTCGGCCAGTTCGGCGAGTTCGGTCTCGTCGAGATCGGTCAGCGGGCTGCGCACCGGGCCCGCTGGGCGGCCGATGACCTTCATACCCGCCTTGATGATGCTCACCGCATAGCCGGGTTTGCGATTGCGCAGGTCGCAGTAGGGGATCACGAATTCGTTCAGCGCGTTCAGCACGAAGGCGGTGTCGCCGCGGCGCAGGGCACGGTAGAAGTCGAGCGCGAACTCCGGGACGAAGTTGTAGATCGCCGAGGAATAGGTGGTCACCCCCAGCGCGAGGTACGGCAGGGCGAACATCTCCGCGGTGGGCAGGCCGCCGACGTAGATGAGCCGGTCGCCGACCCCGGCGTAGATCCGGGTCATCTGTTCGATATCGCCGATACCGTCCTTGAACCCGATCAGGTTGGGGCAGCGCTCGGCGAGTTCGGCGACGGCGGATTCGGAGTAGGCGGCGTTGGCGCGCGAGTAGATGACGACGCCCAGTTCGGTGGCCGCGCAGACCTGCCGCACATGCTCGACCAGGCCCTCCTGACTCGCCTCGGTGAGGTAGGGCGGCAGCAGCAGGATGCCGCTCGCGCCGGCCCGCTCCGCGGCCCGGGCCATCTCGACCGCGGTCGCGGTGCCGTATCCGGCGGGGGCGATGACCGGCAATCCGTCCGGCGCCTCCTGGACCGCGGCGGTGACCACCTGTTCGACCTCTGCCGGGGTGAGGGAGAAGAATTCGCCGGTGCCGCCCGCGGCGAACAGACCGGACGCGTCGTACTGGCCGAGCCAGGCGATGTTGTCCCGATAGGCGGCCTCGTCGAACGAGCCGTCGGCGCGCAGGTGCGTGACCGGGAAGGACAGAAGGCCGGAGCCCAGCTTCCGGGCGATTTCCTGGGGAGGGGCAGTGGTCATGGCGTGCGCTCCTGTTCGAGGGTGACCTGCTGCCCTCACCCTAGGAACCCCTATGATTCACGTCCAACACTGATTACATATCTATCAATACAAGGTCGGTATCGTATGTTCACTTTTGTCCAGCTCACCCATTTTGTCGCCGTGGCCGAGGAGCTGCACTTCGGCCGGGCGGCGGAACGCCTGCGGATGACGCAGCCGCCCCTGAGCCGGCAGATCCAGCTCCTGGAGAAGGAGGTGGGCGCGGAACTGTTCGACCGATCCAACCGCACCGTGAAGCTAACCCGCGCCGGTCGCGCCTTCCTCCTCGACGCCCGGCGGCTGCTCCAGCAGGCCGAGCGGGCCACCCTCGCGGTGCGCCGGGTCTCGGCCGGAACCGGGGGCGTCCTGCGCCTGGGATTCACCGGGGCGAGCGTGCACTCCGGGCTGCCGCGAGTGCTCGCCGCGGCCCGGACGGCGCTACCCGATGTCGATGTGGAGCTGCGCGAAATGGTGACCATGGACCAGGTGGAGGCGCTCTCGGAGGGAGCACTCGATCTGGGCATGGTCCGGCCGCCGATCACCCGGCCGGACCTGACCACCCGCACCTTCGTGCGCGAGGGGCTGATCGCGGCGTTGCCCGCGGACCACGCGCTGGCGGCCGAGACGGGACCGATCCCGGTGACCGCGCTGCACGGGGTGGAGATGGTGATGCACGCGCCGGTCGAGGCGCGGTACTTCCACGATCTGATCACCACCGTGCTGCACGCGGCCGCCGTGATCCCGGTGATCACGCAGTACATGACCCAGATCCACAGCATCCTGGCGCTGGTGAACCTGGGCTGGGGCGTGGCGCTGGTGCCCGAATCGGCCACCGGCATGCGGTTCGACCAGGTGGTCTACCGCCCGCTGGAGGGGGTGCGGACTCAGGTGGAGCTGGATCTGGTGTGGCGCCACGGCAACGAGAACCCGGCCTTCACCCGGCTGATGACGGAATTGACGAGGGCGGGCGAGAACACCCCCGCCACCTCCGATACCTTTCCTGTATCGATTCATCCGTAATTGGTGTTGGACCGGAATCACCCGAGGTCTTTACATTCAGTGCTTGTGAGGCGAGTCACCGGCCTCTGACGTATTCCCACGGCACTGCGTAGCGCGGTGGTGGTTCGACCGAAAGGAGTGGACGATGTCGTTCACTCGGCAGCCGACTGCGGAACTGGAAACGGCCGTGTCGAAGTTCTTTCGACGCGTCGTACCGCTGTTCGTCATCATGTTGATCTGCAACCAGATCAACCGCTCGAATATCGGCTACGCCCGCGAATACCTGGAGGCCGACGTCGGTATCGGCGCCGCCGCCTACGGGTTCGGAGCCGGCGTCTTCTTCATCGCCTACGCCCTGTTCGAACTACCGAGCAACGTGATGATGGAGAAGTACGGGGCGCGCATCTGGCTCACCCGCATCATGGTCAGCTGGGGGCTGGTATCGGCCGCCATGATGTTCGTCCAGAACGCGACCATGTTCTATGTGCTCCGCTTCCTGCTCGGGGCGGCCGAGGCCGGGTTCTTCCCCGCGGTGATCTTCTACCTGGCCAAATGGTTGCCGAACAGCCATCGGGGCCGGGCCACGGCGCTGTTCGTCGCCGGGTCCTCGGTCGCCGCGGCCGTATCCGGCCCGCTGTCGGGTCCGCTGCTCTCCCTCGACGACACCCTCGGGTTGCACGGCTGGCAGTGGATGTTCGGTATCGAAGGCGCGGTATCGGTGATCGTCGGCATCATCGCCTTCTTCTTCCTCGACTCCCATATCAACGATGCGAAATGGCTGACCGGCGCCGAGAAGAAGGCACTGATCGACACCATTTCCGCCGAGGAGATCGACAAGGCCGCCAATTCCGGGGTCTCGCATCGGGCCTCCCGGTGGCGCATGCTGCTCGATCCGAAGCTGCTGCTCTTCTGCTGGATCTATTTCGCCATTCAGCTGTCCATCTACGCGAACACTTTCTGGCTGCCCTCGATCATCCGCCGCATCGACGGCGTGAACGATATAACCGTCGGCCTGCTCTCCTCGCTGCCCTGGATCTGCGCCGTGGTCGCCATGTACGCCTCGGCACGCATCGGTGACCGCACCGGCAACCGCCGTCCCCTGCTCATCATCGCGCTGCTCACCGCGGCGGTCGGCACCTATCTCGCCGCCATCGCGTCCCCGTGGCTCGCCCTGGTCTTCCTGTGTGTCGCCGCCATGGGTTTCAAGAGCGCCAGTCCGCTGTTCTGGTCCATTCCCCAGGCCGGGCTGCATCCGCTGGTCCTCGCCCCCGCTATCGCCATCATCAATTCGCTCGGCAACCTCGGCGGTTTCGTGGCGCCCTACGGCTTCGGCCTGATCAAATCGGCCACCGGTGAGGTCACCTGGGGTCTCTACGCGCTCGCCGCCGCCTCCGTACTCGCCGCGGCCTCGGTCCTACTCGTCCGCAAGTCGAACGGCGCGAACAGCGACACCGCCACCTCGGTCGCCACGGACACCGATACCTCCGGCACCCGGTCGCTCCCGGCGGTCATCCCCGCCCCCACCGGTACCGCCGCAGTCACCACTCTGGAGAAGCGTTCATGACCACCCGCACCCCCCGTGTCACCGAGATGCGTGTCGTGCCCATCGCCGGCCACGACAGCATGCTGCTCAACCTCAGCGGCGCGCATGCCCCCTACTTCACCCGCAACCTGGTGATCCTCACCGATTCCGACGGTCGCACCGGGGTCGGCGAGGTGCCCGGCGGCGAGCGGATACGCACCACCCTCACTGATGCCCGGGAACTCGTGATCGGCCGCAGCGTCGGCGAGTACCACGCCGTGCTGAC
Organism: Nocardia fusca NBRC 14340; assembly: GCF_001618425.1. Taxonomy (GTDB): domain Bacteria; phylum Actinomycetota; class Actinomycetes; order Mycobacteriales; family Mycobacteriaceae; genus Nocardia; species Nocardia fusca. Next base: position 11,883 of record NZ_BDCU01000033.1, read on the forward strand.
CGATATCCGGCGAACCTTCGCCGCCCGCGATGAGGGCGGGCGGGGAAACCAGACCTTCGATCTCCGGGTCACGGTGCACGCGGTGACCGCGGTCGAATCGGCGCTGCTCGACCTGCTCGGGCAGCATCTGGAAGTTCCGGTCGCCGCCCTGCTCGGCGAGGGTGCGCAGCGGGACCGGGTGCCCGCGCTCGGCTATCTCTTCTTCGTCGGTGACCGCGCGCGCACCGACCTGCCCTACCGGTCCGGTGCCGATGAACCCGCGGACGCCGACGAGTGGATGCGCCTGCGCCATGAGGAGGCGCTCACCCCGGAGTCGGTGGTGGCCCTGGCCCGGGCCGCACGGGCACGCTACGGTTTCCGCGATTTCAAGCTCAAGGGCGGTGTGCTTCCGGGTCCCGAGGAGGCCGTCGCGGTGCGCGCCCTCGCCGAGGAGTTCCCGGATGCCCGGATCACCCTCGACCCCAACGGCGGCTGGCTGCTGCGCGAAGCGGTACCGCTGTGCCGGGAACTCACCGATGTTCTCGCCTACGCCGAGGACCCGGTCGGCCCGGAGGGGTCGTTCTCCGGCCGGGAGGTGATGGCCGAGTTCAAACGGGCGACCGGCCTGCCGACGGCGACCAATATGATCGCCACCGATTGGCGCGAACTCGGGCACACCGTCCGGACCGGGGCGGTCGACATCCCCCTGGCCGACCCGCATTTCTGGACCATGGCGGGATCGGTGCGCGTCGCCCAGCTCTGCGACGCCTGGGGGCTGACCTGGGGCTCGCACTCGAACAACCATTTCGATGTCTCGCTGGCCATGTTCACCCATGTCGCGGCGGCGGCGCCCGGTGATATCACCGCCATCGACACGCACTGGATCTGGCAGGACGGCCAGCGCATCACCCGGGATCCCTACCGGATCGTCGACGGTGAACTGGCCCTCCCGCCGCGCCCGGGCCTCGGTGTCGATCTCGACGAGGAGCGGGTGGCCGCCGCGCACGAGCTCTACCGGCGTGAGGGGCTGGGCGAGCGTAACGACGCGGCGACCATGCAGTACCTGATCCCCGGCTGGCAGTTCGACAGCAAGCGCCCCGCGCTGAGCCGCTGAGGCATTCCGGGCCCGGCTCCCCCGGGGAGCCGGGCCCGTCCACGCTCTCTCCCAGGTCACCGAATCGGTCGTTTCTACCCGACTGCCGCTCGCGCGCGGGTGGCGTACTTGCGTCCGATAAACAGGGATAGCTAATATCCCCGTTATGAAGATGGGCGAGGGCGTGGAGTGGAGCCTGCACTGCTGCGTCACCTTGGCCTGGCTGGACGACCGGTGGCCGGTGCCGATCGCCCGGCTGGCCGCCTGGTTCGACCTGCCGGTGGAGTACCTGAAGAAACGGCTGCAGGCGCTGGTCCGCGCCGGGATCCTCACCTCCACCCCCGGCGTGCGCGGCGGCTTCGGTCTGGCCCGGCCCCCGGAACGGATCACCCTGCTCGATGTGGTCACCGCCGTCGAAGGCGGCGTGGACCCGTTCCGCTGCACCGAGATCCGGCAGCGCGGCGGCAGCGGTCGCAGCGGGGGCGCGGAGTTCACCCGCCCGTGCGGAATCTCGCTGGCCATGCGCCGCGCGGAACTGGCGTGGCGGCGGGAACTCGCCGCCCAGACCATCGCCGACCTCGCCGCCGAGGCCCCGGCGTCCGCGGCGGAGCGTACCCGGCGCGACTTCGCGAACCCCTGATCCGCGGGTCCGGTTCCCTTCCCGGGCACCGGACCCGCCAAGCGATCCAAATAGAGATATTTACTATCCTGATTAAATTCCGAGGAGGCCGACATGTCCGGAATCGTGGTGCTGGGCGGTGGTTTCGCCGGGGTGTGGAGCGCCGCGGGCGCGGTCCGGCTCGCCCGCGCGGCGGGACGCGACCTGCCGGTCACCCTGATCGACCCCGGCGACGATCTGGTGATCCGGCCCCGCCTCTACCAGGCCGACCCCGACCGCATGCGGGTCTCGCTGGACCGGATCCTCGGACCGGTCGGGGTACGCCGGATCGCGGGCACCGCGACCGCGGTGCACACCGCGGACCGGACCGTGACTGTCGTCGGACGAGATGGGGAGACCACGGAGATCCCCTGGGAGCGGCTGGTTCTCGCGACCGGAAGCCGGCTCGTCCGGCCGGCCCTGCCGGGTGCCGAGCTGCTTCACAATGTGGACACCCTCCCGGCCGCCGCGGCGCTGGACGCGCATCTGCGCCGGCTCCCGGAGCTGCCGTCCGGCCCGGGCCGCTTCACCGCCGTGGTCGTCGGAGCGGGCTTCACCGGGCTCGAGATAGCGACCGAACTGGTGGACCGGCTCGGCGCGCTCGCCGCGACCGAGGCACCGGCCGAGCAGGTCCGGGTCGTGCTGGTGGAGCGGGCCGATACGGTCGGGCCCGAACTCGGCCCCGGCCCCCGGCCGCAGATCCTCGAAGCCCTGGCGACCCTCGGCGTGGAGCAACACCTGGGAGTGAGCCTGGACGTGGTGGAACCGGACGGCGTCATACTGTCCGACGGCACCCGTCTAGCGGCTCGTACGGTGGTGTGGACCGCCGGAGTGCAGGCGAGTCCGCTCACCGCCGATATCCCCGCCGACCACGACCGATCGGGCCGGTTGGCGGTGGACGAACAGCTCCGGGTACTCGGAGTTCCCGGCGTGTACGCGGCCGGTGATACCGCGGCGGCGCACGCCGAGCCGGGGCACCCGGTACTGCAGTGTTGCCAGCACGCGCTGCAACTCGGGAAATTCGCGGGCCACAACGCCGCCGCCGATCTGCTCGGGCTCCCGGCCGTACCGTTCACGCCGGCGCCCTACGTCACCTGCCTCGATCTCGGCTCCGCCGGAGCGGTGTTCACCAACGGCTGGGACCGGCAGGTGGCCGCGACGGGCGAGGCCGCCAAGGTACGTAAGCGCAAGGTGAACGAGTGGTGGATCTACCCGCCCACCGACGACCCCGGCGAACTGCTCCGCCAGGCCGACTACCGCTTCTCGGTCCGCGATATCCCGACCCCGTACCGCTGAACCGCGCGGAGCCGCGATCACGCCGGTGCGCGGCGGTCCGGCTCCGCGGAAGTCGTTCGACAGGGCCGGGCCGCAGCCCGCCGCGGCCACGTCTCGTTCGCGCAGGACAACACCGTGGAGACCTGGACTGCGATCCCGTGGATGCCGGCCGGTACCAGCTGTTTCCCGGCGGCCGCCGCGGCGGGCAGATGCGACCGGGAGTGCCGGACGGCAGCGTCTCGGGCACCCGCACCACCGCGGGCAGGACCGCGGCGGCGAGCAGCGCGTGCACGACATAGGGCAGCACCATCGGCACCGGGCCCCACTGCGCGAGCACCCCCGCGACGCCCGCGCCGAAGCCGAAGCCGAAACCGAGCGTCAGCCAGAGCGCGGCCCGCCGGGCGCCGGCCGCCGGACCGCGCCCGGCCCGGACGGCGAGTTCGGTGGTCCAGGTGGTGCCCACCGCCATGGCCACGGCCACCCCGAAACCGGCGATCAACCGGCCGACCGCGATCCAGCCGATACCGAACACCCCGGCCGCCAGGAGCGGACTGGCCACCAGGGAGGCCACCACCCCCGCGACCGCCACCGGGCGCCGCCCGAACCGCGCGGCGAGACCGCCGCTGAACAGCAGGCCCGGCACCAGACCGAGGACGTAGGCGCCGAGCAGCGCGTTCACCAGGAGCGCGGACCAACCCTCTTCCCGGTACATCACCAGCAGCGGCGTGAACTGGTTACCGCCCCAGGCGCAGACGAAGATCGCCGCCACCGCCCAGTGCCACGAACCCTGTCTCATCGCCGGTGGGTTCCGTCCAGATGCGCGCGCAGGGCGGTGGTGAAGGCGGCCTCGTCACCGGATTCGATGATGGCGACCAGTTCGTCGTGCTGCCGCAGGATGACAGGTACGAGGCCGGGCACCGGACCGACTGCGGCCACGTTCATCCGGCGCTGCATGCAAGCATGCACTCGTCGGTGCTCCGCGCAACCACCGCGCGGCATCCTCCCGCCCCGGCGGTACGGTCGGGACGAAGAGCGAACACACGGCGCGACCGCCGACCGGACGAACGGACAACGATGTGAACGAGGCCTTCTACCTGCTCGATCCGGCGGACCCGCAGCGGTTCCTCTCCACCGAGCTCACTCGTGGTCCGTGGTCGCCCGACGCCCAGCACGCCGGACCGCCCTCCGCGCTGCTCGGTCACGTGATCGAACGGTGCGAACCCCGGCCGGGCTTCCAGGTGGGCCGCGTCGCCGTGGAGATCCTCGGCCCCGTCCCGCTGGCCCCGCTCACCGCGCAGGCACGCCTCGTCCGCCCGGGACGCAGCGTGGAAATGATCGAAGCCACCCTGTCCACCGACCGCGGTCCGGTGATGCGGGCCACTGCGTGGCGCTTCAAACTCGCCGATCCCGAACTCGAGATTCCCGAACACCTCTTACCGACCGGGGCGCGTCCCGGCCCCGATCAGACGCCCGACCCCGAACCGTTCCCCTCCACCCAGCCCGTGGGATTCCACACCGGTATCGAATACCGCTACGTCACCGGCTCCTTCCGCGAGCCCGGCCCCGCGGTGTGCTGGGTCCGGCTGAAGTATCCGATCGTCGCCGGTACCACGCCGAGCCCGCTGGAACGCACCCTCGCCGCGGCGGATTCCGGCAACGGCGTCAGTGCGGTCCTCGATTGGGATCGCTACCTGTTCATCAACACCGATCTCACCGTCACCCTGCATCGCCAACCGGCCGGCGAATGGGTCTGTCTCGATGCCGTCACCCATCCGCAGCCGCACGGTATCGGCCTGGCCGAATCCGCGCTGTTCGACGAGAAGGGCCCGCTGGGCCGCAGCACCCAGACCTTGTTCCTCGGCCCGCGCTGACCGGATCGGGCACGACAGCCGGACGACCCCCGCCGAAGCCGGCGGCCGGTATTCACCCGGTGACTACTCGCCGGGTATGCCGGCCGGGGCCGGTCCGGCGCAGCTGCCCGACCGGTCGCCGAACTCCCGGCGCACCGCCGCGTTCACCCGGTCGGTGTCGCCGGTCGCGAGCAGATCGATGAGCGCGCCGCGCAATACCGCCAGCGCCCGGGTGCGCGCGGCACGACCCTCCGCGCTGTCCCGGACGGGCGCCGGCTGAGCCGCGGCCAGCACCTCCAGCCAGTCCTCGACGGTTTCCCGGGCGAAGTCGGCCCACGGCCCCGCCGGTTCGACCAGCGAACGGACATAGCCCTCCAGCCACAGGGTGAGCAGGGCGCGCCGAGACGGATCGGCCAGCCAGCCCCACAGCACCGCGGCGACCTGCGGGAGCCGATCCTCCGCCTGCCCGGACGCGTGAACCGCGGACAGCAAGGCCAGTTCCTCGGCGCGGGCCCGGGCGAGCAGCGCGCGTATCAGGCCGTCCTTGCTGCCGAACAGGTAGAGCAGGACCCGCGGGCTGGTGCCGATGGCCGCCGCCAGCGGGCGCAGTGACATCTCGCCCAGGCCGTGGGCCAGCACGTACCGATAGGCCGCTTCGAGCAGTTCGGTGTGCCGCGCCGAGGGGGTTGCGTCCGAGTCCACCATGCGTGCATTCTGACATCACTGAAACAGTCGTTTCAGTGATGGGCATCCGGTACCGCATCAGGAGGAACGACCATGACCGGAACAGACGGCGAACCGGCGTGCGACCTCGCGATCCGCGCACTCGGGCAGCCGGGCGATCTGGGTTGGGTGGTGCAGGCCCACGGCGAGCTCTACGCCGCCGAATTCGGCTGGGGCACCTCCTTCGAAGCACTCGTCGCCGAGATAGTCGCCGGTTACGCGAGCACCCACGATCCCGCCCGTGAGGCAGGCTGGATCGCGACCCTCGACGGCGAACGAGTGGGGTGCGTGCTCTGCACGCGCGGCGACACCGACGACACCGCGAAACTGCGGATTCTGCTGGTCCATCCGAAGGCCCGCGGCCACGGCCTGGGCAACCGACTGGTCGCGACCTGCCTGGACTTCGCGCGCGCCGGCGGCTACCGCCGGATCACTCTCTGGACGAACAGTGTGCTCACCGCGGCCCGCCGGGTCTACCTGGCAGCCGGATTCGAGCTCGACGACGAACACCACCATCACAGCTTCGGCCGGGACCTGGTCGGCCAGAACTGGTCCCGGCAGCTGTCGGCCCAGGCGGAACCGACAATGCCCACACAACAGGCGGCCGCACCGGTTATCCCGCTCCCCCGGGCGCGCGCGGGGTGAGCGCGACAACCGGTACGACCCGGCCCGCGGTGCGCTCGTACTCGGCCAGCGCGGGCAGGATCGCGACCATCGCGAGGTGCAGGCGATCGCGTTCGGGCCCGGCGTCGATCACCTCGGCATCGGCCTCGAAGAGTTCGGCGCCCACCTGCACGGTCACCGTCGGATGCGCGCGCAGGTTGTAATACCAGGCCGGGTTCCGCGGCGCCCCGGCATTGGAGGCGACGATCACCAGCCGATCGCCGTCCCGCAGATACATCACCGGTTTCGTATGCGGTAGGCCGGATTTCGCGCCGATGGTGGTGAGCAGGAGCAGATCGTAGCCCGCGAAGGGCCCGCCGACGCGCCCCTCGCCGGCACGGAATTCCTCGATGACCTCGTCGTCCCAGGCGGCCATGTGCACGTCCTCCGCGTCCGAACCACACCCCGCCGATCAGCGGTGCGCATACACCGGGGCGGGGATCGGTTTGCCCAGCACCCGGTTCAACCAGAATGCCCCGCGCATCCCGTGAAAAACAGCCGTGACGAGTGCCCCGATACTCAACGCCACGAATCCGGGCCACGGATACGCCCCGAGATCGGCCGCGTATCCGAGAAGTACCGCCATGACGAGGCCGAGCACTCCCGCGACCGGGTTGCGCACCGGTGCGTTCCCGGTGACATCAGCCTAATCATGCGGTATTTCGGGTCGAAGGAGGAGTTGTTCGCCCGGGTCGCGGTCCCCGAACCCGACGCACCGATCAGCGGCACACCGGCGCCGCCCGGCCGCGGTGTCCGCCGGACGGAAACCGGCGGACCACCGTGCGGTCGCCGACCGGGCGGCTACCACGATTCGATCAGCGCAACGTCGTGCTTCTGCCGCTGCCACTCCGCGGTGAGGCGATCGAGTCGGGCCGCGGTGGCGATACCGCGCACACCCGCGATTTGGTCGCCGCGTAGTTCCAGGACCACCACACCCACAACCCGGTCCGCGAGTGTGGCCAGCATGGCCGGGCTGCCGTTGACCACGGCGGCGTGGATGGCGGGCGAGCCACCGGCGAGTCTCCGCTTGGCCGGAGACGGGGCGAAGCCGGCCCGCATCGCGGCGGCGATCCGCTGCGGGGTCGGGTACCGGATCGGTTTCCCGGCCGATCTCAGCCCGGCGCCGTCGGAAATGCCGGTCGCATCGTCGGTCAGCAGGGCGACCAGCCGTTCGGTCCGGCCCGAGGACGCGGCATCGACGAACGCCTCGACGATTCGGCGCGCGGCGGCACGGTCGATCTCGGAGGCGTTGCCGGCCGCGCTGATCCGGCGCCTGGCCCGGTGGGCGTGCTGCTGACTTCCGGCCTCGGTGATGCCGAGGAACTCGGCGATCTCGGCATGGCTGTACGCGAAGGCCTCACGCAGCACGTAGACGGCCCGTTCGACCGGTGACAGCCGCTCCATGAGCGTCAGCACCGCCAGGGTCACCGATTCGCGTTGCTCGACGGTATCGGCCGGGCCCAGCATCGGGTCGCCGTCGAGAAGAGGTTCGGGCATCCAGGCGCCGACCGCGCGTTCCCGCCGCATCCGCGCCGAACGGAGCCGGTCGAGCGCCAGATTGGTGACAATCTTGGTCAGCCAGGCCTCGGGCACCTCGATGTACTCCCGGTCGGCGGCCTGCCACCGCAGGAAGGCGTCCTGCACGGTGTCCTCGGCGTCGGCGGCCGAGCCGAGCAGCCGGTAGGCGAGCGAGGCCAGCCGGTTGCGGCTGGCCTCGAAACGCGCCACGGTGGCAGTGTCCATGAGCACGACTTTATGCGGCGACCACGCTGGGCACGCGCTCTCGAGTGGTGGCCAAGCGGTACTTGCGGCTCGGCATTCCGAAGGTCGGGTGGCGCAGGCTCCACGGGTTGACCCCGAGAATGACCGCTTTGACGCGCGCGGCCGGCCGACCGCACAGGGCCCCGGACTTCGATCGCGCGTCACCGTCGACCAACTGGAAGATTCCGTCCTTCCGGCCGAGGCTGATGTGGTTGCCGACATACGACAGCGAGGTCTTCGAGACCTCGCGCCCCGTCAGCTCTCCGATGATCGCGGCTGTCGCCTGCATGCCGGTGAATCCGGCCGAAGCGCAGGACATCGGCAACGGCCGGCCGTTGTCGCCGATGACGAAGGTGCTGTCACCGGCCACGTAGACCTCCGGGTGGGAGACCGACCGCATCATCCGGTCGACTGTGATCCGGCCGTTGTCTTCCACAGTGAGACCGCTGGCGGCGGCAAGGGGGTTGGCGACGAAGCCGGCGGCCCATACGGTCGCGTCGGAGGCGAAAACGGTACCGTCCGCGGCGAGGGCACTTGTCGGCTCGACGCGTTCGATGGTGGTGTGCTCGTGAACCGTGATGCCGAACCGGTCGAAGGCCTGCAGCAGGTGACGGCGTGCCTTCGGACCCAGCCAGCCACCCAACTCGCCGCTGGTGGCGAGGGCGATCCGGAGTCCGGGCCGGGATTCGGCGATCTCGGTGGCGGCTTCGATCGCGGTCAGGTTACCGCCGACCACCAGCACCTTCCCTTCCTCGCCCAGTTCGTCCAGGCGTGTGCGCAGGCGCAGCGCCGACGGCCGTGCGGCGACGGCGAAGGCGTGCTCGGCCGCTCCCGGAACGCCGTGGTCGGCGGCGGTGCTGCCGAGCGCGTAGAGGAGGGTGTCGTACTCGAGCCGGTCGATGCCCTCACCGTCGGTCACGGTGACGGTCCGGCGATCGGCGTCGACAGCGGTGACACGCGCCACTCGCAGCCGGATGCCGGTGCCTGCGAAAATCTCCGCCAGCGGCCGGTGCGGGAGATCCTGACCGGCGGCGAGCTGGTGCAGGCGCAACCGCTCGACGAAATCGGCTTCGGCATTGACCACGGTGATCTCGACGTCGGCGCGGTGCAGGCGGCGGGCGAGGACACCGGCGGCATAGGCTCCGGCATATCCGGCTCCGAGGACGATGATGCGGTGCTGCATGGTTCGCTCCTGTCTGGTTCGCGTACTCCTTGAACGAGACAGCTCCCGGATCCCTGACAGCATCGCCCGGTGATGTGGATCACGGACCGTTCGACCGGCGAACTCCACTCCGAACCGGGCAACATCCCCGAAAACGACACGGTCGCCGCAACCTCTCGTATCGACAGTGTTGCGACGACCGCGTTGCCCACAGCCAGCGGCGCTGTGATCCGTTCCGGTTCGCGGCAGCGTTCGTCCCACCGGCGCGACCCCACCGCCCGAACCGTCGCGAACCGCTCAGGCGGGCTGCTGCTCGGCCTTCCGCTCGGCCAGCATGGTGAGCGCGATATCGACGATCATGTCCTCCTGACCGCCCACCAGCCGGCGCCGGCCGGCCTCCATCAGCAGGGTCCGGACATCGATCCCGTACCGCTCACTGGCCGCCTCGGCATGCCGCAGGAAGCTCGAGTACACCCCGGCATAGCCGAGGGTGAGGGTTTCCCGGTCCACCCGCACCGGGCGGTCCTGCAGCGGCCGGACCAGGTCGTCGGCGGCATCCTGCAACGCGAAGACATCGCAGCCGTGCTTCCAGCCCAGCACGTCGGCGACCGCCACGAACGCTTCGATCGGGGTGTTGCCCGCGCCCGCACCGTGACCGGCCAGCGAGGCGTCGACCCGGGTGACCCCGTTCTCGACGGCCACCACCGAATTCGCCACCGACAGCGACAGGTTCTCGTGGGCGTGGATACCGAGTTCGGTCGCCGGGTCGAGGACATCGCGGTAGGCCAGGATGCGGTCGCGCACGCCGTTCATGGTGAGGCGTCCGCCGGAATCGGTGACATAGACGCAGTGCGCGCCGTAGCTCTCCATGAGCTTGGCCTGCGCGGCCAACTGGGCGGGTTCGGCCATATGGCTCATCATCAGGAATCCGGAGACATCCATCCCGATCTCCCGCGCGGTGGCGATGTGCTGGGCGGCGACATCGGCCTCCGTGCAGTGGGTGGCCACCCGCACCGAGCGCACGCCCAGGCCCCAGGCCCGCCGCAGATCCTCGGCGGTACCGACACCGGGCAGCAGCAGGCTGGTCAGCCGCGCGTTCTTCAGGTTCGCGGCGGCGGCCTCGAGCCAGGTCCAGTCGCTGTGCGAGCCGGGACCGTAGTTCACCGAACCGCCGGCCAGACCGTCCCCGTGCGCGACCTCGATGGCGTCGACACCGGCGGCATCGAGCGCGGCCACGATCTTGCCGACGTTCTCCGGGGTGATCCGGTGCCGGATGGCGTGCATACCGTCGCGCAGGGTCACGTCCTGGACGAAAACGGTCGGCACGGCGTCGGGCTCGCTCATCGGGCGCTCTCTTTCTGCTGGGTGTTCTGCGCGATCCGCTCGGCGACCTGGAGTCCGGCCGAGGTCATGATGTCGAGGTTGCCGGCGTAGGCGGGCAGGTAGTGGGCCGCGCCCTCGACCTCCAGGAACACCGACACCCGGTGGGTCGGGAAGGAGTCGTTGTCCTTGGCGAGCAGGGTGTGCACCGGCTGATCCGCCGGGATCGCGTCGATCTGCACTTCCTGCTTGAGCCGGTAGCCGGGCACGTAGGCCGCCACATCGTCGACCATTTTCGCCACCGAGGCCTTGATCTGCTCGTGCGAATCGGCGTCGGGGGCGGTCACCAGGCAGAAGACCGTATCGCGCATGATCAGCGGCGGCTCGGCCGGATTCAGGATGATCACCGCTTTACCGCGTTCCGCGCCGCCCACGGTTTCGATGGCGTGCGCGGTGGTCTCGGTGAACTCGTCGATATTGGCGCGGGTACCGGGCCCGGCGGATTTCGAGGCGATGGAGGCCACGATCTCGGCGTAGGCCACCGGCACCACCCGGGAGACCGCGGCCACGATCGGGATGGTCGCCTGGCCACCACAGGTCACCATGTTCACGTTCGGCGCGTCGAGGTGTTCCTCGAGGTTCACCGGCGGCACCACGAACGGCCCGATGGCCGCGGGGGTCAGGTCGATGAGGCGTTTACCCAGCGGTGCCAGCCGCTCGTGGTTCTGCTTGTGCGCCTTGGCCGAGGTGGCGTCGAAGACGATCTCGATCTCGTCGAAGTTCGGCAGCGCGATCAGGCCTTCCACCCCTTCGTGGGTGGTGGGTACCTTCAACCGGGCGGCCCGGGCGAGCCCGTCGGATTCCGGGTCGATACCGACCATGGCGCCCATTTCCAGGAATCGGGAATGGCGCAGCACTTTGATCATCAGGTCGGTGCCGATATTGCCCGAACCGATGATCGCGACCTTGGTGCGCGTGGTGTTGTCACTCACTGGGAAACCTCCGAAGCGGTGGTGAACGAAGCCGTGACCGTCCCGAGGCCGGAGATGGCGGCGGTGACGGTGGCACCCGGGTGCAGCGGCCGCATCGGACCGAGCGCACCGGAGAGGATCACCTGCCCCGCCCGCAGCGGCTCACCGAAGGTGCGGGCCTGCTGCGCGAGCCAGGACAGGGCGTTGAGCGGGTCGCCGAGGCAGGCGGCGCCGTTACCGGTCGATACTTCTTCCCCGTCGATGCGCATGCTCATGGTGACGTCGACCGGCTCGAAGTCGTCCAGGGTCCGGCGCTCGGTGCCGAGCACGTAGAGACCGCTGGAGGCATTGTCGGCGACGGTGTCGGCGAAGGAGATGTTCCAGTCGGTGATGCGGCTGTCCACGATCTCCAGCGCGGCCACCGCCTCGGCCACCGCCGCGCGGCACTGGTCGATATCGAGCGGTCCCTCGGCGAGGTCCTCGCCGAGTACGAACGCGATCTCGGCCTCGGCCCGCGGCTGCAAGAGCCGGTCGATCGGGATCACGTCGCCGTCCGAGTACGCCATATCGGAGAACAGGACACCGAAATCGGGCTGGTCCACACCCAGTTGCTGCTGAACGGCCTGCGAGGTGGCGCCGATCTTGCGGCCGACCACCGTGACCTCCGGGGAGACCCGGGCGGCATTGAACCGTTCCTGGATCCGGTAGGCGGTGGCGACATCGTCCGGGCTTATCAACCCGTCCCGCAGCGGGGCACAGGTCCGGCGCGTTTCCGCGGCGGTGATCAGGCGAAGCGCTGCACGGGCGACGATCGACTCGTCGACGCCGGGCCCGCTGTCGCTGATGCTGTCGACAGTGGTGGCCACCACGACCTCCGTTCTCCTCTTCGTCGGGGTCTGCCCAGTGCACACCCTCGGAGCGGCCCTGAACAGTAAAGTGGTCCACTGACTGGACCAGTTTCACCAGAAGGGCCACCATGCCGGATCACCACCTCGACGAGCGTTCCGTGCTGGGCCGGGCGCTGCTGATCCTGGAGGCGTTCGGGGTGGAGGACCAGGCCGTCGGGCTGTCCGAACTGACCCGCCGCACCGGGCTGCCGAAGGCCACCGTGCACCGGATGTGCCGCGACCTGGTGACCGCGCGCCTGCTGAGTTCGTCGGCGGAGGGCTACCGGCTCGGGCGTGGACTGTTCGAACTGGGCATGCGGGCGGCCACCGAGCGCACGCTGCTGGAGGTCGCCGTGCCCTTCCTCCAGGACCTGTTCGCCCGCACCCACGAAACCGTGCACTTCGGCGTACGCGACGGCGACGAGGTCGTCTACATCAGCAAGATCGGCGGCCACCGGCAGGCCCGCGCCCCGTCCCGGATCGGGGGCCGGATGCCGCTGTACTGCACCGCGATCGGCAAGGCGCTGCTCGCCCACTCCGGTCCCGAGACGATCGACCGCATCCTGGCCGGCCCGCTGACCAGACGCACCCCGCGCACGGTGGTCGCGCCCGGCCTGCTGCGGATCCAGCTCACCCAGATCGTCGAACGCGGCGTGGCGTTCGAGCACGAGGAATCCGCACCCGGCATCGTCTGTGTGGCCGCCCCCGTACTCAGCTCCGACGACCGGCCCCTGGCGGCGATCTCGGTGACCGGTCCGGTCACCCGGTTCCACCCCGAAGCCCACGCGGCATCGGTGCAGGCCGCCGCCGTGGGGGTGGCGTCCATCCTGGCCCGGCGGGCGCAGCACCCGGCATGAACGCCCGCGGCGGCCACTCACCGATCACACGCCGGGTTCGCTCGGCCGCACCGCCAGTACCTGCACGGTCGTACTGGGTCCGTGATGGAACGCCCCCTCGGTGATATCGCGGTCCACCTCCCGGCAGCGCTCGAGCCGCAGACCGGCCAGATCGCGATGGAACTCTTCCGGTGTCGGCATCCCGTCCGCGACCGGCGGCCCCCCGACTCCGGGCCGCTCGAGGTGGCGCGGCGTATAGGCCTCGAGCACGAACACACCGCCGGGCCGCAGCGCCCGCACACACGCCGCGTGCACTCCGGGCCGCAGCGCCGACGGCAGATGCCCCCAGATGGAGACGATCCCCGACCAGCGCGCTTCGCCCATATCGAACTCGGTGATGTCGGCGACCACGGTCGCTATCTCCACTCCGTGTCGCGCGGCCAGATCCCGGGCGTTCGCCAATCCCACCGCCGAGAGGTCCACAGCGGTCACGGAGTATCCGCGACCGGCCAGGTACACCGCATTACGCCCCTCCCCCTCCGCCAGGCACAACACCGGGCCCTCGGGTATCCGATCGACCACTTCGCGCAGATAGTCGTTGGGTTCGGTGCCGTAGGAGGTGAACGGCTGCGCATATCGCTCGTTCCACATCTCGGCCGCGCCGGGCATCGTCATGCTCGTCTCCTGCATCTCGGGTTGACGTCCCGATCCAGACTGCAAGTTAATGTGAACATGAAGTCAACCCCCGCCGCCGCGCAGCCGAGTTCCGAGCCGACCTGTTCCATCGGCGAACTGGCCGCCCGCTTCGGCCTCGCCACCCATGTCCTCCGCCACTGGGAGAGCGTCGGCCTGCTCACCCCCGCGGCCCGGGTCAGCGGCCGCCGCCGCTACACGCAGTCGCATATCGCCCGGGTGGCGTTGATCCTGCACAGCAAGCAGGTCGGCCTGGGCCTGGCCCGCACCCGCGACCTGCTCGACGCCTGCGACGGCCCCGGCCGTCGCAGCATCCTTCGATCACATCTGGAGGAACTCGACGCACAGCTCGCCAGGATCCGAACCTCGAAGAACCTGATCAACCACGTGCTCACCTGCCGGTACGAGGATTTCACCGAATGCCCGCGCTTCCGGGCCGAGATCGCCGCCACCGCCGGAATCGACCGCGAACAGCCTACGAGGAGCCCTCACCCGCGCGGCCGATGCGCTGCACATCTCGTAGATAGATAGCTCTTGGCTATTATAGGGAGAGGCCGAGAGCGGAGGTGACATGTCGACTCGCGCGTGGACCCGTTGGCTGTTCCTGCATGGCCTGACACGGGCCTATCTGCGCATGTCGGCGCGTCGGGGCGATCCCCTCGCGCAGGCTGCGTTCGGCCAGGATCGATTGCTCGGCGCGTCGCCGTTCATCGAGGAGATCCGACAGCGGGGCCGGTTACCCGAGCTGTCGGGCGTACGTGTCACCGCAGACTACGAACTGTGTCGTCTCGTCCTCCGAGACAAGCGCTTCGGTTCGCTCGCGCCCGACCATCCCGCCATTCCGAAGCCGGTCCGCTGGGTACTGGCCAAGACGGATCAGGAACTTCCCAACCTCACCGAACCGCCCTCGATGCTGGCGACCGATCCGCCGGACCACACCCGGTACCGGCGCCTGGTCGGGCACGCGTTCAGCCCGGGGGCGATCGGCAAATTGGAGCAACGGACCGTCGAAGTAACCGAGGGCCTACTCGAAAGCATGGAATCGAAGCCGCGCCCGGACCTGATCGAGGACTTCGCCGAACAGGTGCCCGTCGCGATCATCGCCGAAATTCTCGGGTTTCCCGCCGAGATGCATTCGACCATGCTGAAGTGGGGTCTCAACAGTGCTCCACTGGTCGACCGGGCCCTGACCTGGACCGCGTATCGCGACGCCACCAAGGAACTGGCAGAGGTCAAGCAGTACTTCGACCAGCGCATCGACAAGCTCGCCGCCGAACCGGCCGAGGGCCTGCTCACCGTGCTGGTGACCAGTGGTGAGCTCACCCGCCGCGAACAGATAGCCAACGCCGCCCTGCTGCTGGACGCCGGATTCTTGACGACGGTGAACCTGCTCGGTAACGGAATGGCACTGTTGACAAGCCATCCGGACCAGCTGGAACTGCTGCTGGCGCAGCCGGACCTGTGGCCGGGCGCGATCGAGGAAATACTGCGCTACGACTGCCCCGTCCGGATCACCGCGCGGGTCGCCAACTGTGACCTCGACATCGCCGATCAGCACATCAGGCGCGGTTCTCTGGTCCTACTGGCATTGGCGGGCGCAAACCACGACCCCGGCGTCTTCCCTGATCCCGAACGATTCGACGTGACCAGAGTCAACGCCGCGAATCACCTGGCGTTCAGCAGTGGGATACACGGCTGCCTGGGATACCGGCTGGCCCGAATGGAAGGCGTTATCGCCCTGCGGACCCTCTTCGAGCGATATCCGGATCTGCGCTTGGACGGGCCGCCGATCCCACGCCGCCTGGTGAACCTGCACGCCTACCGCTCCATGCCCGCCGAACTCATTCCCGACCGGCCGGGCTCTCCGGGAACCTCTCCGTGACCGAAGGTGGGCCGTGCTCGGCGCCGCGTCCGGCACTTTCCAGTCGTGCCACCGCGTTGTCGGTCAGCCACCGCACCTCGTCCTCGCTCATGGCCGTTGCCGCGTACGCGACGCTGAGATCGAGGCCACCGAGCCAGTTGTTGGCGATCACGAACAATGACGGGCCGAACATATCGAGGGAAACGGCCCTGGTGACGTCCTCGAGCGTATAGGCACCGTAGTCGGACCGAAGCCCGGACTCGCCTACCGTGGTAACGCCGAGTCCGTCGAGACGCCGGTTGTTCCGGATCGTCGGGCGGACTTCGCGCCGATACACTTCCCAATCGGGAAACTCCATGATCGAGGCCGCCTCCCGATCTTTGGCCAGCGCGGCGATCAGCTTGAACGCGGCGTCCCGGGCGGTCGCCCAGAAGTCGCCGGTTATCCGATGCTCGGTACGCAAGATGTCGGCGTAGCAACCGCAGGTCTCGGGGGGCAATGTGAGTTCGCCGAAGCGACGGAGATCGACCGTGCTCAACACGGTCATCGTATCGAGCCGGTATCGCTCGCGGATGGCGAGCAGAAAGGCTGCCGTTACCGCACCGTGCAGCGTCGTTCTGTTGGCTTTGATGGCATCCTCGAGCGCTGCCGTGGTGTCGGGCCCGAGGCGACGCGACAGTACCCGCGATTCTTTTTTCGGCTCGGATACCGCCTGCTTGGGGAGCCGAATGGCCGGCGTATAGGTGGTTTTCCCGCCATTTCCGGACTTGTCGGCCGAGCCGGCCTCGACCGGCGGGGGCAACGCGGTACGGGGCGGCGATTTCGGTTGCGGCACGGCCGGATCGGCCAGGAATTCGAGAAGCCGGTGACCGAGCATATTGGCGGAGTGGGCGTCGAGCGTCGCGTGATCGGCACACATGACGATGTGGTTGAGGTCGGCGTCCGGAGACTGCCGCACCATCGTTATCCGAAGGCGCGGATGGTGGCCCTTCGGTATCGGTGTGCGGATCTCGGAGGCGAGAACCTTCCGCCAGGCGTCTGGATCGGTGTCTTCGAGCACCCGCAACGGGATCTCCGTTGTGCCCTCGGTATCGAACCAGGGCTCGCGATGGGCGAACGGCGGCAGCCGTCGCCAGATGATCCTGCCGTAGCGGATATGAGCGCGAAGGATGGGGTGCTGGGTCTGTAGCCAGGCGAGCGCCTGCTTCACCAGCGCCGGATCGAGGCGTCCGCGCACATGCAACACCTGCACGGTGATCAGCCCACCACGGGCATGCAAATGGTTGAGCAGCTGTTCCTTTTTGCCCAGCGGGCGCGTTTCGACCACGCCGTCCTCCCGTCTTCTCGCGTATTTCAGGTCGCGATGAAATTGGTTAGTATGTTGACGACGTAAGGGGATGGTGTGATGGACGATATCGAACAACCGATAATCGAGTATATCTCCACCATGGTGGCCGAAACCGGTGAATCGCCGGTCGATCGCGATACCCCGTTGCTCGAGGCCGGATTGTTGGACTCGATCAAACTGGTAAGACTGGTGCAGTTCCTCGAGAAGGAATTCGAGATCAGTATCCCCGAGACGGAGATACAGGCGGAACTGTTCGAATCGCCTGCGAAGATAGCAGCCTATGTCTCGCAGCGAGCGGCTCAGCCTGCCTGAAGCCCGCGCAACCGCCCGCGGAGCACCTTGCCGGCCGAGCTGCGCGGCAAGGCGTCTATGAAGGCGACATCGGTCGGCACCTTCTGAACCGATAGCCTTTGCTGGGCGTAGCGGATCAATTCCTGGGCCGATACATCCGCCGCTTTGACGACGAACGCTATGAGCCGATTGCCGTTGCGCCCGTCCGGGAGACCCGCCACCGCGGCTTCGGCGACGGCGGGCAGGGTCATGAGCGTCTCCTCCACTTCGATGGGGTCGACCTTGTACCCCGATACTTCGATCAACAGCTTGCTACGACCACGGATGAAGATGCGGCCTTCGTCATCGAGCGAGGCGAGATCGCCGGTTCTGAACCAGCCCTCATCGAATGCCTCGGCATTTGCCACGTCATCGTTGAGATAGCCCCGCATGAGCGAGGAAGACCTTATTTCCATTTCGCCGACGGATGGGCCGAATTCGGTGTCGAACGGAACGATGCGGACCCTGGCGTCACCCGCCGGTTTGCCCACCGAGGCCCAGCTCGAATCGGGATCGGCGGAGTCGTTGTGCGCGACCATACTCGCCTCGGTGGAGCCGTAGGATTGACGGAGCGGGACACCGAGGCGCTCGCGTACCGCTTCGAAGACCGGCCGCTTCGGGGCGGCGCCGCCCGAGACGGCCATGCGCAGCCCGAGATCGAAACTGCCGGCCTGACCGGTGATGATTTCGTACATCGCCGGAACGGCGCCCATGAAGGTGACGCGCTCGCGGACCATGGCGTCGAGGAGCTTCCCGCGCGAAAGCGCCAGCGGCATACGATCGCTCCAATAGAGCGTCGTCGCACCGCCGGCGACGGCGTACGCAGTGCCCATCAGAAAGCCCATCGAGAAATTGCCCGGCAGAATGTTGAGAACGATATCGTCGGGCTGGATTTCCCAGGCCGTGCCGGCTCGTTCACCATCCGCGAGGAGCTCGTCATGGGTGTGCGGTACCACCTTGGGCAACCCGGTCGAGCCTGATGAGAAGAGGTAGAGCGCCGTGGTGTCGCCCGGCAGGTCCGGCAGTGGGGCGGTTGCCCTCCCTTCGGGCAGCGCATGAACCGGGTACAAGGGGATGCCGGGGGCCGCATCCGCGATCAGCGTTTCGGCGGCAACGGCGAGATCGGGGGTCGAGACAACGGCTTTGGGTCCGGTTTTGCGCGCGAGCGCGGCGAGTTCGGACCGCGTGGCCGTCTCGGCCAGTGGCATCGCGATGGCGCCGATGGCGTAGAGCGCATGGGAAGTGCTGAAGAGATCGGGTGAGTTCGGAAGCAGCAGGGCAACGGGATCGCCGCGCTCGATGCCGCATTCCATGAATCCGACGGCGAGCCGGCCGATCCGGTCGACCACATCAGCATAGGGCGTGAACTCCTCGCCCTGCCGCAATCCGCTGGTGATCGGTACCTGCGCTGCCATTGCGAGCAAATTGTCGTAGATCATCTCTACTCCGCAGGGTCGGTTCCCTCTGTTCGTAAGGATAGAAGTGGGATGCGGCATCTACAAGGCTTCGGTATCCAGGTCGAGGAGTTCGGCGGCCGAAGAGTCAGTCGGTCCCGGAGCACAGCTCGGTACAGCACTCGACGAACGCCCGGACCACCGGATCGGCGTCCGACTCCGCCTTCCACACGACACCGACCCGGCTGGGCCCCACACCGATCACCGGGCGGTAGGTGATACCGGGCCGGGCGTAGAATCGGGCGCTCGACTCCGGGGCCAGTGCGATCCCGTAACCGTTGGCAATCGCGCTCAGCCATTCGTCCGGTTGATCGGTCACCGCACCGATCCGCGGCGCCCGGTCCGCGCGTTCGTCGACCCCGAGCCAGTAGTCACGCCAGGCACCGGTGTCGGCCGGGGCCGCCACGAACGGTTCGTCCAGTAGGTCCGCGAAGGCGATCGATTCGCGTGCGGCCAGCGGATGCCCGGACGCCAGGGCGACCCAGCGCGGTTCGCTGAACAGCTCCCGCACCCGCAGCCGATCCTGCCCCGGGAAGGGGAGCCGGAGCAGGGCGGTCTCCACCTCGCCGTCGGCGAGACCTCCGGTCGGGTCACTCCAGGACGCCTGCCGCATATCCACCCGCCAACCGGGTTGCCGGCGGGCGAACTCGGCGATGATCCGCGGGGTGGCCTCGTTGGCCGCGCTGGCCAGGAAGCCGACCCGCAGCACCCGCGCTGCGCGGCCCGCCGCCTGCCGGGTTTCCCGGAGCGCCAGATTCCATTCGGTGAGCAGCCCAGGTACCCGCCCGGCCAGCGCCTCTCCCGCCGGGGTGAGCGCCATCCCGGCCCGTGAGCGCACGAAGAGTTCGACACCGAGCAGGCCTTCCAGCTGCCTGATCTGCTTGGTCAGCGCCGGTTGCGATACGTAGAGCCGCGCGGCGGCGCGGGTCAGATTCCCCTCCGCCGCGACCGCGGCGAAGTAGCGGAGCAACCGGGTGTCCACATCCATTCCATCAGGTTATGGATGCAGGTATTGGCGTGTTTCGCCAGGGCCCGGAAGGCTGAATTCCGTAACCGGTGCAGCATCTCCGCTCCGACGCCGCGCCGCTGCGCCCGCCACCGGGCACAACCCACCTCGAACAGGAAGTCATGCCGTGCACACCACCTACCTCGTCGTCGCCCTCGTCACCGTCGTGGCCAACGCCGGGATGGCTCTCGCCGATTTCGCCCGCGCACCGTTCGTCCTGGCCAATTCCGCCGAGGTCGGCGTGCCGCGCGGCTGGGTGCCCTGGCTGGCCGCGCTCAAGCTCGCCGGTGCGGTCGGTGTCCTGGTCGGGCTGCTCGGCTTGGAAGCGCTGGGGTTCGCCGCGGCGGTCGGCCTGGTGCTGTTCTTCGCGGGCGCCCTCCTCACCCACCTGCGGGCTCGCGTCTACTACAACCTCGCCTTTCCGGGCGCCTACTTCGCATTCGCCCTCGCGACCGCCGTGCTCATGGTCACGCGGTAGCACTGGTCGCGACCGGTAGAACACGGGCCCGATGACAAGTGTCATTGAAAACTTATATTGACATTTTTCAGCGAACGGCCGCTAATGGAATCCGTGAACGCGCCGACGGAGAAGCCACGGGGCCGGGAAGCCCAACGACTCGAAACCCGTAAGCGGGTGTTCGACGCCGCCGTCGCGGAGTTCCGGCGCACCGGGACCGCCGGTGCCGATGTCGGCGCCATCATCGAGGCCGCCGGCGTCGCGCGCGGCACCTTCTATTTCCACTTCCCCAGCAAGGAGCACGTCCTGCTGGAACTGGAGCGGCGCGAGGAAGCCCGGGTGGCCAAGGAGTTCGCCCGCTTCGTGGCGGCACCGCACGATCTGCCGGGCGCACTGGCGAAAGCGGTGCGGCTGGTGCTGTCGGTGGAACGGCGCGTCGGCGCGATCCTGTTCAAAGACGTACTCGGCCTGCACTTCGCCCCGACCCGCCCACCCGACGACGAGTGGACCGATCATCCGCTGATCGTGCAGGTCGTCGAGGAGATCACGCGGGCTCGCGACGCGGGCGAGGCCGCCGCCGAGATCGATCCCTTCCACAGCGCGGTGTTCTTCCTGCTCGGGCTCTACGCCCTGCTGACCACCACCAGCGATTCGAGGGCGATGCGCGCGGCCATGCTCGACAACTACGTCTCCACCGCACTGCGCGGTATGGAACCCCGATGAACCCGCGCTCGCGGGTCGTCTCCGAGACCCGGCCCACGGGAATCGACCACTGGAGGTCACTATGTGGCAGGACATCGTTCGTCTGATCCTCGGCTGGGGCGCGATGGGCGCCGTGATCGGCTTCTGGTATTGGGTCATGCGCAATATCGGGACGTTCTGAGCGACCCGGCACCGGATCGACGGTGACCGCCGTGCAGCCCGGCCCATCCACCTCCGCCGCGTCGCTGGAACGCAGTTGCGCACTGACGGCCGTGGCGTTCTCCGACCGGCGTCGCCACGGCGCGCGCCTGGTCACCGGGGAGCGCCGGCTCTTCGGTCTGAACCCCTCCCGCACGATGGTGCAGGTACCGTATCCGCCGCCACCGGACTGGACCCGTCGCACGCTGACCTGCGGGATCGCCCTGCAATGCGCACCCTCGAAGGACCGTCTCGCACGGTACCGGCTGGACGAGTTGTCCCCGCGCGAGCTCGCGAGTGTGGTGGTGGTGGAGGGTGGTGTCGCGCTGGGCTGGATCGCGGCCCGGTTCCCGGGGCTGATCCCCGAACTGCGGCGGCTCCTGCCCGAACTCGAACCGGCCGATCCCGATACGGACGCTCCGGCAATACTCGAGCGGGCGGTCGCGCTGGCCCGCTCCCGGCAGATCCCGTCGCCCCACCTGCTGCTGGGCGCCCCACCGCCGGCCGTCCCGGGCCGGGGCCGGGTGGCGGTGACGTTGCGGCGGATGTACGGCCGGATGCCGTGGACGAGCCCGCGCACCGATTCCTACCGGGCCATGTCGGTGCCGGTCGGGGGTGAAGGCGGTGTCCGCAACCCCAACCTGCCGCCGCCGAGCCGGCCGGAGGACGACGAGATCGAGATCCGTCCCGATCAGCGCCCGGGTATCCCGTATCCCGAATGGAATCTGTGGACGAAACGTTTCCTGCCCGATCACGTCGCCGTCCTCGAACGCCGGTTACCGGCGCGGAGTCATATTCCGGCGCCGGTGGCGGTGGATGTGCGGCGCTGGTTCCGGCAGCACACCCATCGCGCGCTCACCGGCGGGCTCGAAGACGGCGCCGACCTCGATATCGACCGCTATATCGGCCACTACGTGGACCTGCGCACCGGTACCGCCACCCAGCCCCGGGTCTTCCGTGACCTGTTACCCGCGTCCCGTGATGTGGCCACCGCCGTCCTGCTCGACGGCAGTTCCTCACTCGGGGTACACCAGGGCCGGACCTTCGCGCTGGAACTGGCGTGCGCGGACGCCCTGTCGCACGCCATGGCGGCGGCCACGGAACAACACGGGATCTTCGTATTCACCGGTAACACCCGGCACCGCGTCGAGGTGCGCTGTCTGAAGGATTTCGACGAACCGCGGCTCGTCGACCCCGGCGGCCTGGGCCTGCGGACCGGCGGTTACACCCGTCTGGGCGCCCCGCTGCGACACCTGACCAGGCGCTTGCTCGACCGGCCCGCGGAACGCCGGTTGCTCCTCGTGATCGGCGACGGGTTGATCTCCGACGAAGGGTACGAGGGCCGCTACGCCTGGGCCGATGTCGCGCACGCGGTCGAGGAAGCCGACGAAGCCGGAGTCGCGATCTATTACGTCGGTGTCGGCCCCGCCCGGGTCGATCCGCTGCCGACGGTGTTCGGGCGGCGCCGATCGCAACGGATCCACCGGGTCGAGGAACTACCCCGTGTCCTCGCCCATGTTCATCGCGAATTGGTCGCCGCGTAGCGACCGGACATCGAGAGGTCGAGGATGAGCACCGAATACCACTCCGCCACCGGTAACGAGATCGCGCTGTTCGAGATGGCGTACCGGCGCCGCATCCCGGTGATGCTCACCGGCCCGACCGGATGCGGCAAGACCCGGTTCGTCGAGCATATGGGCCGATTGCTGGACCGTCCGGTGGTCACCATCAGCTGCCACGACGATCTGACCAGTTCCGATCTGGTGGGCCGGTTCCTGGTCACCGGCGGCGATGTGGTCTGGCACGACGGGCCGCTCACCCGCGCCGTGAAGGACGGCGCGATCTGCTATCTGGACGAGGTGGTCGAGGCCCGGCACGATTCGCTGGCGATCCTGCACTCGCTCACCGATCACCGCCGCACGCTCTACCTGGACCGCGCGGACGAGATCGTACCGGCGCCGGGCCCGTTCATGCTGGTCTGCTCCTACAACCCGGCCTACCGCAGTTCGCTCAAAGAGCTGAAACCCTCGTTCCGGCAGCGGTTCATGACGCTGGCCATGGACTATCTCGACGCGGATCGCGAAGCCGCGGTGGTGGTCGCCGAGACCGGGATCGAGCCGCCGGTGGCCCGGCAGTTGGTCGGCTGCGCACGAGTGATCCGCGAGGCGGACGAGGTGTTCCATTTCGAACCGCCGTCCACCCGGGTCCTGGTGACCGCCGGGCATCTGATCGCGGCGGGCGCGAACATCCGGGACGCCGCCGAAGCATGCATCCTGGCGCCGCTGAGCAGCAACGGCGCGATCAACGAAGGTCTGCGCGAGATCGCGGCGGCCGCACTGGCCACCGCGGAAACCGCTTTCGCGCAGCCGGTTCCAGAAGGAGGACCACGACCGTGAACGAACAGGATCGCAGGCGCCGCCGCGCGCTGATCGCCGTCCAGATCTTCGCCTACGGATTCCTGTTGGCGATGTTCCTCATCCAGCTGCATATGTATTCGGTCCGGGATTGGTAGGAGCCGTCGTGAAACTTTCCGCTGTCTCCCTGCCATGGCGTACGGCCGCGCCGAAACCCGGCGACGCCTACGACGCCCATCACGACGAATCCCGCCGCGCCCAGCGCGAAGCCGACAGGTGGCTCACCGCGGGCACCCTGCTGATGGGCACACTGGTCCTCGGTATCGTCGGCCTGCCGATCTTCCTGCGCGGTGTCTGGCTACAGCGCAAGGCGCAGGAATCCGGACTCTCGGTGCGTCCGATCATCGTCACGCTGATCGGCTACCTGGTCATCCTGGACGCCGCGCTCAACAGCCTGGGCTGGGCACTGGACCTCATCGCCAATCACACCCTGATCAACCGGGTGATCCTCACCGCCTGGGGCAACTTCTTCGACGCCGGCTACTTCTGGCACTACAACGAGCTGTGGATCGGCGGTTCGGGCGCGCCCGGCGAGAAGGGCTGGGAAGTCGCCCTGATGCTCACCGTGTTCCCGATGCGCATCGCCGCGGCGATCGCGTTTCTGCAGATGAAGCGGTGGGGGCACCAGTGGATGATCGTCACCTGCTGGTTCGGGCTGGTCATCTGGATCGGCTACACGTTCAACATGACCATGTACGCCGACGTGCGCTACGACGGGGTGGTGCTGCCGGTGATCGGCTGGTGGCTCTACGACATCTTCTACATCACGCCGTTCCTGGCGATCCCCTATCTGCACACCGTCAACCGCGAGATCTTCTCCGACTGACCGTGGCGGCAGTCGCATCCCTCTTCCGAAGGACCCCGCATGAGCAAGAAACCCTCCCCCGCAGGCGATCCGGAGAACGACGAGCTGCCGCTGGGCACTACCGCGCCGTACGCGCGGATGCACCGCTGGTTGCGGCGCGGTATCTTCGTCTGCCTGTTCGCGCTGGTCATCGAGGGCGCGTTCACGGTGCCGGCGCTGGCGCTGTGGTACGGCTGGCCGACCCTGTCGTTCACCGAGATCTGTAGTGAACTGATGAAGGTCAGGTATTCCGACGGCACCCTCGAATGCGAGCATCCGTATCCGCTGTCGGGTCCGCCCTTCGGCGGCCCACCCGAGGCGGCCGGTCAGCGGACCGCGCAGGACGAATGGAGTATCCAGCCGAAACCCGGCTGGGACCGGATCGGTTTCCGCGAACTGGTCCGGATCCACGAGGACCGGCTCGCCCGGGAAGCCGCCGAAGCACCGCCGCCTCGCTGATCGAGGCATCCACGAACCGGCGGCCGCGGATCATCCGGGCTGCCGGCTCGTGGGTTCAGCAGTATCTGTAGAACCCTTCCCCGGTAGCCACTCCGAGCCTGCCCTTGTGGCGATCCGCCAGGTCTTGTCGACCGCCTCGGGTTCGGCGTAGTCGCCCAGCGTTTTCAAACAGTATTTCAATCAATGATTGAAAACCCACCGGCACAGTGGTTCACTGGCCCCATGCCCCAGCGAGTTTCGGCCGCGACCCGGGAACGCCTGCTCACGGCCGCCGAACGACTGCTGCTCACCGAGCGCTACGACGACGTCTCGGTACGCCGCATCTGCACCGAGGCCGGAGCGAACCCCGCCGCCGTCCACTACCACTTCGGATCCAAGGAAGCCCTGGTGGCGGCCCTGCTCGAAGAACGGCTCGGGGCGCTGTGGGCCGACCGCCTCACCGAGGTCACCGCCGCCGCCGGACCCGTGGCCGATCTCGTCGACGCGGTCCTGGCCCCGTTCACCGACCTGGCCGCCGACCCGCTGGGCCGGCTGCACCTGCGGTTGCTCGCGCAATGCGTGATCGACCGGCAGGTGGGCCCGTGGCAGCAGCAGTGGTTCCGGATCGACTCATGGGCCGGCCTGCTACCCGGGGTGGGCGAACCGGAGAGCCGGCGCCGCTGGATGCTCGCGTTCGACCTCGTCATCATGCGATTCGGCCGCGCCGCCGCCGAGGACCGGGCGCTGAGCCCACAGGCCGTGGCCACCCTGCGCACCTTCGTCGTGGCCGGTCTGACCGCACCGACAGGAGATATCTCGTGACCGACGTATTCGCCCCCGCCCCGCTGGGGCCGCTCACCCTCCGTAACCGGGTGATCAAGGCCGCGACATTCGAGGGACGCACCCCGGACGCGCTGGTCACCGACGACCTGATCGAATTCCACCGGGAGGTCGCGGCGGGCGGGGTCGGGATGACAACCGTTGCCTACTGCGCGGTCGCGCCCGGCGGCCGCACCGACCGTCACCAGATCTATATGCGCCCCGAGGCGGTGCCGGGCCTGCGCCGGCTCACCGACGCCGTCCACGCCGAAGGCGCGGCGGCCAGTGCCCAGATCGGCCATGCGGGGCCGGTGGCCAATTCCGCGTCCAATCGCCTGCCCGCGCTGGCGCCCAGCCGGCTGTTCAGCCCCCTGGGGATGAGCCCGATGAAGGTGCCCGACGCGGCCGAGATCCACGACCTCGTCACCGCCCACGCCGACGCGGCACTGCTGGCGATCGAGTCCGGATTCGACGCGGTGGAAATACATTTCGGGCACAACTACTTGGTGAGTTCGTTCCTGAGCCCGCTGCTGAACCGGCGCAAGGACCGCTACGGCGGCCCGCTCGAGAACCGTGCCCGGCTGGCTCGCGATATCGCCCGCCGGGTGCGCGAGGCGGTCGGCGACCGGATCGCGGTCACCGCGAAGCTGAATATGGAGGACGGCGTCCGCGGCGGTCTCACCCTGCCGGAATCGTTACAGGTGGCCGCATGGCTGGAAGCCGACGGCGCGCTCGACGCGCTGGAGCTGACCGCGGGCAGTTCCCTGCTGAATCCGATGCTGCTGTTCCACGGCGCGGCACCGCGCCGCGAGTTCGCGAAAACCCTGCCGGGGCCGGCCCGCTGGGGTTTCCGGCTGATCGGGAAGGCGTTCCTGCGCGAATACCCGTACGAGAAGGCGTATCTGCTCGAACGCGCGCGGCAGTTCCGCCGCGAGCTGGCCATGCCGCTGGTGCTGCTGGGCGGTATCACCGACCGGGAGTCGATGGATCTGGCGATGGCGGAGGGGTTCGATTTCGTCGCCATGGGCCGAGCCCTGCTGCGCGAGCCGGATCTGTTGCACCGTATCCGATCCGACGCGAACACCGAGTCCGCCTGCGTGCACTGCAACGAATGTATGCCGACCATCTACAGCCGCACCCGGTGCGTGCTCCGGCTCGATCAACTCGAGCCCACGGTCCCGGATACCTCGACCGCCGGCGAATAGGCCGCGAACGGCGCATGGGAACCACCTGTTCACAAAAATCGTCGACCCCAGTTAACGAACACCTATTGAATGCGCCGTTGTTTAACGGTACGGTCTAGGCATCAGAGCACAGCCGCACTTCCACAGTGCAACTGCTTCCGCCACCGCCCCCGGGCGGCGCTACGACCGAGGACGAATCATGCACCGAACCACACGCACCCGCCGACTCGCCGTCCGGATCGCGGCCACCGCCGCGATCGCCCTGGCCCCGCTGGCGCTCACCGCCGCGCCCGCGCTCGCCGACAACGGCGCCCCCGTCGTCGCCGACAACGGGGGCGAGGTCCAGGACGTGAGCCGCCCCGGCCGCCACGGCCACGGCCACGGCCACGGTTACGGCGATCGCGGGTGGCACGGCCGCCACGACCACAGCTGGAACGGCCGGCACGACAACCCGGTCGACTGGAACCGCGGCCGCAACCGCCACGACCGGGACCGGGACCGCGGCTGGGACCGGGGCCGGCACCACAACCACGGCTGGGATCACGGCCACCACCGTCCCGGTTTCGGTCTGCCCTTCCCGCGGCTCTACCTGCCCGGCACCGGCAGCGCTTTCTGAGACCTGAACAACGGCACATCAATCAAGTGTCGATAGGCCTCGGGCAGGCCCGGCCCGAGACAGCGAACCGGCCGGCCATGGCGACTGTGCCGGCCGGTTTCGCTCACCCACCCGTCGGCCGCGCTCCCGCCCGGTGCGGGCGGATCTCGGCGCCGTGTGAGAACGCCGCGGCCTCGGCGCCGCGCTGCGGCGCCTGCTGGGCGCGCAACCGCGGCAGCGCGCGCTGCAACGCCTCGATCAGCAGGTCGGCGAGGTCGTGGCTGAAACCGTTGCGAACCACCACCCGCAGCACCGCCAGATCCTCCCGGTCGGCCGGGAAGGTGTAGGCGGGCACCAGCCAGCCCTGTTCCCGCAGCGCCGCCGAAACATCGAAGACCGAATACCCGGTCTCGCCCTCGGCCAGCGTGAAGGCGAAGACGGGCAACTGTCGGCCGTCGGTGATCAGCCGGAACGGGCCCAGCCGCGCGATCCGGTCGGCCAGCGCGGACGCGACCTCCCGGCAGTAGCCCTGCACCCGCGCGTAGCCGCGGTGCCCGAGCCGCAGGAATGTGTAGTACTGCGCCACCACCTGCGCGCCGGGCCGGGAGAAGTTCAGCGCGAAGGTCGGCATCTGCCCGCCGAGGTAGTTCACCCGGAATACCAGGGCCTCCGGGAGAGCGTCGGCGTCGCGCCACAGCACCCAGCCCACCCCCGGATAGATCAGCCCGTATTTGTGGCCCGAGGTGTTGATCGAGGTGACCCGGGGTTGCCGGAAATCCCATTCCAGTTCGGGATCGCAGAACGGCGCGATCATGGCGCCCGACGCCCCGTCCACGTGCACGGGAATATCCCAGCCGTGTTCGGCCTGCACCCGGTCCAGCGCCGCGCAGATCTCGGCGACCGGTTCGTAGCTGCCGTCGAACGTGGACCCCAGGATCGCCACCACCCCGATCGTGTTCTCGTCGCAGCGGGCCGCCGCCTCCGTGGCGGTGAGATGGAACCGCTCCCCCGACATCGGCACCACGCGCGGCTCGACATCCCAGTACTCGGCGAACTTCTCCCAGCACACCTGGACATTGATCCCCATCACCAGGTTGGGTCGCTCGGTGGACTGTCCGGCGGCCCGGCGCTTCAGCTGCCACCGGCGCTTCATGGCCAGTCCGGCCAGCATGCACGCCTCACTGGAGCCGGTGGTCGAACACCCGACGGCATGATCGGGGTCGGCGGCGTGCCACAGATCTGCCAGGATCCGCACACATCGCTGCTCCAGTTCGGCGGTGCGCGGGTACTCGTCCTTGTCGATCATGTTCTTGTCGAAGCATTCGCTCATCAGCACCTGCGCCGCGGGTTCCATCCAGGTCGTGACGAAAGTGGCGAGGTTGAGCCGGGCGTTGCCGTCGAGCAACAGTTCGTCGTGCACGATCTGGTAGGCGGTGTCGCTGTCCAGCTCCCCGGCGGGCAACCGGTTGCGGGGTACCTCGACCGGCTCCCGGGTGAACACCGGATTCACCGCGATATCGTCCCGGTCGGAGCCATCGGGCTGAGACGGATGAGTCAATGCCATGGAGACCTCCACCAGCATTCGGGCCGGACGTCGCACCGCCCGGGCGGGCAGCGACCCCGAGTATCGCCTGGCGCACCGCCGATCCGACGCACAGCGCCCCGGCGGGTCGGGTACCGGCTCCCTTCCCGCAAGGCCCCGGGTGATCGCGCGGCGCCGACCACCCCGCATCTGGGCGGGATGTGCCCCGGGGCCGGACCGCGCGGGCTACGCTCGGCCGATCGGTCCGTGCGCCGGCCACCGAGCCCGGCGTCGCCGGATCGTGGCATTCCCCCTGGTAATACATCCGCACATCCGCATCACCAGAGGAGGAGACCTGTGAAATCCGTCAACGCGTATCTCATGTTCAACGGCAACGCCGAGGAGGCGTTCACCTTCTACCAGTCGGTGTTCGGTGGCGAACTCCAGCTCATCCGGTTCGGCGATATGGGCGAGGGGGCGAACCTGCCGGACGAGGCCAAGAGCCTGGTGGCGCATACGGCACTGCCGCTGGCCGGGACCGGCCAGATACTGATGGGCTCGGACTGCCCGCCCGGGCAGACCGTGGAGGTTCCGCGGCGGCCGAACTTCACCGTCTGCCTCGAGGTCAGCGACCGCGACGAAGCGGAGCGGGTGTTCGGTGCGCTGAGTGAGGGCGGGTCGGTGGATATGCATCTCGCCGAAACGGAGTGGACCGAACTGTTCGGCATGCTCACCGACAAGTTCTCCATCCCCTGGATGATCGACTTCAACTCGTCGCAGTAGCGGCCGCCCGCATCCCTATGAGCACCGGGCAACCCGAGGCCCCGCCGGCACGATCCGGTTCCGGAACGGTGCTGGCCGTGCTGTGCGCGGGCCAGTTCCTCATGGCCCTCGACAGTTCGGTGATGAACGTATCCATGGCGACCGTGGCACAGGACCTCGGGACGAGCATCACCGGTATCCAGACCGCCATAACCCTGTACACGCTGGTGATGGCGTCGCTGATGATCACCGGCGGAAAGATCGGCGCGATCGTCGGCCGCCGGCGCGTTTTCGCGATCGGTTTGGTCGTGTACGGTCTGGGGTCGTTCGTCACCGGGCTCGCGCCGAATCTCGCCGTCCTGCTGGTGGGCTGGTCGCTGCTCGAGGGGATCGGCGCGGCATTGATCATGCCGGCGATCGTGGCCCTGGTGGCCGCGAACATCCCGGCCGAACGCCGGACCGCGGCCTACGGTCTCATCGCGGCCGCGGCCGCCGCGGCGATCGCGGTGGGCCCGCTGCTGGGCGGTGCGGTGACGACCTACGCCTCCTGGCGGTTCGTCTTCTTCGGTGAAGTGGTTGTGGTCGTGCTGATCCTGCTGCTGTTACGCAAGATGAACGACACCTCCGCCGAACAGGCCCACCTCGACTACCTCGGTTCGGCGCTGTCGGTATGCGGCCTGGCCATGATCGTGTACGGCGTACTCCGCTCGAGCGAATGGGGCTGGATCCAGGAGCGGCCCGGCGCCCCGGCCGTCTTCGGCCTGTCCCCGGTGATCTGGCTGCTGCTCGGGGGACTGCTCGTGCTGTACCTGCTCCGCGAACGCCTGGCGGCCTGTGTCCGCACGGGGCGCGAACCGCTCTTCGACCCGGAACTGCTGGGCAACCGGCAGCTCACCGGCGGTCTGGGGATGTTCTTCGCCCAGTTCGCGGTGCAGGCCGGCGTGTTCTTCACCGTCCCGCTGTTCCTCTCGGTGGTACTCCAGCTCAGCGCGCTCGGAACCGGCGCCCGCTTGCTGCCGCTGTCGGTCGCATTGATCGTGACCGCCGTCGGCATCCCGAAATTCGCACCGCGCGTGGGGGCCCGGCGCGTGGTCCGCCTGGGCCTGCTCGCCATGACCATCGGGATACTGCTGCTGGCCGGCGGAATGGCCCCCGGGGCCGACGCGCGCGTGGTCGCGATTCCGATGCTGTTGATGGGCGCGGGTCTGGGTGCGCTGGCGTCGCAACTGGGCGCGGTGACCGTCTCCGCGGTGCCCGAATCGCGCAGTGCCGAGGTCGGCGGGCTGCAGAACACCGCCACCTACCTCGGTGCGTCGCTGGGCACCGCGCTGATCGGCTCCATCCTGATCGCCACCCTGACCTCGTCGGTCACCGAGGGGATCGAGAACGATCCCGCTGTGCCGGCCTCCGTCCAGCAGCAGGCCACCACCGTGCTGGCCGACGGCGTCCCGTTCCTGTCCGACACCCAGTTGCGCGACGCACTCGCCGCCGCCGGAGTGGACGGACCCACCGCCGATTCGGTCGTCTCGGTCAATACCGCGGCCCGCCTGGACGCGCTGCACACAGCGTTCGCGGCAACGGCGCTGCTGGCCGTGCTCGCGCTGTTCGGCACCCGGCGGCTACCCGAACGGCCCTTGGCGCAGGCGGAGGACGACGCCGGTCCACCCGCTTCCGGATGATCCCGTACCCGTGCATCGGTCACCGGCGCCTTCATCTCGGGTAGTCGGCAGCGGACTCGGACAACCGCCGCATACCGAACCCCGACTCCCGAACAGGGCACCCGAGATCTCGCGGTGCCGGACCGCTCAGCGGAAACGGAAAAGGTCGGGCAACCACGGAGCCCGGCGGTGATGCGGACGGCTGCGGTTGGCCCACAGCGGATTCGATTCGTCACGCCGGTACACCGTGAGCTGGCCCGCCACCGAGAAGCGCAGATGGGTGGCGCTGCCGAACACCTCACCGTCGGCCGCCAGCGATTCGGGCCGGGGCAGGTACACGAACAGCTCCGACAGTTGCCGTTCCCCGTAGACCCGGCTGTGCCCGATGGCGGCCAACAGCAGCGACACCACCGCGCGGGCGCGGGACCAGCGCAGATCGGCCCGCAACCAGCGCACGTCGAGCAGTCCGGAATCGAGCCGGTCCCGGAACGCCGGGACGGCACCGTGCGGATGGTAGGGGCCGTTGCCGACGAAGAGGAACCACACCCGCTGCCAGTGGTCGTCGAGATAGATCTCGATCGGTTCGGCCCGGCGCAGGGTGACCACGAGCGCCGCCGCGAACGCGGGCCACTTACCCCACCGCGGTTGCCATTTCTCGCGCAACCGGACCAGATCCGGGTAGGAGCCGAGGCTGAAGGTGTTGATCAGGTGCCGGGTCGCCATCTGGGTCGCGTCACCGTACTGGACACCGGCGATATCAACCGCGACGGCCTCCCCGACACCGGTGGCGTCGACGACCTCGAGCAGATCGTAGACACCGAGGTCGCGGGCGAAATGATTGAGCGTGCCGGTCGGGATCACCACCAGCGGCAACCCGCGGCGTAGGGCGACCGCGGCCACCGCGGCGACGGTGCCGTCACCACCGGCCACCCCCAGGGCCGCGACCGGCTCCGACTGTTCGGCAATGGCCTGCGCGAGGAGTTCGGCGCAGTCGACATCGGGCCGGGTGCGCAGCACGACCGCGGCGGGCAGGGCCGCGGCGATATCGTCGGTGGGGTCGTAGTTGGCGTCACCGGACACCGGGTTCACCACGACGACGAGCCCTTTGCCCTCCGCGAGCACCGGCGCCTCGCGGACCAGCCGGGCCCGCGCCTCATCGGATTCGCGCACCGGCCACCAGCGCCGGGTGGCCAGCGCGATCCCGGAACCCACGGCGGTCCCGACGAGGACATCCGAACCCCAGTGCACTCCCGTGTGAACCCGGGAGTAGGCGACCGCCGCGGCCAGCGGCGCCACCGCCAGCGCGGTGCGCGGGCTCTCCATCGCGACCGCTGTCGCGAAGGCCGCGGCGCTGGCACTGTGCCCGGACGGGAACGACGACGAGGACGGGGCCGGGGAGAGCCGCCGGGACTTCGGCATCAGTTCCGCGGCCGGACGGCGGCGCGCGAACACCGGCTTGAGCACGATATTGGCCACGAAGCTGGCACCGGCCACCGAAACCACCCCGCGCAACGCCGCCCGCCGGGTGGCCCCCCGGCGCACCGCGAGCAACCCCGCGCAGGCCATCCACAGGACACTGTGATCGGCGCTGCCGGTCAGCCGCAGCAAGCCCGCATCCAGCCGGGAGGCCGGCAGTTCCGCCACCGCGCCGCCCACCGCGCGATCGAATCGTCCTATTCTCTGGAACCTACGGCGCGCCCAACCACTCACTCGCCCGACACTACTCATCACCGCGGCCGGGCCGCGAACCGAAGCGGCGCGGGGACCGACCCCGGCCGCTCCGATACCCGGTGCCTACTGAGCGGTGGTCTGCCGCCGCGGCAGCTTCCAGCCGGGCCGCGGGAAGTGGCAGGTGTAACCGTTCGGGAAGTGTTGCAGATAGTCCTGGTGTTCGGGTTCGGCCTCCCAGAATTCCGGGGCGGGCGTCACCTCGGTGACGACCTTGCCCGGCCACAGGCCCGAATCCTCGACGTCGGCGATGGTGGCCAGCGCCTCCCGCTTCTGCTCGTCGTCGACGTAGAAGATCTCCGAGCGATAGCTGCTGCCGATATCGTTGCCCTGGCGATCCTTGGTGGTCGGATCGTGGATCTGGAAGAAGAATTCCAGCAGCGCCCGGTAGTCGGTCTGTGCCGGGTCGTAGACGATCTCCACGGCCTCCGCATGACCCGGATGGTTGCGGTATGTGGGGTGATCGTTGCGCCCGCCGGTGTAGCCGACGCGCGTCGATACGACTCCCGGCTGCTTGCGGATCAGCTCCTGCATACCCCAGAAGCACCCACCGGCCAGGATCGCCTTGCGCGTTTCGGTCACGCTTCCTCCTCAGTCCTCCGCTTTCCTGCCCCGGGTACAACCCGCGACCGGGGCAGGAAAGTCCCGTTCCCTGTCCGACCGGCGTGTGGTCAGGCCCGATGCGCGGTCACCAGCAGATACTCCCATTCCATCCGGCCGTTGCCCAGATCGTGCGCGGCGCCGAGCTCGGCCAGTTCCCGATCCAGCCGCGCGGCCCGGTCCGGCTCGTCGGCGAGGGTTTTGTACACGGTGACCAGGGGACCGTAGTTGACCTTGAAGAAATCGCGGAAGGCGGCGCCGTCGGCGAAGCAGTCGACCACAGCGTGGTCCCGGCGCAGCTCCAGATCGGTCACCCGGTCCCCGAGCAGTTCCGTGACATGCGCTTCGTCGCCCCACAGCGGCGGCGGCTGCGCACCGGGCGGTGGGACGGGGGCGTACGGCTTCATGACGGCGAACATCCGGCCGATGAACCCTTCCGGCGTCCAGTTGATCAGGCCGATGTTCCCGCGCGTCCGGGTCACCCGGACCAGCTCGTCGGCAGCGGTCCGATGAGACGGCGCGAACATCACCCCGACGCAGGAGAGCACGGCGTCGAAGGCACCGGAGTCGTAGGGCAGGTCTTCGGCGTCGGCCTGTTCCCAGGTGAGCTCGACACCCGCGGCGGCGGCATTGCGGCGGCCGGCCTCGAAGAGTTCGGGGGTGAGGTCACTCGCGACGACCTCGGCGCCCGCCTCGGCCGCCGGTATCGCCGCGTTCCCGGCGCCGGCGGCGATATCCAGTACCCGCTGCCCGGGTCCGATACCGCAGGCGGCGACCAGCCTCCTGCCGAGTCCGGGAATCACATCGGCGGCCACCCGGGGGTAGTCGCCGGAGGCCCACATCGCTCTGTGCTTGCCTTTGAGGTCGGGCGCGAACTGCGTCATCGTCTGCTCCTCGGGGTCGATGGAACCTGGAACCGCTCACGGCAGGTCGCGCCCTCCGGACAACTTCGCGGCCGCCCTCTGTCATCGTTTCGCCGGTTCAACGGCGTGCCGAGCTCGTCCCATTGTCCGCCCCGGCGGCCTCGCGCCGCAAACCCCGGATTCCCGATCCCGCCACCGCGACCATCACGGAACCGTGTCGCCCGAACGCACCGTCACCGGCCACGCACCGGACCGGCCGGATGCGGCCGCGGCGGCCTGACACAACGGTTCGCCGAGATCGAGAGCTTCGCCCGAGACCGCCCGACCACCGCGGCACCGGGAAGCGCACCGGCCCGCTATCGGCATCACGTCGGTGAGATCCCGGCCGCCGGCCGTGGCCTGTCCGCCGCCATCGAATCCGCTCGGCGCTCGGCGGGCAGTGAGCCCGGGGCGTTCGAGACCCGCGCCGGTCTCGAAGTCGTACTCGGCGAGATCATCGAACTCGATCGGGCCGCGGGTAGGGTGCGCGCCGACTGCACGGTGGCCGACGTCTACATGATCGTGGGCGCCCTGTCGGGCGACCATTCGCACGACCGCCGGCGACCGGCGCAGACTACTGGCCGTAGTCCTCGAACGGGTTGCGCCCCTGAGAGATCGCGGGCTCGCGTGGCAGATCGCGCACCACGACCGTAGAGTTCTCCGGGACAACCAGCGGGCGCTTTCGGTCCGCCACCGAGCGCACATACCTCCGGCCCGCCCGCAGTACCCCACGGCCAGGGTTACCAAACATAATGTGCCGTAAGGTAATTCATTTTCGGCTCCAGTAGGGTGCTACATCGTGCCGAGATGACGGGCCGACCGCTCGAAAAGGTCTCGGCATATCGCGACCAGTCTGGAGTCATCCTTGAGCACACCACCACCCGATACCCACACCCCACCCCGCGCCGTCCACGGCTCACCCTTCGCCGACGGCGGCCCCCGCATCCCCCTCTACGCACCCGAATTCGCCGAGGACCCCCACCGGGTATTCCGGCAGATGCGCCGTGAACACCGGGCGATGGTGCCGGTGGATCTGGCTCCCGATGTCCCCGCGACCCTGGTCATCGACCACCAGAGCGCGGTCCGCATCCTCAACGACCACGAGCACTTCCCCGCCGACCCGCGCACCTGGCAGCAGAGCATGCCCGCCGACTGCCCCGTACTGCCGATCATGGAATGGCGGCCGATCGCGGCGCGCAGCACCGGAATCGACCAGCAGCGGTACCGGGAGGCGAATGTCACAGCGCTGGCCGAGGTGGATCTGCACGCCATCCGCGCTGCGGTCGAAGAGATCGCGGTACCGCTGATCAGCTCCTTCTGCCAGACCGGGCAAGCCGATCTGCTGATGCAGTACGCCTTCCCGCTGGCCTTCGAGGTCTGCAACACTCTGCTCGGCTGCCCGCCCGAGATCGGCCGGCAGGTCGCGGCCGGTATGGCCGCGATGTTCGAAGGTGTGGACGCCGACGAGGGCAACCGGATGATCGGCGCGGCCCTGGCCGAACTGGTGGCGCTCAAGCGCACCGAGCCGGGCAACGATGTCACCTCGATCCTGCTCGGCCATCCCGCCGAACTGGACGAGGTGGAGATGATCCACCAGGTGACGAGCCATTACGGCGCGGGCATCGAACTACAGCAGAATCTCATCGCCAACACGCTGCTGCTCATCCTCACCGACGAACGTTTCGGCGGAAATGTCCTCGGCGGCAGCCTGTCCACCCGCGATGCTCTGGACGAGGTGCTGTTCGACAACCCGCCCATGGCCAATTTCCTCATCACCTACCCACGGCAACCGATTCTCGTCGACGACGTCTGGCTCCCCGCCCACCAACCCGTCGTCATCAGCATCGCCGCCTGCAACCACGACCCCTCCATCCGCTCCGACGACCACCGCGGCAACCGCTCCCATCTCTCCTGGGGACTGGGGCAGCGCAACTGCCCGGCGCAGACACTGGCCTATCTGATCGCCCAGGACGCCATCGACCAACTGCTGGACGCGCTTCCCGAGCTGGAAGCCGATCTGCCCCCCGAGGGTCCCACCTGGCGCCCGGGCCCGTTCCACCGTTCCCTGACGGGGCTACCGGTGAAATTCCCGCCGTCACCACCGTTCACGTTCCGCTGACATCCCGGCCACCCGCCCGAGCGACCCGACGGTCCGTCACCGGACACCGGCACCGACCAGGTCCGATCGGCACGACCGGAAGCGGCCGGATAGCGCGCGGGCACCGCAGCACCGGGCCAGACGCGTCGCTGTAGCGTCCCTTTCTTGCCAACCCGGCCTCGAACAACGCTATCGCAGCGACCCCGCTGCACCTCGGTCAGTGAAATCGTCGTCCTCATAAAACTGCTCCCCGGAAGTCGGAACCGAATTTCTCAGACCAACTTCCGGGGAGCAGTTCACTTGCGCCCGGGCCCCTTCCACCGGTCACTCACCGCGCTGCCGGTGAAATTCCCACCGTCACCGCCGATCTTCCTCGGGTGACGCGGATGCGTCCCCGCTCCGGCCGCCGCGATGCGGACCTTCGATGGTGCGCGCGGCGCGCACCCAGACGCTCTCGATATCGAAACGGTCGGCCTGCCACGAGTCGGTGACCACCCGGACCCGGCCACGCCAGGCCCGCATGATCCGGGCATGTACCGGCCAACGCACGAAGCGCCGCATATCCCGCTCGCTGTCCCATACGGAGATGGAACCGCCGCGCAACTGCGCGGGGCGACCCCACAACCACACTCCGACCGCCCCCTGCAGCACCGGCCAGGTCTCGCCCAGTTCGAGTCCCTCCCGGTAGATCTGCTGGACATCTTTCTCCGATGTCGCCAGGAAATCGGTCACGCTGACGAACACCGTCCCGGCGGGGTCGGGACCGGGGCCCGGCTTCCACGGCATGAGCACCGTGCCGTCCGAGAACGGCGGCGCGGCGGTCACGAACCGGCTCGCACGGTGATGAGGTCGACGAAGGAAATATCAGTAAACATGCGCCTACAATATGCACATGTTTACTAATTCGCCAAGGCCCGTCCCGCGGGAACCCGAAAGGGGTTGAGCGGCATCCTTTTCGGGCACCCCGCTAACACGAACGCGACCGCGGCGATATGAGAGGCAATGGGTTTCCGAACCCGCACACCGAAGGAGAGCGCTGTGAAATCGACTGTCCGATACCTGTTCACCGGCGCGGCAGCGGTCGCGGCCCTGACTTTCACCGGCGCACCGCAGGCCATGGCCTATCCGGTCGGACCGTGGGGAGTGGAGGGTCCGTGCACCGGGCTACAGCCGAGCCAGTGCCCGTGGAGCCCCTCCGAGGACGGCCTCACCTGGTCTTACAAGGGGCATTCCTCGCACTACGACAAGACAGGCGGCTACGTCTGCAACACCAACCAGTGGGAACCCCTGCGCACCGCGTACTGCACCACGGTGATGACCCTGGTCCGCGCGCTGCCGCCGGTCCCGATCGGCGAGGTGCTCGGCGGGCAGAGCTGACCCGCCGGGGCGCGCAGGGCGGAGCCCGATTCCGGCGGCCCCGCCTGGTCGGCCGGGCGAAACGGATGCGCCCGCCGCTGGAACTACAGTCGTTCGACCTGGCCCCGCGACATCTTTCGCTGCTGTCGCTACTCCTGCTCGACGGCCCGCAGACCGTCTCACAACTGGCCGACCGGCTCGGTGTCGCGCCCACGACGGTGAGCCTCATCGTGAGCGACCTGAGCCGCAAAGGAGTACTGGTCCGCCGCGAGGACGACACCGACCGCCGGCGCCGCATCATCGATATCGGCCCGGCAAGCAGACCGCCCATCTCCGAGTGGCTCTCCCCCGGCGCGCACGCGTGGCGCACGGCCCTGGCACCGTTGACCCCCGCGCAGCGCCGCCTGGTGGTCGACACCCTGCTCGCCTACGAGGCCGCGGTCGCGGCGGCCACCGGCGAACCGGCGAACGACCCGGCTCCGTCCGAGTAGCACCCGCCCGCTTGACGGGACCCGAGGCTCCGGGCGACACTCGGC
Source organism: Nocardia fusca NBRC 14340 (assembly GCF_001618425.1). Classification (GTDB taxonomy): domain Bacteria; phylum Actinomycetota; class Actinomycetes; order Mycobacteriales; family Mycobacteriaceae; genus Nocardia; species Nocardia fusca. Next base: position 50,566 of record NZ_BDCU01000033.1, read on the forward strand.
CGTCGGAAGGATGACGCATGGGGTCAATGCTTTTCGCGATCGCCCTGCCGTTGGCACTGGGTATCGTCATGTTCGGCCTGGGACTGACCCTCACCGTCGACGACTTCGCCCGGGTGGCCCGCTTTCCCAAGGCGGCGCTGATCGCATTGACCTGTCAGCTGATCGTGCTGCCCGCCCTCTGCTTCGGTCTGGTGCGACTGTTCGGCCTCGACGGCGCGCTGGCGGTGGGGATGATGCTGCTGGCCGCCTCACCCGGCGGCACGTCGGCGAATCTGTTCAGCCATATCGCGGGCGGCAATGTCGCACTGAACATCACGCTGACGGCGGTGAACTCAGTGCTCGCCGTCTTCACGCTGCCGATCGTGGTGGGGCTGTCCTATTCGGTGTTCCTGGACGACGGCACGGGCATCGGCCTGCAACCCGGCAAATTCCTCCAGGTCTTCGCACTGGTCCTGGTGCCGGTGGTGCTCGGCATGACGGTGCGGCGCCTCTTCGCCGCCTGGGCCCTGCGGATGCACACCGCCGTCAAGGTCGCCGCCGCGGTGGTGCTGGCACTGGTCGTCGTGGCGGCACTGGTCTCGGAGTTCGACGCCTTCACCGAGCATGTCGGGCAGTTGGGCGTCATCGCCCTGCTGTTGTGCGTGTGCAGCCTGCTCATCGGTTACGCGGTACCGCGCGCGTTCGGGGTGGCGCGGGCGGATGCGATCGCCGCCGGTATGGAGATCGGGGTACACAACGCGGCGCTGGCCATCACCATCGCGGTGTCCGTCCTGGGCAACGAGACCATGGCGGTTCCCGGCGCGGTGTACGGCTTCCTCATGAACATCCCCGCCGCCCTCGCCACCTTCCTCTTCGCCCGCTCCCGGCGCAGCGAACCGGCTCGGGCCCCGGCCTGACCGCTGCGACCGGCAACCTCAGTCCGGGCCGGGCGGACCCGCCTCGTCCGGCCGGTCCGGAAACGACGCGACTGCCGAATCGAGCGCGTCCAGCAATTCGGCGAACCGCGCCCGGCCGCCGACGCCGAGGGCGTCGAGAACGAGACCGTTGAGGACCCCATAGGTCTCCTGGGCCCGGCCGATCGTCGCCCGCCCGCGGGCGGTGAGGAACAGGGCGACCGCCCGGGGATCCTGATCGCTCACCCGCCGCTCGACGAGGCCGGCACCGCGCAGGCGACCTATCGCGGCGACCACGGCGGATTCGCCGAGCCGCAGACGCCGGGCGATATCACGCTGGGAGCAGCCCGGATCGTCGGCAATGACGGAAAGGATCCCGGCCTGGGCCGTGGTGACGCCGGCACTGTCGATCAGCAGGTGGTCGGACTTCTTGCGCAGCGAATGCGCCACCTGCTGGATCCGGCCGATCAATCGGTACGGGTCCCTTGCCATCCTGTCCACCTCTCAATACTTTGATAGTGAAGTATACGTCTCGGAAGGAGCCGCGCATGGGTGCGATCGACGTCTGGGCCCAGCAGGTGGGCCCGCGAATGGCCCGCGAGCCCTGGCTGGCCACCCTGCTGCGCTGGACCGGTAAGGACGCCGCGGAGATGGCGCCCGGTATCGACCTGACGCTCGCGCGAATGGACGCCGCCGGAGTGGATCTCGCGCTGCTGTCGGCCTGGTACGGGCCCGGCGGCCCGCTGATCACCAACGACGAGGTGCGGGCCGCCGTCGAGCACGCGCCCACCAGATTTCGCGGCCTGCTCGGAGTCGACCTGCGCGATCCCGTGCGTGCCGCCCGGACCGTCCGCGAACTGGCCGGCGACGTCTTCGTGGGCGTTCGGGTCGTGCCCTGGTTGTGGGAGCTACCGCCGGATCATCGGCTCTACTACCCCGTCTACACCGCGTGCGTCGAGGCGGGCGTACCGCTGTGTACCCAGATCGGGCACACCGGACCGTTGAAAACCTCGGAAACCGGCCGGCCCATCCCGTACCTGGAGCGGGTCCTGCTCGATTTCCCGGATCTGGTGGTGGTGGGTGGTCATGTGGGCTTCCCGTGGCTGGACGAAGTCGTCACGCTCACGGTCAAATTCCCGAACTTCTACGTCGACACCTCCGCATACGCGCTCGACCGGCTGCCCGCGGCGTTCCTCGACTACGCCCGGACACTGGGCCGCCGCCGCGTCATGTTCGGCACGAACTGGCCGATGATCGACCCGGTCCGGGCACTACGCGACCTGGCGGGGCTGAGCTGGGACGAGGAACTGCGCACCGATTTCCTCTCGGGCACTGCCCGACGGGTGTTCCGCCTGCCCGATGCCCCGGACACAGCGGTCCGGGCGCGAACACCCTCGATCCGCGGATGCGCGCACACATCACGAACAGCTTCGGACGTCAGGGGCTGATGGCGCACCTCGGCGCCCGCCTGATCACGATCGAGCCGGGCCACGTCGAGATCATTCTCGAGCACGCACCCACGCTCACCCAGCAGCACGGCTACTTCCACGCCGGCGCCACCGGCGCGATCGCCGATACAGCCGGCGGCTACGCGGCCCTGTCGACCTTCGATACCGCCGACTCGGTCCTGACCGTGGACTACAGCATCAATCTGCTCGCTCCCGCGCTCGGCGAGCGACTGGTCGCGCGGGGGCGGGTTGTGCGCAGCGGGCGGACCATCGCGGTGTGCTCGCTGGATGTCCACGCCCTGGACGGCGAGCGGTCGACCCATGTGGCGACCGGCCGCCAGACCCTGATCCGCCTGGCGAACCGTCCCGATCGCTGAGCACCGGCCGGATAACGGCGTAGGTCCGCTCGGCCGCGGGAGCGCCATCGGCTCATTCCCGGGAAGTGAACGGCCCCGCGACGATCCGGCTCCCGGTGATCGACAAATCGGCATCGAAATCGCATTCGATCACCGCGCTGGTGAACCGGGCCGATCGCTCGTAGATCTCGGATACGTGGCCGGTCAGCCAATGCGCGATGCCCAGGGATCCGACGCCCGTCACACCGGCGATATGGACGATGACCCGGCCGTCGGCCACCTGCCGGGCGAGGTAGCCGATATCGATCCGGCTCGTGCTGTCGGCACGGAACGGAGAGCCGTACCGGCGCCCGGAAGCCTTGTCGACGAGATACCAGGTGCCGTCGTTGTTTTCGAAGCCCAGGGCCTTGTCGGCGGCCAGCAGGCGCCGCGCCACCGGGGCCGCTTCGGGTTCGCAGATCACCACGGCGTCACCGGCCGGGACGTCCTCGGTGTCGGGCTCGATCTCGAATCGCGTGGACGCCATCGACAGGCGGGCCAGGTCGACTTCCACACGCTGTTGGGTCGCCTGGTAACTCACGTCGAAGTGCACATGGTCGCGCTCGTCGTCGTTTTCGGCCGGCCGGGGGATCCCGACCGCTACCGGGCCGACACCGAAGAACGCGCGTTCGGCCGGCGGAGCGTTCGTCCTGATCTGGCTTATCCGGCCTTTCGTCACTCCGAGTAGCTGCGCGATCTCGGTGAAACTGAGCCCGGCCCGATGCGCTTCTTCGATCGCCTCCCTGCGAAGTCTCGCCAGCTCGGTGGCTCGCTGCTGGTAGAGCGTGATCAGTTCGGTGGCCCGCTGACCACGGCGCACCGGGTCCGGATCGCTACGGACCTCGTCGAACTCGCCGGCTCCATCCACACTGTGGAGTTTAGAGGCGCTTGACGGCAACCCCGCAGCGGCCGTATGGTTCCGTTTATACCCCCTCAACCACAGCGGCCCTGCGCGACGCCCTGGTTTATCGGGGGTAAACAATTGTTCTGAACATGCTCCGCTCTTCCGGCCCGAGATAGACGTCGTTGTTCAATCCATCGAACCCGCGAGGTCAGACCATGCCCGAACAGCGCCCGCCGCTGCCCATCCGGACCACCAACCGAGCCATGGCCGCCACTCTGCGGCTGTGGCAGATCACTCGATGCACCGACCCCACGGTCCTGGAACGGGTCGCCGCCGGACTCCGTGAGCTACCCGACGAGCGCCCGCGAAACCAGCACGGACCCGACGCTCTCCCGGCCGAGCTACACCCCGGCGCGACCGCGCCGCACCGGGTCCGGCAGTACCCGGACGCCACCGACGCCTGACAACCACCCAGTGCAGAAAGACGGATATGCCACAGCAAGGCGAACCGGTGTGCAGGTGCCGCATCGCGCCCTGGATCCACACCGGAATGCTCGTACCGAAATCCTCCCCCGGGCTCTACTACTGCCCCGAGAAGCTGTATTGCCTCCACGGCACCCGGCTCGAGCACGGCCGGGTCGCGGACCATTGGCGCAACGTACCGGGCGAATGTCCCTGGGTAGGAATCCAAGTCGTCGACAGACCGATATGCGAGTGCGGGCGCGGACCCTGGATAAACCTCCGATACCTGCGAATCTTCCTCCGCACGAACCTCATCGGACCCGTCACCGCCATCGGCTGTCCGGGTCTGTGCCCGGGGACCCTGGTATCGGTGGACGACGAACGAATAGTCGATCATCCACGTGACCACCGCACCCGATGCCCCTGGTCCGGCACGCGGATCATCCCCATCGGCGCTCCCCCGCCGCTGTTCCCGTCGCCCCGCTGAGTCCACGCACGCCGGTAAAGCATTCGGGGCGGCCGATCGGTCCGTTGTCGGTCGCAGTCGCTCCCGGCCATCGCGGCCCGGCGCCGCTTCGTACGTCCACGATGTACGAACCGTGCAGCACGAGCTCAACTAGCATCGGTCAACAGTCGATCGAAGGAGAACGACACCGTGCGCCGACAGATCCTCAACCAGCCCGAGGCCGCTCCCGAGGAAGCGCTCGAGGGGCTGGCGCTCACCCACCCGACACTGATCGGCTACGACCGCACCCGCGGCATCGTCACCCGTGCCACCCCGGCACACGACAAGGTCGGCCTCGTCTCCGGCGGCGGATCCGGCCACGAACCCTTGCACGCGGGCTTCGTCGGTTACGGCATGCTCGACGTGGCCGTACCCGGCGCGGTCTTCGCCAGCCCCACGGCACTGCAGGTGCACGAGGGCACCGTGGCCGCCGACTCCGGGCGGGGCGTCGTGCAGATCGTGAAGAACTACACCGGCGACGTCCTCAATTTCCAGATCGCCGGCGAACTGGCCGGTGACGACAACGCCGTCGAGACCGAAGTCGTGCTCGTCGACGACGATCTGGCCACCCAGAGTGCGGACGACGACGGCCCCGGCCGCCGCGGCACCGCGGCCGTACTCGCGGTCGAGAAACTCTGCGGCGCGAGCGCGGAGGCCGGCGCCGATCTGCACACCGTCGCCGAGGTCGGCCGCCGCGTCGCGCGCAACGCCCGGACGCTCGGCTTCGCGCTCGGCGCCGGTACGCACCCCGGCGAAACCGCCCCGGCGTTCACGCTCGAGCCCGGCGAAGTCGAACTGGGTGTCGGCATCCACGGCGAACGCGGCACCGGCCGGGTGCCGTTCGCCGACGCCGATACGCTGGTATCGCTGCTGGTCGACCCGCTGGCCGCCGAACTCGGGCTGTCGCGCGGATCCGCGGTGATCGCCATCGTCAACGGTCTCGGCGGCGCCTATCCCATCGAACTGTCCATCGCGGCGCGCGCGGTGCACCGGCAACTCACCGGACGCGGTATCACCGTCGCCCGCTCACTGGCCGGTAGCTACGTCACCTCGCTCGATATGGTCGGGGTCTCGCTCACCCTGCTGCCCGCCGACGCCGATCTGCTTCCGCTCTGGGACGCGCCCGTGCGCACCCCGGCCCTGACCTGGTGAAGGAGCCTTCATGAACAACGAAGCACTACCCGCGGGATTCGGGCAACGTTGGGTGCACACCATGTTCGACGCCTTCCTCGACCGCACCGAGGCGCTCGCCGATCTCGACCGCCGCGCCGGTGACGGCGATTTCGGCGCCAATATCGCCGCCGCCCTCCGCCGCGCCCGCGACAACATCGACACGACCGACCCCGCCTCCTACGCGGACTGGCTGACCGCGGTATCCCGCGGTTTCCTCGGCACCGGTGGCACCAGCGGACCGCTGTTCGGCATGTTCTTCCGCGAACTCGCCCGCTGCACAACCGGTTCCGAACCCACCCTGGCGGAGTTTTCCCAGGGCCTGACCGCCGGTGTGGCCACCGTGCAGCGATACGGGAAAGCCCAAGTCGGGCACAAGACCATGGTCGACGCGCTCGCACCGGCCGCGGAAACCCTCGCCGCCCTCGCCACCGACAGCAACCCCGCCGCGGCCCTCACCGCCACCGCCGACGCCGCGGTGACGGGCGCGTCCGGCACCGTATCCCTGGTGGCCAAACGCGGCCGGGCCAGCTACGTCGGCGAGGTCGCGCGCGGCGTGCTCGACCCGGGCGCGGCCGCCGCCGCCCTGATCCTCCAGGCCGCCGCCGCGGCCTGCGAAGAGCCGCCGGGCGATATCGACACCGGGTGGCTCGGCGGCGCGACCGCCTGAGGCTGATTCTTGAACGGCATGAAACACTCCACCCCGTCGTCCGGCGGGCGTAGGGTGCCACAGCCGGTCACATCGCCGCCCTGATCGCGAGCGATCAGGGCTATGCCGATGGTGTCGGCGGTCGGCGGCCCGGTCTCCCGGTCGGACATGTTGCAGCGCGCGGCCGGTTCGACTCGATCTTGGTCACTCGGGTACGACGACGGCCCGGGTCCGCCCCTGGTGCGCCCAGGCCTCGCCGACGCGGCCGAGCGGGTACACGGTGTACGGCGCGTCGAAGGTGCCGTCGGCGAACCGGGCGAGGATGCCGGGAATCTCGGCGATCATCTGCTCCTTCGAGACCGAGCCCTTGCCGCTGCCGCTGACCCGGATCCGCCGGCTGCGCAGTAATGCCGCGGGCAGCACCGCCTCGGCTCCGGCGAGCGAGCCGATCTGCACGTAGTCGACCGCCGCGCTGTCATCATCCGGGCCGGACCTTCCCAATGCCGCGAAAGCGGCCTCGGCGACGGGGCCCCACACGTAGTCGAGGACGAGGGTGGGCTGCGCTTCGGCGACGGCGGCACCGAGAGCGGCCGACCAAGCAGCGGGCGCGTCGGGCGCGAGCGGAACAGTGACTACGCCTGAACCACGCAGCCGCTCCAGCGCTTCGCGGTCGCGCCCGACCGCGACTACCTGTTTCGCGCCGAGGGACAGCGCCGCCCGAACCGCCAGGCCGCCCGACACACCGGTCGCGCCGAGTACCAGCACGGTACCGAGTTCGCCCGCTTCCTCGCCCCGGGCAACCAGCGGCATCCAGCCCGAGAGGGCGGGATTGATACCGGCGGCGACCGCGAGCGGATCGGCCCCGGCGGGCAGCTCCACCTCGAACGGCGTGACCAGCCATTCCGCCATGGTCCCCCACGGCGACCGGGCGAAGCCTGTGAAGACCAGCCGCCCATCCACGGTCCGGGCCACCGCGTCGATGCCCGGCACGAGGGGATATACCCGGTCGCTGCCGTAATGGCGGCCGGAGGCCATCCCACGGACGACATGGTGCAGACCCGCGCCCACGAGTCTCAGCGGCGCCCGGCCCGGCCGCGGTTCAGGATCCGGGAAGTCCGCGCAAACCGGTGTCGTATCAGGGGTTTTGACGACTGCAGCACGCATGGCACACTCCTTAACTAAGTTAAATTCGCTGCCGCCCACTGTGCCTGAACTTTGTTAAGGTGTCAATCGTGGCAAAGGGAATCACCCGGGAGCAGATCGTCGCGGCGGCCCTCGAACTGCTCAACGAGCACGGCATGGACGCCCTCACCGTCCGTGCGCTCGCGTCCCGGCTCGACGTGAAGGCCCCCGCCCTGTATTGGCACGTCCGCAACAAACAGGAGCTGCTCGACGAGATGGCCACCTTCGTCATGCGCCGCGTCACCGACGCCCTCGCGGCGATCCCGCCCGGCGGCGACTGGCGTGATGCCGTAGCCGCCTACGCCCGCGTCCTGCGATCGGAGTACCTGCGGCACCGGGACGGGGCGCGCATCTTCAGCGGCACGCGCCTCGCCGACCCAGCAATCGTGAAAGCGAAAGAACCCTGGCTCGAGCGCTTGACCGCGACCGGGTTCTCACTGGCTGAGGCAGACGACACCCTCGATCTGGTCACCGCCTTCGTGGTCGGCTTCGTCATCGAGGAACAGGAACGCCGCCGGCCGACCGGCGACGACCCCGCGCGATACTCGCTCGCCGGACGGGACGCATGGCTCGGCGAGGGCGCCGAACTGGTCAAGGCCGCCGGACATCTCCGCGACGACGGCGACCCGAGGTTCGAACGGCAGCTCGGCGTTCTCCTCGACGGGCTCGCGGCCCGGCTGCCCTGACGGCCCGCCCGGCCGGGCCGTAGCGGTAGGCGGCCAACCAGTAACCTGCCGTTATCGATTCGGGGCCTGCCGGCGTTCACCCCCGAAGCGCGACCACACGCCGGGAGCTTCTTACGCGGGCCGCAGTGCCGCGGTGATCTTGCAGGTCTTCTCGGCGGTGACCGGTCCGGGCTCGCCGGTGCGGGAGCGGCCGCCGGGCGCGACGGCGACCAGGACGGTCCGGCGGAAGTTGTCGGCCTCGGCCGGATCCTGGTCGGCGAGCAGGTCCACGGCCGCGGTCAGGGCGGGAAGTACCTGGTCGGCGAGTTCGGCGACGATCCTGCCCTTCAGGTCGATGTCCTGGGATTTCGCGGCCGTATCAACGGATGATTTCGGCGCGCACTCTCTCGTTCGGTGTGCCGATGTCCCAGAACCGAACAGTGCCCCGTGCATTGCGGTAGACGCCCGTGCCGCCGGTGATGGCCATGTCGAGCGGGTTCGGACCCCTGACCCACAGAGCCTGCATGGTGACCGAGCCCTGCTCGAGCTCCATCGTGAGCAAGCACTGCGCGGTGATCTTTTCTCCGTCGATATGGATGACCTGGCACGAGCCGCCCCCGCGTCCCACTTTTCGCCCGTCCTTCACGGCGGTTCCGGAGAAGACATCCATATCGCCGATGCTCATCCCCGCGCGGTCCAGATCTGGGGCTGCGTACTGATCGTTCTCAACCTTGACTTCGAGGATCTCGACCGGGTCCGCTGCGGGCGTCTGCGCCTCGCCATCGTCGGCTCCACAGCCGCTGACCACGGTGGTCAGCAGCGACATGACACCAAATGCCATGAGCGCCGTCGTGATTCGTATTTTGTTGTTCGGCATACCGTTTCCTGATCATTCGGTAGGGGCGCGTGACTTCGGCGGCTTCACCGCCGAAGGGGGCACTCGGGTTGCTGCGGTTTCGACCACACAAAGAGTTCTCGGCCCATACCGGAGTCCGATCCGAGGAGGTCGTGGTCGTCCGGGTTCAGCAGGAGACCGGAATGGACGAGGCGGGTGACCGCGGTCGATGACTTGCTCATGCCCTCAGCGTTCCGGTTAATGGATACATGAAGTCAAGTCGGACTTTGACGATCGGCGAGCTGGCTCAGCGGTTCGGCCTGGGCACGCACGTTCTGCGGTACTGGGAGAGCATGGGCCTGCTGGAGCCTGCACGCCGCGCAGGTGGCCAGCGGTTATACGAGCACGCGGACCTCGAACGCGTGGCGTTGATCCTGATGGGCAAGGAGGCCGGTCTCACGCTGGGGGAGCTGGCCACGGTGCTGTCCACCGCCGACCCGAGGGACCACCGGGATCTGCTGTACCACCACGTTCAAGAGCTCGAGCGGCGTATCGCACAGGCACGAGCAGCCAAGGAACTGATCGAACATGCTCTCGCCTGCCCGCGCAGCCTCGCCGAATGTGAGCACGCGCGCGAACATATCGCCGCCCGTATTCGCTTCCGCCGGTGACGGTGTGCGGGTGAGCGACAGTGAGATCGCCGGGGCGGTGAAGATCAGCGGGGTGCGCGCGGGTTTTACGGAGGCGCCGGACCCCCGGTACGGCGCGGCCCTGACGCCCGGTCCCCCCGCGCCTTCCGCCCCGGCCCCCGCCGGCGGCGCGACGATCTCTCTGACCGGGAACCAGTTCCACGGCGATGTCACCTCGATGGACCCAGGAGAGCGGTCTCGAATCGTCCATAAACACCCCTCTTATGGACACCGGTTTTGCTCAGGAGCGGGGTCGGTGAATCGTGCCAGGTAGGCCCGAGCTCGGGGCCAGGGGTCGTGGGCGAACTCGGTGCGAGTGCGGTGCCAGTGCCGTGCGCAGAGCTCATCCAGGTCCATGCTCAGCGGCCGGCGGTGGTAGTGCGCGTGTGGCTCGGCCGCTCGGGAAGTCTCGAGCAGTTCGGTTTCCAGCGTCCAGCCGCAGTGATCGAAGGCCCATGCGCCGTCGGTTGCGTAGACGTGGCCGGGATCGAGACCCCCCTCAGGTGTCAGCGGCCAGGGAAGATCCCCCGCGTACGGCCAGTTGTGATTCCCCACGGGCGGCCAGTTGTGGGCATCTGGCACACCGCCAGCATCCCGCCCGTGCGCACGCTCATGCCGATGACCGAGTGTCGTAGCGTGCTGCGGGGTCGCGAGGCTTGGTCTCGGGTATTCCACCCTGCGCCGGGGTCAGCCGAGGAGCCGGGCGACGCCGTATTCGAAGCGTTCCTCGAACGTTTCGTCGGTCAGTGCGGGGAGCACGCGTCGCAGCGCGGGACGGTCGCCGACGTCGAGATCGAGTGCGAAGCGGCCGGGCAGCGCCTGCTGCTCCTGGGTGAGTCCGAGGACGAAGTAAACGAGGCTCCAGCAGGTCCAGGCCGCCTCCCGGGCCGGCCGCCCGCTGTCGAGCAGGGCGGCAATCAGAGCTTCGGCGAGGTCGAGGGTGGCGGGTTCGGCCACGAAGGTGCCGGCCACCACTGCGGCGCCGTCCCGGTGTGCGAGCAGTGCGGCCCGGTAGCGGCGGACGATTTCGGTGGCCCGCTCCCGCCAGGGGTCAGGCAGCCCGTCGAGTGTGGCGCCGCTGACGATCGCGTCGGCCATGAGTTCTTCCAGGCGAGTCTTGGACTTGGCGTGCCACAGGACGGTGTTCATTCGCACGCCGAGCCGCTTGGCAATCGCCCGTAGTGATACGGCGGCCGCGCCCTCTTCGTCGAGTAGTTCGAGTGCGGTCCGGACGACATCCGCTTGACTTTTGGTCACTGACCAAGTGTACTCGAGGCTGAGTATTGGTCAGCGACCAAGGAGGGTGTCATGCTGGATGTCGTCATCGTCGGAGCCGGACCGACCGGCCTGTGGCTCGCCGGGGAACTGCGACTGGGCGGGGCGTCGGTCACGATCCTGGAGGCTCGCCGGAACCCCGACCCCAACTCCAAGGCACTCACGATCCATCCCAGGACCGTGGAGATCTTCGATTGCCGCGGAGTCGTCGAGCCCTTCCTGAAGGAGTCGCTGTCGATCCCGAACGGCCACTTCGGCGCGCTACCCGACCGGATGGACTTCTCGGCCCTGGACACGCCGCACCCATACACACTGGCGCTACCGCAGATGCGCACCGAGGAGCTGCTCGAAGAACGCGCACTCGCGGCGGGCGCGACCATCCTGCGCGACCGGAAGGTCGTCGGCCTCACCAGCGACGGCGTAGAACTGGAGGACCGCACAGTCGTAAAGGCGCGCTACGTCGTCGGCTGCGACGGCGTCAACAGCATCGTGCGGCAAGCGGCGGGTATCGACTTTCCCGGCACGGAATCGACCACCTGGGGGTACCTCGCGGACGTCGTGCTCGACGAGCCACCAGCAAGCGGCGTGGCGCAGATCGCCGGGCCCACGGGCGGAGTGATGATCGTGCCACTACCGGGCGGGATTCATCGTCTGGTCGGCTCCGACCCGTTCGACAACCGCCCCGAGAGGCCGACCTTGGAGACGTTACGTGCAACGGTGCGGCGAATCGCGGGCAGCGACTTCGGGATGCGCGACCCGGTGTGGTTGTCCCGGTTCGGCAATGCCACACGCCAGGCTGCATCCTATCGAAAAGGCAACGTGCTGGTCGCCGGAGATGCCGCGCACATGCACTTTCCCACCGGCGGCGTAGGCATGAACGTCGGCATCCAGGACGCTCACAACCTCGGCTGGAAGCTCGCTGCAGTCGCTACCGGACGCGCCACCGCCGACCTCCTGGACACCTACCACGCCGAGAGACACCCGGTTGGGGCCGAACTGCTGCAGCACACGCGGGCCCAGACGGCGTTGATGACCGCGTACTCGCCCGAGGGACAGGCCCTTCGGGCGGTGCTGAGTGGGCTCATCGCTACCGCGCCGGACATGTCGAAGCAGCTCGCCGAGCGCCTGTCCGGACTGAGCGTCGCCTACGCCACCGGCCCGCGCGTGCCCGACCACACACTTGCCGACGGCAGCCGGCTCTTCCACCGACTACGCGCCGGACAGTATGTCGAGACCCCGGTAGGGCTGGTCCGGCCGGACGGGCACCCGGCCCAGGCCGCCGTATCCTGAACAGGGAGTTGTCGGCCGCGACCGCGCGGTAACACCGCCGTGTGTCGGACGCCCATCTTGTTGCGGTGGGGTTGCCATGGTGGCCACATAGCTCCCCGCTGAGTGGCCGCCAGCGGGGAATTCGAACTGGCCGCTGACACTCAGGCCAAAGCGCTACCGCCTTCCATCCTTCCGGATGCGCTTCGAGAAACGCATAGGCCAGGATGTGGCAAGCGCCGGCCGCGAAGAACCACTGGTCGTCCCGGTTCCATGCCAAGCGCTGATCGGCACGTTCCAGCGGAGTCCGCCTGAAGACCGAGCGCGGAACATACACTCTGTGAGCCTATTACCGCGGCGGGACCAACGCGTGCGTCCTCTACCTGCAGAAGAATCAGAGTTCGCGAAGAACGGCGCTGATCGCATCGGGTCTTGCCCGATCCTTGTCCGAGTTCCGTCGCCCGGCTCGGGGCGACGCATCGTAGTGGTGATTTGGTCGCGTCCACCGGCATAGGGAGTTCACGCTGGTGTGGGCGATGGAGGCAGCGGGTTCGCGGTGGGGATCAGGTGGGTCCTTGGGCGGTGAATCCGTCGAAGAGTCGGCCGCCGAAGATGTTCAGTACCTGGGTGACGGTTTCGGCGATCGGCTCCATGTCGCCCCGGACCACCGAGCGAACACCCTGGGCCAGTACTTTCGCGTATTCCGTGCCGGCCTGGCGGTCGAAGGCTGCCAGCTCCCGCTGTAACCATTTGCCGGTCCCTGTCCAGTGGCCGTGTCCGGTGAGCAGCAGGTCGGCGGTGGCCCGCCACAGATCGGTGGCGATCAGGAGTCGTTCGTCGTCGTCCGCGCAGCCCATGAGATCGTCCAACCGGTCGGTGATCCCGTAGCGAGCCGACCGTAGTTCGTCCGCGGTCATCGGGTCTGGGCCGGCGGCCAGTTGCGCCGCACACTCTTCCTGCAGATATTCGCCACTGCCGTCGATATCGAGCAGGACCAGAGAGCTACCGATCAGCCGCAGGGTCGCCGGCCGCCGGGCCTTGCGGTCCTTTGCCAGGAAGTGCTGCATCGCTTCTTCAGTGTGCACGAACAGCTCGACCGGCCACCCCTGATACCGCAACGATTCGCGATACGGGGCCGGCGGGCCATCGAGGAGCACGCTGATGTCCAGATCCGAGGTGGACGTCGAGCACGGTGCTGCCACCCAGCCACGCTGCCCGCGCCCTGGGGAAGCGTTCCCAGACCAGACTCCGCGCGATATCGAACCCGTCGATGCTCATCCCCCTATCGGACCCCGCTCCGCACGGCGGAGCAACGGTCGCCGGCCATTGCCATCCAGGTGAAGCTTCCGGAAACTCCGTTGGCACGCAATGCCGCTTCCATCCACCGTTCAAAAACTGATCGATTTATGAGCACAGCTGCAACAGGACTGAGGCGCCGCACTCGGCTACGACGCCACTGCCCCCTGGCAAGCCTGGGCCCCCGGATCTGCGGCACCGCACCGTCGAGGCAGGTCACTTCATGGCCGATCAGGACCCAGCGCTGGTCGCCAAGGAGATCCGCGCCCTGATCACTCGATCACTCGCTGATCGATTGCGGTAACGCGGCCGCGCGACTGGGAGTGGTGCCGAACAGACGACGGTACTCCCGGCTGAACTGTGAGGGGCTGTCGTAGCCGACACGATGGGCCACGCCTGTGACGTCGCGGGAGTTGGCTGCCAGGAGCAGTCTGGCCTGCTGGAGTCGGATGTGCTTCTGAAACTGAATCGGGCTCTGAGCAGTGACGATCTGGAAATTGCGATAGAACGCCGAGGAGCTCATCCCGGCCAGGCGGGCCAGGTCGTCGACACGAAACGGCTCGTCGTAGTGCTCCCGAATCCAGCGCACCGCCCGGCCGATGGTGTGCAGGCCGCTCTCGGCCAGCCCGAGCTGGCGCACAGCTTCGCCTTGTTCGCCGGTGATCAGCCGCCACAGGATCTCGCGTTTGATCAGTGGCGCCAATGCTGCTCGATCACGCGGGTGATCCAGCAGCCGAACGAGTCGGGTCAGGGCATCGAGGATTTCGGTGGTCAGGCTGCCGACCGCGACCGCGGGCACGGTTCGGCGTTGCGGGCGCGGCAGCTCGCCCGCGCCCACTTCCAGGAGCACGTCGGCGATCGCGATCGGGTCGAGGACCAGCGCGAGACCGAGCGCAGGCGTCTCCGGGCTCGCTCCGATGAATGAGCCGGTGACCGGCAAGTCCAGCGAGGTGACGAGGTAGTCGCCCGGTCGATATTCGAGCACCTCGTCACCGACCGCGAGACGCTTTGCGCCCTGGGCCAGCACCGCGAGCACGGTGCCCGACATCTGCGTCTCCGGGGGGCCCGACCGTTGCACCTGGGCGATGTACAGACCTTCGATCGCGGTGGTCTCGTCGGGACGCACATGCCTGGCCAGCAGCGCGCGCAGTTCGTCGAAGCTCATGAATCGATGACACCACGCCGCTACACCAGTCATCCAAGCAGTTGGAGGATCAGGCAAGACGCCAGCACGATTTGCCTATCGTTAAACCACGTCAAGAGGCTTGAATTAGAACATCAGCCCCTCCCGATGCCGCTCGGAACATAGATCGATCGGGAGGATCAAACAAGAACAGAAGGAGTCGCGGTGAACATCGGATACGGATTCAATGCCCTGTTGACTGCCAAGCCGGGGATGGCAGACCGGTTGGTCGAGGTACTGCTGACCGGTCTCGACGAGGGCAACCCCGCCGCCAGCGAGCACTGCCTGGTGTACCTGGTCTGCCGGTCGTCGTCCGACCCCGATCTGGTCCATGTCACCGAAGGCTGGACGAGCGAGGAACACCACCATCGACTGTTCGCCGGCGCGGCAGCCCAGGCGTTGGTCGCCGAAGTCAAGGACCTCGTCGCCGCGGAAGGCCCCTACACCGACCACGTCCCTGTCGGCGGCAAAGCCGCGTTCTGACCCCCTCCCCACCACCGCGAAGGATTCCGATGTCACGCCCCGCCCTCGACCCCGAACTCGGCACATTGATCACCGACATGCCACTCATCCCCAGGATCACCTCCGAGATCCTTGCTCAGCTGCGGCCGATGGCCTCGACACCGCTCGAGACCGTACTGTCCGGCCGTCACATCCACCGCCGCGAAGTCGTCGTACCCGGCACCGGCGGCTTCGACATCCCGATGACTGTCCTGACACCGCGCACCGCCACCGTCGCGGCGCCGTGCGTCTACTGGATGCACGGCGGCGGAATGATCATGGGTGACCGGTTCTCTCAACTGGACATCCCACTGGAATGGCTCGACGCGATCGGCGCCGTCGTGATCACCGTCGACTACCGTCTCGCCCCCGAATCCACCGGCATCATCCCCGTGCAGGACTGCTACGACGGGCTGCGGTGGATCACCGACCATGCCGACGAACTCGGCATCGACCCACATCGCATCGTCACGGCAGGCACCAGCGCAGGCGGTGGACTCGCCGCCGGGGTCGCCCTCATGGCCCGCGATCTAGGTGGCCCGGCCATCGCCGCGCAGATCCTGAGCTGCCCGATGCTCGACCACCGCAACACGAGCACTTCCAGCAGGCAATACTCGGGCGAACCCACGGTGTGGACCCACGAAACCAACGCCTTCGCCTGGAACGCCCTGCTCGCCGAACTCCCCGACGACCAGGTCCCCGCCTACATCTCCCCCAGCCGAGCCGACGACCTCTCCGGCCTACCACCCACCTACATCGACGTCGGATCAGCCGAGGTCTTCCGCGACGAAGATGTCGAGTTCGCCGGCCGCATCTGGGCATCGGGCGGCCGAGCCGAACTCCATGTCTGGGCCGGCGGATTCCACGGTTTCGACGCCCTCTTTCCCCGAGCAACACTGTCCGCGGTCGCCCGCCGAACACGCACAGCATGGCTGCGCCGAACGCTGGTCACCCCGGCGACTTGAGTCTCCATCAGGAGGAGGCCTCAAGCTTGGGGGCATGGACGACGAGATGCTGTTCCCGATCGGGGTTGTGGCCGACCGCACGGGGCTTTCGGTCAAAACGATTCGGTTCTATTCCGACAAGGGGCTCGTTCCGCCGTCCTCGTACACCCCATCGGGCTACCGCCTCTATGACATCGACGCGCTGTCCCGTCTGGAACTGGTCCGGACACTGCGTGAGCTCGATATCGACCTGGCCACCGTGCGGCGCATCCTGGCCCGTGAGACTTCGCTTCCCGAGGTCGCCGCCGCACACGCATCGGCTCTCGACGCGCAGATTCGAAGTCTGCGGCTGCGGCGGGCGGTACTGCAGGCGGTGGCGAAACGACAGTCCGACCCCAAGGAGATGGATCTGATGCACAAACTGGTGAACCTGTCACAGGCTGAGCGACACCGCTTCATCCACGACTTCATCGACGACACCTTCGGTGGCGTCGACGCCAATCCGGCGATGGTCGAACTGCTGCGCACCAGCATGCCCGACCTACCCGAAGACCCCACTTCCGAGCAGGTCGAGGCATGGATGGAATTGGTCGAGTTGGTCCAGGACAGCGACTTCCGCGCAGCGGTACGCCGGATGGCCGAATACCAGGCCGCGCAACGCACCGAGGGCGATACCACCGGCTTGCATCATGCACTCACCGAAACCGTGCGTGACGAAGTCGGCCGCGCACTCGCCGCGGGAATCACCCCGGAATCAGCCGCGGCCGCGCCAATCGTGGATACCCTCACCGCCCGCTACGCCGAGACTTTCGGCAAACCCGACGACAGCGCCCTCCGGCGTTGGATGCTCGAACGACTGGAAGTGGCAAACGACTCCCGCGTCGCGCGGTACTGGCAGCTCGTAGCGGCGGTGAACGACTGGCCGCCCATCGAAGACCTGGATCCAGTGTTCAGCTGGCTCGGTCGGGCGCTCAGGACCCGCGTCGGACAATAGCCTCCGCCCGCACGCCGAGGAGCCGATCGAAAACCTGCCCGGAGCGCGGCCTGCCACCGGGCCGCCCGGCGCCGCATCCCACTGCGGCGCGGAAACGCGGCCGGTCCGCATGTCCACACAAGGGAGGTACGTGGCGGGCAGGGTCAGCGGAAACTGCCGGCGACCAGTCGCGTGGCCACGTTGATTCGGTTCCAGGCGTTGACCGAGGCGATCGCGGTCACCAGCGCCGCCAGTTCTCGTCGGCGAAGTGAGCGGCCGGCCTCGTCCCAGGCATTGTCGGGAACCCCCTCGGGGTTGTCGGTGATGCGGGTAACCGCCTCGGTCAGCGCCAGCGCCGCGCGCTCGGTGTCGGTGAAGAACGGCGCCTCACGCCATGTGGCTACCGCCCACAGCCGTTCGTCGCTCTCGCCCACCCCCTGCGCATGATGTGAATGCATATCGGTACAGACCGAGCATCCATTGATCTGGCTGGCTCTGATCCGCACGAGCTCCAAAAGGCCCCGGGGAACCCCGCTGTTGTTGATGTATTCCTCCACGGCATTCAGCCCCCGGTAACCACCGGCGGCGAGCTTGTACACGTTCGACATCCGTGCCTGCATTTATCAACCTTTCTAGACGTATATATCCAGGATGTCGGCGGCAAGTCGAAAAGGGCGAGTTGGATGCCATCCTCGATGGCATAGCGGGTTCACCCCTCACCCGAGGCGCAGGCCAGCGGAATCCGCGGCGTTCAGAAGAGCGGCCTTCTGAACACATCAGCGACGGAATTGATCGCCGACCAGCGATGATGCCGGCGTCCGGCGTCCAAGAACGCATCGATTTACGAACACCCGTAGAGCGGTCACGATCGCGACAGCTGCCGGCGGTACAGGCGCTGCTGGGACCACGGTGCGCCGCGGGGCGGAATCCTCCATCCGGGCGCGGTTCCGCCACTATGATGTTGAAGTGTCCGGTAGCGACAGAGAGCCGAGGCAAGTCGAACTCATCGGACCTGTTGCCCAGGTGTTCACCTATTCGATCGCGGCCGGTCTGATGTTGTCGGGGCCTGTTCTCGCGTTGACCAGTGATTCACTGTGGAATGGGTTGTGCCCGGCGATCATCACTTTCCCGATCGGCCTCGCCATTGCGGCGACCACCTACGGGCAGAGATGGGACGCGAAGCGGTTCCGGGCCGTCGGGGTTGTTTCGACGGCGGAGATCGTCGCGGTCCGAATACGTAAGGGGGGCGAGAATCCGGACGTTGCCGAACTTCGAGTCCGTATCAGTGGGCCGGGTTTCGATACGTTCAAGGCGGACTGCGAAGTACCGGCCGGTATCCCTCGGCCGCAGATCGGTGACCGGCTCCAGGCGGTGGTCGATCCCGCCAACAGCGACTTCGCGATCGGCTACGACCACTTGTTCGAGCAGGACTGACCGGCCCGGCCCAAAGATCGATCTCGGCGATCATCGCCGGGCGCCAGGCCTGTTGATCAGTGCCGCGGACCGTGGTGTGACCGCGGTCGCCGAGTCTTCGGCGGTGTCATCACGATGGTCAGGCCGTCGAGCAACCGTTCCAGTCCGAACGCGAACAGTGATTCCAGGTCCACCTCGGCGTTCGGTTCGGTGAGCTGGGTGATCAGCGGCCGGTCGACGGCGAGCCGGGCAGCGCCCCATTGTTTGCTCGTCATTCCGGTGTCCAGTTCGGCGCGGGCCTCGCTTTCGATGTTCATCGCTGTGCCCCGCACGTAGTTGACCAGGGTGGCGTAGACGTGGAGCCGGGTGGAGGAATCCAGTGCCAGGCCGTCGAAGGCGCGTAGCGTCCACAGTCCGTAGGCGATCATCGCCGGCAGGGTGGCCGGGCGGGTGATGGACACCAGCGGCGGCACCCATGGATGACGCTGGTAGACACCCCATTGCAGTTGTGCGGCCACTCGCAGGTGTGAGCGCCACACCGGGGCCGGTTCGGGGTAGTCGATCTCGCCGAACGCGGCGTCGGCGAGCAGTTGGGTGAGTTCGGCGTCGGCGTCGAGGTGGCGGCGAAGGGTCAGCGTCGCGACGCCGAGTTCGGCGGCCACTGCCCGCAGGGACAGTGCTGCCAGACCGCGGCTGTCGGCGATCTGCATCGCCGCCTGCACGATCTGCTCGCGTTCGAGCCCTGCGGTATTTCGCGAGGGCAACCGACGCGCAGCGACCACGGCGCCGACGCGGGAGGTCGATTCGATGGTGCCCGAGTGTTTGAGCGCGGCCAGGGCTTTGGTGGCTGTGGCGATAGCGACGCCCCATTCGCGGGCGATGGCCCTGGTGGTGGGAACGGGATCGCCCGGCCGCAGCTCTCCTGCGGCGATGCGCCGCTCGATCTCGGCGACGATTCGGAGGTAGGGCGGTCGGTGATCGGTCACACCATCATGCTGGCATGAGTCAGTGGTCGGGCAGCCAGTTGCCGTGCAGGCCCAGTGGTACGCGGGCGGGCAGGTGGATACGCGCGACGGGTTCACCGGTGAAGTCCTGAGCGGCCAGCACGACCAGATCGGCAGCGTTGCGGTGCGGATCGTGTACGTAGGCGAGTAGATATCCCTCGTCTTCCCCCGGCCCGGTGGCCGCGAACACCGCCTCGCCCACAGTTTCCGCTGCCCCGAACGCGTGCACCTCCGCGGTGCCCCGCTGAAAATCGTGTTTGACCAGTGCGTTGGTGAAGGCCTCGTCCGGTGCCGCACCCTCGGATACGAACGGTATCCCGTACAGGGCCGTCGCGGCGGAGTAGCCGTAGCGGTGGGGGTGCGCGGCGTAGGCGTCGTTGATGCGGGGAAAGTCCTGCGGCCGGTCGTCGATGCGTTGCTGCCGGACCGTGTCGGTGGTGAGGGTCCAACGATCCAACACCGGCCGGATCGCGCCGGGGTCGGCGGGATCGAACGGCCCTTGGGCGGTGACCAGGTCCACGACGACCGAATCACCGTCGTCGTAGGCGTTGAGCGTATGACTGACATGCACAGGGTCGATATCGTGCCACCGCACCTCTCCACCCGTCCGCGGCATCACGCCCACACGTGTGGGGTGCTCCGGCAGCCATCGGCAGTCGAATCCGTCGAAACCCAGCGGAGTATCCCAGAGCACCACATGGTCGCCGGTGAGCGCGAAGTCGTGCAGAAACGGTGTCCGCGGCATCGCGATCGGCACGGTGCGAACCACCGCGCCCACGGTATCGGTCACGATGTACTGCACGAACTCACGGCCGGGCATATAAGACAGGGAATGCAACTCTCCAGTACGTGGGTCGTGTTTGGAATGCGCTCCCGCGGTGAACCCCTCGGCCGTCGCTCCCAACTGGCAAAATCCCACGGTGTTCAGCTCGTCGTCCAGCAGCGCCGGCGGCAGTCCGCCCTCCGCCATGGCGAAGGTCTGCCCCGCATGTTCGATCACATGCACCATGGGCGCAAATCCCGGGACACGCACGAAACGGTTGCGATACCACTCGGCCCGCCCGTCGCGCAGCCGCACCCCATGCACCATGCCCTGACCCATCCCCCACACATGGGTGCCCGGATCCTCCACGCCCACCGGGTTAGGGCCGTTGCGCACATATCGGCCACCGAGTTCGGCCGGGATACGCCCGGTCAGCGGCAAGTCGTAGGCCGTGATCTCTACCTGTACGGGCGCGAAATGACCTTCCAGATACCTCATGAGAACACCGTAGGAATCGATGCCCTGAAGGCGCTCCCGCGCACCACAACCACCGCGCTGTGTACTAGTACAGGCCGCACCGCGTGGCGGCCGATTACGGGCCCCTCGCCAACGGGCCGCACTGCCTCATGTCCGCAAAAGGACAGAATACGAACAACCTCATGTCTTCCACGATCGTTTACCAGCGATGATCCTTACATTCTGTCCAAGAATGCATCAATTTTGAACGTCACTGGTGCACTGGACGGAGTGCCAGAACGCCGATTGTGCGACTCGCAGGGGTGAGTGGCGGTGATTTTGCACTCGCCTGTTGGCCGGGATTGATTACCGGAAGAGGTCGCGTCCTGTGGTGTAGAGCTGAATCGACCGGGGTGGGGCCGATGCCTTGTAGGCGGTCACTTCTTCTTGACTGGCAGTCAAGAAGTTCATATCGTGGCCGAGACAAGTTTCTTGGACGACGTCCAAGAAACTGCGTGGGCAGATAGGCGGAGGAAAATATCGTGAACCGTGGCGAATCGAGCGCTCGTGTGGGCGAGGGACTGCAGTTCGGTCGGCGTGATGTTTCGTTCTTCTCAGGTGGACAGCGATGTGCGGCTTGGCTGTACAGCCCCTCGGATTCGGAGTCGCAGCGTCCGTTGGTGATCATGGGGCACGGGTTGGGTGCGGTACGGCAGATGCGGTTGGACGCATACGCCGAGCGCTTCGCCGCGGCGGGTTGGTCGGTGCTGGTGTTCGACTACCGTCATCTCGGTGCCAGCGAAGGCCGACCGCGCCAGCTGCTCGATATCGGCAGACAGCTCGCCGACTGGCATGCCGCGTTGGCATATGTGCGGTCGCTGCCGGAGGTCGATATCGACAGGATCGCGTTGTGGGGCAGTTCTTTCGGTGGTGGTCACGTGCTGCAGATCGCCTCTCGGGACCCGCGGGTGGTGGCGGTGGTAGCCCAGTGTCCGTTCACCGACGGACCGGCCTCGTTGTGGTCGCGGCTGCGAAGCGGACCACTGAGCGCGGTGGCTCTGACTGCGCTGGGTGTAGTCGACACCGTCGGCTCCTGGATCGGCGCGAAGCCCCTCTTGATGCCGATGGCGGGCGCGTCGTGGATGCCGGCGTTCGTGGCCTCACCCGATGCGGTCGCGGGAGCTTCGGAATTGCTACCTGCCGGTACCCGGTTGTCCCGGCGCACCAGCACGCTGCTGGCACGGATGCCGTCGTTTCGGGCGCAGGTGTCGAGGAACATCGTCATGACCGCCGTCGAGGACGGCGCGGAGAACTCGATGATGCTCGGCCGTGACAGCATGTGGGGAGTCCTGCGGGGCGCCGACGGCGATTTCGACGCCGCCAACGCAATCGCCGCCCGCCTGGTCCTACGACTGCCGCTGTATCGGCCGGGGCGCGCCATGGCCCGCACCACCACACCGACACTGCTGTGCGTATGCGACCACGACGCCGCGGCGCCCGCGAAAACCACACTGCGGCGCGCCGAAGGCCTGGCCCATGTCGACGTACGGACCTATCCCTGTGACCACTTCGACATCTACATAGGGCCCATCTTCGAACGCGCGGTCAGCGACCAGATCCATTTCCTGGCCACACAATTCGGTGACACCGCGGCCACCACGCTGTAGCAGGGCGCATCGTCGAACCGGATCGGAAATGGTCAGCCGGCCGCAATGGCGATGCCACGCGCACTGCGTAGCAGCGTCTCGATCACCGCACGCTTGCGGGAGTCCGCACCCGGATGCATCAGCAATCCCTCGACGACGAAAACCCCGATCTCGACCATCGCCGCCAACTCGTCCTCGGCAACTCCGATCTCGGCCAGATCGACCATGAACAACGCCTCGGCTACCGTGTGGAACTGTTCATGCCAGTCCCGGACGGCCTGCGATTCCTTGGCGCGGGCGTGCACCGTGGTCACCAACCGGCTCACCTGCTCCAACTCTCCGACCACCCACAGCAAACGATCAACCACATCGATAGCGCCCATGGCACCATAGCGATCCATCGCCTCGGCCAACACCTCATCGAGCACCGCGATCAACACAGCGTCCTTGTCGCGGAAATACCAGTACAGCGTGTTGGACACCACGCCCGCGTCCTGGGCGATCCGTGTCATCGACGCCGCGTCGTACCCCTGCTCGGTGAACAGCCGCCGAGCAGCGGCCACGATCTCGGCCCGCTTCTCCTCACGATCTCGAGGACGTCTATTTCGAGGCATCTCCGGTCCCGACTCATCGCTGTTGCACCCGACCCGAGCCTATCTTGGACACCCCTCAAGAATGCGGTGGGTGCCACCGCGGCCAGAAGTCCGAGCATCGCGGAACAAGATCGCCGACGCATGTTCATCAATAGAGTTGGACAGTCACTGGATGGAAAAGCATTGATCACCAGCGATTATCTGTTGCAGCGGCGTCCAAGAATGCTTCGGTTGATGAACATCATCCCCAGCTGCCTACCTACATACATGTGCACACTTGCGCACTTGTAGCTATTCTTGCTGTGTGCTCGATGTGTTGAGAGATCGTGTGTTCGGTCGGTTGTTCACCGCGCAGGTGGTGGCGTTGGTGGGGACCGGCTTGTTGACTGTGGCGTTGGGGCTGCTGGCCTATGACCTGGCCGGTGGTTCGGCGGGTGCGGTCTTGGGGACGGCGCTGGCGATCAAGATGGTGGCCTACGTGGGCGTGGCGCCGGTGATCGCGGCGGTGACCGATCGGGTACCGCGCCGTGTGCTGCTGGTGTCGGCGGATGTGGTGCGGGCGGTGGTGGCGCTGGCGTTGCCGTTCGTGGATCAGGTGTGGCAGATCTATGTGCTGATCTTCGTTTTGCAGGCCGCGTCGGCGACGTTCACTCCGGCGTTCCAGTCGCTGATCCCGTCGGTGCTGCCGCGGGAGGCCGATTACACGCGGGCGTTGTCGTTGTCGCGGCTGGCCTATGACCTGGAAGCGGTGTGTTCGCCGTTGCTGGCGGCGGTGGCGTTGACCGTGATCGACTATCACGCGCTGTTTCTCGGGACGGTCGCCGGTTTCGTCGGGTCGGCGGTGCTGGTGCTGACCACCGCGCTGCCGCCCGTGCCGAGCGCGGAGCGGCGGGCGCCGCTGACCGCGCGGATCGTGGCCGGTGCGCGGGTGATGGCGGGGCGGCCGGTGCTGCGGGGGCTGCTGGCGTTGAACCTGGTGGTCGCTGCCGCGACCGCGCTGGTGCTGGTCAACACGGTGGTCTATGTGCGGGATCTGCTCGGTGGCACCGATACCGGTGTCGCGGTCGCACTCGGTGCCTATGGTGCGGGGTCGATGCTGGTGGCGTTGGGGATGCCGCGGCTGCTGACCGATATCGCGGATCGGGCGGTGATGCTGGCCGGCGCCGCTGTGGTCGCGACCGGATTGGCCGGCACTACGCTGCTGCTGACCGCCGAGCCCGGCCAGTGGCTCGGGTGGGCAGGACTGTTGGGGTTGTGGGCGATGCTGGGGGCAGGCACCTCGTTGATCAACACCCCGTCGGCGCGGCTGCTGCGGTATCAGACCGCCGAGGAGGATCGGGCCGCGGTGTTCACCGCCCAGTTCTCGCTGTCGCATGCCGGGTTCCTGCTCACCTATCCGTTGGCCGGGTGGGTGGGTACCGGTGTGGGTCAGGTCGCTGCCGCGGCCGTCTCAGCGGTGATCGCTACACTCGCAGCAATCACAGCCGCCCGGTTGTGGCCCGCCCGCGAGCCGACTGCTCTGGTGGCAGCGCGATGAAAGTGGTGACGCATATGGCCGACCGCGCTTCCGGGTCGCCCGAGCCCAGCCTCACTCATCCCGGCGCCCCGGACCCCGAACGCTTGGATGCTGCCGCTGGGGTGTTCGGGATGCTGGCCGAACCGACCCGGCTACATATTCTGTGGCTGCTCACCCAGGGCGAGGCCGATGTCACCGCCCTGACCGAAGCTTCCGGTGCGTCCCGGACCGCGGTCAGCCAGCATCTGGCGAAACTCCGTTTCACCGGTCTGGTCGACACCCGCAAGGACGGCCGCCGCGTCATCTACCGGCTGCGCGGCGGGCACATGTCCCGGTTGATCCGCGAAGGTTTCAACCACGCCGACCACGTCGTCACCGGCGAACCACCCCACGAATAGTCCACCGGCCCGGCCCGCCGGCGGTTTCCGGCGTGCGGAGCCGGTGGGCGGTGGTGTCGAACAGTGCGTGGTGGGCGAGATAGGCGCTGGTGGTCGCCGCCGATGTCGCGGCCGCCAACAGCATGTACATGACGACGACCTGATAGCGGATCGCGGTCAGCGGGTCAACACCGGCGATGATCAGCCCGGTCATCGCACCCGGGAGGCTGACCAGCCCGACAACTTTCGTTGAATCGATGGCCGGGAGCAGAGCGGTGCGGACCGCGGAACGCCGGTGCGGGGCGAACGCGGCAGTGGCCGGCATGCCCAGCGCGAGACGGGTTTCGATCGCGGGCCGATGATGGCCCACGTCCTCGGCGACCCGCAGCAGCGTCACACCGCCGGCCTGCATGGCGGTCGCGATGACCATGCCCGAGATCGGGATCATCACCTCGGCCCGAACCGCCAGGACACCGAATACGGTGAGCGCGACCAGCACCGGAAGCGACCCGGTGGCGATCGCTATCGTGGCCAGAACCCGGGCGCGGGGCACGACGCGGCCGCGGCGGCCGGCGACCTGTCCGGCGATCAGCAGCATCACCGCGATCCAGCCGAGGATCCCCGCGGTAGCGGCGTGCGCGAACAGCAGCAGCAACACCGCCCCGACCGCCGCCAGCTGCGCGGCGGCGCGGACCGCCGCGGTCACCAGATCGCGGGTCAGGCCCAGCCGCTGATACCCGGCGGCGGCCACCGCGACACCCACCAACGGAACTGCGGCCGCCACCTGCCACCAGGTCATCGCTGTGGCGTTCACGAGCGATCACCAGCGGTGGTGCGGCGGCCGTGGTCGAGGGTGACCACCTGGCCGGCGAGACGACGGATCTGGGCGGAGTCATGGCTGACCAGCACCACTGTTCCACCCGCGGTGGTGAATCCGGCCAGGGTGTGTTCGATCGCGGCCGCGGCGGCCGGGTCCAGGGCGGCGGTGGGCTCATCGGCCAGCAGCACCTGCGGATCCATCGCCAATGCCCGGGCCAGGCACACCCGGGCGGCCTCCCCTCCGGAGAGCCCGGCGGTGGGGCGGTCACAGAACCCGGCGGGCAGACCGGCACGTTCGAGCAGGGCCGCGGCGTCCTCTCGTGTCAGATCGGGTTGCGCACAGCGCAGATCGCCGAGCACGGAGTCGGTGAGCAGGGTCGGGTGCTGGGCCACCAGCTGGACCCGCCGCCGCAGCGCGAGCACGTCGTAGCGCGCCAGGTCCCTGCCATCGAAAGTGATGCGGCCGGTGTCGGGGTCGTCGAGTCGGATCAGCAGCCGCAACAGGGAGGATTTGCCCGCACCGCTGGGACCGGTGAGCACGGTACAGACCCCGCCCGGGATCTCGGCGTCCACCGCATCGAGCACCGCCGTTCCAGCACGCCACAAACCGACACCACAGACCTCGAACCCCGGCGCCCGCCGAGGCCGCGGCGGACCTGCCGCCGACTCGACGCCGGCGTTTCCGGTGACCGGGTGCTCAGGCCGGTTCGCGGCCGAGAAGGGTTTCACGGCGGTAGTACTCGTAGAGGCCGTCGAAGATCGGACCGGCCACGGCCAGGGTGTGGGTGTCGTCGCCGATCATCGACAGCCCGCGCAGGACCACGTCCAGGCCGGGTGCCTCGGGGGCGTCGAAGCGTTCGTCGTCGATATCGGCCTCGTGCACGATCTCGGCGATCCGCCACAGCACCGGATCGGTGAGATCATGGCGGCGCAGGATGGTTTCGAAGCTGCAGTCCCCGCCGTGGTGGCCGAGTTCGACCCCGCGCATATCGAACGGTGTCGCCTCCGCCGGCACCTCGGCCGGGTCGCCGACGAACACGAACTCCGCCTCCTGGTCGATCTCGCGGCGGATCAACCAGGCGCAGGCGGCGCGGTCGATGTGGATACCGGCGCGGGTGGCCCATTTCATGCGGACTCCTCGGAGACGTGGTCGGGATGCAACCCCGCCACCGCGCGCACCGCGACGGCGCGCTCCGGTGGCGGAAAGTAATCGCGGCGCTGGATCCGGCGCAGCTCACCACGCAGCCGGCGCAACGCCCGCAGCCGTTCCGGCTCGGCCAGCGCGGTGGATTGTTCGGCTTCGGCGATCACCGCGGCGTACTCGACGATACGGGCATCGGCCATCTCCCGAGCCAGGCGTCGTTCGGGCCCGAGCGCTGCGGGTCGGGCCAGCCACACCATCGCCTCCCCGCCGCCTTCGACGATCTCTTCGGCGATCCAGTCCAGCTGCTCACGGGTGCGGGCATCGGCCGGTAACGCCACCACCCCGTCGCCGAGGGAGGCCACGCCCAGGCGTTTGAGTTTGCGCCACACCGTGATCCGCGCCGTGGAGGGTTCGCGCGGCATCCGATACGACAGCAGCACCCACTGCCCCGCGACCTCCGCCCGCCCGGACGATGCGCTGCGCACACCCTCGCCCTCTGTGACCATCCGCCCACCATAGCGCAACCATGGTTGCAATATTTCTCACATTCCTAAACACTGCAACCACGGTTACATTTCCCGGCATGGATCCGGTTGGAGAAGGGGAGCACCCCGTGTTACGCGACACCACCACCCCAGATGTCATCCCGCTGCGCACCGCGACCAAGGCGTGGTTCCTCATCTCCCTGCAGACCTTCGGCGGCCCCGCCGGTCAGATCGCGGTCATGCAACGCACCCTGGTCGAGGAGAAACGCTGGATCGGCCAGCAGCGCTTCCTGCACGCCCTCAACTACTGCATGCTGCTGCCCGGCCCCGAAGCCCAGCAGCTGGCCATCTACATCGGCTGGTTGCTCAACGGCCGCCGCGGTGGCCTCATCGCCGGCACCCTGTTCGTCCTGCCCGGCATGCTCGCACTCCTGGCGCTCTCGGCGATCTACGTCGGATTCGGCGACACCACCCTGGTCACCGCCCTGCTGGCCGGCCTGGCCCCCGCCGTCGTGGTCATCGTCGCCCAAGCCGTCCTACGCGTCGGCCGCCGCGCCCTCACCCGGCCCGGGCTGGTCGCGATCGCCGTCGCCGCGTTCGCCGCGCTCACCCTGTTCGGGGTCCCGTTCCCGATCGTGATCGCCGCCGCGGCGGCCGCCGGATGGGCACTCGGACGCAAAAGCCCTGACACATCGGCGAATTCCGGCGACTCCGACAAGGACGCCGGCGAGGGTGCGCCCCTGATCGCCGATGACGCCCTGCACCACGAGGCGCCCTCGACCCGGCGCGGAGTGACCGTGCTCGGCATCGGACTGCTCATCTGGGCCGCTCCCGTCGTGGCCGCCGCGGTATTCCTCGGCGCCACCAGCACAATCGCCACCCAGGGCGTGTTCTTCTCCGGTACCGCGGTGGTCACCTTCGGTGGCGCCTACGCCGTCCTGGCCTTCGTCGCCCAACGCGCAGTCGAGGTCTACGGGTGGCTCTCACCCACCGACATGGTCCGCGGCCTCGCCCTGGCCGAATCCACCCCCGGTCCCCTGATCATGGTGGTCCAATTCGTCGCGTTCCTCGGCGCATACCACCACCCCGGCACCCTCAACCCCTGGACCGCGGGCATTCTCGGGTCCCTGCTCACTACCTGGGTCACCTTCGTGCCCTGCTTCCTGTTCATCCTCCTCGGCGCCCCCTACGTCGAACGCCTCCGCCACAACCACACCCTCACCACCGCCTTGACCGGCATCACCGCCGCCGTCGTCGGCGTCATCGCCAACCTCGGCCTCTACTTCACCCTCCACACCCTGTTCACCGACACCCACACCATCACCACCGGTCCCCTGCAACTACAACTCCCCGACCTCACCAGCATCCAGCCCCTCGCCATCGCGATCACCGCCGTCGCCGCAGTCCTCGCCTTCAAACTCAACTGGTCCATGCTGCGAATCCTCGGCATCAGCGCCGCCCTGGGCCTCGCCGCAGCCCTGGCCGGCCTACCTCTCACCTGACCCCTCCCGGAATTTCATATAAGGGTTTTACGGACAGCCGCGAGCCGGTAATCATCGATGACCAGCGATGATTACCGGCTTCACCGTTCATAAATGCCTCGATTTATGGACGCTTGCCGCGAGTGCAGTTCGCCGGGCGACGAGTCCTGCGAGCCTGTTCGGTAGGCGCACACCTGGTACTGCCTACCTGTGGTTTCACCAGCTGCCGGATCCCGGCGAGCACGATCGCGCTGTGGCGGTCGACCGGGTCACGGCGCGATGCGGGCGACTGCTCCGATCTCCAGCGCCGTCCACACCGCGCCGTCGGGGCCCACGGTGATGCCGTGCGGCTCGGATGCCGGTGTGGGCAGATCGTATTCGCTGATATCGCCGGCGGAGCCGATCCGGCCGAGGCGGTTGGCTCCCCATTCGGTGAACCAACAGTCACCGGCGGCCGTCGCGGTGATGGCGTGCGGTTTCGCCGTCGGGTCGGGCAACGGGAACAGCTTCATCGTGCCATCGGGTTCGAGGCGCCCGATCCGGCCGGCGGCGATATCGACGAACCACACGGCGTCCGGCCCGCGGGTGATGCCCACCGGTGCGCCCGGGTCGGGCAGCGGGTGCCGGGTGATGTTGCCGTCGAAGTCGATACGTGCGATGGCGTTGGCTTGGTTGAGGGTGCACCACAGTGCGCCGTCGGGACCGCAGGTGATCATGGACGGGAAGCCGCCCCGGGCAGGGAGAGCGAAGTGGGTGGTCTGTCCGTCCGGGGTGATGCGGCCGATCCGGTCGGTGTTCATCTCGGTGAACCACATGGCCTCGTCCGGACCGGCGCAGAGGCCGAACGGACTGCTGCCTGCGGGCAAGCGGAATGCCGTCACGACACCGTCGGTGGTGATACGCCCGATGTGGTCGTCACCGGAACGGGTGAACCACAAGGCGTCGTCCACGCCCGCGGCGATGACGGTCGGTCGGGACCCAGCGGGCCCGGCCGAATACCGGTCGAGCACACCGTCGACGGTCAGGCGAGCGATCTCGTCGCTCTGCGCCAGCGTGATCCAGAGCGCGCCGTCAGCGCCCGCGGCGATCCCGTAGGGGCCCGCTGCGGCGTCGGCCACCGGGAACTCCTGGACGAGGCGACTGTCGGCATTTTGTCTCATCGATGGGCCTTTCCCGTCTCGGTCGTTCGGTGGCAGTGGTGACCTGGTGTACCAGGTCGACGATGATCGCCGCGAGGTCGGCGGGCCGGGTCATCGGCAGGTTGTGTCGAGCATCCGGCGTTCGTCGGCGCGCCATCCGTAACGAACATCTCCCGTAACTGTTGAGCCGCTTCGGGTTCACGCCATTGCGCGTTGCCGCGGATCGCTGTCGCACGATCATCGAGCACGAGGCCGTCGACCAGGCACAGCGCCGCCGGATCGACAACTCCGGCCGCCGTCGCTGCCGTGACGGCGTATCCGCCGGTGGAATGCCCCACCAATACCGGCCGATCCCATCCCAGAGCGGCCACCACCTCGCCGAGATCACGCCAGTACTGCTCGGGTGTTCGAGAATCGGCCTCCGTGTGCCCGTGGCCGCGAAGATCGAACGCCACCGCACGGCAGTGCGCCACCAGGTACGACGCCACCTCCGACCACGCCGCACAGTTGTGGCCACTTCCGTGCACCAAGAGCACTCCGGTGCCCTCGCCGCCGAAGTCCACCCCTGACAAGACACCGCCGGCCACACGCACCCTGACCTCGGTCCCCAACACAAGCCGACACTGTGCCCATCGCAGCCGCCACCCGCAACTCTTTATCGGCACAGGACTCGGATCCGCGACCCCCGGAGCCGGGCGATTCCGGTAGCGCGACGCACCGAGAGGTGCCCTGATAAACGGCGGCACTGCCGACGCGCCGACAGCTTGGGCTGTTCGGCGCGCAGCTTGCCTTTCGCCTCGGCCACGGCCATGCCCTCGAGGGGCGATCCGCAGCAGGTCGACCTCGAACTCGGCGACGGTGGTGAACCGGCCCTCGGTGTGGCCTGACCGATTACCTTTTCGCGCCGTACCGGTCTGTATATCGAGTACCGACTCACGAGAGGCTGACATATGCGGAAATTGACGTTCGGCATGAACCTGAGCCTGGACGGCTACATCGCCGCGCCCGGCGACGACCTCGGCTGGAGTGTGCCGAGCGACGAGCTGTTCCAGTGGTGGTCCGACCGGGTGCAGGCGACAGGCACGGCGCTGTACGGGCGCAAACTGTGGGAGACGATGAGCTCCGACTGGCCGACCGCCGACCAGCAGCCGGATGCCACCCCGGCGCAGATCGAGTTCGCCCGCCGCTGGCGGGACATGCCGAAAGTGGTGTTCTCCTCGACGACCGGCACGGTCGATTGGAACACCCGCCGGGTCACCGGCGACGCGGTCACCGAGATCACCAGGCTCAAGGCCGAGGACGGCGGCCCCATGGATATCGGCGGCGCCACACTCGCCGCAGTGGCCATGCGGGCCGGGCTGATCGACGAGTACGCGATCGTCACCCATCCGGTCCTGGTGGGTGGCGGCACGCCGTTCTTCGCGGCCCTGGACGACTGGGTGAACCTGACCCTGGTGGAAACCCGGACGTTCCCTGACGGCGTGGTCCTGACCAGGTACGAGACCAGGCGCTGAGTACCCGACCTCGGACCGGCCCGGGAATCGGGCCGGCCAGGGGTCTCGTGGCGCTGTGTGTCGAGGCGATCGTGAATATTCGCCCGTCATGGCCGCCCGGCTCTGCTCGAGCAGCGCCGGACGAACCTCTGGCTCGGCGGGAGGCACGCGATCACCCCACCATTCCACTACCACGCCAACCTTCCGGACGAGGCGCTAGCGGATGGAGGATCCGATTCCGAGGCCGCCGTCGACGTCGAGGACTACGCCGCTGACGTATCCGGCGGCCGGTGAGCACAGGTAGGCGGCGGCTTCGGCGATGTCGTCGGGTTGTCCGGTGCGGCGTTGGGGCACTTTGGCGATGAGTTTTTCGCGGGCGGGTGCGTTCATGGAGGCGAGCATGGGGGTTTCGATGAGGCCGGGGGCGATGGCGTTGGCGGTGATACCTTGGCGGGCGGTTTCCAGGGCGGTGGTACGGGTGAGTCCGACGATGCCGGCTTTGGCGGCGACATAGTTGGCTTGGCCGAAGTTGCCGCGCCAGCTCATCGAGGAGAACGACACGATCCGCCCGTAGCTGCGTTCGCGCATGTGCGGCAGGACCGCGCGGGTGCAGAAGAATGCGCCGGACAGCGAGACCTCGAGTACGGCATGCCAGTCGCGGTCGTCGATGTCTTCGATGCGGTTGTCGCGGATGATGCCGGCGTTGTTGACCAGGGCATCGATGCGGCCGTGCGTGTCGGCGACGGTGTCGACCCAGGCCGTGACGTCCGCGGAGGAGGTGACGTCGACAGCATGGCTGACACAGGTGTGGCCGTATTGCTCCTCGAGCCGGCGGGCGAGGTCGTGGGCGGCGACCTCGTTGACGTCCGCGATGGCCACGGTCGCGCCCTCGGCGGCGAAGCGTTCGGCCATGGCCGCGCCGAGTCCTTGAGCGCCACCGGTCACGAGGACTACTTGATCGGTGTATCGGTTCATGGCATTCCTGTCGTTGGTGTTCGGCTGCCGTGCTCTGATCCCGATCGGCGGTGGAGGAACGCGGTCAGCGAGGCGGGGACATCGGTGGTGTTCCAGTGTTTTTCGAAGGCGTCGAGTTCGTGTGCCAGGCCTTGTTCGTCGTCCATGCCGGTGAGCTCGTGCAGCAGGGTTTTGAACGCCTCCTGTGCCGGGCCGGCGGCCTCGGCGAGCTCGGTGGCAACGGTGTGCGCGGTGGCCGTGACCTGGTCGGCGGGGACTATCGCGTGGAGCCAGCCGGTGGCGCCCAACTGCTTTGCCGGGATCAGCTGTCCGGTCAGGGCCAGCCAGCGGGCCGTGGAATCACCGACTTTGCGGGGTAGCCGCACGCTCGAGCCCGCAGCCGGGAGCAGGTTGTTGCGGATATGGCCGTCGCCGATCAGCGTGGTGTCGGCGGCGACGACCACATCGCAGGCCAGGGCGAGCTCGAGTCCGCCGGCGACCGCGTGTCCGTGCAGGGCCGCAACCACCGGCAGGCGGCCGGTCTCCAGGCGGGTGACCACGGCCGAGACCCGATGCAGGAACTGTGTCGGGCCGCCGAGGCGGTCGGCGGTGCTCAGGAAATATTGCAGGTCTGCGCCGGCGCAGAAACTCTTGCCGGCACCGGCGAGGATCAGGCACCGGGTGTGCGGATCGTTTTCGGCCTCGGTCAACGCGGTATCGAGAGCCTCGATCAGGTCGGGGTCCAGGGCGTTGTGGCGGTGGGGACGGTTGAGGGTCAGGGTGCGGATCGGCCCCGACTGCGTGACCAGGACCGGTGCGGGCCGGGTCATCGAGCACCCGCCACCGGGCCGGAGTCCTCGCGGCGGCGTTGCCGCAGCTGTGCCCGCTGGATCTTGCCGCTCGGGGTCTTGGGCAGGGTCTCGATGAAATGGATACGCCGCGGGTAGGCGTGCGCGGCGTAGTTGTCCTTGACCCACTGCTGTAGCTGCGTGACCAGGGCGTCGGTGACCTCGGTGCCGGGCGTGGGAACCACGAACGCCTCGACCACCTCGCCCCGCACCTCGTCGGGGCCCGCCACGACGGCGGCTTCCGCCACGGCTGGATGCTGCAGCAGCGTCGATTCGATATCGAAAGGACCGATCCGGTAGCCCGCCATGAGGATGACGTCATCGTCGCGGGAGGAGAACCGGACGATTCCCTCGGTGTCGATCGAGGCGATATCACCGGTCAGGAAATAGGCCCCCTCACCGCAGAACCGGTCGGCGCCGCGGCCACCTACATAGCCGCGGAAGGTCATCAAAGGACTGTCCGAGACCACGATCGCCAGCCGCCCGGTCTGCCCGGCCGGGGCCGGTGCGTCGTGGTCCTCGTCCAAGACGGTGATCTTCCACCCCGGCAGTGCGGTCCCCATCGCACCGGCCAGCACCGGCCGTCGCAGGCCGGGGTGGTGCGGGAATCCGATCGGCATACCGAGCTCGGTCTGGCCGAAATGATCGTGCACTTCCAGCCCGAGCGCCTCGCGCGCCCAGTCGTTGACTTCCGGTGTCAGCGGCTCTCCCGCGCTCGACAGCCCGCGCAGCGCCAACCCTTCCGGTACCGGAATATCCGAGGCACGCAGACCGCGATAGACCGTGGGCGCAGCCGTGTAGTCGGTGACCTCGAGATCTTTCAGCACCGCCCATGTGGTCGCGGCCGAGAATCCGCCGCGCAACAAGATCGTCGGCACACCGGCTGCCAGCGGTGCCACGAGCGCGGTATAGAGCCCGTAGGCCCATCCCGGGTCGGCGCCGCACCAGAACACACTGTCCGGGCCAACACCCAACCCGAACTCCAGGTAACTCTGCCAACCGGCGGCATAGCGCACCGGATGCACCACGCCCTTGGGTTTGCCGGTGGTACCGGAGGTGAACATATGCACCAGCGCACCGGCACCACCCACCGGGACCGACCCGACCTCACGCCACGACACTTCGGCGAGCCGGGCACTCAAACCCTCGGGAGAATCGGTCCCGGCAACAATGAGCGTCCAATCCCCAGGCGGCACCTTCGCCTGCTGATCCTCGTCGGCAACGACCAGAACCGCACCGGCATCGACGAGCCGGGACCCGATCGTGTCCTCGGCGAAAGCGGTGAACAACGGCACGTACACCGCGCCCAAACGCCAGATACCCAGCAGGACGGTGACCAGATCGGCGCTCTTGCCCATGACGGTCGCGACGCGGTCCCCGCGCTGCACCCCGGCTTCGGCCAGCACCGCGGCCGCCCGCCGCGACGCCTCGGCCAGCTCGCCATAGGTGTAATCGGTCGCGACCAGATGCTCGTCGACGATCGTCAGGGCCTTGGCCGCGTCCGGATGGCGGTCACACAGCAACCAGGCCACATCAGCATCGGGAACCCCGGATTGCTCGAGCAGTTCACCGACGCGTGTTGCGGGGTCAGGGCTCATTACCACTCCCATGTGGGTACTTTAAGCAACTTGTTATTACCCACAATAGTACCGCAGCGCCAGACGCCGGAGAAGTCAGTGCTCACAGCCGTCCGATACGGATGTGCAACACTCGATCTCATGCCTCGTACAACCTCGACGCGCCGGACCACGGTCAATACCCCGCGCAAGCGGCGGGTGGATGTGGCGCGTCGTGACGACCTGTTGCGGCAGGTTCAGGAGATCTTTCTGAACGAGGGCTTCACCTCCCTCACGATCGGCGAGCTCACCGAACGTTTGCATTGCTCCAAGGCCACTCTCTACAGCGTTGCCGCGACCAAGGAGCAGTTGGTCGTACTGGCCACCAAGCAGTTCTTCGGGGAATCGGCCGACGAGATCGAGG
Source organism: Nocardia fusca NBRC 14340 (assembly GCF_001618425.1). Lineage (GTDB taxonomy): Bacteria > Actinomycetota > Actinomycetes > Mycobacteriales > Mycobacteriaceae > Nocardia > Nocardia fusca. The sequence continues at coordinate 85,852 of NZ_BDCU01000033.1, forward strand.
CCGCCGTGGCCGCCGAGAACGATCCGAAGGCGAAAATCCTCACCTATCTCGGTGGCGTGGCGAATGCGATGCGGCGCAACTCGAAGGCCTTCTACGAGGATATGGTGGCCTTCGCGCCCACCGCGGAGGTCTATGCACGCAACACCGCGCGCGCGGCCGAGCGCGTCCGCGAACTGATCGACGGCGGCATTCAGGAAGGCCGTTTCCGCGCCACCGACGGCGTCTTCGCCTCCCAGCTCGTCGCTCTCGCCATCGAGGGTGTTCAGTCCGGCATCCTGCTCGAGCGCACGGGCCTGTCGGCAGCGGATGCTTTCAATGAATTGGCCGTACTGCTGCTGAACGGGTTGCTCCGCAGCCCGGAATGAACCGCCATCCGGTCCGGGCGCCGGCCGGCAGTGCACCGTCGCGGAACACACCGCACGCGGCCGGACATGTCGCCGACAACTCGGACCGAGCCCTTCAGGAGGGCTCGGTCGGCATCGATTTCCTGAACACGAAACCTCAACCGAGCGTCGACCGCGCCGCGTAGTCCTGCGGCAGAATCCGCAGGACTACGCGACCAGGCCTTATCCGCGGGGATCGCCCGCATTACTCCAAGCCTTGCATGCCAGGAACCCCTTGCCATCAATTCCGATTGTGGGTACTTTCACAGGATAGGCAGTACCCAAGAAAGTACCCAATGGAGGGTTTCATGGCTCGGGATCCGAACGTGAGTACGGCGGGCAGCGCTGCGCAGGTCCGCGAGGTCGTGGCGGTCTCCGCTACGGCTGACGCCGATCCCGCGTGGCTGTTGCGCCGACCGGAATCCAATCGCGCGGTGGCGTTCACGTTCGTCGTGCCGGATGGCTCCACCGTCGATCTCGCCTTCGATGGGCCGACGTGAGCGCTTGCGCCGGTGAACTATTCGCGCGCGACAAGCTCGTAGCCAAGGTCCCGTTGCCTCGCACCGGTGACCCCGGCGATATCGCGGAGGCTGCGGCCTCTCTCTGCTCACCCGCGGCGGGCTACGTGCCCGGCGTCGTCCTCGATGTCGACGGCGGCCTCGGCATCGGATCCGCCATTCGCTGAAATCCCGCAGCCTTCCACCCGTCTCGAATGCCGACGGGTTTCTTCACCATCGTTTCCGCACGTCAGAAAGAGAGCACACCAGTTATGTCCGGTATGGAAATCGAGTTCGATGTCGAGGCCACGATGCGCGACGGCACCATTCTGCGTGCGGATGTGTATCGCCCGGTCGGAGACGGTCCGTGGCCCGTTCTCATCCAGCGCACGCCCTATGACCGACGCGCCATGCTGCAGAATTTCATCGACCCGTTCGAGACGGTTTCTCGCGGCTACATCCTGATCCATCAGGACACTCGCGGCCGGTTCGGTTCCGACGGCCCGTGGCTCCCGTTCACCTACGAGGTCGAGGACGGATACGACACCGTGCGCTGGGCGGCGAGCCTGCCCGGCAGCAACGGCGCCGTCGGCATGCTCGGTGCCAGCTACACCGGCAACACCCAGTGGGCAGCGGCAGTCGCGGCACCCCCGGAGCTGCGGGCAATCAGTCCGCAGGTCACCTGGTGCGACCCGAGTGACGGGCTGCTTTTCCGCGGTGGCGCAATCGAACTGGGCCTCTACGGGTTCTGGTCTCTGATGACCGGTGCCGGGGCGATCGCGGCGCGGGCACAGGACCCGGCAGCAGCCGTCACCGCCCTCGCCGCCCTCACCACCGACTACGACGGGCTCGTCCCCCGCGGTTACTGGGAACTGCCCGCCGGGGAACTGCCCGCCATCGCCCGCCACGGTGTCCCGGATATCGGGGTGCAGCGCGCACTCGCCGACCCTGCCAATTCCGACGGAGCGACGATCGCCGGCAAACACAGCACCGTCGAGGCCGCCGCGCTCAACACCGGTGGCTGGTTCGACATCTTCCTGCAGGGCACCCTCGACAACCACACCGCCATGGCGGCTCTGGGCAAACCCACCCGGTTGATCGTCGGGCCGTGGACCCACATGATCCGAATCGGAGCGTCGGGCAGCGTCGCCGGTGAGGTGAACTTCGGCCTGGCCTCGACACATCAGGGCATCGCGTTCGACCAGCTACAGCTGGACTGGTACGACCGCTGGCTCAAAGGCGTCGACAACGGCGCCGACGCCGAACCACCCGTGAAGATTTTCGTCATGGGCATCAACCAGTGGCGCGACGAATCCGAATGGCCGCCCGCCCGCGCTGTCGACACCCCCTGGTACCTCGGCACCGACGCCACCCTCACCCCGACTCCACCCACCACCGAGCAGACCCCCGATCACTACCTCTACGACCCCGCGGACCCGGTTCGCACCCGCGGCGGCCATCTCGTGATGGCCTACGAATTCCCCGCGGGACAGTTCGACCAGGCCGCCACCGAGCAACGTCCCGACGTGCTGGTCTACACCAGCGAGCCCCTCACCGAGGACCTCGAAGTGACCGGCCGGGTCCGTATGCGGCTGCACGCCGCCACCGACGGACCCGCTACCGACTGGGTGGTGCGGCTGTGCGACGTCGACACCGACGGTGTCTCCCGCAACCTCTGCGACGGCATCCAGCGCATCCATGCCACCCCGGGCGAACCCGGCGAATACGAGATCGACCTGTGGTCCACCAGCAACGTCTTCCTCGCCGGCCACCGCATCCGGGTACAGGTCACCTCCAGCAACTTCCCCCGCTGGGACCGCAACCCCAACACAGGCGAACCCACCCGAACCGCCATCACCATGCGCACCGCCCGGCAGACGATCTTCCACGACACGGTACGACCCTCGCGCATCATCCTGCCGGTCATCCCCCGCACGCCATAGCTCCGCCGCCCGCCCCGCAGCCGGGACTTTCCGACCTTCGGCGGATCCGATCTCGATCCTTCCTGCCGAGCCTGTGTGCTCGGCAGGAAGGATCGATTGATGTCGGAGACACGCGAATCCGTGACCAGAAGCAGCCTGCCGAGCAACTACTTGCGCGGGTCGAGGAACAGGGAGTTGAGCTGCGCGGCCCGGACGGGCTGTTGAACCGGCGGGCGTTGCAGTGCGGCCGACCCGAATGCGCGACAGGATCGCTACCACAGCTCAGCCCGAGTCCGGCAAGCCGAGTGACCGCTGGGCCGCGCGGTGACAGCGGAAAGCCGAGGCCCTCGCCCGTGCATGACCTGCTCGTCGGCAGGCGATCCCGACCCCCGCAGCTGGTTCACGAGTTCGAGAACCGCGCCGAACTCACTCCCTTTTGCGCGACAGTGCCCCATATCGGAAGTCCGACCCGGAAACTCTGGCGTATTCCTGGTTATGCACCGATAAAAAACAGCAGGTCAAGCCACTCTCTGGGCTTGACCTGCTGCTTCTGCTCCCCCAACTGGACTCGAACCAGTAACCTGCCGGTACGTTTTCGGCCATTCCGGTACGTCCGCACTCGTCTACCGTTGTCCGGGAAGGCCTTGCTACACAGTGGATTACAGTCCAATTAGCGTCCGCTACCGTCCGCCTAAATCCGGCCGAATCCGACACCGTTTATACGGGGAAAGTACGGAGTACAGGTCAACCATGTCGCTCATCGACGCGGTTGCCCTCCGATTTCGGTGATCGCCGAAGAACTCCAGCGGGGTCATTTTGCTGGCGCCGACAAAATGATCGGCCGGGGTACTCGGTGGTGAGTACCCCGGCCACTTCCTGTGATCCCAGGTTGTCGACCTCGGCAAGCTGGGCGACCAGGGAATTCCCTACGCCCGGCGGACTGCATTCGAACCTGCACGGTCACCAGCCCCGCACAGGTGAGCAACAGTGCTCACCTGCTGGCAAGTGACCCAAATGGGTCAGTAGCACCTACGCCCGGAACATCACCACGGCGAACCAGGCCAGCCCCGCGGAGAGCAGGACCAGGGCGACGCCGTGGCCGCTCACAGCTGCACGACCGGCCAGCGGTACCCGCGCGGGTAGATCTGCATCGGCGTGACCAAGGCGGCGTGCTCGGTGATCGCGTGGCGGACCGCGTCGGCGTGTTCAAACGATGGGACCACCACCGCCGCCGCGCCGTGTTCCATGATGGCGCCGGCCAGAATCAACGACGTTGCCAGCGGCCCGGTATCGATACGGACCGTCCACACGATCGTGTAGCCATGCTTTTCCGCCACCTTGAAGACGTCCACCCCGTCCCCGAACACGTCTCTGCGGATCATGGCGACAGCCCGCTGAATATCCCCGACCACTGTGCACCCCTTGCGCCCCGACTCTGCAGATTGGAGAGCACCCGCCGCCAGGGCAGTCGGGGTCAAACCTGACGGCGGGGCTACCGTGACGTTAAATCTGCTGGTAGACAACGAATGTTCGACGATTGTTCGAAACGAAACCTGCTACCGTCGAGGACATGCAGCAAGGCGAGACTGTCGGCGAGCACATTGCACACTGGCGCAAGGTCCGCGGGCTCACCCAGCACCAACTGGCGGCCCGTGCCAACGTCTCCCGGTCGATGCTCGCCCAGGTGGAAACCGGGAAGGCATCCGCGTCCACGGTATGGGTCGGGGCCATCGCCAACGCGCTACGGGTCGACGCCTCCCGGCTCTACGGCGCCGGGCACGAACCCGAACCGCTGGCGGATGTCCTGCCGGTCCTGCGCCGCGCGCTCGCCGCGACCGATCCACTGGACCCCGATACCGAGCCCGTGCCGCTCGACGAATTGCGGCGCCTGTCGGCCAAGGTGGCGCGCTGGCGAATCGACGCCCGGTATCGACGCATCGCTGATGTCCTGCCAGATCTCGTGGACTCCCTGCTGGTCGCCGGGGACCAGACCGGACGGCCGGCCTATGCGATGCTGACCGACGCCTACCGGGCCGCGAACACAGTCGCGCACAAGTTCGGATACACCGACCTGTCTCTCACCGCTACAGAGCGCATGGAGTGGGCAGCCACCCGGTCCGGCGATCCACTGCTGTTGGCGACCACGCACTACGTGAAGGCCGCGAGTCTGGCCCGTATCGGTGCGTCTGCACACGCTCTGCGGCTGCTGAATCGGTCCATGTCCGATATCGAGCCGCTCGTCGAGGAGGACGCGACCGCGGCGGCCGTGTATTCGATCCTGCATATGCGCGCCGGGACCATCGCCGCTGCGACCGGCGACGCTGATACCTCCCGCGGCCACCTCGCGGTAGCGGAGCGGCTCGCGCCCCAGATCGGCGACCGGGTGATCTACGGCAGTCCGGTCGGGCCCGCGAACGTGCGCCTGTATCAGCTGTGCGCCGAGGTCGACCTGGGCGAGCCGGGGCGCGCGGTCGACATCGCGAAAGGCACTCGGCTCCCGCAAGGGATGGCCGCCGAGCGGCAGGCGTATTTCTGGGTCGACGCCGCGCGGGCGCACCTCCTCAACGGGGACCCCGATTCCGCGATCGGCGCACTCCTGGAATCGCGTCTGGCCGCGCCGGAGCACTTCCGATCGAGCCCGGCCGTGAAGAACGCCATCCGCACCACGGCCCAGCAGCAGCGGCGTGCGAACGACAGCCTTCGGAGTCTGGCGAACGCTGCGGGCATCGACGACTGACACCGGCGTAGCTCGAGCAATCGTCACTGTGACATACCTGGTGTCAGCCAGGCGGACAGCAGGGCAGTTTTCAGGGGATCCCCCGAAAAGGGTGTGCGTTCGACGTACCCCCTTCCGCGTCGATGAGCGACACGGTTGCCGGGTCCTGCCGGGACCTCGCAAGGGGGTCAGCGAGATTGACCCCCTTGAACCGTGGGCGCCGGCCTACCGTTGCCCGCGGAGCAACAGGTGAGTGTGAGCCGGGCTCACTCCCAGGGGTGTCGGTTCAGCAGACGCCCTTGCCCCGGGATCCCCAGACCCGTATCCGGCCTGAGCGTCTACGACTATGGGGTACCTGCCCCCCGGGGGGAGGGGGGGTATCCCGGACGGATCAGTACCCCGTTCCGTCCCACGGCTCGACTTCAAGGGGAACCACCACGGAGTCTTCCTCCGCTTCCCACCGATCGAGCACCCGGATACTCCGGTCAACGTCGCGGAGCTCGGCGACCAATCGCGCGATCACATGGGGCGGCACCCCGTCGTCGAGGTGGCCGGCCAGCTTGTCCCGCAACGCCACCAGTAGCGCGCGTTCCGAGACCTGGGCGGCGGCAAGTATCTCCTGCGGCCGCTCATCGTCGCTGACCACATGAAGTTTTTTCCGGGACATGCGCTGTCACCTCCATACGTTTTTTTCGCCCGGGGGGAGGACTCGCCTATGCCGGAGGAGGCGAGCGGCGGGCGGCTGACCCCCTCCCCCAGGGTGGATCACACGCCTCAGCCGCACTCGCAGCCGTCGCTGCTGGCCCTGCTCTTGCTGGCTGTCCCGCGCTGCTGCCTGTTGCGGCCCGGTAGTGCACTGACTGGTATCTCTCGGGTCATGACCGGGCGGCCGTTGATGCTGACCGTCTGCTGTACGACCGGTACGCCCTTGCTGCGGGTCACCTTGGTGGTGACTTTCTGACTGCGTGGTCTCCTCGGTGGCATTGCCTTGCCTCTCTCTCGATGTGTGCGGTGGTGGCTGCTCTGTGCGTCACCCGGCGGAGAATGCGCCGTTCCTGATCGCTTCGCGTACCGCTGCATCGCGCGTCTCGGTCCGCTCTTTCTCCTCGAGCGCCCAGACCTTGCGTGCGGCGGTGGTGGCCTCATCGGCGGTGGGGAACCACAGCTCGGCCCCGGCCATGGCGCCGGTGAGGTAGTAGTCCGGGACGCTGGTGGCGCTCGCGTTGCGCACGGGCCGCGGGTCTCGCCACTGCCCGCAGTCCACGCCTTTGTGCTCATACCCGTATCCGGGCGGGGTGGTGGCACGGCGCAGGGCATAGAGCGCGTCGAGCTCGGCAACGTTGGTGGGCAGCTCGGCTACCACCCGCGCGTCATCGTGGCGGTTGCCTTTGACCAGTGCCGAGAGATTCTTGTCATCGAGGCCGGCCACATGCTCGATCGCTGAGATGAGCGGCGCGGCGAGTGCGGCGAGTTCGGCCGTGAGGTGGTCGTGGTGAACTCGCAGGGCTTCGACCACTGCCCGGCCGGCGCGGTCGCGGGCCTGAGACCAGGCGGTGAACCTGAGTCCCGCGGCGTACTGACTGGCCGACAGGGCTTCGATGCGCTCGGCGGATTCCCGGTTGAGGTAGGCGGCGATGATGGGTTCTCGGTCGACCTCGTTGCGGGGCTGTGCGGCTTCGACGTCGTTGAGCAGGTCGAGCGCTTCGGTGACCGGCTTGGGGAGCTTGATGCCGCGGTGGGTGAGACCGTCGCAGGTCCGGTGCGCAGTGAACTGCGGCTGAGCGTTGCGGAACTGTCCGATATTGCTCATGCGGCGGTGCCTCCTCCGGCACGGCGGAATGCCGCGGTGGCGCGGGCCTTCTTGGCTTCCGAACTGGTCGGCGGCGCCTCCTCGGTGTCGCTGGGCTCCCGCACGCTGGCGGCGAATGCTTCCCACTCGGCATCGCTCATGGATGCGGCGTAGGCGTACGCGGCGTCTCGCAGGATGGTCAAATCTGCCACTGTGTTACTCCGTTCTTCCTTGGGCGTATTCGCTGACGGTGCGGCGGTCGAACACCCACGCTCGGCCCGCGCGCTGCCCGTCGAGGTCGGCGGCCAGGCGGCGGACGTGGCGGGCGGTGCACCCGAGTAGCCGGGCGGCTTCCGTCACTCCGATCACTTCCGAGTTTCGATCGGTGGTGTCGGGGCCGTGTCCGGTGTGGGACGCGCATTCGACCAGTTCGGCGTCGAGGCGGGTGTCGATGCGCCTGAGCCATTCCGGGACCGGGGCGCCCATGCGACGACGGGCGCGCAGCATCTCGGAGACGGCGTACCGGCACGCCTTGAGTTCATCCTCACGAAGCGTCATCGGTACGCCTCCGGTCTATGGGACGGCCCCCGCGGGTGATCCGGCGGCGGGGTTTCTGGTGCTGTCGGTCGGACGCACGAGCGGCATCGAGCGGAGTCACGTTGGTCTCGCGCGTAGACCCTTGCTCCCTTGCTCCCTTGCTCCCTTGGGGCTGACCGGCAGTGTCCGCACCCCCTCTGACCTCAAAGAGAGCAGAAGAGTGCAAGGGAGCATCCTCCTGGGCGTGGACGCTCTCTTGGTGCTCCGTTGCTCCCTTGGCCTCCTCCGGGAAGTCCATTCGGCGCCAGAACCACGGCCCGGGAACCTCCGGCCGGAATGCCTCTATGAACTCCACGCCGCGTGCCTTGTTGATACGCGTCTTCGAACGCTTGGCTTTGTCGGTCGAGTACCCGGCAGCATTCGCCGAGTCGTAGACATCCTTCGCCAGGACGGGACCGTTCTTCAGTAGCTCAAGCAACCAGGCGTCGATGTCCTCGTACCCGGCGCCGTCCGTGGTGGCCTTCGGCTGGAACCGGAGAACGTCGCCGACCGTCTTGTCGGAGTCACCGACGATGACGAACCGACCCACCTCCGCGGTACGACCCGAGTCTGTCGTGACGGTGGTCGACTCGATCCGGTACGTCAGCGCAAGATCCTCTTCGCCGATGGAGTTTTTCTCCTGCGACATGATCCGGTCACCGTCTTCGGATTCCGGGTCCTTGGCGAACCCGAACACCGCTCGCGCGACCTCACCGAACGCCGATGACCCGTTGATGCCCGCGACGACATCACCGTTGCCGGACTTGTTCAGATGCGCGATACCGAGAACCACACCGTCGATGTCCTCGGCGAGCTTGGCCCACGGCTCGATCAGGGAACGAACCTCGTTGTTCCGGTTGATATCGGTGCGCGAGCCGATGGTCGACATGAGGGGGTCGACAACGACCAGCCTCACGTCATGGTCGTTCAGCTCGCGGGTCAAGTCGGCCATGTCATGCGACGACAGGAACCGGACCTCTTCTCCGTCGAGTTCTACCCGTGGCATGAACACCCGGCTGAGATCAGCACCAGCGGCGCGCAGGCCAGGTTTGACCACGTATCGCGCTGACTCCTCGGCCGCGATATAGGCGACGTTGACCGGGCGGCCGAACCAATGCCCTTCGAGGGTGCCGTTACTCACTTGAGCGGCCATGTACCGCCCACCGGTCGACTTACCCGCGCCGGGCCGGCCAGCAAACAGAGCGAGCGTGCCGACCGCGATCCGGCCCTTACCGCCGTGATTCCATGCCCACACCGGAACGTCGTCGGATTCATCGGCGAACGTGGAGAGCCTGACCGACCGGAACCCCGCACGTGCCTGTTCACGTTCGCGCCTCTGTCGCATCCGCATCTTCTGGAACTCAGCCGCGACGTAGCACTCTGGGCACTCGCGAACGTGGTGCTGATGCTCGGCGCAGTGGGCGGTCGGTTCCGGCATCTTCCGCGCGGCCGTGGTCCGATTGCGGTCCTTGTCTTCGCCGGGCGTCGATACCGTGGACTCGTCGGTCATACGGCACCTCCTTTCTGTACAGGGTTCATGCGGCCCGCCCCACCACCTCGGGGGCGGGCCGTTTCCATGCGTGCGGGGTTACTCCTGGCGGGTGGTCGCCTTCGTGAGTTCGGCGGCCAACCGCTGCACCTCGTCGTGGGCGCGCTGCCAGTCGTCGAGCAGGTCATCCGTGCGTTCGGTCATGGCGAGTTCCGCCAGGTGCCGCGCCAAGGTCTCGACCCGGGTACGGAACATGGCGACCGCCCACCGCTGCGGCGAGTAGTCCACGGGCGGCACAGCACCGGGGCCCGTGTGCTGCTCATAGACCCGCTTCGCGTCCTCGGGACACTTGATCGCCCTGCCGAGAGCCGGGGCAGGGTAAGGGGGCGTCATCCCCGCACCTCCTCAGCGATCTCGGACCGGCGGTGCAGCGGGACAACCACCCCGGCGTACCAACCGAGATCGGCCTGATATCCCCATGCGGCGGAACGGTCCCGGCCCATAACCGACCGGTCCCGACCGGCGACCGCGACATCCTCGGCGACGGCCAGCAGCTCGGCGGTGTAGGCGCCGATCCCTCGGCGGGGAACGGCATGGATCTCTCCGTCGTCCTGGATGACGATGGTTCCGATACGCAAGGCGCGGCCGACGATGGAGAGTTCGCCGAGCTCCGCGTCAAGGTGCACGCCGATGGCGGCCGCGGTTTCGATCCGGGTAGGCGCGATCACCGGGTCACCTCCGCGGCGTCGACCGGGCCGAACATGTCGCGGATGCCCACCCCGGCGGCGAGGGTCAGGACGCAGACCTCACTGACGGTGAAGCAATCGGCACCGTCGCACACCTGGGCCAACCGGTGGATGCTGATGCCGGTGCCTTCCAGCAGGTCGAACACCGGGGTTCCCGATGCCTCGATAGCGTCGATGACGCGCCGGGTGACCCCTTCGGCGTAGTTCTGAGCTTTCGCTTCCGCGATCTCTCGCTGAGCCCGCAGCTGGGCCGCGCGGTCGGCGGCAAGGTCGCGGTCGGCGAACGCGCGGATCAAGTCCAGTTCCGTGGGTCCGTCCAGCTCCACCGGCTCGAGGTCGGACGGCTGGCAGAACCGCAGCGACGAACCGGGCACGTCATCGCGACATACGATCGTGGGCCGATCCGTCGATCCCGCGAGTTCGGTAACGGTCAGCAACTCACCGGAGGTGCGGAGCCGTACGGAGTCGCCGGGACGGAGCGGGGCGGGGTTGGTATCGTGGTTCACGGAAATCTCCTCATGGGATGAGCGGGTTTCGTTGGTCCGGGTAGCGGCGGCAACCGCTCCCGGGCCGTCTTGGTTTCCGGGGGTAGACATCAGGCGGCATCCGATCCGCCGACGAGCCGTGCGATGTAGTCCGCGATGGCGCTTTCCGGGACCAGCCGACGGCGGCCGATCTTCACGGAGTGCAGCTCCCCCGAATTCATCAGGTCATACAGGCCGCTCCGGCCGATTCCGAGTCGCTGGCACGCAACCGGGATCGGGTGCAGCTGCGCCGTAGTGCTCATATCCGCTTCCTCCAATGTTCGGGAATGCGACAGTTTCTGTCGAGCAAACTGCCTGTCGGGAGCATAGCGGATGTTCTCGTACGTGTGCAATCATGTCGAGATGCCGAACATTGACGAGACCGCCAAGGCGTGGCAATCCGAATTGGCCCAACGCTTCGGCGATGCGGTGGCTACCTACCGGAAAGAGCGGGGGATCAAGGCGGCCGAACTGGCCGACCGGACCCGCGACCTGGGTTATCCGATTCACCGTGTCGCCATCACCAAAATCGAGACCAACAGCCGCGGGGGGAAGCTCGACCTCGCGGAGGTCATCACGTTGGCGCTGGCGCTCGGCGTTCCGCCGGTACAGCTGATCTACCCGGGATTGCCGGGCGGGCAGGTGGACGTTTGGCCCAGGATCGGGACGAGCGAAGCCACTGCGCTGCAATGGTTTTCAGGAGAGATACGAGCATCGGACATCTTCCTCGGCCCGTGGACGGAGGCCAGTACGAATGCACGCGTGCAGCTGGCGCGTGAGTACGTACGCGCGAAGGAAGTCAGGAAGTCAGCAGCCCTCAACTACCGAGATCCCGCCTCAGCGTCGGACGAGGTACGGCAGGCGTTCCGCATCGCTCAAGATCGGGTCGAGGAGATCGAGCAGCAGATACGCGCGAACGGATGGCCGATAGACGATGCCTAGGCAACGGATGCGCCCCGGCGAGTGGGGGAAGATCACCGTGCGCGAGGTCGAGCCGGGCAGGTTCACCGCGACAACGTATATCCGTGACGAGGATGGTAAGCGCCGGGAGGTCGAGCGCAGCGGCCGCAGCGACGAAGATGCACGCCGAAACCTACTGCGGGAGTTGCGTTCACGCTCGGCACCCGTCACGGCGGCCGCGCTCGTGACCGATAAGACGACCTTGTCTGAGCTGTTCGCTATCTGGCTGGCAACCAAGAAGATCAAGCGGCAGTCAGTCACTCAGTACCGCCGGGGCTGGGAGAGGAACGCTGACAAGCAGATCGGAGCCCTTCGCATCCGGGAGTTTCCAACCAGCCGCGGCGAAGCACATTTGAAGATCATTTCCGCCCGGTCGGCGGCTTCCGGCAAGCAGTTGCGGACGATCCTCGTGGGCATGTTCGGCTTGGCGGTGAGGTACGACGTGATCAAGGTGAACCCGATCCGGGAGACCGAGACGGTCCAGGTGTCCACTGCGGACGCCCGTGCAGCGACGCCTGCGGAGTTCATAGCGATCCGCGCGGCGATCCGGGAATTCTGCGACCGCCCGCGCCGGAACGGTCCGAAACCGGGCCGCTTACTGCCTGCTGTCGTCGATGTTCTCGGGTCGACAGGGTGCCGGCCGAATGAACTGCTGGCCGTGCGGTGGCATGAGGTCGACCTGCTGGCGGATCCACCGACCATGACGGTTACGGGAACGATCATTGACCATGGGCAGGCCGAGGACGAGGACGGCAAGCCGCTGCCCGTACACCGGCAGGACGAACGCAAGGGTGGGGCGCCGCCTCACACCCTCGTGCTGCCCGCGCTCGCGGTCGCTGCACTCACGGAGATGATCGGCCAGTCCGGCGACCACGGACAGGTGTTCGCGAATCGCGACGGCGGATGGATGAGCCTTGCCAATCTGCGCCGCGCACTACGGGCAGCGCTCAAGGAACACGACGGCCTGGATTGGGTCACGCCGTATTCGTTCCGTCGCACGGTGGCGACCGTGATCACGGGTGAACTCGGCCTTGCCGAGGCACAGCACCAGCTCTCGCACGCCCGCCAGTCGACCACCGAACAGCACTATGTCGAGCGCCGTACGCATGGCCCGGATGTGCGCGTCGTGCTCGATCGGTACGCGTCCGGGAAAGTACGGGATTGAATGTACGGGGAAAGTACGGGAATTTTCGGACGCACATTCGCCGGGTAAAGGTCAACCCCCTACCTGTTTGCGCTGGTAGGGGGTTGTTTTCTTGCTCCCCCAACTGGACTCGAACCAGTAACCTGCCGATTAACAGTCGGCTGCTCTGCCAATTGAGCTATAGGGGATTGCTCGGCGGCCTCGCCCGTACCGGGCTGACCGAGACGAAACTCTAGCGTATGGGTGGGTGCGTGCCCAAATCGCCGGGTCGAGCCGGGGCGGGAGGCCGAAACGGGGCCCGACCGGCCGTGGGGACCGGATCGACAGGTGTCGGTGCGGTCGGGCAGGATGGGTCGGCACGGACTACTGGGAGGAGCTCCACCCACAATGTTGCGGTTGATCATCGGTATCGCTGCCGGTTATGTGCTGGGCAGTAAGGCCGGGCGGGCACGTTATGAACAGATCAGCGCGAGTGCCCGCGCGGTCGCGGGGAGCCCGGTGACGCGCAAGCTGGTGCAGGTGAGCAGACAGAAGCTGTCGGACAAGTTGAGCACCCAGCCGAAACTGGAGCCGATGGAGCCGCTCGACGAGCGCACCACCGTGATGGTCCCGCACGACCAGCTACGGCGGCGATAGCTCACTACGGGTCAGGCGGCGCCGAATTCGCTGGTGCCCATGGCCTGTTCCAGCAGACTCTTGCGGTACTGCTCGAGAGCCACGAGGTCGGCGAACAGCGCCATATAGGTCTCCGGTTCGTCGACGGAGGAGACACGGTGCAGCCGTGACTTGAGTTCGGCGATCTGCCGTCCGACCAGGGCGGCCTGGGCGTTGGCGAGGACTCCGGTGATGAACCGGGGGATATCGCCGGTGGTCTTCACCGGCAGCGGTTCGCTGGCGAGCTCGGAGACCAGGGCGCGCAGCGTGAGGTCGTCGGTGCGGTCGGTGATCGCGCTCACCCAGTCCGCACCCGAGAGGCCCGCCGACACTCCCCCGGCTTCGGCCATGAGCGTGCGGACGGCGATATAGGCGGGATGGGTGAACGCGTCGGCTTCGAGGGCGTCGAACGCCGGGCCGGCGATCTCGGGGTACTGCAGTCCGGCGGTAAGGGCCTGACGCTGGGAGCGCAGTACCGGGTCCCGGGGGTCGGGGCGGGCGGCAGGCGGCGTGGGACCGGACTGCTCGCCTCGGGGCGCACGAGTGGGCGGGGCGGCCGCCGCGCCGCGCAACTTGCGGGCCTCCTCATCGACCCGGCGGTACACCAGCTGCGGATCCTGCCAGCCGGTCCATTCGGCGAGCTGGGTCGCGTAGCGTTTGCGCAGGCCGTGGTCCTTGATCTGGGCGACGATGGGAACCGCCCAGCGCATCACCTCGACCTGGCTGTCGTAGGTGAGGGCCCGGGTGCGGCTGTCCTCGCGTTTGGCGATCTCCTGGCGCAGCGCGAAATCGAACAGCGGTTCGCGGCGGGCGACCATATCGCGCAGGGCGGCGTCACCGGACTGCTGGCGCATCTCACAGGGGTCCTGGCCGTCGGGCGAGACCACGACGTAGGTTTGCCCGGCGACCTTCTGGTCACCGAGGAACGCCTTGAGGGCGGCGGCCTGACCGGCGGCGTCGCCGTCGAAGGTGAAGATGATCTCGCCGCGCCAGAAGTTGTCGTCCATGAGCAGCCGGCGCAGGATCGCCAGGTGGTCGTCACCGAAGGCGGTGCCGCAGGCGGCCACCGCGGTTTTCACCCCGGCCAGATGCATGGCCATCACATCGGTGTAGCCCTCGACGACCACGGCCTGATGGCCCTTGGCGATTTCCCGCTTGGCGTGTTCGAGACCGAACAGCACCTGGGATTTCTTGTACAGCAGGGTTTCCGGGGTGTTGACGTATTTGCCCGGCATGGTGTCGTCTTCGAAGAGTTTACGGGCGCCGAAACCGATCACATCGCCGCCGAGATTGCGGATCGGCCACAGCAGCCGCCGATGGAACCGGTCGATCGGGCCACGCCGGCCCTGCCGCGACAGACCGGCCGCCTCGAGTTCCTTGAAATCGAAGCCCCGGTTCAGCAGGTGCTTGGTGAGGGTGTCCCAGCCGTCGGGGGCGTAACCACAGCCGAACTGGGTCCAGGCGGCGTCGTCGAAGTTACGGTCGGTGAGGTACTTGCGGGCGACCGTGGCGTCGGGGCCGCGCAGCCGTTCGACATAGAACTCGTGGGCGGCGGCGTTGGCGGCCACCAGCCGGGACCGGGTGCCGCGGTCGCGCTGGACCGATGTCCCGCCGCCCTCGTAGTTGATCCGGTAGCCGATCCGGTCGGCCATCTGCTCGACGGCTTCCACGAAACCGATGTGCTCGATCTTCTGCAGGAAGGCATACACATCGCCGCCCTCGTTGCATCCGAAACAGTGGAAGAGGCCGTGGTTGGGCCGCACATGGAAGGAGGGGGACTTCTCGTCGTGGAACGGGCACAGCCCCTTCATCGAGTCCGCGCCGCCCCGTTTGAGCGCCACATACTCGCCCACCACATCCTCGATCCGGACGCGCTCCCGAATGGCTGTGATATCGCGAGCAGGTATTCGTCCGGTCACGGAGTCGAGTCTAGGCGAGCGGGTACCCGCCGGAACCCGAGCACCCCGACGCCGGCCGCGACGCCGTGCGTGCCGTCACGAATTCAGGGTGGCGGCGATCCGTTCCAGGCGGCTCTCGGTGTAGGAGGCGATCTGATCGACGATCACCCGGACCCGGGCGCTGTCGTCGGCGGCGGTCTCCCACCAGGGCAGCAGCAGCGGGTCGAGCGCGGCGGGGCCGGTGGCGAGCAGGTGTTCGGCGACGGCGGTGAGGCGGGCGCGCTGCTCGGCCTGACGCAACTTGTGGTCGGGATCGGACATGACGTAGCGCAGCGCGACGGTCTTCAGGACGGCGACCTCGGCGGCGGCCACCGGCGGCACCACCAGGTCGGCGGAGTAGCGGGCGAGCGGTCCGGGATGGGCCGCGCGCGTCGCGACAACCGCCGCGTTGGCGAATCGGCCGACGAGTTCACTGGTGAGCCGTTTCAAGGCAACCGAACTGGTGAGGGTGCCGTCGTAGACGAACACATCCGCGACGACCGGCAATTCGGACAGCCGCTGCGCGGCGGCCACCAGATCGTCGACCGAGAGGCCGCGATGCTGCACATGCCCCAGCTCGGCCAGCGCGACCCGCTCCACCGGATCGGCCAGGGCACGCAGATCGATCCGGCCGGCGATGATGCCGTCCTCCACGTCGTGCACCGAGTAGGCCACATCATCGGACCAGTCCATCACCTGGCATTCCAGCGCCGGCCGCCGCTCCGGTGCGCCTTTGCGGACCCAGGACAACCGGTCGGCGTCCGCCTCGTAGGCGCCGAATTTGCCGCCCGCCTCGGTGCGATGCCACGGATATTTGATCGCGGCGTCGAGCGCGGCGCGGGTGAGGTTGAGCCCGACACTGCCACCGTAGGAATCGAGGACCTTCGGTTCGAGCCTGGTGAGGATCCGCAGATTCTGGGCGTTGCCCTCGAATCCGCCGAAATCGGTGGCAAAGATATCCAGCGCTTTCTCGCCGTTGTGACCGTAGGGCGGGTGGCCGATATCGTGCGCCAGACCCGCGAGCTCGGCCAGGTCGGGGTCGCAGCCGAGGCCGTCGGCGATACCGCGGCCGATCTGCGCGACCTCCAGCGAATGTGTGAGCCGGGTGCGCGGCGTGTCACCGTCGCGGGGACCCATCACCTGGGTCTTGTCGGCGAGGCGGCGTAGCGCGGCCGAATGCAGTACGCGCGCACGGTCACGCGCGAATTCGGTGCGGTGCCCGTTTCCGTGGGCACCGGCACCGGCGAGGCCGGCCGTTTTGGGCGCCTCCCCGACCAGGCGTTCGCGGTCGTGCTCGGTGTAGATCACCGCACCCAGTCTGCCATCGGGCAGTGACCGGCCGGGAGGTCCGGCGGCACCGGCGGGTGAAGGTTTCACTGCCCGGCGGTGTAGTTGAAATCCGCCGAGAAGTGGGTGAGCTGATACCACAGCAGGGCGGCGGTCTCCCGGGCGATACCGTGCGCCTGCGATTCCCGGGTGTACACCGCGGGACCGGTGCGGGTGGGTGCGGTCCAGGCGTCGAGTCCGGCGTCGCGGGCCATGGTGCGGGTTCGCAGCGAATGCCACGGATCGCTGACCAGCACCGCGGAGCCGAGTTCGCGTTCCTGCATCGCGGCCGCCACGGCCTCCACACTGCGCAGCGTATCGGAACCGGTCTCCACGGCGAGGATGGCGCTCTCCGGGACGCCCGCGTCCATCAGGTACATCTTTCCCGAGGCGGCCTCGGTGTACAGATCACCCTCTTGTTTGCCACCGACCGTGATGACCAGGTCCGACACCCCCTGCTCGTACAGGCTCGCCGCCTGATAGAGGCGCGCCTCGAACACCGACGACGGAGTCCCGGAATACTGCGCGGCGCCCAGCACCACAATGGCGTCGGCAGGTGTGTAGTCCTCGATCCGCGCCACCTGCCATACCCGCACGGCGGTACCGCCCACCAGGATCATCCCCACCACCAGGGCACCGCCGAGCAGCCGTCCTGCCCAGCGCAGGATCCCGGCACCGATCCCGCGCGCAGCACCGGAATCGGCACGCGAATCCGGTCGTGTACGCACTGGTGTCCATGTCACGCCACAAGTCTGCCAGGCAGGCTCGGGGCCCCGGACACCGCGCGAGCACCGGTCCCCCGCCCCGCCGTAACGCAGGGATTCGAGGTTTGCGCTGGTCACGGAATTACGAAAGGGGAGGCGCCGCCGCCGGGGACGTGAGAGGGAGAGCGTGGGCACCCCTTCTCCGGCCAGCCGGGCACTTCTTGTGGCCCGAATCGTTATCAGCGACCCTCCCGCCGCGGGAAGAAACCCAAATCCTCGATGGTCCACATCGTGGACGACCCGGAAAGGCAGGGACTGGCCGAGCGCCGCCGCGACGAATGTGACCGCCACGGCCACGCCGTGCACCTCACCCCGAGCGGCCGCGAACGGCTCGCCGCCGCGGCGACCACGACCGACCGGGTGATGGCCGGACTGCCGGCACCGCTGTCCGCGGGGGATCGCCGGAACCTGCACGGCCTGCTCGCCCGCTTTCTCGAGCACACCGCCGGTACGGAGTGAGCGCGCCACGCCGGCCGGGCACCGAAAACACTGTGAGCGGGAGGATTTCGCGGCACAGCGGCGCCGGACGGTGAATATCCCGTTGATCAGGGCCGAACACCGGTAGATTCGACTTTCGGAACGGGCGCCGATGTGCTTGGCTATCCCTCGGCGAGATCTGAAGTGCCTCTGATCCATCCATCGGGGTCGACGAACTCGCACCCACACGTCACACCACAAAGGCGTGGCATGCCCGTCGACTGTTTTGGAATCCTGTGAACAGATGAACGGCCGTGGCCGTCTCGGTGAGTACATGGAGCACACGATGTTTTCTCGTTGGAAGAGCGCCACCGCCGGTATGGCGGTAACCCTCGCGTCGGTCCTCGCCCCCGCCGTGGCCACGACCGCCCAGGCGGCGCCCGCGAACTGCCCCGACCTGTACGTGGTCGCGATCCCGGGCACCTGGGAGACGTCGAAGTCCGACCCCGGCAAGGGAATGCTCGCCCTGGCCGCCGACGACCTGCCGGGCAGCGCCCACACCGATTACGTCACCTATACCGCCACCGCCTTCCCCTGGGAGGGCGAGGTCTACGGCCGCTCCAAGAACGAGGCCGTCTCCGGAGCCCGCGGCCTGATCTCCGATGTGGCACGACGCTGCGGCAACACCCGATTCGCACTGCTCGGCTACAGCCAGGGCGCCGACGCCGCCGGTGACCTCGCCTCCGAGATCGGCACCGGACTCGGCGTGGTCCCGCCGGACCGGGTGGGCCTGGTCGGCCTGATCGCCGACCCGCGCCGCTCCCCCCTCGACAACCTCATCGGCCCACCGGTCCTGGGCGCCGGCGCCGGCGGCCCCCGGCTGACCGGTTTCGGCTGGTTGAGCAACCGCACCTACACCTTCTGTGCCGTCGGCGACCTGTACTGCTCGACCCCCGACGGCGATTTCGCCGCCCGGATCGCCGGATTCTTCGCCCAGGTCTCCAATCCCGACCCCACCCAGCTCGGCAACTACCAGACCCTCGGCATGCAGCTGCTCAACGACGCCCTCGCCGCCGGCGGCCTCGGCCTGCTGCACGACCAGCTCAACGGCACCGCCTACGAGGAGCGCAAGAAGCAGGTCGACGATTTCGTGAAATCCGGTATTCACCAGAGCTACCCGAGCTACCAGGTGGCCGGCGGGGTCACCACGCTGAACTGGCTGCGGCAGAAACTGGTCGAACTGTCCTGAATCAGCCCGCTCCCGGCGCTGTCGCCGCGGTCACCGGCAGCGGTGTAGGTAGGTCCAATTCGGACCTACCTCCGGACGAGTGATCACCATCTGTCGGTGATCGCTGCGGTCATGGAGTAGGCACGCGGCGAGTCGGGCCCGAAGTCCGGCGCTCGCCGGCTCGCGACGTCCCGTACTCTCAGCCGCTGGGAGGGTCGAAGCGGATCATCCCCAACAGCGCGTCTTTCAATTCCAGCCCGTCAACAGGCTTCTTGGCGTACATGTACATGTGCTTCCCGTTGGGGTCCTTTCTTTCTTCCTCGGTCGGCGGTCTGAGCTTGTCGCCGTCATAGACGAACAGGACACCAGGATCGCGATCTCGCGCCATGAAATCCTGTACGACGCTGCCCCCTATATGCGTCCAGGGTCTGTTCGGTTCCGATCCTCCGTGCACGCGTGCGTCCTCCACGAGCTTCGGAACTCCGAGATCTGGTTCCGCCGAGACCCAGCGGAACTCCAGATTCGTTTTGATCAGTTTCCCGCCTCGCTCCGCCTGCATTTGGTCCAACAGCCCGATAAGCCTGTTCTCCTCCGGCGAAAACCTCTTCCCGCGTAATTCCTCGAAGGTCGCAAGAAGCTTGGCGTCGCCGACCATGTTGTGCAGAGAGAGCTTGTCGGCGAGGCTCGCGAAGGCATCTCTGTCTGCTTGGGTCAGTCTCAGAACGAAATGTTGTGCGCGATCGGATGCCGGCCCGTTGTCGCCGGATCCGCTGACCGGCAGAGAAGTTTCCGTCTCCAGTGGCGGCGATCCCGGTGCCGGACGTTCCGCGGACACTTGCTTGGAGTCCGCCGGTAACCGCTCCGGACCATCCGCCGGGATCTGCTGTCTGCCGTGTTCTTCGGCGCCTCGATACGTAACCGCTGCCCGGTCGGCGCGATCCGAGATGCCGTCCACTCTGCCGTGAAGGTGGCCGCCGGCCCGTCTGCTGAGCAGCTCTATCAAGTCGTCCCGCAACCGCCGGACCAGCTCCTTGGCAGTGCCGTCAGGAAAGTCTTTCACTGTATAAGACCCCCCGGTCGCCGCGCCGACGGAGTTCGCGCGCGGATCTCCTAGCGTACCGGCGACAGTTCCGGCCGTCAGACCGCCGTGGACAGTTCCGCGGCCGATACCGCACGCCGCCGCCGGGCCGGCTGTCGGTGCTTCCGTCAGCGCGGCCGACCGGTGCCGGCAGCGCCCGGACCCGTCCCATCGACTCACCTCCCACGCACTACCGCGGACAGCTCCCCGAGTCGCCCCCGCGCCGAGACGGCATCGCGCCAGGAACTACCAGCCCCGACTCTTCCACTCCGCCAGCTGCGGCCGTTCGGCACCGAGCGTGGTGTCGTCACCGTGGCCCGGATACACGACCGTATCGTCGCCGTAGCGGTCGAAGAGTTTGGTGGTCACCCCGTCCAGCAGGGTGGCGAAATCCTCGGGACGCCAGGTTTTCCCCACACCACCAGGAAAAAGGCAGTCGCCGGTGAACAGGTGGGTCCGGCCGGACCCGTCTGTGAGCGCGAGAGTTACCGACCCCGGCGTGTGCCCGACCAGATGGATCACTTCGAGGGATAGGTCGCCGACGGTGACGGTGTCCCCGTCGGCCAGGATGCGCTGCGGCGGTACCGGAAGCGGGTCGGCGTCCAGGGAGTGGGCCGCCGTCGGAGCGCCCGTGGCGGCGGCGACGGCTTCCAGGGCCTGCCAGTGGTCGCCGTGCTGGTGGGTGGTGACGATCAGGCCGACCCCCTCGGTGGTCTCCTGCTCGATCAGCTCGAGGATCCGGTCGGCTTCGTTGGCGGCGTCGACGAGCAGGGCGGCTCCGGTGGCGGCGCACTGGACGAGGTAGGTGTTGTTGTCCATCGGGCCGACCGACATCTTGGTCACCCTCGCGCCCGGGACCTCGCGGCGCTGCGGCGCCGAACCCGCTGTGACATGGCCGGTGTAGGAGGTATCGATGGTGATCACGCCCCCGATGCTAGCGATATGCGCGGCAGCTGTGGGCCGCGCGAGCGCCACTGTAGTGCTCGAGAACCGGCGGGCTCGCAGCCCCGAACCAGGGCTTCCGGCCGTGCGACCCACGTGAGCCCAGGTCGGCAGCCTATTGCTCTGCGTGCGGTTTAGCGCGACCGGGTCAGGGTAATGCCGCCTCGCCCAACGAGGAAAAGGAGACATACATGCGCAAGACCATTGCAGTTGCTCTGTCGTCCCTCGTACTGACTTTCGGTGGAGTCGGCGTTGTCGCGGCCGATCCACTGGAACAGCCACAGCCGGCGGTGGTCGCGCAGAACGACGTGGACGCCGAGCACGAGAAGGAGAGCGATAAGACCGGCTTGTGGGGCCTGCTGGGACTGCTCGGTCTGCTCGGGCTGGGTGGCCTGGCGAAGCGGAACAAAGACACGACGCGCTACGACACCACCACAACCCCACGACGCCCGACCTGACCCGAGCACGGATGCCGGCGCGGGAGCGGCCGTAGGATGGTCCCGCGTCTCGCGCCGGCGTTCTCAGGCCCTCAACGCCACGCCGCCGGAATCAGCAGCCGATCAGCCGCTGCGCCAGATATCCCTCGACCTGATCCAGGGCGATCCGCTCCTGGGTCATGGTGTCGCGTTCGCGCACCGTGACGGCCTGGTCGTCGAGGGTGTCGAAATCGACGGTGATGCAGAACGGGGTACCGATCTCGTCCTGGCGGCGGTAGCGGCGGCCGATGGCGCCGGCGTCGTCGAACTCGACGTTCCAGTTCTTGCGCAGCCGGGCGGCGAGGTCCTTGGCCTTGGGGGTGAGGTCGGCATTGCGCGACAGCGGCAGCACCGCGGCCTTGACCGGCGAGAGGCGACGGTCCAGGCGCAGTACCGTGCGGGTGTCCACGCCGCCCTTCGCGTTCGGGGCCTGGTCCTCGGCGTAGGCGTCGACGAGGAAGGCCATCAGGGACCGGGTGAGGCCGGCGGCCGGCTCGATCACGTATGGGACGTAGCGTTCCTCGGTGGTCTGGTCGTAGTAGCTCAGTTCCGCACCGGAATGCCGGGCGTGCGTGGACAGGTCGTAATCGGTGCGGTTGGCGACACCTTCCAGCTCGCCCCATTCACCGCCCTGGAAACCGAAGCGGTACTCGATATCGGTGGTACCGGCCGAGTAGTGCGAGAGCTTCTCTTTCGGGTGCTCGTACAGGCGCAGGTTCTCCGGGTCGATACCCAGGTCGGTGTACCAGGAGAAGCGGGTGTCGATCCAGTACTTGTGCCATTCGGCGTCCTCGCCGGGCTTGACGAAGAACTCCATCTCCATCTGCTCGAACTCACGGGTGCGGAAGATGAAGTTGCCGGGGGTGATCTCGTTGCGGAAGCTCTTGCCGATCTGGGCGATACCGAACGGCGGCTTCTTGCGCGCGGTGGTCATCACGTTCGCGAAGTTCACGAAGATGCCCTGGGCGGTCTCCGGCCGCAGATAGTGCAGGCCCTCTTCGTCGTCCACCGGGCCCAGGAAAGTTTTCAGCAGGCCGGAGAAGTTCTTCGGCTCGGTCCAGCTGCCGGGCTGGCCGGTTTCCGGGTCGTTGATATCGGCGAGTCCGTTGACCGGCGGGTGGCCGTGTTTGGCTTCGTAGGCCTCGAGCAGATGGTCGGCCCGGTAGCGCTTGTGCGTGTGCAGGGATTCGACGAGTGGATCGGAGAAGGTCTCGACATGGCCGGAGGCCACCCAGACCTGGCGCGGCAGGATCACCGACGAGTCGAGGCCGACCACATCCTCGCGGCTGGTGACCATGGACCGCCACCACTGCTTCTTGATGTTCTCCTTGAGCTCGACGCCCAGCGGACCGTAGTCCCACGCCGATTTGGTACCGCCGTAGATCTCACCGCACGGGTACACCAGACCCCGGCGCTTGGCGAGGTTGGCAACGGTGTCCACCTTCGACTTGGGTGCCACGCGAGAATTCTCCATCCACTACGAATCGCCAGTAGTTACGCTGCCCGGATCGGGCTACGTGATCGCAGTTGCCCACGGTAGCTGCGCCGCCGTGCACGGCTGATCGGGTACAGCCTAGTAGGTGCCCGCGGGCCCGGCCCATCCGCAGCCCGCCCGCGCCCGGAGTACCGCCGCCGTGTCCGCGCGAGCACGATTCGCGTGCGTATCGGCATGGATATTTGACATGCATACCCATGCATATCAAAATGGGACCGGTTTCCAATAAGGAGTGGACGATGACAACCGACACTGCCGCCGCCGGGCAGCACAATCCCTACCGCTCCCCGGCACCGGTCCCCATACCCACCCGGACCGTGCTGGAGAACGCCGGAGAACTGCTGCGCGCGCTCGCGGCGCCCGTTCGCATCGCCATCGTGCTACAACTGCGGGAGTCGCCGCGCTGTGTGCACGAGCTGGTGGATGCCCTCGGCGTTACACAACCACTGGTCAGCCAGCATCTGCGGATACTCAAATCGGCCGGGGTGGTACACGGTGAGCGTTCGGGCCGGGAGGTCCTCTACGAACTCGTCGACGACCATCTGGCGCATATCGTGGTCGACGCAGTAGCGCACGCCGAAGAAGAAGGGTAATTCGTGTCCGAGAACCTGGTCACCGGCAAAGGGACCGCCACACAGAGAGCAGTCGGTATTCGCACCACGCGGCAACGCAACGCGATCTCCTCGCTACTGGAGGACATCGACAGGTTCCGGTCGGCTCAGGAGCTACACGACGAGCTACGCCGGCGCGGCGAGGGGATCGGACTGACCACCGTCTACCGCACTCTGCAATCACTGGCCGACGCCGGAATGGTCGATGTCCTGCGCACCGACAACGGCGAATCGGTCTACCGGCAGTGCTCGACCGGTCATCACCACCACCTGGTGTGCCGCCACTGCGGCCGCACGGTCGAGGTCGCCGGACCAACCGTGGAGGCGTGGGCGGCCAGCACCGCCTCCAGCCACGGGTTCACCGAAGTCAGCCATACGCTGGAGATCTTCGGCACCTGCCACTCCTGCTCCGCGGTCGGCCGGGGCTAGCACCTCGGAGCACCTCCGAACCACGGCGAAGGCCGCTACCACCGGGTGGTAGCGGCCTTCGCCGTATTCCGTCCGCGACTCACGCGGTGACCGGTACCGGCGCCGACTCGGCGGTCGGCGCCGGCTCGACACGGGCCCGATCGCGGATCGCTCCGATACCGAACAGGACGAGCGCGAATCCCGCCCACGCCAGCAGGACCAGCACCGGACGCTGCGCGCCCGCGCCGTCGAAGAACGCCACCGAGCGGAGCAGCGATGCCGCGGCACCCGGGGGCAGCAACTGCCCGATCGTGCCCCACGGCTGCGGCAGCAGTTCCGGAGCGGCGGTGGCGGCGGAGAACGGGTTGCCGATGAGCAGCATGGTCAGGGCGGCGATGCCGATACCGGCCCGGCCGATCACGGTGGCCAGCCCGGCGACCGTGCCGGCCACCGCGAACGAGACCAGCCCGGCCACCGCCGACAGGGCGAGGTAGCTACCGGGGACAATGGACAGCCATGTCTGGGTGACCAGCATGCTCAGCAGACCGCCGGCGAGACCGAAGACGAGCGCCCCGAGCGCACGACCACCGGCGGCGGGAATCAGCAGAGTCAGCAGCACACCGCCCGCGATACCGGCCATGACCAGCGGGAGCGCCATGGCGCCGAAACCCGCTCCGCGCGGATCGTCGGGGTCGGCGGGGACGACGTCCTCGACCGGCGCGGCCGGCGCCCCGGACATCTGCTGGCCGATCTGGGTGAGCTGCTGGGCGACCGCGGGGGCCGCGCCGGAAGCGACCAGCACCCGCGGCGCGCCGCCACCGGTCACGATCGCGCCGTAGACCTCGCGGTCACCGATGGCCGCGCGGGCCGCCGCTTCGTCGGGTACGACGGTGAGCTCGAACGCGCCGGGATTCTGGCCGGTCAGCCGGGCCTCGACCATCGCGGCCTGCGGGCCGGCGACGGCGAGCGGTAGATCGCGGGGCGCGATATTGGTCGCCGGCCACGCGAAAGCGATCAGCATCAACCCTTGCAGCAGGGCCGCGCCCACCCCGAGTGCCACGGCACGCTGGATGACGTTCATGACGTTCTCCCCAGAAAATCGAAGGCTCGTTCTTTTTAGGTGCACCCACCGTCCCACCGGCCCCGCGCCTTGTCAAGAACGAACATTCGTTTTAGTTTGTAGGCATGCCCCGAGTCAGTGACGAACACCTGGAACGCCGCCGACGACAGATCCTGGACGCCGCCCGTATCTGCTTCGTCCGAAAAGGCTTCCATCAGACCTCCATGCAGGATGTCTTCACCGAATCGGGCCTGTCCGCGGGCGCTGTCTACCGCTATTTCAAGAGCAAGGACGAACTGGTCATCGCGCTCGCCTCGACCGCCGCCGGTGATATCCGCGCGCAGATGACGGCCGTCATCCACAGCGACCCGCTGCCCACACCGGCCGAACTGATCGCGCGGATGACAGACTGGATCGAAACACAGAGCGGGCCGGAAGGCCGGATACGCCTGGCGCCGCAGGCATGGTCACTGGCCCTCATCGACGACGAGGCGGCCGCACCCGTACGCCGGACCATGGCGAGCATCCGGGAAATGTGGCGCGAATACGCCGAACGGATGCGCACGGCCGGATGGCTACCTCCCGACGCCGACGTGGAAGCGGTCGCCGCCGCGCTCTTCGGACTGCTCCCCGGCTACGTGCTGCAGCACCTGCTGCTGGGCGACCTGGTGCGCGACCAATATCTACGCGGCGTGGACACCCTGTTCCCGTACGGCGACCCGGAAACCCGCCGCACCTGGTCGACGACCGGATCCGCGCCAGGCACCGACCAGGCCTGAGCGGATCAGGGCAGCAGGCCCTTGCGCGCCTCCCCGGCGCCACCGAGCACCAGCAGCAGCATCGTCGTCAATGCCATGTCGTCCAGGCCGGCCGCCGGGAAGGTGTAGCGGAGAATCACATCGGCGAGCTTGTCGTGCGCGAACAGCGCGATCGAACCGAACTGCAACGACGCATTCCGTTCGGCCACCCGCTTGTGCAACTGCGGTTTGAGCGGCCGATCCCAGGCCAGCACACACGTCAGCGACAGCACATCCAGACCCGGCGTCAACGTGAACGCGCTCAGCGAACACAACGCGCCCTGGAAATCGAAACGCAGCGAACCGTCGTTGTCGACCCGGACATCGATATCGTAGAGCCCCAGCCCGGCGCCGGCCCGGGCCTGCAACTCCAGATCCGGTGCCAGCGCGCCCGATTCGGCCTCGCCGCTCATTTGGTACCCCCGAACCGGCGATCCCGCCGCGCGTACTCGAGACAGGCTTCCCACAGATTGCGCCGATCGAAATCCGGGAACAGTGTCGCCTGATAGACGAACTCGGCGTACGCCGACTGCCAGATCAGGAAATTCGAACTACGGAACTCCCCCGACGGCCGCAGGAACAGATCCACATCCGGCATATCCGGTTCGTCCAGGAACCGGGCGACCGTATCCTCACCGACCTTCTCCGGATCGATCTCCCCCGCCGCCACCCGGCGCGCGATCTCCCGTGCCGCATCGGCGATCTCGGCACGGCCACCGTAGTTGACACACATGGTCAAGGTCATCACGGTGTTGTCCTTGGTCAGCTCCTGCGCCGTCTCCAACTCCCGGATCACGCTGCGCCACAATCGCGGCCGCCGCCCCGCCCAGCGCACCCGCACCCCCATCTCGTGCATCTCGTCCCGCCGCCGCCGGATCACATCCCGGTTGAACCCCATGAGAAACCGCACCTCGTCGGGGCTGCGCCGCCAATTCTCGGTGGAGAACGCGTATGCCGACAACCACTTCACACCGATCTCGATACAACCCTCGACGGTGTCCATGAGCACGGCCTCGCCTTTTTCGTGGCCCGCGGTACGCGGCAGCCCACGCTCCTGCGCCCAGCGCCCGTTACCGTCCATCACCAGCGCGACATGCCTGGGAACCAGTTCCGCGGGAATCTCGGGCGGGCGGGCCCCGGAAGGGTGCGGTGACGGCGGCCGGATGGTGCGGACGGTATCGGACGCGGGCACGTCCGAACCGGTGGTGTCACGACGCAGGATCACGCCCAAAGCCTAGCTGTGTATATGGCGCGCTGGCGCGCGCGGGGTTGAGGCCCCCTGGGTCTCGCCGTTTCGGCCTCGAGACTCGAGCTTCGCGCATGCGCTTCGAGGCCGAAACGGCGAGACGGGCCTCAACCCTTGGAGGTGTCTCGTAAAACTCGACGCATACGGTTACGTCGGCATTCGAGGTCCGGGTCCGCAGGTAGACCCTCATGAGTGAGGAATCAGTTTTCTCGACCAGTGCACCGACCCCATCGGAGAGCCGGGCAGATTCATCACTACCCTGGGCCCGCCACGCCGGCGACCTGATCTACCGCGCGCAGTTGTTCGTCGGTGTTCGCCGATGCTGCGGTGTGGGGGGCTCCGCCGCTGCGCTCCACCAGCGGCAGGGTGCGCAATTTGTGTTCCAGATGCCATTGCAGGTGGGCCGCGATCAGCCCGCTGGCCTGCCGGCGCGCCGATTCGGGGATCGTCTCGACCCGTTCCCAACGGCCGTGGCGTAACGCCAGCAGCTGGTCGAAGACCGCGGGAGCGGGGGTAACGGCGCCGGGTGGGCGGCAGTGGACGCAGACCGCTCCCCCGGCGCCCACATGGAACGCGCGATGCGGGCCGGGGGTGGCGCAGCGGGCGCATTCGTCGACGGCGGGGGCCCAGCCGGCGTAGTCCATGGCGCGCAGCAGGAAGGCGTCGAGGACCAGTTCGGGTGGGCGCTGCCCTTCGGCGATCGCGCGCAATGCGCCCGCAGTGAGAGAGTGCAGGCGTGGCACGGGGGCGCGTTCCTCACCGGCGAGGCGTTCGGCGGTCTCCAATACGGCACAGGCGGTGGTGTAGCGGCCGTAGTCGGCGATGATGGCGGTCGCGAACGCCTCGACGGTGTGGACCTGGGTGACGATATCGAGGCTGCGGCCCGGATGGAGTTGCACGTCGATGTAGGCGAATGGCTCCAGCCGCGCCCCGAATTTCGATTTGGTGCGGCGCACCCCCTTGGCCACGGCCCGTACGAGACCGTACTGCCTGGTGAGGAGCGTGACGATGCGGTCGGCCTCGCCCAGCTTGTGCTGGCGCAGCACGACGGCATGGTCACGGTACAAACGCACGCGACCAGTCTTGCACGTGTTCGTTCTCGTCGCCTCGAGCCGTCCGGCGCTCGGCCTCGGATACGCCGTGAGGTCGGCGCCGCCCGGTTACGCAGTAGCATCGGCCGGGCGGCGCCAGGCCGTCGCGGGCAGGAAGTGGACGTCGTAGCGCTGTTGTTCCGGTAGCAGGCTGTCGAAGTCCGCGTGTCCGCGCTGGATCCGGCCGAGGTGACGGAAGTACTCGAACCGCTGGATACCGGGGGTGAGAACGATGAGCAGATCGACCGGCGATCCGGGTGCGGCGCCGAAGGCGTGCGGCATACCCGGCGGTACCACGACGAGACTGCCCGCGGCAGCAGTTGTCGGAGTGCCGTCGAGAAGGAATTCCGCGATACCGGCGAGCACGTAGAACAGCTCCGTGGACCGTCCGTGGTAGTGCGGCGCGGCCCCGTCCGCACCGGCGCCGAGGGCAAGCCGGTTCGCGCCCAGTGCGCCACCGGTGTCGACGGCGTCGGCGAGCAGATGGAAGGCCCCGCCGTGGGGTAGGTCCACAATTTCCGCGGTCGCCGCAGGTACGACCAGGGCTTCGGGGGTGCGGTGCGGCATGATGTCTCCTTCGTTCATGCTCTCAGTGCACACCGGGAAGAAAGCACGAACCAGACGCAGTTGTGCCGGGCAGTGATCACGGATCGAGATCAATGGAGGCGCAGTGGAACTGCGGCAGCTCGAGTACTTCGTGGCCGTCGCCGAGGAGGGCGGCTTCGGCCGGGCGGCCCGGAGCATGAATATCGTCCAGTCGGCGGTGAGCCAGCAGATCGCGCGGCTGGAGCGAGAATTCGGGGTTCTCCTGTTCGACCGATCGACCCGGCATGTTCGACTCACCGGGGCAGGCGAACGATTGCTGGACGAGGCGCGGCTCGTACTCGCCGCCTCGCGGCGGATGCGTCGCATCGCCGGGGATATCGCTGCGGGCGACGATGGCACGCTGCGACTGGGCACCCTGCACGCACCGGGCGATCGACTGTATCGCGCGTTGAACACGCTGGCCTCGATCGCGCCGCGCCTTCAGGTCCGGCCCCGGCGACTGACACCGGCCGAGCGACTCGCCGCGGTGCGGTCCGGGGAATTGGACGCCGCTCTGGTGCGCGCTCTACGCCCATCGGCCGGCCTCGAAGCACTCGAGGTGTGGACCGATCCGCTGTACGTCGCACTCCCGGCCGACCATCCGCTCGCCGGCGCACCCGGGCTTCGGCTCGAACAGCTCGGGCACCTCCCGCTGCGCCTGGCCGCCCGGGAGGCCAACCCGCCTTTCCACGATCTGGTCACCGAAGCATGCGGGACCGCGGGGATCGCCCCACCCGCGGGTCCGCCGTTCACCACCCTGCAGCAGACCCTCGCCGATATCGCCGTGGGCCCACCGTCGTGGACGGTGTTCTACGAGGTGACCTCGCTGCCGACCGTCCATCGGATAGCGATCCGGCCCCTCACCGATTTGTCGGTGACGACATCGCTCGCCGTCGCGCCCGGGCCGCCGGGGCCGGCCCTGCGCCATCTGCTCGACGCCCTCTACCGAACTGCGAATACCTGACCGAGCCGCATCACGACCTCGGCGTAGTCCGCTCGACAGTCGAACGTTTCGGCAATGAGGCGCGGGGGCGAACGACCGGCGTTCTAGGTTCCCAGGCGGACGGGGAAGGCCGCCGGATCGTTCTGCGTGAGGACCGGCAGGTTGCCGATCTCGCTCAGCGGCATGGCGCACTGCAGATCCGGGAACCGGTCGAACAGCGCGGGCACGGCGATGGATGCCTCGAGCCGGGCCAGGGCCGCACCGGGGCAGATATGCGGGCCGTAACCGAAGGAGATGTTTCGGTTGGCGGTGGGGCGGGTGATGTCGTAGGTATCGGCGTCCGCGCCGTGCAGTGACCGGTCCCGGCCGATCGCGCGATAGGACATGACGACGCCGTCCCCCTTGGCGATGGTGACGTCGTCGACGGTGATGTCCTCGGTGGCGAAACGCATCAGCAGATGGATGACCGGGCCGTCCCAGCGCAAGGTCTCCTCGATCGCCTCCGCCCAGGTGCGGTCGCCGGACCGGATCGCCGCCAGTTGCTCCGGGTGACCGAGCAGGGCGCGGACGGTGGTGATGATCAGGCTGACCGTGGTCTCGTGCCCGGCGGCCACGAGGGCCTTCAGGTTGCCGTGCACCTCCGCCTCGGTGAGCGGGGTTTCGCCCTCGGCGACGTCGTGGATGAAGTCCGAGGTCAGGTCGTCGGCGGGGCGGACAGTCTTCTCCTTGATCAGACCGGTGTAGTAGTCGTCGAGTTCGGCGAATACCCGCATCCGCTCGTCGTGCGGGGTGAGCAGGGAGAAGAAGGCCTTGTAGGACTCCAGCAGCATGGTGTGATCGGAGCGCGGCACCCCCATCAGCTCACTGACCACGCGCATCGGCAGTGGGTAGGCGAAGATCTGCTTGAGATCGACCACCTCGTTCCCGGCGCCCGCGGCGGCCAGGTCGTCGAGGAGCTCGGCGGTGAACTGTTCGATCTTCGGTCGCAACGCGCCCAGCCGGCGCGGCGCCAGCGCCCGGGTGGTCTTGATCCGCAGCCGGCGGTGTTCGGCGCCGTCCACGGTGAACATGGAGCGTCCGGCGTCGATCATGCCGATCAACGGCCACTCACGGGTCACCGCGCCGGACTGCCACAGATTCCACTGTGTGTGGTCCTTCACCAGGCGGGTGTCGGTGAGCAATTGCCGGGCCAGATTGTGCCGGGTGACGGTCCAGGCGGGCGCGCCGAGTAGTTCGATCCGGGTCAGCGCCGGGCCTTCGACGAGGCTGCGGGTCTCCCCCGCGAGATCGGCGACCATCGGGTCGATTGTCAGGGTCGCGGTATGCGGACATTGCCGGCTCAAGAGCCACCTCCAACGGCGGGAACAGGAGTGAAATCGACCGGAAGCGCGGTGAATCCGCGCAGGAAGGGCGAGGGCCGCCGGATCAGGGACTCGGCCGGGACCGCGAGATCGAGGTCGGGCAGCCGGTCGAGCAGTACCTCGATCCCGGTCCGCGCGATGATCTCGGCGATCTGCTGCGCCGGATAGGGGCAGCGGTATTCGCCGTGGCCGAAGGCGAAATGCGCGGCATTGCCGGAATGGGCGGGCTCGGCGCCGGCACCGGAGTACTGCCGGATATGCGGATCCGCGTTCGCGGCGGCCAGACCGAGCAGCAACATATCGCCGCGGCGCACCAGGGCTTCACCGAGCCGGGTATCGCGCGAAACCCAGCGGCCGGCCAGGATCTGGGTGGGGGTGTCCTCCCACAACACCTCGGTCATCGCCTGGCCGATACTGTGCCGGGCGGCGCCGAATGCGGCGGCGAACCGGTCGTCGACCAGCATGAGGCGGATCGAATTACCGATCCAGTCGGCGGTCGGCAGATGACCGGCGGCCGTCACCGACTGCATGTTCAGGACGTATTCCTCGTCGGCGAACGGTGCGGGATGGGCCAGCATCCGCGACACCAGATCCTGGCCGGGGGCGGCCTTCTTCTGCACCAGCAGCTTCTGCATGTACTCGACGAACCGCAGGTAGGCGGCGGGCGCTTCCGGACCGCCGTCGCACAGGGTCTGCATGGTCTGCGCCAGATACGAGCCGTCCGATTCCGGCACGCCCATGATCCACGCCAGCGTCAGCACCGGGAGCAGCTCGGCGAATTCGGTGACCACGTCCGCGTAACCGCGACCGCAGAAACGGTCGATCAGTCCGTCGGCGAGTTGTTCGCAGGCGGTGCGCAACGCGAACGGGTCCACCGATTCCAGGGCCGGTTCGACCAGGCTCACATGCCGGGCGTGCGCGGCGCCGGCGGTGAAATAGATGCCGGGCTGCGGCCGGCCGACCATGGGCAGCAGCGGCCAATCCGGTGGGATCATCGGCCACTGGTTCCACAGGCTCGAATCCCGCGGGAAAAGCAAGCCGTCCGTGGTGACCTGGTGCAGTTCCCGATAGCCGATCACCAGCCACGCCGGGATACCGCCGATGAGCTCCACCGCGACGACCGGCCCGTACTCGGACCGCATCCGCGTGTAGAGCAGGGCAGGGTCGGAGTGGAAACCGGGACCGTCCAGCGTGACCGCACCGCTCGGGGCGACCGGGCAACCGCCCGGCGACATCCCGGTGTTGTAGTCCGGACGGGTCACGATCGGGCCTCCGCTGTCGCCGCGGGCGGGGCCTGGCGCTCGATGAGGTGTTCGACGAGTCCGATCAGCACCTGTTTGCCGGCCACTCGCGAGCGCGCGTCACAGGCGAACAGCGGTACGTGGGGATCGAGGTCGAGGGCGTCGCGGACCTCGTCCAGCGCCGGCGGGATCGGTTCGAAGGAGTTGCATGCCACCACGAAGGGGGTGCCCTGGTATTCCAGCCGGTCGATCGCGTACCAGGAATCACTGATCCGCCGCGGATCGACGAGCACCACCGCACCCAGCGCTCCGGTGAACAACCGGTCCCACAGGAACCAGAACCGTTCCTGACCGGGCGCGCCGAACACGTACAGCACGTATTCGTCGGTGAGACTGATCCGGCCGAAATCGAAGGCGACGGTGGTGGTCGTTTTCCCGGCCACCCCGGACAGATCGTCCACTCCGACACCGGCGTTGGTCATCACCGCCTCGGTGTCCAGCGGCTGGATCTCGCTCACCGCGCGGACCATGGTCGTCTTACCGACCCCGAAACCGCCGACGACGACGATCTTCAGGGCATGCCGCACCGAACTGCTCAGTGGCGCCCGGGCGCGCGTGGGGCGGTCGTCATAGGCTACGGAGTCCAACTAGCACCTTCTCGAGCATGTCGATATCGAACGTGTCACCGTAAGGGCCCGTATCGAGTTCGGGGTGGCGAACGGTGACTTTGCCTGCGTGCAGCAGGTCCGCGACCAGAACCGTCGCGATGCCGATCGGCAACCGCAATTCGGCCGCGATCTCCACCACCGCGGTGGGTTGCCGGCACATGGACAGGATCGCCGCGTGTTCGTACTGCATGGCCGCCGTGGGCGCGCATTCACTGACCACCAGGGTCACCGGATCGAACTCATCGGTGGTGGGGGCGGCGCGACCCCCGGTGAGCGTGTAGAAGCGGTCGGGTTCGTCGTCGCGGCCGGGGCGGTTCACAGCAGCCTCGCTCGGCTCCCTCGCGGCGGTGCGGACAGATACTCCCCGACCTGCTCGATCAGCGCCGCCATCTGGGCGCCGACCAGACCGGCGTCGGCGTCGTCGTCGGCCAGCACCGCGATCTGGGCGCCCGCGCCGGCACCGACGATGAACAGGATGCCGCCGTAGAACTCGGTCATCGACTGGCGGACCCCGCCGCGGCCGTTCCCGAACTCGGCCGAGGCGCTACCCGCCAGCGCCTGCACGCCCGAGGCGATCGCGGCGAGCCGGTCGGCCTGGTCCATGGACAGTCCCGCGGTATGGCACATCTGGATACCGTCCGCGGCCAGCAGCACCGCGTGCCGCGCGCCGGCGGTTTCGCTCAGCAGCCGCTGCAACAGCCAATCCAGTTGCGCTGGATCCGATGTCATCGTCATCGATCGTTCTCCCAGTCGGTTGTCATGGAGTGACGGGACGGTCGCGCGGCCCCGTTGCCGGGCGACTGGATCGGTCCGCCGAACGGCTGGGCGTCGTCCCCGGCACGGCCGGTGACCGCCCGCTGGAAGGCACCCAGCGACGACGCCGACGACCGGCGTTTCGGAGCCGGATCGTGCGCGGCGGCACCCTCGAAGGAGTCGGGATCGGGCAGACCACCCGGATGCGCGGCGGCCAGGGTGCTGCCCCGCCGCCGCTTGGGCAGCACGGTGGTGGCGGTCGCCTCGGTCTCGGCCGCGGCCACCGCGGGGAATTCGCCGAAACTGTGTTGCTGGACGCTGTGCCGACCCGAAACGTACTGGGCCGCCGGCCGGCTGGTGGAGTTGTACCGCGGAAGGTCCGAGTCGGCCGCGGCGGCTTCCGCGGGTGCGGCACGGTACCGAGCGCCGGTTTCCGGTACCACGGCGAAGGGACCGGAATCGGGTGCGTCCCCGACGCCGGGTGGAAGGACGGCCTGGCCAGCCGAATGACCGGTCGGCAGGGCCGGGGTGGCGGGCGGTTCGATCCGGGCGGTGAGTTCGCGCGGGATCATCACGACCGCCGCGGTCCCGCCTATCGCGGACGGCCGGTAGCTCACGGTGAGACCGTGTTTGCGCGCGAGCCGCCCCACGACCGCGAGACCGAACCGGGTGCCGTTGAGCGAGGAGAGCCCCTCCGTCGCGTCCCCCTCGGCGCCGGAAACGGTGAGCTGTGCCCGCTGCAGCGACGATTCGCTCATCACCAGGCCGCTGTCCTCGATGGTCACCACCAGGCCGGCGGGGATCTCCGCGGCGTAGATGTGCACCTCGGTGGTGGGCGGGGAGAACCGGCAGGCGTTGTCGACGAGTTCGGACAGCGCGTGGATCACGCCCTCGGCCGCGTGCCCGGCGATGGCGATATCGACGATCGCCCGCAGTCGCACCCGCTGGTAGCCGCCGACCCGCCCGATCGCGGCCCGCAGAATACGTTCCATGAGGATCGGTTTGGCCCAGCGCCGGCCGGTGCGGGCACCGCTGAGAATGGCGATACTGTCGGCGAGTCGTCCGGCCTGGGCGGTGGCATGGTCCATTTCGAGCAGATCGGTGAGCACCGCCTGATCGGCGTAGCGGTGTTCCAGCTCCTGCAGATTCGCCAGCATGCTGGTGGTCATGGCCTGCATCCGGCCGGCGGCGTTCGCCAGCGACGCGATGGCCGCCAACCGGCGGCGTTCACTGGTGGCGCTGATCTCTTTCTCCGCCACCACCGCCTGTTCGGCGACCGCCGCCCGCTGCTCGCTGCGGGCGAGCAGGTCCAGCGCTTCGGCGGCGCGGCGCTGCTCGGCGGCGATCAGGCCGCGGAAGTAGACGGCGGTGGCGACGGCGGTACAGGCCGCCACCACGGCGATCGAGACCCATACGGCGGTGATCACCCGGTCCGCCGGCGCGACCGACAGGATGGCGGCGGCCAGCAGTCCGATACCGACGGTGACCGAGATCCCCAGGGCCAGCACCGGAGCCAGTAATTGCTTCCGGCCCACCGTCCACGCCGAGGCCGCCGGCACTGATTCGTACATAAAGTCGGGTCCCCCCGCTCGCGCTTGGTCCTGCCGACCCAAAGCCGAGCCCGCATGCGGCACCACATCGTGCCGTTACCGAATCGTCGGATCAAAAATGGTTTCGCTCCGGTCAATTCGGGTACGGGCCGAAGCATATCGGCCTAGTCCAACCTCCGCCACCCCAAGGAAGCCAAACCTCAGCTAACTTCCGGTGTCGTGAGCGGGTCGGTATCCGGCGCGCGGAAAGCGTGCGAAATCACCGCGTTCGCGCCGCAACCGGACTCTCGATTCCGCGCGACACCCGAAGGCCCGATGCCGGCGCACCCACCCGGGACCAGGCGTCCGACCGATCCGCCGAGTGACCTCAGAAGCCCAGTTTGCCCAGCTGTTTGGGGTCGCGCTGCCAGTCCTTGGCGACCTTCACATGCAGATGCAGGTAGATGCGGCTGCCGAGAATGTGCTCGATCTGCTTGCGCGCGTTGGTCCCGACCTCTTTGAGCCGGGCGCCCCCCTTACCGATGATGATCGCCTTCTGGCTCGGCCGCTCCACGTACAGCAGGGCGTGCACGTCGAGCATGTCCTCGTTCTCCTCGCGCGGCAGGATCTCTTCGATCACCACCGCCAGCGAATGCGGCAGTTCGTCGCGCACCCCCTCCAGCGCCGCCTCTCTGATGAGTTCGGCCATGAGGGTTTCCTCGGGTTCGTCGGTGAGTTCACCGTCGGGATAGAACGCCGGACCCGGCGGCATCCGGGAGGCGATCACATCGACCAGGACCTCGACCTGTTCCCCTTTGGTGGCCGAAACCGGCACCACATCGGTTTCCGGCCCGAGCAGCTCGGAGATCGCCATCAGTTGACGCGCGATCTGGTCCTTACCCACCTTGTCGATCTTGGTGACCACGCCGAGCAGCGTGGTCTTCGGCGCCATCTGCCGCACCTGCTGCACGATCCAGCGGTCCCCCGGACCGATCTTCTCGTCCGCGGGGATGCACAGCGCGATCACGTCGACCTCGGAATAGGTGTCGCGCACCAGATCGTTGAGCCGCTGGCCGAGCAGGGTCCGGGGACGATGCAGCCCGGGGGTGTCGACCAGGATCAGCTGGGTGTGCTCGCGGTGCACGATGCCGCGGATGGTGTGCCGGGTGGTCTGCGGCCGCGAACTCGTGATCGCGATCTTCGCGCCCACCAGCGCATTGGTCAGCGTCGACTTACCGGTATTGGGCCGGCCGACGAAACAGACGAAACCGGAACGGAACTCACCCTCGGTGGGTTCAGGCATCGGACGCCTCGTAACCCTCGGCGATATCGAACACCGCACCCGAGGCATCGGCGAAAATGATCTTCGCTCCGGCGGACACCTCGCGGACCGCGGCCACCCCGGCGTCCGCGAACTTCCCGCCGATCACCACCGCGGCCTCGAACCCCTCCGCACCGCTGGAGATCGCGGCCGCGACCGCGGATTGCAAGGCCGTGAGCCGCAACGCCTGCAACCCGACCTCACCAGCGGCATAGGTGCGCCCGTCGGTATCGCGGATCGCCGCGCCCGCCGCGCCGCCGGCGCGACCGAGCGCGCCCCGGGCGAGCACCAGCAACTTGTTGTCCTCGGCATCCAGTTCACTCATCGGCTGCTCCCTCGTCGTGCCGGGCGGACGCGGTCTCCCGCGCCGGTCCCGGATCGGTCTCCATATTGTGCTCGGGCGCCCGGCCCACCACCACGGTGTGCACCCGGACCCGCCCGCGCGCGTCGGCGCCGCCTTCGCCGCGCAGCTCCAGCCCGTGCGCGACGACCTCGGCGCCCGGTAGCGGCACCCGGCCCAGTTCGTGCGCGAGTAGTCCGCCCACGGTGTCGACTTCCTCTTCGTCGATCGGCAGCCCGTACAGCTCCCCCAGGTCGGCGATCGGCAACCGCGCCGACACCCGGAACCGGCCCGGTTCTATCTCCTCGATCGGCGGGGTCTCGTCGGTGTCGTATTCGTCGGCGATCTCGCCGACGATCTCCTCCAGCACATCCTCGATGGTCACCAGACCGGCGATACCGCCGTACTCGTCCACCAGCAGCGCCATATGGTTGCGGCGCCGCTGCATCTCGTCGAGCAGATCGTCGAGTGGTTTGGAATCGGGCATGAACACGGCGTCCCGCATGACCTCGCGCACCCGGACACTACGCCCACGGTCGGCGTAGGGCACCAGGTCCTTCAGGTAGACGACGCCGAGAATATCGTCGACGTTCTCCCCGATCACCGGGATCCGCGAATGTCCGCTACGCACCGCCAGCGACATCGCCTGCGCCACCGATTTATCGGCCTCGATCCACACCATCTCGGTCCGCGGCACCATCACAGCGCGCGCCGCGGTATCACCGAGTTCGAACACCGACTGGATCATCCGGCGCTCGTCGTCGGCGACCACACCGCGTTCCCGCGCCATATCGACCACTTCGCGCAATTCGATCTCCGAGGCGAACGGGCCGTTGCGGAAACCCTTACCCGGTGTGATCGCGTTACCGAGCAGGATCAGCAACCGGCTCACCGGGCCCAGCAGGGCGCCGATGAACTGCAGCGGCAGCCCCGCCGCGAGCGAGATGGTGTACGCGTGCTGACGCCCCAGGGTGCGCGGCCCCACCCCGATCACCACATAGGAGACCAGCACCATCACCACCGCGGTCACCAGCAGCGCCCACCCGCTGTCCAGGAAACTGCTCAGCGCGGCGGCGAGCAGCACGGTCGCGGTGATCTCGCACAGAATGCGCAACAGCACCATGAGGTTGACGTAGCGGGGCCGATCGTCCACGATCCGGCCCAGCCGCACCGCGCCGGGGCGGTCGCTGCGCGCCATATCGTCGAGCCGGGCCGGGGACAGGGTGTTCAGGGCCGAGTCCACCGCGGCGAAGACACCACCCACGGCAGCGAGCAAGACGGCGACCAGCAGCAGGGTCATCTCGTTCACGCGTGCGCGTCACCCGGCCACGCGCGGTCGCCCTCCGGGGCGGCGAACCCCGTCTTGCCCAGCAGGCGGGCGTCCCGGGCGGCCAGTTCGGCCCGCCGCTGCGCCTCCCGCAACTCCTCGTACCACTGTTCGAGCAACCGGCCCTGCAGGGCGAACATCTCTTTCTCCTCGGCCGGTTCCGCATGGTCGTAACCGAGCAGGTGCAGTACCCCGTGCACCGTGAGCAGGGCGAGTTCCTGATCGAGGGAATGGCCGGCCTTGGCCGCCTGGTCCAAGGCGAATTCCGGGCACAGGACGATATCGCCCAGCATCGACGGGCCCGGCTCGGGACTGTCCGGCCGGCCACCGGGTTCGAGTTCGTCCATCGGGAACGACATCACATCGGTGGGACCGGGCAGATCCATCCAGCGCATATGCAGGTCGGCCATGGTGTCGAGATCCACCAGCACCATGGACAGTTCGGCGGCCGGGTGCACATCCATCCGGTCGATCACGAACCGGGCGACGCCCACCAGGTCTTCTTCGGGCACTTCCATACCCGACTCGTTGGCGATCTCGATACTCACCTGGTCAGCCTAATGGGTGCGGTCGGGCGCAGCCCATTCGCACTCGCGCACGGCCGGGTCACCTCCGTGCCGTGCGCCCCGCCGCTCGCCGCTGCGCCCGGTTGCCCGACATATGCGGCGGACCCACCGGCGGCCGGGTCTCGGCCTCGAACTTCTCGTAGGCGTCGACGATATCGGAGACCAACCGGTGCCGAACCACATCACTGCTGGTGAGCTGGGCGAAATGGATATCCTCGATATCACCGAGGATCTCGGTGGCCGCCCGCAACCCGGACCGGGCGCCGTGCGGCAGGTCCACCTGGGTCACGTCACCGGTCACCACGATCTTCGACCCGAACCCGAGCCGGGTGAGGAACATCTTCATCTGCTCGGCGGTCGTGTTCTGCGCCTCGTCCAGGATGATGAACGAATCGTTCAGGGTTCTACCACGCATATACGCCAGGGGCGCGACCTCGATCACGCCGGCCGCCATCAGCTTGGGGATGGCTTCCGGATCCATCATGTCGTGTAACGCGTCGTAGAGCGGGCGCAGATACGGGTCGATCTTCTCGTTCAGGGTGCCCGGCAGGAAACCCAGCCGCTCCCCGGCCTCGACCGCCGGGCGGGTGAGGATGATGCGGTTGACCTGCTTGGTCTGTAGCGCCTGCACTGCTTTGGCCATGGCCAGGTAGGTCTTACCGGTACCGGCCGGACCGATACCGAAGACGATCGTGCTCTCGTCGATCGCGTCGACGTAGCGCTTCTGGTTCAGCGTTTTCGGGCGGATCGTCTTTCCGCGGCGGGACAGGATGTCCAGGCTGAGCACCTCGGCGGGTGATTCGGAACTTCCCTCGGTGAGCATCGAGACCGTATGCCGCACCGCTTCGGGCGTGATCACCCGGTTGCGGCCGGTCAGCGCGACCAGTTGCTCGACGACCCGCTCGGCCAGCGCCACATCGGCCGCCGGGCCGGTGAGCGTGACCACATTGCCGCGCACATGGATATCCGCGACGAGGAGCTCTTCGAGTTC
This sequence comes from Nocardia fusca NBRC 14340, assembly GCF_001618425.1. GTDB lineage: Bacteria > Actinomycetota > Actinomycetes > Mycobacteriales > Mycobacteriaceae > Nocardia > Nocardia fusca. The sequence goes on from NZ_BDCU01000033.1 coordinate 125,753, forward strand.
ACGGAGGTTTTCGTCCGCGGAGCCGAGGAAGGGGAAAACCGATTCGGGTGCGAGTTCGATACTGGAACGGACGGTGCGTGCCCCGGGCCCCGAGGCACCGTTCTCGCCCGCGGAGGGATTCTGGTCGCCGCTATCGCCTTGTGATCGCACGTAGTCGCTATGGCCTGCTTTCCGGTCTCGGAGCTGCGGTGCTGCGCCGCTGGTGGAGATGAGTGCGAATGCTGTCGCTGGCACGAGTCTAACTCCCGGCCCCGACAGGTCCCAGTGGAATTCCGGCCGATCACGGCGTCGCGGACCGCTAGGACCGGCTGTTCACCCGGTGGTCACCAGCGGGTGGTGAGTGCCCCCAGTGCTCCGAGCGCCACCGCGGCAGCCGTGGACGTGCGCAGCACGGTGGGTCCGAGCCGGACCACCTCGGCTCCCGCCGCGCTCAGCGCGGTCAGCTCGGCATCGTCGAGGCCGCCCTCCGGGCCGACGATCAGCGTGATCGCCGCGGCGGTGCGCCACGGCAGCTCGGCGAAGGCACCCACGCCCGATTCGTGCAGGGCCGCCACCACCGCGCCCTGTGCCGTCGCGGCGCGCACGGCGTCCACCACCTCCGGTGTCCGGTGCAGGGCCGTGACCTCGGGGATGTAGGCACGCCGGGACTGCCGGGCCGCGGCCTTCGCCGCCGACCGCCATTTGGCCACGCCCTTGTCCGCTTTGGCCTCCCAGTTCGAGACACAGCGCGCGGCCTGCCACGGCACGACCACATCCGCACCGGCCTCGGTCATCAGCTCGACGGCCAGCTCGGAACGCTCGGATTTCGGCAACGCCTGGACCACGGTGACCGCCGGCGATGCCGGCTCGGCGCGGCGACGGTCCCGGACCAGCAGTTCGAGCTGGTTTTTCTGCGCGGCGACGACTTCCGAATCCGCCAGTACACCGCGGCCGTCGGAGAGCGTGACGGGTTCGCCGGCCCGGATACGGCGCACCGTGGCCGCGTGCCGGCCCTCCGCGCCGTCGAGCACCGCGACGGCGCCCGGTGCCGGGATCTCGTCCAGGTAGAAGACCGTGGCGGCCATCGGGTCAGCGTCCGCTGAACGATGCGCGCAACCGGGCGAACAGGCCGCTGTTGTGCTCGGACTGCGCCGACATCACCTCGGCTTTGTCCTTGGCCCGCAAACCCTTGTACTTGCGCAGCAACTCGGTCTGTTTACTGTCCAGCTTGGTCGGCACGACGATATCCAGGTGCGCCATCAGGTCACCGCGGGAGCTGGAACGCAGCCGCGGCATACCGTGCCCGCGCAGCACCGAGATCTCCCCGGGCTGGGTACCGGGACCGATGGTCAGCTCGGTGGGACCGTCCATGATGGTGTCGATCACCACCGTGGTGCCCAGTGCCGCGTCCACCATCGGGACCCGGACGGTGCAGTGCAGATCGTCGCCGTCGCGAACGAACACGTCGTGCGGCTGTTCCACGATCTCCACGTACAGGTCGCCGGCATGCCCGCCACCGGGGCCGACCTCGCCCTGCGCGGCCAGGCGCACCCGCATCCCGTTGGCCACCCCGGCCGGAATCGGGGCCGCGATCTCCCGCCGCGCCCGCACCCGGCCGTCGCCGCCGCATTTGTGACAGGGGTCCGGGATCGTCTCGCCGGCACCGCGGCAGGTCGGGCACGGACGCGAGGTCAGTACCTGACCGAGGAACGATCGCTGCACCGACTGCACTTCACCGGCGCCGCCGCAGGTCTCACAGCGCACCGGGCTGGAATTGCCGTTGGTCCCCGCGCCCTGGCACAGGTCGCACAGGATCGCGGTATCGACGGTCAGGTGCTTGGTGACCCCCACCGCGCATTCGGCCAGGCTCAGCCGGGTCCGTACCAGCGAATCCGCGCCCGGCTGCACCCGCCCACGCGGTTTGCGGGCACCGGCGCCCCCGCCGCCGCTCATCCCGCCGAAGAACGCCTCGAATACATCGCCCAGGCCGCCGAAACCGGCGCCGCTGAAACCGCCGGCGCCGCCACCGGCGTCCAGCGGGTCACCGCCCATATCGACGATGCGGCGCTTCTCCGGATCCGACAGCACCTCGTACGCCGCGGAGACCTCCTTGAACCGGGTCTGCGCCGCTTCGTCCGGGTTCACATCGGGATGCAGTTCGCGAGCCAGCTTGCGATACGCGCGTTTGAGCTCTTGGTCGGAGGCGTCCCTGCCTACACCGAGCAATCCGTAGTAGTCCCGTGCCACTTGAGTTCTCTTAGTCCTTGGTCGCTGTCCACGGCTCCGGCTTCCCACGGCCGGCCGCGTGGCTCCTGATGGATTGAGCCGCCCGCCCGTGAGCTTAGTCGGGTCGACTCAACTTTATCTCGGCGGAGAACACGAGCCTAACAGCGAGCCACGCAAGCCCCCTTCCGCGGCGGGCAAGCCCGCGCTCCCACTGCGAGATACGAGCTTCGAAATTCCTGCGGCGACCCCTCCTCGATGCGCAACTACCCCCGGTGCCGAGTTCAGCGAGGCCCACAAAGGGTCGAGGCCCGTCCCGCCCTTGGCCGGAGGTGCTCAATTGTCGCA
>NZ_BDCU01000034.1 GCF_001618425.1 Nocardia fusca NBRC 14340
CGGGACCGAGGGGGCCTCGACCCCACGGCGCCGAAGGCGCCGCAAAATAAACACAGCACCTTCGCAGACCGGTACGACCGAACCGACGCTTCCGGACGGTCGGCACCCACAGTCGCGGCCGCCCGGCTTCGGAGCTCCCCGTACGAGAACGGGGTCTCGAAGGCCCCCCATCCGTCCCGCCGGAGGGGGTTGAAGTTTCACCGTTCCGCGAGAACCTCACCGATGTAGCGGGCAACCGCCGCTACCGAGGCGATGGTGCCCGGGTAGTCCATCCGGGTCGGGCCCAGGACTCCCATCCCGCCGAGGACCGCGCCCGCGGCGCCGTAGCCGGTGGTGACGACGGATGTGCCGCGCATCTCCTCGACCTGGGTCTCCTCGCCGATCCGCACCGTCACCATGCCCGGCTGCTGGGCGGCGGCCAGTAGTTTCAGGACCACGACCTGCTCCTCCAGCGCCTCGAGCACGGTACGGAGGGAGCCGTGGATACCGAAGTCGCCGGCATTGCGGGTGAGGTTGGCGGTGCCGCCCAGGACCAGGCGTTCCTCGGGGTGTTCGACCAGGGTCTCGACCATCACCGTCGAAACCTTGATCAGCACATCACGAAGTTTGGGCGGCGCCTGCTCGGGCAGTTCGGCGACGGCGGCGGAGGCCGCGGCGAGACGTTTGCCGTCCATGGCCGCACCCAGCATGCCGCGCAGCGCGGCGAGATCCTCGTCGTCGACGACGGTGCCGAGTTCCACTATGCGCTGGTCGACCCGGCCGGTGTCGGTGATCACCACCAGCAGCAATCGCGCGGGATTGAGGGCCACCACTTCCAGGTGGCGCACGGTCGACGCGGACACCGTGGGGTACTGGACGACCGCGACCTGGCGGGTCAGCTGAGCGAGCAGGCGTACGCCGCGGCGCAGGACATCGTCGAGGTCGACCCCCGATTCGAGGAACTGCATGATCGCCTTGCGTTCGGCCACCGACAGCGGCTTGACCTCGGCGATCCGGTCCACGAACTGGCGGTAACCCTTGTCGGTGGGGATGCGGCCGGAACTCGTATGGGGCTGGGTGATGTAACCCTCGGCTTCCAGGACCGCCATATCGTTGCGCACCGTCGCGCTGGAAACGCCCAGATTGTGCCGTTCGACCAGGGTTTTCGAGCCGATAGGCTCCTTGGTGGAGACATAGTCGGCGACGATCGCTCGCAGGACCTCGAAGCGCCGATCCTCGGTGCTCGACATCGACCCCACCTCCTAGCTCCGCTGCGCGTCGAGGTGGTCGCCCGGCGCACCGCTACCTGTGAACCCGGCTCACATACCGCTGGGTTCGTCACCCAGTGTAATTGCGCCCGACGGATTCACCCGGTACTCGTCACCGGACGCAGTCTGCGTCGTGGCCGCTCGAACAAAATACACAGCCGACCGCCCGATCGATTGTCTGTCCGGACCGGCGCCCGTGGTCAGCCGATCAGATCCCGGACCACCCCGTCGGCCAGCAACCGCCCGCGGTCGGTGAGGATCAGCCGGTCATCCACGATCGTGACCAGCCCGTCGCCTGCGATGCGCCGGGCGGCGGCGTTTCCGTCCGCGTCGAGATCGGCCAGCGGCAGCCCGGTGCGCAGGCGCAGGGCGAGCATGACGCGCTCGAGGTACCGATCGGCGGCGGTGAGGTCTTCCCAGTCGGCGGCGGGCAGACCACCGTGGGCGACGCGGTCGGCGTAGCGGGCCGGATGCTTCACATTCCACCAGCGCACTCCGCCGAGGTGGCTGTGTGCGCCCGGTCCGGCGCCGAGCCAGTCGCCGCCGTCCCAGTAACCGAGGTTGTGCCGGCAGCGTGCGGCGCCGCCGGAAGACCAGTTCGAGACCTCATACCAGGTGAGGCCGGCGGCTTCGAGTCGCGCGTCGATCCGCTCGTAGCGGGCGGCCAGCACATCCTCGTCGGGTGCGGGCAGCTCGCCGCGGCGCACCCGGCGGGCCAGCGCGGTCCCGTCCTCGACGATGAGCGAATACGCCGATACGTGGTCGACCCCGGCATCCAGCACCGCGTCCAGGCTGGCGTCCAGGTCGGTGTCGCGTTCGCCCGGGGTGCCGTAGATGAGGTCGAGGTTCACGTGGTCGAATCCGGCCGCTCGTGCCTCCCGGGCGGCGGCGACCGCCCGGCCGGGCGTATGGGTGCGGTCGAGCACGGCCAGCACATGCGGGGCCGCCGATTGCATCCCGAGTGAGATACGGGTGAACCCGGCCGCCCGGATCTTGTCGAAGAATTCCGGCGAGGTCGATTCCGGATTCGATTCGGTGGTGACCTCGGCGTCCGGGGCGAGGTCGAATTCCGACCGGATCGCGTCGAGCACGGCCGCGAGGCCGTCGCCACCGAGGAGCGAGGGGGTGCCGCCGCCCACGAAGACCGTCGCCACCGGGGGCGTCGTGGTGGGCAGCGCGGCGAATTCCCGGGCTGCGGTCGCCAGTTCCGCGCGCAGCGCCTCCGACCAGGACTGCGTGGACGCCGAAGCGCCCAGTTCACCGGCGGTGTAAGTGTTGAAATCGCAGTATCCGCAGCGGGTCGCGCAGAACGGTACGTGCACGTAGATCCCGAAGGGGCCGCCACCGAAATCGCGCAGCACCGGAGCGGAGGCGGCGGTGTGCGATGCGGTGGTGGCGGCGGGACTCACCCCTCCAGTGTGACCGGGCGCGGATCAGTCCGCGACGATCGGGGTGTTCTGGTTCGCGGTGAGAAGCCAGCGGCCGTCTTCCTTGGTCATGACGTACATGGGTGTGCCTTCGCTGTCGAGTTCGCCCGCGGTGGTGAAGTAGCGCTGCCGCACCTTCACCGCGGCCACGTCGGGCCGCAGGAACAGGATGTGTTCGACTTCATAGGTGGCGTGGCCGTGCGCGGTCGCTCCGGGCAGGACCCGGGCGGTGAACTCGGCGACGGCCGCCCGCCCGTAGAGGCGTTTGCCGTGGCCGGTGGTCCAGATCGCGTCGTCGCGGAAGAGCCGGGTGAAGCCCTCGACGTCCTCGTCGCGCTGGGCGCGCGCCACGGCGGCGACCACGGCGTGGAGGGCGGCGATCTCGGAGTCGGTATCGGTGGGATGGTGGCCGGTATGCGCGGTGTCGATCGTCATGACCCGAAGCCTGCAACCTCGAGCGAACTCGAGGTCAACTCCGCCCGGCCCGTGGGACGCCTCCCCGGGTACCCCCACCACAGAAAATATGACGGCCGTCACAAATAGACTCGCGGAACCTGGGAATTTCCCGCTTGTTCGCGGGAAATACTGGTAGGGCCATCGGAACGCGGGCTCCGGCATGGCACAATAGGTCGCATGCGCGCATCCGGAGTACGACTCGTGGCACGTCGCCACGTCGACTTCAAGCGCGTCTGCAGCGCCTGTTGTCTGCCCGGTTCCGCCCGGTAGCTCAGCTGCGCCCTCCCCGGATTTCCGGCGATTCCCCTTCGAGGATTTCGGCCCGCTGACACCGCGGGCGCGAGCGGAGTCCCTCGCGCCTTCAGCCCGGATGTACGACCACAAGCAGGAGCCACTTCATGACGTCGAGCACCGACGCCGATCCCACCGCGAAGCCCGAGGCCCCCGCCCAGCGGCCCACGCGCGCCCGTACCGGCAAACCGGTGCGCCGCCGCGCCGAGGGCCAGTGGGCGCTCGGTTATCGCGAACCGCTCAATCCCAACGAGCAGTCCAAGAAGGACGACAACCCGCTCAATGTCCGCACCCGGATCGAGAACATCTACTCGAAGAACGGTTTCGACAGTATCGACAAGGGCGATCTGCGCGGCCGTTTCCGCTGGTGGGGTCTCTACACCCAGCGTGAGCAGGGTTATGACGGCACCTGGACCGGCGACGAGAACATCGACCTGATCGAAGCCAAGTACTTCATGATGCGGATCCGCTGCGACGGTGGCGCACTGAACGTCGCGCAGCTGCGCACCCTCGGCGGTATCTCCACCGAGTTCGCGCGCGATACCGCCGACCTCTCCGACCGTGAGAACCTCCAGTACCACTGGATCGAGATCGAGAACGTCCCGGAGATCTGGCGGCGGATCGAGAGTGTGGGCCTGCAGACCACCGAGGCCTGCGGCGACTGCCCGCGCGTGGTACTCGGCTCACCGCTGGCCGGGGAATCGCTGAACGAGGTTCTCGACACCACGCCCGCGGTCGAGGAGATCGTGCGCCGCTACATCGGCAAGAAGGAATACTCCAACCTGCCGCGCAAGTTCAAAACCGCCATCTCCGGTCAGCAGGACGTGGTGCACGAGATCAACGACGTCGCGTTCATCGGCGTCGAGCATCCCGAGCACGGTCCCGGTCTGGACCTCTGGGTCGGTGGCGGACTGTCCACCAACCCGATGCTGGCCCAGCGGGTGGGCGCCTGGGTACCGCTGGACGAGGTGCCCGAGGTCTGGGAGGCGGTCGTCTCGCTCTTCCGCGACTACGGGTATCGCCGGCTGCGCACCAAGGCACGACTGAAGTTCCTGATCAAGGACTGGGGTATCGAGAAGTTCCGTCAGGTGCTCGAGGACGAGTACCTGAAGCGCAAGCTGATCGACGGCCCGGCGCCGGAGCGGCCCAGCCGCCCCATCGACCATGTCGGCGTGCAGCGGCTGCGCAACGGACTCAACGCGGTCGGCTTCTCCCCCATCGCGGGCCGGGTCTCGGGCAGCGTCCTCACCGCGGTCGCCGAGGCGGTCGAGCGCGCCGGGTCGGACCGGATCCGGTTCACGCCGTACCAGAAGCTCATCGTGCTCGATGTGGCCGACGACAAGGTCGATCAGCTGATCGCCGAGCTGGAACCGCTGGGCTTGCAGGCGCGTCCCTCGGCCTGGCGGCGCAATCTGCTGGCCTGCAGCGGGATCGAATTCTGCAAGCTGTCCTTCGTCGAGACCCGCAAACGCTCCCAGGTGCTGGCGCCGGAGCTGGAACAGCGGCTGGCCGATATCAACGCCGAACTCGACGTCCCGATCACCATCAATATCAACGGCTGCCCGAACTCCTGCGGCCGGTCGCAGATCGCCGATATCGGTTTCAAGGGCCAGCTGGTCGACGACGGGGCCGGGAATCAGGTGGAGGGCTTCCAGGTTCATCTGGGTGGCAGCCTCGGCCTGGACAGCGCCTTCGGACGCAAACTGCGCCAGCACAAGGTGACCAGCGCCGAACTCGGTGACTACATCGAGCGCGTGGTCCGCAACTTCGTCAAGCACCGCGAAGGCGGAGAACGGTTCGCGCAGTGGGCCGTTCGCGCCGAGGAAGCCGATCTGCGATGAAACCCGCGAGCGTTGTGACGGGAGAACCCACTGTGACCACCGAGCAGAAACAGCTGCCCACCAAACTGAGCGCCGATGAACTCCGGGCGCTGGCCGAGCGCGGTGCCGCCGAACTCGGCCCGGATGCCACGGCCGACGAGCTGCTGCGCTGGACCGACGAGAACTTCGGCAGCGGCTATATCGTCGCCTCGAATATGCAGGACGGGGTGCTGGTGCAGCTGGCCGCCCAGGTCCGGCCCGGGGTGGACGTCCTGTTCCTGGACACCGGCTACCACTTCGCCGAGACCATCGGCACCCGGGACGCCGTGGAGGCGGTGTACGGGGTGAACGTGGTCAACGCCCGCCCCGAACAGACGGTCGCCGAACAGGACGCGCTGCTGGGCAAGGATCTGTTCGCCCGCGACGCCAACGAATGCTGCCGGCTGCGCAAGGTGGTGCCGCTGCGCAATTCGCTGGCGCCCTACAACGCGTGGGTCACCGGTATCCGCCGGGTGGAGGCGCCCACCCGTGCCAACGCCCCGCTCATCTCCTTCGACGAGGGCTTCGGGCTGGTGAAGATCAACCCGATCGCGCCCTGGTCCGACGAGGAGATGCAGGCCTATATCGAAAAGCATTCGATTCTCGTCAATCCCCTGGTGGAGGAGGGGTATCCGTCCATCGGCTGCGCTCCGTGCACGCGGAAGCCGGAGCCGGGTTCCGATCCGCGAAGCGGCCGCTGGGCCGGCCTCGCCAAGACTGAATGCGGGTTACACGCCTCATGACCGAAGCCATCACCACCGAACGCTCCGTCGGACTCTCGGATTTCGACACCCTGGCCGCGCTGGAATCGGAAGCCATCCATATCTTCCGCGAGGTCGCGGGCGAATTCGAACGCCCGGTGATCCTGTTCTCCGGCGGTAAGGACTCCACCGTTCTGCTGCATCTGGCGTTGAAGGCCTTCTGGCCGGCGCCGCTGCCGTTCGCGCTGCTGCACGTGGACACCGGGCACAACCTGCCCGAGGTGCTCGAGTTCCGCGACCATGTGGTCGAGAAGTACGGTCTGCGCCTGCACGTGGCGAGCGTGGAGGACTATCTCGCCGACGGCCGGCTCACCGAACGCCCCGACGGTATCCGCAACCCGTTGCAGACCGTGCCGCTGCTGGACGCCATCGCCGAAAACCGTTTCGACGCGGTCTTCGGCGGCGGTCGCCGCGACGAGGAACGATCCCGCGCCAAGGAGCGGATCTTCTCGCTGCGCAACGCGTTCGGCCAGTGGGATCCGAAACGGCAGCGACCCGAACTGTGGAACCTGTACAACGGCCGGCACGCGCCGGGCGAACACGTCCGGGTGTTCCCGCTGTCGAACTGGACCGAACTGGACATCTGGCGCTACATCGCCCGCGAGAACGTGGAACTGGCCACCATCTACTACGCGCACCAGCGGCCGGTGTACCAGCGCGACGGAATGTGGATGACCCCCGGTGTCTGGGGTGGTCCGCGCGACGGCGAGACGCTCGAGACCCGTTCGGTGCGGTACCGCACCGTCGGTGACGGTTCCACCACCGGGGCCATCCTGTCCGACGCCGCCGACAACGAGGCCATCCTGGCCGAGGTCGCCGCCTCCCGGCTGACCGAACGCGGCGCGACCCGTGGCGACGACCGGGTCTCCGAAGCCGCCATGGAAGACCGCAAACGAGAGGGTTACTTCTGATATGTCCGACCTACTGAGGCTGGCCACCGCCGGTTCTGTCGACGACGGCAAGTCCACCCTGGTCGGACGCCTGCTCTACGACACCAAATCCGTACTCGCCGACCAGATCGACGCGGTGACCCGGGCGTCGGTGGACAAGGGCCTGTCCACCCCGGACCTGTCGCTGCTGGTGGACGGTCTGCGAGCCGAACGTGAGCAGGGCATCACCATCGATGTCGCCTACCGGTACTTCGCGACCCCGCAGCGGTCGTTCGTGCTGGCCGACACCCCCGGTCATGTGCAGTACACCCGCAACACCGTGTCCGGCGCGTCGACCGCCCAGCTGGTGATCCTGCTGGTGGACGCACGCAAGGGCGTGATCGAGCAGACCCGGCGGCATGCGGCGGTCCTGGCGCTGCTGGGTGTGCCCAAGCTGGTGCTGGCGGTGAACAAGATCGACCTCATCGGCGGGGACGAGCCCAGCGAACAGGGCCGGCAGGCCGCGGCCGCCAAGGTCTTCGCGGAGATCTCCGCGGAGTTCTCCCACCTCACCCGCACCCTCGGCTGGTCGGACGAGGATGTCCTCGAGATCCCGGTGTCGGCGCTGCACGGCGACAATATCGCCGCCCGTTCCGACAAAACCCCGTACTACAGCGGCCCGTCGCTGATCGAACATCTCGAATCGGTACCGGTGGACGCGGACAACACCGGCGAACACGCGGTGGGGCTGCGCTTCCCGGTCCAGTACGTCATCCGCCCGCGCACGCCGGAATACCCGGACTACCGCGGTTACGCCGGACAGATCGCGGCGGGCTCGGTGGCCCCCGGCGACGAGGTGGTGGTGCTGCCGTCCGGTATCCGCACGACCGTCGAACGGATCGACACCCCCGACGGCGAACTGGCCGTCGCGCAGGCCGGCCGCAGTGTCACGCTGGTGCTGACCGACGAGGTCGATATCTCGCGCGGTGACACCATCGCCTCACCCGGCGACGCGCCGGAACCCGTCGACACCTTCGACGCCACCGTGTGCTGGCTCGGTGACAAACCGCTGCGCCCTGGCGCCCGGCTGCTGCTCAAGCACGGCACCCGCACCACGCAGGCGATCGTGGGCGCGCTCACCGAACGTTTCGACGAGCAGCGCCTGGCCGCCGAACCGAACCCGGAAACGCTGGCACTCAACGATATCGGCCGAATCTCGGTGCGGGTCGCGGAGGCGATCGCGGCCGACGACTACCGGACCAACCGGCACACCGGCAGTTTCCTGCTCATCGACCCGACGGGCGGGAACACGCTGGCGGCAGGCCTGGTCGGGGATGTGCTCACCGCGGTCGAGGTCGGAACCGAGGCCTGATGCCGGGCAGTCCCACGATGGTGGCGGTGGCGCACGGCAGCCGGGATCCCCGGTCGGCCGCCACCGTCGCCGCGCTCCTGGACCGGGTGCGGACCGCGCGCCCCGGGACTCCGGCCCACCTCGCCTTCCTCGACCTGAACGCGCCCTCGGTCGGGCAGGTACTCGACTCGGTCGCGGCCACCGGCGAAACCGACGCGGTGGTGGTCCCGTTACTGCTGGGCAGCGCCTTCCACGCCCGCGTGGACCTGCCCGCGCTGTTGGCCGGGGCCGCCGCCCGCAACCCGCGGTTGCGGCTCACCCAGGCCGAAGTATTCGGCGCCGACCCGAGGCTGATCGAGGTGTTGTACGAGCGGGTGCGGGCGGTGCGCGAGCGGCACGGCTGGGACGGCCCGCCCGCGCGGCTCGGTATCGCCCTGGCCGCGGTCGGCTCGTCCGCGGCGGCGGCGAACCGCCGGACCGCCCGGCTGGCCCGCCGTTTCGCGGACCGGACCGGCCATCTCACCGAAGTATGTTTCGCCACCGCGGAACCCACGCTCGGGCAGGCGGCGGCACGGCTCCGGGCCCGCGGCGCCGACCGTGTGCTCGTCGCTCCCTGGTTCCTGGCGCCCGGCCTGCTCACCGACCGGCTGCGCGACCAGGATCCGCTGCTTCCACATGCCGAGGTTCTCGGCCCGGATCCGGCGCTCGCCGAGATCGTCTGGAACCGTTACGACGCCGCACTCGCCCGCGCACTACCGCTGTCGGCCTGAGCGGAGCTCAGAACCAGCGCTCGAGTACCGCCGCGACACCGTCGGCCGCGACATCATCGGTGACCTCGTCGACCAGGCCGTGGAGTTCGACCGGCGCGTTCGCCATCGCCACCGAATGCCCTGCCCAGGCGAACATCTCGCGGTCGTTGAAACCGTCCCCGATGGCCAGGGTGGCCTCGCGCGGGATGTCGAGCAGGCGGCGCAGATGTTCCAGCGCCCACCCCTTGGAGATCCCGTGCCGGGAAATGGTGAGCCAGGGACCGAATTCGCCGTAGACCCAGCTGATCTCCGGTAATGCCAGCCCCTCCAGCAGCCGGTGCATCTCCTCCGGGGCGCCCTCGGGCCACCAGCAGTTCAGGCGCGGCGTGGGTTCGCTGCCCAGGGTGAGGTCGTCGACCACCACGTAGTCACCGCCGGCGTAGTACTCGCCGGGACTCAGTCCGGTGGCCCAGAATCCCTCGCCGACCCGTTCGGCGGTGAAGATCATGCCCGGGAACAGCCGGCGCAGCGCGGTGACCGCGGGGGCGGGGTCGAAATGGTGCACCGACACCGGGACGGCCTGCTCGATATCGATGTGGACGGCGCCGTTGGAGCAGATGGCGTGACCCTGGACGAGGCCGAGTTCGTCGAGCACCGGCCGGGTCGAGATCACCGTACGGCCGGTGCTCACCACGACGTGCGCGCCGGACGCGACCGCCCCGCGCACGGCCGCGGTCACCCGGGCGCTCACCCGGGCACCGGTTTTCAGCAGTGTCCCGTCCACATCGAGCGCGATCAGCCGCGGTGGGCCCCCGTCAATGTCCACCTCATCGATTGTGCCGTGCTTCGACGCCGGACCGCACCGAGTTTTCCGGTACGGCTCGGAGGGTGGCACGACTGTCGTCGTCACTCTCTACAACTAACGACCCCAGCGATTGACACCACCCGACCCGATCCACGGGGCCGGTTGTGTCGGATCGGGCCGCTTCAGCTGACCTTGTACGGCGACTTGGGTTTGTCGTTCTTCCAGCTGTTGTCACCGAATTCGGACGCGGCCGGTCCGTTGATCCACCCTCGCGCGGGAGGAGCCGAGCGACCCAGGAATTGGGGGCGATCGATCACGCAGCGATCGACATAATCTGAAACACGCTGTAACGCAATTGCGTCCGCCGAGCATATGGGGGTGTAACGATCAGTCCCGACATGGGACACCGATGATAGGAACACTGTGAGATCCAGAATCAACACCGTCGTCGCGGCCGTTTCCATCGCCGCGGCCGGCGTGGGCATAGCGGCCGGGACCGCGTCCGCGGCGCCGGTGCAGTTGACCCCCGCGGCACCGGTTGCTACCGACCCGGGGACCGGAGCTGCCACCGGATCTGCGGACCAGCTGGCGCAGATACTGCAGCTGCTGCAGACGGGGTCCAGCACCGACGCCGGCGGCCCCCTGTAACAGCACTACCCCCGTACGAACCTCCGCGGACGATCTCGGCGCCGGGACGCCAGCACGTCCACTTCGCGGGAGCAACGTAGGGCACCACCCAAATCTGCGCAGCCTCAGGCGACTGGTCGCCAGGCCGCTGAGCCCCGGAAAGCTTTCCCGCCTTCCGGGGTTCAGTCTTCCCCTCGGTGGTCACCTCGATCGGGCGCCACAACCTCGCCGGATGACCGCCGCGGCCGAGGAATCCGAGTTACGGGCCTGGGCCCAATCGTTTATCGAACGGCTGTCCTATCGCAGCGCCGCCTACTGCCACGACGAATAACCTGGACCGGGCGGCGGCTGACCTATCGAGGCACGCAGGCGAACTCGCCATTCCAGGAAGAACCCGGGCATCGGCGGATTACGCGCGGTCGACCGGTGCGGTATGCCCGGCCCGGCCGGCGCAGTGAGCGCAGCAGAAGACCCGATCGCCTACCTCCACCCCGTGGCCGAGGATGCGGCAACTGCCCGACGGCTTCGACTCGTCAGGCGCCTTTGGGTCGCTCCGTCGGTTTTGCATGCGGGCGAGCTCGGCCGGACGGATGTAGAGATTTTCGATCAGTGCCAGCGCGCTCTTCTTCAATGACGCGAGCCCGCTCGGGTGCATCCATGAAGTGTGACGCATTTCACGTCCATTTTGTCCGTTTACCGGTGCTCTGGGGACCGGCATGATGCCTGCGCACTATGTCGACAACCAAGGAGGACTGTGCATGGACAGCCAGCGTGATCTGGGTTCATGGCGGGAGATGGCCGAACATTGGCGAACTGTGGTCGTACTGGCCGGCGGTGTGCTCGTCGGTGCGGTGAACATCTATCTGGCGGCGAGCCTGTTGCCGACCGCGGTGGAAGAAATCGGCGGGGAGCGGTTGTATGCGTGGACCGCGACGGCTTTTCTGGTGGCCCAGGTGGTCGCGACACTGTCGGTGGCCCGGCTGCTATCGGTACGCGGTGCTATTGCCTCGTATGTGATCGGTTTCGCCGTGTTCGCGGTGGGCTCACTGCTGTGTGCGGCGAGCCCGGCAATGGTGGTGCTGCTCATAGGACGCGGAATCCAAGGCCTGGGCGCCGGATTGCTGACAGGCCTGGGGTTCGCGCTGATCCATTCCGCGCTGCCGCGACCATTGTGGGTGCTTGGAAGCGCGGTGATCTCCGCGATGTTCGGTATCGGAAACTTCGTGGGCCCGGCGCTGGGCGGGTTGTTCGCTCAGTTCGGTTCGTGGCGGGCGGCGTTCGTGGTGTTGGCTGCCGTGGCGGCGTTGATCGCGGCGCTGGTGCCCCGGGCCCTGCCGGCCGGCGAGCGTCGAGCTGCGCAACCGGTCCCGGTGGCGTCGCTGCTGTTGATGCTCCTGGCCGCTGCCGGTGTGAGTGTGGCCGGAATTCTGGACAATCCGGTTCTGATGACGGCCGCGCTCGCCGCGGTAGTCGCGACGTTCGTCGCGTTCGTTGTATCGGAGCGCCTGGCGCACCACCGGATTCTGCCGCACGCTACCTACCAGCGGCGCTCGCCGCTGCGGTGGGTCTACCTGAGCATCATGCTGCTGGCATCCGGTGTCGCGGTGGAAACGTTCCTGCCGTTGTTCGGTCAGCGGCTGGGCGGACTCGTCCCGGTCGCCGCCGGATTCCTCGGTGCCGCGCTCTCGTTCGGATGGTCGGCCAGTCAAATCCTCGTCTCCTCGGCGCGGTCACAGCAGTTGATCCGTCGTCTGCGGGTAGCCGGACCGCTGCTGATGGCCGGCGGGTTCGCGGTGCTGGGCCTGCTCCAGATCCAAGACGCGCCACTGCCGGTGGTCATCGCCTGGCTGCCGATCCTGGTCCTCGCAGGAGCAGGAATCGGTATCGCCATGCCGCACCTCTCGGTCGCCGCCATGACCAGCGTGACCGACCCCGACGAAGGACAGAAAGCAGCTGCCGCGGTCGCCATAGTGCTGACGATGTCCACAGCGCTCGGCGCCGCGATCGCCGGCCTGCTGGTCAACCTCGGCGGCGCATCGCTTCCCACCTCCGCCCGCTACCTGCTCTACGGGTTCGCCGGCATCGCTGCCATCGGAGTGCTGACCGCATCGCGCGTCAACAAGCTCACCACGGCCTCGCCCCCGGAGTCGCCAACCCCCCAACCGACCCCCGAAAACACCTACCGAGAAACAGAAAACAGCAGATGAGCCGCACATGACGTGCCGGTCCGGGCCACTCCCAGGGAGAACCGGGCCCGGACCACTCATTCATCCGCCTGACAGGGCACAGCCAACCCACTGGAAATCCGAGCACGGCACCGCACGTTCTACGGCGCGGTCAGCTATAGCAGCTTCACCAGTGTTCACAAAGCCCCCTGTCGGCGCCGCGGTCCCAACCCGGACCTCGGGGTCGGTACAGGCGATTGCCCTGATGTGTGCGCAGCAATTCCGGTTCTATGTTCTCGTGCGTGACCGCTACTTCCCTGCTGCGCCGGGTCAGCGCGCTCGTGATCGCCTTGGTGCCGGCCGGTGTACCCGCCGCCGCGTCCGCGGAGCCGGTTCGTTTCGGCCTACCCGCACCGACCGGCTCGCATCCGGTCGGTAGCGCCGATCTGCACCTGATCGACCCGAGCCGGAACGATCCGTGGGTACCCGGCCGCGTGCGGGAGTTGATGATCACCGTGCGCTATCCGGCGCGGCCGAACACCGCGCCGAAAGCGCCGTACATGGCCGCCGCGGTCGCCGCGGCCGTAGCCGCAACCGATGCCGGCAAACTCGGCGTCGAGCCGAACCTGCTCGACTACCGCTTCCCCACCCACTCCGGCCTCGGCGCGCCCGTGGCCGACGGCCGCTGGCCGGTCCTGTTGTACTCGCCAGGGGCGACCCTGTCGCGCTCACACGGCACCACGCAAATGGAACAACTGGCCGGCGACGGCTACATCGTCGTGGCGGTCGACCACACCCACGAAGCCGAAGCCGTCGAATTCCCCGGCGGCCGCGTCGCGCGCAAAGCCCTGCCGGCGCCCACCATCGAAGTCTCCAAACGCCTGATCACCACCCGCATCGCGGACACCCGGTTCGTCCTGGACCAGCTGGAACTGCTGGCGGCCGGTGCACACCGCGACGCCGACGGCCGGACCCTACCCGCCGGGCTGAACACAGCTCTCGATCTCTTCAGGGTCGGCATGTTCGGTCACTCCGGTGGCGGATTCACCACCGCTGAGACCATGCTCGTCGAGCACCGCATCAGCGCGGGCGCCGATCTCGACGGCAGTATGGCCTACTCCCAATCCGCCCGCGACTTCGGCCGGGCCGCCGGCGAAGGCCTGGACCGGCCGTTCCTGCTGATGGGCGCCGGCGACCACAGTCTCGACACCGACGCCTCCTGGCAACAGTTCCTCGGCCATCACCGCGGCCCGCTCTGCCAAGTCCACCTGGCCGACGGCGAACACTTCAGCTACACCGACTACCAAATCCTGCTCCCCCAACTGGGACACACCGCAGCAGCCTTCGTCGGCGCAGTAGATCCCACCCACAGCCTCGCCGTCCAACACCACACACTCAGCACCTTCTTCGGCACCTACCTGCCCCACTCCCGCGGCGAAAACCAAACAGCGGCACCAGGCTGCCCATGAACCCGCAGCCGGGCCGCGTCACCGCGCCGAGTCCCCCGCCACCTCCCGCGCGAGAGCACGTACCAGCAGATCACCCGCACCGCGGATCTCGGTCTCAGCAGACCCGAGAAAGAAGCTCGCTGCCACCGCCCGGATCGAGCATTTGCTCACCGACGCCCCCGAGATCGTCGGGCCGTGACCCGGCGCCTCAGCGGTGCGATCCGCCCCGGGAGGACCCGCCGCGCGAGTTTCCGCCGCGCGAGGACCCCCCGTCGCCACCGGAATTCGAGCCCTTGGACTCGGACCCGCTGCTGTGCGAACCGCCGGAGGATTCCGACCCACCGGCGGAGGTGCCGGAATCCGAACCCCCGCCGAATCCGTGCGTGCCGCCGAACCCGCCGAATCCGCCGGAGTCACCGGATCCGCCCGAGGCGGAGGAATCGGACCCTCCCGAGTGGCCGGAGGAGGTTCCGCCGTGGTCGGCCCCGGACCCGGAGCCCTCACTGTCCGAATCGCCGGATCCGCCCGGAGCCCCTGCCCCGTATCCACTTCCACTGTTGTCACCTGATCCGGCTGCACCGG
>NZ_BDCU01000035.1 GCF_001618425.1 Nocardia fusca NBRC 14340
AACCGAGACCACCCGGAGCTGGCCGGCCGCCACCCGGCAGACCACCGGTCCAGCCGCCGCCGTCGGAGCTGTCGCCGGACCCCGGAACCGACCCCGGCGGCTCGATACCGGGCAACCATCCGCCGGCGCCGCCGGATTCGTCGCCACCGTCGGCCGGCCCGCCGGTATCCCCGTCTGGTTCATCCACCACCGGCGGATCACCCGGTTCCGGGCTGCCCGGTCCGCCGTCACCGGGCGCGGGCCGATCCGGGACCGCGCCGGTGCGCGGTGGCAGCTGGACGCCGCCGTGCCCGAACGGCGGATGGCCGAATCGCGCGGGATCATCGTGCCGCGGCCGGGTTTCGGGGTGTTCGTCCTGTCGGGTGTGGTGTGTTCCCGACCCGGCGTCCGCGGGACCTTCGGGAGCCGACTTGGCCGGAGCGGGTGCACGGCCGGGCATGGGCGGCCCGTACGGCCTTGTCAGCGCGGCAGGTGTGATCACCGTGGGGGCGCGCAGCGGCGCATAGGACACGGTCCATCCGGTGTCCGACCGCTCCACCCGGGCCTCACCGTGGATCTCGAACTGCACCGCCCCCGGGCTCTGCAGCGGAACCCGGTCCTGGTCGAGATGTCCGGTATCCGCCGGGCCGCTGCCGAGGATGGTGGCCGCGGACATGGCGACCGCCGAGAAGAGGGCGGCGCCGGAGAAGATCGGCGGATGTCTCAATCCGTGCGCGACCGCCGGCGCCACGCTCTCCGCGGCCATCGCGGCGGCGCCGAGTGCGACGCACTGCCCCGAATCGGCGGCGACGGTCACCGGCAGGCCCAGTTCGGCGAGCGTTTCGGCCACCTGCGGGGGTCGCGCGGCGCCGCCCACCACCAGCACCCGATCGATATCGGAGAGCGCGACACCGGCCGAGCGCACCGCGGCCCGGACCACCTCCAGGGAATCCCGCACGTGTTCACGCCGCAGGCCCTCCGGGTTCACGAAGGACATGAGCGATACGGCACCGGTATCCGGTTCGGCCGGGCCGATGGCCCGATCGCCGGCACAGCGCGCGATCATCGCGCCCAGGGGCCGGGCGCCGAACTCGTAGGAGCGGACCGCGTTACCGACCACCGGATGATCGGGCCAGTCCGGCCCGGTCCGCACCACGGCGACATCGAGACTGTTCCCGCCCAGGTCGTAGACCAGGACGAACCCGGTGCCCAACGGCCCGTATTCGGTATCGAGCCAGTGCGCGGCGGCCACCGGTTCCGGGACCAGCTCGACGTGACCGACCCCGGCGAGATCCAGGCTCTGCCGCAGTAGGCCGAGTTGTTTGCGGGTGTACCCGGCCGGGTGGGTGGCGACCACCCCGGCCGCCGGTTCGGCGGTCACCAGGCCCTGGACCACCGAGGCGAAGATGGTGGCCGGCGACCAGATCCGCCCGTCCACGTACACCGATTCCGGATTCCGCCCCAGATCGGCGAATTCGTTGACCGCCGTGGAGAACCGGGTGATGCCCCCGAGTCTCGCGGTGCCCCCGCTGTCGAATCCGACGGCGGTCCGTCGGATGCGGACCACCGGCCGCGCGTCCGGTGCCCCGACCCGCGCCGAGACCACGTTCACCGTACCGATGCTGATACCCAGCCCAGAAGTCATCTGCCATCCCGTCAACGCACCGTGACCACGTCCTCGAAAGAGCCATGGGCGCGGTCGTCTTCCAAACAGCGCCCACAGGTTAGCTGGAACTTCGTCCGAACACCGAATAATCGAGAAGTAAATCCGAAGTTACGGAGAGGCTTTCCCGCATCGGAGCGGGTTACATACCGGACAGAGATAAGATAGAGATCCGAAGAAATGGCCTCTGATCAGCTCTTATAAAGACCTGTAGCAATCCATTCGATATCGCCCCGCCCCGATGGATTCGTAAACCCCAGCGACGCAGCGTCGATCGAGCGCCGAGCCTACCCGCCGGTAACCGACCGGTAGCCGTATCATGCCAGCATTATTTGCCGGAATACCGTCCGCACAAATACTTTCGGGAAGCGCGCCTCTTATCGCCACCAGGCCGATGGCCCCTACATCGAATCCGTTGCGCCAGTGCATATTTCGCGCTCGCCACGCAGCGGCGACGAAGAACCCCGTACCGTAGGCGTCGCGCACGGAGACGAAAAACCCCTGCGGGTCGGGGCCTCGATTCCCGCCGCACCGACCGTCCCGCGTGCACGGTCGATACCGGTGAGGGCCCTATTCTGATCTGGTGGAATCGGTCATGCTGGACACGCTCGACCAGCGCATGCTGCACGCCTTGCAGATCGACGGGCGCGTGCCGTTCAGCAGGATCGCCGCTGTCCTCGACGTCTCGGACCGAACCGTCGCCCGCCGTTTCGGCCGGCTCCGGGCCGCCGGCGCCCTCCGCGTCAGCGCCGTACCGCACAGCCATGTCGCCGCCGACACCCAGTGGCTGGTGCGCCTGCGGGTCCACCCCCGGGCCGCCACCGGGGTGGCACGAGCCCTGGCCGCCCGCCACGACACCGCCTGGGTCACCGAATTGTCCGGCGGCACCGAGATCGTTTGCCTGTTCCGGGTTCCCGGCAACGGTGCGGCACCGCTGGCAATGCTCAGTGCGCATCCCGGCATCGTGGAGGTGACCGCCCAGCGCCTGCTGTGCCATCTGATGGACCACCGCTGGCGCGGGCGTATGTCCGCACTCACCGAGCAGCAGCTCGCCGGGATACACCCGCCCGATACAGCGACTCCCGATCCGGTTCGGCTCACCGATCTGGACCGCAGGCTCTTCCGCATGCTGTCCGCGGACGGGCGGACGGCTTATGCGGATCTGGCGCGACAGGTCGACTGGTCGGAATCCGCGGTGCGGCGGCGGTTGACGGAACTACGGGGCGCCGGGATGCTGCTGTTCGACGTCGAAGTGGAGCCCGCGCTGTTCGGCTTCTCCGCACAGTGCCTGCTGTGGCTTTCGGTCACTCCGTCGCGGCTGAACACAGCCGCCGCGAGCCTTGCCGCGGACACCGAAACGGCCTACCTCGGCGCGACCACCGGTAGGCACAATCTGCTCGCCGTCACACTCAGCCGCGACGCCGGCACCCTGTACAGCTATCTGAGCGAGCGGATCGGGGCGCTACCCGGGGTCGAGCAGGTCGAGACCGCGCCGATCACCGCGTACGCCAAACGTTTCGCCCCGGCCCAGGTGAGCCGAACAGGCTGACCGCACCGGCGCCGTGCGCGGTCCCGGTGACGACAACGTGGTGTCGCGCCGAGTGATGCGGTGAGCCGACCGGGTCGTCAGCTCTTCCGGTCGTGGCGGCGCTGGGCGGCCACGACCTCGATTGTGTGCAGGCGGATCCAGTCCAGGAATTGCTGCATCGGCGCGTTGAGACCGCGGCCGAGGTCGGTGAGCTCGTAGCTGACCCGCGGCGGCGTGACGGGCTCGACGGTGCGCGAGACGAGCCCGTCCCGCACGAGTGTGCGCAGCGTCTGCGACAGCATTTTCTCGCTGATCCCGCCGATCGTGGTGTGCAGTTCGGAGAACCGTAACGGCCCGCGTCCCAACGCCGTCAGGATCAGCACTCCCCAGCGGCTGGTGATGTGGTCGAGCACTTCACGCGCGGGGCAATCGCTGTTGAATGCGTCACTCATCGCGGGCCGGAAGGTCTTGCGAGCCTGGGAACCTACTGCCATACCAGGAGCTTACCTACAGGTATGTTCTTACTTTCAGTAAGCCTTCGGCATACGCTTCCGCCATGGTCACAGTCGTTTTCGGAGCTAGAGGCAATGTCGGCCGCCACGTCGCGGCGGCACTGGTAGCGCAGGGCGGGCCGGTTCGCCTGACGAGCCGGGAGCCCGACCCGGCGGGCTTCCCACCGGGCGTACAGGTCGTAGCGGCCGATCTGGAGCGCTCCGAAACACTGCCCGCCGCACTCGAAGACGCGGAACGCGTATTCCTGTATGCGAAGCCGGACGGAATCGCAGAATTCGTGGCGGCCGCCGAGACCGCCGGGGTCCGGCACGTGGTACTGCTGTCGTCCGGGGCCGTCCTGCAGGGCGAGGCCGAACAGAACCCGATCGCCCGCTCCCACCGCATTGTCGAAGCCGCTCTCGAGCAGTCGGACCTGGCGTGGACGTTCATCCGGCCGGGAATGTTCGCCACGAACGCACTGTGGTGGTGGCAGCGGTCGATCCGCGAAGAGGGCAGGGTCCGCATGCCGTATCCCGAAGCGCGGACGGCACCCGTCCACGAACGCGATATGGCGGCACTGGCGGTGACCGCACTGACCGAGCGGGGCCATCAGGGCCGCGCCTATTCGGTGTGGGGGCCCGCGGCTCTGACCCTGCGGCAGCAGGTAGAGCACATCGGTGCGGCCATCGGCCGGGAGATCTCCGTCGAGGTGGTCTCGGTCGACCGGGCCCGCGCGGAACTGAGCGAGACCATGCCCGCGATCGGCGTCGAGGCCGTCCTGGCCGGATGGCAGGCGGGAACAGCCGCGCCGCCGGAGGTATCGACCATCATCGAGGAGGTCACCGGCCGCCCCGGGCGCACTTTCGCGGAGTGGGCGATGGACCACGCGCCCGACTTCCGCTGACCGCGGGATCCGGGTGCCGTGCATGTCCTCGACGGCCACCTCACCGGTCGCGACCTCGGCACCCCCGCATGGAGACCGCCGCCGAACGCGTTCATATTGCCTGGCCGGAACGCGATCACGAGCACGCGCCGGCCGATCAGAAGTTGCCCTACGACCGGCTCACCGAGGAGGAGGAGGAGGAGGAAAAGGACCGGGTGGTCGTGCGCGGCGACGGAGCAGGTATACGAGCGACTCCGCGGCGGACCACGCTAAGGGTTGCGTGGTCCGCCGCGCAGCGGGTTCAGCGGCGACCGAAGAGGCGGCGGCGTGCCGATTGCCCGGCGCGCAGTACCGCTCCACCCGGCCGCGCCTGCGGTCGGCGACTACGCAACAGACCGTCGAAGGCCTCCGCGCTGCCCGCGGGTTCGGGTAGGCGGCCAGCATTGAAATCGTCGGCCAGCTGCTGCACCGTCTCCTGCGCACAGGACTTGTTGGTACCGATGAACCCGGTGGGCCCGCGTTTGATCCAGCCTGTGACATAGGTGCCCGGGAACACCGCCCCGTCCGGCGCCTCCAGCACCCGCCCGGCCTGGTTCGGGATGATCCCGCGCTGTTCGTCGAACGGCAGGCCCGGCGTGGGCACCCCCCGGTAGCCCACCGAGGTGAGCACGAGCCCGGTCTCCAGGAGATCGAGATCGCCGGTGGGTACCGCGCGTACCCGGCCGTCGTCACCGATCACCCGATCGGTGCGCTCCACCTCGATCCCGGTGACGGCATCGGGGCCGAGTATGCGGCTCGGCGCGCTCTGATAACGGAAGACGATGCGCCGTCGCCCGCCGGACGGCCGCTCGGCGGCCCGTCGCAGCAGATCCAGTTTGCGCTCGACCTGATAGGACAGCCCCTCCGTGGGCGGAGGCAGTTCGCCGTCCACGACGATATCCACATCCGCGCCCAGCAGCCCGACGAACTCCGGGACGGTGAACGCCGATTCGGCGGGGCCGCGCCGGCCCAGCACCACGACCTCTTCCACGCTGCTGCGCCGCAGCGCGTCGAGCGCGACCGGCGAGATCTCGGTCCCGGCCAGCTGTTCGGGATCGCTGGTCAGGATGCGCGCCACATCGAGCGCGACATTGCCGTTGCCGACGATGACGACCCGGCGCCGGGAGAGATCGAAATCGTGGTGCAGATGGTCGGGGTGACCGTTGTACCAGGCCACGAAATCGGTGGCGGAGACATTCCCGGCCAGACCTTCGCCCGGGATACCGAGTTTGCGGTCGGTCGACGCGCCGACCGCGTAGACAACCGCGTGATGGTAGGCGAGCAGTTCCTCGTGCGAGATGTGCTTGCCCACCTCGACGTCGAAGTAGGACCCGAAGCCCGGCTGCTCCGACATCACATCGAAGAGGCCGGCCACCTGCCGTGTCTTCGTGTGGTCCGGTGCCACACCGTATCGGGCCAGCCCGTACGGCACCGGCAGCCGGTCGAACACCGTCACCTGCACCTCGGGCCGGGTGAGCAGTTCGTCGGCCGCGTACATGGCCGAGGGTCCCGAACCGACCACGGCCACCCGCAGCGGCCCGCGCCCGGCGGTGTCGATCACCGGCGCCGGCACCGGTGGTGCCAGCAGCGGGCGCGGGCGCGCCTGCCGGTAGAAGTCGGCGTTGATCTCGATGAACGGCTGCTGCTCGGCGGTCAGTTTCTTCGAGGAGGTGATGGCGTCCACCGGGCACGCCGAGGCACAGGCGCCGCAGTCCACGCAGGCCGCCGGATCGACATAGAGCATGTCCGCCGTCCGGAAATCCGGCTCGTCCGGGGTGGGATGGATGCAGTTGACCGGACAGGCGTAGACGCAGGACGCATCGCTACAGCACGACTGGGTGACGACGTAGGGCATGGAGGTGCTACCGCCGCTCAGGCCGCTTTGCCGGAGACCGCGCGCAGCGGCTCGGAGCGGTACCGGGTCGTGTGGCCGTCGATCCCCAGCGCCTTCCACACCCGCTTGGCGACCGGGTTCATCAGGCCGATCTCCTGGGCCAGGGCGCGCACGTCGCCGAAGTAGTCGCTGAAGGTCTGTTTGGCGTCGTCGGACCCGTAGAACAGTTCCTTGCGCACGCTCTCCGGGATATCGAACTCGTCGAAGAACGCCTTGGGCGGCGTCACGATGGCACGGCCGAGGATCCACATGACGATCGGCATGGCCAGCGACAACACGAACTTGTTCCGGGCCGAGGCCTCCGGTACGTGCTTCTTGAGGAATTCGTGCGCGAAGGAGATGTGCCGCGCTTCTTCGGCCACATGGATGGCCATCACACCGCGCATGATCGGATGCACTTCCTCGCCGGAGCGCAGAACTTCCTTCTGGATGTGATCGATCGGCTCCTCACCGCCGAGAACGGCCATGAAGAACAAGTTCGGGAAGGCCACCGCCACCGGGACGGCGATATGCCGGATCTGACGCACCAGCGGGCCCATACCCGGGACATCGACCCCGATCCGGTTCACCATCTCCTGGAACATCAGGGTGTGGTTGTGCTCCTCGATCATCTCGTGGGAGCAGTAGCGGAACTCCGGGTCACCGTTGGGCAGGCCGAAGATGTGCTGCATCATGCCGCTGATCAGGATGGCCTCGAACTGCAGGCCCACTTTGGCGACATTGGCCTGGCGGTACTTGCCGAGCGCGATCTTCTTCTCGTGCGGCAACGCCTGGTACCAGGGATGACGGCCGAGCGTGTCCCCGGAGACCGGCAGAATCCAGCGCTCCGGCCGGGCATCGGCGGCGAAATCGGGATTGTCCCAGTCGATATCGGTGAACGGATCGAAGTTCCGGTTGACCGAACCCTCCGACAGCAGCAACAGCTTCTCCGCGTATTCCTGCGCCTGCGCGACCAGTTGGTCGTCGGAGACCGTGGTGGCTGAAGACGTCATCGTCACTGCCTCTCGTCGATGATTCGGGCTTAACTGTTTCCCATAGTTACAGCTACGCCGGGGTACGTCAACACGACTACCCGCGGCAGCCGGGTCACACCGGGGACGTGGCGAGTATCACTCCAGCTCAGCGCGGCATGGACAGCGGTCGAACAGGCTCAGAAGGGGGTTACGACAAGCCCGACCCTCGCGGTACCGAAGGCGACGCCCGCGATCACCGCACCGGCAAATAAGGGATCCGGGTCGCGCGGGCGTACACCGTTTCCCCCTCCGCCAAGCGCAATGCCTCGGCGTCACCGCGGGTGACCTGGGCGGTGAACAAGTCGCCGGTGGCGGCGTTGCGCAACTCCACCCGGACCTCGAACCCCAGCCGCACCACCCGCTCGACCGTCGCCCGGGTGACGCCCGCCGATTCCGCGGTGCCCTCGTAGGCGGCCAGCGCCATATTCGAATCCCGGCCCACCCGGATATCGTGCGGCCGCACCAGATGCCCGTTGAGCCGCGCCACCGCGCCGAGGAACGACATGACGAACTCGCTGGCGGGCCGGTCGTAGACATCCTCGGGACTGCCGACCTGCTCGATCCGGCCGGCGTTCATCACCGCGATCCGGTCGGCCACGTCCAGGGCCTCTTCCTGGTCGTGGGTGACCAGCACGGTGGTCACGTGTACTTCCTCGTGCAGGCGACGCAACCAGGTCCGCAGATCCGCGCGGACCTTCGCGTCGAGCGCGCCGAACGGCTCGTCCAGCAGCAGCACCTGCGGATCCACCGCCAACGCCCGGGCCAGTGCCATCCGCTGCCGCTGCCCGCCGGACAGCTGCGCCGGATACCGGTGCTGGAAACCATCGAGACCGACGATGCCGAGCAGTTCGTCGACTCGTTTCGCGATCTCCGGCTTCGGCCGCTTCCGGATGGTCAGCCCGAAGGCCACATTGTCGCGGACGGTCATATGTTTGAACGCCGCGTAGTGCTGGAAGACGAAACCGATATCGCGCTTCTGCGGTGGTACCCGGGTCACATCCCGGCCGCCGATGGTCACCACTCCGGAATCGAGATTCTCCAGCCCCGCGATCGACCGCAGCAACGTCGACTTCCCGGACCCCGAGGGACCGAGCAGCGCGGTCAGCTCGCCGGAGGGGATATCCAGGCTGACATCGTCGAGGGCGGCGAACGAACCGTAGTTCTTACGCGCATTGGTCACGGTGATCACGGGCGGCCTCCGGCATACACAGTCGAGATGTCTTTCTTCGAAGCTGGCACATACGGCCCGTGAAGGCCGCGGTCAAGGCAGAGGTACCGCAGCGCAGAACCGTCTTCGAAAGCAGTACCTATGGTCGGCGGAGGCCGCAGCGAAGGCGGAGACATCACCTCACGAGGCCTCCCTCGAAGCAGGTTCATGCGATCCGCGGAGGCCGCAGCGAAGGCGGAGGTATCGCAGTATCGCATCAGGACGCGTCCCGCTTACGTTCCAGGAGCGTCATCAACAGCAGGGTGATGAGCGCGAGCCCCATCAGCAGAGTGGCGGCGCAGTACGCACCGAAATCGTTGTGATCGTTGATATAGCGTTCGTGCACCAGCAGCGTCAGCGTCTGCGATACACCGGGGAACCCCGACGACACCATGATGACCGCGCCGAACTCCCCCAGCGCGCGGGCCACGGTGAGCACCACGCCGTAGGTCAGTCCCCAGCGGATGGCGGGGACGGTGATCCGCCAGAAGGTCTGCCAGCGTGAAGCCCCCAGGGTCGCCGCCGCCTGTTCCTGATCGTCGCCGATCTCGTGCAGCACCGGTTCCACCTCGCGCACCACGAACGGCATGGTGACGAAAATGGTCGCCAGCACCATGCCCGGCAGCGCGAAGATCACCCGGAAACCCCAGTCGGTGACCACACCGAACCAGCCGTCGACACCCCACAGCATGATCAACGCCACGCCGACCACCACCGGCGAGACCGCGAAGGGCAGGTCCACGATGCCCTGTAGCAACCGGCGACCGGGGAAATCGCCGCGTACCAGCGCCAGGGCGATCACCACGCCGAGTATCACGTTCACCGGCACCACGATCACCAGGATGATCATGGAGAGATTGAAGGCCGAGATGGCGGCGGGCGTACTGATCTGATCGATGAACGCCCCGATCCCCTGGCCGAACGCCCGGTACAGGATGATCCCGAGCGGCAGCACCAGCAGCACGAACAGATAGCCGAGAGCGAGCACGCGCAGCGTGATCCGGCCGGGAGCGGACAGTTTCATCGGGCCTCACGTTCCTTGCGTGCCGTCCGCTCGGCGAACACCCGCAGCACCAGCAGCGCGACGAACGCGATCACCAGCAGCGCCACCGAGACCGCCGCCGCGTTCACCGGCCGGTCGATCTCGATCTGCTGCTGGATGTACTGGGAGGCCACCTGCGTCTCACGGGGGATGTTGCCGCCGATCAGCACCACCGACCCGAATTCACCGATGGCGCGCGCGAAGGCCAGGCCGCCGCCGCTGATGATGGCCGGCGCCAGGGTCGGCAGCACCACGCGGCGGAAGGTCGTCCAGTTGTCGGCGCCCAGCGACAGCGCCGCCTGTTCCACCTCGCGATCGGCCTCGATGAGCACCGGCTGCACCGAGCGCACCACGAAGGGCAGGGTCACGAAGGCCAATGCCACCACCAGGCCCGGCCGGGTGGCGTTGAGATGGATATCGACCGGACTCTGCGGTCCGTACAGGGCCAGCAGCACAATGCTGGCGACGATCGTGGGCAGCGCGAACGGCAGGTCGATCAGCGCGTTCACCAGTCCCTTGCCCGGGAAGTCGTCACGGACCAGGACCCAGGCGATCATCGTGCCCATCACGACGTTCAGCAGCGCCACCGCCAGCGAGACCAGCACCGTCACCCGCAGCGACGCCAGGGCCAGCGGGTCGGTCACCGCACCCCAGAACCCGGACCAGCCGTCGTCGAACGCGCTGACGGTCAGCGCGGCCAGCGGCAACAGCACGATCACACTGAGCCACAGCATCGCGGTGGCGATACCGAGCGGGCCCACCGAACCGGTGAACCGCAACCACGACCGGAGCGGCCGGCGGGGGGACACGTCGGGGCCGACGCCGCCGGCGGGCGCGGGTTCGGTGGTGGTGCTGGTGGTCACGAGTATCGAGTATCGCGTGTGGGCCGGGTCACCCGGTCACTCGGTCGCGTTGTCGTACGCGACGGCGATGGTGCCGGAGTCGGGCGCGAACAGTTCCGTTTCCACCGTCTCCCAGCCACCGAGGTCGGCGACGGTGTACAGAGTGGGCGGCTGCGGGAAGACGTCGGTGTACTCGGCGGCCACCCCCGGATCGACCGGACGGAAGCCCGCGTCGGCCCAGGCACGCTGCGCTTCGGTCGTATAGAGGAAATCGCGGAAGGCGACCGCCTTCTCCGGATGCTGGGCATGGGTGAGCACCGCGACCGGATTCTCGATCTTGAAGGTGGTCTCGGGCACGATGTGCTCGACCGGGTCGCCGTGCCGTTCGGCGAAGATCGCCTCGTTCTCGTAGCTGATCAGCACATCACCGGTGCCCTGCAGGAAAGCCTCGGTGGCCTCCCGCCCCGATTTCGGCTGTACGCGCACATGGGTCAGCATCTGGTTCAGGTAGTCGACCCCCGCCTGCGGGTTCTGCCCGCCCGCACTGGCCGCGGCGTAGGGGGCGAGCAGGTTCCATTTCGCCGAACCGGAACTGAACGGATTGGGGGTCACCACCTCGACCTCGGGGCGCAGCAGATCGTCCCAGGTCCGGATGTTCTTCGGGTTCCCCGCGCGCACCACCAGCGCCACCACCGAGCCGAAGGGCACCCCGCGGGTGGCGTCGGTGTTCCAGTCGGGATCCACCAGTCCGGCGTCGACCAACCGCGTGATATCGGGTTCGAGGGAGAAACTCACCACATCGGCGGGCGCGCCGCGCGCGATCTTGCGGGACTGGTCCCCCGACGCGCCATAGGACTGGCGCACCTCCACACCCTCGCCCACCTCGGTCTGGTTGAACTTCGGGATCACTTCGTCGTAGCCGGGCTTGGGGATGGCGTACGCGTACAGGTCGACGGTTCCGCCGCTGCCGTCGGCCCCGCCGCCGCCGACCTCGTCACTGGATCCCCCGGCACACCCGGCCAGCAGCATCGGTACCGCGACCAGCACCGCCAGCAGGCGATGCGCCGGCCGCACGACAGCCCGCCTCACCGGGTGAACAGCCAGGCGACGATCACCAGCACCAGCAGCGCCAGCAGCGCGATCTGCACCCGTGAGCGCGGCATCAGCACACCTCGTTTCCGGCATCGCGGTCACCGTCGGCGTCGTCGCGGCCCAGTGCGACGCCCGCCACATGCAGGAGCCGGTCGATCAGGTAGGCGATCGCGAAACTGATCGGCACCATACCCACCAGCACCACGAGGAACTGAGGTATGAACGGCAGACCCGCCACCCACATCTCGAACCCGTCCCACCAGTCGGCAATACGCTCCACGGCGACCAGCGTAGAACACCACACGGTGGCCACCCCGACCCGCGCCTTGACCTCAACCCGACTCGAGATTGCAGGCTGGGGTCATGACACAGGCACCAGAGGTATGGAACTCCGCCTACGACAACGACACCGCGCCGTGGATCATCGGCGAACCCCAGCCCGCGATCGTCGAACTGGAACGGGCCGGCCGGATCCGCGGCCGCGTCCTGGACCCCGGCGCGGGCGCCGGTGAGCACACCATCGCGCTCACCGCCCTCGGCTACGACGTGCTCGGCGTGGATCTCTCCCCGAGCGCGGTCGCCTACGCCCGCCGGAACGCCGCGGCCAAGCAGGTACCTGCCGCGCGGTTCGAAGTGGCCGATATGGTCGCTCTCGCCCACTCCGGCGACAACCCGCTCGGCACCTTCGACACGATCGTCGACAGTGCGCTGTTCCACGTGTTCGTCGATGACGCCGGGGCTCGGGCCGACTACGTCCGGACACTGCACCGGCTGTGCGCGCCGGGCGGGTACGTGCACATTCTGGCGCTCTCGGACACCGAGGCCGGATTCGGTCCGCGGATCGGCGCGGCCATGATCCGCGACTCCTTCACCGGCCCCGGCTGGGAGGTCGAGGACCTGCGGCCCGACCACTACTACGGCCGGATCACCGAGACGGTCGCCGACCGGGCCGGGGACCTCACGCCCGACGCCGCGGGCAAGGTTGAACTCGCCGCCTGGCTGGCCCGGATCCGGCGCGTCGGCTGAACCGTGGTGGACGGCTCGGGGTCGCGCGACCCATGATGGGGTATGCCGAGTCCCGAGCACGCACCGTCGGCCGACGGGAAACCGGGCACCTTCCCGGCCGTTCCGCCGGAGACCAAGTTGCCGCAGAGCAACTTCCCGGTCATCGACGACTATGCCTTCCTGTCCGACTGCGAAACCACCTGCCTGATCGCCAGCAACGGCTCGGTCGAGTGGATGTGTGTCCCACGCCCGGATTCACCGAGTGTTTTCGGCGCCATCCTGGATCGCAGTGCCGGCCATTTCCGGCTGGGCCCCTACGGCCGTACCGTGCCCGCCGCCCGCCGCTATCTGCCCGGCGGAATGATCCTGGAGACCACCTGGCAGACCGAAACGGGCTGGTTGATCGTCCGGGACGCGCTGGTGCTGGGTCCGTGGCACAACACCGAACAGCGCAGCCGCACCCGTCGCCGCACGCCGACCGATTGGGATGCCGCCCATATGCTGCTGCGCACGGTCAAATGCGTCAGCGGCACGGTTGAACTCGAACTGAGCTGTGAACCGTCGTTCGACTACCACCGGGCCCCGGCCACCTGGGAGTACACGGGCAAGGTGTACGAGGAGGCCTCCGCGGTCTGTGCCGCCGACCCCACGGCCGGGCCCACCCTGGTACTCACCACCGATCTGCGCCTGGGCCTGGAAGGCCGTGAGGCCCGGGCGCGGACCCGGATGACCGAGGGCGACTGCGCCTATGTCGCGCTGACCTGGTCGGAGCTGCCCGCACCGCAGACCTTCGCCGAAGCCGCCGAGAAGATGTGGACCACCATCGACTGCTGGCGGCAGTGGATCACCCTCGGTGATTTCCCGGACCATCCCTGGCGTCGCTATCTGCAACGCAGCGCCCTCACTCTGAAGGGCCTCACCTACGCCCCCACCGGCGCCCTCATGGCCGCCGCCACCACCTCGCTGCCCGAGTCACCGGGCGGGGAGCGCAACTGGGACTACCGGTACTCCTGGGTACGCGATGCCAGTTTCGCCCTGTGGGGTCTGTACACCCTGGGCCTCGACCGCGAAGCCGACGATTTCTTCGCCTTCCTGCACGACGCCACCACCGGACCCGACGACGAGGCGGTACCCCTGCAGGTGCTGTACGGGATCGGCGGGGAGCGCGAGCTCACCGAGCACACCCTCGATCACCTGTCCGGGTACGGCAACGCCCGGCCGGTCCGGATCGGTAACGGCGCCTACAACCAAGAGCAGCACGATATCTGGGGCACCATGCTCGATGCGGTCTACCTGCACGTGAAATCCCGCCAGCACGTACCGGAAACGCTGTGGCCGATGCTGGAACGCCAGGTCGGCGCCGCCATCGACAACTGGCGCCGACCCGACCGCAGCCTCTGGGAGGTCCGCGGCGAACCCCAGCACTTCACCTCCTCGAAGGTGATGTGTTGGGTGGCGCTGGACCGCGGTGCGCGAATCGCCGAACTGCACGGTCAGGTGCATACGGCCCAGGAATGGCATCGGATCGCCGAGGAGATCCGGGCCGATGTGCTGGCCCACGGCGTGGACGACCGCGGTCGCTTCACCCAGGTGTACGGCGGCACCACCCTCGATGCCTCCCTGCTACTGGTGGTACTCACCCGATTCCTGCCTCCGGACGACCGGCGGGTCCGCGCGACGGTGCTCGGCATCGCCGAGGAGCTCTCGGAGAACGGCCTGGTACTGCGCTACCGCAACGAGACCACCGACGACGGGCAGGTCAGCCCCGAGGGCAGCTTCACCATCTGCTCGTTCTGGCTGGTATCGGCGCTGGTGGAGATCGGCGAGATCGGCCGCGCCCGCAGACTGTGCGAACGGCTGCTCACCCATGCCAGCCCGCTCAAGCTCTACGCCGAGGAGATCGATCCGTCCACCGGCCGGCATCTGGGCAACTTCCCGCAGGCGTTCACCCACCTCGCGCTGATCAACGCGGTCACCCACCTGATCCGGGCCGAGGGCTCCCAGGAGGCCGGGACATTCCGCCCGGCGCACAACAAGACCGGCGGCACCCCGTGGCGCAGCCGCCCCCGGCGCTGATCAGGGCCGGTCAGGCGGCGACGAAACTGTCGGCCTGCTGGCGCAGGTCGCGCAACTTGCCCATCTCACTGTCCAACCGGGCGAGCCGTTCCGCACCCCGATCGCCGTACTGGGCGCCCGCTTCCTCGGCGACCCGCAGCGCCTCCTCCGCGGTACGCAACGCCTCGGTGGCTATATCGGTGAAATGATCCCGCAGCACCCGCTGCACCTCACGCAGGCGGGTCCGGGATTCCTTACCGACCTGGAACACCACATCGTCCATCAGACGCGCCAGCGCCACCTTGGCCTCGGCCTGCCGCCGCTGCCGGCGGGTGCGCCGGTCCTCCCACAGGGCATGCAGACCGAGCAGGATGCCGGCGCCGGCCGAATACCAGTTCACCAAGGACATACCGAGCAGACTGGTCGCCAGGCCGACCATGAGGATACCGCCGTAGGAACCGCGCAGCGCGGACAGGAACTGCTCGGTGATACCGGCTTTGGCGCTCTGCAGCGGCTCCAGCGGCGCGACGTTCTCCAGCAGTTCGGCGGGATATTGCGGACGGATATCGGGCAGATCCGGGCGGCGGTGATCGGCGGGGAACCGCGCGGCCACCTGTTCGCCCAGTTCCTCGGCGCGATAGTTGGCCGTGTCGAAATTCTCCGCGATCGCCTCGGCGATCCTGGCCTCGAGGTCGGTGCCGAAGCGCGCCCAGCGGGCCGCCGGGTCGGTACGCGAGATCTCGGCCTCGGCGTCGCGCACCAGGATCCGCAGCCGGTGCCGGAGATCGTGTTCGATATCGGCCATGAGTTCGGTGCTGCCGTCGGCGAGCGTGATCTGCCAGGTCGCGGTGCGCTGGCGCAGCTGATCGGCCTGGTCCCGTGCGGTGGCCAGCTGCTGGGTCACATGTGCCCGGCGACGCGGATCACGGAGCGCGTCGGCCTCGGTGCGCAGCGTGACACCGAGATGGTCGCCGACCAGCCGGATATCGCGCACCGCGGACTGTACGGCCGCCGCGTCGGCGTGGGCGACCACGTAGTCGCGCAGATGTTCGACCAGTTGCGGCAGACCCGATTCGATCGCACGCTGCTGATCGCCCGACTGCTGCGCCTCCTGATGGAGGGCGGCCGAGACCGGCGCCACCGCGAAACCCAATCCGGCGGCGTCGAGCAGTTCGCGGTTGCGTTCCTGCACATGGGTCCAGTGCGGGTTGCGATCGATCTTGTTGAGCACGCAGATCACCGTGGGGCACACCTGCCCGATCCGGCGCAGATGCGCGATCTGCTCCCGGCTGTATTCGTTGTCCGCATCGCTTACGTAGAGCACGGCGTCGGCGGCGGCGATCATCGACCAGGTGCTGCGATCCTGCACGGAAGCGCCAGGGGCGTCCATCAGCACGATCCCCTCGGCCAGCAACGGGCTGGGCTGGGTGAAATCGGCCCGGATCACCCCCTTGGCCGTGAGCGCCGGAGCCGGATTCAGCGGATCGACGGGCTGCCGGCGGATCCGCCCGCCGCCCTCACGGCGGATGAGGGTGGCGGAGGGTTCCGGGCCGTACTCCACGATCGCGGGCACGCTGATCGCACTGTCGGTGGCGCTGATCGGCGCCCCCGCCATGGTGTTGACCAGGGTGCTCATCCCGCTCTTCGGTGGACCGACCACCACCAGCCGAACCCTCGTATCGGCCACCCGGGCACGCACCATCCCCAGCCGGCCCCGCAAGTCGTTCCGACTCGCGGTGCGTGATACGTCCCGCAGCTCATCGATGATCTGGATGAGGGGGGCCATCACATCCGGGTTCTTCACCGTGGCGGCCCGCGGTCCGGCTGCGGCAGACAAGCCCTGCTCCTCACTCTCGGTCACAACATCCCGTCATCGACCGTGCTCGGTCGAATCACCCCCGTACGACCGGACAGCACCCCCGCCGGTCGTGAACCGTCACATGAATACCCAGTGGCCGTGATCGGCAATCGGGTCCTCGGTCACCGCCACTGTATGTGGCAGCAATCCGCCGGACAGATCACCGGTCAGCCCACCGCCCGCGATACCGAGCGCGGTGTGCTCGGTATGCGGCGTGACGGCCACCGCGTGCACATCGTACGGAACCGGCGAACCGTGATCGGCGATCGGCTGCACCTGGGGTGCCACCGGGAGCGGTGTCGGCAGCGGATGCGGTGCCACCGGCGCCGGGGCATCCGGCAGCACCGGCTGCTGGGTCGGCACGCTCACGGTGGGCACCGTGGCCGGCGGCTGATCCGCGGTGGGCACCTGCTGGGTGGGCACCGGCTGGGTGGGCACCGGCTGGGTGGGGACCTCCACCGTGGACGGAGTTCCGTCCGGTGTCCGGTCACCCTTGCCCGGCTCGTTCGGGCTGGTTCCACCGATCGGGTCGGTGGTGGTACCGCCGGTCGCGGTCTCGCCGGTGGAGGAGCCGGGGTCCGTGGTGGTGGCGCCGGTCGATTCGCCGGTGCTGCCGGTGGACCCGCCCTCGGAGGTGGTGGTTTCCGGCGACGTGGTGCCGGTGGCGGGTCCGCCCGTGCCGGTGGTGGTTTCCGGCGAGGTGGTCGAACCGTCCGGAGACGTGCCGGTACTCCCGCCGATCGACGGTGTGGTGCTGCCGCCCACCGTGGTGCTGCCATCCGGGGATGTGGTCGTACCGCCGTCGGGGCCGGTGGTCGTGGGGCCGGTGGTGGACGTGACGTCACCGGTGGTCGTCGGCGCGGTGGTGGTCGGCACGACCGGGGTGGCGGACCCGGGCAGGACCGGCTCGGCCGGCGGCTGCGGGTCCGGTGCCGGCGCCTGCGGCGGCCGGTGGAACAGATCCGGGAGCTGCGCGGCGGGCGCGGTGAGCGGCGACGGTCCCGCCGGCGCATGGAAGACATTGGCCATCGGGGTGGTCGCCGCATCGGGCTGGACCGTGGTCTGCAGCGGAGTCGCCGCGACCGGCTGCACCGCCGGTGCCATGGCGGGCGGTACGACGACCGGCGGCGGGACGGGCGCGGGAGCCATCGGTGCGGGCGCGATCGGAGCCGCGGCCATCGGAGCCGGGGCGATCGGCCCGGGCGCGACGGGGCCCGGGGCCATCGCGGCGGCCGGGATCGGCCCGGGAGCCGCGGCGCCCGGTGCCATGGCCGCCCCGGCGCCGGTCGACGCCGCGGCGCCGGAGGCCGCGCCGGTGCCGGACGCGACACCGGGAACCGCGGCCTCCGCCCCGGCCGCGACACCGGAGTCGGCTCCGCGAGCCGCGGCCTCCGCACCCGCGTCCGCCCGCGCGGCGGCGTCCAGCGGATCGCGACCGGCGGACTGCAACGAATCGGCCGCGACGGTGCCGGACTGGGCCCAGTCGAGGTACTGATCGAGTCGATCGTCGAGCAGGCTGCCGTCACCGACGGTGATATCGAGATCCCAGTCGCTGGCGACCCAGAAACCCTCGGCGCCCGCCGAGATATCGAGTCCCGTACGGGAATCGACAGCCACCGCATGGCCGAACCCGTCGGCGACGACGATCCCGCCGTCGACGCCGAAGTCGATGAGGAACTCGCCGGTCGGACCGCCCTCGCCGTACCAGCCGGACGCCGGATCGCCGGCCGGGCGCGCGAGGAGATCGGCGAGGTCGAACCCCCAGTCGCCATCGTCGGCGCCGCGCGCCACCGCCTGGGCCGAGGAATCGGGACTCAGATCGAATCGGGGCAGGTCGAAGATATCGGTCTGAAAGGCGTCGGCCGGTGCCGGGAGCTCGAATTCGCCCGGGGCACCGAAACCTTCGTTACCGGGCAGCGGAAATCCCTGCCCCCAACCGGGGATACCGTCGAAACCCGGGACGGTGTTCGGCGGCAGACCAGGATCCGGCGCGCCGAGCTCGGGCATACCCGGGATCGTGGATTCGGGTACCCCGGTGCCCGGCATGTACTCGGCACCGGGCGCACCGCCCTCGGGCGAGCCGGGTACCAGCGTCAATCCCGGTATGTCCTCGGTGTGGACACCGGGGTAGTAGTCGTCGAGGTCGAAATCGCCCGGACGGCCGACCTGGATATCGAAGGTCGGGCCGTGCGGGAGCGGCATGGTCGTGCTCGCGTCACCGGCGGAGCCCGGCGCCTCGGACTGCACGGGATCCGGATCCGGGAAGGTGATCACCGGACTCGGGACATCGGGATCGGGATCAGCGCTGTAGGCCCAGCCGGCGTTACGGCTGTCCAGTTCACTGGGCGGTGCCGGGACCCCGCCGCCGTTGTTCGCGATCAGCGCGCCGCCGGTTACATAGGCGCCGCCGCGCGCGACCCGCGACGTGGCGCTGGCAATGCGATAGGCGGTGTCGCCACCGCGTTCGGTGACCTCTTCGTCGCCGTCGAACGGCAGATCACGCGCCATTCCAAACTCCACTCTCGCGTTCAACAGCAACCGCGCCGGGGCCGCCCCGGCGCGGATCCGCTCACAGCCTATTGTCGACATCTGCGGCTGTCACATTTTTGTTATCAGCCGATTCCGGTAGGCCGGGTGGAGGTGCGGAGCATATCCGGCTATCGCACAGCGATATTCCCGCGAGCGGGGATATCGGACCGCTACTTCTTGTCCTTCGGCTTATCGGACTGCGCGTCGGAGGACAGCGCCGCGACGAAGGCTTCCTGCGGGACGTCGACCCGGCCGATCGTCTTCATCCGCTTCTTGCCCTCTTTCTGCTTCTCCAGCAGTTTGCGCTTACGGCTGATGTCACCGCCGTAGCACTTGGCCAGCACGTCCTTGCGGATGGCGCGGATGTTCTCGCGGGCGATGATCTTGGAACCGATGGCCGCCTGGATCGGCACCTCGAACTGCTGACGCGGGATCAGTTCGCGCAGTTTGGTGGTCATCTTGTGCCCGTAGGCCTGGGCGGCGTCGCGGTGCACGATGGCACTGAACGCGTCGACCGCCTCGCCCTGGAGGAGAATATCCACCTTGACCAGCTGCGATTCCTGTTCCCCGGACTCCTCGTAGTCCAGTGAGGCGTAGCCGCGGGTCCGCGATTTCAGCGAATCGAAGAAATCGAAGATGATCTCGGCCAGCGGCAGGGTGTAGCGCAGTTCGACGCGGGTCTCCGACAGGTAGTCCATCCCGCCGAGGTCGCCGCGCCGCGACTGGCACAACTCCATGATGGCGCCGATGAATTCGCTCGGCGAGATGATGGTGACCTTGACGACCGGCTCGAAGACGTCGCGCACCTTGCCTTCCGGCCAGTACGACGGATTCGTCACGGTATGTTCCGTGCCGTCTTCCATCACCACCCGATAGACCACGTTCGGCGCGGTGGAGATCAGGTCGAGACCGAATTCGCGTTGCAGGCGCTCGCGAGTGATCTCCATATGCAACAAACCCAGGAACCCGCAGCGGAAACCGAACCCGAGCGCCACGGAGGTCTCCGGATCGTAGGTGAGAGCGGCATCGTTGAGCTGGAGTTTGTCCAGCGCGTCACGCAGATCCGGGTAGTCCGACCCGTCCACCGGATACAGCCCCGAGTAGACCATCGGACGCGGTTCGCGGTAGCCGGTGAGCGGTTCGATCGCGCCGTTGCGAGCGGCGGTCACGGTATCGCCGACCTTCGACTGCCGGACATCCTTCACACCGGTGATCAGATAGCCGACCTCCCCGACCCCGAGGCCCTGGGTGGGCTTGGGTTCCGGTGAGACGATGCCGATCTCGAGCAACTCGTGGGTCGCGCCGGTGGACATCATCTTGATCTTCTCGCGCGGTGTCAGCTTGCCGTCCACCACCCGGACGTAGGTGACCACGCCGCGGTAGGTGTCGTAGACCGAGTCGAAGATCATCGCCCGCGCGGGGGCATCCGGGTCCCCGACCGGCGCCGGAACCCGCTCGATCACCCGATCCAGCAGTTCGGTCACGCCCACCCCGGTCTTCCCGGAGACGCGCAGCACATCCTCGGGCTCGCAGCCGACGATATGGGCGAGTTCGGCCGCGTAACGCTCCGGATCGGCGGCCGGCAGGTCGATCTTGTTCAGGACCGGGATGATCTCCAGGTCCTTGTCCAGCGCCAGGTACAGATTCGCCAGGGTCTGTGCCTCGATCCCCTGCGCGGCATCGACCAGCAGGATCGCGCCCTCACACGCCTCCAGCGCCCGGGACACCTCGTAGGTGAAGTCCACGTGGCCCGGCGTATCGATCAGGTGCAGGACGAAATCCTCGCCCTCGTGCTCCCCGGACCGCGGCGTCCACGGCAGCCGCACGTTCTGGGCCTTGATGGTGATACCGCGTTCCCGCTCGATATCCATCCGGTCCAGGTACTGCGCACGCATCTGCCGGCCCTCCACGACACCGGTGAGCTGCAGCATCCGGTCGGCCAGCGTCGACTTGCCGTGATCGATGTGCGCGATGATGCAGAAGTTCCGGATCCGCGACGGATCGGTGAACGTCGTATCGGCGAAGCTGGCGGGCACTCCACTCCTCATGGGGTATCGGGCGTACTGACGACCATCGTCCCATGCTGGACCGCGCCCGCCGCCGCCCAGGTCCCGCCGCGGCCCACCGGAGGCGATATCCCCGGCGCCGCCGTGACGTTATCCTCCTGAGATGGCCCGAAGTTGGAACAGTCTCGGCAAGCAACTCACCGCGATCGCGAAACAACAGGGTCCGAAGATCGTCAAGCGGCAGGCGCCGCGACTGGTCGAGGCCCTGCTCGACCGGCGAGGCGCCCGCGACGGTTCGGGCCGCGGCCGCCGTCCCGTCGCACCCGGCGGCGTCCCGGTACGGCCCGCCGCCTCCACCCCGGTACCGACCGCGCACCGCGCGCGACGCGTGGTGTACGCCCCCCAGCTGGACGGTCGCGCCGACCCCGGCGAGATCGTCTGGACCTGGGTCCCCTTCGAAGAGGATCCGAGCAACGGCAAGGACCGTCCGGTGCTGGTGGTCGGCCGCGACGGGCACACGCTGCTCGGACTCATGCTCAGCTCCAACCCGGTACGCGGCGACGATCCGGACTGGATCGGGATCGGCGCGGGCACCTGGGATCACCAGGGCCGGGACAGCTGGGTGCGGCTGGACCGGGTGCTCGATGTCCCCGAGGACGGTATCCGCCGTGAGGGCGCCATCCTGCCGCGCAAACTGTTCGACCTGGTCGCCCACCGGCTCGTCCGCGAATATCGCTGGAGCTGACGCGCCCGGTCGGACCTCCAGGTCCCGGGAGCGGCCGAAGAGCAGCCTGTACCCCGGCGCGTCCAGGACCCCCGCAGGCGCACACCGGGAAACACCCGGGTCCTGCTGGGAAACTCCTGTGCCGATCGCGGGGGACATCACGCGGGGCCTTCGACCGGCACCACGACATCGCCGCGATGTGACGATCCGCCCACGATTTCGTCGCGTCGCCACGTGCTGGTAACCTGGCCAATCGGCGTTGCCTACCCCGTGCCCGGCTGTTCCCTTCGGTGGACGAGCACCAGGGCGGGGGTGCACACAGACTTTCCGACCGAACCAAACAGGAACCAGAGGATACCGGCGTGGCCAATATCAAGTCCCAGATCAAGCGGATCCGCACCAACGAGGCGGCGCGTCAGCGCAACCAGTCGGTGAAGTCCGAACTGCGCACCTACATCCGCGCGTTCCGGACCGCTGCCGCGTCCGGTGACAAGGAAGCGGCCGCCGAGCGCCTCCGTTTCGTGAGCCGCAAGCTCGACAAGGCTGCCTCCAAGGGCGTCATCCACGCCAACCAGGCGGCCAACAAGAAGTCGGCGATGGCGACCGCGCTGAACAAGCTCTGATCGACTGAACTCTTTCGACAACCGGCCGCCGCGGCATTGAGGACCACGGCGGCTTTTGGTGTTCCCGGACCCCGGTCAGCGCGGCTTTTCCGGCCGTTCCCGGATGGCGCCGGTCCGGTTGTCCGCTTCCTGCCGTAGCATGCGGCGCATGGTTACGGTGTATGCGAACCAATCGGTAGTCCAGGCCGAGGACCTGCCCGGTGTGATCCGGGCCGCCGAAGTCCTCGGTATCGGCGTCAAGATCGAAAATGTGCTGGTCCCGGCGGATGACGACGGCGGTCCGGTGGTGGTCTGGATGGTCACCCGGGACGAGGAGACGCCCGTCTATGAGGAGTGGGACGGCCGCTACGACGAAGCGGCCGAGGAAGCGCTGGGGCTCAGCGCGGTCGAATAGCGACCGTCCTCCCGCCGGTCCTACGCCTGCCCCGTCAGCTGCGCCCGTGCAGGGCGAGCAGTTTCAGTACGGCGTCCTCGAGCGCGAACCCGGAATCGGCGGCGCCGCCTTTGACATCGGCGTTCAGGGTCGCCACGACCTGGAGCGCCGACCCGATCGTGGCCGGAGTCCAGCCGCGGGCCTGTGACTGGGCCTTCTTCACCTTCCACGGCGGCATGCCCAGCGGACCCGCCAGTTTGAACGGATCCCCGCGCCCCGCCGATCCCACCTTCGCGATGGTGTGCACGGAATCGGCCAGTGCGTCGGCCAGCACCACATGCGGCACCCCCCGGTCCTGTGCCCAGCGCAGCGCCTCCACCGCGCCCGCCCGATTCCCGGCCACGGTCAGGTCCGCGACTTCGAAACCGGACACCTCGGCCTTGCCGGAGTAGTACCGGCGCACCGCCGCGACATCGAGCTTCCCCCCGGTATCGGCGACCAGCTGCGAGCAGGCCGCCGCCAGTTCACGCAGTTCCGAACCCACCGCGTCGAGTACGGCCTGCACCACCTCCGCCGACACCCGTGCCCCGGCGCCCCGGAATTCGGCCCGGACGAATTCGGATCGCTCCGAGGCCTTGGTGAGCTTCGCGCATTCGTGCACCACCGCCCCGGCCTTCCGCAATGCGGGCACCATGGCCTTGGCGCGCCCCCCACCGGAGTGCACCACCATCAGCACCACCCCCTCGGGTGGGGCCGCGGCGGCTTCGGAGATCACCGCGACGGCCTCCTTACCGGCCTGATCCGCCGCCTCCAGAATGATCACCCGGTCCTCGGCGAACAGCGAGGGGCTCAGCAGTTCCGCCAACTCCGCACTGCTGGCATCACCGGCCCGCAACCGATCCACCGGGACGGAGTCCGGGTCCGGCGCGACCGCCCGCACCTGCCCGGTGACCCCGGCCACCGCGCGCTGGATCAGCAGTTCCTCATCGCCCAGCACCAGATGCAGGGCCGCAGGTCGCTCGCTCACGGCTCCGATCGTACGGCCGCCCTCCGACCACCTGCCGCAGCCCGGGCGGTGCCGACTTCGAGGCCCCTCGAAATCCCGCCGAGGCAGGGCGAGGCAGGACGCCGGAAGATCGAAGTATTCGATCGGCTACGCCGCCGGCGCGGTCGTCCCCGGTTCGAGCTGCCGAGTACGGTGGCCGGCCGATATTCGCGCCCGGGATCCGGCCGGCCACGGGTCCGCCGGCGGGTTCCGGCCGGCCCAGGGAATGGCGGATCAGCCGAACCCGAAGACCAGTAGCAGGTACGCGGCGAGAACTCCGAGGGATACGGCCGACAGCACACGCCGGATACGGGCCCACCGCAGGGCCGCGATTCCACCGGCGACGACCACGGCGGCGAGCAGGCCGCTCGGTGTACCGCCGGGGACCGTGACGACCGCGCCCGGTACGGCGGCCGCCTCGGTCGCCACGGTGAGCAGCCACCACATCGGCGGCCCGATCGGGCACAGGACGAGGTGAGCGAGGGCGCCCCAGCAGGTGGCCACCACGGCCGCCAGGGCTCCGCCGATGGTGATCGGGGCGATCACCGGAGCCACGAGAATATTGGCGGCCACGGCCACCAGGCTGAGCTGCCCCGATATCGCGATGGTGAGCGGTGTGGTGACAACAAAGGCCGCGGCCGCCACCGCGACCAGTTCGGCGGGTAGTCGCCACCAGCCGCGGGCCCGCAGATGATCGGCCCAGCTGGGGGCGAGTAGAAGTAGAGCACCGGTCGCGAGAACCGAGAGCGCGAACCCGGCCTCAACGGCGAGCGCGGGCTGCAGCGCCAGCAG
This sequence comes from Nocardia fusca NBRC 14340, assembly GCF_001618425.1. Classification (GTDB taxonomy): domain Bacteria; phylum Actinomycetota; class Actinomycetes; order Mycobacteriales; family Mycobacteriaceae; genus Nocardia; species Nocardia fusca. Next base: position 24,685 of record NZ_BDCU01000035.1, read on the forward strand.
GGCGATCACCGCGGCACAGAGCGCGGGCAGGGCTTGTTTGCGGCGGCCGGTCAGCAAGGCCAGTAGCGTCACCGATCCCATCGCCGCGGCACGTAGCACGCTGGGGTCGGGCCGGGCGATGATCACGAACGACACCAGCGCCACCGCGGCACAGAGCAGCGACAGACGCGGGCCGAGGGTGAGCAGGCGGGTGGTGGCGAGCACCGCGGTGAGCAGGATCGAGAAGTTCGCACCGCTGACAACCGTCAGGTGCTGGAGGCCCGCGGCGACGAAGTCGTCGTGCACCCGGTCGCTCAGCGCCGAGGTGTCTCCGGCGACGAGCGCGGGCAACAGTCCCGCCGCATCCGGTGCGAGTGCCCGGCCGGCTGCCGCGACCAGATCCGAACGCACCGAGTCGGCGGCCCCCTGCCACCACGGCAGCGGGCCCGCGATGGCCGGTTCGTCCACCGGCCGCAGGGTGGACACCGTCAGATCGTGATTGCGCGGGGGCGCGGGCCGAGCCCGGAATTCGATCGGCTGCCCCGGCAGTAGTTCCGCCCAGCCCGGCCCCGCAGCCAGCACGACCACCGCACCACCGCCGCGTACCACCTGGTCGCGATAGCGGAACTGCCGGAGTTCGCCGCGCACCACCCAGAGCCGACCGCGCCCGGACCCACTGCTACGTACCGGTTTCGGGTCATCCCCCGGCACCATCACCACCTCGACCGTCGCCGCGGCCGGCACCGAGCGCAGCGGATGAGCACCGACCCGGTGCTCCCGCCACGCGCCGGCGCAGGCGAACGCCGAACCGATCAGCGCGGCACCCAGCACCACGGTCGCCACGACACGGCGGCGTTCGCTGCGGTGGGCGATCCCGGTCCACAGCAGTGCCCAGGACATCAGGGCGAGCACGGCCAGCGCGAGCGCGACGCACACCCCGGTGACCCAGCCGGCGCCGACCGCGAGGAGGGTGACGAGCCAGCAGGTCAGCGCGGCCGGTAGCAACCGCGCGTCCAGCACCGTCTCCGGGCCCGCCGCGTCACCTTCGGCTTCCGTTCCTCGCTGCCGGAGTGCGGTGTCCGCCGTCGCCCTCACCGGCACACCTGTCCGAATATCCGCACGATCTGCCAGAGCAACCGCCGGCCTCGCCCGCGGACAACAGGGCGCCCGGTGAAGTCGTCGATGAGGGCAGCCCCTACCGTGCGAACCGCGCCCGTTTCCCGGGTGCGACTCCACCGCCCGGACCGGGCGCCGCACCCCAGGCCGGGACCGGTTCGCCGACCGCGAACCACCCGCGCGTAACGCCGACTCTGCTTCGGGATCGCGCCGCCACCCGGGTCGGAATCCGGCACCGGTTCGATGCCCTCGCCACGCGCCCGCACGGACAGCGCCCTCATACGGTCACCAGTTCGCGCAGCCGCGCCAGCCGGGCCGGACCGATACCGTCCACCTCGGCCAACTGCTCCACATCGGTGAACCGTCCGTTGGTTTGGCGCCAGGCGATGATCGCCTTCGCGGTCACCGGCCCGACTCCGGGCAGTGCGTCGAGTTCGGTTTCGGTGGCGGCGTTCAGATCCACCGGTGTACCGGCTCCGGCCCCACCACCGTTCGTACCGGCGGCGGGCGGGGACCCCGCCGAACCGCCGCTGATCGTCGCGCTGCCCGGCAGCGCCCCGCCGGGTTCGCCGGGGCCCACCCGGACCTGGTCGCCGTCGGCCAGCCGCTGGGCCAGGTTCAGTCCTGCCAGGTCCGCGCCGTTCAGCGCACCGCCCGCCGCCGAGATCGCGTCGGCGACCCTGGCGCCGGGTGGCAGCCGCACCAGGCCTGCCCGGTTCACCAGACCCACCACACTCACCACCAGTTCGGCGGGCTGTGCTCCGGTCGGCGCCGGCTCCGCCGGGCGAGGCGCCGGCGCGGCTTCCGGGGAATCCACCGGCAGCGCGGCCGGCGCAACCGCGGGCAGCGGGGGAACCGATTGTGCGACCGGACGGTCCCACAGAACCATCACGACCGTGAGCAGCCCGGCGAGCAGGCCGATACCCGCCATGGCCGCCACCCCGCGCCGCCCGGTGTCCAGGCGTGCGCCTCGGAATCGATCGGGGATCAGGCGGTCCCACCGGCCGGGCGGGGCGGGTTCGTCGTCCAGCCATCGAGGGGTGCGTACCGCATCGGCTTCGGCGAGCGTGGAGTCCGGCCACGGATGCGCCCGGCCCTCCGGGTCGTCCCGCGGTAACTCACCGAGGTGGCCGCCCAATTGTCTGCGTACCCGTTCACGCTCGTCGTGTGGTGCCATGCCCGCGACGCTAGGCCCGGCCGATCATCGGAAACCTGGGCCCACCTGAGATTTCGATAGACCTGTGGACAACTTCGGCCTGTGGATGAACGGTGGCCGTGGTTACCGTGGCCGGTCAGCCGCACCCGCCGGGGAGTACCAGGACCCCGACCGCCCCGACCCCCAGATGGACGGCCAGTGCCGGCCCGAATTCGGCGATGTGAACCTCGGTGACCTGCGGAAGACGTTCGCGCAGTTGGCTCATCACCGTCTCGGCGGCCTCGACGGCGGCCAGATGCTGCACCCCCACCGCGGCCGGCCCCGCCCCGGCAGCCTCCTCGGCGGCCGCGACCAGCTTCGCGAACGCCTTCGACCGGGTACGCACCTTGTCCCGTAACTCCAGCCGCCCCTCCACCAGTTGCAATACCGGTTTGCTGACCAGCTCGCTGCCGAAGAAACTCGCTGCCGTACTGAGCCGTCCCCCGCGACGCAGTTGCTCGGTGCGATTCACCACGAAGAACGTGCGGGAACCCGCCGCCGCCCGGACCGCGGCCTCGTACACGGCCGCGAGCGTACCGCCGGCGGCCGCGCACCGCGCGCCGGCCAGTACCGGGAAACCGGTCGCCAGACCCGCGCCGAGCGAATCCACCAGCAGCACCGACTCCGCAGCGTCCATATCGCGGACGGCCTGCCGGCCCGCCTCCCAGGTCGCCGAGAGCTGCCGGGACAGATGCACCGCGACCACACCGTCGCCGCGGCTGCGCCGCAGCGCCTCGGTATAGGCGTCGCGCAGTTCACCCGGCGACGGCGCCGACGTGGTGACGTCATCGGCGGTGTAGTCGACGGCGAACTCGTCGACGCCCTCCCGGATCTGCGTATCCCCCACCAGCACGTGCAGGGGCACCACCTCGATACCCAGCTCGCCGATCAACGCCGCGGGCAGGCTGGCGGACGAATCGGTGACGACCACGACCGCCACGTCTCACCGGACCTCTTGCAGCGTTTTCACCATCGCCTTGGCGACCTCGGTGTGCCCGTCCCAGCCCCAGTGGATCCCGTCGGGGTTGGCCTCGCCGGAGTAGATGTTGTCGTGGACCGCCGCCTTCAGATCCACCAGCGGGACGCCGCACCGTCGCGACCAGGCCTGGAGGACACGCACCGCCGGTTCGCGGCCGCTGTGCACCCGGCCGTAGGCCGCGCAGTCGTGCACCGACGGCAGCACCGCGACCACGGGCAGCTCGGGCCGGAGCTGGTCCAGCGCCGTCCGGCACTGCTCCAGATAGTCCACGCTCACCTCGGGCGGAAGGGCCACCGGGCGGCCGAGTTTCGCGGCCCGGGGCTGAATCCACTGGTACGCCGAGCGCACCACCCGGCGCAGACCCGACGGCCGCACATAGCGGATCATTTCCCGTAGTGCGGTGGGCAACGGCGAGGGCAGCGAATCCATGCCGCCCACCGCGAAGACCACGGCACCGGCTCGCGGGACGGCAGCCCAGACCCGCGGGTCACCGATCAGCGCCCAGTAGGCGTCCCGGCAGGTCCAGCCGATCCGGGCGACGAGTTCGACATCCCAATCGAGTTCGGCCGCCACCAGGTTCGGCCAGATACGGGGATGATCGGCCGGCAGACCCCCTTTGGGCCCGAAATAGGACAGCGAATCGGCGATCACCAGCAGTACCGGTCGCGGGGCGCCGGGATCCGGGGACCCGGTGGGGACCGCGGGATCCGTTGTGACCTCCACGTCCGGCGCGATCCGTGGCGCGGGATCCATCTCCGTGACAGAACCCGTGTCCGGGCCGGTGTTCTCCGGTTCGCTACCCGGATCGGGCATATGCGTACCCGCCGACGTGGAAGTCACTGCGGAATCCTCCTGGGGGTCAGACTGCCTTCCGGACGTCGCCGTCCTCGGCGGCATCGGTGTCGTCGGCGGTCCCGTCCGCCTCCCGTTCGGGCGCCGGGCCGAACAGGGCGTCGGGTAGCGCGCGCTCCGGTTTCGCGGATACCTTCCGGAACAGTTCGTCCGGTATCTGGCGGTTCAGGTCTTCAGATGACATCGGGTGCTACTTTCGCCGCTGCGTTCCACACATCGAGACGCCAGCCGGGCCTGTCCGGGCTCGGGCCGTGGCTGCTCAGCTGCACCCAGCTGGCATTGGCCAGGCCACCGAGGGCCGGCCAGTTCCGAGGCGGCAGATCGAGCAACGCGGCCGTGAGCGCGGCGATCAGCCCGCCGTGCGCCACGAGAATCATAGTGGCGCCGGGCCAATCCTGCCGCTCGTCGAACAACTCCTGCACGACCGGCAGTGCGCGGGCACCGACCTCCAGCTTCGATTCCCCACCGGGCGGGGTGAAGGTGGGGTCCATCCGCCACTCCAGCCGGGCACCGGGATAGAGGGAATCGACCTCGACATCCCCCATCCCCTGCCAGTCACCGAGGTGGGTCTCCCGGAGCCGCGGCTCCCGGACCACTTCGAGTCCGGAATGCTCCGACAGCGCCAGCGCGGTGTCGTAGGCGCGTCGCAGATCGGAGGAGATCAAGCCGACGGCCTTGTGGGACACCAGTTCCCGCGCCGCCTCTTTCGCCTGCCGTCGTCCCAGATCGGTGAGATCGGTGTCGATCTGCCCCTGCATCCGGTCGCTTGCGTTCCATTCGGTTTGCCCGTGGCGCAACAGGATCAGGGTGCGCACACCGGTTTTCTGTCTCACTCGGTTTCTCCAGCACTTTCGTCTCCGGCGGCCGGTGGCGCGCCGATCCCCTCGACCGGAACGATGGGGCAGTCTTTCCACAACCGTTCCAGCGCATAGAAATTACGTTCGTCGTTGTGCTGGATATGCACCACCACGTCGACGTAGTCCAAGAGCGCCCAACGGCCCTCGCGGGTCCCTTCCCGGCGTACCGGTTTGTGTCCGGCCGCGCGCAGTTTCTCTTCGACATTATCGACGATGGCATTGACCTGGCGCTCGTTCGGCGCCGAAGCGATCACGAAGCAGTCCGTGATCACGAGTTGTTCGGAGACGTCCAGCACGACCACATCGGCGGCCAGCTTCTCGTCCGCGGCCAGGGCGGCGACGGTCGCCATCCGCACCGCCTCTTCCGTCGCGCTCACGCTGTCACCTCCGGGCACGGGCGCCGCACGGCCTCCGTGGTCACGCAGGCTTCCGCCGCCGGGCGTACCCCGCTCATGCCAGCACCTCGTTCACGTTTCCATCACCTTCCGCTCGAGCGGGCACGTAGAGATGCCGCTTCGATATGTACTGCACGACCCCGTCCGGTACGAGATACCAGACCGGCCGCCCCTCGGCCGCGCGACGGCGGCATTCGCTCGACGAGATGGCCAGCGCGGGGATCTCGATCATGGTGACCGCGTCGTCGGGCAAACCTCGCAGATGGTCGGCGAGATGGTCGATGTTCAGCTCGTACCCCGGCCGGCTGACCCCCACGAATTTCGCCAGCTCGAACAGTTCGGCCCAATCCTGCCAGGTGAGGATGCTGGCCAGCGCGTCGGCCCCGGTGATGAAGAACAGTTCCGCGCCCGGGTGCTGGGCGTGCAGATCACGCAGGGTGTCGACGGTGTAGGTCACCTTGCTCCGCTCCACATCCGCCCGGCTCACCGAGAACCGCGGGTTGGAGGCGGTGGCGATCACCGTCATGAGGTACCGGTCCTCGGCGGGGCTGACCTGGCGATCGGTCTTCTGCCAGGGTTGCCCGGTGGGGACGAAGATCACCTCGTCGAGGTCGAACCGGTGCGCGACTTCACTGGCCGCGACCAGGTGTCCGTGGTGGATGGGGTCGAAGGTGCCGCCCATCACACCCAGCTTGCGTCCACCCCGGCCCGTTCCGTGCATGAGTGTCGAGCTTAACGGGTCGGCCACCGGCCCCTCCCGACCGATCGGCCTTCGTCTGTGGGGGCGCTTGCGGTCCGCGGTGGCCGAAGCGCCGGCGGAGGCATATCAGACCGGTAGCAACCGGGAGACCACAGCCGTGAGCTGCGCCGCCGACCGGCATTCGTGCATTTCGATGACCTGCTGGTACCGGTCGGCGGCCGAATCCCCGGATCCCCAGTTGGTGCGTGGTTCCGGGTTCAGCCAGTGCGCGTGCTTGGCGACCTCGACCAGCTCACGCAGGGTCGGCAGTTCGGGGTCGCGGTAGTTGGTGCGGGCATCACCCAGGATCAGCAGGGAACTGCGGCTGGTGACGGCGTCCGGGAACGCTTCGGCGAAGCTCGTCAGCGCGCTGCCGTAGTCGGAGTGGCCGTTGAAGCCGACGATATCGGCCTCGGCGAAGATCCGCTGCATGGCTTCGTCGAGCTGGGTGTGCGGATCGAAGAACCTGGTCACCTCGTCGGTGTGATCGACGAAGGCGAAGATCCGGACCTTCGAGAACTGCTCACGCAACGCGCTCACCAGGAGCAGCGTGAAATTGCTGAAACCGGCGACCGAGCCCGACACATCGCAGAGCAGGACCAGCTCAGGGCGGCCGGGCCGGGGTTTGCGGTTCACCAGATCGATCGGTACCCCGCCGGTGGACATGGATTTGCGCAGGGTTTTGCGTAGATCGATCTCGCCGCGTTTGGCGTGCCGGCGCCGCACCGCCAGCCGCGATGCCAGGATCCGGGCCAGCCGCTGCGTGCTGCGCCGCAGTTCGGCCAGCTCTGCCTGCGAAGCCCGCAGGAAATCCACTTCTTCGGCCTGCCGCGGGACCCCGTAGGAGGCGACCCGTTCCTTACCGATGCGTTCGGCCACCCGCCGCCGGGTCTCGGCTTCCACGGTGCGCCGGAACTTCTCGATACGGGAGCGGGCGGCCCGGCGCGCGATCTCGGTATCGAAATCGCTCATACCGGGCGTGGCCATGGCGGCCAGGATCTGCGCGAGCAGCGTCTGCGGCTGCACCTCCTTCAACGCCTGATACGACGAGAAGGACGCGCCCCGCGCCGACCGGTACTGCCCCAGCTGTTCGACCAGCTGAGCGGCCATCAGCGCCTGTTGCTGTCCCGAATCCTCGTCGGCGAGCATCTCGGCCAGCATGCGCCGCAGTGCGGGAATATCGACCTCTCCGTCGTCGCGGTACGGGATCTCGGCCTCCGCGGCAGCCGCGCGGTCCCCGATGGCCACCGGGAACCACAGGTCGAAGAGTCCGTCGTAGGTGCCGCGATGGGTGGTGCGCCGCAACAGGGCGCAGGCCAGTCCCTCGCGAACCGACTCCCGGTCCAGCAGGTCCAGCACCGACAGCACCCGGCCCGCGTCCACCGTCTCCGACGGGCCCACGGGAATCCCCCGCGCCCGCAGCGCCTCCACGAAACCGACCAGGTGCCCAGGTAGACCGTGCGGGGCGAGGGGCAGGTCGTCGGTGGCCACCACGGTCAGGCCGGTTTCAGATCGGCCAGCGCCCGCTGGTGGTCGCTGCGGTGTTTGAGCACCACGCCCAGCGTTTCCCGGACGGTGGCGTCGTCGAGTTCGGTGTGCCCGAGTGCGAGCAGGGTGCGGGCCCAATCGATGGATTCGGCGACCGAGGGCAGTTTCTTCAACTGCATTCCGCGCAGCACGTGCACGATCCGCACCAGCTGGGTGGCCACCGCCTGGGGTAGTTCCGGGACCCGGCTCGCGAGGATCCGCCGTTCGAGATCCTCGTCCGGGAAGTCCAGGTGCAGATAGAGGCAGCGCCGCTTGAGCGCCTCGGACAGTTCACGGGTGGCGTTGGAGGTGAGAACCACGAACGGGGTCCGGGTCGCGGTGATGGTGCCGAGCTCCGGCACGGTCACCGCGAAATCGCTCAGTACCTCGAGCAGCAGGCCCTCGATCTCCACATCGGCTTTATCGGTCTCGTCGATGAGCAGCACCGTCGGGTCCGTACGCCGGATCGCGGTGAGCAGGGGCCGGGACAGCAGGAATTCCTCGGTGAACACATCGGATTCGGTCTCGGCCCAGTCGTTTCCGCTGGATGCCTGGATCCGCAGGATCTGTTTGGCGTGGTTCCATTCGTAGAGCGCCCGCGCCTCATCCACGCCCTCGTAGCACTGCAACCGCACCAGTCCGGCGTTCGCCGTCTGTGCCACGGCCCGCGCCAGCTCCGTTTTGCCGACACCCGCCGGACCTTCGATGAGTAGTGGTTTACCGAGCCGGTCGGCCAGGAAGACCGAGGTCGCGGTGGCCTTGTCGGCCAGGTATCCGGTCTCGGCGAGGCGGTGCACCACATCCTCGACCGATGCGAAGATCGGCTCCTGAACCGGCGGGGTGGGGGTACTCGCGGGCTCCATCGGGCCGTCCTTCCGTCGAACTCTCCACCCACGCTACCGGGCGGTCACGCGCCCGGCGTCGTCCCCCGGGGCCAAGAGACGGGTACCACCGGGCCGCCAGGCCGATGATCGACCCCGCGGACCGCGACGGCCCACGTGCGGAACGACAGCGCCGGCCGACCGAGCGGCGGGGCCGGCGCCGGCCCGGAACGCCCCGCCGACAGCGGGGACCACGCGTCGTCAGGCGGGACGGATCTGCCCCGAACCCCGCACAACCCACTTCGAGGAGGTGAGTTCCGGCAGCCCCATCGGACCGCGGGCGTGCAGTTTCTGCGTGGAGATGCCGATCTCGGCGCCGAAACCGAACTGTTCGCCGTCGGTGAAGGCCGTGGAGGCGTTCACCATGACCGCCGCCGCGTCCACCCGGCGCGAGAATTCGTCGGCCGCGGCCAGTTCACCGGTGACGATGGCCTCGGTGTGCCCGGTGCCCCAGGTGTTGATGTGTTCGATCGCGGTGTCCAGGTCGTCGACGACCTTCACCGCGATATCGAGGGTCAGGTACTCCTCGCCCCAGTCCTTGTCGGTGGCCGGGACCATCCCGTCGAGATCGCCGTGCAAGGTGACGCCCTTGTCGGCGAGCGCCTTGCTGAGCCGCGGCAGTGCCGTCTCCGCGATGGCCGCGTCGATCAGCACCGTCTCGGCCGCATTGCACACGCTGGGGCGGCGGGTCTTGGCGTTGATCAGGATCTCTTCGGCCATATCCAGATCGGCACCGGAGTGCACGTAGACGTGGCAGTTGCCGGTACCCGTTTCGATGGTCGGGACCTTGGCGTCGCGCACCACCGCGTTGATCAGGCCCGCGCCACCGCGTGGGATGACCACGTCCACCAGGCCCCGGGCCTGGATCAAGTGGGTCACGCTGGAACGATCCGAACTCGGCAGCAGCTGGACCGCGTCGGCCGGGATGCCGACCCCGCTCAGCGCGTCCCGCAGCACGGCGACCAGCGCCGCGTTCGACCGCGCCGCCGACGACGAGCCGCGCAGCAGCGCCGCGTTCCCGGACTTCAGCGCCAGCCCGAACGCGTCGACGGTGACATTCGGCCGCGCCTCGTAGACCATGCCGACCACGCCGAGGGGCACCCGGATCTGGCGGATCTCGAGTCCGTTCGGCAGCGTCGACCCGCGCTCCACGACACCCACCGGATCCGGTAGTCCGGCCACCTGGCGCAACCCCGAGGCGATACCGTCGATCCGGTCCTTGGTCAGCCGCAGCCGGTCGAGCAGCGAGTCCTCGGTGCCGGCCGCTTTCGCCGCGACCAGGTCTTCGCCGTTGGCCTCCAGCACGGTGCCGGCGGCGGCGAGCAGCGCGTCCGCGGCGGCGTGCAGCGCCTCGTTCTTCCGGTCGGTGGTGAGCTGGGCGAGGACCCGGGAAGCGACCCGCGCCCGGCGGGCGGCCTCGTGCACGGCCGCACGCATATCGAAATCAGCGGTGGTCTCTACCGTCATGGCTTATAGCCTACGCACCGGGAAAATCGGTTATCTCGACGCTCACCGCGCTAGGTTCTCCCCGTGACCACTCCGCTGATCGCTGTACTCGGCAGTATCAACATGGATCTGGTGACCACCACCGATCACCGGCCCGCACCCGGCGAAACGGTCCTGGGCCGCGGCTTCACGATGGTGCCCGGCGGGAAGGGCGCCAACCAGGCGGTCGCGGCGAGCCGGGCGGGTGGGCAGGTGATGTTCCTCGGCGCGATCGGCACCGATGTCTTCGCGCCGCGACTGCGCGCGGTGCTGACCGGGGCCGGGGTCGACACCACCGGGTTGCGCACCATCGAGGGCCCCAGCGGTATCGCCTCGATCGTGGTCGACGCCGGGGGCGAGAACTCGATCATCGTGGTGGGCGGTGCCAATGCCGAGTTGCGCGGCCTGCGCGCCGGCGATCTCGCCGCCGTCGCCGCGGCCGATATCCTGCTGTGCCAGCTCGAGGTCCCGATCCCGACCATCGAGGAAGCGGTGCGGCACGCCCGGGACAACGGCACCACCGTGATACTGAACCCCTCTCCGGCGCAGCGTCTTCCGGCGGAGTTGTGGAGCCGGGTGGATGTGGCGGTGGTGAACCGGGGCGAGGCCGAGGACCTGGGCGGCACGCTCGACCGGGTGCCGCATCTGGTGGTCACGCTCGGCGCGGACGGTGCGCGCCACCGCGGGCCGGACGGTACGCAGACCTCCGTCGCCGGGCCGGCGGTCGATGTCGTCGACACCACCGGCGCGGGTGACACCTTCGCCGGAGCCCTGGCCGTCCGCTGGTCGCGGGGCCCGGCCGAGGCTCTGCGGTTCGCCTGCGCCGCGGGTGCCCTGGCCACCACCGTGCTGGGCGCCAGCGCCGCCATTCCGTCGCGCGCCGATATCGAAGCCGCCCTGTCCGCCGGGCCGGGCGACCCCCCTCCGTGAGACGTCGCCGCCCCCGTCGCCGTCGGCGCACGCCGCGGGCCCGGACGCCCCACCCACACCCACTCGGAAAATCGATCGCCTCCCCGTAGCCGGCGGCCTACCGTGGAATTACGGCGGCGGATATCGGTCCGCCCCGGAGGGAAGGAACGAGACGATGTTTCCCGTCGAGCTGTCCGGCGCCCGGGCACGGACGTTGATGTGGGCCCACGAGCACGATATCGAGGCGGCGGCGCTGCAACAGCTGCGCAATATCGCCCGGCTGGAATGGGTCCACGGCGTCCGGGTCATGCCGGATGTGCACCTCGGGAAAGGCGCCACGGTCGGTTCGGTGATCGCCATGCGCGACGCGGTCGCCCCGGCCGCGGTGGGCGTGGACATCGGTTGCGGGATGGAGAGCGTCCGCACCGATCTCACCGCCGCCGACCTCCCCGACGATCTGCGCGCGCTGCGGTCGGCGATCGAGGCGGCGGTACCGGTCGGTTTCGCCGCCCACCAGCACCCGGTGCCGGTGAACAAGCTGGCGCCCGGCCCGTCCGGAGTCGCCACGGCGCCCCTGCGCACCGGCTGGGACCGGTTCTGGTCGGCGTTCGGAGACCTCGACGATGCCGTGGCGTCGCGAGAGTCCAAGGCGCACAAGCAGATGGGTTCGCTCGGCGGCGGCAACCATTTCATCGAGGTGTGCCTGGACCAGGACGATCAGGTCTGGATCCTGCTGCATTCGGGGAGCCGCAATATCGGCAAGGAACTGGCCGAACGGCATATGGCGGTGGCGCGCAAACTGCCGCACAACCAGAACCTGGTCGATCGCGATCTGGCGGTGTTCCTGGCGAACACCCCGGAAATGGCCGCCTACCGCCACGACCTGACCTGGGCCCAGGAGTACGCGGCACGCAACCGCGCGGTGATGCTGGCGCTGGTGTGCGAGGCGGTGCGCAAGCAGTTCCCGACCCGGGAGGTCCGGTTCGATACCCCCATCAGTTGTCACCACAACTATGTGGCGGAGGAGACGATCGACGGTGTGCCGATGCTGGTGACCCGGAAGGGTGCGGTACGGGCCGGAGCGGGCGATATGGCGCTCATTCCGGGCTCGATGGGTACGCGGTCCTATGTGGTGCGTGGTAAGGGCAATCCGGATTCGTTCCAGTCCGCGTCCCACGGCGCGGGCCGCCGGATGAGCCGTAACGCGGCCAAGCGGCAGTTCAGCGTCGCGGATCTGATCGCCCAGACCGAGGGGGTGGAGTCGCGGAAGGACGCGGGCGTGGTGGACGAGATCCCGGCCGCGTACAAGAACATCGACGAGGTGATCGACGCCCAGCGCGATCTGGTCGATGTGGTGGCGACGCTGCGTCAGGTGCTGTGTGTGAAGGGCTGAGATCGCGGTGAGTGCGGATCCGATCCGCGGTGCCGGTTTGCCGGGCGGTTTCCGGTCGCCCGGCATACCGGACGCGGCGGCGGTTCGTATATCGCGCGCGGATAATCGTGCACTGCTCCGCCCGGACGCGGCGGCGGTCCGGACAGTGCGCGCCAACGATCCCGCGGCCGCTCCGCCACCGGCGCCACCCGGGTAATCGTGCGGCGGGAGGTCATCGGCGGCCCTCAGCCGGGCAGTCTGCGCCGACATAGCGCGACGGCGATTCCGGCACCGGCCAACAGGACACCGATCGACAGCACCACCCCGCTCGACAACCAGGTGTGCAGCGCACGGGCGAGGTCGGCGGGCAGGCCGGGCAGCGACGAGATCAACCGATAGGTCTGTCCCGGCGCGGCGATCTGGACGGCGGCGGGCAGCGCGCCCCACACCAGCCCGGCGATTACCGCCGCCGCCGGTTCGTACGCCGCCAGTCCGACGACCATCAGTAACAATGCCGCCCCGAGCAGCGACTGTGCGGGTGAGAGCCAGCGGTCCGTGGAGTCCCACCAGCGGCCGCTGGTCGCCGCGCCGTTGGCCGCGATACCGACCGCAACCGGGGTGATCACGGCCGCGAGCAGCGTGGCGAGCGCTGTGCGCCGCAACTCCCGCTGCCGGTACCGCGTGCCGCCCGGCCTCTCCCGCGCAGCGCCGTCGTTCTGTCGCTCCTGTGCGGCACGGCCGTCCAGGGTCCGCCGTGCGGCACCGTCGTCCGGCGGTGGCGACTGCGCCGTGGTGGGTCGTTCGAGTCGAGAGGTCATGCACACTTCTCCGGGCCGGTCGGCGGGTGCGGCGGTCCGGGCCGGTACCGCGCGCTGCCCCGCACCCTCGCACACCCGAGGTTCACCGACCATTACGCCGCCCAGCGAACCGAGTGCCCAACCGACGGAGAGTGGGCCGACAAAGCCGCCGGAGGACTGTTCGCACCACGGCCGAGCCGCGTATTGACTAGTTATCATCCGATGCATAATCTTAATTTGTTATCAGTCGATAACCACAAGACGTCGGCGCCGCGCGACCGGACAACCGACTCCTGCCTCGGAGGAACCTCATGTTCGACACCCTGATGCTGTTCGTGGTCCCCACGCTGGTCCTGCGGCTACTCGGCCGGATCGGCGTCCAGCGCTTCGCCACCTGGCGGGTCAGCGCCGCCCACGGACTGGCGTTCCTGTTCACCATGACCGGACTGGCGCATTTCGTACCCGACTCGGTCACCGTGATGCCCAGCCACGACGACCTGACGGCGATGGTTCCCCCGTTCGTCCCGTTCGCGGATTTCGCGGTCTACGCCACGGGCGTCCTGGAACTGGCAGGTGCCGTGGGTTTGGTAGTGACCGTCACCCGCCGCTGGGCCGGCCTGGGTCTCGCGGCGCTGCTCGTGATCATGATCCCGGCAAATATCCATGCCGCGCTGAACGACATTCCGCTCAACGGAGAAGCGGCCACGCCGCTGTGGTTCCGGATCCCGGAACAGATCGTGTATTTCACCCTCGCCGTCTGGGTGGGCGGAGTTCTGCCCGCGGTGGGCGGGGACCGCGGCGCCGAGCGGTCGCTCGTCCCGACGGCGCGCTGAGCCCGTTCGCCGGCCCCGCTCCCGCTCGGCACTGCGCGGGAACGGGGCCTTTCGCCGGGAAATCAGCCCTGCTGCGTGGGCACCAGGATCAGCTCGGCCACATTCAGCCGCGCCGGCACCGAGGTGGCGAACGCGATCGCGTCCGCGATATCCTCCGGCTCCAGGATCGTGAAAGCCGTACGCCACTCCGACAGCTGGGCCTGTTGCTTCTCCCCGCGCATACCCGCGCCGAGTTCGGTGGCCACGAAACCGGGTTCGACGTTCTTCACCCGGACTCCCCGGGGACCGAATTCGGCGCGCAGGTTGCGGGTCAGATGCGCCACCGCGGCCTTGGTCGCGGTGTACACGGCGTACTCGGGGAATACGGCGTGCCCACCGACCGACCCCACCAGCACCAGATCGGCCCGGTTGCCGGCACCGGCGGCCGCGAGCAGATCATCGATGAAGGCCCGCGCGGTGTGCAGCAGGCCGGTCACATTGGTCCCGACCATCTGATCCCACTCGTCGACCTCGGCGGCTTCGAAGGGCGCGCCGAGCATCACACCCGCATTCGCCACCACCAGATCGACCGGCCCCAGCGCCGCCCGCACCGTGGCGGCGGCATCGCGGACCGAATCGCGGTCGGTCACATCGGCGACCACCGCGATCGCGCCGCCCCCGAGTTCGGCGGCCAGTTCTTCGATGCGTTCCTTGCGGCGGCCCAGCACCGCGACCCGCGCGCCCTCCGCGGCGAGCCGGCGCGCGGTCGCGGCACCGATTCCGCTGGAAGCTCCGGTGACCACGGCCACCCGTCCGTTCGAATTCACGTTGTTCGTCATGCTTCGACCCTCGCTCCGGGCCGGGCGGGCTGCCAGGTCGCGCACTTCCTGGTAGTCACAGGGCCACCCGGCCGGGTAGGGCCCGCCCTACCCTGGAACACATGCATTCGGACAACCGCCTGGGCGCGTTCCTGCGAGCCCGTCGTGAACTGGTCCGGCCGGAGGACTTCGGGTTGCCCGGCGGCGGGCAGCGGCGGGTCGCCGGACTGCGGCGGGAGGAGATCGCGTTATTGGCCGGGGTGAGTGCGGACTACTACATCCGGCTCGAACAGGGCCGGGACAAACATCCCTCGGAGCAGGTGGTCAGCGCCCTGGCCCGGGTCTTCGCGCTGGACGAGGAAGGCACCGCGCATCTGCGGGAGCTGGCCCGCCCGGCGCCGGCCCGGCCGAAGCGACCCCGCCGGCCCGAACGCGTGGCGCCCGGACTGCTGCGGCTCATGAATCTGTGGGAGCGGACGCCGGCCCTCGTGCTGGGGCGCAGCCTCGACGTCCTGGCGGCCAACCCGCTGGCCGTCGCGGTGAACGCGTGCTCGGTCCCCGGTATCAACCAGGTGCGGATGGTCTTCCTCGACCCCCGGGCGCGCGATGTGTACCCCGAATGGAACTCGATCGCCGCGGATACGGTCGCCAGTCTGCGCGCGACGGCGGGCACCGATCTGGACGATCCGCAATTGACCGAACTCGTCGGCGAACTGTCGCTCAAGAGCGAGGATTTCCGGCAGTTGTGGGCCCGGCACGATGTGCGCACCAAAACGGCCGGGACGAAACGGTTCCATCACGAGATGGTCGGCGAACTGACCCTCTCCTTCGAGAGTTTCACCGTCAACGGTGTACCCGGGCAGACGCTCATCGTCTACCACGCGGAACCCGGTTCACCGTCCGAGCGCGCGTTGTCGCTGCTGGGCAGCCTGACGGCCGCGGAGTCCGCCGACACCGACTCGCCTCCGCCGAGCCGGGTCATCGATACGACGCTCGGGTAGCTTGCCCGGCACGTCGGCATCGGAGTTCCCCGGTACCTCGTTCCCGGAACAACGCGCCGCGCTGCGCCCGCCGGGGCCGGATCACGCGCGGCCGGGGAGACGGAGCAGTTCGAGTGCCGAGGCGGTAGCGGTGCCGGTCCCGGCCGAGTAGACGATGACCGTCTGATCTGCCTCCGGCACCGACAGAACATCGCAGTCCAGAGTGAGGGTGCCCAACTCCGGATGGACGACCGAAGCGGTGCGGCTACGCAGCCGTCCGGAGCGCCCGGCCCGCCACAACTCGTCGAACCGCGGGCTGCCGGACCGGAGTTCGTCGATCAGCCCGGCGAGACTCGGATCCTGGGGGTATCTGGCCTGCGCCGTACGCAGACAACCGACGCAGTCGGCCCCGGACTGTTCTCCTGTCTCGACCACCCGGTCCGGTCCGGCTCCGAGAAACCGCTGCCAGATGAGGTTTCGCTGCGCGGGCGGCAGTGCGGACCAGTCACCGAGCAGCGCTGCCGCCGGTGGGTTCCAGGCCAGCACATCGGATTTGGCGGATAACACCAGCGCGGGCAGACCCGCCAAGCGGTCCAGCAGCCGCATGACGCTCGGCCGGACCAGCATGGGAATGCGTCCGACTCCGGGGGGCTCGGACCCGGCGAGCCGGAAGATCAGATCACGGTCGGAGTCGCTCAACCGCAGCGCCCGCGCCAAGGCACCGAGCACCTGATCGGAAGGTTTGGAGCCGCGCCCCTGCTCGAGCCGGACGATGTAATCGACGCTGAGCCCCGCCAGTTGCGCGATTTCCTCCCGCCGGAGCCCGGGCACCTGTCGGCGGGATCCCGCCGCGAAACCCACCTCGGCCGGTTCGATGCGTGACCGCGCCGTGCGCAGCACCATGGCCAATTCAGCTCTGTCCACCGTCCTATGGTGCCGGAGGCCGGCGGTGCGGGGGTGGGACCCGCTCTCCCATGCCTCGCCGTCCCTGGAGTCCACAGGCGAGCGGCACGAGACTACGAGCGTGACAACAACGACGATCGCGCTGGTAACCGGCGCGAACAAGGGAATCGGCCGGGAAACCGTCCGCCGGCTGGCCGGAGCGGGCTGGGAGGTGTTCCTCGGAGCTCGCGATCCCGCACGCGGTGCCGCCGCAGTGGCGGAGCTGGCCGAGCGAGGCGTGCGGGCTCGTCTCGTCACGCTGGACGTGACCTCCGACGAATCCGTGGCCGCCGCGGCGGCCGCGGTCCGGGCCGAGACGGGCCGCCTGGACGTGCTGGTCAACAATGCCGCGATCGGCGGGCAGGGCACGCCTCCGGCCGACACCCGCGCCGACGAGGTGCGCCGGGTGTTGGACACCAATGTCCTCGGCCCGATCCGGGTGACCCACGCTTTCCTGCCCCTGCTACGCGCTTCCGACCACCCGCGCATCGTCATGGTCTCCAGCGGTATGGGCTCGATCACGACCGTCACCGATCCGCAATGGAAAGACTTCGTGCGACCCGAGCTCGGCTACTCGACGTCCAAGGCTGCCCTGAACATGCTCACCACCATGTACGCCGGCGCACTGGGCGATATCCATATCAATGCGGTCGATCCCGGCTACACGGCCACCGACCTCAACGGCCACACCGGCCTCCAGACCGTGTCCGAAGGCGCCGAAGCCATCATCCGTCTGGCATCGATCGGCCCCGACGGGCCCACCGGCGGGTTCTTCGACAGGAACGGAACTACCCGATGGTGAGGGCCGCGGCGATCGTCACCGCGCTGCTGACACTGTGTACAGCACTGTTCGTGTATCTGAGATCGGAGGACCATTCGATGGAACGACAGAACTCGAGCGGGACGACCGTACTGTCGATCGGCCTGGATCCCGGTGCCGTGGACTACAGCCGCTATCCGCACATCGATGCGGCGACCCTCACCGCGCGGATCGCCGCGGGTGAGACGGCTCTCCGTGACGCCGGATTCGACCTCGTATCGTGCCAGGTACCCGCGGACCCGGACGCGGCCGAAGCGAAGCTGCGTGAATGCACGGCGGGCCGGTCGTTCGGGGTGGCGATGATCGGCGCGGGCGTACGCATGGCAGCCGAGCACACACTGCTGTTCGAACGCCTGGTGAACGTGGTCGTCGAGCTCGTGCCCGGCATACGGTTGTGCTTCAACACCTCCCCGGAAACCACCATCGACGCTTTGCGCCGCTGGGTGGAGCCCGTCGTCCACTGAGCACACCGAAACCGGACCGTGGCGTCGACCGGCGGACAGATATCGGTACCCGTAACGCGGCCGCGCGACCGACGCGCCACGGACAACCGAACCCGAACCGCGTGCGGCGGCTAGGGTCGGAGCATGGCTGGCGGCGCGGGCGCGGCGGTGGAATTGACAGTCGGAGAACGCGAGGTGCGTATCTCCAACCCCGACCGGGTCTACTTCCCGGAGTCCGGCGTGACCAAACTCGATCTGGTGCAGTACTACCTGAGCGTGGGCGACGGGATCGTCAACGCACTGCGGGATCGGCCCTGCATGCTGCACCGCTTCCCGAAGGGGCTGACCGGCGGGAAAGTGCACCAGAAACGACTGCCCGCGGGCGCACCGGACTGGGTGTCGACCGTGCGGGTGTACTTCCCGCGCTACGGCCGGCACGCCGATGAACTCTGTGTCGGCGACCTGGCGGAGGTCATCTGGGCGGTGCAGATGTCCACGGTCGAGTTCCACCCGTGGAATTCGCGCCGGACCGATACCGAAAGTCCGGACGAATGGCGGATCGATCTCGACCCCATGCCGGACTGTCCCTGGTCACGGGTGCAGCGGGTGGCCGGGGTGGTCCGCGAGGTGCTCGACGAGATCGGCGCGGTCGGCTGGCCGAAGACTTCGGGCGGCAAGGGTTTGCACGTCTATGTGCGGATCGCGCCGGAGCACGGGTTCCAGCAGGTGCGCCGCGCCGCCCTGGCCTTCGCCGAAGAGGTTCGCCGCCGGGCTCCCGATGATGTGACGACGACTTGGTGGCGGCGCGACCGCGATCCGGCCCAACTGTTCATCGACTACAACCAGAATGCGCGCGACCATACGATCGCCGCCGCGTATTCGGTCCGCGGCAATCCCGCGGCCACTGTCTCCACCCCGGTGGGCTGGGACGAGATCGACGATATCCATCCCCGAGATTTCACCGTGGCCACCGTGCCCGCCCGGTACCGCCGGCTCGGCGATCTGCACGCGGGAATCGACGACGCGGTATTCGATCTGCGGCAGCTGATCGAATGGGCCGACCGTGACGCGGTGGATCTCGACGAGGAGCCCGTCCCGGAATCCTGACCGGTCCGGGCCCCGCGCCGTTCACTGCCGGATAGTCACTTCCAGGGTTCCAGCAGTCGTTTCGCCTCCACCGCGAGCGCGGCCTGCAGGAACGGCCCGAAACTCACGCGCGCCGCCCCGGCTTCCGCGAAATAGGCCTTGTTTCCCTGCTCCGGCAGGGTGACCGCGTTGACCGGCAGCGGCAATTCGGCGCACAGCCGGGCCAGCACGTCCGGCCCGTAGCGGCCGACCGGATACAGCACATCGGCCCCTGCCGCGGCCGCCAGCCGCAACCGTTCGATCGCCGGGCCGACGAGTTCGGCCGGATCACCGGAGGGGGCGAGCAGCAGATCGGTGCGGGCGTTCACGACGACGTGCACACCGCTGTCGTCGGCCGCCTGTCGCAACCGGCCCACGAGATCGGCGTGCTCCTGCGGTTCGCGCAGCCGCCCGCCTTCCTTGTGCACGGTGTCCTCGAGGTTGAAGCCGACCGCGCCGGCCTGCAACAACCCGTCGATGAGCGCCGCCGGCTCGACACCGTAACCGGATTCGAGATCGACCGAGACCGGCACATCCACCGCGGAGGTGATCTCCCGGACGCGGCCGAGCACATCGGTGAAGGCCATACCCTCGTGATCGGATTTGCCGAGCGAATCGGCGAGCGGATGGCTGCCGACCGTGAGCGCCGGAAAACCGGCCTGCTGGACGAGATCCGCCGACCAGGCGTCCCATACCGTGGGCAGGATCACCGGGTCACCGGGGCGATGGAGTTCGAGGAATGCGGCGGCCTTCTCGGGCAATGTGGTCACCGCACCGATCCTGCCGTACCCGGGCCCGGATACGCACCCGCTGTCGCGTGTCGCCGGCCCGGGCACGGCCGGCGACGGCAGGATGGACCGGTGTGAACGCGCATATTCGGCCGGCCGGCCGGGCCGCCGCGGCCGATTCGGCCGCCCGGGCCTGTCATCTCGTGATCGCACTGGTGATCGCGGCCGCATTGGTGACCCAGTTGGCGCTGCTGTTCACCGGCGGCCCGGACGCGAACTCGGGACGCGCGGAACCGGACGCCGGTATCGGGACGGAACTTGTCCGCCTGTTCAGCTATTTCACCATCCAGAGCAATCTGTTCCTGCTGGTCGCCTCGGCGGGGCTGGCTCTGAATCCGGCGCGGGACGGGCGGCTCTGGCGGGTGGTGCGACTGGACTCCCTGCTGGGGGTCGTGATCACCGGCCTCGTCTTCACCCTGGTACTCGCGGACGAGGTACATCTGACCGGCGCGGCGTGGTGGGCGAATCTGGGCTTCCACTATCTCGCCCCCTGGGCCGGCCTGGCCGCATGGCTGGTGTTCGGGCCCCGGCCCCGGATCGATCGGCGCACGATCGGCGCCGCACTGGTCTGGCCGGTTGCCTGGATCGGCTACACCTTCGCCCACGGCGCCGTGACCGACTGGTACCCGTATCCGTTCCTGACCGTCACCCGGAAGGGGTACGCGACCGCGGTGACCAACACACTCCTGGTGGTCGTCCTGGCAGTGGTGCTGATCGGCCTGTTCGCGCTGCTCGACCGGCTGCCCACCGCCAGGGGGCGAACCCGGTCGGCGGCCGCCGCGGACGCACCGGTCAGGCCGGGGTCGCCAGCGCGAACGGAAGAACCGCCGGGGCGCCCGCCCGGCGTAGCGCCCACGCCGCGACGGTGAAGGTCCAGCCGGTGTCGGTGAGGGTGTCCACCAGCAGGATCGGACCGTCCGCCGCGCCGAGGTCGGGGACCTCCCACCCGTCGTACAGCGCGGCGACCCGGTGGGCCGAGTTGACGGCGGAGACCGGTGGCCGGTCCGGACGGATGCGCAGCGTGCCCAGGTGGCGCAGGCGGCCGATCCCGGCGAGGCGTTCGGCCAGCGATCCGGTGAGGACCGGATGCGTCTCGGACTCCAGCGCCAGTACCGCGGTGGGCCGGACGGCCCAGCCCCATTCCCGCAGTACCGGAATGCACGCGTCGACCACCTCGTCGGGAACCGGGCCGTCGGGGCCGTCGAGGATCGGGCGCAGCCGCCGGCCCCAGCCCAGCGAATTCAGCCGGCCCAGCACCCGCCCGGTCTCGGCGCCCTCGGCGATCTTGCCGGACAGCGGCACACCCAGTTTCGCCATCCCGGTCGGCCACTGTTTACGCGGCGCGAGATCGATACCGGGCCGGTCGAGCCGGGCCCGGGTGGCGGCCACCGCCGCGGTGTCGACGGTGGTCTCGCGATGCTCGCCGGTGCAGTTGTCGCAGCGGCCGCAGGCGCCGGTACCCGGCGCGGCGGCCAGTAGCGCCGGATCGTCGAGCTGGCGGCGCAGGAACTCCATCCGGCAGCCGGTGGTGCGCTGGTAGTCGAGCATGGCCTGCTGTTCGGCCGTGCGGGCGGCATCGAGCCGTTCGTACCGGTCGGCGTCGTAGGCCCAGGGCTCGCCGGTGCCGAGCCAGCCGCCGCGCACCCGGCGGACCGCGCCGTCCACATCGAGCACCTTCAGCACCATGTCGAGCCGGGAGCGGTTCAGTTCGACCAGGGGTTCCAGGGCGGCGGTGGACTGCGGACGCTCCCGATCCAGCGCTTCGAGGACCGACCGGACCACATGCTCGCGGGGAAAGGCGACCGAGGCGAAGTAGCTCCAGATACGGGTGTCCTCGGGGCCGGGCAGCAGGACCACCTCGGCGCGTTCGGTCGCGCGCCCGGCACGGCCGACCTGCTGGTAGTAGGAGATCGGCGAGGACGGCGCACCCACGTGGACCACGAAACCCAGATCGGGTTTGTCGAAGCCCATACCCAGCGCGGAGGTGGCTATGAGCGCCTTGACCTCGTTGTTCAACAGGGCGGCCTCGAGCGCTTCCCGTTCGGTGGGGTCGGTCTGGCCGGTGTAGGCGGCGACCTTGTGGCCGTGTGAGTTCAGCACATCGGCGAGGTCGTGGGCGCCGGCCACGGTCAGGGTGTAGACGATCCCGGAACCCGGCAACCGGTCGAGTTGACCGCTGAGCCACGTGGTGCGTTCCACCGCGTCGTCGAAACGGACCACCGACAGATGCAGCGACGCACGGTCGAGGTCCCCGCGCAGGACCAGGGTGTCGGTGCCGATCTGCCCGGCCACATCGGTCACCACCCGGTCGTTGGCCGTGGCGGTGGTGGCCAGGACCGGTACATCGGCGCCGAGGTCGGCGATCAGCGTGCGGATGCGGCGGTAGTCCGGGCGGAAATCGTGGCCCCAGTCGGAGACGCAGTGCGCTTCGTCGATGACCACCAGCCCGGCGTCGGCGGCGAGCCGGGGCAGCACCTGGTCCCGGAAATCGGGGTTGTTCAGTCGTTCGGGGCTGACCAGCAGCACATCCACCGAACCGGCCGCCACCTGCTGATGGATCTCGTCCCATTCGGTGACATTGCCGGAATTGATGGTCGCCGCGACCACGCCGGCCCGCTGGGCCGAGGCGACCTGGTTGCGCATCAGGGCCAGCAACGGCGAGACGATGACGGTGGGCCCGCGACCCTGCGCGCGCAGCAGCTTCGCCGCGATGAAATAGACCGCGGATTTACCCCACCCGGTGCGCTGCACCACCAGGGCCCGTCGTCTACCGACCACGAGCGCTTCGATCGCGGTCCACTGGTCCTCCCGCAAGCGGGCGCCCGGCCCCGCGAGCTCGCGCAGCAGCGCCTCCGCGTGCTCCCGTAGTTCGCCGGCGACTTCGCCGGCCCCGCCCATGGTGCTGCCCGGTGCCGTCGTCATGGCGCCCATACTGCCGCAGGCCACCGACAGCGGCCGGCCCGCCCGCGGCACCCGGTGAATACCGCGCGCCGGCAGCAGCCGATCGAGGTCAGCCGAGGAGTTCGTCGACGTAGCACCAGCGCCACGCCTCGCCCGGCTCCACACTGCGTATGACCGGGTGATCGGTCGATGTGTAGTGCCCGGCCGCGTGGTTACCCGGGGAGGAATCACAGCAGCCGATATTCCCGCAGGTCAGGCACATGCGCAGATGTACCCAGGTCAGGCCCTCCGCCACACACTGCGCGCACACATCCGGCCCGTCGGATTCGCACACCAGCGGGGCTGCCCGCAGATGCGCGCAGTCCTCGGCCGCGCCGCCGGGGACCGCCAGCGGCTCGGCCCGCTCCTCCTCGTCGCCTTCGTCGAACCGGTCGATCATGGACTCCTCGAGGTCCAGCCGGGCCAGTACGTGCTGGAGGATCTCGTAGTCCACCCCGCCCGAGTCGCGGACCCGCAGCACCGTCTCCCGTTCGGCGCGCAACATCTCCAACCGCAACCGGCGGTATTCGGCGGTGGGGGTCGCCAGCTCGGATTCCGGCCGGCCCAGCCGCTCCCAGGCGGCATTGGTCCGCCAGGTGACCCGGTCGCGCAGTGAGTGCACGACCTCCTCCGGGGTATCCGGACCGATCGCCGCGTCCAGCGCGGCCAGTCCCGCGTTGGACGCCTGGGTCAGCAGGTTCGCCTTCTGCAGCGCGTCCTCGGCACGGCTCGGCCCACGTAGCCGCAGCCGCCGGACCAGCCACGACAGCGAGGTGCCCTGGAGCAGCAGGGTCCCCGCGACGACGACCAGAGCCAGCAGTTTCAATACCGGCAGCTGCGGAGTGTTCGCGGGCAGCAGCAGCACGGCGGCCAGGGTCACCACCCCGCGCATCCCGGCCCAGGAGACCACGGTCGAATGGGCCACGGGCGCCGGCGACCGCCCGATCACCCGCTCGAGGAGGGCATAGCCGAAGATCCAGACCGGTCGTGCCAGTATCACCGCCACCAGGACCGCGAGCGCCGTGACGATCAGGGTGCGGTGGTCCAGCCCGCTCGCCCACGCGTCCCGGACGATCGTGTTCACCTGCAGCCCGATGACGAGGAACACCGCGCTCTCCAGGATGAACTGCGCGGTGCCCCAGTTGATGCGTTCGGCGGTACGCGAGGCCGCGCTCTGCCACACCGGTGCCCCGTGTCCGAGGATCATCCCGCAGGTCACCACGGCGATCACGCCAGAGGCGTGGATCTCCTCGGCGGGCAGATAGGCCAGGAACGGCGCCAGGAAGGACAGTGTGGTGTCCAGGACCGGGTCGGTGATCCGCCGCCGCAACAGGGCGAGCGCGTACGCGACCGCGATCCCCACCACCGCGCCGCCGCCGGCGGCGAGCAGGAAATCACCGCCGGCGTTCCACACCGACACCGCACCCGCCGACGCCGCGATCGCGGTCCGCAGTGCCACCAGCGCGGTCGCGTCGTTGAACAGCGACTCCGCTTCGAGGATGGACACGATCCGGCGCGGCATCCCGATCCGCCGCGCCACCGCGGTCGCCGCCACGGCGTCCGGCGGCGCCACCACCGCGCCCAGCGCCACGGCCACCGCGAACGGCACCGGCAGCAGCCACCAGACGACCGCGGCCACCGCGAACGTACTGAACAGGACCAGCCCCACCGACAGCAGCGCGATCGCGCCGATATTGGCCCGGAAATCCACCAGCGAGGTACGGATCGCCGCCGTGTACAGCAGTGGCGGCAGCAGGCCGAGCAGCACGACCTCCGGTTCCAGATGGACCTCCGGGACGAACGGCAGATACGATGCGGCGACCCCGGCCAGGGTCAGGGCCAGGGGCTCGGAGATGCCGGCTCGGCGCGCCAGCGCCGCCACGGCCGCCGCCGAGGCCACCAGAACAACCAGGCCGATCGCGATGTGCATTCGCGAATTCTCGCAGGTGGCCGATTACCGGTGACACGCCCGTCGGCGCACCCCGGGGGTCAGCGCGCGCCGGCCCGCCAGTCGGCCGCGGTCACCGGGCGCAGGGTCTGTGGTCCGGCGCCGGCCCGCATCGGCAGCACCTCCGCGCCCAGGACGATCGCCGACCACGGGTCGATATCCAGTCCGGACGCCAGGGCTCGGGTCAGCATCGCGGCGCAGGCGCCCGCGGACCCGGCGTCGAAATCCGCCGGTGCGGGGGCACCCGCCCGATCGAGATCGCGCAGGATGCGATCGAGCGCGACGGACTTGTCGAAGGAACGGCACGGCGTCCGGGCATAGAGGGCATCGGCGAGGGTCCGGGCGGTCTCGGCGCTGTCGGCGCCGGTGTACGCCCGCGAGATCACCTCGGCGCGGCGGGTCTCGGGGAAGAAGATGGCCAGTTCCCGCACGACATCGGCGGGGTCTTCCGGCGTGTGCACGGGGTCGAGCACCGTACTGCGCCGGCCGAGCAGGTAGCGCAACTGTCCCGGACGGCGCTGCGCCGGATCGTCGGGTCCCGCGCCTTCGGCCAGCCGTACCGGGGCCGGAAGTTCACCGTCGGGGCCGGTGACGACCAGCAGCAGCGCCTCGGATATCCCGGCCAGCAGATCGGTGAGCCGGTGCCGCTCCGGTGAGGCGGTATTCCAGCTGTAGCGCCACAGGGCGCGCACCAGATGCCGGTTCAACGGCACCGCGGCCGCATCGACCACCCGGAAGCCGTTGCCGGACAGCCATTTCAGCGTCGGATCCACCGCCCGGGAGACGATGGCACCGGGCGCCAGCAGCAGCAGCGAATGGCGGGACGCGAACGCGGCGGGGTCGACCCGCAACCGCCGCAATTGATCGACGCATTCGAGCACATAGGTGTCGCCGTGGTAGGCGCCGGCCTTGTCCTCGGCCGGGGTGAGGGCCGACAGCAGCGCCGCCAGCGGGTCCGGCGGTGGCGGCGCGGCGGGTTGCGCGGTCTGCGGATCGGTCATCTGTTCCACCTCATCTCCGGCCCACCCCGGACAACACCGTCACCGTGCCCGCGGACCCGTCCACCCGCAGGCGCATACCGGTCCGCAGTTTCGCGGTACATCCGGGCACCCGCACCACCGTGGGCACACCGAGCGCACGGGCGACGGTCGCCACCACGGTGAGCGGGCCACCGTGTTCGATCACCAGGGCCGACGCCGACGGTAGTGCCGCCACCCAGCGCGGGTCGGCGCTCTCGGTGACCAGGACCCCCGGGGCCGGGTCGCCCGATCGATCCGCCACCACCGCGGTCCCCTCGGTCACGCCCGCGGCGGACGCGATTCCGGTGAGCACATCGCCGTCGCGCGCGGCCGCGATCCGGGCACGCGGTGACCAACCCTGTTCTGCCAGTTCATTATCCGAGAAATCCGGGCCTTCGGTACTGAAACGTACCGGAGCCGAGAACTCGCCGGCGGCGTGAGCGGCCTTCCGGGCCGCGATCCGGGCCCGCAGATCCGGTATCGGCACCCGGTCGTAGCAGTCGCGCAGTTCGCCTGCGGTGAGATACCGGATATCGGCGGACTCGTGGAGAATCGCGCGGTCGGCGAGGTCGCGGGCCATTACCCGGATCATGGCCTCGACGAGACCCGCCGCACGGGTCCGGCTCGACCGGATGGTGTCCCGGTGCGCGGCACAGCGCGCCGCGCGCACCCGCACCAGGTCGTAGAGCCATCGGCGCGGGCCGCCCAGCGTCCGGTCGAGGTAGGCGTCCGGGTCCACTCCGGTGACGATCGGCTCCCCCACGGCGGGGTGTTCCGGTGCGCCGGATGATCCGGTATCCGCGGGAGGCCGCAGCGCCGCGTACCGGAACGTGGTGGGCGCCTCCGGCAGATAGGTCTCCGTCAGCGCGACCACGGCGCCGGTGAGGATCAGCGCGAGGGCGTCCAGGACCGTCACGGGGCCCCACAGCAGGACCAGCTCCCGGTCCAGGCGCCGATACTCGGCGTAGGCGTGATCCCCGTGCACATAGTCCGTCGCCTCGTAACGGTCACAGACGCGGTCGAACTCGGTCCGGAACTCCCGCATCATCGATTCCGTCCGCAACGCCCGGTGCACGAAGGCCGCGGTCGTCCGGATCCGCGACCGGATCCGGCGCGCCTCCGACTCGAAGGTGAAGGGACGCAGCGTTTCCGCGAGCTCATCGAGCAGTGGGTCGGACGCGCCCAGCACCGCCTCCAGCCCGCGCCGGTTCAGCCGGTGGCCGGGCGCGATCGCCGCCAGCCGATACCAGTGCAGCAGATCCAGATAGACCCGCCCGTGGAAACTGCCCAGCAGGTAGGGCGTCCACGCATCCGTCTGCGCCAGCTGGTCCGCCGGGACACCGAGGAAGCGCGCGTATTCGCGGCACACCCGCCCATGGATCCCGGCGGCGAGGGTGAAGGTCAGCGGGGCGGTGGCCCCGGGGAAGGCCTCGGCGGTGGTGGCATCGTCCCAGATCCGCGGTTCCCCCGGCGCCACCGGCTCACCCGCGCCCCGGATCACCCCCGCCATCGCCCACTCCCGCGGCGGGGAGCGCACGCGGCGCCGGTCCCCGTCCACCCCGGTAGTCGCGCCCCCGGCGCGCACGTCCGAGGGGCCGCACCACGCCGCGCCATGATCTCTGTCTCGGTGTCGTCCGTCCCGAGCACCCGCAAGAACCGACCTCCAACCCGGTCTGCCACAACAGGACATCGTCGTCCGTGCCGACGAGTAAACCCGAGAACGACCTCGTCCACCGCGTATTCGGGTTTTGTGTCCGGCCGCGGGGGCATCGGTTCCGGCCGTGCCGAGGTCGGGGCAGCGCGAAACAACCGATAGTCTGAGAAGGCCCGCGCAGGTTTCGGTGAGGATGTGATTCCGCGTGAGTTGGAGCCTGACCCCCGACGAGTTCGCGCATGTATGGCGTCGCGCCGACCTGGACCGGATCCCCTATCCGCTGCGGGTCCTCGAATCGCCGCGCACCGAGCGCGATGCCCGGCTGCTGCGCGCCGAACTCGCCCAGCGGCTCCCGCCGGACCCCGATCTCGATGCCTGCCTGCGTATTCTCGCGCTGCCGCAAACCCGGGTGATCGCCATCGGCGGGGCGCCCGAACCGGGCCGGGAACTGCGTGTACTGGGCTGCGTCGTCTACGACCGCGCGGTCCTGGCGGTTCAGGCCCCCGGACGCACGCGGGAATTCGGCGGGCCGGTCCAGCTCTCGATCGGGCACAGTACGAAACTCGGCGCCCGGCTGGCGGCACTGCTGCCGAAGGCCCCCGCCGGCCGCCACCCGGCCCGCACCGCCTCGGCCGCGGCGGTCCGCGATACCGAAACCGTCATCCAGGAAGAACGTGCCGCACCGCTGATCCGGAAACTGCTGTGCGCCCCGCACACCGCCGACGGCCACATCCGGATCGAACCGCATCTGGACCGGCCGAATCCGCCGCCGCCGCTGCACTACACCTGGCTCGATGTCGAAAACGACGGTCGCTACCTGCTCAAGGCGGACGAGGACGTGCACATGGTTCCCGCCTCCCCCGAACAACTCGCCGCGCACCTGCAGAAGCGGATACCCGTCTGAGCCGGTATCGCACCGGACCGGCTGCCCCGGGCCGCCGGTTCCGGCTACGCTGGGCCTGACCGACGGAGGGGACGCCAGTCATGAAGATCGAAGACAGCCGCGCCGAGATCGTCCGGTTCCGCCAGGCAGCCCATGCGGGAACGGTCAAGTTCGATCCGGAGGCGGCACGCCGCTGCGCGGAACTCTACGACCGCCAGGCCGATCGGCTCATCTATCTGCGACAGCGCCTGGAAGACGCCTCCGATCCGCACGGTTTCGGAGGTCTGATCTCGGCGCAACAGCTCCAGGCCGGGTTCGGGCACAAGGCCCGCGACGCCGCCGCCCTGCTCGACCACTACATCGAGGCGGCCTACCGGATGAAGGAAGCGTTCCTGGTCAGCGGCGGGCTCTACGACGAGGCCGACGCCGCGAACGCCGCGGCGGTACGCGCGCTCGAAGCGAGGCTCGACCGATGAGGGGCGATACCTCCGCCTTCGCTTCGGCCTCCGCCGACACATGTACCCGCTGGAAGAAGGCTCGATGCGGCGATACCTCCGCCAACGCTTCGGCCTCCGCCGACACATGTACCCGCCGGAAGAAGGCTCGATGCGGCGGAACCTCCTTCGCTACGGCTTACGCCGAACTCGAGTGGCTGCTTCGGAGGAGGCCCTGTGATGCGTTGCCTCCGCGTTTGCTTCGGTCTCCGCGCACGGCAGGCACCGGCTTCGAAGGAGGCGTCATGAGGCGATACCTCCGCCTTCGCTACGGCCTCCGCCGACACATGTACCCACTGCGAAAAAGGTTCAATAAGGCGATACCTCCGCCTTCGCTACGGCTTCCGCCGAACACGGGCTGCCGCTTCGAAGGAGGCCTTGTGATGCGATACCCCGCGTTTGCCCCGGCCTCCGCGGACCGCGTGCAACTGCTTCGGGGGAGGCTCGATGATGCGATACCTCCGCCTTCGCTACGGCCTCCGCGGACCGCATGTAGCTGCTTCGAGGAGACTTCATGATGGGATTTGATCCCGATTACATCAGTGCCATGGAGCATTTCGAAGCCATGCGCCACGAGGACATCTATCGGGCCACCCAGCAGATCGATGCGGGTGAGATCCTGCGGATCTCCGGCACCTGGATGCATGCCGCCACCACCTTGCAGACCTCGCTGCCGCTGACCCGTGCCGGCGCGGACCGGGTGATGAACGCGATGGAATGGGACGGGGAGGCCGCCGACGCCGCCTTCGCCAGCACCCGCAGTTTCGCCGATTCGGTGGAGGAACTGGCCGGCGTGCTCGGTCAGGTGGGGTTGCGCCTGGGTGCGGTGGCCGCGGCCGCGGAAGCGGTGAAGATCGCGGTGGTACCGCCCGGAGATTCCGGCCCGGTCGGCGCGCTGGCCCGACTGCTGGAGGCGGCCAAGGTGATCGACGCGCAGATGGTGCAGGAGGTGCTGCGCCAGGAAGCGATCCTCACCATGAACATGGTCTACAAACCGGCCTATCTGGCGGCGGGTACCGCGGTCCCCGCGCTGCCCGAACCGCCGGCCGCCCCCGGTCCGCTGCCCCCGCTCGGGCCGCCGCCGGCACCCCGGGCTCGGATCGATTCAGCGGTCGGCGCGGAATCGGCCCCGGCGGCAGGAGATTCCACCGCACCCGGCGGCGAGGCCACCGAGTCCGAGGGTGCCACCGATCGGCCGTCGCCAGAGAGCGGCTCGGCCCCGGCCGCACCCCCGCCGGAGGTTCCCGCGACGCCGGAGGACACCCCTGCGCCGTCCCCGGAACACGACGGTGGATCCCCGCAGCCACCGGCATCCGAGGTCCCGGAGCCGACCGACGGCTCGGCGCCCCCCGCCGAGCCCGCTCCCGGGGATACCGCACCGGCACCACCCCCGGCACCACCGGTCCAACCGCCCGCGGCCGAACCACCACCCGCGCCGGCGAATCCGGCCGAGCCGGAGCCGCACGCGGCACCGAATCCGACCGCGGTACCGCTCTCGGATCCGGCCGGGCAGCCCGGTATCACCGGACCGGTGCCCGGACAGCGCGCCCCCGACCAGCCCGGAGTCATTCCGCCACAATCCTGAGGCGGGCCCGCGGAGCACTATTGATCGGGATGGTCCTGCACCCAGTGGAACCGCGGACCGTTCAGCGGGAAGGCAGCGGGATCGGTCGCTCGTAGATCGATGGTCGCCGGCCGTCCGTCCAGTTCTCCGTCCAGTCGCAGGATGCCGGGTTCCGGACGGGCATAGGCGAAGTCGGCAATCGGCATGCCCGCCGGGTCGGTACCGGCCGGAGCGGCGACCGTGAGGGTGTGTGCGGTCGCGTCGATCTGTGCGGGCACCGTCACCAACGCCCCGTTCATCCGCTGCCACGACACCGCGCCCTCCTTCTCTATCACCAGCCGTTGCCAGCGATCGGGGTCGGTGAGCAGCGGGGGTACCGGCCGGCCGTCCATCCGGAACTCGGTGACCTCCCACAGCCCGTACAGTTCGGGCTTCGGCGCACCGCCGCCGTACTCCCACCAGCTCGACCAGCCGAGGACCGCCACTCCGCCGACCAGCCAGATACCGACCGCCGTCTGGGCGAACCCGGCGATCCGCGCGCCCCGCCGGCTCGTGCACAGCGGCGGTTGCACGGCGGGATCGGCACGGCGGGCGAGCAGGAAGAAATCCGCGAAACGGCGGGCCTGCGGGACGAGCAGGATCAGCGGAGTGCGATACCTCGATGCCCGGACGCTGTCGATACCCCTTTGCCTATCGTGGATCCGTGCCCATGCCACCCGCCGGTCTCGCCGCGGACACCGCGCCGATCACCCGAATCGTCACCGATCTGCTGGGTGCCGACCTGCTCGGCCTGTACCTGTACGGGTCGGCGGTGACCAGCGGTCTGCAGGACGACAGCGACCTCGATTTCCTGGCGGTCACCGCCGCGGCCCTCGATGACGCACTGCGTTCGCGTTTGGCCGAGCGACTGCTCCCGCAGTCGGGACGGTGGCCCCGCACGGGCGAGGCCAGGCCGGTGGAACTCACCGTGGTGGCGCGTGACGCCGTGGTGCCGTGGCGCTTCCCGCCGCGCGGCGAGTTCGTGTACGGCGAGTGGTTGCGAGCGGAGTTCGAGCGCGGTGCGGTCGACCCGCCCGCGCCCGACCCCGATCTGGCGATCCTGCTCGGCATGGTGCGCGACTCGTCGGTGGCGCTGGCCGGACCGCCCGCCGCTCGGTTACTGGATCCGGTGCCGCCGGAGGATCTGGTCCGCGCGATCACGGAGAGCCTGCCCGCGTTGCTCGCCGGCGTGGACGGTGACGAGCGCAATACCATCCTGACACTGGCCCGGATGTGGATCACCGCGGAGACCGGGGCGGTGGTCTCCAAAACCGAAGCGGCCCAGCGACTCGCGGCGCGGGTGCCGGCCGCGCACGCCGCGTTGCTGCGCCGCGCGCGGGACGGCTATCTCGGTGCGGCGGTGGACGACTGGGCCGGGCACCGTGCCGAGGTGGCGGCGTTCGTGCGATATGCCGCCGCGGGGATCACGGCCGCCGCGGACGCCGACCGGGAACAGCACTGAACACTCCGCCCGGACCCGCTACCAGGCGATGGCCCCCTGCGCGCCGACGAAGGAACCGTCGGTGGACACCTCCGGCGACTCCGCCGCCGCGAGGACGACCTGGGCGGCCTGCTCCGGTGTCGTCGGCGCGTCGGCCGCCGCGGGAGCCAATTCGGTCGCGACGAAACCGGGGCATACCGAGGTCACCCGGACGGCGGTATCGGCGAGCGATTTGGCCAGGCCGACCGTGATGCTGTTCAGTGCCGCCTTCGACGCCTGATAACCCGGGACCACCATCGAGTAGTACGCCGATTCCGGGTTCCGCTGCTCGGTGAGCGAGCCCATCTCGGTGGAGATGTTGACGATCCGGCCGGCCGGTGCGCGGCGCACCAGCGGCAGCAGCGCTTCGATCACATTGACGGGACCGAAGGTGTTGGTCATCAATGTCTCGGTGAACGCGCCGGGATGGGCGAAGTTCACCGTGCCCGTGGCGGTGGCCTCGGGCAGGATGCCGGCATTGTTCACCAGTACATCGATGTGGTCGTGCCGTTCGGCGAGGGAATCGTGCAGGCACCGCGCGCTGTCCACCGAGCACACGTCGAGGATCTCCCCCTCGGCCGCCAGTCCCGCCGACCGCAGTTCGCCCACCACGGCTTCCACCGCCGGCGCGCGGCGGCCGGTGACGATCACCCGGTAGCCCGCGCGGGCGAATGCCGTCGCGGTGGCGCGTCCGATTCCGCGGGTTGCCCCGGTGACCACCACGATCTTGTCCGACATGTCGTTCCTTTCGTGATTTCCGTTCGTGCCCTATGAGCATCGGGGAGGACATACGGTGCGCGCTGGCAGGAAATCGCCGTCGCATTCGCCCACGGCCGGTATGCCGGTTCGATCGGGTCGAACGTCCAGTTCGCTGTCGGATAGCATGGACGGCGGCCGCACTGCGGTCGGGGCGTGATGAGGGAACCCGGTGGAAATCCGGGACTGGCGCGCAACGGTGACACCCGCGTGGTGGAGTCCGATCACTCATCCGCCGAGCTCGGTTCCCGGCCTCGCGCACAGGCCCAGACGCAAGGAGTCCACGCCGTGACGCGGTCCTTTTCTTCGGCGGTCACCGCCGTGGTATCCACCCTCCTGCTGGCCGGATGTACCGGTGCCCCCGATTCGGGCGGTCCCGCCGCCGGGTCCGCCGCCGGTTACCCGATGACGATCGAGAACTGCGGCGTCGAGATCACCGTGGCGGCGCCGCCGCAGCGGGCGGTCGCACTCAATCAGGGGTCGGCGGAGATCCTGCTGTCGCTCGGTCTGGCCGATCGTATGGCCGGCACCGCCACCTGGACCGATCCGGTGCGGGAGAACCTGGCCGCCGACAACGCGCGGGTGCCGCGGCTGGCCGACAACAAACCCTCCTTCGAGGTCGTCCTGGACAAGGAACCGGATTTCGTCACCGCCTCCTTCGGCGGTACCCTCGGTCCCGGCGGCGTGGCCGAGCGGCAGCAGTTCACCGAACTGGGTGTCCCCACCTATCTCTCGCCCACCGACTGCGACGGCAAAACCGATATCAGCGTCAATGCCGACGGTGCCCGCACCGAACCGCTGACCATGGATTCGGTGTACCGGGAGATCCGCGACCTGGCCGCCGTCTTCGATGTCGCGGACCGCGGTGAGCGGCTGGTCACCGAACTGCGCGACCGCTACGCGGCCGCATCCGGGCGGATCGCCGCGGAGCGGGTCTCGCTGGCCTACTGGTTCGCCGACACCTCCACGCCGTACGTCGCGGGCTGTTGCGGCTCGTCCGGGATCATCACCGACGCGGTGGGCGCGAAAAACGTATTCGACGACACCACCGACGAATGGCCGCAGGTCAGCTGGGAGACCGTCCTCGACCGCGACCCCACCGCCCTGGTCCTGGCCGACCTGAGCCGGCGCAGCCTCGCCGGGGACGCGCTGGACAGCAAGATCGCCTTCCTGGAATCGAATCCGGTGACGGCGAAACTGACCGCGGTCCGGGAGCGGCGCTACATCGTGGTCAACGGCGCCGATATGAATCCCTCGATCCGGACGGTCGACGGGGTCGAGAAAGTCGCCGACGCCCTGGAGCGGTGGGGTTACGGTTCGTGAGGTCCGCAGCACCGAGCACCACCGTCCGGGTCGCCCGCGCGCCCGCGACGGCGGCGCTGGTGGTGGCCGGTGCGGCCGTCCTGGTCGTCTCGATGGCCTTCACCGTCACGATCGGTCCGGCCGAGCTGTCGGTCGGCGAGGTCTACGCGGTGCTGTTCGAGAAACTCGGGATCGGCACCGCGGCCGTCTCGCCGATCCGCGAAGGCATCGTCTGGCAGTTGCGGCTACCACGGACCCTGCTCGCCGCGATCTGCGGTGCCGGTCTGGCGGTATGCGGGGTGGTCATGCAGTCGCTGTTGCGCAATCCGCTCGCCGATCCGTTCGTGCTCGGGATCTCCTCCGGCGCGT
This sequence comes from Nocardia fusca NBRC 14340, assembly GCF_001618425.1. Taxonomy (GTDB): domain Bacteria; phylum Actinomycetota; class Actinomycetes; order Mycobacteriales; family Mycobacteriaceae; genus Nocardia; species Nocardia fusca. Next base: position 58,944 of record NZ_BDCU01000035.1, read on the forward strand.
CGACGGGTGCGGTACTGGTGGCGGTCCTCGGTGTGGGCGGCGGTCTGATCTCGTTGTCCACCGGCGCTTTCCTCGGTGCGCTCGTATCGTTCGGGCTGGTGCTGGTACTGGCCGCGGGAGCCGGGGGCGGCACCGCGAAGGTGGTCCTGGCCGGGGTCGCCGGAACCCAGCTGTTCTCCGCGCTCACCTCGTTCGTCGTCCTGTCCTCGGCCGACGCCGAACGGACCCGCGGGATCCTGTTCTGGCTGCTGGGTTCGCTCGCGGGCGCCACCTGGACCGATGTGGGCACGACCGCGGCCGTGTGCGTCGCCGGGCTGGCGTTGTGCCGGTGGTACGCCTCCGCGCTGGACGCGTTCACTTTCGGCTCGTCGACCGCCGCGACCCTGGGCGTCGCGGTCGGCCGGACCCGGCTCGTCCTGCTCGTGATCACGGCGCTGATGACCGCGGTATTGGTCAGCGCGGCCGGGGCGATCGGTTTCATCGGTCTGGTGCTACCGCACGCCGCGCGTTTCCTCGTCGGTCCCCGGCACAGCCGGCTGATCCCGGTGACCGCGGTACTGGGCGCGATCCTGCTGGTCTGGGTCGACGCGCTCGCCCGGACCGTGTTCGCGCCGCAGGAGGTACCGGTCGGCGTCGTCACGGCACTCATCGGTGTCCCCGCCTTCGCCCTGCTGCTGTGCCGTACCCGGAGCGCGCCGTGACCGGCCGGGCATTCGAGAACCGGACCCCGGCCTCGCGGAGCGCACGGTGACACTGCACGCACAGGATCTGTCCTGGACTCGCGGCGGCAACCTGGTCGTCGACGCGGTGACCGTCCGTCCGGAACCCGGGCAGACAGTGGGTCTGCTGGGACCGAACGGTTCCGGTAAATCATCGCTACTGCGCCTGCTGGCCGGAGTTTCACGACCGGATCGCGGCAGCGTCACCCTGGACGGAACTCCTCTGCATCGCCTCGGCCGCCGCCCGCTGGCCCGCCGGATCGCCATGGTCGGGCAGCACGCGCACACCGAGGTCGATATCACCGTGCGGGATGTGGTGCGGCTCGGACGCGTTCCGCACCGCGACGTGTTCGGCCAGGACGGCGACGAGGAAGCGGCGATCGACCGGGCCCTGCGCGACACCGGGCTCACCGGCCACGCACACCGTTACTGGAGCACCCTCTCCGGTGGTGAACGGCAGCGCACCCAGATCGCCCGGGCGCTGGCCCAGGAGCCCGGTGAACTGCTGCTCGACGAGCCGACCAATCACCTCGATATCGCCCATCAGCTCGATATCCTCGATCTCGTCACGCGGTTGCCGCTCACCACCGTCGTCGCCCTGCACGACCTCAATCTCGCCGCGATGTTCTGCGACTACCTGCTGGTTCTGGACCGGGGCCGGGTGGCCGCCCACGGCATCCCCGCCGAAACCCTCACCGAACGACTCGTGCGGGACGTCTACGGTGTGGCCGCGACGATCACGGTCGACGACGGTGTGCCGGTCGTCCGCTACCGCCGCGCCGCGGTCCCTCCCGGATCCACCCGCTGAGTCCGGAGCACCGTGGCGCACAGACGACACGGCGCACGAGGCGGAGTTGCCCTTCGATTGCCGATATCATCGCAGGCGCCCGATCGAATCTGAAGTACAGGTAGTACCGATGACAAGCCAGCCGCACACCGTATCCCCCGAGCAGCCGAAGGCCGTTGCGGGGCCGGACGCGGTGGCCGATCCGCGACCGGCTCCGGACCGGGACTTTTTCCCGCCCCCGCGGGAATTGTGGGGCAATCTGAACGGCTGGACCTATCCGGCGGTGTTCCTCGTAGCCGTTCTCGCCACTTTTCTGCTGGCGCAGGCCGCGCTCGCGCTGGACGCCGGGCAACCGTTACAGCCGGCGATCCATATCGCGGCCGCCGCCTGGGTCGCCTCCTACCTGCCGATGCTCTCGGCGACCTCGCGTGGCCGTTCGCGGATCCGGATCGAACGCGCGCGATTCGCCAATGAGCAGGACACACTGGTGATCCGCCGGTCCCTCGGTTACGAGGTCGCCCTGGTGATCTGTTTCCTCGGCCTGGCGACAGTGTGCGCGATCTTCGGTATCGGCACCTGGACCGGCACGCTCACCCTGAATCCGCATCCGCCGATTCCACCGTGGGTGGCTCTCACCGCCGCCGGACTGGTTCTGCTCTATCTCTGTGTGTACGCGCGGCGACCGGAGATCCGCCGGCTGGTGCTGACACCGATGCATATCGTGCTGCCCACCAAGACCTCGGTCGCGAACATGGTGAGCTGGACCTCGATCGAACAGATCGAGGTGGTGTCACGCAACAATTCCAAGGGCACCATCCGGATCTCCCGCCCCGGTCGCAAACCCGGTCGCCGGGTCACGAAACGTATCCACGCGGAGAAACTCTCGATCGGGTCGGCGGCCACCTACTGGCTGATCCGCTTCTACCACGAGAACCCCGACCTGCGCGTCGAACTCGCCGACGAACGGGCCGCCGAACGGTTGCGCACCTACGCGGTGGTCCCCGAAGCCGGATAGGCTGCCGGCATGGTACGGGTCCGGCGGATGCACGAATGGGCGGTCAGCGCGGACGAGGCCGTCGCCGTGCAGCAGCGACTGCGGGACCGGGTACGGCTGGGCGACGAGCACGGCCCGATCCGGCGGGCCGCCGGGCTGGACGTCGCCTACCGCGATCCCGATATCGCGATAGGCGTGGTCACCGTGCTGGATGTGGATTCGCTGACCGTGGTGGACCAGTCGGTCGTCCGGGAGCGTATCGAGTTCCCGTATATTTCGGGTCTTTTCGCATTCCGCGAGATACCGCCGCTGACCCGCGCGCTCGAAGCCCTGCGCGTGGAGCCCGATGTGCTGGTCTGCGACGGTCACGGGCTGGCCCATCCCCGCCGCTTCGGCCTCGCCGCGCATCTGGGTGTACTCACCGATCTGCCGAGTATCGGTGTCGCGAAGAAATCCTCCGGCGACTATCACGAGCCCGGCCCGGCCCGCGGTGATTCGAGCCCGGTCACCGTGGACGGGGAAATCGTCGGCCGTGCCCTGCGCACCCAACCCGGCGTCAAACCGCTGTTCGTCTCGGTCGGACACCGCTTCACCCTCGACTCCGCCTGCGCGCTGGTGCTGCGACTGGCCCCGCGCCACCGGCTACCGGAGACCACCCGCACAGCCGATCATCTGGGCCGTATCGCCTGACCCGGCAGCCGACGAGGTCGTCCCCGCGGTCAGACGCGGACCAGATCGTCGGCGTGGATCACCGGACGCTGCATACCGTCCGGCAGTTCCCGGGTCGAACGGCCGAGCACCGTCGCGAGTTCGGCGGCGTCGTATTCCACGACCCCACGCGCCACGACCGTGCGATCCGGGCCTACGAGATCCACCACGTCACCGCCGTGGAAACGGCCGCGGACCCCGACGATTCCGGCGGCGAGCAGCGAGCGCCGGGCATGGGCCACGGCCTCGACCGCCCCGGAATCGATGAGGATCGCGCCCCGGCTGTCGGCGGCGTGCCGGACCCAGAACCGGCGCGCCGACAGCCGCACCGGACGGGCGGCGAAAGCGGTGCCGACCGTACCGGTCCCGAGCGCTTCGGCGGCCTCGGCGGCCGCGGCCAGCAGCACCGGGACACCGGCGTCCGCGGCCAGCCGGGCGGCCGACAGTTTCGAGGCCATCCCGCCGGTGCCGAGCACGCCGCCGCTCCCGGCGATCACGCCGTCGAGATCGGCGCTGGTGCGCACCTCGCCGATGAAATTCGCGTCGCCCTTACGCGGATCACCGTCGTAGAGCCCGGCCACATCGGAGAGCAGGAACAACGCGTCGGCGCCCACCAGATGGGCCACCAGCGCCGCCAGCCGGTCGTTGTCGCCGAACCGGATCTCCTCGGTGGCGACGGTATCGTTCTCGTTCACCACCGCCACCGCACCCAGCGAGCGCAGCCGGTCCAGGGTGCGCTGCGCATTGCGATGATGTTCCCGGCGGGCGAAATCGTCGGCGCTGAGCAGGATCTGACCGACGGTGCGGTCGTACCGGGCGAACGAGGTGCCCCAGGCATGGACCAGCGCGAGCTGGCCGACGCTGGCCGCGGCCTGTTTGGTCGCGAGGTCACGGGGCCGCCTGGTCAAGCCGAGCGGGGCCAGACCCGCACCGATCGCTCCGGACGATACGACGACCACATCGGAACCGGCCCGCATCCGGGCCTCGATGGCGTCGGCGAGCCGGTCCAGCCGGTCGATATCGAGTCCACCGGTCAGGCTGGTGAGCGCGGACGAGCCGATCTTCACCACCACCCGCCGGGCCCCGGCGATCGCCCGCCGGGCGTCACTGAGTTCTGCCGAAACCCGGGTCACGGCCGTGCCCCTGCTCCGTGGTCACCCTGGTTCACCCCGCCTACTCCTCGCTGTCCTCGTCCACCAGACCGCGCCGCACCCGCGACGCGTGTTTACGTTCGGCCGCACTGACCCGATCGGTCTGTTCGAGCCGGATATCGGTACCGCGGCCGGTCGGGACCATATCGGTGCCCGCGGCGATCTGCGGTTGCCAGTCGAAGGTCACCTCGCCGATGGTCACCGGCGCACCCGGCTCCGCACCCAGCCGCACCAGTTCGTCCTCCACGCCGAGCCGGGCCAGGCGGTCGGCGAGATAACCGACGGCCTCGTCGTTGTCGAATTGCGTCTGGCGCACCCAGCGCTCGGGCCGGGTGCCGTGCACGATGAACCCGCCCGGCTCCTCCGGGTCGGCGCGCACAGTGAACCCGGAATCGTCCACCGGGACCGGGCGGATCACCGGCCGCTTCGGTGCGGCCGCGGGGTGCGCGTCGCGATAGGCCTGTACCAGTTCGGCGAGTGCGAAGGTCAGCTGCCGCAGACCGGAATGGGCGACCGCCGAGATCCGGAACACCGGCCAGCCCCGCTCCCGCAGTTCGGGTGTGACCAGATCCGCGAGGTCTTCCGCCTCGGGCACGTCGACCTTGTTCAGGATCACCACTCGCGGCCGATCCGCGAGGTCGCCGAGGCTCACGTCACCGCGGAGGGCGGGTTTGTAGGCGGCGAGTTCGGCTTCGAGAGCGTCGATATCGGAGAGGGGGTCGCGGCCGGGTTCCAGCGTCGCCAGATCGACCACATGCGCCAGCACCGCGCACCGTTCCAGATGCCGGAGGAAGTCCAGGCCGAGGCCGCGTCCCGCACTGGCACCGGGAATCAGTCCCGGTACGTCGGCGATCGTGAACGTCGTATCCCCCGCGTTCACGACGCCGAGGTTCGGCACCAACGTGGTGAAGGGATAGTCGGCGATCTTCGGTTTGGCGGCGGACAGCACCGAGACCAGCGACGACTTGCCCGCGGACGGGAAGCCGACCAGCCCCACATCGGCGACGGATTTGAGTTCGAGGACGACATCGTGGGCCTCTCCCTCCTCACCGAGCAGCGCGAAACCGGGCGCCTTACGGGCCCGGGACACCAGGGCCGCGTTCCCCAGACCACCCCGGCCGCCCTTGGCGACGACGAACCGGTTACCGGCCCCGACCAGGTCCATCAGAACCTCCCCGTCGGCGTCCAGCACGACGGTTCCGTCCGGGACCTTCAGTAGCAGCTCCCCACCCTTCTTCCCGTCCCGGTTACCGCCCTCGCCCGGTTTACCGTTGCCGGCCTTGGCGTGCGGATGGAAGTGGAAGTCCAGCAGGGTGTGCACATTGGGGTCCACCTCGAGGATCACATCCCCGCCGTTGCCCCCGTTACCGCCATCGGGTCCGCCCAGCGGTTTGAACTTCTCCCGGTGCACCGACGCGCAGCCGTGCCCGCCTTTGCCGGCACGGACATGAAGAACGACACGGTCGATGAACTTGGCCATGGCCGGATCATCCTCCTCAGGAGTTCGGGGGTGGGACGGACGCTGCGTTCGAGGGTGGGACGGGCAGTGCGTTCCGGAGTCGGGAAGACACAGCGCCGGAAACGGGACCGGGCCCGGTCGGGGCGGCGGCACCGGGGGTGGAAACGCGAAAAGCGGGCCGAGGGTTTATCACCCTGACCCGCTCGCTGTGGTGGAGTCGTCAGCCGGTCAGGCTTCGACCGGCTCCGGGACCACGATGTTGACGGTCTTACGACCCCGCTTGCTACCGAACTCGACGGCACCCGCCTCGAGCGCGAACAGGGTGTCGTCCCCGCCACGGCCGACATTGACGCCGGGGTGGAAGTGGGTGCCACGCTGCCGCACCAGGATCTCGCCGGCCTTCACCGACTGCCCGCCGAAACGCTTCACGCCGAGCCGCTTGGAATTGGAATCGCGGCCGTTCCGGGAGCTGGATGCGCCCTTCTTATGTGCCATTGCTGATACTCCTTCAGCGCGGGCCTGCGGGGGCCCTGCGGGGTGGTTACTTGATGCCGGTGACCTTCAGGACCGTCAGCGGCTGACGGTGTCCCTGGCGCTTGTGGTAGCCGGTCTTGTTCTTGAACTTGTGGATGCGGATCTTCGGGCCCTTGGTCTGCTCGACCACCTCGGCCGACACCGAAACCTTCGCGAGCGCGTCGGCCGCGGTGGTGAGCTCGGCGCCATCGACGACGAGCACCGGCGACAGTGCCACGGAGGTGCCCGGCGCACCCTCGATCTTCTCGACCTTCACCAGGTCACCGACCGCGACCTTGTACTGCTTTCCGCCGGTCTTGACGATCGCGTACGTTGCCATCGGTCGGCTGCCCTTCTTCCTATAGTGCTCGGCACTCGTTTCACACGGTAGTACCTCGGTTTCGCACCGGGGTCCACCGCACGACTGGTCTGGTAATCCGCCGCCTCGGCCACTGGTGGCTCTCGGTATCGGGAACCGGCCACGGAACAGCACATGCTGGGCCGGGCAGCGACTGCCAAGATTACAGGATGCCGGTACATGCGACCAAACCGGTCCCCGCGCCGCACCCCGGCGGACCCGCCGGAGCACCGGAAGCGGTGTGACGCGGACCTCCGGCCTCCGGGTACGGCCACTCGGCAGTAGCGACGCGCCGGGTGCCCGGCCCGCATTCCGCGGGCCGGGCACCCGGCGCGATGGCTCAGTGCTGTTCGTCGACCGGCGGCCCGGACGGACGACCCGCGGCCCGGCGGCGCGCCCGGCGGACCGGGACCTCGACCTCCGGCGGATCGGCCGTGAAATCGGTCACCGGCGTGTCGGGTTGTTCGGTGGCGGACAGGACGAATACCGCGCCCGCGCTGTCGGCGGCCGGTGCGGAGGTCGAGCGGGCGACCCGGCGCCGCCGGCTGCGGGTTTCCGTCCCACCGTCACCGGTGGGGCTCGCCGCGGCGGCCGGCTCCGCCGGATGAGCCGCACCGTTCGCCGAAGCGGCGGTACCGTTGCGATCCGCGGCGGGGGCGGAAGTCGCGGTGGCCGCCGCAGCGGGAACCTCCGCGGTGTCGTCGCCGACCGGGGTCTGCGCCGGAGTTTCCGGCTCCGGCGCAGCAGCTCCGCTCTCCTCGACCGTGCCCGGTCCGGTGGCGACCGCTTCCGCCGGGGCGGCCTCGGACGCGACCTGCTCGGTGGGCGTGGATTCGGTGACAACCGGCTCGGTGGCCGTGGGTTCGGATTCGGCCGCTTCGGTGGCCCCGGAGCCGGTGGGTGTACCGCTGCCGTTCAGTTCCGCGGCCGGAGTCTCCGCCGGGGCAGCACCGGCCGACCGGCGGACCCGGGTGCGACGGCGCCGCGGTTCGGGCTGCGCCGCACCGCCCTTGCCGCTCGCGGCCGCACCGGAACCGCCCGGTTCGCCCACGGCAGCGGGCTCCGCGGCCTGTTCGGCCTCGGGTGCCGGCTCACCCTGATCGGTCTCCGGATGATGGGCGGCCATGGCCAGTGCCACGGGGTGCGCCCGCTTGACCGCCGCATCCTCTTCCGACAGCTCGGGGGTGGACGGCTGCGGCGCCACGGGTGCCGCGGCGACCTTGTCCCGGTTGCGACGGCGTCGCGAACCCGACTCCCGGCCCCGGCCGGCACCGCCCTCGTCGGAGCCCGACGGCTCCACCGGGTAGCTGTGCACCAGGATGCCGCGGCCGTGGCAGTGCTCGCAGGTGGTGGAGAACGCCTCCACCAATCCGGTACCGAGCTTCTTACGGGTCATCTGGACCAGGCCCAGCGAGGTCACCTCGGAGACCTGGTGCCGGGTGCGGTCCCGGCCCAGCGCCTCGGTGAGACGGCGCAGCACCAGGTCGCGGTTGGACTCGAGGACCATATCGATGAAGTCGACCACGATCATGCCGCCGATATCGCGCAGCCGCATCTGCCGCACGATCTCCTCGGCCGCCTCGAGGTTGTTCCGGGTGACCGTCTCCTCCAGGTTGCCGCCACCGGAGCCGGTGAACTTACCGGTGTTGACGTCGACCACCGTCATCGCCTCGGTGCGGTCGATCACCAGGGTGCCGCCCGAGGGCAGCCACACCTTGCGGTCGAGGGCCTTGGCCAGTTGCTCGTCGATGCGGTAGGCCTCGAAGACGTCGACGCCGTTGTTCTCGTGCCGGGAGACCCGGGGGAGCAGATCGGGTGCGACGGTGCCGATGTAGTTATCGACGGTGTTCCAGGAGCGTTCGCCCTCGATCACCAGTCGGGAGAAGTCCTCGTTGAACAGATCCCGCACGACCTTGACGAGGAGATCCGGCTCCTCGTAGAGGGTCTTCGGCGCGTTCGACTCGTTCTCGGCGGCCGCGGTGATCTTGCGCCAGGCCGTCTGCAGGCGTTCCACGTCGCGGGTGAGTTCGGCCTCGCTGACACCCTCGGAGGCAGTCCGGATGATGACGCCCGCGTCGGCCGGGACGATCTCGCGCAGGATCTCCTTGAGTCGTTTGCGCTCGGTATCGGGCAGTTTGCGGCTGATCCCGGTGGAGGTACCGCCGGGCACATACACCAGGAAGCGCCCGGCCAGGCTGATCTGGGTGGTCAGCCTGGCGCCCTTGTGGCCGACCGGGTCCTTGCTCACCTGGACCAGCACCTGGTTGCCGGGTTTGAGCGCCTGCTCGATCTTGCGTTCCTTACCGCCGAGCCCGGCGGCCTCCCAGTTGACCTCGCCCGCGTAGAGCACACCGTTGCGGCCCCGGCCGATATCGACGAACGCGGCCTCCATACTGGGCAGCACGTTCTGCACCTTGCCCAGGTAGACATTGCCCACCATGGACGCCGATCCGGTGCTGGTGACGAAATGCTCGACCAGGATGTTGTCCTCGAGCACGGCCACCTGGGTGGTGGACGGGTGGCCCGGGAACTCCTTCTCCCGTACGACCATCACCCGGTCCACGGCCTCGCGCCGGGCCAGGAACTCCGATTCGGTGAGGATCGGCGGACGGCGGCGACCGGCCTCGCGGCCGTCGCGCCGGCGCTGCCGTTTGGCCTCGAGCCGGGTGGAGCCGGTGATGCCCTGCACTTCGTCGACGGTGGCGCGAGTACGGGTCTTGTTCCGCGGTTCCCGCTCGTGCACGACCGTATTGGGCGGGTCGTCGTCGGCCGGTTCGCTGTCGCCGGATTCACCGGCGACCTTGCGCCGCCGACGGCGCCGCCGGCGGCGGCTGGACCCGCTCTCCGAGTCGTCGCCCGCATCGGCGGACTCGTCGGTCCCGGCCTCGTCCGTCTCGTCGGCTTCGGCGGTTTTGTCGTCGGTGTCGGTGGCCTGTTCGGTGTCGGCGCCCGTGTCGTCCTCGGAATCGGTGTCCTCGGAATCGGTGGCCTGCTCGCCCCGGCCGCGTCCCCGCCCGCGCCGGCCGCGACGGCGACGCCGCGGCTGGTCGTCGGAGTCGCCCTGCTCGGACTGGTCCTCGGAATCGGCTCCGGTCTCGGCGTCCGACTCGGTCTCGGCGTCCGACTCGGGCTCGGGCTCCGGTTCGGGCTTACGGCGCCGACGCGGCTGTTCGGCCGCCGCGGCGTCCGGGGAGAGGAACAGCGGGGCCGCGACGACCGCGGATTCGAACACGATCGGTTCGGCCGAGGCGGGTTCCTCGGGCACCGGGCTCGCGAACAGATTCACCGCGGCCGTGAAGGCTGGTAGCGGGGTCACCGGCGCGGCCGGGGTCCCACTCGCGGCGGAGGTAACCGCAGATTCGGAAATCTCGGCCGAAGCGGACACCACGCTCGCGTCGGCGGACGACTCCGCCCCGGCGGTGGTCGCCGGTTCCGCTTCGGTGCCGGATTCGACCGGTGGTGCCGCGGCCTGCTCGGCGGAACCGGCCGACACCGGCTCCGCGTCGATGCCAGGGATTTGCCCGGAGCCGGTGCCCGGCTGCACGGCGGCGGCCGGTTCCGGCTCCTGAGCGGCCGGAGTGGCAGCGACCTCGGTCGCCGGTGGGGCGGCGGCACCCCCCGCGCCGACCGGGCCCGCCGAGGTACCGGTGGGCTCGAACAGCCCGGGCTCGGCCGGAGCGAGTGCGGGCGGCGCGGTCAGTGATTCGCGCACCGACTCCGCGACGGCCCGGTCCACGCTCGATTGCGGGCTACGGGCTTCGGTCCCGAGTTCGCTGAGTTTGGCCAAGATGCGCTTACTGGTCACGCCGAGCCGTTTGGCCAGGGCATGTACTCGGATTCGCTCCGGCAAGTGATCGTCGTCCTGTGATGTTGTGTGCAGCGGCTCTAGATCGGCCACGAAGTCTCCTCGGACCCCCGGGCGCGTTCCTCATCGAGTGACGCGGCCGTCGCGGGGGCGCTGTCCGTCTGCCTCGCGCGGTTGGCGCGAGGTCCATGGTCTCGCCCCGCGTGCCCGGTTATCTCCACTATCGAACGTCGGTCGGGCTAACTGGCCACGCGGCGCCTGGCATATGGCTGAACTCCGCGGTCCGAGCGCTCGTCCAGCGCGCCGGGCAGACGCAGCCCAGAAATTCGGCTGTACGTCCGCGGCAGCGATGTCGGCATCGTTCCGCAGTGTGTCATCCGGTCGTGCCCACTGGGGAGCGCAACCAGGTACCAGTATCCCACACCGTGCGCCAGGTGTTCGCCATGGCGCTGCGCGAGGCACTCGCACGGGGCCGGTCGGCCCGCACCGGACAGTGATCAGAGGGGGAATTCGGGGAACCAGAGCGAGATTTCGCGCTTGGCCGAGTCGGGCGAGTCCGATCCGTGGACCAGGTTGTACTGGGTCTCGAGGCCCAGGTCGCCGCGGATACTGCCGGGCGCGGCCTTCTCGACGGGGTCGGTACCGCCGGCCAGCTGCCGGAAGGCGGCGATGGCGCGCGGGCCCTCCAGGACGGCCGCGACGACCGGACCCGAGGTGATGAACTCGATCAGCGAGCGGTAGAACGGCTTCTCCGCGTGCTCGGCGTAGTGCTCGGCGGCCACTTCCTCGGTCACCTGTTTGAGTTCGAGGGCCGCGATGGTGAGACCCTTGCGCTCGATCCGGTTCAGTACTTCGCCGACGTAGCCGCGGGCCACACCGTCCGGTTTGATCAGAATCAACGTCTGCTCTGTCACGCGGTCAGCCTAATGGGCGCCGCCCGGCGCGGCCCAACCGCAGTCCTCCTCCGGCCTACGCGCGAGTAACGACGGCCTGACCAGGCCGGGTGGGCGGATCACCGAGGGCGGCCCGGCGACCTCGGTCAGGAACCGCCGGACATGCGCTGGCTCGGCAGCGTCCCCTCGTCCATCCGCCGCTTCACATCCGAGCGCAGCAGCAGGATGAAGGCCCAGACCGCGAGGAAGACCACGCCGATGACCGCGATCGACAGATGGAACACCCCGCCGATCAGCACCAGCACCTGCAACCCCAGATTGAACGGGACCGCCCAGGAACGACGCTGCAGGCCGGCGCCCGCGATCATCACCAGGGCCAGTACCACCAGATAGGTACCCGACACCCAGGTGACACCACCGGCGATATCGGCGACCACCGGCAGCGCCAGCAGCACCGTGATCGCCTCGAGTACCAGGGCACCCGCCATCACCCCCCGCAGCCCCTTCCAGGGATCGGGCGGAGCCGGGGTCGTCGCGTCGGGTTTCGGCGCTTCGGGCTCACTCATGCTGTTCCTCGTTGTCGGCGGCGGCCGGTCCTCGGCATTACGCCGGGTCCTTCCCGAACAGGGCGCGCGCGGCACCGGCGGTGACCACCGATCCGGTGACCACCACACCCGCGCCGGAGACCATCTCACCGGACGCACCGACCTCCTCCGCGAGCGCGACGGCGGTTTCCAGCGCATCCGGCAGCGAGTCCGCGGTGACCACCCGCTCGTCGCCGAACCGCTGGACCGCCAGATCGGCGAGCTGATCCACCGGCAGTGCCCGGGGGGACCCGTTGGTGGTCACCACGATCTCGTCGAAAACCGGTTCCAGCGCGGTGAGGATGCCGCCGACGTCCTTGTCGGCCAGCACCGCGACCACGCCGACGAGCTTGCGGAAATCGAACTCGGAGGTCAGCGTCGCGGACAGCGCGGTAGCACCGGCCGGGTTGTGCGCGGCATCGATGAACAGGGTGGGCGCATTGCGCATCCGTTCGAGGCGGCCGGGGCTGGTGACCTGGGCAAAACCGGCGCGGACCGCCTCGATGTCCAGTTGCCGCTGCGCGCCGGCCCCGAAGAACGCCTCGACCGCGGCCAGCGCGAGCGCCGCGTTGTGGGCCTGGTGCTCGCCGTGCAGGGGCAGGAAGATCTCGTCGTAGACCCCGCCGAGCCCCTGCAGTTCGAGCTGCTGCCCGCCCACGGCGATCCGCCGGCTCAGCACCTGGAATTCCGAACCGGCCCGCGCCACCGCCGCGTCGGTTTCCACGGCCCGGCGCAGCAGGACCTCGAGCGCCTCGGGGTCCTGTTCGGCGATGATAGCGACCGTATCGGTGGGGACCAGCGTCTCCGGGGCGCGTTTGATGATCCCGGCCTTCTCCTTGGCGATGGAGGTCAGGTCCGGACCCAGATAGTCGGTGTGGTCGAGGCCGATGGGGGTGATGACCGCGACCTGCGCGTCGATCACATTGGTGGCATCCCAGCTGCCGCCCATACCGGTCTCTACGACCGCCACGTCCACCGGCGCCTCGGCGAACGCCGCGTAGGCCATGGCGGTGAGCACCTCGAATTTGCTCATCGCCGGGCCGCCCGCGGTCGCCGACTGGGCGTCGATCATCTCGATATAGGGCTGCATCTCGCGATACAGCTCGACATAACGGGCCGGGGAGATCGGCCGGTTGTCGATACTGATCCGCTCGGTGGCCAGCTGCAGATGCGGGCTGGTGAGCCGGCCGGTCCGGCGGTGTAGCGCGGTGAGCAGGGAGTCGATCATCCGGGTCACCGAGGTCTTACCGTTGGTGCCCGCGACATGGATCGCCGGGAACCCGCGCTGCGGTGAACCCAGCACATCCATCAGCGTGGCGATCCGGGTGAGCGACGGTTCGATCTTGGTTTCCGGCCAGCGCTGGTCGAGTTCCGCTTCGACCAGCGCCATCTCCGCCAGATCCACCGGTGACGGCCCGGTGCCGAGCCGAGAGCCGCCGTTGCGGGGTTCCGGCTCGCCGTCGTCGTCGTGGGCGTTCACTTGCCGCTCAGCTCGGCCAGGCGGGCCCCGATCCGCTCCACCTCGGCCGCGGCGACCTCGCGCCGGGCCCGGATCTTGTCCACCACCGCTTCCGGGGCCTTGGCCAGGAATGCCTCGTTACCGAGTTTGGCCTCGGTCCCCGCCAGTTCCTTCTGCGCGACCGCCAGATCCTTCTCCAGGCGACGTCGCTCGGCCGCGAGGTCCACGGTGCCCGAGGTGTCGACCTCGACGGTGACCGTGGTGCCGCTCAGGCGCACCTCCACCGAAGCGGTCGCCGCGAAATCCGCGCCGGGCTCGGTGAGCCGGCCCAGCGTGGCCACCTCCGGATGGAGATGCGCCAGCCCCGCCGCGTCCAGGCCGAGCACCCGTGCCGCGACCTTCTGCTTGTCGTTCAGCCCCTGATCACTGCGGAACCGCCGAATCTCGGTGACCAGCCGCTGCAGGTCGGCGATACGCTGCGCCGCGCCGGTATCGGTGGGCGTCCCGGAGCGCTGCGGCCAGGCCGCCACGACCACCGACTCCGCGCCGGTCAGCGCCTGCCACAGCGATTCGGTGACGAACGGGATCACCGGGTGCAGCAGCCGCAGCACCGCGTCCAGCACCGACCCGAGCACGACCCGGGTGGATTCGGCCCGCTCCTCGCTCTCGGCGAACTGGACCTTGGACAGTTCCAGGTACCAGTCGCAGAGTTCGTCCCACGCGAAGTGGTAGAGCGCCTCGCAGGCCTTACCGAACTCATAGGCGTCGAACGCGGCGTCGACCTCGGCGAGCACCTCGTCGAGCCGGTCCACGATCCAGCGGTCGGCGTCGGTCAGCGTCTCCCGCGCCGGCACGGGCCCCGGGCGGGCGCCGTTCATGAGCGCGAACTTCGTCGCGTTGAACAGCTTGGTGACGAAGCTGCGCGAGGCCAGGACATGCGGTTCGCCGACCGAGAGATCACCGCCGGGCTGGGCGCCGCGGGCCAGCGTGAAGCGCAGTGCGTCCGCGCCGTAGTTGTCGATCCAGTCCAGCGGGTCGATCCCGTTGCCTCGGGACTTCGACATCTTCCTGCCGAACTGGTCGCGGATCAGACCGTGCAGGAACACATCCTTGAAGGGAATCTGATAGGCCCCGCCCTTACCGGTGGACACCGCGGCGTCGTCGGCGACGAAGGTACCGAACATCATCATCCGGGCCACCCAGAAGAACAGGATGTCGTATCCGGTGACCAGCACGCTGGTCGGATAGAACTTCGCCAGCTCCGGGGTCGCGTCCGGCCACCCCATCGTGGAGAACGGCCACAGACCGGAGGAGAACCAGGTGTCCAGGACGTCGGGATCCTGCACCCATCCCTCCGGGGCCTGCTCGTCGGGGCCGACGCACACCACCTCACCCTCGGGCCCGTACCAGATGGGGATGCGGTGGCCCCACCACAGCTGCCGCGAGATACACCAGTCGTGCATATCGTCGACCCAGTCGAACCAGCGCGGTTCCTGGCTCGCCGGGTGGATCACGGTATCGCCGTTGCGGACCGCGTCACCGGCCGCCTTGGCCAGCGATTCGACCTTCACCCACCACTGCATGGACAGCCGCGGCTCGATCGCTTCGCCGCTGCGCTCGGAATGCCCGACACTGTGCAGGTAGGGGCGCTTCTCGGCGACGATCCGGCCCTCGGAGGCCAACCGCTCACGGATCTTCACCCGTGCCTCGAACCGGTCCATCCCGTCGAATTCGGTACCGGTATCGGCGATCCGGCCGCGTTCGTCCATGATCGTGGGCATCGGCAGGTTGTGCCGCAGGCCCATCTCGAAGTCGTTCGGATCGTGGGCGGGCGTGATCTTCACCGCGCCGGAACCGAATTCGGGATCCACGTAATCGTCGGCGATGATCGGGATCCGCCGTCCGGTGATCGGATGCTCGAGGGTGGTACCGATCAGCTCCCGGTACCGGGGATCCTCCGGGTGCACCGCGACCGCGGTGTCACCGAGCATGGTCTCCACCCGGGTCGTGGCGACCACGACATGCGGTTCGGCATCGTCGAGCGACCCGTACCGCAGCGACACCAGTTCGCCCTCGACGTCCTCGTACTTGACCTCGATATCGGAGATGGCGGTACGCAGTTCCGGCGACCAGTTCACCAGCCGCTCGGCGCGATAGATCAGACCCGCGTCGTAGAGGCGTTTGAAGATCGTCTGGACCGCGCGCGACAGGCCCTCGTCCATGGTGAACCGGTCCCGCGACCAGTCCACACTGTCGCCGAGCGCCCGCATCTGCCACTGGATCGCACCACCGGATTCACGCTTCCAGTCCCAGACCTTCTGCACGAACAGTTCGCGGCCGAAATCCTCTTTGGTCTTCCCGTCCGCGGCGAGCTGTTTCTCCACCACCGTCTGGGTGGCGATACCGGCATGATCCATCCCGGGCAGCCACAGCACCTCGTAACCCTGCATCCGCTTACGGCGCGCCAGGGTGTCCATCAGCGTGTGGTCGAGCGCATGTCCCATGTGCAGCGTGCCCGTGACATTGGGCGGCGGCAGCACGATCGAGTACGCGGGCGCGGAACTGTGCGGGTCGGCGTGGAAGTAACCGGCGGCTACCCAGCGCTCGTACAGGTCGGCCTCCACCTCGCCGGGATTCCAGCTCTTGGGGAGGGCATCGGCACGATTACGCGTGTTGTCAGGGGCTGCGCTGGTCACGCCGCGATTCTAGTGTCTAGGGCGTCGCCGCCGGTGTTGCGGGGTCGGAGCCCGGCCGTCCGGAACAGCCGTGAGGTGAGCGCGGACGTTCGCCCCGGCCGACCCGGGTGGCCCACCACACCGCCGGGACTTCATGACGACCTCCGCGGGCGGGCGACCGCAGACCGTCGGTCGCGGACCGTCGGGCGCCGCGCACAAGGGTGGATCCGGCCGGGACGAACGACCTGCAGGAGGGTCGGTGTCGCGAATGCGAACACCGGAGTCCCGCTACGTGGGACAGATGGGAGAGCGCGGCGACCCAAGGACGGGAACGATGGGGACACCGCGCCGGACCTCGGGAAAGGTGGCGGAGAAAAGCCGAGGCGGAGCCTTCGGTGGATGAGGGACACCGAAGACTCCGCCTACAGCAGTAAGACTACCGCCGATCCTGGCCCGCGCTCCTAATCCATAAACAATTCTCAGCTTGAGCACCGGAATTCTCAGGCGGGCGTCCGGCGCGCCGCAGTCGGCCGGCTCGGCCGAAACCTGTGACCTCGAGCGGACAAAGCCGACAATCTTGCCGAAACCGGTTCGACTGGGGACCCTGGACGGGGTGAACCCCCCGCTCGACTCGTTACCGTTGAACCCTGCGGAATCCATCTTCCCCGAATCGGATTCGGACATCGTCCGGCCCCGGGCCGTAGACGACCTACGGGGCCGGCCGACGCGGGAGCTCCGGTACCCGGCGAGCGCGGCCGTGCTGTTCGCCGGAATTCCCGGCGCGGGCAAGAGCACCGCGCTGCGCCGGCTGTTCGGTTCCGACCCCGACGCCGAGCAGGCGATACCCGGTCCCGATCGGTCGGTCGTGCTCGATTCCATCCACGCCCGCAACGCGTGGCGGCGCCGGCTGGCCTGGCTGCCCTACCCGCTGTGGCGGCCGGTGGTGCACGTGGTGCATTTCGGCCGCATCTGGGTCGCCTTGCGCGATCACACCGGCCCGGTGGTGATCCACGACTGCGGCACCATCGGTTTCACGCGCCGTATGCTGACCCGCTGGGCCGTCCGGCACGGCCGCGAAATGCACATGGTGTTGCTGGATGTGCCGCCGACGGTCGCCCGGGCCGGACAGTACGCTCGGGGGCGGCGGGTCGGGCTGCTGTCGTTCCACTGGCACGTGTGGCGCTGGAGACGGATGCTGGGGCGGCTCGAGGCCGGAGCCGGTCCCCGGCCCGCGCCCGCCTCGGTCGTGGTGGTCGACCGCGTCGGCGTGGACCGGCTGCGGGTCCGGTTCGCCGCCTGACCGCCGCGGTCAGGGGGTCAGTACGGTGAGCGCCCGGGGTTCGACGCGCACGGTGAGCGGCAGCCGGCCCGCGGGTTCGCCGTCGGCGGTGGCCGGGGCATCGGGAGCGGCCACACTCAGGGATTCGGCCCGGTACTGGCTCACCGCGGGATGATCGATGCGCCGGCCCGCCGAGAGCGCGGGCAGGATCCGCAGCATCTCCAGATGGGAGACCTTGCCGACCACGGTCACATCCAGCAGGCCGTCGTCGCACCGGGCGTCCGGGCAGATGAGCATGCCACCGCCGTAGGTGGTGGTGTTGCCCACCGCGACCAGCAAGGCCTCGGTGGTGATCGCCTCCGCGGCCGGGCCGCCCAATTCGATCCGGTAGGGCACCGCGATCCCGTGCGCGATCTCCGCGACCGCGGCGAAGGTGTAGCGGGACCGGCCGCGCGGATAGCGCATCCGGTTGGCCCGCAGGGTGACCCGGGCGTCGAAGCCGGTGCATGCGACGGTGGCGAACCACATCGGGTCGTGTCCGGCGGGTTCCAGCCGACCCAGGTCGATGGTGCGCACCTGCCCGGATCGGACCAGTTCCGCGGCACGGGCGGGCTCGTCGGCGATACCGAGTTCACGCGCCAGGTCGTTGCCCGTGCCCGCCGGGACCAGGGCCAGCGGAACGCCCGAACGGGCCAGCGGGTCCAGGATCGTGTTCACCAGACCGTCGCCACCGACGCAGACGACCGCGTCCGGCGCGCCGCCGGTCACCACATCGCGCACCTGCTCACGGGTCAGCGCGGCGGAGGGTGCGTGGATCTCGACGACCGACACGCCGTCCGCGCTCAGCCGGTCCACGACGGTGCGGGCGGCCTCGCGCGCCCGGCCCTGCCCGGAGGCGGGGTTGGTCACCACGGCGACCGTACGCACCTCCCGGCGATCCGCTGCGCGTGTCATGGCAGCAGTTTGCCAGGGTTGAGGATCCCGGCCGGGTCGATCTCGCGTTTCACCGCGCGCAGGACCCGCACGCCCAGATCGCCGATCTCATCGGGTAGCCAGGCGCGGTGATCCGCGCCCACCGCGTGGTGATGGGTGATGGTGGCGCCGGCGGCGGCGATGGCGTCCCCGGCGGCCGTTTTCGCGGCCCGCCACTGCGCGATCGGGTCGTCGAGCAGTTTGGCCACCACCGTGAAATACAGTGACGCGCCGGTCGGGTAGGTGTGCGAGATATGGCACATCACCAGGGCGGGCGCACCCTGGGCGGTCAGCGAGTCGGTGAGTGCGCTCGTCACCTTCGCTTTCAGCTCGGCCAGCGCGCTCCAGGTGGTCGCGGTCTCCAGGGTTTCGCACAGCACCCCGACATCCAGGAGCGCATCGCGCAGGTAGGGGGCCGCGAAACGGCCGTGCTGCCACTCCCGGGCCGGCTCCGGACCGAGTTCGGTCCCCCCGGCGGCGCGCAGTAGCGCGGCGGCCTCGGCGCCACGGGCCGCGGTGTGGGCGGCGGTGCCCTCGAACGTGGTCACCGCGAGACAACCGGAAACCGATGCGCCCCCCACATTTCCCGCCCGCGCCAGATTCAGCCCGGTTTCGGCTTCGTCGGACAACCGCAGCACCGTCGGCGCCGCGCCCGCCTGCACGACCGCGCGCAACGCGGCGGCTCCGGTCTCGAAATCCGGGAAAGACCAGGCCATATGGGTGGTGGTCTCCGGAACGGGATGAACCCGGACCGTGACCTCGGTGAGGACGCCGAGCACACCCTCCGAACCGACGAACAGGTCACGCAGATCGGGTCCGGCGGCCGAGGCGGGCGCCCGTCCCAGCAGCACACTTCCCGTGGGCGTGGCCACCCGGACCCGCTGGACCATATCGTCGAACCGGCCGTACCCCGCAGAGGCCTGACCCGACGACCGGGTCGCGGCGAATCCACCGATACTGGCGAATTCGAAACTTTGCGGGAAATGCCCGAGCGAGAGCCCGTGCTCGGCGAGCAACTGTTCGGCACGCGGACCGGTGACCCCGGCGCCGAAGGTGGCGGTGCCGGAGACCGGGTCGCAGTCCAGCAGGGCGTCCAGCCGGCGCAGGTCCAGCGCGATCACCGTGTCGAACGCGCCGCGCAGCGGGTCGAGCCCGCCGACCACACTGGTGCCGCCGCCGAAGGGCACCACGGCGATGCCCAGCTCCGAGCAGTAGGCGAGGACGGCCGCCACCTCGTCGTGACCGGCGGGGAAGACCACCGCGTCCGGTGCGTCCTGCGGGGCGAGATCACGTCGTCGCAGCAGGTCGGGGGTGCTCTTACCGCCGGCGTGCCGCAACCGGGTGACCGGTTCGGTGGAGATATGGTCCGCGCCGACGAGGTCTGCCAGACCGGCCCGCCGGTCCGGGGACAGGACCGACGGCCGGAGCGGCACATCGCCCTCATCACGACGTGTCGCCGGCTCCCCGGAGATTCCGAACACCTGTGTCAGCAGGCCGCGGATCTGCTCGGGCAGCGGTGTGTGCCCGGCGGGAACACCCCAGGCGTCCCACACCATATCCGGTCGCCGCGCGCTCGACGCCGAGTTCACCGGACGTTCGCCTTGCTCACCTGTCATGCGTTACAGTTTGACATGTAGTGTCAAGCAGTAACACCAACTGGAGACGAGGTCGAGTTCGTGTCATCCGGCGCAGCAGCGGTCGAGCAGACGATCCTGGACGCGGCCCGCGCATGCGTCGCGGAGTTCGGCGTCCGGCGCACCACGCTCACCGAGGTCGCCCGCCGGGCGGGCGTGAGCCGGCCGACCGTCTATCGCCGATGGGCCGACAGCCGCGACCTGGTCGCCGAACTACTGGTGCGCGAACTGCGCGAGATCATCGCCGCGTCCGTGCCGACCGGTGGTCCGGCCCGCGACCGGCTGGTCACCGGGGTGGTGACCGGCGCCGCGGAGGTCCGGTCGAACCCGCTGTTCGGCAAGATCTTCCGCACCGATACCGACCTGATGCTCACCTATGTGTTCGGTCGGCTGGGCCGCAACCAGCGCCAACTGCTCGACCTGTTCGGCACCGGGATCCGGGACGGTCAGGCGGACGGGTCGGTCCGGGCCGGCGACCCCGACCGGCTGGCGGCCATGGTGTTGCTGATCACCCAGTCCGCGGTGCAGTCGGCGGCCACGGTCGCCCATCTGCTCGACGGATCCGCTCTCGACACCGAACTCCGGCACGCTCTCGATACCTATCTCGCCCCGTGATCCCCCTGCCAGGAAGGAGTAGCGCCCGGCGCATCCGGAAGCGGTGATCGTCCCCGCCTTCCGTTCCGTCTCCCCGCGGACGCCGTGCCGAGAAACAGATGGCCGAGAACCCTTCCCCCACCGCGGCGCCCGCGTTGAACGCGCGCCGCCGGCGCCGTGAGCTCGCCGTCCTCGGTGACCACCCGACCATCGACCTGCTGGTGATCGGGGGCGGTGTGACCGGTGCCGGCGTCGCGCTCGACGCGGCCGCCCGCGGACTGCGCACCGTCCTGGTGGAACGCCACGACCTCGCCCACGGCACCAGCAGGTGGAGTTCGAAACTGGTACACGGCGGCCTGCGCTACCTGGCGAGCGGGAGGATCGGCATCGCGCACGAGAGCGCGGTGGAGCGGGGCATCCTGCTGCGCCGCACTGCGCCCCATCTGGTCCGGCCGCTCCCCCAGCTGGTCCCGCTGCTCCCCGGGATCGGGTTGTCCACCCGGAGCCTGATCCGGGCGGGTTTCCTGGCCGGCGACGCACTGCGGGTGGGCGCGGGCACGCCGGCAGCACTGCTACCGCGGTCGCGGCGGGTGACCCGGGCCGAGGCACTGCGACTGGCACCGACGGTGCGGCAGCACGGACTGCGCGGCGGTCTGCAGGCATGGGACGGGCAACTGGTGGACGACGCGCGACTCGTGGTCGCGCTGGCCCGGACCGCGGCCGCGCACGGCGCGACCGTGCTGACCCGCGTCGCCGCCGAACAGGTCGGCGGTGCCGGGGCCGTCCTGCGCGACACCCTGACCGGCGAAAGCCTCGAGGTCCACGCCGCCGCCGTGGTCAACGCGGCCGGTGTCTGGGCGGACCAGGTCGATCCGAGTATCGAGTTGCGACCCAGCCGCGGCACCCATCTGGTCTTCGACGCCGCCGCCTTCGGCGGGCTCACCGCGGCGCTGACCGTGCCGGTGCCCGGCACCGTCGGCCGGTTCATCTTCGCCCTGCCCGCCCCGCACGGACGGGTCTACCTGGGCTTGACCGATGAGGACGCGCCCGGACCCGTCCCCGACGAACCGCGGCCCACCGGCACCGAGATCGACTTCCTGCTCGACACGGTCAACACGGTGCTGCGCATCCCGCTGACCCACACCGATATCCGCGGCAGTTACGCCGGCCTGCGGCCGCTCCTGCGCACGGCCGGCGACAGCACGGCCGATATCTCCCGGCAGCACGCGGTCCTCACCGCGCCGAGCGGGCTGGTGACGGTGGTCGGCGGCAAACTCACCACCTACCGCAAGATGGCTCAGGACGCCGTAGACGCCGCCGTGGCCCGAGCGCACCTGAGCGCCGGCCCGTGCCGGACGAGGAATCTGCCGCTGGTCGGCACGGTCGCCGGCGCGGCACGGGACCGGTTGGCCGCACCCCAGCTCCTGATCGAACGCTACGGCGCCGACGCCCCCGCGGTCGTCGCGCTGACCGCCGCCGACCCCGATCTGGCCGTCCCGGTCGCGCCCGGCGCGGATGTGCTCGCGGCGGAATTCCGGTGGTCACTGGAGCAGGAGGGCGCCCTCGACGCGGGTGACCTCCTGGACCGCCGCACCCGGATCGGGCTGGTCCCGGCCGACCGGGCCGCCGCCCTGGCCGCCGCCGAGGCCGCGGTGGCCGCCGCGGGGTGAACTCAGGCGTATTCCCAGGTCCCGACCGCGGCCCACATACACGACCGGGGCCAGCGGTCGAGACCGTGCGCGATCTCGGCGGCCCGCAGGGCGTGCAGTTGCGGTGTCTCCGCGGCCGGATCGAGATAGCGGAATCCCAGCCGCCGGTAGTACGGTCCGTTCCACGGCACGTCCGTGAACGTGGTGAGCGTTATCGCGGGTAACCGGTGGTCGGCGGCCCAGCGCACCGCGCGGTCGATCAGGCGCCGGCCGATTCCCGCCCCACGATATTCGGGCAGTACCGACACCTGGTCGATATGGGCGTTCCCGTCGACGATGCTCGCGATGAGGTACCCCGCCGGCCCCCGGTCCGCGGTCTCCCAGACCCAGGCGCGATCGTCCAGGACGAATTCGCCCAGCACCTCGGCCGACAGCGGCTCATCACCGGCGACCGCCTCCATCCCCACCGCGGCGAAGGGCTGCCCCGCCCGCACCTCGATCTCCTGCAGCACCGGGATATCCGCGGCGCTCGCCGCACGGATCACGCCGCACCTGCCCGCCGGACATACGCCAGTGCCGGGTG
Organism: Nocardia fusca NBRC 14340; assembly: GCF_001618425.1. GTDB lineage: Bacteria > Actinomycetota > Actinomycetes > Mycobacteriales > Mycobacteriaceae > Nocardia > Nocardia fusca. Next base: position 81,760 of record NZ_BDCU01000035.1, read on the forward strand.
CCCGGCCGATAGCCCGGCAGCGACCACCGCGGTGTGTTCGTCGAGTGCGCTGAGCGGCATAACGGTCCCTACTCTCTGTTCCGTGCGGCGGGGTGGTGTCCCCCGCTCACCCCGGCGATCCGTCGTCACCATCTCATAAGCCGGGTAACGGATTCGCATCTATGCTGGATCCGGTGGTGCGCCAGGAAGGAGCCGCGGGTGCGCGTTGATACGTCCACTATCGGGATCGCACCGGGCGAGGGCCTGGTCGCGCGGTTCGGTGACGTCGTGATCTATCTCGTGGGCGCCAACGCGTCCACCGAGCGGATACTCGGCGCGGTCGAAGCCGTGGCGGACGCCGAGCATCCCGGGGCAGCCATCGCGCAGCGGCTCGCCGCGGTCGTCTTCGGGACCGGTTCGGAGCCGCCCCCGTTCGGGCTCGTCGCGCCCACCGCCGACGGCACCCTGGTCCTGCTGCGCGGCCCGGTGTCGGCGATGATCTCCGGCGCCGAGGGTTCCCGGCGGCTCGTCGGCGCCCGCGCCTTCACCTGGGTGGACGAGATCGTGCGCGACCCGGTGCGCACCCTGACCGTGGGTCCGGGAGCCGACGGCCGGATCACGCCGTATCCGCGCACCGATCTGCGCGCCGGAGTCGTGCCCGGCGGGGGTTTCGTCATCAAGGCCGCGGTGCGCCGCAGCACCAAGAACCAGAACCGGGCCGCCACCCCGGCGAAGAAAGCGGCGAACTCCTACGAACCCGTCGCGACGGCACCGGCCGGGCTCGCCGCGAGCGAGCCGGAACCCGAATCGCACTCCGGGCCCCGCACCGGCCTCGCCGAAGCCCCCGCCGCGGAACCACTGCCCGGCACCCGCGCGTGGTCGGCCGCGCCGGCGCCCATGCGCGTGGATCCCGAACCGATCCGCCTGCGCAAGGAACCGGCCCGGCCCCATCCGCACACCCGCGCCGCACCCGGCGCCGAACAAGCCCATCCGGCCCCGCCGACCCTGGTGGCCGAGGACGGCACCGCCTACCCGCTGGACCGCGCCTACGTCATCGGCCGCGGCCCCTCGGTCGACGAATCGGTACGCCGCAAAACCGCCGCTCCCCTGGTCCTGCAGCGCGATCGCCACATTTCCCGGGTCCACGCCTACCTCTCGGTCGACTCGGGCAAGGTCTTCCTCCGCGACGCCGGCACCGCCGCCGGAACCTTCGTCTCCACCCCCGGCGAACCGCGCTGGACCCGGATCAGCCAGTCCCCGACCGAGCTCCCGCCCGGCGGCCGGATCCGCATCAGCGAGCAGGTCCTCACCTACCACGGCGGCCCTGCCTGATTTCGACGCCTCGGTGAGCCCGTGAACCCGGTTCTTCACTCCGGCGCCCGGCCGCTCCGGAACCAGGACGGGCCCCGGCCACGAAGGTGGACCACAATGTCGGTATGCACCGCAACGCCCCGACCGACGATATCGACGAGTCCGAACTGACCGTGACCCCGCCGAAGGAGCAGGCGGCCGGGGTCCGGGCGGTGGCCGTGGCGCTGCAGCGGGCGGTATCCGATATGGGCGTCGTGCGCACCGCGCGGACCCTTGCCCGGGTCAATCAGGTGCACGGATTCGACTGCCCGGGCTGCGCCTGGCCGGAGCCGAGCGGTCACCGCCGGCCCGCCGAGTTCTGTGAGAACGGCGCGAAGGCCGTCGCCGAGGAGGCGACGCTCGAGACGGTCGGGCCGGAGTTCTTCGCCCGCTATTCGATCGACGAACTCGCGCAGCGGTCCGGGTACTGGCTGGGGCGGCAGGGTCGGCTCACCCATCCGATGGTGCTGCGGCCCGGCGATACCCACTACTCCCCCATCTCCTGGGCGGAGGCCTACCGGCTCATCGCCGAGCAGCTCCGCGGCCTGGACTCGCCGGACGAGGCCGTGTTCTACACCTCCGGCCGTACCGCCAACGAGACGGCGTTCCTGTACCAGCTGCTGGTGCGCAGTTTCGGGACCAACAACCTGCCCGACTGCAGCAATATGTGCCACGAGTCCTCGGGCACCGCCCTGACCGGTTCGATCGGTATCGGCAAGGGGTCGGTGACCATCGACGATTTCGCGGCCGCCGATCTGATCCTGGTCGCCGGCCAGAATCCGGGCACCAACCATCCGCGGATGCTCAGCGCCCTCGCCGACGCGAAGAAGGCGGGCGCGCGCATCATCGCGATCAACCCGCTGCCCGAGACCGGCCTGATCGGTTTCCGCGATCCGCAGACCGTACGGGGTCTGACCACCGGCGTGGATATCGCCGACGATTTCCTGCAGATCCGCCTGGGCGGCGATATGGCGCTTTTCCAGGGCCTCGCGAAACTGCTGTTCGAGGCCGAGGACCGGGCTCCCGGCACCGTGCTGGACCGGGCCTTCGTCGACGCGCACACCGCCGGTTTCGCCGATTACGAGCGGCATATCCGAGCTGTCGACCTGGACACCGTGCTCACCGCAACCGGACTCTCCCGCGACGATCTCGAACGCACGGCCGCACTGCTGGCCGGTTCGACGAGCACCATCGTGTGCTGGGCGATGGGACTCACCCAGCACACGCACGCGGTGGCCACGATCGAAGAGGCGGCCAACCTGCTGCTGTCCCGCGGCATGATCGGTAGGCCGGGGGCGGGTCTGTGCCCGGTGCGCGGGCATTCCAATGTGCAGGGCGACCGCACCATGGGTATCTGGGAGCAGGCCCCCGAATCCTTCCTGGCCGCCCTGGACCGGGAATTCGGGATCACCAGCCCGCGGGCGCACGGTTACGACACCGTCGCCGCCATCCGGGCACTGCGCGACGGCCACGCCCGCGTCTTCTTCGGTATGGGCGGGAATTTCGTCTCCGCCACCCCCGATACCGTGGTCACCGAAGCGGCGCTGCGCCGGTGCGCGCTGACCGTGCAGGTCTCCACCAAACTGAACCGCAGCCATGTCGTGCACGGGGAGACCGCGGTGATCCTGCCGACCCTGGGCCGCACCGACCTGGACATCCAGAACGGTGTGCGGCAACAGGTCTCGGTGGAGGATTCGATGTCGATGGTGCACCTGTCCACCGGCAGGCTGAAACCGGTTGGGCCGCAACTGCGCAGCGAGGTCGCCATCGTCTGCGAACTCGCCCGGGAGCTGCTGGGTCCGGACCATCCGGTGCCGTGGGACCGGTTCCGCGGTGACTACGACCTCATCCGCGACTCCATTGCCCGGGTGGTGCCCGGTTGCGCCGATTACAACACCCGGGTCCGGCAACGCAACGGATTCGTACTGCCGCATCCGCCGCGCGATTCCCGCGAATTCCGGACCGCCACGGGGAAGGCCAATTTCGCGGTGAACGAGCTGCGCTGGGTGCCGGTTCCGCCGGGGCGGCTGATCCTGCAGACCCTGCGCAGCCACGATCAGTACAACACCACGATCTACGGTCTCGACGACCGCTATCGCGGAGTCCATCACGGGCGCCGGGTGGTGCTGGTGAACGCCGCGGATATCGCCGACCTGGGTTTCCGCGACGGCGATCTCGTCGATCTGGTCTCGGAGTGGAGCGACGGCGTCGATCGGCGGGTCGAAGGTTTCCGGCTGGTGGCCTACTCCACTCCGCGCGGCAATGCCGCCGCCTACTATCCCGAGACGAACCCGCTGGTGCCGCTGGACCATGTGGCCGCCCGCTCCAACACCCCGGTGTCGAAAGCCGTCACCGTCCGGCTCGAACCCCATACCCACCGGCCATGAGCAGAGTCACCGCCCGCCGCCGCATGCGGCGCATCACCCCGTCCGGGGAGATCGTCCGTCCCGACACCTTGGCTGTGGAAGAGCCCCTGGAGATTCGCGTACGCGGCGAGTCGCTCACTGTCACCATGCGTACGCCCGGCCACGATATCGACCTGGTGCACGGCTTCCTGTTCGGTGAGACCCTGATCGGCGCGGCCGCCGATATCCACAGCGCCCGCTACTGCGCCGGAACCGACGACGAGGGGCGCAACACCTACAACGTGCTGGATGTGGGCTTGCACGCCCCGATCGTGCTCCCGAACCGGCCGTTCCTCACCACCGGTGCCTGCGGGCTCTGCGGGCGCACCGCGGTCGAGGAGGTCCGGATGCGCAGCCGCTATCCGCTGCCGGCGCCGCAACCGTTGCTCGATGCCGAGGTACTGGCAGCGCTACCGGATCGCCTGCGCGCCCACCAGTCGGTTTTCGATGCCACCGGCGGTCTGCACGGTGCCGGTCTGTTCACCGCCGACGGTACGGACCTGGTGGTCCGCGAGGACATCGGCCGCCACAATGCCGTGGACAAGGTGATCGGCTGGGCGTTGCGCGAGAACCGTATTCCGGCGTCCGATCTCGTGCTCGTGGTGAGCGGGCGCGCGTCGTTCGAACTGGCACAGAAAGCTGTCCTGGCCGGTATTCCGGTCCTCGCCGCCGTCTCGGCACCCAGTTCGCTGGCGGTCGACCTGGCCGACGAGTCCGGCCTCACCCTGGCGGGGTTCGTACGCGGCGAGACCATGAACATCTATACCCATCCGGAGCGCATCCGCGGTATCGGCACCACCGAATGACCCGGGCGGGGTGGCCTCGAGACCTCCCTCGAGTGCGGCCGTAGGGTCCGGCGGCAGGTGTCCCGGCACCGGCGAGACGCTCACGACCCTCGGCGTGGAATGTGCGGGCCGGCAGCCGTACTCGCTATCGCGCGACCGCACCGGCGTAGTCGGCCAACTCGATATCGTCTTTGGCGTCGCCGGCGAACTTATCCATCAGATCGAACCAGCGTGACCCCAGGAACCAGTTCCGGAGCCGCAGGCCGGGAGCCGTTTTCGGCGCCAGGAACGGGCCCGGGCTACTGCGGCCCCCGAGTTTCGCGTACCGGCGCATGATCCGGTCGTACCGGGCGAATGCCGCGGTGTGTTCACCCGCCGCGGCGGCGAGTTCGCCCGCCAGCACATAGGCTCCCACCACTGCCAGACCGGTTCCGAAGCCGGCCAGAGTGTTGCCGTAGGCGCTGTCGCCGACCAGGGCCACCCGGCCCGACACATAGCTGGGCATCCGCACCCGGGCCAGCGCGTCCAGGTAGAAGTCGTCGTGCCCGGGCAGTTCGGCGAGCATTTCGGAGACCGGTCCGTTCATTCCGGCGAAGTGTTCGACCAGTACGCGTCGCCTATCGGCTTCGTCGGCGAAGGCCCGTGCGGCAGCGGCGAACATGTACATCTGCTGCGCCTTCGGCCCACCGCGGACCGCGAGCCGGCCCGGGGCGCTGTACGCGTGGGAGACCCGCCGCCGCGGTCCGTCCCCGGGTTCGGCGACGAGTGGTTCCCCGGCGATGGCGTAGTAGTAACCGCGGTGCCCGACGAACTTCTCCTCCGGCCCGAACGCCAGCCGGCGCACCCGGGAATGGATGCCGTCCGCGCCGAACACCAGGTCGAAGCGGCGTGCCGGGCCGTGCTCGAACTCGACCTCGACACCGCTGCCGGTATCCCGCAGCGCGGTGATCGAGTCACCGAATACATACGTGCAGCGCTGAGCGGTCGGGGCGTAGAGGATCCGAGCCAGATCGCCCCGCGGGATCTCGACGTCGCCGCCGGTGAAGTCACCGGATATCCGAGCTTGTTCCCGGCCGTCGGCGTCGACGAAGACCATATCGGTGGCGCCGGTACTGCGCCGCCGGATCTCGTCGTACACACCCATCCGCTCGAGGATCGTGCGCTGCACAGATCCCTTGAAGTCGACGGCCTGCCCACCCGGGCGCAGGGCCGGGGCCCGTTCGACCACGGTCACATCGAAGCCGTAGCGGTCGAGCCAGTAGGCGAGCGCGGGGCCGGCGATGCTCGCCCCGGAGACGAGAACGGTGCGGTTCTGCATGACGAACTCCATCCATAATATGCGTCCATCGGAAACTGTTTCCAGTGGACGCTAATCAGCGTATGGTAGACACAGTTTCATGTCAATCCACCTCCGGAAAGGGACCCGATGGCGACGCCGACCGTGCTCGAGCTGCTCTGGGGAACCGACCGGCGCCCGACCAGAGGCCCCAAGCCGACGCTCACCCGGGCCGCGATCGTCACCGCGGCGGTCGAGTTGGCCGATACGGAAGGCCTGGCAGCCCTCTCCATGCAGCGGCTGGCCGATCGTCTCGGCTATACGAAGATGTCGCTGTACCGCCACCTGCCGGGCAAGGCGGAACTCACCGCATTGATGGTGGAGGAGGCCCTGGCCGGCCTGCCGGCACTGGACACCTCGGAGTCTCCGCAGTGGCGAAGCGGCCTGCGGTCCTGGGCACTTCTCACCTTCGAGCGGTACCGCCGCCACCCGTGGGTGATGGAATTACTCGCCGGAGCGCGGCCGATGGGCCCCAACGAATTGAGCTGGACCGAGGCCGCGCTGGAGGCGATGGCGGATATCGCACTGACCGGCCCGGAGCGACTGGACACGCTCGTCGTACTGAACGGGCATGTGCGCAGCCTGGCCCAGCAGGTTGTGGGCCCCGGCGCCACCGAGGAAGAATTCACCGGCGCAATGGCCGCGGCACTGGAATTGGCGGGCGACCGGTTCCCGCGGCTGATCGCGGCCGTATCGGAACCTCCACCCGCCGCCGGAGCAGCGACCCCCCAGCGCGACGCCGCCCTCGAATTCGGCACGGAGCGCATTCTCGACGGGATAGCCGCCCTGCTCGCCGAACGTGGCACGCCCGGCGACTAGGGGCAGGCGGCACCCGGATCCGGAAAGAGCGCGGCACTCACATGCCCGGCAGCCGGACGCCCCGGTCCGCCGCCACTCGCGCCAATTTCTCGGCCTCGTCGATGGCGACCGCTACATAGGTGCGCAACCCGTCGTCGTCACGCCGCAGCAGGTACTCGTAATCGCTGTCGGTGAGCAATGCGTCGTCGCTGTCGTAGAAATGCCACCGCACCCGTGCCCGCAGCAGTGAACCGGTCAGCTCCGCGTAATCGACCACGGTGTGGTCGACGCGCGCCAGACCCAGCGTCTGATAAATGGGATGAGCCTGCGCCAGCCCCTGGGCCATCTCTTCCCGCGAATGCAACGCACCGACGAAATCGTCACTGACAATGGTGCCCGGAGTCCCCCACAGGGCGGCCGTACGCTCGGCGTCGTAGGCGCTCAGCGTCGACTGGTATTCGTCGAGGAACGATTCGAGTTCTTCGCGGATGGCCATATCGCCACGGTATCCACATTCCTCCCACCGGGGCCGCAAACCGCCCGGAATCGACGTGCCCGATCGGGTAGGGCGGCACGGGCGGGTCACCCGCCGGGCCACGCCGGTCGTGTCACCGACCGGCTCGGCCACGGCCGGAGTTCGGAGCGTCCACGATCGAACGCTCCACCTCCTCAGTTGGCCAGCGCCTCCAGCAGCGCCGCCCGCTGTCGGGCGCCCAGCCCGCCGATCCGGCGATCCTCCGGGATATCCGCCTGGTCCATCAGCTTGGCGGCCTTCACCGGGCCGACACCGGGCAGTGCCTTGATCACGGCGACCACCTTCGTCTTCTTGACCAGTTCATCGCTATCGGCCTTGCGCAGCAGGTCGGCGACAGAGACTTTGCCGTCTTTCACCTGACCGATCAGTTCGGAGCGCGCCTTGCGCACCGCCGCCGCTTTGGCCAGAGCCTCCGTGCGTTGTTCCGCGGTCATCGTTGGCAGTGCCATATCTCCTCCGCTTTCACTCATCGCTCGAACATCTGGTTTGACCGGGTCGATTCAACATCACAATACCGACACCGACCGATCGACACACCGTCCGGACCTGCAGTCATAGCAATGTTTTCTGATTCGATCCCCCGGTAGGAGCCCGGAAACCGACGGACCGGTCAATGGGATCCGGCACGGAAGAACGCCTGGAACACGTAACACTCGAGCCCGCTGCGGCGAAATTCACAGCAGACGCACACTTGCACGGCGGCGGTTCAACGGCGAACCGAGGGGTCAGCGGAGATACCTGCCCGCCCTGTACGGCCAGCGCGGCTACCAGGCATTTTTCGCCACACCGAAGTGGCGGATACATATGCGAATATCCTTTTGCGGCCCGATCCGGCGATCGGAAGCCCGCACGACTGCTACGCTCCCGAATCTAGAACACGTTTCATTTTCGGTAGGAGTGGTGATGGCACGGGAGATCCGCGACGTGGTCGAGCAGTACGTGAAACTGGTCGGTTCAGGACCGACCTCGGCCATCGTCGATCTCTATGCTCCCGACGCCGTGATCGAGGATCCGATCGGCACCGAGCCCAAACAGGGCCACCAGGCCATCCGCGAGTTCTACGACGTGATAGCAAGCCTGGAGCGGGAGACCAGCCTCGTCCCGGAGACCGTGCGGATCGCCGGAAACCACGCCGCCTTCGTGTTCACTCTGGTGACCAGAGCGGGCGGGCAGCGTATGACGCTGAGCCCGATCGACACCATGGAGTTCGACGCGGAAGGCCGGATCATCCGGATGCGCGCCTACTGGGGCGCCGACGATATGTCCGTCGAACCCGAATGAGCCGCGAGGCGGCGACTCGACTGCGCTGAGTCGCCACCTCGCTGCACCCCGGTGCCGCCCACCACCGGCCTGGCCCCCGGCGCGCACCCGGCCTACCCTGAGCACAGGGCACGGGTGCGCTCGGTCACAGGAGGCGCTCCGGGGCGTTACGCCGCGGGCCGCTGTCTCGTCCGAGTTGCAGGGAAACCAACCCACCTCAGAGGAGACCCGATGAGCACATCACGCATTCCGGCCGTGGCCCCCGAAAACGCCGGGTTCCTGACCAAGGCGCTGTACTGGTTCGCGAAGCGCAAGGTCGGCGAAGTCCCCGAACCCTTCGCCGTCGGCGCGCACCACACCGGCATCCTGGTGGCCAGTGGCATACACGAGATGCTCGCCGAGAAGGCGTCGAGAAAACTGCCGGCCAATATCCGCGAAATCGCGGTCTACCGCACGGCCTGGACCGTCGGCTGCTCCTGGTGCGTCGACTTCGGAACCATGCTGCAGCGGCTGGGCGGGCTGGATATCGAGCGACTCCAGCACATCGCGGACTACGAGACGTCACCGCATTACACCGACGACGAGCGCGCGGCCATTGCCTATGCCGACGCCATGACCGCCACCCCGATGACCGTCACCGACGAACAGGTCGCCGACCTGGAGAAACGCTTCGGCCGGGCCGGAGTCGTCGAACTGACCTATCAGATCGCGCTGGAGAACTCGCGGGCCCGCAACAACCACGCCCTCGGCATCACCGCGCAGGGGTTCGGCACCGATTCCTGCCGCGTGCCCTGGGCGTGAGACCGGCGTCGCGGCTCAGATGACCCAGCAGGCGTAGCCGATGTGCTCGCCCCTGCCGACGAAGACCCGCACATACGGCGCCTGCTCGTTCCCACCGGTCGGCTGGACCGCCTGCAGGGTGTGATCACCCTCGTAGGCGGGCACCCAGTGCACAAGCGCCAGCCCGCCACCGTCCGGTCCGACCGTGGCGAACGGGACCCCGTTGTCGAGGAAAGTCACCTCGGTCACTGCCTCGGTGAGCCAGGCCCGCACGGTGTAGCTGCACCCGGTGCCGTAGTTCGTCCGGATGCCGGCGTTCAGGTCCGGGGTCACGCTGACCTCGCGCACGGTCGCACCGGCCGGCGGCGCGGTGAGCAACAACGAGACCAGGACCGCCGCTGCCGCCGACAGCGATACGCCCACGCGGTGGAACCGCGTGGGCGTATCGGCGTCACCACGCCGCGCGGACCGGATATCCCGCGCAAGCGGCTGTGTCACCATGACCTGCTCCTCCATCGCACGAATGCCGAGGGGTCACCGAGAGTACTGCGGGCCGGCTCCGGGCCGGCCACCGTCGCGTATCGCAGCGGTTGCGCGGACCTCAGGCCGACTTGTCGCGGCGCTCCGGACGCTCCCGCTTACGCGGCACGATGGTGGGCAGCACATTGTCGTTCACCGTATCCGCGTCGACGACGACCTTGGCCACGTCGTCACGGCTCGGGATATCGAACATGACCTGCTGCAGTACTTCCTCCATGATGGCGCGCAGCCCCCGGGCGCCGGTACCGCGCAGGATGGCCTGATCGGCCACGGCCTCGAGCGCGTCCCGGGTGAACTCCAGATCCACGCCGTCCATCTCGAACAGCCGGATGTACTGCTTGACCAGCGCGTTCTTGGGTTCGGACAGGATCTTCACCAGGGAATCCTTGTCCAGGTTCGTCACCGACGCCACCACCGGCAACCGGCCGATGAACTCCGGGATCAGACCGAACTTGATCAGATCCTCCGGCATCACCTCGGCGAAATGATCGGTGGTATCGATCTCGGCCTTGGACCGCACCTCGGCGCCGAATCCGATCCCGCGGTGCCCGGTACGGTCGGAGATGATCTTCTCCAGACCGGCGAACGCCCCTGCCACGATGAACAGCACATTGGTGGTATCGATCTGGATGAACTCCTGATGCGGATGCTTGCGCCCACCCTGCGGCGGCACACTCGCCTGAGTTCCCTCCAGGATCTTCAGCAGCGCCTGCTGCACGCCCTCACCCGAGACATCACGCGTGATCGACGGATTCTCGCTCTTGCGCGCGATCTTGTCGACCTCATCGATATAGATGATCCCGGTCTCGGCGCGCTTCACGTCGTAATCGGCGGCCTGGATGAGTTTGAGGAGAATGTTCTCGACGTCCTCACCGACATAACCGGCTTCGGTGAGCGCGGTGGCATCGGCGATCGCGAACGGCACATTCAGCATTTTCGCCAGCGTCTGTGCCAGATAGGTCTTACCGCAACCGGTAGGGCCGAGCATCAGAATATTGGACTTCGCCAACTCGACGATTTCCCCGCGCGCGTCACGACCCTTGTCGCCGGCCTGAATACGCTTGTAATGGTTGTACACAGCGACCGCCAGCGTGCGCTTGGCCGTGTCCTGCCCGATCACGTAGTTCTCCAGGAAATCCCGGATCTCCGCGGGTTTGGGCAACTCATCGAGTTTGACCTCGCTGGACTCGGCCAGCTCCTCCTCGATGATCTCGTTGCACAGATCGATGCACTCGTCGCAGATGTACACCCCTGGTCCCGCAATGAGCTTCTTGACCTGCTTCTGGCTCTTTCCGCAGAACGAGCATTTGAGCAGATCGCCGCCGTCGCCGATGCGCGCCATCTCGTGGGTCCCTACTTCCTTGTTCGCGTGCAACCATCCGTCCAGCTTCCAGCCGACCGCCGCCTGCGGTGGAGCGAATCCGGCTCGATCACCCGGATCGAAGGGCGGTGCTGTCAACCGGGAACAAAGGTCCCTGGGTTTGACCGTACCCGGTGTGTGCGATGGAGGTCGACAACTCGGGCAGGTTTCTCGTCGCGGTTGTGCGGGGATTCACGCGAATACCGCGTCACGGCACATTTTCCGGATACCGAACATCCGGGGTGTGTCGCAACGCCGCAGCGGGAATCCACCTGGGCCGGGCCCCGCCGCCCGGCCGGCCCGGCGTACCGTCACACGGCGCGCCGGACCCGGAGGCGCCTCACTTCTGGGCGCTGAGCTTGCGGTAGTCGAACACCGTGTCGATGATCCCGTATTCCTTGGCGTCCTCGGCCGTCAGGATCTTGTCGCGGTCGGTGTCCCTACGGATGACATCGGGGTCCTTACCCGTGTGCCGGGCCAGGGTGGTCTCCATCAACCGGCGCATCCGCTCGATCTCGGCCGCCTGGATCTCCAGATCCGACACCTGCCCCTGGATACCGCCCTCGACCGACGGCTGATGGATCAGCACGCGGGCGTTCGGCAGGCAGGCCCGCTTACCCGGAGTCCCCGCCGCCAGCAGTACCGCCGCCGCCGAGGCCGCCTGGCCGAGGCAGACGGTCGCGACATCGGCGCGCACGTACTGCATGGTGTCGTAGATGGCCATCAGCGAGGTGAACGAACCACCCGGCGAATTGATGTACATCGTGATATCGCGATCGGGATCCAGCGATTCGAGCACCAGCAGCTGCGCCATGATGTCGTTCGCCGACGCATCGTCGACCTGCACGCCGAGGAAGATGATGCGCTCCTCGAACAGCTTGTTGTACGGGTTGGATTCCTTGACGCCGAAACTCGAATGCTCGATGAACGACGGCAGGATGTAGCGCGACTGCGGGCCCGCCGGGGCGATACCGCCGAGGCCACGAGGATCGATCGGATTGGCCATATTCGTCTCCAAGTCTGTGAGTGAGCTGTCCGCTGGACGGATTCGCGAACACCGGCCGGACATCCGGCGCGGATTCGCCGGCAACGCCCTAGTTGCTGCCCGTGCCGCCCGCCTGGCGCGCATTCGTGATCACACGGTCGATGAAGCCGTACTCCAGCGCCTGTTCGGGTGTGAACCAGCGATCGCGGTCGGCGTCGGCGTTGATCTGCTCCACCGGCTTACCGGTGTGCATCGCCTGCAACTCGTTGAGCTCACGCTTGGTGTATGCGAACTGCTCGGCCATGATCGCGATATCCGCGGCCGAACCGCCGATACCGGCCGATGGCTGGTGCATCATGATCCGGGTGTGCGGCAGCGCGAAACGCTTTCCCGGCGCACCCGCCGTGAGCAGGAACTGCCCCATGGACGCGGCCAGCCCCATCGCGGTGGTCGCGATATCGCATTCGGCGTACTGCATGGTGTCGTAGATCGCCATACCCGCGTTCACCGACCCGCCCGGCGAGTTGATGTAGAGCGAAATATCTTTGGTCGGGTCCTCCGCGGACAGCAGCAGGATCTGCGCACAGATCTTGTTCGCGATGTCGTCGTCGACCTGGGTGCCGAGAAAGATGATGCGCTCACGCAGCAGGCGCTCGTACACCGAATCGCTGAGATTGAGCCCAGCGGTCGGAGCTGTCATGACCTCGGCTTGATTGATTGTCACGGATACCTGCCTTCTCTCGCCGGCTCGTTGCTGTCACAAACATTAACGAAGCAGGGCGGCACCGAACTCCCGGTACCACCCCGATTCGCTCAGAGCGCAATATCAATTGCGGCGCCTCCGGCGCCGCGGGGTTGCGGCCCCCTCGGTCCCGCTGTTCAGGGCCCGAGACTCGCGCCTTCGGCGCATGCGCTTCGGGCCCTGACCAGCGGGACGGGCCGCAACCCTTGGTGGGCCTCGCCGAACTCGGCACCGGGCGGGTGCAGCCGTTCACGGAGGGAAACCATTCCAGGGTCTGCGGACGAACACGGCCCACACTCCCGGGTTCGCCATACGACACAACACACTGGGCCGAGTACCGCGTGCCACCGTGGAACACGGTCAGCCGCTGCCCCGGAGCTCGGTATGCTACGCAACCCCATGAGTCGAGTCTTACGAGACACCTCGAAGGGTTGAGGCCCGTCGCGCCGTTTCGGCCTCGAAAGCGCAGGAGCCGAAGGCTCGAGTCCCGAGGCCGAAACGGCGAGACCCAGGGGGCCTCAACCCCGCGCGCCGAAGGCGCGCCAAAAAACACAGCGCCTTCACGAGCGAGCCCACTTGTTCTCGCCTTCGCGAGCAAGCCCGGCCTCGATTCCCCGTGACTCGACTCGCTCTTCCCGGCTCCCGAGCACCGCCACTCGGCACCGGGTGCACCCGCGTCGTTCGAAGTCCCGGTACAGCGCGTACCGGAGGCATCCCCGTCCTCGCGGAAAGCAGAAGCCCCGAGGACTCGGATGTGCGCGCACGGGGGACAGCGATTGTCGATCTTCTGCCTCCCGATTGCCAACACCGCCTAGATCTCAGGGCTTCCTACCCGCAATTCTCGCGTGGGTCACTCCGCGTCGGAGGTGACCTCTTCAGTGGTCTCCTCGTCGGATTCCTTGGCGGTACCGAACATTTCGTCGGTGTCGACCTTGTTGCCCTCGGAATCGGTGACCGTCACCTTGCCGACGACCTCGGCCAGAGCCTTGCCGCGGCGGACATCGGCGAAGACCGCGCCGAGCTGGCCGGCCTGCTGCACCTGCTGGATGAACTGCTCGGGCGCCATCCCGTAGCGCTGGGCCTGGAACAGGATCCGCTCGGTGAGCTCGTCCTGGCCGACCTGGGTGCCTTCGGCCTCGGCGACCGCGTCCAGCAGCAGCTGCGTCTTCACCGATTTCTCGGCGGCCGCCAAGGTGTCGGCGTCGAACTCCTCGCGGCTCGAGCCCTGGGCCTCCAGCGCCTCGGCGAACTTGGCCTCGTCGTGGTCGAAGCCGTGGATCGCGTCGTGCTGGACAGCGTCGATCTCGGCCTTCACCACGGCCTCGGGCAGCGGCACCTCGACGCTCTCGAGCAGCTGCTCGAGCACCTTGTCGCGGATATCGCCGGCCTGTTGCACCTTCTTGACCCGCTCGACGCGGGACCGCAGATCATCCTTCAGCTCGTCGATGGTGTCGAATTCGCTGGCGAGCTGGGCGAATTCGTCGTCCGCCTCGGGCAGCTCACGTTCCTTGACCGAGCCGAGGGTCACCGTGATGGTGGCTTCCCGGCCGGCGTGCTCACCGGCGACCAGGGTCGAGGTGAATTCCTTGGACTCCTCGGCCGACATCCCGATCAGGGTCTCGTCCAGGCCTTCGATGAGCTGGCCGGAACCGACCTCGTGCGACAGACCGGTGGTCGCGGCCTCCGGCACCTCCTCGCCGTCGACGGTGGCGGACAGGTCGATGGAGACGAAATCGCCTTCCTGGACCGGGCGTTCGACACCGGTGAGGGTGCCGAAGCGCTGGCGCAGCGACTGCAGCTGCTCATCGATATCGGCATCGGTGATCTCGATGGCGTCCACGGTGACGGCGATGGTGCTGTAGTCCTCGGGCAGGGTGATCTCCGGCCGGACATCCACCTCGGCGGTGAAGGCCAGTTCCTGGCCGTCCTCGATCTTGGTGATCTCGATCTCCGGCTGCCCGATGACCTTGACCTCGGAGGTGGTGACGGCCTCGCTGTAGCGGCCGGGCAGGGCGTCGTTGACGACCTGCTCCAGAACCGCGCCGCGGCCCAGGCGCGCCTCGAGCAGCTTGGCCGGCGCCTTACCCGGACGGAAGCCGGGAATGCGCACCTGCTTGGCCAGGGCCTTGTAGGCGCGATCGAAGTCCGGCTTCAGCTCCTCGAAGGGCACCTCGACATTGATCCGGACCCGGGTCGGGCTCAGCTGCTCGACGGTGCTCTTCACGGACATGCTCCTTGTTCTCGTCGGTTCGTGTTCGCCGGCCCGCACGATATCCGTGCTCGTGGCCGGGTGATGGCGCGTGGTCTGGCGACGGCGCGCGGGGACGCACCCTCGGCGTACCGTCCGAAGCGGCGAGCACCTGCGGTTTCACGCGCCCGGGATACGCATCCCGACCAGGGTAGTTGACCGGGTCACGTGCGCTGCAGCCCGGTGCTCTGTTTATGGCGGCGCCTCACCCTTGGGGGACGGATACGGCGTCGGTGACGAAGACCAGCGTCTCGTTCGCCTTCACTCCGTTGCCGCCCGCACCGTAGCCCAGGTCGGGCGGGATGATCAGCAACCGGCGGGCACCCTGCTGAACGCCTTCGAGTCCCTGTTCCCAGCCGGGGATGACCATACCGTCGCCGAGGGTGAGTTCGAAGGGTTCGCCGCGGTCGAACGAGGAGTCCAGTTTCTGTTTGTCCGACCAGGTGACCAGTGCGTAGTTCATGGTCAGCTGCTGACCGGGGGCGGCGCCGGGGCCCGAGCCGGGCACCAGGTCCTTGATCACGAGTTGTTTCGGCGGGTCGCAGTCGTCGGGGAGGGTGATCTGCGGGACGTCGCCGAACCCACCCTGTACGTCGATATCGTCGGCCGTGCATTCGCGGCCCTTCGATTCGGCGGGCGCGGTCTGCCCCGGAGCGGCGGACGAATCGGCCGCCGTGGACGTGGTCGCGGTGCCGCCGGAGTCGTCGGAGCCGCATCCACCGAGGCCGAGGGCGGCCGCGGCGACGGCGGTGACAGCGAGGATCCTGCCGATTGTCTGCATGCGCCGCACCCTACCGCCGGCCTCGAACGAGCGGCCCGGCGATATCGCGGCACCTCCCCGCATCGTCGGCGCGAAGCCGCCCCGGGTGCCGGTGGCGGCGACCGGTGTGCGGAGCTCGGGTTCGGTCCCCGCCGCCTGCGAGATTGCGCTCACCCCGGTGCCGGTCGCATCGGTCCGGGCCTGCCGTCCGGAATGGCCGCGGCCGCCCGAGCCGCCGGGTCCCCGGCGCGGACACCGGTTTCCATCCCGCGGTGTGGGTAAGGCGTGGGTGAGAGCGAAGAATTTCCGCCGGCCGCCATCGGCGAACCGAGGGCAGTGTGGCACACCTCCAGCTATCGTGGTGGCAGTCCGCACTCGGGGTGCGGTAGCCCGGCGCGACCACGACCTCCAGGAGGTTAGGCGTATGACGCAGTTGGCGAGTGCAGGCGGGGACACCAGTGCCGACAATGTGGGCAGTCACGGTGGGGAAACCGTCGCGCCCCGGCCCTATGCGCTGTCGGCGGCCCCGGGCCCCTTGGCCGCCGAGGAGCTGGAATGTCTCGACGCGTGGTGGCGGGCCGCCAACTACCTGTCGGTGGGGCAGATCTATCTGATGGCGAATCCCCTGCTGCGCGAGCCGTTGGCGCCGGAGCACATCAAACCCCGCCTGCTCGGCCATTTCGGCACCGTGCCGGGGCTGAACCTGGTCTGGGTGCACGCCAATCGCGCCATCCTGGCACGTGATCTGAACGCCGTGTTCGTCGCCGGGCCCGGGCACGGTGGGCCGGGCCCCAACGCCTGCGCCTGGCTCGAGGGCACCTATTCCGAGTTGTACAGCCATGTGCCCCGCGATGGCGAGGGTATGCGCGCGTTGTTCGCCCAGTTCTCTTTTCCCGGTGGGGTTCCCAGCCACTGTGCGCCGGAGACACCGGGTTCCTTCCACGAAGGCGGCGAACTGGGTTATTCGCTGTTGCACGCGTTCGGTGCCGCGCTGGACAACCCGGATCTCACCGTGTTCTGTGTAGTGGGCGACGGTGAAGCCGAAACCGGTCCGCTCGCGGGCAGTTGGCATTGCAACAAGTTCCTGAACCCGGCGCGCGACGGCGCGGTGGTGCCGATTCTCGCCCTCAACGAGTACAAAATCGCGAATCCGACTCTGCTGGCCCGTATTCCCGAGGACGAGCTGGTCTCGCTGCTGCGGGGCTACGGTTACGAGCCGTTGATCGTCGCCGGTGCCGAGCCGGCCCGGGTCCATCAGGACATGGCCGCCGCCGTGGACACCTGCCTGGAGCGGATCGCGCAGATCCAGCGCGCCGCCCGGGACGGCAGCGATACCACCCGCCCGCACTGGCCGATGATCGTGCTGCGCACCCCGAAGGGCTGGACCGGGCCACCGATCGTGGACGGCGATCCGGTGGAGGGTACGTTCCGCGCCCATCAGGTTCCGTTGCCGGGTGCCCGGCAGGACGCGTCGCATCGGGCGGTGCTCGAGGAATGGTTGCGTTCCTACCGGCCCGAGGAACTGTTCGACGAAACCGGTGCCCCGGTCTCGGAACTGTGCCGGCTCGTCCCGGCCGGTGGCCGGCGGATGAGCGCGAATCCGGTAGCCAACGGTGGCGCGCTGGTGCGTGATCTGCGATTGCCCGACTGGCGCGGTCATGCGGTCGACGTCACCGAACCGGGCCGGACCACCCACGAGGCGACCCGGGTACTCGGCAGCTGGTTGCGGGAGGTCACCGCGCGCAATCCCGATAATTTTCTGACCTTCGCTCCGGACGAGCTGGCCAGCAACCGGCTGCAGGACATCCTCGCGGTCACCGGCCGCAACTGGCAGGCCGAGATCGGCGTCCATGATGAGAAATTGGATCGCTCCGGCCGGGTGATCGAAGTGTTGTCCGAGCATATGTGCCAGGGCCTGCTGGAGGGATATCTGCTCACGGGCCGGCACGGGGTCTTCACCTGCTATGAGGCGTTCGTCCACATCGTGGACGCCATGTTCAACCAGCACGCGAAATGGCTGGACGCGAGCGCGGCGGTGCCGTGGCGGCAGCCGCTGGCGAGTCTGAACTATCTGTTGTCCTCGCATGTGTGGCGGCAGGACCACAACGGTTTCACCCATCAGGACCCCGGTTTCCTCGACGTGGTGCTGAACAAGAAGCCCGAGATCGTGCGGGTGTATCTGCCGCCGGACGCCAATACCCTGCTGTCGGTGTACGACCACTGCCTGCGCTCGCGGCACTACGTGAACGTGGTGGTGGCCGGTAAACAACTGCAACCGGATTGGCTCGGGCCCACCGATGCCGCACTGCACTGTGCCCGGGGTATCGGTATCTGGGATTGGGCGGGCCACCGCGACGAACCGGCCACCACCCCCGATGTGGTCCTCGCCTGCGCCGGTGACGTACCGACCCTGGAAACCCTGGCCGCCGCGGCGATCCTGCGCGAGGAGCTGCCCTGGCTGCGGGTGCGGGTGGTGAACGTGGTCGATCTGATGCGGCTGCTACCGGCCGACGAACATCCGCACGGGCTACCGGACAGCGAATTCGACACCTTGTTCACCCGGGACTCCCCGGTGATCTTCGCCTTCCACGGTTATCCGTGGCTGATCCACCGGCTCACCTACCGCCGCACCAATCACTCGGGTCTGCATGTGCGGGGGTACAAGGAACGCGGCACCACCACGACCCCGTTCGATATGGTCATGCTCAACGACCTCGACCGATTCCACCTGGTGATGGATGTGATCGACCGGGTGCCCGCGCTGCGGCAGCAGGCAGCGGGGCTGCGCCAGCAGATGGTCGACGCACGCCTGCGAGCCCGCACCTGGACCCGCGAGCACGGTGAGGACATTCCCGAGGTGGCGAACTGGCGCTGGCCCGGTCGGCCGGTCACCTGACACGGCACAGACGGGGTCACTGCCGGCCACGGCCGACCGATGACGGTGGCAGAGGATGATGGTCGAACCCGGTCGACTCCCCGTCCAAGGCGCACCGAAGCGACCACGCCCGAGCTCTCGTACCGCGTGGTTCCGGAACGCCGGGTCCGGAACGCCGGCGGCGGTGACGTGGACCAACCGGAATTTCCTCCGCAAAATATGCTCTGACCAGCCGATATCGGTGGATCCGGTCGGCCGCCCGGTCCAGCTCGGCGTCAAGAGCCGTAGACCGGAGCACTTCTGGACCCCCACGGGCGTGCGTACTCCCATGAGAAGGATCCGCGCCGACCGCCCGACCGCCGGCTGGGCCGGAAGCGCTCGTCCGGGCTTCGGGAAACGACCTGGATATCGAGGCCTTGGACCGGGTCGTGAGCGGCGAGCTGCTGTCCTGCGCACCCCAGGCGGTGTTCGCGGTACCGAGCCCGACATCGAACCGGTCGAGCCCCTGGCGAGGTAGTCCGCCCCCCTCGAGCGGACCACCCGTTCCCAATTGTGGGAAATGCATAGACGCTTATTCGAACACTCGTGTACCGTACCGTTAGACAGCGGCACATAGAACTACGGACCCACATACATCGACTCACCGTAGAAGTTCTATCCGCCGGAACAGAACGGAGCACGCCATGACCATCGCCCGCAACTTCGGATTCGTGAAGCGAATCGCCGCCGCCGCCGTGCTGGCCGGAGCCCTCGCCGCGATCCCCGCCACCGTCGCCCCTCAGTTGGCCCTCGCCGACGTCCCCGGCCACAGCAGCCGCGACGACTCCCACCCGGGCAAGGGCAGCTACGGCGACACCCACGACCTGCCGAGCGATCCCAGCAATCGCAGCGAGCCGGTGCATGCGATCCCGGCCCAGCGCAGCTTCACCTACGACAACGACCAGGGCGGCTACCTCGACATCTGCGCCTACAAGCCGTACTACTACGCCTGCCGGTGATCCCGGCGCCGCGCGGTCACTACCGGCCGGGCAGGCGCGGCGTAGGCCGCCGGCTCCGGGAGGGACCGGCGGCACGTTCGGCATCCACCGCACCGGCGAGGTGGGCCGGAATATGATCCGGTATCTGGCGCCGGGAGCCGATCACGAGCTTCTGCCGGACACTGGCGACCTGCGCGTCCACCGTCCGCACCGAGCTACCCCGCCGCTCGGCGATGGCACTGTTCGGCCAGCCCGCGGCCGCCAGTACCGCGACCTCACGTTCGGCCGGCGATAAGCTCCCCCAGCGCGAATCGGCCGATTCCCCACGATCGACCGGTGTGTCCACCGCGAGCGGACACACCGGCCAACAGCGACGCAGGTACTCCCGTACCGCGTCGCTACCGGGGCGGAACTGCCCGCCCCGTTGCTCGGCGACGGCGAAATCCGCCGGTCCGATGACCGCCGTGGCGACCTCGGTCGCCCGGCGCACGCCGAGCACCACCATCGGCACCCGCTCGATACAGACCCCCATCGAGCGGTGGCAGGCCCGGAAAACACCGACCAGCCAGGCCAGTTCGGTGGCACGGATGCGGATGGCCGCCGCGGCACCCAGCGCGGCGGGATCCCCCGCGAGCACCTGGGTCAGCACGAGCATGCACACCGCCACCGACCACGAGGTCATCCAGGTGTTGTTGCGGCCCGCAGCCATCCGGGACACCGCGATATGGGCCGGCTCCAGGGCGGTCGCGGGTTCGGCGGAACGCGCGAGCGCCAGCGTCCGCGCCACTCCTGCCCACCTCGCGGCCAGTGACGACCCCGAGGCCACCGAACGTTCCAGGTGCCGACGGGTGATCCGGTCGGCCCGCTCCGGATCGCTCAGCATGGCGGCCGCGAGCGCCGCGAAGATCTGACCGCGTTCCACTCCCACCCGGTCACCCTGCGCGGTGAACTTGTGACCGGCCCGTTCCAGGACCGTCACCGCGTGCGGGTCCAGCCGGAACAGCATCAGTTCCAGACCCCGGATCCATTCGACCGAAGCGGGCAGGCCGATATCCGTTCCCGGCGTATCCCGCCAGGAGGACTCACCCACACCGGCCGCGGCACACTCGTCCAGCAGGGCCGCGGCCCGATCGGCCTCGCCCTGCCACAGGTAGTACCAGCCGAGCAGCGCGGTGGCTCGGATGTGGTGTTCGGTGACCCCCTCGGTGCGGGTGACGTCGAGTGCTTGCGCGGTGAGCCTGGTGAGCGCCCGGCTACCACCCTTGACGAACGGCACCCATACCGACAGCAGCACCGACGCCGTCTCCAGGCCGACCAGTGCCTCCGCGGGATCGGTGAGACCGGTTTCGATCCCGATCAGAATGTCGTCCCAGGAGGTCCGCGCCCAGTCGAGCCACGACCGGTCGCCCGGCCCGTACCAGAGCGAACGCGCCTCGACCACGCGATCACGGTGATAGCGGCGATGCCGGGCGGCCATCCGGGCCGCTTCGGCCGGTTCGCGGCGCAATCGGTCGCCGGCGAACAGGCGCACGCTCTCCACCAGATACCAGCGCACACTCGTCTCGGTGCGGAAAGTCGAGACCAGGGAGCGTTCGGCCAGCCGTTCCAGCAGCGGAGCCACCCGCTCGGCGAGCAGTACCTCGTCCGCGCAGACCGCTACGACAGCGGGCAGTTCGACTCCGTTGCGCTGCGGCACGACCCCGTCGGTTTCGTATCCGGCCGCGAAGACCGACAGGCGCTGCAACAGCACCTGCTCCTCGGCCGCGCACAGGTCGAACGACCAGGCGATCACGTCGTAGACCCCGCGGTGCCGCGGTTCGGTACCCGCCCGCGCGCTCTGCGACCAGCGCATGCGCTGATCGGCGGCGTCGCCGCTGAGCTCGGCCAGCACCATGGCGGGTGGCTGGTGGCGCAGCCGGGCGGCGGCGAGCCGGAGGAACAGCGGATTGTGCTCGACGCGGCGGCAGATCCGGCGCACCAGCGCGAGCTGGGCCGGATCGTCGGAAACGGGGCATCCGGTGAGCTCGGCGCGCTGCCGGAACAGCTGCAGCGATTCGAAGGCCGACAGCGGCGGCACGGCGAGGATGTACTCGTCGGCCCAGCCGATCGGCTCGCGGCTGGTGGCCAGCAGGGTCAGACCGGGGGTGGCGGCGAGCAGCTCGATGACCGCGCGCGCGGCCGACGCGAGCACGTGTTCGCAGTTGTCCAGCACCAGAATCGCGTGCTCGGCGATCGCGCCCGCGGGCGGACCCACCGCGACATCCAGGGCGTCGGGATCGCTGCTATCGGTCCGCACCACCGAGCGGAGCACATTCTCGGCGCACTCACCGCAGTCGCGTTCGAGTTCGGCCAGGCGCGCCCAGTACACCGGCCGGTCCGGTTCGGCGCGGTGAACCCGGCGCATCGCTTCGGCGGCCAATCTGGTTTTGCCGATACCGCCGGGCCCCACCAGGGTGATCAGTCGTCCCGAACCGGAACGCAGCAGGTCGTCCAGGCGTGCGAGTTCCCGCATCCGGCCGAAGAACTCGGTGGCAGGTGCGGCCGGTGCCGCACCGTCCGGGTAGATCACCGCCATGAAGACGTAAATTAGTGCACGTCACGTCGGACCGTCCGACGAACCCGTGCATTTCACACAACACCGGTCCGCGGGGCGCTCAGCACATCAGGCAGGCCTGCTGGCGGTAGTGCATCTGGACCACCGCGCTGTCGAAGGTCAGCACATCCACCAGTTGCAGCCCGCTGGTATCCACCGGCGACCGGAACAGGGGAACCCCGCCGCCCAGGAGCAGGGGGTGCACGAAGAGCCGGAACTCGTCGATCAGATCATGCGCCATGAAGGACCGTGCGGTTTCCGCCCCGCCGAATAGCACCATGTCCTGCCCCGCGGCCCGGCGTTGCCGCACCTCCTCGATGGGATCCGGGCCGGTGACCCGGGTGTTCCACGAGGGGTTGCGCAGCGTGCGGGAGACGACGAGTTTCGGCGCGGCGCGCCAGAATCGCGCGAATTCGACGTAGAACGGCGAGACCGGGGCCAGATCGGCGGTGGGCCAGAAGGCCGCCAGGATCTCGTAGGTTCTGCGCCCGTACAGCAGCAGGTCGGCTCTGCGGAGTTCATCCAGGTATTCGGTACAGAGTTCCTCGTCCACGACCGGCCAGTGGACCGCCTCGTCGGGTCCCTCCGCGAACCCGTCGAGTGATATCTGCATCCACAGTGTCACGCTTCCCATTCCATGCCTCATCTACCGCGTCAGGTGCCAAGAAGCAGATTCTGCACCCGCCCAGGGCTGCGCGCATCCGTAGAAGAGCGAAAAGTTACCTAAGTACTCGTTCGCCGGGAAGCCGGTCGGCCGACGGAAGAGCCACCGCCTAATGTACCGTCGTTCAGCGCAACGCTCCCCAACTCATTTCCCAGGCCGGGGAAGCCGTGGTGCTCGGTTCAGCTCTCCGCGGGAAGGTCGGCGAGTTCGCTGTCGCTGTCGATGTAGTGCGCGACGAATTTGTTCACCAGCTCCGCCGCCGCCTTACCGGGCAGGGTGCGGGCGAGCTGCAACTGTCCGGTCAATTCCGCCAGGTCAGCGGCTTCCTGCCCGGAGTCCTGGTACTTCTGCCAGGCCGTGCGATGGAACAGGTCGACGAAACGGCGGGCCATCCGGTCGCAATCGGCCCGGATCCGTTCGAGCTCGCCGAGGACCTCGGCGTCGGGAACACCGGCGGCCGCCAACTGCTCCGCGATCCGGATGAGCTGCCGATCGGCGGGCCGATAGGTGGCGGCGTCGACCGGCTCGTAGAGCCCGACGGCGACGATCCTGGCCAGCCCGTTCGGCACGGAACCGTAGCGTTCCTGCAGTTCGGTGGCGGGAATGGCATCGGCGGGCGGGGCCGACTCGTCCGCGGACGGCTCACCGGACTCCATACCGCCGAGCAGCGGCCCGACACCCAGGATGTCACCCAGATCATCCCCGCGATCCCAGGCCTTGAGCAGTTCCTTGATCCCGTTCAGTTTGATGCCGCGATCGAGCAACCTGCTGATCGTGCGCACCCGATTGAGGTGATCTGGACTGTAGTAACCCGTACGCCCCTTGACCTGCGGTGGAGGTAGAACCCCCCGTTCGTGATAAACCCGCAGGCTGCGCACGGTCGTGCCGGCAGCCCGCGCCAGTTCATCGATCGTGTACTCCACACCAGCAGCCATATAACAAGGAAACCACAAAGGCGAGACGACGACCTTCGCCGGACACGACCGAAACGTCCGATTCAACCCCAGTTGGGGCGGGGTTCGCTAGTTCGTCGAGCTAGAAGTAACGGCCCGTTGGGTATGTGTGCGGCGCTCGTCTTCCGACATACCGCCCCATACTCCGTACGGCTCGCCGACCGCCAGCGCGTAGCTGCGGCACCGATCGAGCACCGGACAGGTATCGCAGATCTGTTTGGCGCGCCGCACCCGCGCGGCGCGCGCCCGGCCCCGCTCCCCTTCGGGATGGAAGAACACGGTGGATTCCAGGCCGCGGCAGGACCCGTTCAATTGCCAGTCCCATACCTCGGCCGCCGGGCGCCGAGACTGGATCACGGTGGACATACACAACTCCTCTGCCCGCAATTCTGTGAGGCCAGCGTAATTACTCCCCAGATGTGGGAATTGGCGCCGAGCGGCCGCCCGAAGGCTTCCCGGCAGTGGCGACCACCGGGTCGAGCCGGACCGCGGAAACCGTCCTATGCTGCGAGTATGAGTGAGCTACCGGGCGCGCGCATCACCGTCGAGCAACGCGATCGCGCGCTGCGGGAGCTCGCCGAGCACCTCGGTTCGGGCCTGCTCACGCTCACCGAATACGAAGAACGCACCGCCGCCGTGACCGCCGCGCGTACCACCCCGGAACTCGCGGCCCTGTTCACCGATCTCCCCGCGCCGTCGGCGACACCCGGCTCGAACGAGACCGCCGATCCCGCACTCGGTTTCGCGGTGCTGGCCGGCGGCGCGGCCGTCTTCGCGCTCGTTCTTGCGCTGGTGTATGGCGGCTGGCTGTGGCTACTGCTGCTGGTGATCGTCCTGGTCTCGGCGCCACTGCTGCCGGCACTGGTCCGGCGGCGCCGGATCGCCGGGCAGTCCTGACCCCTCACCAGCGGGTATGCGGTCGCACGCTGTTGGCCAGATCGACGAGCCGGTACCGGTGCAGGCGGCCGGGCGCGGTCCGGGCCAGGGCGCGCAGCCGTGACTCCAGCCCGCCGCGGAGCCCCGCGACGGTGAGCGGATAGCCGAGCAGCCTGGCATCGGCGGACGCGGGCCGCATCCGGGACTTCAACCACTCCAGTGCCGCGCCGACCACCACGACCTGCATCTGCAGTGCCCGCGGCTCATCGACGAGTTCCAGCCGCGATGCCGCCTCACGCAGATCGATCTCGGTGATCTCCCGATGCGGCCGCGATACCAGCAGCAGGCTGCCTGTCATCCGGGCGGTGCCGTGATGACGAGAGGTAACGGGGACCTCGTCGAGGACCTGCACGGCCTGCAACAGTTCACCGTCGGCGGCCAATCGGCGAGCCAAACCGAACGCGGCGCTGACCACGGCGTGATTGGTCTGCCAGACCAGCCGGTAGAACTCCGACGCGGCGGCATGCCAGCGGTCGGAGTCACCGGGATCGCTCAGCGTCTGCAAGGCGAGTTCGGCCGTGGCAGCCAGGGCCAGCGGCGGCGCCAGCTCACCGGGCAGCATGGTGTGTACCTGGTCGAAATGCAGATAGGCGAGTTCGTACTGCCCCTCCAGCAGATCGATGACACCGCTGAACCATTCGACCCGCCAGTCGGTCACCGCGCGGGGACGCAGCTCTTCGAGCAGCGCGAGCGCCGGAGCCATTTCACCGAGGTCGAGATGGGCGCGGACGGCGGCGAACGCCCCCTCGACCTCGAAGGTCTCCGGTGCGTCGATGGTGCCGGCCGCGATACGTTCGGAGGTCTGGCGCAAGGAGTCCAGGGTCTGGCGGGCGTCACCTTGCAGCAGCGGGCTCAGCAGCTGGACGCTGGGATCGTCGGCGTCGATCAGCGGGATGGGCAGGGTGGCCACCACCGCCGCGGCGTCGAGACCGAGGCTGCGGTGGCCGCCGTCGACCATCCCGTCGGTCTGGCCGATCAAGGTGTCGATACCGAAATCCCCCCGCAGCGAACCGAACTCCACCGACGCCTGCGGGTGTTCGCGCCCGGAATCGGCGGCCAGCACCATCCGCAACACCCCGGCCAGCTGGCAGTACATGGCATAGGTGGAGGGGAAGCGCCGGCTCGGATCCATATGCGTCGCGCGCACCAGCAGCCGATACAGGCACGGATAGCGCCGCAGCAGCGGATACTCCTCCGGTGTCGGCATCTCGGTGCGGTAGTTGCCGTGGGAATCCTTGCGCAGATCCAGGATCAGCGCGGCCAGGGTGCGGCCGGCCGCGTACACATCGGTGGCCACCGTGGGACCGGTTTCGATGATCTCCGGCGCCTGATAGCCGGGGGTGCCGTAGATACTGCCGTAGGATTCCATCGCCGCGACGGCGCCGAGGTCGATGAGTTTGACCTCGTCGTCGGTGACCATGATGTTGTCCGGTTTGAGGTCGTTGTAGGCCAGCCCGAACGAGTGCAGATAGTCGAGAGCCGGCAGGACCTCCATCATGTACGCGATGGTCTCGGCCACCGGAAGACGTTCCGGCCCCGCCATATCCAGCATCTTCTTCAATGAGCGCCCGCCGACGTACTCCATGACGATGTAGCCGTCGGCCACCTCGCGCTGCGAGCGGTGCTTGACGAAGTTGTAGATCTTGACCACGCCGGGATGCGTTATCTCGGAGAGGAATTGGCGTTCGGCCAGCGCCACCACGTGCGCCTCGAAATCCTGCGGGTTCTGCAACCCTTTCAGGACCACCCACCGGTCACTGACGTTCGTATCGACCGCCAGATAGATCCAGCCCAGACCGCCGTGGGCCAGACAGCCTTTGACCAGGTACTGCTCCGCCACGACCTCGCCGGCGGAGAGGGCGGGCAGGAAGTTGTAGGCCGACCCGCAGCGCGCGCACTCCCCCGCCACCGCGCCGGGCCCGTCCGGGCCGGACCGCCCGGTGGGCGCCTGGCATTTCCAGCAGAACCGCTTGTGCTCGGGCACCACCGGATCCGCGAGCACCGCGGTGGCGGGATCGACCGGGTCCACCCGTGGCAGCGCCACCAGTCCGGCGCCGAGGCGGCGGACGCTCGGGCGGGAGCGGGCATTGCGCCCGGAGGGCATATCGTCCTCGAAGCCGGCGAACGGGTCGGGATCGTCGGAATCCTCCTCGTCGTCGGCGAGCAGCAACTCGTCGAGATCGTCGTCGTCGTCCGGACCGGCGAGGCTGTTGAGCCGGGCGATATCGTCGCCGGTCAACGCGGCGATGGCCCGGTCGAAGTCCGACAGCGCCGGCGTCTCGGGCGGACTGTCCGATGCCGCGGGCGCGGCGACGACCGGGGGTACCGAACCCACTGTCACCGGCACGAAGACACCGGATCCGCCGGGGACCGAGGCGGCGTCGGTGGCACTGCGCGGCTCGGCGCCGCCGGATTCGGCGAGTAGTTCTTCGGCGGCTCGCGTCAGGTCGGATTCGGCGGCCCGCCGGCCACTTTCGCTGCTGTTGGTGCGCAGCGTCGACCAGGTGTGCGCGCCACGGCGGGGCATTTCCGCGCCACGGGTCCGCCGCTTGGACCAGGGCGGCGGGAGCGGACGCTCGGAGCTGGGCTGCGACGAGCTGGGCTGCTCTGGCATGCACGACCTCTCAAACCCGCGGAAGAACAGAGAGAGTCTATTGTGATCCCGGCCCGCGGGGGCGACAGGTCGATCGTTCCCTTTCCTGGGAATGCGGAATACCCCGGACCTGCTATCCGGGGTATTCCACGCAGTTCGGCGTTACCGCTGATCCTCGGGTTCGTCCAGGATACGAACGGTGCTACCGGGTTCTTCGGTCGGCGCCGGGGCCGCGGGCACCGCGGCACGTGCGGTGGTGAGCTCGGTCACCCGCTTCCGCGCCAGGAACCAACCGGCGACCAGGGCCGGAACCCCAACCACCAGCATGGCGATCACCGCAGCCCGCTGTTCGATCTCCTCGCTGAACAGCATCAGCAGCACCACACCGACCAGGAACACCAGGGTGGCGTAGCTGGTGTACGGAGTGCCGGGCAGGCGGAACTTCGGCCGGGTCACCTTGCCGTCGCGGGCCCACTTCCACAGCTGGAGCTGGCACAGCACGATCGCGGTCCACGAGAAGATAGTTCCCAGCGCCGAGACGTTCAGCACGATCTCGAAGGCCTGATCCGGAACCAACGCGTTCAGTCCGACACCCGCCAGCGCGATCACACCGGTGGCGAGAATGCCCACGTACGGGACGCCGTTCTTGGACATGCGGCTCGCGACGGTCGGGGCACTACCGTTCATCGACATCGAGCGCAGGATGCGGCCGGTCGAGTACAGGCCGGCGTTCAGGCTGGAGAACGCCGCGGTCAGCACCACCAGGTTCATGACCGAACCGGCACCGTCGATACCGATCTTGGAGAAGAAGGTGACGAACGGGCTTTCACCGGACTTGAAGACGGTGTAGGGCAGCAGCAGGCCCAGCAGCACCAGCGAACCGACATAGAACAGCGCGATCCGGGCGATCACCGAATTGATGGCGCGCGGCATGATCTTCTCGGGATTCTCCGCCTCACCGGCGGCGGTACCGATGAGTTCCACCGCGGCGTAGGCGAAGACGACACCGGTGGTGACGACGATCAGCGGCAGGAAACCGCTCGGGAACAGGCCGCCGTTGTCGGAGAGGACGCTGAGACCGGTCGGCTGACCCTCGATATCGAAGCGACCGGCCAGGAAGATGGTGCCGATGATCAGGAATGCCACGAGCGCGACGACCTTGATCAGCGCGGCCCAGAACTCCAGCTCACCGAACCACTTCACCGAGATCAGATTGATCGCGACCACGATGGCCAGGGCGATCAGCGCGATGGTCCATTGCGGTATCACCTCGAACGCGCCCCAGAAGTGGACGTAGGTGGCGATCGCGGTGATATCCACGATGCCGGTCATGCACCAGTGGAAGAAGTACATCCAGCCGACCGCGAAGGCCAGCTTCTCGCCGTAGAACTCACGGGCGTAGGACACGAACGACCCGGAGGACGGGCGGTGCAGGACCAGCTCGCCCAGGGCCCGCAGAATGAAGAATACGAAGATGCCGCAGACGGCGTATACCAGGAACAGGCCGGGTCCGGCCTCGTGCAGCCGGCTGCCGGCGCCGAGGAACAGGCCCGTTCCGATGGCGCCACCGATGGCGATCATCTGGAGCTGCCGGGGCCGCAGCGACTTGTGATAGCCCGCATCTTCGGCGTGCAGACCGTCCGCCGGCGCCGCCTGACCCGGAGGCTCTTGAACTGTTGTCATCATGTTGCCTTTCGAGTGGCGCAGATCATGTCTGCGAGCAATGTACCGCTACTTAGCGGCACGATCAATAGGGGGCCGTCAGGTGTAACCCAGTGGAAACCAGGCGCTTTGGTGAAAACCCGAGGTCGGCCGCACTGCAAGAGCCATTGATCGAGCCGCTGAACGTCGATACGCTGGATACGTCAAATGCGTAGGGAGCACCCAGATGGCCTGGTTCGAACGCGAGTTCATCGCCGTCCCCGAGACCGGCAAAAAGCAACTCGTCTACAAGTGGCCGGATGTGAACATCCGGCGATACTCCCGCGCCATCGTCAATGCCGACCAGACCGCACTGTTCGTGAAGTCCGGTCAGGTCCTGGGCGCGCTGGGCCCGGGCCGGCACCGGATCGACGCGGACGAACTCCCGGTTCTCGGCGCACTGGTGGATACGCTGACCGGCGGCAACCTCTACCGTGCCGAGCTCTACTTCGTCTCCACCCGGGAATTCGCCGGTATCAAATTCGGCGGCCGGCTCGCCGACATCGCCGACCCGGTCAGCGAGCAGATCGTCACCCTGCGGGTTTTCGGTGAGTTCGCGCTGTCCGTCCGAGACGCCCGGCAGCTGATCACCTCACTGGCCGGCAGCACCGATCTGCACGATCCGGCCGGGATCGAATCCTGGAGCGCCGACCTGCTGCTCAAGGCGATGAAGGTCGCGGTGACACAGGGCGTTTCCCAGGGCGAGTGGCCGGTCCTCGGCCTGTCCGGACTCCTGCCTGTGATCGAGCAGGCGGTCGTCCAGCAGACCAATACCGCGCTCTACGAGTACGGGTTACGGATACCGCGGCTGGGCAACTTCGACATCACCCTGGCCCCCGAGGACGCCGATCGGCTCAAACGGCTCGCCAAGGATGTCACCTACATCCGGCTCGCCGGAGATTTCCGGCAGTACGCCGCCGGGGAGATGGCGCTGGGCGCGGGCCAGGGGCTGGCCTCCGGGCACGGCCACGACGGTGGGTTCATCGGCGCCGCGCTGGGCATCAACGCCCTGCAGCAGCCGGGATCCGCGGTGGCCGGGAATTTCCCGCCCCCGCCGAGTTCGCCCTGGCAACAGCATCAGCAGCCCCGGGAGGAGCCGAGCACGCCAGCGCTGCCACCCACCGCGAAACCCGCCGAACTCGCTCCCGCGCCGGCGGACCCGATCTGCACCGCCTGCGCCACGGTCAACCCACCGGGCGCCAAGTTCTGTGTCGAATGCGGGAATCGCTTCGCCCCGGCCGAACCGGCCCGCTGCCGCGAATGCGACACCGAGTTGCCGCCCACGGCCAGGTTCTGCGCCTCCTGCGGAACCCGCCGCCCGGACTGAAACCGGAAGCCGCCCCGCCGCCGGGCGCACCACGGCCGGTCGCTGGGCGCCGCACCCGAGTCGGCGGACCGGCCCGTTGCCAGGACCGTGAGGCACCAACAGGACCACGAGCCTTCGGCCAGTTCGGTCCCGGCGGCACAGCGGAAACGACGGGTGGCCGTCCGGCCCGAGCCGGACGGCCACCCGCGAATCCCGCGTGATCAGGCGACGATGCCGGACTCCGAACTGCCCGCCAGGCTCCGCACCTGTCGCGCCGCCACCGACAGGGTCGCCAGATCGTGCCGGCTCACCCCGAAGATCTCGGTGAGCGCGGCACGGGCCCGGGTCAGCCGCGACCGGTTGGTCTGCTCCCAGTAGTCCAGCTTCTCCGTCACCGGGTCCTCCGGGTCGGTGGCGGTCGCGATATCCAGGGTCAGCAGCCGCAGCGACTCGTACAGGTCGTCGCGCAGCGCCAGCCGCGCCAGGCTGGCCCACCGCTGATCGTGGTCGAGATCGCCGACCGCGCTGATCAGCCGGGTGATCTCCAGATGCGCGTTGAGCGCGAAATAGAGTTCGGCGATCTCCCGTGCGTCGCGTTCGGCGATATCGGCGATATCCAGCACGTCCAGCAGCGGGAAGAGATGGATCAGGCGGTAGACATCGGCGGCCAGATCCTGCGGGGCGCCGTGTTCGGTCGCCTCGGCGGCGTGGGCGGCGACCCGTTCGGCCAGCGGTTTCGGCAGCCAGCCGGGCACTCGGTCCGCCAGCGCGCGCACTCCCTCGCGATAACGGGTGATATCCGCCCCGATCGCGATCGGCTGCGGCCGGTTGAGCAGCAGCCAGCGCGCGGCACGTTCCAGCGTGCGGTTGGTCTCCAGCTCGAGCTGATCGCGTACCGAGGTCGGCATCTGCTCGGAGCGGATGCGCTGCCACAGCTCCCGCAACCCGAAGATCTCCACCGCGGCGGTGAACGCGCGGACCGCGTCGTCGGTGGTGGCGCCGATCTCCTCGGACAACCGGAAGGCGAACGTCGCGCCGCCGAAATCGACCATCTCGTTGACCACCACGGTGGCCACGATCTCCCGGCGCAGCGGATGCCTGGTGATCGCGCCGGCGAAACGCTCCCGCAGCGGTGTCGGGAAGTAGTCCGGTAGCACCGCCGCGAAAGTGGGGCTGTCCGGCAGGTCGCCGGCGAGCAGATCGGCCTTCAGCGCGAGCTTCACATGGGCGATCATCGTGGCCAGTTCCGGGGAGGTCAGCCCCGCCCCGCCGGCTATCCGGCGCTCCATCTCGGCGTCGGCCGGCAGCGCCTCGAGCCGGCGGTCCACGCCGCGCCGGGTCTCCAGTTCGGTGAGTAGCCGCCGGTGCACCGCACCACGCCGCCCGGCACCCGACCGGGACAGGCCGATCCGGAAGTTCTGCGAGATGTTGTCGCGCAGCACCAGTTCGGCGACCTCGTCGGTCATTTCCGCGAGCAGCGGATTGCGATCCTCGATATCGAGTTCGCCCGCCGACACCACCGCGTCGAGCAGAACCTTGATGTTCACCTCGTGATCGGAGCAATCCACCCCCGCGGAATTGTCCAGCGCGTCGGTGTTCATCTTCCCGCCGTTACGGCAGAACTCGATACGCCCCAGCGCCGTCACACCGAGATTTCCGCCCTCACCGATCACTTTAACCCGGAGACGATCGGCATTCACGCGGACCGCGTCGTTGGATTTGTCACCCACATCGGCATTCGTTTCCGAACTCGCCTTGATATAGGTACCGATACCACCGTTCCACAAGAGGTCGACCGGTGCCTCGAGGATTGCGCGGATCATCTCCGGTGGCGAGAGCCGGGTGACACCCGCCGGAAGTTTCAGCGCGGCACGGACTTGCGGGCTGACCGGAATGGCCTTCG
>NZ_BDCU01000036.1 GCF_001618425.1 Nocardia fusca NBRC 14340
CAGACAGTCCGTGGCGCGCGGCAGATTCTCGGGCTGGACCGTTCTGAGGTCGATAAGATCAAGGAGTTATTCGAGGACTTCAAGAAGAAGTCGTTCGAGTACCGCTGGCTCGAGGCACTGCGGGATGCATTGCAGCACGGTGATATCAATGCCTTCAACTGGAATTTCAAGGTCAGCGTTCGATCTGAGCCGGAGGTGACGATCACTGTAAACCGCGCGTTTCTGTTGGAGTTCTTCAAGGAGAACCGAAAGAAGCCGTGGCTCAAGCGGCGCGAGCTGGAGAACCTGACTTCTGATCCGAGTGTGCTCCACATGATCGCATCGGTACAGCCGGTGATCGGCTCGTTGCAGGAGAAGCTCGACAAGATCTTGTACCCGGACGTCGCCCACGACGCTGCGACAGTGCGTGAACTGATCAGTAGATTCGAGGGTAAGGAAGGTGTCTACTGCCTCCAGACGGGTCCTGGGCTCACGCGCCGCAGGCTGGCGCCGCCCCACTCACGTCTCGCACCGCGAGTGCTGGCTTTCGCCGAAAACTACGGCGAGTAAGACTGAGTTATCTCAGGAACCTTCGTACGCATAACGGCATGGACGCATGACGGTTTGGCCAACGCGACCTCGTAGGTTCTGATCGGGTCTGTCAGAATCCCCTCATGACTGCGGCGCGCCCGGGACTCGTCATTTGGGATATCGACGGCACCCTGATCCCTGCCGACCTGAGATGGCTCAGAAGGGCTATCGCGCGTACTTACGCCCTACCGGAGCCAGATGTGGTTTTCCCAGCAGCACGAGTGCATGGGTTCACTGACGAGTCGATCGTTGTCGAAACCGCTCTTACGTCGGGCATCTCGCAAGAACTGGCAGAGGGCGGCGTCCCTCGCTTCCATGACGAGCTGGCGAAGGTGATGTCCGAAGGCGAAGCAGAGATGGCGCGAGACCAACCAGCCTACGCTGGCGCGGCTGAGTCGATCGCCGAACTGGACAAACATGGGTTCGTTCAAACCGTCTTGACCGGTAACTTGCGATCTGCGGCAGAAACCAAGCTGAGAGTAGCCGGCCTGGATTCGCTCCTGCGACTCGACCTCGGTGCTTACGGCTCGGATTCCCGGGACAGGCTGGAACTGCCTGCTGTTGTCGCCGACCGATATCTCAGCCAGTTCGGAAGCCCACTTTCCATTTCGCAGACTGTGGTTGTAGGTGACGCTCCGAACGATATCTATTGCGCTCGGCATGCCGGATTTCGAGTTATCGTCGTAGCGCACCGGATAAAGCACAGCGAATTACTGGAACACTCTCCCGATGAGATCCTCGATGCCTTGGATCCGGAATCGGTTGTTTCCGCGGTCCAATCACTGACCAGTGCCGCTCACTGAATCTCGGTACTCCGGATCCGTTCCCGGAGCGCCCGGACAGGCTGCTCGTTGCGCCACGGTGTGGTTCTCTCGATTGCCCGATGTGCACGTTCGATACCACGTTGGTTGCCCATGGCAAAGAGACTGCTGTGGGTTTCTCCGAGAATCCGACACCCCTCTTCGAGTTCGCCGATCTGGTTGTATGCGCTCGCCAGGTCGACCTGTGCGGCGAGCCCCACATTCCGGTTCCCGTCTCCAGTTGTGCTCAGTGCCGCGTCGAGAGCAACGATGGCTTTCCGGGGCTTGTTCAGGAAGAGCCAGCAAGTGCCTTCGTAAACAAGAATCCGACTCGCATCCCAGTCACTGAAAAGCCCAGTACGGTCGACTTCATCAATGTCGTCAACTGCACGCTGTGCGCGAGACAGAGCGTCCTGGCACTCCCGATCGAGCTCGAGCACCGCATATGCCTGGGCAAGCTCGGCGCCTATCCTTGCCCTGGCGGCAGGCGGCAAGCGATCCGTCATCGTCGAAGCGTCTCTGAGTATCCGCAGACCAATGATTACGTCGCCGTCCGAGCCGATCAGCGTCGCCGCATCCGACCGCAAGTTGCTTTCGAATATCCGAGCCACCCCTCCGATGACCGGATCACGCATGCTGTCTGCCAGCTTGCGAGCAAATGCGCAGTGCGAGAGCGCCATCGCACGATCGCCGACAGCACTCCATACTCGACTTGCAACAATGGAGGTCTCACCCAGCAGTGATCCGAGTCGTTCTTTCAGCCGGCTGTCGCTCGTATTCCGGAACAGGGCTGAAACAGTGTCCCGGTGTGCTTCGATGGGACCGAGGAGCGCACCCGGCGCCACGCTTTGGCGCTGACCGGCCAGCATGCGGGTCACCTCGACGAGACTCGTGATCGCATGTTCGGACATCCGCTGCGACCGAAGGTATGCACCGATCTGTTCGCGATCCAGTGGCATGTCTACATCTATGGCCTCCGATAACGCCCCTGGATGAATGCGCGGGCCGAAGACGCCAATGGGCACACACTCACTTTGCTCACCCGCAGAACCCGCTGTGCCTGCTCGGATAACGTCTCGACGGGTGACTTTCCGCTCTTGCTTGATCCGGTCGTGTATCGCCATAAGCTCACCATCGGCGTCGAGCCCTGCATCTATGGCCGCAACAAGATCTCGGGAAGGTAGATTCGCATCCTCCCATTCGGTCATGGACACGTACTGGCGCGTATACCCGATTCGGGTGGCAAGTTCGCGCTGGCTCAACCCCGCCGCCAGTCGCCGACTTTTGATTTCGCGCGCAAGTTCATCGGCCGCCTCCGCGCGCTGACGATTGTGGTCGGGCACCGCTACCCGTTCGACCTTCCCCTCCTGCATGACTCGATTCTGGGCGGAAAGTCCGCAACGGCAAGTCTCTTCCACCAGTTTTGCCACCTTACTTGCCATTCGGTTCCACCGCTGTTCTGGGACTGACAGCCCACCGAATCGACCTCGAGGGGAACAGCGATGAGAACCACCGATGCCCACGCCGTGACCGTATTTCCTCCGGGCGAAGTGTCTTCAGTTGCTGCGGCCGGCAGACCCGCTGAGAACAGCCAGTCCACGACACTGCAGGATCGCCAGCCCAGCTCTCGCAATCACCGAGTCCTTCTGGAACGGACAGTTGCAGGGCTCCGCGCCCTACACGACACCGACCCAATGGGTCCTTCCCGGATCGACCTTCCAATCCGCAACTACGCGCAGGCCGATCAGGCGGCGCCATGAACCATTCGATCGCGTTCGGCTGGATCGACTACGACATCAGCCGTGCACCCGAATGGGATCGCGCCCAGATACACCGCCTCGCCCGCCACCTCGGATACCGCCTCGTGTGGCCCGACGAACGATCGGTACTCCGGGTGGCCGACCAGGCACGCAACGCCCGGGCCGATCTGGTGATCCTGCCGGCGCCCGATCACCTGAGCCCGTTCGAGCTCAACGCGGTCATGGACGTGGCCGATGTGGAAACCGAGGTACCGCGACTCAGCTTTGCCCGCTGGGCATTCGCACAGGTGAGTCCATGAGCGCCACGGTGGCGATCGGTTTCGCCATCGCGATCGGGCTACCGCTGCTGGTGATCGCGGCAACGATCTGGTGGCCGTGATGATCGGAGGACCGAACCGCTTCGCGCATGTGCACAAGTCGGCCGCGACCTATCTCGACGTCGCCGCCAACGACCACGGCGACGAGAAGGGACTACTCGTATACCGGGCGTTGCAACGCGTCGAATCGCCTGAACCGCATCTCGTCGAGATCGGCCCGGGTGGCGGCGCTGCCGTCGACTACCTCGCGACGCGGGCAGCCGAGGAGCCACGCCCTGTACAACTCACACTGGTGGAGGCACCCGGCGTCTCCTCGACCTCGCTCACGGACGCGATCGGGCGGTTCAACGCGGTCGGGTCGTGCGTGCTGGTGCACAGATGGGCTCAGGACATCGAGCGACTGTTGCGCGAACCGGTCGACGTGATCAGCGCATCCGCACTGATGCACGAGGTCTACTCCTACGGTGGCGGCTACTCCGGACTGCACACGTTGATGCGGACACTGCCGACCGTGCTCCATCCCTACGGTTACTTCGTCTACCGCGACGTCTACGCCGTCGCCGCACCGAGCCTGCATGAGCGTGTCGTACAGTCCTACAGTTCACAATCCTGGTTGCAGTTCTGGCGCATGTTCGTCCCGCACTACCTGCGGGAAGGAACCCATCCCTATCACCATCACGACGACGAGGTCGTCGCCCGGCAGAACTCGCGCATTGTGCCCGTAGCCGAACTGGATACCCGGGTGTGCGCGGTGATCGAAGCACCGGTCGGGCTGTTCCGCGAGGTGCAACGGCACTACATCACCTGCCGCGACCATATCTGGCGTTCCGGGATCCTCGGGTTTCGGCCGGTTCTCGACGGACCCCTGTCCGGAGACTGGATCGACTTCCGATCCGGCCACAAACGAGTGCACTACACCCTCACGGAATCGGATCGGATGCCGGCGATGCAACGGGCGAACGTCCTCGCGGTGAGTGAGCCGTTCGACGATCATCACGTGATCGACGGAGATATCTTCGACGCGGTCAGCGACGTAGCCCTGATGGCATTCATCTCCGCGGCCGAACAGGGCGCCGACGACTGTGTCCGAGCCTGGGAGTCGTGGTTGACCCGGGAGGGTCGCGAGACCTACGCCTACCTCACCGTCGACGAGCTGCTTTCCGCGTTCGCGGTGCACTCGATCAACGCCCATCCCACCCAAGACCTGGTCTTGATGCCGGTCTCGGCCGATGATGTGTTTACCCGCGACCGGCGGTACTACAACCGATTCCTCACCCACCGCCTATCGAACCCGCTCGTCGACGCGAAGCAGATGGTGCTGTTCCAGAACATCCCGCTGAGCGACACCGAAACCCTGCAACGCGCCCTCGGCACCCTGCAAGCGATCTGCTCGAAACCGACACTTGCTCGACTGCACACGGCAATTCACTGGAAAGGATGATCCCCGCATGGACCTGATCGAGGTCGAACGCAAGCGCGAACTCGCCGACAGCGAAACCCTGCGCCGCCGCCTCGCCGGACTCGGCTATCGTGAAATCAGCTCGCTGACCGAAGTCGACACCTACTACAGCCGGCCCGACGTCGACTACATGGAAACCGTCGAATGCCTGCGGGTACGGCAGCGCGACGGATCGGCCGAGATCACCTACAAACCGCCATCCAACACAGCCACCCATTCGGATCGGGGTGTCATCGCGAAGCGGGAAATCAACGTTCGGCTCGCCGATGCTGGCCAAGCGGGCGCGGCGAACGCACTGCTCGAGGCGGTCGGGATGGTCGAGCTTGTACGAGTCGAGAAGGCACGTACCACCTACCGTCATCCAGGCCATGACGGCACAACCATAAGTATCGATATTCTCGCCGGCGTCGGTGCCTTCGTCGAAACCGAGATTCTCACCACCGACAGCGAGGACGCAGCTACACAGCTCGAGGGCATCGAACAGGCGATCGGTGTTTCCACTTACCCGATCGTGCGCCTCCCTTACCGGGACCTGGTAATACACGCACGAACAGCAGTATGAAGGACGCAGCAAGTAGCGATTGCGTGCTGTGCGCGCCCTCGCTCTCGCCTTCTGCCTTCCGCCGGAACTGCTCGGGTTGGCTGACTCACCGCCACACACAGTGCGGTTGGCCGCCCCCGCCGCTATCGTCGCCGTCACCCCAGCGCCGGACGAGGAGACCGAACCCATGCGTCGTCGCACGCTGCTGGCCGGCACCGTCACCGCTCTCGGCGTCACCCCGCCACCCTTGAGGGCGGTAGCGGCATCCGACTCACTACGCGAGCTGGAAAACGCGCTGCTTGCCCCGCCCGCCATCGGCACGCTCGACCACCCCCAAGACATCTATCTCGCCCACGGCGCCGACCTCACCGACACCCGGCCGGATATCAACGAGGCCGAAATGATCCTGTGGGTACCGCTCGACGAAGCGATGCGGATGATCGACCGCGGCGAGATCGTCGGCGCCGCGACCGTAGTCGGTGTGTATCGGGCGCTGCTGGAGGACCGCGGGTTGGTGGCCGGCCGCACGCCCGAATCGGCGGACCTTCGTTCACCGAATAGCTCGACGCCACCTACCCGGTCAAGGGCTGACCCCGCGGCCCCGTCCGATCAGCAGCCCTGCGGAGCCCGCCAGGCGTCCTGCGCGTAGGTGGTCGAGCCGACCATGGCGCCGATCACGCCGCCGATAATTCCGAACGGGATGGCCCCGACAAAGAAGACGGGCAGACCCGCGATCGCGCCGCTCCCGGTCCCGAGCAGGGCGCCCAGGCCGGCCCGGAGTTCGATGGAGTCGCCGGGCGCCATGCATGCCGCGATGGGCGACACCGCCCCGGTCCCCGGAGCATCGGGTGCTTGCACCGGCGCGACCGGCGCGGGAGCCGGGGCGGGCTCGGCCGCCGCGACGCCCCCTGATCCGACAATGAGCAGCCCGGCAATGACGCTGCCGAGCACGGTGCGGGTCGATATCTTCAACATATGCGCGCAGTTCCCTGATCAGTCGAACAATTGTGCGACCTGATTAGTCAGGTCTGCGACCATAATGTCGTATCGGCCGGTGTAATGCTCGCTTTCGGGTACCTCGGCCGGAGCAAGCCGGAAGCCGTGCTCGCCGATGATCCGGCCTACCCCGCCTGCAACGGGATAACACCAGCGGGGGCACCTGGAATTCCTTTCCTGAATGACGGTAGGTGCCGAGTATCTCAGGGTCCTGCTCCAGCGTACGCATGATTTCGAGATGGACACCGTCGAATGCTGCGGGTACGGCCGCTGTTCGGCGCGGCGGTACCCACCGCACTACGGTTTCCGGCCGACACTGTGAACTCGGCATCGTCGGCGAGTCCTCCCGGCAACACCGGAATCCGGCCCTCGGCAGATCAGATCGGCCGGGACATCGGACAGCTGATCAGCAGGTCCGGGCTCGGCTCACAGTTTGCCCTCGACCAGCGCAATGCGGTGATCGCCCAGACGCCGGCCGAACTCGGCAACAAAGTCCGGCCGGAAGGGAGGCCAGTTCCAGAATTTGAAACCGAGGTGCCCGAGGGCGAAGTAATCATCGGCCCAGATCCAGTCGGTCGGTTCCACCTGCTGTGCGCACGACGGACACGGCACAACGGCATCGTCCTGGCCTTCCGCCCAGGCGTGAATACTCGTGCCGAACAACTCCCAGACCTCTGGGATGAGCTCATAGCAGTCATCGACCAACCGGGTGGCAGTGCCGCAACGCGGGCAGCTGACCGCTATCGGGTCACCTTGTCCGGCGTCGAACACGGAACGTTCGGTGACGATCGCCAAACCGTTGGTCCAGAGGTCCCGAAAAGACGAATCCCCCGCTGCCGAATCGACCACCGCCGCAACAGCCGGACCGGGACGGTGCCCGGATTCCGCGCCCAGCACGCAATCATCCCGCTCGGCCACCACTACACCGGAACTGATCAACCAGTCGAGTATGTTCGCGGCCAGCGCCTGCGCGTTCTGCGCCGACACGTCTTTGTCGACGATCGTCTGAAACCAGTCACCCACAATGCTCCTCAGGCAGTACGTCAGCATGTATTTCCGGCTCACAAACCTCACCATCAACACGACACGGCCGCAACCGAAGGCCACCTGGTGCCATCCACCTGGCAGGCAACAGAATTCCGGTGTCCGTCGACGCATGCCGAATGGAGGCGGTACCGTCACTTCAGCCGATCTGCGACGCTGCGGAGGGCTATCGCGCGCACCTACTCTCTCTCGGAGACGGAGGTGGTTTTCCGGCAGCACGGGTGCACGGGTATACCGATGAGTCGATCGTTGTCGAAAGCGCTGTCGCATCGGGTGTCTCGCACGAGGCGGCGGAGCACGGCATCGCTCGTTTCCACGACGAACTGGCGAATGTCATGTCCGAAGGCGAAGAAGAGCTGGCGCGAGACCAGCCCGCCTACCCCGATGCGGCCGAATCGACCGCCGAGCTGGACAAACATGGGTTCGTTCAAACCGTCTCGACCGGCAACATGCGATATGCGGCAGAGACCGAGCTGAGAGTGGCCGGCCTGGATTCGCACCTGAGACTCGACCTCGGCGCCTACGGCTCGGATTCCCGAGACAGGCTGGAACTACATGCCGTTGTCGCCGACCGGTAGCTCGATCAGTTCGGGAGCGCCACCGATGTACCACGATCTCGGCCAGACCGGCCTGCGTGAACCCCAGCCGCTTCCGCTCCTCCGCAAGGTGGTAACCCCACTGCTCGGCCATGATCGACCGGCGACGACGCGCGGCCTCCTCTTCGCCCACACGGCGGCGATAGCCTGCACGATCCCATTTGGAGAGACTACTCATCACCCTTCCGCCCGGCTCCCTTGTCGGCCCAGGTAACTGTGTCGGACACTGTCTTTGCCTTCTCCTTCATGCCCACCGTGCACCTAACCTGACTCAGGGTAGGGTCATGCCGTAGATCGCAGACTGCGACCGGCGGCGGGCGTTCGGATTGCGAAAGGATCCGGCCACACCGGCCGATCCGGGGTGCATCGTGATCGCTACGCGAAACAAGGAGCGTGATGGAGACGATCACTGGAACCGCTGCCGGCGTCCCCTACACGGCGCTGCCACCCGACGGCGGGGTCGACGCTCCGGCGCCACTGATTGTGACCTGGCACATGCTGGATGCGCCGCGCACCGATGCAGCGTTCGCCGCAGCCCTGCCGATGGCCGCGGTGCCGGCCTGGCGGGTCCACTTGGGCATGCCGATGTGTGGCGCCCGGATGGTCGACGGCCGCGTCGACGCCGTGCTCGAACTCGCCCGCCAGGACGCCTTACTCGCGTTCCTCGCACCGTTCGCGCAGCAGGCTGCCGACGAGTTCCCGGCAGCCCTGGCGGCACTTCGCGATCAGCTTCCGGTCGAGGAGGGGCCGGTCAGCATTCTCGGCGCCTCGCTCGGCGGCACCGTCGCGCTCCAAGTGCTGTGCGCAGAGTCGATCCCGATCCGGCACGTCGCGCTCGTGAACCCGGCCGTCCGTATCCGGTCGGTGGTCCCCCTGACCGAGGGCATCGCCGGTCATCCGTACGAATGGACGGCCGAAGCCGAGCGTGTCGCAGACAGACTGGACTTCGTGGCCCGGGCCGCCGAACTCACCGTTGCGCCGGCGCTGCTGGTCATCAGCGGGGAAGAGGATCACCCCGACCTTCGCGCCGACGCGGCTGCGCTGGTCGACACCCTGCAGCACCGCTATGCACAGCCGGACAACGCCGAATTGGTCTCCGTGCCGAATCTCGCGCACCCGCTGGCCGACGAACCGGGTCTCGAACCGGCGCCACAGCGCCTTGAAGCGAAGGCGGTCGACGACATCCTGACGCAGTGGTTTCGCCGGCAGCTCATCTCCTAGACGTCGACCGGCACCGCCGACTGTGGTTCTGTCGGTGATACCTCATTCGGCCGCTCCGGCCGCGACTACACCCCAGTCCCTGGGAGTAGGTCATCTGTCGAGGGATCCGCGATCACGGCCGATGGCGGAAGCTGATGCGCATCAGCCGACTGTCGGCCCAGTCTTCGAGCCGAGTCGGCCGGATGGTGCCGGGGTCGTGGGGCTGATCGAGATCCGCCACGATCTCCGCCAGTACGCCCCGACGTTCAGCTGGGTCGGTGACAGGCGTCGCCCGTGCAGGCAGATCTGCACGGATCCCGTTCTCGAGGTGGAAGGTGAAGTCGGGATCGGCGAGAAGGTTCGCATGCCAGTCGGTCGCGGCACCGCCGGCGCCGCTACACAGGTAAGTGTTGCCAGCAGCTCGGTAGAAGCAGATCTCGATGCGGCGTGCTCGGCCGGTGCGGCGTCCCAGCGTCGTGATGTCGATGATCCGTTCTCTGGTGCTTGCGGGGGTGATCTCGATGGCTCGTCGGATGTGGTCGGGCAGGTGGGATAAAGACGCATCCCGTGCGGAGTCGTTCGACCCGGTCGTGTCTGCGGTGCTCATGCGGCCTCGGCCTGGAGGGCAGGGCCGAGGAGGAGCCCACCGTCGATGACGTACTCCGACCCCGTGATGAAAGACGCGTCCGATGACGTGAGGAACAGGAGAAGCCGGGTGACGTCGGTCGGCTCCCCGAGCCGGGGGATGGCGAACGGCGCGGGTGAGTAGAAGTCCGCGATCGCCGCGGTGGCGCCGGCTGCTGGTTCGTGGATGAAGGGGGTCGCGATCACCCCGGGGTGGATGGTGTTCACCCGGATGTTGTCGCGGCCGAGCTCGAGTGCTGCCGTTCGGGTGAGTCCTCGCACGGCCCATTTACTGGCGACGTACGGCGCGTAGTGTGCCGTCCCGCCCAGGCCCATGGTCGAGGCGATGTTGACGATGGTTCCCCCTGCTGCGCGACGCAGAGCGGGGGCTGCGACCTTGATGCCGAGGAAGGTTCCGGTGAGGTTGACGTCGAGGATGCGCGACCACGTGGCCTGGTCCGTGTTTTCGATTGTTGCAGGCGGGTTTTGCACGCCCGCGTTGTTGACGAGCACGTTCAGGGCGCCGAAGGCGCTTTCGGCGGCTTGCACAGCGGTGGACCACGAGCTTTCGTCCCTGACGTCGAGGCGGGTGAAGCGAGCGCGGGTCCCGAGCTCGTCGGCGAGCGCGGCGCCACGTTCGGCGTCGGTGCCGCCGATCACCACGTTCGCCCCCTCCGCGTGAAAGGCGCGCACGTGGCTCGCGCCCTGGCCGCCGGTCCCACCGGTCACGAGCACGGTCTGGTTGTCGAAGCGGGGCATCAGGTGTTCCTTCGGTACGTGGGTGGATGACCGGGATCACCAGTGATGAACGGCGGCCAGTGGTGAGTCGGGCGACTCACCATCTCCTCTGACACTAGGTCAGCGGCAGTGGCGAGTCAAGCCACTCACCTCCTATGCTTGGCCCATGAGCAGGGTCGTGACGACGTACCACCAGCGCGTCGCCCAGGAGAAGCGCGCGCAGATCGTGACGGCCGCGACCGCACTGTTCCTCGAGTTGGGCTACGACCGGACGTCGCTGGCGCGGATCGCAGAGCGCTCCGGCGTTTCGCGGGCCACCTTGTTCAAACAGTTTCCGAGCAAAGCTGCCCTGTTCGACGCCATCGTGACCGAGTCCTGGTCGACCGCTGCCGAGGAGGATCCTCCGCCGGCAGGCAACATCGTCGACGGGCTCAGCATCATCGGCCGCCGTTACGCCGAACTGTTGAGCCGGCCCCAGATGACCGACCTGTTCAGGATCGTCATCGCCGAGCTACCGCGGTTCCCGGAGCTGGCCCATGCGCAGTTCTCGCACGGGAAGATGCCCTACTTCGAGTCCGTACGCAGCTACCTCCTGGCCGAGCATGAGGCGGGAACGGTGCGAGTCGAGGACGTGGACCTCGCAGCCACCCAATTCCTGGGCATGATCTCCAACTACGTCTTCTGGCCGACACTCCTGGTGCCGGGCTGGGAGGTGAGCGCCGAACGCGTCGCTCAGGTAGTCGACGAGGCCGTCCGCACCATTGCCGCCCGGTACGCCGCAACTAAACAAGGGCGTCCACCAACGACTGAGTCCCGCCGTCCGCAACAGAGTCACTCTCTGCGGTCAGAGCCGCTCCAGCGCGGTGATCCCCAGTAGTCCGAGACCGTAGCCGAGGGGTCGGGCGATCAGCTGGGACAGGGCGAGGCGGTTGCTGCGGACCCCTGCTTCGAACTCCGGCTCATCCTCCACCATCGCCACCACACAGGTCCTCTGACAACCGACGAGGCCATCCGCCTCCGGCGTCAACTCGACGGATCCGACGGCAAACACCTCGATGGCGCGCTCTATCCGAAGCTGGCGGACAACGCCATCCGCCGCGCGAAATCCCTGCGCAAGAAGCACCAGCAGGAGAGCACGGAGACTACGACAACCCCTCGTCCTCATTCGACCAGTTGGTAACCCATATCCGCCAGGTGGCGAAGACCAAAAAGTGATCGCATCGGTCGGCTCACCGGCACAGCCACCCACTCGGCCAGGTCCTCACCCATCGACACAACGAAAGGCCATACCGCACAACGTAACTGAGTGCGGCTGGAGCACTAGTCATCGGGAAAGGCGCGGCGGTTTCGCTTGGTGATGCCGCGGCGCTTCTTCGCGGCGATGCGACGTTCCTTCGCGCCGCGCGAGGGCTTGGTGGCGCGGCGAACGGGCGGAGGGGCGGCAGCGGCGTCACGCAGTAACGAGGCCAGGCGTTCGCGGGCGGCTGCGCGGTTCTGCAGCTGTGCGCGATGCTCCGAAGCGGCGATCGTGAGCACCCCGTCGACCAGGCGGGTGGCCAGGCGATCGAGCATCCGGGTGCGCAGCCACTCCGGCA
Organism: Nocardia fusca NBRC 14340; assembly: GCF_001618425.1. GTDB lineage: Bacteria > Actinomycetota > Actinomycetes > Mycobacteriales > Mycobacteriaceae > Nocardia > Nocardia fusca. Next base: position 12,241 of record NZ_BDCU01000036.1, read on the forward strand.
CGGAGGGCGAGTTGGTGAGGTCGAACGACAGCTCGACCCGGCTGTCGGTGGTGTTGACGTGCTGCCCGCCCGGGCCGGACGAGCGTGAGAACCGCTCGCGCAACTCGGATGCGGGTATCACCAGCGTCCGAGTCACGGTCAGGTCTTCTGCCATGATCCGACGCCGTCTTTCCGATTCGCGAGTCCACTATCCCAAGTGGCTGAATGGTGACCTTGTCGTTCACGATAGCAACGACCTTGTCTACGGGTAACCAGCAGCACGCGGTCATCGCGTTCTCACCGATGCCGCCGACGCCGGACTTGCACGCCTCGCGAAGCTTCGCCCCCGAGGGCCTGTCGGAAGAGCGAGCGGACAGTACGGTGTCACTCTCGAGTACTACTGAGAAAGTCTCCCGCGGAGTGATGTGACGCGGCTCGGCTCGTTCGTAGTCTCGCCGTACTGCACAACGGCGAGAGGACTTTCCATGGCCACCCCCATCGAGCGGAAAACGCCGATGCAGCGGTTCCGGGTGCCGGTTCTGCTCGTCGGGACGGTCGTGTTGCTGATCGCCGCCCGGGGGCTGGACGCGCTCGTTTCGGGTGTGCCTGTGCTGCGTTTCTCCCTCGGGATCGGCGCGGCCGCCGGGGCGATCTTCGCCTACACGTGGCTTTCCCGCCGTGTCGAGAACCGGGTGGAGGTCACCGAACTGGCCGCCGCGGGGCGGTGGAGCGGGCTCGGGCACGGCGCGCTCATCGGCGCCGTGGCTTTCCTCGCGACGATGCTGCTCGCGGTCCTGTTCACCGACGCCGACGTCACCAGTGGCTCGTTCGGGGCCTGCCTGGGCGTGGCCGGCTCGATGGCTTCAGTGGCGGTCACCGAGGAACTGCTGTTCCGTGGCGTGGTGCACCGCATCCTGGAGGAACGGACCGGCAGCATCGTCGCGATCGCGGTCTCGTCACTGATCTTCGGTCTGACACACTCGGTCAACAGCAACGCCACGCTATGGGGCACCCTGGCCATCGCGGTCGAAGGCGGCGCGCTGCTGGCCATTGCCTACACCGCCACCCGGTCGCTGTGGCTGCCGATCGGCCTGCATTTCGCCTGGAACTTCACCGAGTCCGGCGTGTTCGGCACTGCGGTATCCGGCGCTGACGGCGAACCCGGCCTGCTGCGCACCGTCCTTTCCGGACCGGAGGTGCTTACCGGTGGGGCCTTCGGTCCGGAAGCGAGCCTCTTCGCGCTGCTGTGCTGCCTGGTCCCGGCGGTGTGGCTCCTCCGCAGTGCGAAGCTGGTCACCCCGCGCTGACCAGTTCACCTCCGGACCTCCCGAATTCCTGCCGTCGTGGCAGGTCCTGTGAGCAGAGCAAGTGTTCGATGACCCGCAGCCCGGCCCAAGCACCAGCGACCGCAGCATTTCCCTTCGCCCGCTTGGGCGCAAGCAACTCCGCCGGGGCATACGCCGGATGGGATGTGTGAGCACTGCGGTCGTCGCCGGATACGGCGCGCTACTCATCCGGGCGTCTGGGCGATCTGCACTATTTCTTGCTCGCGCGTGCGAGAGACGAGGATTCCACGGCCTGGAGGCAGTTTTGCCGGCCGGACGTCACCCATCACGATTCCCTCGTCGCGGGAACCGCTCATGATCAGTGTTTCTACCGCGAGATTCTTCAACGCACCGAGAATCGGATCGTAGAGGGCACGGGCGACCCCACCTATCCGGCGCGCGACGATCAGGTGCATCCCGACATCACGGGCCTGGGGCAGGTACTCCAGCAAGGGAGCCAGCGGGTTGTCGCCACTGGTCGCCACCAGGTCGTAGTCGTCGACCACGAGGTAGATCTCCGGTCCGCGCCACCAGCTGCGCTCGCGCAGTTCCTGGGGGGTGATCTGCGGACCGGGCAACCGCGACTGCAGTAGGTCTGCCAGATCGCGCATATTGGTTTTGAGACCTTCGGCACCGGTCGCGTAGGCGGCAAGCCGCTCCGGGGGGACGGCGCCCAGCAGGGTGCGCCGGAAGTCGACCAGGATGAGCGCGGCGTCACTCGGCGTATTGGATTCGGTGATGCCGGCCACGATAGTGCGCAGCAACGTCGTCTTGCCACATCCCACATCGCCGAAGGCCATGAAATGTGATTCGGCCTCGAAATCGAGGAGAACGGGCTGCAACTCGGATTCACCGAGGCCAACCACCACTTTGGTCCTCCCGAATCGGATACCGAGATCGCGGGTCGCCGCCAGCACCTGCTCGCGCGGGAGATGCGATGGCAGCATCCGGACTTCGGGGGCACGCCGGTTGCCGTAGCGGCGGCGTAGCACCTCGGCACCGCGGGCCATCCCGTCGGTCACGGTGCCCGGGTCCGAGTCGGAATCCAGCCTGGGGAGCGCAACCAGCATGTGCAGTCGATCCGCGGTGATACCACGACCGGGCCGGCCGACGGGCACCTGATGGGCGGTACGCCGGTCCAAGTCGGAGTCGGACGGATCGCCGAGCCGTAATTCCAGCCGGGTGCCGAGGCGGTCTTTCATCACCGGCCGGATCTCGGCCCACCGGGTGGCCGAGACGATCACGTGGATACCCACCGGCAGACCCTGTCCGGCAAGCGCTGTGATCTGCGACTCCAGCAGTTCGAATTCGTCGCGGATCGTCCGCCAGCCGTCGACCACCAGAAACACGTCACCGAATTGATCGACCGCCGGCGGAGCGCCGGCTTCGAGTGCGGCGATATCGCGCCGCCGGAATTCCGCCATCGATGCGATGCCGAGTTCGGCGAAGCGTTCGCTGCGCTGCCGCAGCAGAGTGGTCAATGCGGCAATCGTCCGGCGCACCCGGTCGGAGTCGCGCCGATCGGCCACGAAACCGACGTGCGGTATCCCGGCCAGCCCGGCCATTGTGCCGCCGCCGAAGTCCAGGCAGTAGAACTGCACCTGTTCGGGGGTATAGCGAGCCGCGGCCGCCATGACGATCGTGTGCAGTGTGGTCGACTTACCCGACTGCGGGCCGCCCACCACCGCGATATTGCCCTGTGCGCCCGACAGGTCGACGGTCAGCACATCACGGCGGTGCTCGTACGGTTTGTCGACCACGCCGATCGGTATCGACACCTGGTCATGCCGATTCGCCGGCGGGGACCGATCCGGATCGGGCAGCAACATATCCACCGTCGGGGACTCGTCCAGCGGCGGCAGCCACAGTCGATGCGACGGCGCGCCATGCCCCGGTATTCGGGCGACAACAGCGTCCAGTACCGATCGCTGCTCGAAGCTCCCGGTGTCCGAGCCCGGAGCGAGCCGCTCCGGCCCACTCACATACGCAGCCTTGAACCGTAACAACTCGCCGGTACCGGCATTGAGGTAGCCGGAGCCGGGAATACCGGGCAGCTGATAGGCGTCGGGGGTTCCCAGGACGGCCCGGGACTCGTTGGCCGAGAATGTGCGCAGACCGATTCGGTAGGACAGGTGTGATTCCAGGCCGCGCAGCTTGCCATCCTCGAGCCGCTGCGAAGCGAGCAGCAGATGCACGTGCAACGACCGGCCGAGCCGGCCGATCATCACGAACAATTCGGCGAAATCAGGTTTCTGCGTGAGCAACTCGGAGAACTCGTCGACGACGACGAACAGTGCGGGCAGCGGTTCGAGCGGAGCGCCTGCGGCCCTGGCCCTCTCGTAGTCGGCGGCATGGGCGTATCGACCGGCGGAGCGCAACAGCTCCTGCCGGCGGTTCAACTCCCCGGCCAGGGCATCTTTCAGGCGGTCGATCAGCGCGAGCTCTTCTTCCAGATTCGAGATCACCGCGGAAACGTGTGGCAGTGAATCCAGGCCACGGAAGGTCGCGCCGCCCTTGAAATCGACCAGCACCAGGTTCAGCGCGTCCGGCGAATGAGTGGTCAGCAGTGCGAGCACCAGCGTGCGCAAGCAAATCGGCGAAGTCGACATCGGCCTCGACCCGAGGGTATTGCGCATCGGATACCTCCGGCACCTGGCGATGCCCCCGGATCCGATCAACCAATTCCGCTGCTCCATCGGATATCTCCGACAGAACCAGCAGCTCGGGGTCCAAATCCCGCAGATCGGGCATGGCGATTCGAAAGGGCCGCTGTCTGAACAACGCCCAGCCAGGTCCGTCCGGAGGGCGAGCGGCGCGCTCCGGGTGCTGGCGAGAGCCCTCGTCGTTGATCGCCATACCCGTCCTTACTGCAGAAGACGTCTCGGACCGGTTACGGCTCAGCACGAGCAGTGCTTACGCCGCCATCGATCGTCTGCACGAGGCCGGAGTGCTGCGCCCCCTGACGAACCGGAAGCGGGAACAGGTATGGGGCGCCGGTCTCGTCCTCGACGAACTGGACGCACTCGGCGCACGAATCAAGAAGGCAGCAACTTGAATCGTTGCCGCGCCGGGTGATCCGCCTTCACTTCGGCTTCGAGGCAATTCCGGGAGGGCAACACCCCCTCGAGCCGGCCACCGGCGTCGAGCACCGCTTGCGCGAACACCGAATCGGCTCCCCGGGCGATACAGCTGATACTTCCCCTTCCGCTGGTCGTGGGACTCGCCGCACCGCACACCTAGCGGAAGAGTAGCGGTTCCCTATCCACGATCTCGGCCCGCGCGCACGTCGAACTTGTCGGCGGCCACTCGTAGCTTCGTGGAATGAACTGGAGACCGTGGCTGGAACTGTGGAGCGAGGAACGGATCACCGCAAGTGATCCTGGTGAGCTCGATCCTGAGATCGTGCGGCAGCGCTGGCTCGGGTACGCCCCGGCCGCCGAGGCCGACGTCGCGGCGGTCGAGGAGCGACTCGGCCTGAGGTTGCCGCCCTCGTATCGCAGCTTCCTGCTGACCACCGATGGATGGCGCCATGCCGGGGAATTCGTGTGGCGGATGCGTGGCACCACCGATCTCGGGTGGCTGCGTGACCTCGAACCGTCCTGGGAGTCGTGGGCCGACCTGGTCACCGATGCTCCGGTCGACGCACCGGGTAACCCGTTCGCTCGCGGGCTACTGATCTCGCTTCACACCGACGCCGGGGTTCTGTTCCTCGACCCGGCCGACCGTGACGAGAACGGCGAGTGGGCCGCCTACAGCGTGTTCTCCTGGGCGGACTTTCCGCGGCGACATCCGTCGTTCACCTCGCTCATGGAATCGCTGTACCAAGGCTTTCATCGGCTGCGCCGGCCGGTGGGCGAGACTCGTGACAGCTGGGATCTGGTGGTGGAGCAGGCTCGGGGCGAGGCTCTTTCCGGGAACATCGACACAGCGATGGTGGCCCTGGAAAAAGCCCAAGAGTTCGGACGGCCACGCACCACAGTCCTACGAGTCCAGCTCCAGATGTTCCTCGCCACTTCCTCCCCCTACGAGGCTTCCCGGCTTCTTTCGCAGCTGCTGTCCCCGGAGTCCGTCCCGGACGGATTCTTCACCGGTTCACTGTTCACCGAAGAGTTCCTGCCGTGCGTGTTCCTGCAACACACACATAAAGAGCCCTGGTATCGCTCCGCGCTCGAGGCTGCCCAGTACCAGGTAGACCGCGCACACGCCGGGCACCGCGTAGCACTCGAAATCGCCCAGCAACACGCCGACGAGGAGGACTCGCCGTACTCCGCGCTCGACGTTGCCCAGATCCTCGAGGATGCCCAGAACAACAAAGGGTTCGAGATCGGACGTGCCATCGACGAGCACCGAGCACGGGTGCAGCAGCCCGGCTATCGCCTCACCTATGGAAACCAGGCCTTCGACACCGCGGTACAGAGTGCGCTCGCCGAACACCACTCCGACCCGACGGCACTGTGGCAGGCACTCGACGCCGCGATGGCGCATTGGCAGCCCCGCGCTCCAGATCACATAGCCCCGGTCGCGCTGCTCGCCGACCCTGTTCTGGCGTACAGCCTCACCCCGGAACGCGGCCGCGCATTGTTGAGTAAACCGCGCAGTGGCCGCTGACCTCGCGAGCAACCGAACCCCACCGGCCTGACGGCGGGCCGGACCGGCGGGCGGGGCGATCACGCAGGGGTGCCGAGCGGCGGGTGCTCGAGCACGCGGGGCTTGTACTCGACCAGCTGGATGCGGCCGTCGAAGGTGCGATGCTCGATCATCTCGAGGGCGACGTCCGGATAGCCGTCGTAGATGCGCTCTGCACCCGTGGCCCCGGTGATCACCGGGAACATCACGACCCGGAAGCGGTCGACGAGTCCGGCTCGTAGCAGGGACCGGCACAGGCTGAGGCTGCCGATCGTGCTGAGCAGCCCCGAGCCACTCGACTTCATGGCGCGGACCGCCTCGACGGCGTCGTCGCGGACCAGCGTGGAGTTGGCCCACGTCAGTGGCTCCTCGAGCGAGGAGGAGAACACCACCTTGGACGCTTGCGTGAGCTCATCGACAGACGCCTCTTCTTCGGGCCTGAACTCGTCTTGGCCATCCGGGACCTCACCGGCGGCGAAGCCCGACATCAGGCGGTAGGTGTTCGCTCCCATCAGATAGGTGACCTCGGGCTGCTCGCCGAGCCACGCGAGGTACTCCGGGCCCTCGAGGCCCCAGAATCCGGGCCATCCCTCTCCCGATGCGTAGCCGTCGAGAGAGGTGATGAAGTCTATGAGAAGCTCCGACATGGCGGTGTCCTTTCCTAGGGTGTCACGAACTTCGACCGGCCGGGAGACACAAACTCATCGGCCGCGCTGTGGGGTGATCAGAAACCCATCGCCTCGCCAGTACACCCCACGAAACTGCGTTGCGGAGCACTCGACGTGCGCCCGGCATGCCTTCGCGCCCGCGCCCTGCGAGGCACCCCACAGATGCGATGCTCGCAACGATGATCCCTACCCGCGCGGACGACAGGCGGTTCGCAACCTTGCTTCGGGTCACGTGGAGTCAGCCGAGCCCTTGGGCGAATCCACCGTCGACGATCAATTCGGTGCCCGTGGTGAAGGTCGCGTCGGCCAGATAGAGCGCTGCCGCCGCGACCTCGTCGACGGTGCCCGGCCTACCCATCGGCGTGGTCTCCTTTCCGTCACGGATGAACTCCGCGCGCTGCTGCTCGGTCAGTTCCGCGACACCCATGCTCGGCGTCAGGATGAAACCGGGTGCGACGGCATTGACCCGGATATTGCGTGGCAGCAATTCGGCGGCAAGCACTTTCGCGAACGCACGCACGGCCTCCTTCGCCGCGGAGTAGGCGCTGAGCCCGGGGAAGATCCGGTCGTTGGACACCGTCGTGAAGACGATGCTGCCACCGTCGCGGATCAGTGGGGCGAGTCGCTGCACCGTGAAGAACGCACCCTTGGCATTGACGTCGAAGACGCGGTCCCAATGCTCGACGGTCGCTTCGTCGAGGGTTTTGAATTCGGCGACACCGTGATTGACGAACAGATAGTCGATGCCGCCGAGACGCTGTTCGACCACCCGGCCGAGCTCGGCGATATCCGCGGATTTCGTCGCATCGGAGCGCACGATACGCGCCGCGGCCGGATCCAGCTCCGCGCGCGCCTTCTCGATCCCGGCCTCGTTGCGGCCGGTGAGCACCACCTGCGCGCCGCGATCCACCAGGGACTGCACGATGGCCAGGCCCATACCGTGGGTGCCGCCGGTGACTACAGCCTTCTTGCCTGCGAGGGGTTGTGAGCTTTCGTATTCGGACATGCCGCTACGCTAAAGTCTCACGTCAACGTGAGAGTCAACCACCTGAGACGGGGGTCACATGCGGATCGGCGAGCTGTCCCGCAGAACGGGCATGAGCGTGCGGGGCCTGCGCTATTACGAGGAGCAGGGCCTGTTGCGGCCGCAGCGGCGCGCCAGCGGCTACCGCGAGTTCACCGAATCCGATGTGCAATCCGTGCGGCGCATCCGCATCCTGATCGCGGCCGGTGTACCGACCCGGGTGATCGCCGAGGTGCTGCCCTGCATGGTCGATGAAGGCCGCTATCTGGCGCCCACCTGCGAGGAGATGGCCGAGGACCTTCGTACAGAGCTCGATCGCATGAACCGCGACATCGCCGAGCGAGAGGCCGCCCGCTCGATCTTGCAATCGATCCTCGCGGTCGACCCACGCACGCAGGCCCACGCGTCTACCTAACCCCCGCTGCCGGTGAGAGCGGCGACGATCTGGTGGCCCTGATCGTCGCACCACCGACGTGCTTCCCCCGAGTAGCTTCCCGAGCAAGGTCAGGGCTTGAAGGTTACTTCGGTGAGTCGTTCGCTGTCGGTCCACAATCGCGTGCCCAGTTCGGTATTGTCGGCGTCTTTCGGGAGTTTCGCGGGCTTGGGGGTGCCGGAGGCCTGGTCGCGTCCGGCCGGTCCGATGAATTCTCCACTGATGACATCGGGGCTGGTGGCGGCGTAGAGCGAGGGCCAGGCGGCGCCGGCGGCGGAACCCATCAGCAAGCGCGCTGCGAGGGGAGTGAACAGGCGCGTCAGCGGTCCGGTGCCGTGTTGCTGGAGGCCGGTCATCGCCGAACCCGGGTGGACGACGAACGCCTCGACGGGTGTGTGGGCGGTGCGGCGGGCGAGTTCGAGGGTGTAGACGATGTTGGCGCGCTTGGACTTTGCGTAGGCGGCCATACCGCGGTAGCTGTTTTCACTCATCAGGTCATCGAGCTTGCCGATGGGCCAGCGTGCGGCGATCGCGCTGACGGTGACGACGCGAGCCGCGGCCGAGCGACGCACAGCGGGCCAGGCCTGGGCGTTGAAGGCGAAGTGGCCGAGGTGGTTGGTACCCACGGTCATCTCGAACCCGTCGCGGGTGGCCAGGCGTGTGGGCAGGTTCATCACCCCGGCGTTGTTGAACAACAGGTCGATGGTCTCGGTTTCCGCGATCCGCTGGGCCGCGCTGCGCACCGAGGCGAGATCGGACAGATCCAGGAGCAGGGTGTCGGTCTCGGCCCGCGGTGCTGCGGCGTGCACGACGTCGACCGCCTCGTCGAGCTTGGCCTGGTTGCGACCGGCCAGGATGACTCGCGCCCCGCGGGTGGCCAGGACGCGGGCCGTCTCCAGGCCGATACCACAGTTACCGCCGGTGATCAGGGCGGTGCGGCCGGTCTGATCAGGAATGTCGTCTGGTGTCCAATGCGCCATGCAGATCAGCTCCCTTTGTTGAATGAATGTTCATTAACAGACTGTGGTGCCGTGTTCGCTTTGTCAAATGAACGTTCAATAACTATCTTGGGGGTGTGCGGACCAGGAATCCCGAAGCGAAGCGGCAACTGCTGTTCGACGCCGCGCTGGCCGAATTCGCCGAGTTCGGCTTGGCCGGAGCGCGCATCGATCGGCTGGCCAAGCGCGCGGGAATCAGTGCGGGCCTGGTGTATTCGTTCTACAAGGGCAAAGACGAACTGTTCGACGCCGTCTTCGACATGATCGTGGACACGACGGTGGCGACCGTGCCGCTGGACGCGGACCGGCTACCGGAGTACGCGGGTCAGCTGTACGACGCCGGACTGGCCCATCCCCAGGTGATGCGGTTCTTGATGTGGTACCACCTGCTGCGTGGCGAGTCCGCCCAGCGCGCATCGGTGGCCGAGTCGATGCGAGCGAAGGTCGAGGCGATCGAAAAGGCTCAACAACGCGGGACGGTGACCACGGCACAGCCAGCCGCACACATCCTGGCATTGGTGCTGACAGTCGCGAACATGTGGCACCAACCCACGGAAGACATCGCGCGATTGGTACCCGAACCCCAACGACGCAGTCTCGTGCTCAACGCGGTCACAACCCTGATCTCATCCACCGATACCTGATATGACCCGCTTCCGCCGGGCGAGCCCCAACTCCCGGCGACATGGCATCGGGGCCGATCAAGCGGATCAGGTCCACGGTGATCTCTATCCCGGGGTCGGTCGTGCGAAGTAACTGTACTGAGGCAGCATGCGGGTGGACGCGTTGCGGCGGGATGACTCCGTCCGGGATACCGGGCCACGAGGTCTGGCACGCTGTGCACGCCTGTGCCCTGCGCTGCGCCACCAGGCCGCGGCGTAGTCGCTGTGACCTCGGAGCCGGAGCCGAATCGCAAGGTGGTGCATCGCATCGGCGTGGCCGGCCTCGGCTGTCCGTTGATACCAGATGATGGCATCATCGAGTGCGGTGCAACAGCTTCGGTTTGTTCAGATGTTCAGGAACTCTGGATGGACGATTCGGGTCTGCGCGTCACGCTCGTCGACCAGAACCTTACGGAAAACAAGTTTCCCCGACGGCGAAGTGATGTTGTGGCGGGCGTAGAGGAGCTTCGGTGAAGAGTTCGGATCAGGTCCGGCGATCGTAGAAATGGACAATGCGTGCCCGGGCCCGAGCGGGGTGGAATAGCCCGAGTTCTGCAGCATCCACACCAGATCGGGCGGCGTCATCTCGACGGCCGGCCGGAACCGGGGCTCGCGCCCGGCTTGCTTCTTCACCAAAAGGACCTTCCCGCTCGCCGGAAGAGTCCACCCACCGTATTCGGTCGCCTCGCGGATGAGCTCCGGGCCGGTCCCGGTTTCGGTATCTGCCTCCGCTGCACGGTCGACGGACTCGGCACATCCCATCCCTGTCAGCGCCACCAGCAGGAGCATGCAGACGAGGACGCCGCGCAGTGCCACCGGGAGAGCCGCCGGCGTCCCGCTGTCATCGGGTCGGGTCGGTGCGGTCGCCTTTCCTGCTGTCCGGTGGGTCCGGAAAATCGATAGCGCCATTGGTAGGCACCACCCCTCGTGGTGTTGGACCGACGAAGTTCCGAACATTCGATTCTTTGGCATATCCCGCAGTGCGCAAGCCGCCCATCCGCTTGTCACTGATGTCGAGCCGCGCATCCGGTCAGCCGGTCAGCCGACCCGAGTAGCGCCTCCTTCCCAGCGTCATACGCCGCCCGTGGGAAGAGAGCCACCGACCGGCCGGTTACATGCTGTATGCCGAAACCCTTCACCGAAGCCGAACGCCAGGAATTTCTCGCGGGCAAGCACATTGCCGTGCTGTCGGTCGCAGCGACCGACGGACGGCCGCCTGCCTCGGTCCCGATCTGGTACGACTACGTCCCGGGCGGTGATATCAGGATCAATACCGGCGCGAACCGGCGCAAGGCCAGGCTGATCCAGGAAGCCGGTGTGGTGACCATGGTCGTCCAGCGCGAAGAGCTGCCGTATCAGTACGTCATCGTCGAGGGCACCGTCGTCGATGCCGAGACCCCGTCCCCTCGTGCAGCGCGGGAAGCCATCGCCGTCCGCTATCTCGGTCCCGAAGGCGGACGCGCATTCGCCGATCAGATGGACGGCACCCAATCCGTCCTGTTCACCATCCGCCCCGACCGCTGGATCAGCCAGGACTACTCGAGCGACTTTTAACCAGTACTGTCAGCACACGCTGCGGGATCGGTCGGCACCTTCAGGAGATGTCCACCGATATCCGCCGGCTGAACGACTGCCTCGACGGCCAGGCCGTGCCGACCGAAGTCGACTCCGCATAGGCCAACAGTCGGGTCAACCGCCAGAAAGATCGCCGACCACCTTGCGCAGCCATTCGGCGATCGCGATCCCCCTGCACCGCCGTTCGTAGCCGGCACTACGAAGCCACACCTCGGCGACCCGGTCCTTGCTCGCACCGGAGTCGAGGAGGAGTCGAATCGCCTCGCAGATGCGAAGGCTGCCGGGAGTTCGCTGGCTGCTCGAGCACGGCTTCGACCCGAACTCCCCGGGCTGCGAAGTCGACATATTGAAAGCCCGGGCGATGCGGCATCGACCGCAGTACGCCCGGCTGCATCGACACCGGGTCTGCCTCAGGCCTCGAGTACTCGCCCGAACCCGGCACGGAGTATGAACCTCCACATCCAGGGCCCCGCGAGACCGATACGGCAGACTGTGCCATCATTACCGACTGCTGGTCATTGTCTGTGCCCGAGGGGGGCGGACGGCTGTGTCGATGTTCGGGGGTTCGATAGTGAGGACGATTTCCGCCACCGGTTGCCTGATGGCGAGTGTGCTGGCACTGGCGGCCTGTTCTGGTGGTTCCGCCGACCAGGAGGCGACGGCGGGGGTTCCGGTCACCACCTCACCGACAGTGTCTGCGGGGGCGAGCGTCTCCGTGCAGGTGAGTGTCCCACCGGCGCCGGCGCAGACCGGTGCGAAGCCGGTCCGGTTCGACCCGTGTGTGAGTGTGGGCGACGACCTGGTGACCAGAGCCGGATTCGACCCCAGGACCCGCGAAAGAGCTACCACCGAAGGCGTCGGCATCTTCACGGAAATCGGCTGCCAGTTCTGGCGCGAAACTCTTGTCGACGGTGAGAAGTACCCCACCAGCGCGGTATCGGTGACATCGAGCGATCTGACTCTCGACGATATCCGGAAGAACTCCGGTCACGAGGTTTTCAGCTCGGACCCGATCGGTGGGCGCAAGGCCCTGCTGTACCGGACTCCGGCGAATACCGGCGCGTGCTCGGCAGCCGTCGAATCAGCCGACGGGATCTTCCGGGTCGGCATCATGGCGATGCCTGCAGGCCCGGTCCAGGCGCCTGCGCCCTGCGACGAGATCCACCGGATAACCGAGATTTTGAGCGAATCGCTCGACACCCGATAGGACTTCTCTCGTCGCCGGGCCCGAACGAGCCGATAACTCGGTCGGTGCGAAGACTACGAGGAAACGAACGGAATCAAAGGATATCGATGACCGAGACGCTGTCGGCAAATTCCAGCGAGATCGCTGGTCTGGGTGTTCTCCTCACCTCGATCGGGGCCGACGTCCAGTCGGCGTCGGATTTTGTAGCCAAGGAGGGGAGGGCGGCGGATTGGCTGCACGGGCCGATCATCGACACCCTCGTGGCCCCTATCAACGATGCGGCAGACTGGATGGCCCAGCGACACCGAGTGCTCGCCGAGACCACCACCGGCAGCGGGACGGAACTCAACAAGGCCGCCTGGCTGTATCACGACCAGGACCAGAAGACCTATGCCGCGCTGAACGCGGCCACCGAGTCGGCCCTCCCGGGAAACGACAGCACCGAGGAGATCGGCGCAACCGCGCAGTATGCAGGAGCCGCCAGCTATCCCAAGCCGGAATCGTTCAAACTCGAGTCGCCTGCCGCGAACAAAGAAGAGCTCGCAGGTCTCATCGCCGAAGTCTTCCCGGTGCTCGGCAACGTGAACGAATCCATCAAGAGCATCACCCGGGCCGCGGGAACCGAATACGACCCGCTGGTGAAATGCCTGGAGCCGATTCCGGGAAACTGGTCCGAGATCCGCAGGCTCGGTGAGGTGTACAAGGCTGCCGGCAATGGCATCGAGGCATGTGGTAAAAACCTCGAATCCGGGGTGAAGCGGATCGACGGAAGTACGAACGGCCAACCCAATTGGTACGGCGCGGCCGCCGTATCTTTTCACGATTGGGCGACCAAGCAGATCGCAGCGATGAAATGGGAAGGCCCGGTCGGCCGGGTCGTCAGTGATTGCGCCGGCGAGGTCGCCGACATGATCAGGGACGGCATCCGGACCATCCTCGACAAGCTCTGGGGGATGCTCAACAAGTATGTCGACTTCGACGACATCAAAGGCGCCCTCAAGTCGGTTGCGAACATCCTTTCCGCGGCGGTACCAGGGCTCGGAGCTGCTCGTATCGCCAAGCTGGTAGTAGATATCGGTCTCCTCGTCAACGCCGCGATCGATGTGGTCGGCAAGATCAAAGAGCTTGCCGATGCCTTCAAGAAGCTGCTCGACATAATCAAGGATCCGGTGGGTCAGCTGCGAGAGAACGCGAAACAAAAGCTGGAAGAGGCCGTCGCGCCCGTCACCGGCAAGATCGATGACGCGACCCGCGCGGCGGCCGTCGGTCAGGACATCGCACAGATCGCGGATTACGGAGCCACCACCAACCGACCCACACAGTCCTATGACATAGGGTCCGGCACCGCACCGTGGGAGAACGCGTGAGCAAACCACAATGGGGCAGTATGCGGGAACCCGATATCGATCCCGCGGTGGACGCGATCGCCCGGAAGGTCATGGACGCGGTAGATAACCTGCGCACGGCCACAATCCGTTTGGCCGGCATGGACATCGATGAACTTTTCGACGCACCAACCGAGGTAACGGAGGAGTTCATTTCCATGGTCGCCGCGATGGACACAGCGTCCCCGGCGCTGAAGACATATGCCGAACGAGTCGCCGGCGGTGAATGCCGCTGGCGTGATATCGAGACTCTCGCGAATCCGGTGCCACCGGAAGTCGCCGAAATGAAGAACTCGCCTCAGTTCACCTGGACGTGGACTCCGGAACCGCCGCAAGTACCCGCACCACCGCCGGCTCCCACCTGGCCATCGACCCAGACCCCGACCCGTCGCCCACGAACGGGCGAAACGGTTGTCGGGCCCAGTGACTGGCCTGATGACTTCGACGAGTATCCCGGCGAGCAGCGGTGGCGCTGAGGTGAACACTGTTCGTACTCCAGCGTCGTATCGGTCGTTGGATTGCCAGTCGAGTTCGAGGAGACGAAATGGGTCGGTCCGGCAGGATGGTCGGCCCGATGTCACTGGTGTGGACACTGGGCGTCCCGGTAGCGGCACTGGCGTTCATGGCCGGCGCGTTGAATCTGGGCGCCGTTATCGCCCGGGTGACGGGGTCGCCGGTCGCCATGGCGCTGTTTCTCCCGGTGAGCGCGGTGCTGGGCATCGGCGCATGGATGCTTGTTCTTGCCGCGGCATGGCGAATACGCCGAAACTATCTACGGCGTGTCGGGCATGCGACGGCTGCGGTGGTGGTCGAATCCGACCTCCAGCGCAAGCACAATCGAGGGCCATTCAACTTCGATCTATGGCGGGTTCGGGTCGAAGCCCAGTTCTCGCACCCGGAGACAGGCGGCGAAGCCCGCGTGCAGAAGCAATACTTCTACCTTCAGTTTCAGGAGGCGAAGGCGCACGCACTGGCCGAACAGCTGAGTGCCGGGGCCTCGGTTCCCGTCGTCGTCCATAAGAATTCCGCACTGTTCGACGTCTCCAAACGGCCGGTCTGGGTCGATATCTGGTAACTGTCACCAGGAACCGCTCGATACCGCCACGTGAATCCAAGGCAGCTCGCGTCAGTGGCCGGTCCGCTGTAACTCTACGACGGGTATGACCCGATCGGTCTTGCGCTGGTACTCACCGAACTGAGGCTGCACGGCGACCTGTTTGGCGTAGATCTCGTCGCGCTCGGCCCTGGGCAGCACACGAGCGACGACCGAGAACGTCTCTGCGCCGTACTCGACGGTGGTGTTCGGGTTGGCCACCAGGTTGTGGTACCAGGCCGGGTGCTTCGGGCTGCCACCCAGGCTCGCGAAGACGAAGATCCGGTCACCCTCGACGTAGGGGACCAGCGGAGCGACGCGTTCGGCGCCCGATTTGGCGCCGATGTGATGCACGAGGATCAGCGGAAAGCCATCGAAGATGCCGCCGACGGTGCCGCCTTTCTCCCGGAATTCGGTGATGACCTGGCTGTTCATCTCGATGATGTCGTCCGCGTCTGCCATGCTCCGACCATATGCGGTAGGTGTTGAATTGATCGATAGCTGAATCGGCCAGAAACATATCCGTTTGTCGCACTATCATCGATCATATGGATATTCTTGCCGACGTACTGGCGGTCGGCGGTGTCCGCGGTACCGCGGGTGCGCGCATCGAGGCGGGCGGCACTTGGGGGATCTCATGGGATGCGCGCTGTAACGCCGCGTTCTATGCCGTCACCTCGGGCACCGCATGGTTGTGCCTGCCCGGCCGGGAGGCGCAGCAGCTCATGCCCGGCGATGTGGTGCTGTTGCCGAGTGGGGCAGAGCACGCGTTGAGCAGTGCTCCCGGCGTGCCGCTGGCCCCGTGCGGCGGGTGCGGCGGCAACGCGGCCATGGAGAACGGCAGTGTATTGCGGCTGGGCGCCGGTGCGGTGCAGACGCATATCCTCGGCGCGAGTTACGAATACGACCGCGCGGTGTCGACGCAGGTGATGACATCATTGCCGCAGGTTCTGCACATCAGGGCCGACCACGGCGGCAACTGTCTCGATGACACCGTCCGGCTGCTGTCGCGGGAGTTGGCCTACCCGCAGATTGCCACCGCATTCGTACTCAACCGCTTGGTCGACATCCTGTTGGTGCAGTTGATCCGGGTCTGGTTGGCGAAAAACCCGGACGAGGCGCGCGACTCCTGGATCGGCATGCTGGCCGACCCGGTGGTCAGCGACGCGCTCGCCAAACTCCATCAGGAACCGGCCCGGGGGTGGACCATCGACTCACTCGCCGCGGAGCTGACGCTCTCCCGTAGCACGCTGACGCGGCGGTTCCGCGCCGTGACCGGTACCGCGCCGGCCGAATACCTGACGCGATGGCGAATGGATCTGGCCGCGATCCGGTTGCGGGACAGCGACGACCCTCTCGATGCCATCGCCCGCTCGGTCGGATACACCTCGGTCTACGCGTTCAGTCGAGCATTTCGCCGGGCACGCTCGCAGGCTCCGGGGCAGTTCCGTAGCGCGGCGCGGGCGGCCGAGCACGGCCCGACACGTCATCATGGGGCCGCCACCGAATGAGGCCACTACGGTCATCCGGGCCACTCTCCCGCGACTACCTCGAGAGTGAAGTCGTGGGAAAGATCGACATGGTTCACCGGCGACGCCGATGTGGTCCCGCCCGGCCAGGGTGTCTCCCGATACCTCGATCCATCCGGCCACCAGAGCCGGCACAACCGCGCGGGAACATCAACGCGCGCAACAATGTTCCGCCAACTGCAACCTGTACCAGTCTGGAATACTGACGCTCGGCGAGTCTCGTTCGCGCACAGATGAGCTCGCGCCATCAGCCGAGTTGCAGCGATACGGGGGAAGGGGGCAAGAACTTCTGCGGTGTCATCGTTTACCACTTCCGACCACCACATCACGCCCAGCTCTTTCCTCGACCAGGTGACTGCCGGCTCGCCACATAGTCGAACCGAACCGCTGTGTCCCTCCCACGGCGACTCTTGGAAAGGCAGGTCCCACGATGACAACGACCTCGGAGCGTTCCGCATCCTCGACCGGGCAGAAGACTCGCGAGATCGACGCAGTCGTCGTCGGAGCCGGATTCGCCGGCCTGTACACGCTGCACAAGTTGCGCGGACTCGGACTCTCGGTGCAGGTGTACGAGGCAGGTGACGGAATCGGCGGCACCTGGTACTGGAACCGTTATCCGGGCGCACGCGTCGATGTGAAGAGCATGTACTACAACTACTCCTTCGACCCGGAGCTGGAGCAGGAGTGGGAGTGGACGGAGAAGTTGCCGCCGCAGCCGGAGTTGCTCCGCTACATCAACCACGTCGCGGACCGTTTCGATCTGCGTAAGGACGTGCAGTTGCGGACCCGGGTCACCGCCGCGGTCTACGACGAGTCCGCCGCGCGGTGGCGGATCACGACCGATCAGGGCGAGGTCGTCTCGGCCCGGTTCGCGATCATGGCGACAGGCTGCCTGTCGGCACCGAAGATGGTGGAGGTCCCGGGCATCGAAACGTTCCGGGGTCGCAGCTTCCACACCGGCAACTGGCCCGACCAGGAGGTGGACTTCAGCGGCCGACGGGTCGCGGTGATCGGCACGGGTTCCTCCGGGGTGCAGGTTATTCCGCTCGTTGCCGAGACGGCCGAGAAGCTCACCGTGTTCCAGCGGACCGCGAACTATGTGCTTCCGGCCGGCAATCACGCGATCGATCCCGAATTCCAGCGCGACATCAAGTCGCGCTACCGCGAGGTGCGCAAGGCCAACCGGGAATCGTCGTTCGGCATCGCGCGGCCCGAGGCCACCACAGGGGCGCTCGAGGTGAGCGAAGACGAGCGAAATGCTTTCTACCGCGCGGTATGGGAGGACAAGGACAGCGAACTGGTCAGCATGCTGACCGGATACACCGATACCCTCACCGACGAAGCCGCCAACGAGACGGCCGCCCAGTTCATCCGCGACCGCATCGCCGAGATCGTGACGGATCCGGCGGTCGCCGAACTGCTTCAGCCCTCCGGCCTGTTCGGCGTCAAGCGCCCGGTCCTGGGTACGGACTATTACGCGACCTTCAATCGTCCCAATGTCCGGCTCGTGGACGTCTCCGCGACCCCGCTCACCGAGGTCACCGAGTCCGGACTCGAGACGACGCAGGAGAGTTTCGAGTTCGACGACATCATCTACGCCACCGGATACGACGCGATGACCGGTGCGCTGGACGCGGTCGATATTCGCGGCCGGGGTGGTGCGGCATTGCGGGAGAAGTGGGCCGACGGGCCCGTAACCTACCTCGGTCTCGCCGTGGCGGGCTTTCCGAACCTCTTCACGATCACGGGCCCGGGTAGCCCAGCGGTCCTGTCGAACATGCTGGTGTCCATCGAGCAGCACGTCGACTGGGTAGCGGACGCGATCGATACGATGCGGTCCAAGGGCGTCACGACCATGGAGGCCCGGGCCGACGCGGAGCAGGAATGGACCCGGCACGTCGGCGAAGTCGGCGATATGACGCTGTATCCGAAGGTGGACTCCTGGTACGTGGGATCGAATGTGCCCGGCAAGCCGCGGGTGATGTACGCCTACATCGGCGGCGTCGGCGCATATCGCGAAAAATGCGACCAGGTCGCCGCCGACGACTACGACGGGTTCACTCTGGCGCGGTGACCGAGGCGCTGCCGGTGGCGGGCGCCGCAGGGCGCCCGCCACCGCTGGTGTCCGATGTAGTGCCTACCAGGCGAGACGCATCGGCGGGCACGCCGGAAATTCGACCGGTAGTGCCGCCAAGGCCCGGTGGAACTGGCCCTGCCGCCAAGGCAGCTGCTGCGCAGCGACTTTCGAACGGATATCCGGCAGGGCGTCGAGCAGCAGGTCGATGCCCTGCGCGGCGATGGTCTGGGCGAGGGTCTGGGCCGGGCAGCCGTGCGGGCCGCCTCCCCATGCGAGGTGCGACCGGTTGCCTCTGCGGTCACCGCCTGCGACGCTGGGATCGTTGTTGCACGCGGCCAAGCTGATGACCACCGGCTGATCGGCCGGCAGCCACACATCGCCGACGAGTTGCGGTTGTCTGGGGTAGCTCACGCACCAATTCGCCAGCGGCGGATCCTCGAACAGCACCGCATCGACAGCGTCCCGGGTGGCCATGGCGCCGCTGAGGACCTCGCCCCCGTATTGCTCGTCGGTCATCAACAGCAGCAACGCATTGAGAATGAGATTGCAGGTCGGCTCCGTACCCATCGAGAACAGGAGCGCGGCCTGATTCACCATCTCCATGGCATCGAGCCCGTCCGGGTGCTTCAACAGCTCCGAGGTCAGATCGTCGCCCGGCTCGGCCCGCTTCTGCTCGACGACTCCGATCAGGGCCTCGACGAAACGCTGCTGCCCCTCTTCGGCGCCCACCCCCTCCAGCATGGCAGCCATCCCGTGGTAGGCCTCGGCCGCGGCGTCTTCGGGAAAGCCCATCAGTTCACTCAGGACCCGGAAGGTCAGCGGATACGCGTAGTCCGTTCGCAGGTCAGCGGTACCGCGTTCGCAGAAGTCGTTGATCAGCGCATCGGCGGCCCGGGCAACCGCGCCGTGAACCCTGTGCATGTCGACGGTGTCCAACGCCGCGATGATGGTGCGCCGGTAACGCTCGTGTTCCAGACCTGCGGTTCGCAGCGCGTTCTGGCGGTAGCCCAACATCGGCAGCATCGGCGAGTCCGCGGGGGCGTTCTTCTCCCATCGGCGTGGGTCGGCGGGGAAATGGGACTCGTCGTTGAGGATTTGCATGGCCACCTGGTAACCGATCACGAGCGTCGCCGGCACACCCGGAGAAAGCTCGATCGGCACCAACGGGCCGTGACGTCGCATATCTGCGTAGGCACGGTGCGGATCGGCCGCGAACGAGGAGGTGTCCAGCCGCACGCGTGGGCCGGCGGATACCGGGGACCCGTGCGCGATCAGGGGTCCCCCCGGCGAACCCGGATCTGTATTGCTCAACGCGTGACTCCCCCGAACGGTGCCGTGTGGTGTCCCTTCCGGCCCGCTCCGGGACGGCCTGGCATTCGCTGTGTGGGCATGCTGGCGCATACTACCGGGAACCGTTACGGTCCAAGATCTTTGGCGATCGCGGGCACGGCACAGAGCGGGCGTGGTCGTTCTCCCACAGCCGACGGCGAGTCCGGGCTTCAGTTGGGTTCGCTGCGTAGCGGCAACCGGCGGATTCGCCGCTGCGCTATCGTGACGAATATGACGGTCGAGCCACCACCCCAGGGCCTCCCGGCGGTGCGCGCCACCGACAGCGAACGCGATAACGCCGCCGCGCTCATCCAGCAGGCGCACGGCGACGGACGGCTGGACCTCACCGAATTGGATGAGCGACTCGCCGCCGTGTACGCCAGCAGAACCAGACCGGAACTGGAAGCGGTCACCGCCGACCTGTCGCCTGTCGCCCACGGTAGTACGGCAGACCGCCTGGTCCTGCGCTCGAAGGGCAGCAAACTCATACGCCACGGCACCTGGCTGGTGCCACCACAGATCGTCGTGCACTCCGAACACGGCAAGGTGGTACTCGACTTCGGCACTGCCGTGTTGCGGTCCCGGGAAATTCTGGTCGAGGTGGACTCCGAACACGGCGGCGTCGAATTCGTTGTACCCCGGGGTTGGATCATCGACCTCGACGATATGGTGACCGAGTGGGGCAGCATCAAGAACAAGGCGGTCCCGCCGGTAGCCGGGATGCCCCGGCTCCGGGTCAGCGGCCGCATCGAGCACGCCGGAATCACTGTTCGTCACCCCCGCCGCCGGCGCTGGTGGTGGCCGTTCCGCTGAGCAGGCGGCGCGACCGGACAATACAGCCGTCCACACTGCCGCAAGTCATGGCGACGCACACCGATCATCAGTGCTCCCGCACCTCGGCCTCGCACGCCGCACATCCGGGCAGGACGCACCATGAACGCCCTGGTAGCAGCCGAGCTGACGAAGTTTTGGTCGGACCGGTCGAGTGCCGGGAAGCCTCCTTCCCTATCCAAGGAAATCCGGCTGTAACGGTTCGGCGAATCCGGCGATACTATGCTCGACAACTCCGCGCCTCGGAATGGGTGGGGTTCAGAGAGGCCGAAATGCCAGGAGGATCGGGAATCGTCATGAAACGTTGCCTAGTGACCGTGTTCGCATGCGCCGCAGTAGTTCTCGGCGTAAGCGGGTGTGGCGACGACTCAGAATCGCACGAAGATCACGGGACGACCTCCAGCGTAGCTCCGACCAGCACGGCGGCGCCGTCGAGCGTGGCATCGACCACCCCGCAGCCGCCGAGCCCGGCACCGGCTCCCCCCGCCGCCGTCGAACCTCCGCCCGCGGCGGAACCTCCTGTCGCGGAACCGCCGGCCGAGGCGCCGGCGCCGGAGCCTCCCGCACAGCAGCAGGCGCCCGTACAGCCCGAACCCGCCCAGCCCGAGCCGACACTCACCCTGCCTGATTTCGATCCGCAGGCCGGCTACTGACCGACGGGAAAGTCTTGATTCGCGAATTTTTTCGGCGCCGAGGTGGAATGGCCGGCGCCGTGGTGGCGGCCGCCCTCACCGTGACCACCCTGTACGCACCGGCCGCAGCGGCGCCGGTCGAAAACAACCGGCCCGAGGGCAAATCCTTGGTGGTGCTCGGTGATTCGTTCACCGCGAACTATCCGAAGTTCTTCTCGGCGACCAAGGAGTGCCTGCACGCGCCCACATCGTGGCCGACTCGGCTGAGCGAGCGGATGGGGGTCGCGGGCACGCCGGACTTCGTGGATGTGTCCTGCAGTGGCTCCACGATCTCCACGGGGGACGGCTGGTGGCTGGTGCACGAGGTGGCCGAGGCGGCCAAGCAGCAGGCGTTCGGGCCGGAGACCGAGGTCATCGCTATTCAGACCGGGATGAACGACGTCTGGGCCCGCAACAGTACGGCGACGATGATCACGTCGTTGCAGCCCTGCGTGTTCAACCTTGTCGACGGATGCGGGCTGGAGGCGGCCGAACAGGGACGGTTCACCGACTACCGGAACGTCACGGGCAAGGTCTACGCCAACCGCATCCGTGAAGCGGTCACTTATATGCGCTACTACGCGCCGAACGCTCGGATCATGCTGGTCGGTTACCCGGAACTGTTCCCTCCGGCGCAGGAGCATGTGTGCGTGAACGTACTCGGCGCCGGGCAGGTCGTGCAGCCGAGAGGCCGCGCGGTGACCGAATACCTGGACCGTCTCGATATCGCGCAACGGGACGCCGCAGAGCTGCTGAAACTCGAGTTCGTCGATATTCGCTCGGTGACCGCGGGCCACGGGCTGTGCGCGGCCGACCCGTGGCTGAACGGTTTCTTCGATCCCGCGGCCGACGTCGCCGGAATGCCGTTCCATCCCTCGACGCGCGGTGATGAGGTGACCGCGGAGACGGTGTACGAGCGGATCCGCCGGTGAGCCTGGCGCCGCCCCGGACCGAGTCCGGATCGGAGTTCCTCGATGCGGCGGCGGCGCGACCGGCGCTGCCGTCGCTGACGGGGGCACGCTGGTGGGCGGCGTTCGCCGTATTCCTGCTGCACGCCCTGGTGTTCCTGCCGGTGTATCCGTTCCAGAAATCGGAGTTGTTCCGGCAGATCCATCAGCTGATGCCGATGCAGCTGGGTGCCGCGGGAGTGACCTTCTTCTTCGTCCTGTCCGGGTTCATCATCTATTGGTCGTTCCGGCCGGGAAGCTCGGTGCCGCGGTTCTACTGGCGCCGGGTGTTGAAAATCTACCCGACCCACCTGGTCGCGGCCCTCGCGTTCATCCTGGTGGCGAGCGTCCCCCTGACGCGGATGGTGGTCTGGGCGCCGAACCTCGCGCTGATCCACACCTGGGTGCCGAAGTGGACCACGGTCGGCGGGCTCAATGTGCCGTCCTGGTCGCTGGCTGCGGAAATCCTTTTCTACCTGAGCTTTCCGCTCGCGCTGCCGCTGGTGCGCCGGATCAAGAGCCATCACGTGTGGTGGGCGCTGGCGGGGCTGCTGGTGGCGATCCTGTTACTGCACACCGCTTATTACCTGTGGGTGCCCGGGCCCAAAGGGATCGCGAATACCTTCGCGCCACGGCTGATACCGGGTGAGGTGTCGCCGTACTTCGAACTGCATGCCGCGCCGATCTGGTTCGAGCAGCCGGATATCCCGGTGGCTCCGTCGTATTGGCTCAGCTACAACTTCCCGCTCTCGCGGCTGCCCGAGTTCTTCCTCGGGGTGCTCGCGGCACGGCTGGTGCTGGAGGGCCGCTGGCGCAACACCCGGCTTGTGCCGCCGATGATCGTGCTGATGATCGCCTACGCGGCGACCTGGGTGGTGCCGCCGAACTACAAGATGTCGGCGCTGCTGCTCGCGCCGATGACGGCCGTGGTGGCCACGCTGGCCGCGCGCGACCTGGCGGGAATCCGGGGATTCACCGCCTCGCCGCGGATGGTCTGGCTGGGCAATATCTCCTTCGCGTTCTATCTGATCCAGTTCCCGGTGATGGTGCTGATCACCCGGTTGTTCATCGGCGGAAAGCAGTTCGGGCCGCTGGGCTGGCTGGGATTCGCCGCACTGAGCTTGGTCGGGTCCACGGTGGTGGCGGCGGCCATCTATCACTGGATCGACGACCCTCTGATGCGCAAATTCTCCGGTCGCCGCACCGCGGCGAAGCAGTCCGGGTCGACGCCACCAGAGCCCCGGCAGTAGCCGGTTCGGCGATCGGGCTCCGCTGCCGGTGAGCGCGGCGACGATCCGGTGGCCCTGACGGTCGACTCACAAACGAACACTACGGACTGTGACGGCCATCCGGCGAAGCCTGCCTCGGATCCGGCCATCGGTATCGGGCTTCAGCGTCACGCCGACCATGTCGGCGATTCGATCGGCCACCGCCGCCACCGGGGTCGTGTCGGTCCAGATATGGTCGGCGAACTCGGGCCTGTTCAGCTGCTCGAGGCAGAAGTCCAGCCTGTCCACCGCGAACTGTTCCGCACGCAGCAGCAGATCACCCTGGCCGACCGCGCGCAGGAGGGGAGCGAAGCCGAGCCCACGATCGCGCAGACGATCCAGAACTGTCTCCCGGCGGGCCAGTAGCGCGAAATGGCGTACGTCGTGGCCGGATTCGCGCAACCGCCCGACCGTCTCGTCGAAGTATCGGGGGTCGGCGACGGTCATCGGGGCGATCACCACACCCTCGTGCTCGCGGAGCACATGGTCCAGTACCTCGAACACGCCCTGCCGCCAGCTCGGATAGTCCTGGAAGTCGGTCCGGAGCGTCGGCGGCATCATCCGGTGCAGGCCGTATCCCACCATTTCCGGGTCGCACACCACACTGCCGGGAAGCCGGCGGTGCAGCTCGAACGCGGTCTGTGTCTTTCCCCCGCCGAAGGGACCGTTGATCCAGAGCAGCATGGCCATAACCCTATCCACAGAAGTCACGACCGAAGCCACTTCGCGGCCTCGCTCCTCGCCGACCGAGGTCCGTTCGAACGACAGCCCCGGCTCCCGGATTTCCCTCTAGGCTTGCGCCTGTGGTGCAGGCAGAGTTCTGGCGCAGCGACGCGCTCCCCTTTCTCGAGAGCAGGCGCGCCTGCCGCACCGTGTCGTGCTACAAGCCGCACTCCCACGATGCGATGTCGATCGGCGCGGTCGACCAAGGGCGCAGTGTTTTCACCGGCGCACCGGGCGGTCCCGTGCAACTCACGGCGAAGAATCTCGTGGTGATCCCCGCCTACCGAGTCCATGCCTGCAACCCCGTCGAAGGCCGGTGGAGCTACCAGATGCTCCACGTGGACGAGGCGTGGCTCGCCGGATCTCTACCCGAACTCGGTATGGGAGCCGATCGGCCCGTACGCATCATCGACGAGCCTGCACGATACGCCGCGTTCTGCCACCTCAACGAGGTGCTGTTCTCCGACGCCGACCCGCGCGAGAAGGAAGAACTGCTCGTCACTGTGCTCGACGAAATACTGAGCGCACCCGCTCAGATCATCGCCGGCACCAGGGTCGGTGAGTCGGACCTGGCCATCGTCGCCCCAATCCTCGAGCACCTCCGCAGCTCGAACATGCAGGTCTCACTCGGCGATCTGGTCCTGAACACAGGTCTGAGCCGGTTCCAGTTGGTTCGGCGGTTCCGTGATGTCACGGGGTTGCCTCCCATTGCCTGGCAGATCAACGAGCGCATCCTCAGAGCGCGTTCCCGGCTCCGCGAGGGCTGCGGCCTGGCCGAAGTCTCCAACGACCTCGGCTTCGCCGACCAGAGCCACTTTCACCGGATCTTCACATCGCGCACCGGGGTCACGCCCGGCGAGTACCGCGCCGGCGCCCGCCACTGAAACGGACACACCGGCCCTGCAATTTCGTTCAAGACACTTCTGCGGCGACATCGGCACAGTGACTCGGTCCGTACCCGTCGAGCACAGAGGAAGAATGAATCAATTCGCTGCTGTGGCCGGTGCCCACTTCCTTGCCCTGTTGTCCCCGGGCCCCGACTTTTTCCTCATCGCACACTCGTCGATGACCACCGGATGGCGTCGCGCGACAGGTGCGTGTGCGGGCATCGCGGCCGCGAACGCCGTCTTCATCGCTACCGCGTTCGCGGGCCTGTCGATCCTGCGGCCCGACGCCATCGCATTCACCGCTGTCCAGATCGCGGGCGCCGGATTCCTCGTCTACCTCGGCATACGCTTCCTGCGCTCGGCCGGCGCCACCTCGATTGCGCTGGCACCGGGCGACGAAACCGTGCGCACCGCCGGGGGCTGGTGGAAACTTGCCGCGACGGGGTTCGCCTCGGCCGCCCTCAACCCCAAGAACGCACTCTTCTACGCAGGTCTCGCCGCCGTTCTCACCGTCGGCACCAGCAGGGGACAGCTCGTCGCCTACGGCATGTGGATGTTCGGTGTCGTGCTGATCTGGGACCTGCTCATTTCTGTTCTCATAGGCAACCGCGTCGTCCTGACCAGATTCGCTCGAGCGCTTCCGACGCTCGAACGCGCATCCGGAGTGGCGCTGATCGTGCTGGGTCTCGGCGTTCTCCTGATGGCGGCGTTCCGCTGACAATCGCCGGCAGGGGCCGGGTAGGCGGACGCACCCGCGTCGACGGGCTCAGGCAGCAACGCCGGATCGGGCAGCCACGGCCCCGCCGGGCGCCGTGACCAGGGCGGCCGCGGCCGCCACCCCCGCCGAGACGCAGAGCAGCACGGATGATCCGACGCCGTCGAGGATGACGCCGCCGAGGAAGGATCCGAGCGCGATACTGCCGGTGAAGGCACCGACGAAAAGACCGGTGACGGCCTCGCGCCGTTCGGGCACGGCCTGGACGGCCCAGATCTGGCTGCAGACCGAGACTCCCCCGTAGGAGAACCCCCACAGCACCAGTACCACCGCGGCGCTGATCGGGGCCGTACCCACCAGCGGCAGCGCCAGCAGGGCGGCGGTGATGCCGGTCGCCAGAACGAGCACTGTCGACCGAACGCGGCGCGTGGCAGCCGCACCCGCGGCGAAGTTCGCGACGATCCCGCAGAGTCCGTAGACGAGGAGCAGCAGCGAGATACCGGCACCGTGGATGCCTGACAATTCCTCCAGCACGGGCCGCACGTAGGTGTAAGCGGCGAAATGAGCGGTAACCAGGAGGGTCACCGCGATCAGTCCACGGCGCACCGCCGGAATCGCCAGAAGAGAACCGGAATGCTCACCCGATCCAGCGTCCTGCCTCGGTGGTAGTGCGGGCAGGAGCGCGGCGAGCCCCGCGGCGAGCACGAGAGCTGCCAGCGCGAGTAGGCCGAAAGCGCTGCGCCACCCAGCGATATCACCGAGGAAGGTACCGAAGGGAACACCCACAACCGACGCTACCGCTACGCCGCTGACGACCGTCGATACCGCCGGTCCCGCCCGGGAAGCATCGACCAGCCGGGTGGCGAGCGCCGCCGCGAGCGCCCACACCGTCGCCATGGCGAATCCGACGACCACGCGGCCGAGCGCGAGCACGGCGAACCCCTGGGCGATCGCGGTGATCAGATTTCCGGCGGCGAGCACGAGCGCGGCCGCCACCAGGACGTGGCGCCGATCCGCGCCGCCGATCGTCCGAGAGACGAAAGGAGCGGCCAGTGCGGCCACGACCCCGGTGACGGCCAGACTGAACCCGGCTGTTCCCGGCGTGATGCCCAGCCCTTCGGACATCGGTGTCAGCACCCCGACCGGCAGCATCTCCGAGGTGACAACGAGAAATGTGGACAGGGCCAGGACAGCGATCGAGGACCAGCGGCCACCGGGTTCGGCCGCGGGTGCTGGTGATTCACGCACAGTGGACATGAATCCAGTCAAGGATGCCCGGTGGGTCGGAACAACAGTGATCAGCTCATTGTTCGATCAGCTGAACTCATCGATCGCCGCGACGGAGGGAGCGGGATGCCGGACCTTCCCGCCCGCGAGCTGGAATGTCTGCTCGTACTGGCCGAGGAACTGCACTTCGGCCGGACAGCACAGCGGCTGCGGGTATCCCAGAGCCGGGTCAGCCAGCTCGTCGCCGCCCTGGAACGCAAGATCGGGACACAGCTCGTGGAACGCACCAGCCGCCGGGTGGCGCTCACCGAGAGCGGGGCGGAGTTCGTAGACCGGGTGCGGCCCGCTTATACCCGGCTGATCGAGCTGGTCGACGGCGCTCGGCAGGAGGCCGGGCGAGCCGCGCCCATCCGGATCGGTTTCCAGGGCCTTGCCTACGAGACGATCACCTGGACACTGGCCCGATTCACTCAGGAGAACCCGGGCGTGGCTCTGTCGCTCCGGGAGCTACCGCTCGGTGACCCGTTCGGTGCGCTACTGGCCGGGGATATCGATGCCGCCGTCGCGTTGCTCCCGGTTCGGGAGCCGGGGCTCTCGGTCGGGTTCGCATTCCCACCTGCGCCGCGGATGCTGGCCGTGAGCCACGGTCATCCGCTGGCACGAACGGAGCATATCGATGCCGAAGCGCTGGCGGACGTGGACCTCGTATCGGTGGACGGGCCCGCGCCGTGGTATTGGCGGGATGTGCACTTCCCGCGCTTCACGCCGCTCGGGAAAAAGATTGCCGGTACGGCCCGCGTGGCGACCCTCCAGGAGGGGATGACTCTGGCCGCGACCGGTCGGTACGCGATGTTGACCTGTCGTCCCGTGGCCGAGCGCAACCAGCGCGCCGACCTGCGCTATGTGCGCGTCACCGGATTCGACGAGGAGTCCAGAATGGCGCTGATCTGGCGTTCCGCGCGGCGCCCCGCGCAATTGACGAAGCTGGCGGCATTACTGGGCGCACTCCCCGATATCGCGGAACCGACGTGGCAGCGCATCTGACAACGCGCCGGGGCCGTCCGGAACTCTGTCATGGCTCGTACGAGGCCTGGCCGGCGAGGAACTCCTCGATATCGGCGGCTATCCGTTCCGGTTGTTCGCCGTTGATCGCGTGGGATGCGCCGGGATAGACCTTCACCGTGCCGTGGCGCAGGTTCTCCCGGGCGGTCCGGGCGGCAGCACCGCTGTCGTGCATCGGCGAGTCGCCGGCGATAATCGCCAGCACCGGCATCTCCAAGGCTCGAAGCCGCTCCGGGCCGATCAGATTCGGTGTCGGTAGTTTCATTGTGTACGAGGACATTCCGGCCTCGATCATCCGGGCGACGGGGACGTCCTCGACCGGGGCGCCACCGGCGCTCCAGCTGTTGAAATCGTCCCGCCACGACTTCGGGAACCAGCTGACGCTCGCCGAAAGCGACCGCACCAGCAACTCTGTGGAGAGGCCGGCGAATGTCTGCACCGGCTCGACCAGGATCAGGCTCGCGACCTTTTCGGGTTCGTGGATGGCGAGGTTGGCCGCGGTCCAGCCGCCGATCGAGAGTCCGAGCAGGTGGAACCCCGGTTCGGGCAACGCGAGCAGGACTTCGTGCAGCCAGCGGGCTTGATCGGCGTGGGTTTCGATCGGACGGTCCTGCACGCTCATTCCGGGTTCACCCAGCAGGTCCAGCGCGTACACCGCACGCTGAGCGAGCAGGCCCGGCATATTGTCGGCGAATACGGGTGCGCCCGATCGTGTGCCGGGAAGCAGTAGGAACGGTTTCCGCTCGCCGGTCCCCTCCGGGCCGGCGTATCGGTACACCCGCACGATCCCGTAGCCGGTCCGCACGTCGAGGACGCGCTCCGGTTCGGGCATCTCCCGCATCGCCTCGTGGTACGCCCCCAGGTAGCGGGCCTTGTCGCCGGCCGAGTCGAAATGGCCCACCGGCGCGGTGTCCCGCAGGATGAGCCAGGCCAGAATCGCCGCGGCGACGATGAGGGCGACGACCAGCAGTGCTCTGCGGAACCGCGACCGTGGTCGGCCGGTCGACCGGGCTCCCTCGTCACCGGCTGCTCCGGCAGTGGGTTCCGCGCCACGGCCGGGTTCGTCTTCGGCACGCCCATCGGAGGCGTCCGCGGTCATTTCTGCTGTGCGACGAGTAGACATCGGTCGAGGAAATCCTTTGTTTTCTGATGCAGCACACGGTCTTCCGGTGGCCAGCTGTGATCGGACCGTTCCATCGCGCGGTACAGTTCGCCGGTTCCGGCGGGCTGATCCCGGAGCGCGTACTCCGTGGTCGCCTGCCATTCCCGGCCGAGGCGACGACCCGAGCGCGAATCGGCCGGCACCTCGTTTTCCACGAGCAGTAGTGCCTGGACGGCATGCGCCTTCCAGTTGAAGTAGGTGGTGATCACCCGCTCCACATCGATCTCGAGACCGGCAGGTGCACGCGCGCCCGGATTTTCCACACCGGGGTGGCGCAGCAGGGTGCGGTCGAGGCTCATGGTGGCGGCCACGACCCCGGCCGGCACCCGGGCGCCCGGATGTTCCCGCAATATCTGCGTCACCGCGGCCAGCACGGTCCGCTGACATCGCAACCGCAGCTCCGCGATCTCGAGCAGCCGGACCTGTTCGCTGTAGGTCTCGACCAGCGGCCGGCCGGCCTGCCGATCGAGCGCCGCGCCGACCTCGTCGAGCCGCAACCCCGCACTGGTCAGCAGCTGGATCCGGCGAAGGCGATCCAGGTGCTCCGGGCGGTAGCGCCGGCGTCCGCTGTCGTCCCGCTCCGCGACCAACAGCCCGATCCGGTCGTAGTACTGCAGCGTGCGCACGGTGGTCTCGCACCGGCGCGCGACGTCACCCACGGCGATCCATTCCGATGCGTCCCGAGCAGGCATGACAGCGAGCCTGACATATGACGTTACGTCACCTGCAAGACCCGGTCGGCGTCCTTCCTCGGTGCCCCGGCGGTTTCCGCGGGGGCCGGTCTATCGACCGCCCGAGATCACGAATGGTGCGGTCAGGGGACGAATACTTCGGCCGTTGCCGGAACGCTCGGACGGTCGGTGCGCACGGTGAGCGCGACCCGCCCCGGGCCCGAGTCCACGTGCACATAGAACGGCCGGGAACTCGTGTTGCCGGCGGGGATGAACTGGCTCACCGAGCCGCTCCGGCCGGTGTCGAGGTTGCGCCAGTCGACGATCGCTGTGACGTCACACGCCAGGATGGCCGGTGCCCAATTGCCCAGTGGGGAGAAGCCCTGCGTGATCCGCAGTTCTATGGAATGTGCAGTGCCCGGAAAGACGTGGTACCGGTCCAGGGGGCCGTCGTAGGCGACTCCGGCGGCACTCAGCATACCGACACAGATACCGTTGCCCACCGTCCATGCCGGGGCCGTGCGGACCTCTGTCATGGCGCATGTGCGTGGACCGACATTCGACACCCCGAGCTGGCAGGGATCGGCCGCGGCGGCGACGCCCGGCGCTGTCACGGCCATCGCCGCACCGACGAGTCCGGTAGCTGCTGTCGTGGCCAATTTCCGTGCGATCGTCATGCATTGATGATCGTGCATCGCCTCGTATTCATTACGTTTCGCACCGTCACCGGCGGGTCGGTCCGCGCGCACTTATGGCTCGCCGGCCCCGGATCGTAACGGCACTCCCCCCCGATCTGGTGGAAGTCGCCGGCGCGGTGCTGTCTCCGGGCGGCCGTGGAGACCGAATCGAGCCTGCTGTTCCCGCTGGTTACGCCGTAGAATTACGATATCGAACCGCGCATCGGACCGGCCACCGGAAGGCAGGTGCACCAATGACGCATCACAATGACCCCCTCGCCGCCGGCATGCACACCGCACACGCCTGGTTGCGGGCCGTCGCCGACGATCTGGGTACCGAAGATCTCACCTTCGCGCTGCGTGCGCTGCGCGCCTGGATGCACACCGTCCGGGACCGGATAGGTGTGCCCAATTCCGCCCATCTCACCGCCCAACTACCCGATTTCCTGCGCGGTATCTGGTACGAGGGATGGGTACCGAGCCGGGTACCGGGAAACCACGGCGTCGCCGAGTTCGTCGACGAGTTCGCGGAGCGCGCCGGGATCTCGGCGGGCGATGTCTCGTTCACCGCCGGCTGCGTCACCTCCGCGCTGGACCGGATGATGTCGCCCGGCCAGCTGGATCATGTGTTCGCCGTGTTCCCGGAGCGCCTCGGTGTCGTGCTGCGCGGGGAGAGGCCGATGGCCGAAGCCTGACACACCGCCGCCCGCCCCGATCCCCGGGTCCACCGAGCCGAAGGGACGGATATGCGCACCACGTCGAACGAAGTCTGGCCGGCCCTGCGGGTGGACGACTGGGCCGATACCCGCGACACACTGCACATGTGGATGCAGATCGTCGGCAAACTCCGCTTGGCCCGCGCCCCGATGGTCAACCACTGGTGGCAGGTCACCCTCTATATCTCCGCACGCGGTTTGACCACCTCGGCGATCCCCTACGACCGCGGGATGTTCGATATCGAATTCGACTTCATCGACCACGAGCTGATCATCCGCTCCTGCACCGGCGCACGGCACCGGATCAATCTGGAGCCCCAGACGGTGGCCGCGTTCTACGAAGAGGTGATGGCAGCGCTGGACGCGGTGGGTATCGACATCACGATCCTGGCGCGACCGGTCGAGGTGGAACGCGCGATTCCGTTCGCCGAGGACACCACACATGCCGCCTACAACCGGGACCACGCCAATACGTTCTGGCGCCAGCTGATGGCCGCCGATCGCGTCCTGAACCGGTTCCGCGGGGAGTTCTCCGGCAAGGCCAGCCCCGTGCATTTCTTCTGGGGTGCGATGGACCTGGCCTATACCCGCTTCTCCGGGCGCACCGCCCCACCACATCCGGGCGGCGCCCCGAACTGCGCCGACTGGGTCATGGTCGAAGGCTACTCACACGAACTGGCCAGCTCCGGCTTCTGGCCCGGCGGCTCGGCCGAGGGCAGTTTCTACGCCTACGCCTATCCCGAGCCCGACGGGTACGCGGACACACCGATCCGGCCGCGGGCCGGCTACTACGACGCCTCCGTCCACGAGTTCCTGCTGCCCTACGAGGCCGTGCGCACCGCCGACGAGCCCGAAGCCACCCTGCTGGAGTTCCTCCGGTCCACCTACGATGCCGCCGCCGACACCGCCGGCTGGGACCGTGAGCACCTGGATACGGTCACGCCCCGGCCGCGGTGACCCCGGGCATCCGCCACGGCGGCGAGCGTTACGAGACACCGATTACGCCCGAGACCGATCACCGACTGGTGAGGTGCTGGTCCGGGTGAGCGCCGTAGCACTGGACAACACCGACCCGTGGACCCGCGAGGGCGCCTACGGCCGCCCGGGAGACCCGCGGGCACGGTCGGGCCGACGCGGCCCGACCGATTTCCCGCGCGTCCGAGGCGCCGATTTTCGCCGGCCGGATCGCGGCGGTCGCAAGAACGACTCGCGCGCCGGGAACACGTCGGCAAGATCGTCCTGAACCCATAGTCGGCAACATTTCTGCATCTTCCGACCCTGCGCGCACCGCGCCACCATCCGACTCGAGCAGAGCGACCATCACTCGATCTTCGGACTGTTCACCGCCCGCTGCCCGGCCCTGATCTCACTGCGACGCCGGGCGGCCTTCTGCTCACCCACCCGGCGACGGTAACCGTCACGATCCCGGTCGGTGAAGCCGCTCATCCCTACGGTGGACGAAAGCAGTCGCGGAGTGGGCCGCGACCGGCAACAGATCATATCCGGGCCGTCGGCCAGGGATACGCGGGCGGCCTTGCGGAATTGGCAACAGATCACGGAATCGATGTGCACGAGGAGCGCCCGGGGAGCGGCGGCCCCAACCGAACCTCACCGGCACCCGCCGCCGAGATCCGGACGGCCCGTGGGGAAGAGACGCTGTCGCTGGAGAAGCGCGCCAAGCTCGACCTGCGTAAGCGCGAGGTCGCCAAAGTACTTGTCGGCAAGGGAGTCTGCGGCGTTCGCGCGCGGGTCGTGCTGGTCCTCGACAAGACGGGCAGTATGCGACGTCTCTACAGCGCCGGAACGGTCCAACGGGTCGTCGAACGTATGATCCCGATCGCGATACAACTCGACGACGACGGCCACATCGAGCCCTACCTCTATGCCGCCGACTACGCCAGACTGCCCGCTATCACAGTGGACGGCGCCGATGCGTGGTCGGCCGAATACCTGCATCTGCGTGGCCGCCACGGCGGTATCGACTACGCGGAGATCGGTGGCTCCAACAACGAGCTGCCCGTCATGCGCGAGATCATCGCCTCGGTGAATCGCCATCGGCATCCGACATTGGTCTTGTTCTTCACCGACGGCGGGTTCCGGGAGAAGGCGAAGATCACCGCGCTCATGCGCGAAGCCTCCGCGCTCCCCGCGTTCTGGCAGTTCATCGGGCTCGGCCACGCCGACTACGGACTCCTGCACACTCTGGACACGATGACCGGGCGCCGGGTCGACAACGCCGGCTTCTTCTCCGTCGACGATATCGACACGGTGACCGATGCCGACCTCTACAACCGGCTGCTCGGCGAGTTCCCCGATTGGCTGAGCGTGGCGGAGTCCGCCGGAATCTGCCGCGGCGCCTCCTGATCGGCGGTCGGGCCACGCCGACGGACCACCTGAATCAGCTCATCGCACTTCCCCCGCGCCGACATCGGTCGGCGACCGACCGGGCCGCGTCGCCGACCGGGGTATCGGCGACCAGAACGAGGTACGAGGTGCCGAGATCGTGCAGGCCGTTGATCGAGCATTCATAGCCGATCCGGTGCGCTACTTCGCGAACCCACCGGATCGCGCGTTTTCGCTCGGCCGGGGAGGCGCGCCCGGCATCACACACGATGAGGAGGCGGCGGGCGGCGAGGGCGGTCGCCATCGCGGTAGTCCTCTCGCACATCCGATTTTCGCAGGTTCGTGCCTTCGTCTCCCGCAGGAGCCACCGGAGGCCCACCCGACCGCCGGGGGACCCGCCGAACAAGGAATTCACGGCCGACATCCTGATCCGGGGACGAGCGGAACGCGCTGCGCCGATGCCGCGCATACGCCCTGCTCCTAGGGTTCCTTTTCGTCGCGATCATGGTTGTCGTACCTGTCTTTGTGTGCGTGAGATGTTCGGGCGTCGAACAGCGCCTCGATCCGAGCCTTGATCTCGGCGGTGCCGAACTTCGACTCTCCCTCGTTTCTTCGGTCCGCTATTCCTGGTGCAGGCATGATTACTCCCGAATTATAAAATTGCACGGCTCATCGCCGTGAACTGTTACGCGTATGCTCAGTGACAGAAATTATCCGAAAGGTTCCGGATACGAGCGATGACGGAAAAACAAACCCTCTCGCCTTACCATTCGGCGGAGGACGAGCCGACAAGTGTTCCAGCCCGAATCCTATCCACCACCAGGATGGCCGGGACCTCCGTCGAGATGAGAACCGCTTCAGCGCTTCTTCTTTCGCACGATCACCCTCGACTGCTCCTGCCGCTCACGCTTCACTGCCCGGCGCTGCCCGAGGGTCGACGACGGTTTTTTCAACAATTTCCCGCGCGATTTATCAGCCACTGTCGCTCCTTTTCCGAAGTTCCATCCGACCGACCTCGACCATACGTCAGAAAAAATAAAAAGCCAGTCCGGCGGAGTCGGCCGGTGGAACCCGCAGCCCGCGGACTCCTCGGCCGCAGGCCTCGCAGCGCCACCGACCGGCCCGAGGGCGCCACTTCACTCGGCGGCAGAAACTGGGAATCGACCGGTGCGTGTGGGAGGGATCTTCGCGGCGAGGAGCTGCAGTGCGTGGGCCGAGCGGGCCGGTCTCACGGTCCCGGTCATCACCGCACGCGAGGAACAGCCCGCCTGTCCTGAGCCGGGACCGGGCAAGGATCGATGTCACACGACGGAATAGCCGTCGAACGGGCCGACGTTGCATCCGCTTGTGACCGATACATCGCAGCTCGTGGACGGCCTGTTCGAACCGTTCGAGGTGAGGTCGTTACACCTGCGCAATCGATTCGCGATGGCGCCGATGACCCGGATGTTCTCGCCGGACGGAATCCCCACCGTGGACGTCGCCGAATACTATCGGCGGCGCGCCGCGGGCGGTGTCGGACTGATCATCACCGAGGGCACTTACATCCCCGACCCGGCAGCAGGGCCCCATACCTCGGTGCCGCGCCACTACGGGGAACAGAGCCTCGCCGGCTGGAAAGCGGTGGTCGACGCCGTGCACGCGGAGGGCGGGCAGATAATCCCGCAGCTGTGGCATCTCGGGGTCGGCCGCGGTGACAAACCGGAGCTGAATCCCGAGATCGAATCCGTCAGCCCGTCCGGCTTCGGCCTCGACGGCACCGCATCCGGACGTGCACTGACCGCGTCCGACCTCGAGGCATTGCGTGACGCCTGGGTCGGCGCCGCCGTCAACGCGAAGGCCACCGGATTCGACGGCATCGAACTGCACGGTGCACACGGCTACCTGCTCGATCAATTCCTCTGGGACCGAACCAATCTCCGCTCCGACGACTACGGCGGCACGCTCGAGGCCCGCGTTCGCTTTCCGGCCGAGGTCGTCGCGGCGATCCGCGAAGCCGTCGGCCCCGACCTGGCGATCGTGTACCGGTACTCGCAATGGAAATCCAGTGACTACAACGCACGTATCGCGGCGACACCCGACGAACTCGCCCGCGTGCTCGCCCCGCTCGTCCGGGCGGGGGTCGACGTTCTACACCCGTCCACGCGCAGGCACTGGGAACCGGCCTTCCCCGAATTGTCCGGCACGGATGGCAAGCTGGGGCTGGCCGGGTGGACCAAGAAGATCACCGGGCTGCCTACGATCACCGTCGGTTCCGTCGGTCTCGACGAGGTGTTCACCACCTCCTTCACCGGCAGGGGAGATTCCAACGTCACCGGTATCGAACGACTCCTGAAGCAGCACGCAAACGGCGAATTCGATCTCGTCGCACTCGGCCGCGCCCTGCTCGCCGACCCGGAGTGGGTCCGGAAGCTTCGCGAAGGGCGCAGCAACGAACATATCGCCTACCGGCAGGAACACCAGAGAACGCTGACGTAGAACGCGCTCGCGGTGCCGTGGGCCGCGAGACCTCTTCCGACATATCCAGAGACATCGACGAGGGGCGTCCCCGGAACTCATCGGTACAGGCGAGAGAAGGGCCTGCACCCGATGGATGCAGGCCCTTCTCGTCCGCGCATGTCACCCGTGGGTCAGCTTGCGGCGCAAACCCTCGGTGGCGACGACGAGGGCGGGGACCAGGGTCAAGTGCGTGATCGACAGCGCCACCGTGGACGCGGTGTCGAAGTCGGCATTCACGGTCATGCCGATGGTGGCGACGGCGAGCACCGAACCGATCACCGCGGCGACGCGCAGCACACCGATCCACTTGTAGGACAGCAGTACGGCCGCGCCCAGCCCGATCAGCATCGGGACCACGGTCAGCATGATGATTCCGCCGGGGGCGACACTCTGCACCCGGCCCGCGTCGGTCATCTCGAATGTGCCACCGGCGGCCGCGCCGATCAGCCAGACGACCAGGTTGGCCACGAGGGCGGCGCCGATCGCGCCGAAGAGGGCGACGGGACGATTCAGTGCGGGGATACGGGCGGCAGTGCCGGCGAGTGTGGTCGCGATGCTCATGTCGATCTCCTGAAGCTGTGAAGTTCACGTGAGACCATCTTGAAACCTAAACAAATGTTTAGGTCAATACTTTTCGGTACTTTCCCGGCAGAAGCTCCGCGGCGCCGGGGTCGCCGACGGTCGAGGCGACCTTGCCGAGGGTGTGTCCGCGTCCGACGCACTGGGCGGCCTCCCCCGTCGGCACGAACCGACGATCAACAGAGGCGGATCCGGTGCACACCGGACCGCGAGACGGTGATGTCGCGATCCCGCCAGCGCCAGGACCTGCCACTTCCTACTGTCGGCCGGTGTGAATACTGATCCTTCCGCAGGGCCGGATGCCGGCGATCGCCTACGCGGTTCCGTCGTCCTGTTCATGTCCGTCGCGGCCGCACTCGGCACCTCCACGATCTATCCACTGCAACCCGCGATCGCGGATGTGGCGCAATCGCTGAACTCGCAGATCGCCGCGGTCGGACTCGCGCTCGCGTGCGGGCCCGCCGGTTACCTGGCGGGTCTCGGCCTGCTCGTCCCGCTGGTGGACCGCTTCCCACCGGGACGGGTTCTGGCGATCCAGTTCGCCGTCCTGGCAGGAGCGCTGGCGGTATGTGCGGCGGTGGACGATGTGTGGCGACTGGGGATGGTGACCGGTGTGGTCGGAGCATGCTCGGCAGTGGGCGCGGGCCTCAGTTCCGTGGCCGGACGATTCGCTCCGCCGCGTCGGCGCGCGACGATCCTGGGAATCGTGACCGCCGGAATATCGGTGGGGATCCTCGCCGGCCGGATCGCCGGTGGGTGGCTGGCCGACGAAATGGGCTGGCGGGGCATGGTTCTGGTGTTCGCCGCGTTCTGTGCCGTATTCGCGGCATCCTGTGCGGTGGTGCTGCCGGGTGCGCGGGGTGCCGGTGAGCGCGGCTATGGAGCGACTCTGCGCTCGCTCCCCGGGCTGTTCGTGCGATACCCCGAGCTCCGGGTCACGGCGATATGCGGCGCGATGTGGTTCTTCGCGTTCTGCGCGGTGTGGGCCGGGCTCGCGGTCGCCCTCGCGAAGCCGCCGTTCTCCTACTCCGCGGAGCAGATCGGCCTCTACGCGGCGGCCGGGCTGGCGGGTATACCGGCAGCCCGGCTCGCCGGCGCCTGGGCCGACCGGGTGGGCGCCACGCGCGTCGTTCTGGCGGGGCTGGCGCTGGCCGGAACGGCCGCGACCGTCGCGGCATCCACCCTCACCGACACCCTCGTGACACTGGCCTGCCTGGCCCTTTTCGATGCGGGGCTCTTCGCCGCACAGGTGGCGAATCAGAGCACCGTACTATCGATCGACCCTGCCGCTCCGGCGCGGTTCAACAGCGCCTACATGCTGGTGTACTTCGTCGGCGGAAGCCTCGGGTCCGCCGCCGGCGCGGCAGCCGTCGACCGGTTCGGCTGGGCGGCAACGGCTTACCTCGCCGCGGCAGCCGTCGGGATCGCCGCCACGATCGTCGTGACCACGTCTGTTCGACATTCCCGAGCGACCGGCCGATATCCGGTGACTCGGACCGGTCGTCCCGGCGGTGCCGTCGTGCGCGGCGACGCACCCGGACCGACCGGCTAGACCGTGACGACGACCTTCCCGGCATGGATTCCCTTCTCGAAGTGCCGGTGCGCCGCCACGACGTCGTCGAGGCCGAACACCTCGTCGATGGCGGGACGCAGTGCGCCGAGGCGTACACCGGCGTTCATGAAGGCCGCCATACGCCGTACCACCACGGTGTCGAGGGTGTGCTCGAAACTCCGGTAGCCGTGGATCGTGAGCGACGTGCCGTCCGGGAAGGGTGTCGGCCGCGGATCCAGGAAGCCCGCGGCGACCAGCGTCGCGCCGGGGCGGGCCGCCGCCAGGAGATCCTGCTGGCCGGGGCCCATGACGAGGTCGAGGACGATATCGGCGCCGGCCCCGCCGGTGTGGTGACG
This sequence comes from Nocardia fusca NBRC 14340, assembly GCF_001618425.1. GTDB lineage: Bacteria > Actinomycetota > Actinomycetes > Mycobacteriales > Mycobacteriaceae > Nocardia > Nocardia fusca. Next base: position 51,016 of record NZ_BDCU01000036.1, read on the forward strand.
GACGGCTTCGGCGATGCCCACCCGGTCGGTGGCGATGACAGCGGCGGCGCCGGCGGCGATCAAATCGTCGGTCTTCGCGGCATGCCGAGTGACCGCCAGGGGCACGGCGCCGATCTGATTCGCGATCTGCATCGCCGCCCGGCCGACACCACCGGACGCGGCAGTGACGAGGACATGGTCGCCGGGACGCATCCTCGCCTTCTCGACGAGCGCGCCGTAGGCCGTGGAGTACGCGACCCAGATCGCCGCCGCCTCCGCGACGCCGAGCCCGGCGGGCCGGGCGAGTACCCGGCTCGCGGGGACCGTGGTGTATTCGGCGTAGCTACCCCGGACACTCGCGTCCGGAACGGCCGTCAGGATGACCGGATCACCGGCCTCCAGCCCGGTGATCTCGGGGCCCACCGCGTCGACGAGGCCGGTTCCTTCGACGCCGAGGCGGGCGTGCGGCAGGGCCACGGTCGCGGGCATACTGCCGGAACGCATCATCAGGTCGAGCGGATTGACGGCGAACGCTTCGACCCTGACCCGTACCTCGCCGGCTGCGGGCTCGACGACCGGTTCCTCGACGATGCGCAGGACATCCGGACCGCCGAACCGGTCGAACACAACGACTCGTGACATGGTGATTCCTCCGTATCCAGCGCTGAATGCGCTGTACCAGAACGCTACGGAGCCGTGCGTTACCTCCTGGTACCTTCGAATTCCATGCAGAACACCGCCGCACCGGCCTTCCTGGCCGACTGCCCCACCCGCCTGGCGGTCGAGATCATCTCCGACAAGTGGGCCGTGCTCGTGCTCTTCGGGCTCAGCCGGCAACCTCGCAGGCACGGGGAGCTCGTCGACCTCATCGGCGGCATCTCCCGCAAGGTCCTCACCCAGACGCTGCGCCGACTCCAGCAGTACGGTCTGGTCGAACGTCATGCCGAAGCGCCACGGCGGGTCGTGTACAGCCTCACCGACCTCGGGGGGACCCTGGTCGAGCCCATCGAGGTCCTGACGAGCTGGGCGCGGGACCACGGCGGGGCCATCGCCGACTTCCAGGAGGCGAACCGGAACGTTGCCTCGGATCGGGCACGCCCGGCGAGTTGATCCCGACGATGGCCGGACCCACCCGAGTACTCCCCCAGGACCCGACCGGATGCATTCGAGAACTGGAGTGCAGTGTGCGGTACCGAACCGTTCCCGGCCGGGCGCGACGGAGTGCGGCGACTAATATTCCGCAGATGTCGTTGCCGAATGATATGCGTGCGTTCAATCGGTCCGTGGTCGAGAATTTCCGCGCCGGAGGCGGAACGATCACGATGGAGGGGATGCTGAAGGGATCCGACCTCGTTCTACTGACCACCGTCGGCAGGAGTAGCGGACGGCAACATATCGTGCCGCTCGGGTACCTGACCGACGGTGACGATCGAATCGTGTTGTGGGCGTCCAATATGGCCGCCGCCGAACACCCGGCGTGGTACCGGAATCTGGTCGCCGAGCCGCAGGTCATCGTGGAGCGGCCCACCCCGGCGGGTATCGATCTGTTCACCGGTACCGCGCACACCGCCGCGGGGGCCGAGCGGGAGCGGCTGTTCGCGATGCTGGCAGACCGGTTCCCACATATGGCCGCACATCAGCAGCAGACCGAACGGGAGATTCCGCTCGTGGTGGTGGAACGAGTGTCGGGCCGCGCCGATTAGAGTGTCGGGTCGCGCACCTGCAGGTCGTCGCGGACGGCCCGTAGGCCCTCGGCTCGTCCGGCCGGCGAGCTCGTGCCGAGAGCTGGTCGGCGGCAGCCGATCTCGCTTCACCGAGAAATGCTCGCCATGATTCTGGACCTGGGTCTGCCACCGGTCGTGCCATAGGGTTCGGTCGCCCTTGCCTGTCACCGGCCACCGGAACTGCGGGACCGCCTCGTCGTCGCGGCGTCCCCGGTCGGCCGACCGGCTCGAGCGCAGCTCGAATCGTCGCCGGCACCGCGCCGCACATCGTATGGCCGGCCGACTTCCCAGAAGGAGTCCGATGTCCTCCGTGCGTGGCCCCGCGATCGGGTTGTCCGTCTTCGGTGTTGTCGCAGTGTGTTGCCTGAGCCTGGTCATGACCTCCGCGCGTGGACCGGCCACCGAGGTCGACACCGAATACGCGGCCGTCTTCAGCGATACCTCCGGGCTCACCGCCGGCAGCGGTGTCCAGCTGGCCGGAGCCCGGATCGGAACGGTCACCACGATCGATGTCGCCGACGACGCCACGGCCCGGGTGGGGTTCACCCTGGGCCACGACCGGACGGTCCGGGACACCACGCACGCCGCGGTCCGCTATCAGAGCCTGCTCGGGCAGTACTACCTGGAACTGTTCGAGTCCGGCCCAGGAGGGACCGTGCTCGCCTCCGGGGCCACGATTCCGCGCGAGCGGACCACGCCGAGTGTCGACGTCTCGCGGCTGTTCGACGGATTCCGGCCATTGTTCACCGCGCTCGACATCGAGGAGCTGGGTCGGGTGGCGGAGAACGTGGGCCGGGTCCTCCAGGGCGACGGTGCGGGTATCGGACCGGTACTGACGGCGCTGGGCGACCTGCTCCAGTACGCGACGAACGAGCACGCGGCCGTGGCGGTGTTCATTCACAATCTGGGGAAGATCGCCACCGAGGTCGGCGGTATCGCCGAACAGGTCGGCGTACTGATCGAGGGGATCGCCGCCCTGGTAGGGCTGTTCGACGACGCCGCGAAACTGGTGAACTCGCTGTTCGCGGAGGATTCGAGCCTGGATTCGGAAGGCGGACTCCTCGCCGAGCCGGAATCTCTTTCCGAAGACGCCTACCCGGCGCTGCACGAGCAGTTGCGCGTACTCGCTTCTCGCCCCGACCAGCTCGTGGAGGTCCTGTCGCTGAAGCCGGAACTGATCAACGGCTTGAACTCGGACCAGCCGGGAGGAAGCGCGGAATCCGCGGCCACCTGTCCGACCTGGCCGGTGGCTCCGGCCGGCGTCGCCGGAACGCAGCAACGGGCGGTGTGCCGATGAAGCACACCCGACCGGGCCGGATCGAATCCAGGCCCTCCCCTATCGGCGACTACCCGTGCCGCACCGGCACTCCCGTAGTGAGTGAGGACCCTCGGTGAGCGATACCTCGCAGACCGGCGAACAGCGGAAACTCGATGAACAGCGCGCACCCGGTTCGTTGGCCACCGTATCGGCGTGGGGACTCGCCGCGGTCGCGTTCGTCGTCCTGGCGGCACTTCTCGGCTGGCGCTGGTACTCCGCCCAGCACGAGCTCGACGACCTACGCGGCCGCATCACCGATCGCGACCGGGTGGCCGCCGTCGCCGCCGACTACACGAAACGTTCGCTGACCTACGACTTCCGCAGCCTCGACGCTTTTTTCGCCGGTGTCCGGCAGGGAACGACGGCCGCGTTCGCCCACCGTTACGACACCGTCGGCGACACACTCGCGAAAGTCATGACCGAGGCCGAGGTCGTCGCCCAGGGCGAGGTCGTGAGCACCGCGGTCGAGGCCGTCGACGCGGACAACTACATCGTCACCGTTTTCGCTACCCAGCAGACCCGCAACGTCCGGCATCCGGAACCGGTCGGCGCACCCACCCTGGTGACCGTCGGTGTGCAGCGCGTCGGCGACGAATGGCTCGTCGCCGACTACCGCCCGCGATGAGGCGCTCATCGCGGGCCTGACCTGAAACCCGCTGGCCGATTCTCGGCGCCGCGCTCACCGGTGGCTCATGTCGGCGGCGGACCTGGTGGCACAGCACGCGATTCCCGACGTAACCCTCCCGGTGGGTGCCGTCACCGTCTGCCTCGGTGGCGCGTACCTGGTCTGGCTGCTCCTCCGCGAGACCCGGCGCTGGTGAGCGACACCGAGCGTCCGCTGCGTCCTCATCCGCCATTCCCGGAGGTGGTGGGCGAGAGCCGATTCCGCCACAGCGCGAACGCACCGAGGACCGCGGCCACCGATCCGATGGTCAGGGCGAGGAAGCCGCCGACGATCCCGTATCCGGTGCCGGGCCCGCCTTCGGCGGCGAGGACGACCAGCCCACCGAGCACCAGACCGGCCGACCCGGCCACGAGTGCGACGACCGCCGAGCGGCGTCCGGCGCGGCGGATGACGGCGCGGGCGCCGATCACCACACCCACGAGTCCCACCGCAACACCCACCAGGGACCATAGACGTCCGGTGGTCAACCCGGAGGCGTCCGACTGCGCCAGGATCTCCGAGGTGACGAGTAGCTGACGAACGGACATGACGTCCTCCTTCTCCGACGACCGATATGTGGGCCATCGTCGCCGCCGAATGCGCCTCCGGTCATCGTGCGCACGGAGGCATTCCGGTTGCCGCCGGGGGCGTAGGTAGCGGCGGGAGTACTGCGTCCGCAGTAGCCGGTGATCATCGCCGTGCACGACTTCCCCGCGCGAACATCGGGCTAGGGTGCATGAATGGAAAGGCTCCGGAACTGGGCGATCGCCGCGGGTATCGCGGTGTTCCAGCTGGTCTCCGGGTTGTCCGGGCCGCCGGTCGGCTGGGTGCTGCTCGTCGTCGGCGGGCTGGCACCGGGCGCCACCGGCCGGGCGCCGGTTGCCGTGCTGGCCGTGACTGGGTCGACCGCGTTGGCGTATTCGGCCCTCGGGGTGGACGTACCCGCGGTCGCGTTCCTGGTCGCCGTGTACGCGGCGGTCCGCGCCGGGCGCTGGGTGGCGGCCGTGGCGGGATCGGTGGTCATGGTGGCGGCCATGCCCGTGGCGCTGCTGGTTTCGCCGCGCGGACTGCTCGTGAGCGAGGCCCTCATGGAGTCCCGGGACGTGCTGCAGTTGGCGTGGCTGGTCGCCGCGGGCGCGGCGGGCGAAGCCTTGCGGCAGGCCGAGCGGCGCGCCGACGAGGCCGAACGTACCCGGGAGGAGACCGCGCGGCGCCGGGCCGACGAAGAGCGATTGCATATCGCGCGGGAGCTGCACGATTCGCTGACCCACCAGATTTCGGTGATCAAAGTACAGGCCGAGGTAGCCGTCCACTCGGCCCGCCGGCGCGGCGAGCAGGTGCCCGATGCGCTGTCGGCGATCCTGGAGGCCGGTCGCGAGGCATCCCGGGAGCTGCGGGCCACCCTGGCGGTCCTGCGGGACGACCGCCCACCGTCGTACGGACTCGATCATGTCGCGGAGCTGGTGGACCGGGTCCGCGCCACCGGTCTGGATACGACATTGACGGTTGCCGGGCGGCGCGACACTCTGCCGGTGGCCGTGGACCGGACCGCGTACCGCATCGTCCAGGAGTCGCTGACCAACATCACCCGGCACTCCGCCGCCGGGACCGCGACAGTCCGTATCGATTACCGCCCGGACGCTGTAATGATCCGGGTGGACGACGACGGTCGAGCCACGCCGGACATAACGGCCGAGCCGGGTGTCGGACTGCTGGGGATGCGTGAACGGGTCACCGCCCTCGGCGGCCGGTTACACGCCGCGCCCCGCAGCGAGGGCGGTTTCACCGTCCGAGCCGAACTGCCCGTGGAGCGGACGCCGTGATCCGTGTCCTGCTGATCGACGACCAGCCGCTGATCCGCAGCGGTTTCCGGGCGCTGCTCGAGCTGGAAGACGATATCGAGGTCGTGGCCGAGGCGGCCGATGGCGCGCGGGGCGTCGAGCTGGCTCGCGCACACCGGCCCGATATCGCGCTGGTGGACATCCAGATGCCGGTCGTGGACGGCATCGAGGCGACCCGGCGTATCGCCGCGGACCCGGCCCTGGCCGGGGTGCACGTGGTGATCCTGACCAACTACGGTCTCGACGAGCACGTCTTCGACGCCCTGCGCGCGGGCGCGGCCGGATTCCTGGTCAAGGACATCCACCCGGAGGACTTCCTGCACGCCGTCCGGGTCGCGGCCCGCGGTGACGCGCTGCTCGCGCCGTCGATCACGCGCAAGCTGATCGACCGGTACGTCAGCCGGCCGCCGGCCCCGGAGGTGATCGCCGGAACGACCGAGCTGACCGCCCGGGAGCGGGAGGTGGTCGTCCTCGTCGCGCGCGGCCTTTCGAACAATGAGATAGCCGCCCACCTGGTGATCAGCCCGCTGACCGCCAAAACCCACGTCAACCGGGCCATGACCAAACTTCACGCCCGCGACCGGGCCCAATTGGTGGTCCTGGCCTACGAATCCGGCCTCGTGATCCCGCGCCGGGCGTGATCTGCTCGCTCCCGCGCACCGGCGTCCGGCGCCCGACCGGGCCGACATCGGTGAGAGCTCACAAACCCGCACCACAGAGAGTCCGGGTACGGTGACACCCACCCCCGATCACGGTGCGGTATTCCTGCTGAGAAATGAGGATGTACCCGATGACCTCTACCGCCGAAAAACTGGCCGACCTGCGTAAGAAACTCGAGCTCGCGCAGGAGCCGGCCGGAGAGGCGGGAGCCGCCAAACGAGCACGTAAGGGCATACCGTCCGCCCGCGACCGCATCGAGATGCTGCTGGACCCGGGCACCTTCGTGGAGATCGGTGCTCTCGTGCGAAACCCGGCGGACAAGGACGCCCTCTACGGAGACGGGGTGGTCACCGGGCGTGGCCTGGTGGACGGCCGGCCCGTCGCGGTGTTCTCCCATGACCAGACCGTGTACGGCGGCACCATCGGCGAGATGTTCGGCCGCAAGGTCGCCGCGATCATGGACCTGGCGGGGCGCATGGGCTGTCCGCTGGTCGGTATCAACGATTCGGGCGGCGCGCGCGTCCAGGAGGCCGTGACGTCGCTGCGCTGGTACGGCGAGTTGGCGACCAAGATGGAACCGCTCTCGGGGGCGGTACCGATGGTCTCGCTGATCCTGGGTAACTGCGCGGCCGGCGCGGTCTACCAGCCGATCTGCACCGATGTCGTGGTCGCCACGAAGAGCGCGCACATGTTCGTCACCGGGCCCAAGATCATCGAGGACGCCATCGGCGAGAAGGTGGACATGGAGGAGCTGGGCGGTGCGTACAACCAGGCCGCCTACGGCAATATCCACCATGTGGCCGAGGACGAGGCGGCGGCCTTCGCGTGGGTCCGCAACTACCTGAGCTACCTGCCGTCGAGCGCTGTCGAACTGCCGCCGATCGTGAACCCCGGACTGGAGCCGGAGGTCACCGAATCCGATCTGGCGCTGAACACGCTGGTCCCCGACTCGGACAACGCGGTCTACGATATGCACGACGTGCTGTTGCGTATCTTCGACGACGGCGAGTTCCACGAGATCGGTGCGGCCGCCACCAAGAACCTGATCACCGGTTTCGCCCGCGTCGACGGTCACCCGGTGGGTGTGGTCGCCAACCAGCCGACCGTGCTGGCGGGCGCGCTCGACGCCAAGGCCGGCGACAAGGCCGCGCATTTCATCCATATCTGCAACGCCTTCGAGATCCCACTGGTGCTGGTGGTCGACACCCCCGGCTTCCTGCCCGGCGTAGAACAGGAGAAGGTGGGCGTCATCAAGCGCGGCGGCCGGTTCCTGTTCGCCTATGTGGAGGCCACCGTCCCCAAGGTGACCGTGGTGGTCCGCAAGGCCTACGGCGGCGGGTGGGCGGTCATGGGCGCCAAAGCTCTCGGCTGCGATATCTACCTGGCCTGGCCGACCGCGCGTATCGCGGTCATGGGGGCCGAGAGCGCGGTGGGCCTGACCCAGCGCAAGGTCCTCGACGCGACCCCCGAGGATCAGCGCGCCGCGCTGCGGCAGCAGATGATCGACTTCTACAACGCGACCGTCGCGACCCCGTGGATCGCGGCCGAACGCGGCTACATCGATAGCGTGATCGAGCCGTCGGCCACCCGGCTGGAGCTCCGGCGGGCCCTGCATCTGCTCCGCGACAAGAAGGTCATCCGTTACCCGCGCAAACATCATCTGCTGCCCCTGTGAAACAGCTGCCCAACCGGCCCCGGCTCAGCAACACCGGTGCCGGTTCGGTATGACCTGCTACGCCCGTCCCGGGCGCTCGGGATCAGATGCGCTTGTTCACCGGGTACGCCGAGGTCGCACTGCCCGCACCAGCGGGCAGCACCTCCGCCTTCCGCTCAGGCAGGCACGGTTGTATCGCCAGGCGGGTCACCCGTCATCGGCACGGACGCTCCTGGACCCAGCTCCTCGGGCGCGGGCAGTTCGATGCCGGGTGGGTGCACGAAACCGGCGAACCCTCCGAGCCCTTCCGCACCCTCCGCGATAACAGCTCCGATGGGTGTCAGCTCGCCCTTGATGATGACATCTACGTCCCCACCTTCCGGGTCGCCTTCCTTCTTCTGAACCCGCACCATCGCCGATCCGTTGTCGAACGTGATGACATCGCCACTCATCAGATCGTTCGGGTCGACCGGTTCAAGTGCCTTTTCGTCGGTCCACTCGGCATCCGTACCGGCGTAGGCAGCCTTCGCGTCGGTCGTGCTCTTGTTGCTGTACGCCTTTTCGTAGGCGTCGGCGACGCTCGCCGACACTGTCTCGGTGACGCCGTCTCCAGCGTGGGTGTACACAACGCTGCGGCGGTCGCCTCGCGCCGCTGCGGGAGAGGAAGGCGCAGCCGACCGCGGTGCGGTCTCACCGGCCTGCCGTCGTGGATCCGTCACCGGTGATTCGTCGGCCGATGGCTGGGGGGACTGCGCGGTGACCGCCTGTTGCGCAGGTGGCGGCGCACAGGGGTGAACTGCGTTCCTGGCGCGGAATCGTGAGGCCGGCCGGGATCGTTCTCGCTGCTTTCGTCCGGGGCGGGATCGGTCGGCCCGGGATCGGCCGGCCCGGAATCCGGCAGGTTCGACAGCAGCAACGGCAGCAGCAGACCGGCCGGATCGAGTCCTTGTCCTCCGCTGAGCGGAACCCCAGGGGCGGTTCGGTCTGTTCCCGAGCTTGCTCGGGACGGCGAGCTGCTCTCGGGATGGGAGTTCTCTTCCGAAACTCCACCAGATGAGTCGCCGACGCCGGGGTCAGATGTTGGTGCGGGGGCGGAACCGAGTGCTGATCCCTGCTCGACACCGGCGGGAACCGCACCACCGAGCCCCATGTAGGCCGGATCGGCCACAGCACCCGCTGAACCCGAATCGCCGGCACCACCTTCCGAACCCGAATCGCCGGTACTACCCTCGAGCTCATCACTGCATCTCTCCGGTTCGACCACGGCCGCCGATTCAGGCCGAGTTTCGACTGCCGACCGGCGGTAAAGCGTTTGATCGAATACCGCGTCGGATTGCCCCCAGCAAATCCACGCTAACCGCGTCGCAGTGCTTCTTCAACTACAGAGAATGTAAAGAGAATACGCGCGCGTAGCTGTCCGCAACCGGGAGCTCGGCGTCGGACCGCACGCTCACAGACCCGGCCGGCCCGGTGGGGGCCACGGCGCTACTGGGCTCATCTGCGCAGGTTGCACCTACAACCAGGCCCTTTCAGCGAATAGCGAACGAGCCTGTGTCGTCGTACCTGTTCCGCTCCGGGCCCCTCCCCGCCCGCCGCTCCCGGTGGATCGCCGGAATTATTCAGCCGACCTTCCGACCTGCCCCTGCTGTGGAATTTACAATTTCCGAACAAAGCGAGGAAGGAACGTCAGGAGGTGCGATTTCTGTTCGAATTTCCGATGTCGCCGGAGCGGTAGTCCCATACCTACCACTCGCGTACATTCCGGTAGGCCATCCGTTATTCTGCCGGGATACGTACTATCCGAAGACGAGGACACTGCGCATCTACCGGTAGGTCGATGAATTGCCACGGATACTCGACGCCGGTCCGCCCGAGGAAGGCCGAGTCGCCGGCCGGGGCATGGTATCCACCACACGGATCGGCAGCCGGGCGGCTACGGCTTTCCCCCTCCGCGACCTACGCGTACCCCACCGACGACCCGAACACGGGCAGAGGTCGACGAACTCGTCCCGCCTCGGCCGTCACCCCCCGGTTCCGCCTCAGAGGTGAGTGAACGGACGCGCGCGCTTCGGGCCCACTGGAAGTGCCGGTGGCGGGCGGTGTAACGAAATCGGCAGCGTCGCCGAAAGACGAAGCGGCGCATGTGATCGAAGTGATGCGCGGGACTCGAACGGTGTTCCGTAGTGGACGCCGATCGACGACTGGGACCGACAAACGAAAGAGTTCGCTATGCCTGGCTTCCTGAAATACATTATCTTCCTGAACATGCTGGGCATGCTCGCCGGTACCTATTACTGAACCGGCCACCGCAAGGCAGGATCCGATCGAGGTTCTGTCGACGTCGACGAGACAAGGGACCTGGACGAGCCCATTTCGTCGAAGAGGTAGCGGCGCTATGCGGCGATCCGGGATATTCGCTCCGGTCGGCGGTCACCTGAGATCGAGAGTACTCACGGCTTCGAGCGAGCGGCTCGAGATGTACTCGAGCCGCATCCCGGATCGACCGCAGAGCTGCCGGTTCACTCGGCAGTGCGTAGGGGTGTGCCGACATGGTGCAGGTGCCTCAGCGCCTCCCGATAAGAAGCGAACAGCCCTGTCTCATGGTATGGAACGCCGATCTCCGAGCAGTAGTCGCGAACGATCACTTGGGCATGCCGCAAATTCGGCGTCGGCATGCTCGGGAACAAGTGGTGCTCGATCTGATAGTTGAGCCCACCCAGGGCGACATCGGTCAGTACGCCGCCCCGCACGTTCCGGGAGGTCAGCACCTGCCGACGGAGGAAGTCGGGACGGCTCTTCCCGGTCAGCGTCGGCATACCCTTGTGGTTGGGGGCGAAGGCGCAACCCATGTACAGGCCGAACAGCGCCTGATGGACAGCGACGAACGCGAAGGCTGTGCTCGCGGGCAGAACCGCGAACACGGTGACCAAGTAGCCGGCGAAGTGACCGAAGAGCAGCGCGCCTTCCAGAACACGATGTTTGATCGATCGCTTGCCGAGCGCTCGTACCCCCGCCACATGAAGGTTCAGACCCTCCAGCAGCAACAGCGGGAAGAACAGATACGCCTGCGCCCTACCGATGAGACGGGGCAGACCTCGACTGGCCATGGCCTGCCGTTGTGACCAGATCAGAATGTCGGGCGCGACATCGGGGTCGAGTTCCTCATGGTTCGGGTTCGCGTGATGCCGGGTGTGTTTGTCCTGCCACCAGCCGTAGGCCAGGCCTACCCCGGCGTTGCCGACGACTCGGCCCACGATTTCCGTGAGCCGCCGTTGCCGGAAGACCTGACGGTGTGCCACATCGTGCATGACGAGTGCGACCTGAGCGAACGTCACAGCCATGAACGCCGCCACCGCGAGCGTCCACCACGAGTCGCCGACGAGGATGAATGCCGCCCAGCCGATCACGAACGCGGCCCCGACGAGACCGAACCGGACCGCGTAGTAGAAGGGACGCGGGTTCATCAGGCCCGCGTCGGAGATCCGGCGCAGCAAGCGAGCGTAATCACCGCCGTTGCCACGTCGGCCCGATGACCGGGGAGAAAGATCGGGATTCAGGGCCGGAATCGTCATAGAGGAGCTTCCTGGGAGATGAGCCGGAGACGCCACCTGCGCTCGGCTTGGGTACCCGCCGGTCGATTTCTGCCGGAGAGCTTATCCGGCCGGCGCCGCTCGGTCTGCGGAAACGGGTGCGGGTTTCGTTCCAACCGAGGCTATCGACCGTTTTCTCGCCGCGGGTAATCCCGTGGTATGAGAATCGATCGCACTGCGGTGTGAGATCTGTGTTCCACCGAGCCGTACGAGTTCCGGCGATCCCGCGATGGTACGGGCAATCGGCCGGCGGAGCCGGTTCCCGATCAGACGGGCACCGTCGCGTCACCGGACTCCGCACCCGGCGACCTCTGCTCGGTGACACCGGCGCTCCCCTCCGTCGACCCGGGCGGTGCGATACCGGGCGGACGCCGGAAACCGGCGAACCGGCCGAGTTCACCGGCGCCATCGGCCATCACCTCCGCGATCGGCGTCAACTCGCCCTTGATGATGACTTCTACGATGCCACCTTCCGGATCGCCTTCTTCAGGTTGCACCCGTACCACGGCCGATCCGTCGTCGAAGGTGATGAGGTCACCGCTCGCCAGATCGCTCGGGTCGACCGGTTCCAATTCTTTCTCGTCGAGCCACTCGGCATCGGTACCGGTGTAGGCGGCCTTTCCATCGGTACCTTCCTTGTTGCTGTACGCCGCTTCATAAGCGTCAGCGACACTCGGCCATACCCGCTCGGTGACGCCGTCCCCGGTATGGGTATACGGGATACGTCCGTCCTCGTCCGGCGCCTTTTCGACGGTCGGAGCCGTCGTCCGCGGTGCGTTCGCGTCATCCTGCGGTCCGGGATCCGCCGCCGTTGTCGCCTCACCAGGCATCGGCTGGACCGGCAGTGTGTTGATCGCCGGTTGAACGGGCTGCGGAGCGGCGGGCGGACCTCCCTGCTGCGGGCCGGAATCGCGATGCCGGTCGTGATCGTATTCCTGGTCCGCGTCCGGACCGGTATCGGCGAGGCCGGGATCCTGGAAGTTCGACATCATCAGGGGAAGCAGCAGACTGGAAGGATCGAATTGCGGCCCCCCAGCAGGCGGAACAGCCGAGGACGGCGGGTCCATCCCGATACTGCCCGGAGACGGCGCGTTGTCGTGCGTGCGGGAGATCTCCGCCGCTGTGTCGTCCGACGAGCGGTCGCCGGAGCCGGTGTCCGAGGCGACACCTGTGTCTGCACCGGGACCGCGATCGGTACCGGTAGAACCTGTACCGGCGGCGCCCGCAGGACTCGACCCCGCCACGGCACCCCACGAGCCGGAATTCGCCCCAGCAGCTTGGAAACCCGGGGCCGAAGCAGCAACCGGCGAACCCGCAGCCGGAGCAACTGGCGAATCCGATCCCGGCCGCTCCGAACCCGAACTCGAACCCTCCGAACCCGAGCCCTCCGTACCCGAGCTCGAACCCTCCGAACCCGAATCCGCACCCTCCGAACCCGAACCCGAACCCGAACCCTCCGAACCCGAGCCCTCCGTACCCGAGCCCTCCGAACCCGAATCCGCACCCTCCGAACCGGAACTCGAGTTCGAGTCCGAAAAAGCGTCGATGGCGTAGAGACCAGCACCCACGGCAACAGCACCCACGGCAACGGCACCAACAGTCTTGAGGCTCCGGCCGGCACCGGAACCGGCACCGGAACCGGAACCGG
>NZ_BDCU01000037.1 GCF_001618425.1 Nocardia fusca NBRC 14340
GCACCCGAACCAGACCCAGCACCCGAACCAGACCCAGCACCCGAACCAGACCCAGCACCCGAACCAGACCCAGCACCCGAACCAGACCCAGCACCCGAACCAGACCCAGCACCCGAACCAGACCCAACACCCGAACCACTGCCACGAGCCGGTTCGTCCCCACGCCGACCAGCAGCCGGATCCGCGCCGGCACGCCCACCGGCAGCCGGATCCACGCCGGCACGATTGCGGCCAGGGATCCCCGGCTCATGCATGACCACCAGTGCGTCCCGGCCTCCCCGCGTACTCGGCCGGTCTGCTTCCCGGTCCCGGCGGGCCTGTTCCGCCGCCTCCCTGGCCATGCGTGCCTGTTCTCGCGCCTGCTGGTCCAGGCGGCGCTGCCGCTCCTCCTCGAGGCGTGCCTGTTCCCGCGCCTCTCTTTCCACGCGTGCCTGCTCCTCCGCCTCCGCCCGGGCGTGTGCCCTTTCCCGCGCGGTGTCCAGGCGGTTCTGTTCTCTCGTTACGTCGCCCTCCAGCCCCCGGATCTCCCGCGCCACCCGTTGCTGTTCCCTCGTCAGCTCTTCCGCCATCCAATGGGCGTTGTTCCGCGCCCCGGACAGATCCGGCAGCACCCGTGCTTCCTGGTCGCTGTACGGGCTTTCCAGGACATGCCATCGCGGCTGGGCGGTCACACCGCTCCGGTCGTCGGTACCCGGAGTGGTGTCATTCCACTCCCTTTGCTGTTGCCTGCGCAGCTCATCCCGTCGGGCCCGGAGTTCGTTCCGTCGTGCCTGCAGCTCCTCCAGGCCGCGCCTCCTCTCGTGCACCCTGTTCTGCGCGACTCGCAATTCCGCAATGTCGCGCTCACTGTGGTTCGGCACCCAGACCGCCCGGCCCTCGGCCGCTCGATGCGCATTGAGCCTGTTCATCGCATCCGTGAGCGCCGAGTGTTCCCGCTCGGCCCGATCGAGCCTCCGCAAGAGCCCACGTGACCCCGGTCGCTCCTCCAACCGCTGCGCGAGCGTCCACCGTCGTCGCTCCAGAGCCCGCAGCTGACCCCGAATCGTGACCTCCCGGGTGAGGTCGAGAATCGCCTGGTGTGCCGGGCTGGCGTCGGACAAGTCCCCTCGTTCACCGAGTGCTCTTCGAATCCGCGCCGGGTCGTCGGCGTCCGCGAAAGTTCGACTCCCCCCGCGTAGCGCGTCTCCGACGGCCCGTTCAGGAAGGTCCCAGCCTTCTCTGGTCGCACCAATCAGACGCCGGGACGCTTGCAGCATCGCCGTCAAACTGCTTGCTATCGACACGAAGTCGCTCTCCCGCCCGAACCTGCCCTCGGTAGGGTGATTCGGCGGCGTTTCCGCTCATACGAGAAACGTGGCACCCCGCCGTGGCCCGCACCGATTTCGTTCGATCCACCAGCCGAACGCCGCATCGTACAGCCTCCGCACGAAACACGGTTCATATCAACACTTCCTGTACTGATACCGCTATTCTCTGGTCGGACCGGCACCGGTCAGGATGTCGAGCGTACTGACACACTCGACGAAGCGGTGCTGCGCGGCTCGATCTCACTTCACCCGTAGTAGTCGACCGATATAACTTTCCCCTGGTTGTCGACCGAACAACGCTAACCGTATCGCGGTCGGCTCCTCAACAATGGGAATGCGAACCCGGGTTGATCTGTCGGCGACCAGTGGCCCGGCAATACCAGGCCCACCGAAGGTCGGGACCTGTTCGTTGTTCGGACAGTCCATATCCCGCCCCGACACACATGTAGTCGCGTGGTGGGAGTGCCCGCCGCCGCGGCGACCGACAGGGCGGCGGCGCTTCCGACGAAATCCGCTGCCGGGCCACAGTTTCTCCGCAGGCGCCCGTAGTCGGGATCGTGTTCGCTCCACGAGCCCTTCGGCGGAACCGTCCGATCGCCGGCACGGATCCTGGCCATCCGATCCCCACGTCGCGGCCTGGGCAGGCGTTCGCGGTCATGACGATCCCGGACCCCACCGAGTGCGGTGCGGCAGCGTGCCTGTGCGATGCTGAATACCCGACGAAAGGAATCGACCGTGGTCATGGGCATGGTGCTCGGCGATCGCCGCTTCCACGTTTCGACGTGCGAGTGATCCGGCCTGTCATCGTGCTGATCAGCGGCTGATCCCTGCGGTACTGCTGCGTCGAAGCGTCGCCGCCCGCAGGCACCTTCGTATCCCACAGGAGTACGTCATGTCCACGATCGATTGGACCGAACACGAATCTTCTCTTCCCGCCCGGTGGCATTCCGAGAATGCCACCCCCGCCCCCGAACGCGTCGTCGCCGTAGACGATCGCATCACCGCGAAGGCCGCGTACGGCCTGGCGAGAGCGGGCACGGGGCTGCTCTGGCAGGGCGATTTCCACAATGCCCGCCAGATCGTGCGAGCCGTGGACCGCCGCTGGCAGCAGGTTCCGCGTGCCACACGGGCCGGAAGCGACCCCGCCGCTCTCTTCTACGGCCACCGCGCCGCGCGGGCCGAACGAGCCGAACTGCTCGGCAGGCTGCTGGTCGTGCTGGAACGCGACCGCTCGCTGCGGCTGCGGCGCGCACCGGATGTACGGCCGGCCTGCGACCACGCGTACGGCGCGGCCACCGGCGGCCCGGTGGGTGGCGAGCGGATCTGCGTGTCGCTGCCCGAACTCCTCGGCGTCCTCAGCGCCTACCAGTGGCATCGCAAGGGTGTCGATGTCCCCGCGCTCGGCGCGCGCATCCACCCGGACTACGGCGTGTTCTCGCCGGTGCGCGGCGAGTACGTCGATCTGGTCGATCGGGCACCGTTCCCGGCCGGCGCCGGGCAGCCGCGGGCGTTCGACCTCGGCACCGGCACCGGGGTGCTCGCCGCCGTCCTCGCCCGCCGGGGCGCCCGGGTGGTGGCCACCGATATCAACCCCCGTGCCGTCACCTGCGCACGTGCGAACATGCGCCGGCTCGGCCTCGGCGACCGCGTGCGGATCATCGAGGCCGACCTGTGGCCGAGTGGGCGAGCCGACCTGATCGTATGCAACCCGCCCTGGCTGCCGGCGGAGCCGACCTCCGCCCTGGAGCTGGGCATCTACGACCGCGGATCCGACGTGCTGCATCGCTTCCTGGACGGCCTCCCGGCCCACCTGACCGAAACCGGTGAGGCGTGGCTCGTCCTGTCGGATCTCGCCGAGCGGCTCGGATTACGGACGCGCGACGAGCTTCTCGCCCGTATCGCTGCCGCCGGTCTTCGCGTGGCGGACCGCTACGACACCACGCCGCGGCATCCCCGGGCCTCGGATACCACCGACCCACTGCACGAGGCCCGGCGGTCCGAGGTCACGTCGCTGTGGCGATTGGTGCGGGACTCCGGGCCGGGTACTCGACCGCCGGAATAATAGGGTCGTGGCGCCTGCCGGGTGAGGAGACGCCGGACACCGGACAGCTGCATCGGACGGGCTCAGCCATGCAGGGTGGGCCGGTACACGAGCTCCTGGATGTGGCCGTCGAGCGTCCGGCTCTCGAGCAGTTCGAGGTCGAAGTCCGCCGCGCCCGCGAAGATCGGTTCCCGCCCGCTGCGGCCGGTGATCACCGGGAAGATTGTCACCTGCACCCGGTCGACCAGGCCCGCGGCCATCAGCGTCCGGTTCATCGACAGGCTCCCGTGCGAGCACAACGGCACCTCGGACTCCTCCTTCAGCCGGGCGACGATATCGACGGCATCACCGCGCACGACGGTGGCGTCCGGCCAGTCGAGTGGTTCGGCCAGCGTGGTCGATACCACCGCGGCCGGCAGGTGCCGCATCCGCGTGACCCATGGGTCGTTCACCTCGGATTCCTCGGTGCCGGCGGCCACCATCTGCGCGAACGCCCGATAGGTGTCGGCCCCGAAGACCATGCGCTGCGCCGCACTGTAGCGGGCGAGGCGGTGGTCGAGCAGCTCAGGGCCCTGTTTTCCCCAGTAGCCGGTCCAGTCCCCGACGGCGGCGCCGAAGCCGTCGAGGCTGGAAAAGACGTCGAACGTGTAGATAACGGTCACGATGTTCTCCTCGAGTACGGGTCTTTGTCGATCGAGACCGGAAACGGCGGCAGAACTCATCGCAGCGGGAACTCCCGGGCGCGGTTCCGGAGCCGGGAGAGCTCGACTTCACGCCCTCACCGAGGTGGTTCCGCGGGCAGCCGGTTCATCCGCCGGACGCGGAAATTCCGAACCCCGTCTCGCGACCGTGGCCCCTACCTGCACACTGTGTGCGGGGCTGCGCGGGATTCCGGTCACCGCGCACTCCGTGTACGAGTGAAGAGAGGGATCACTTATGTCCGAAACCACGACCCCGGGACTGTCCGTCCCCGAGGGACCGCCACCGGCCACCGAGTCGACGTCATCGCGGGCGGCGACACGCCGCGCGGTCTGGAACACGCTGCGCGGATCGTCGGGAAATCTCGTCGAGTGGTACGACGTCTACGTCTACACCGTGTTCGCCTCGTACTTCGAGAGCCACTTCTTCGATTCGGCGGACAAGAACTCCACCTTCTACGTCTACGCGATCTTCGCCGTCACGTTCCTCATGCGCCCGGTCGGCTCCTGGTTCTTCGGGCGCTACGCCGACCGGCGCGGCCGGCGCGCGGCGCTCACCTTCAGCGTCTCGCTGATGGCGGCGTGTTCGCTGGTGATCGCGCTCGTGCCGGGACGCGAGACGATCGGCGTGGGTGCGGCCGTGATCCTGATCCTGTGCCGGCTGGTGCAGGGCTTCGCGACCGGCGGCGAGTACGGTGCGTCGGCCACCTATATGTCCGAGGCGGCCACCCGGGAACGCCGCGGCTTCTTCTCGTCGTTCCAGTACGTCACCCTCGTCGGTGGTCATGTGCTCGCCCAGCTCACCCTGCTGGTTCTGCAGGTGTTCCTGGACAAGTCGGAGATCTCCGATTTCGGGTGGCGTATCGCCTTCTTCATCGGCGGTGTGGCCGCGGTCGTGGTCTTCTGGTTGCGCCGGAGCATGGACGAATCGCTGACCGCCGAACAGCTCGACGCGGTCCGGCGCGGTGAAGACTCCGAATCGGGCTCCCTCCGCGTCCTGCTGGCCGAGTATTGGCGGCCGCTGCTGGTGTGCTTCCTGGTCACCATGGGTGGCACGCTCGCGTTCTACACCTACAGCGTGAACGCCCCGGCCATGGTCAAGACCGCGTTCGAAGGTCAGGGTATGACGGCCACCTGGATCAACCTGGCCGGGCTGGTCTTCCTCATGCTGTTGCAGCCGGTCGGTGGGCTGATCAGCGACAAGGTGGGCCGCAAACCCGTCCTGGTGTTCTTCGGCATCGGTGGCGTCCTCTACACCTGGTTCCTCATCACCTTCCTCCAGGACGCCACCTCGGTGGCGGCGACACTGGTGGTGACCTGCGTCGGCTATGTGCTGCTCACCGGCTATACGTCGATCAATGCCATCGTCAAAGCCGAACTGTTCCCCTCACATATCCGGGCACTGGGAGTCGGTGTCGGATACGCCCTGGCCAATTCGGTATTCGGCGGTACCGCGCCGATGATCTACCAGGCCGCGAAGAACGGCGGACAGGTGCCGTGGTTCATCGGGTACGTGACGGTCGTCATCGGTATCTCGCTGGTCGTCTACCTCTTCGTACTGAAGAACAAGAGCGAGACCGCACTGGACAAGGAGCAGGGGCGCGCGTTCGGGTAACGGCACGCGACCCGGAATCGCGGATCGGAGCCTCGCCCGCGGGCGACGTCCGACCGGTGTACACACGCAACCGAGCGGCCCGTCGGCGACGGGCCGCTCGGCCCCGGTGGTGCCGTAACGGTCGTTGATCCCGAATGCCCTCTGTCAGAGCGACATTCCGCTCGCGAGGAACTCCAGCGCCTCGTCGACGACGGCGTAGATGTCCTCATTGTTGTCGATCGCGCGCAGGTAGGCCATCACTGCTACACCGGCTATCGCTCCGGTCCAGTACCGGACTCGCGGGTCGTCCGGTTCCCGGCCGGTCCGCCGGGCGACGGCTTCGATGAACGGCGGCAGATCCGTCTCCACCTTGTGCGCCACGGCGGCACGTAGTTCGGGCACGGTGGCGATGAGCCTCATCCGAGTGGTCTCCACCGCGGCCAAGTCGACATGTGCGCTGTCGAGTACCGCGAGCAGCGCGTTGCGTGCGGCTTCGAGTGGCGACAGATCGGCCGGCTCGGCGAGGAACTTGTCCAGGAAGATGGGGTCCACGCGGTCGAACAGCACCGTATCCGGTTTGGTGGGGAAATAGCGGAACAGCGTGCTCGGCGAAACCTCGGCGGCCGCGGCCACCTCCTCGAGTGTGGTGTTGGCGTACCCCTTTTCCCGGTAGAGGCGCAGCGCGTGATCCTGGATGGCTTCACGCGTCCGCTTCTTCTTGAGTTCTCGCAGCCCGCCGGTGCTCATGGCTTCATCCTGCCGAACCTTTCGCCGGCGTAACAACGCGGTGGTGCGCGTCGGCTGGGTCGGGCCCCGGCGCTTTCCGCAGTTTCTCACCCTCGACGTCGAGGTTCGGCAGTATCCGGTCCAGCCACTCCGGCAACCACCAGGCCCTGTCCCCGACGAGCGCGAGAACCGCCGGGACGATGGTCATCCGCACGACGAAGGCGTCGACCGCGACCGCCGCCGCCAGCGCCACGCCGATCTGCACGATATCGCTGGCCTCACCGGTGGCGAACCCGGCGAACACACTCACCATGATGATCGCGGCCGCGGCCACCACGCGCGCGCCGTGCCCGAAACCGGCACGGATCGACGAGGTCGCCGAGGCGCCGTGGACGTACTCCTCCCGCATCCGGGTCACCAGGAACACCTCGTAGTCCATGGCCAGCCCGAATACGACGCCGATGATGAAGATCGGCAGCATGCTCACCACGACGTCGGTATCGCGGATGCCCAGCCATTCCAGATGACCCCACTGGAAGGTGGCCACCAGGACACCGAAGGTCGCCGCCACGGTGAGCAGGAAACCCACCGTCGCCTTCAGCGGTACGACGATCGAGCGGAAAACCGTCATCAGCAGTAGGAACGACAGACCGACCACCACCAGGAGGTAGATCCACAGGGCGTCCGCCATCCGGTCGCTGAAATCGATGATGACCGCAGCGGTTCCGGTGACCGCGATCCGGGCGCCGAACCGGGCGACGCTGTCGGCGACACCGCCGCGCAGCCGCTGAACCAGTTGCTCGGTCTGTTCGCTGTCGGGTCCACTGCCCGGGACGACTCCGATGATGGCCGTGTCGCCGGCCGGGTTGAATTCCGGCGGTGCGGCCATGGCGACCCCTTCGGTTCCGGCCAGGGCCGCGTGCACCCGTCGCGCGGCGTCCTCGGGCTGTGGCGCACCGGTGAGGTCGGCGACCACCAGCAGCGGGCCGTTGAATCCCGGGCCGAACCCTTCCGCCACCGCGTCGTAGGCCTGACGCTGCGTCGAATGCTCGGGGTAGGTGCCCTGATCCGGGACGCCGAGACGCAGGTCCAGCGCCGGAAACGTCAGGACACCGAGTCCGAGCAGCGCGACGATCAGTGTCGTCACCGGCCGCCGAGTGGTCAGTGACGCCCAGCGCTGCCCGAGTGTGAACCGCGGCCGGCCGGTCGCGGCGGGCGGGGCGCCCTCGGTCGATTGCCGCCGTCGGCCGCGCGGCAACACCCGCCGCCCGGCGAACCCGAGCAGCGCCGGCAGCAGGGTGACGGCCACCAGCACCGCGACGACCACGGTCACCGCGGCGGCGACCCCCATCTCGGTGAGCAGCCCGATCCCCACGACGCCGAGCCCGAGCAGCGCGATCACCACGGTCAGGCCGGCGAAGAGGACGGCGGATCCGGCGGTGCCCACCGCCCGGCCGATCGCCTCCTCGGGATCGGGGTTCCGGGTCAGCTCATGGGTGTAGCGGGAGACGATGAACAGCGCGTAGTCGATGCCGACGGCGAGACCGAGCATGAGCGCGAGGATCGGGGTCGTGACGCCGAGGTCGAGAAAGGCGGTGGCCGCGAGGATCCCCAGGAGACCCACCGCGACTCCGGTGACCCCGGTCACCAGCGACATCCCCGCGGCGACCAACGATCCCAGGGTGATCACGAGAACCACCGCGGCGATGAGCAATCCGATGAGTTCCTTGCTCACATCCGGCATCAGCTCCATCACGTCCCCGCCCACCGCGACCCGCAGGTCGGCCGAACCACTCCGGTCGACCAGATCCATGAGCTCCTGACGACTCGAATCACGCACTGCTTCGAAGGACACCGCGTAGGTCACCTCGGCGACGGCGATCCGCCGATCCGCCGAGATCAGGCCGCTGTCGAACGGGGTCCGCACGGCCGCCACCTCGGCGGCCCGGGCGGCGGCGTCGACCACCTCGGTGATCTGCCGGCGCAGCGCGGGATCGGTCACCGTGCCGTTCTCGGCGACAAAGACGATCTGGGCGGACCCGCCGTCGAGAGGGACCTCGGCGAACCGCTCCGCCAGCAGATCGAGAGCTTCCTGGGATTGCGTACCGGGCAGGCTGAAGGACGTCGCGGAAGGGGAGGCCAGGATGGCGGCCCCCGCCCCCAGGGCGGCCACCAGCAGGATCCAGCACAGGAGCACGAGCCGTCGAGCGCGAAAACTGAACCGCCCGATCCGATACAACAGAGTCGACATGACAGCCTCTTTAAAGTGGTAGTTACTGTCTACTGACAGTAACTACCACTTTCTCGAATGGCAATGAAACAGCGCAGAATGCGGGTTCGGCCGGGTTCGAGGAACCCTCGCGCACCGGATGACCACCGAGGATCACGACGAACTTCGGGGCGCCGTCGCCCCGGCGATATCCCGCGGTGCGGACGCGGGCCGCGACGATGTGTCAACGTTGTAGATCTACATCAGAACGCAACGGTCCCGAGGAACGGAGCGCTTCGTGACAACTGAGCGCCGGATGGCCCAGGCGGTGGGCCGCAATCCGATGGTGATCTACCGGCATGTGCCGAACAAGGCCGCTGTCCTCGACGGTGTTGCCGAGGCGGTCTTCGCGGAACTCACGGTCGACGCCGCGGCGTCCGACTGGGTCGCCGAGATGCGGCGGATGGCCCGGGAGTTCCGCCGGGTCACCAGCAGCGGCACCACATGCGTCGCATGGACAATCGCTCGACGCTGTCGCGGTCGATGATCTCCAGCGCGGCGGCCGATATCGCCGGGCGGGTCAGCGGACGGACTCGATGGCCCCCGGGAGGATCGTCCGGTCGTGCCGGGCCGGCGAACGGCTGCGCTCTCTTCTCGTCCATCGGACGACCCGCCGGTTCATCGCCCGTTGACAACAGCGTAATTCTACACTGTAGACAGACGATGTATTCGAGGATAGTCTGTGAGGGCAACCCGGTTCATACATCGACCGGTCGGCTGTTTCGGACGGCCGCGGCCGGGCACTCGACCAGAGACGAAAGCACTTCGTCGGCCGCACACAACACGATCACCCCACCGAGTTCGGGCAGCGACGACGAGCTCGGCCGAGCTGTTCGACCAGAGCCGGCCGCACACGGGCGGAGGACCTTGGGCATCCGCTGCTTCATCGACAGGCCGGAAACGCCGGCGCCAGTGCGGTGCCGACCGGCTCCACGCGTGCGGGGTACCTGCGCCGGCGCACGTCGATAGTTCCGCGACTGCACAACACCCGGCGATTGGAGGGTATGGACAATGGCAATCACCGAAGTCGGTGCCTACGCACACCTGAACCCCGCCGATGTCGAAGCACTCGGCCGCGAACTCGACGCGATCCGAAGTGACATCGTGGCCCAGCGGGGCGCGCGAGACGCGGCGTACATCCGCCGCACCATCGCCTTCCAACGGATGTTGGACATATCCTCTCGCCTGGTGATCGCGCTGAGCCGGGGTAGGACCGGCTGGGCTGTGGGAACCGCCGGCCTGGCGGCGGCAAAGGCCATCGAGAACATGGAGCTCGGTCACAATATCGGCCACGGCCAATGGGATTGGATGAACGATCCCGAAATCCATTCTCGCACTTGGGAATGGGATATGGTCGGACTGTCGTCGCAGTGGCGCTACTCCCACAATTTCCGCCACCACGTGTACACCAACGTGCTCGGCATGGACGACGATATCGGCTTCGGCGTGATGCGGGTGACGCGAGACCAGCCGTGGCGGCCACGACTACTGGTGCAGCCTTTACAGAATCTGTTTCTGGCCTCCGTCTTCGAATGGGGTATCGCCCTGCACGACCTGTACTCCGAACGCGATCGTGCGGCCACCCCCGGAGGGAAGGCCGCGGAGACCAAGGCGTTCGCCGCGAAGGTCGGCAGGCAGCTCGGCAAGGACTATCTACTGTTCCCGGCGCTGAGCGGACGGCGGTGGCGGCGCACCCTCGCCGCGAACGCGGCGGCCAATACAGCGCGCAACCTGTGGGCATATGTGGTGATCTTCTGCGGCCACTTTCCCGACGGTGCGGAGAAGTTCGCCCCCACCGTGGTCGAGAAAGAGTCGAAGGCAGAGTGGTATCTGCGGCAGATGTTGGGCACCGCCAACTTCGACGCCGGCCCGGCGCTGGCCTTCCTGAGCGGGAACCTCTGTTACCAGATCGAGCACCATCTGTTCCCCGACCTGCCGAGCAACCGATACGCCGAAATCAGTCGCCGGGTACGGGCACTGTGCGATAAGTACGACCTTCCGTACACCACCGGTCCTCTGCTGCGCCAATACCTGCTGACCGTGCGCACGATTCACAAGCTCGCGCTCCCGGACAGCTTCCTGATCGCGACCAGCGATGACGCTCCCGAGACAGCATCGGAGAAGAAGTTCGACGGCCACGACACCTCCGGCAACAACGATGCCGACGGCCCGCCCGGCCGGCGCGGACTGCGCTCGGCGCTGCGCGCGATGGCGGCCGGCCCCGCCGGCGCCGCGGCTGCGGCCGACACCCGAGGCGGCGCGAACCGGCCGCTCGACGGCCGCCGGCCGAGGAAAGGTGGATATCTCCGGATTCGAGCCGAGAGACCTTCGAGTACCGCACCGCGGCGCCGCGGTGGCCGATTCCCTTCACCGCGCAGCACCAGGAAGTGGTGTGCATGAATACGATCACCATCTCCTACGCACACCTGTTCCGGCTCAGTGACGAGTGTGGGATTCTCGAGCATGCGAGGCTCACCGAGCCCCTCCTCGAGTACGGTTACTGCGTCGACGATGTCGCCCGCGGTCTCGTCGTCGCCGTCCGCGAAACCGAGCCCCCACCCCGGTTGCTCGACCTCACCAAGGTGTATTTCGACTTCGTGGTCGCTGCGCTGACTCCGGACGGACGCTGCCACAATCGGCGCGGATCGGACCGGCACTGGCAGGACGAACCCGGCCTCGACGATCACTGGGGCCGGGCGTTGTGGGCACTCGGCGCCGTCGTCGCGCACCGGCCCGATCTGGCCGAGACCGCGTTGGCGCACTTCATGGTCGCTGCCGAGCAGCGGCCGCGGTCGGCGCGCGCGATGGCGTTCGGCGCACTGGGTGCGGCCGAGGTCTTGCGCGTATATCCGGGAAACCACCGGGCGCGTGACTTTATGGCCGACACCGCGACGCTGATCGGTGCGCCGACCCGCCGATTCGACTGGCGATGGCCCGAGCCGCGACTGGAATACGCCAACGCTGTCCTGGCCGAGGCGTTGCTCGCGGTCGGCTCGTTACCCGGCAGGGAGCGCATACAGGCCGATGGATTGGCGATGTTGCGCTGGCTGCTCGAGACCGAGACAGCCGGTGATCACCTTTCCGTGACCCCGGTCGACGGCTGGACGACAGGTGAGCCCCGGCCCGGGTTCGATCAGCAGCCCGTCGAGGTCGCCTGCCTGGCCGACGCCTGTGCCCGCGCCTACGACGCCACCGGCGACCAGCATTGGAAAGACGCCGTCATGCTGTGCGAAGCCTGGTTCCGGGGCGCGAACGATATCGGCACCCCGCTGCTCGATCCGGACAGCGGCGGCTGCTCCGACGGACTGGAGCACACCGGTAGGAATGAAAACCAGGGCGCCGAAGCGACGCTCTCACTCCTCTCCACCCAGCAGCAAGCCCGGCGACTCGCGCAGGAGCAGTCGTAGCCGACGTGCGATCCGGCACGTCGCTCGCCCGGCCGATCCGGCGCCCGCGGCGAGCAACCCCCCGAACAGAACCACCACGGCCCGCCGCGACAGGAGTGTCGATCATGACGTCACGACTGAACGCGTTCAACGCTCGGAGGCCGGAATGGTCGACTCGCCACCTGCGGCTCGACCTGGATGCCGCCGACCGAGGCGCCGACGGGGTCTGGTGGCCGCACAGTCGTGACCTCGTCGCGGAACTGGCCGGCCTTTTCTCGGTCCTGCAACCAGGCTTCGGCCCGGTCCACCGCGTGATCTACCACTTCGACGAATGGTCCGCCGCACCCGGTGAGCTGGAAAGCGGCGGCCGGCGGATCCGGCTGGACGGCTATCGGCACCGGCCCGTACGCACTCTCGGTATCGTCGGGGCCGACACCGCGCTCACCCTTCGGCTGATCACACCGGTCGCCGACGCCGCTACCAACGGCGCGCGGCACCGTGGCGACTCCGAAGACGACGCGAGCCACGATATCGACGCGTGGCTCCGAGCGCGGCGGCGGACGGCACCGCGGCAAGGCCGTTGAGCAGTAGCCGGCAGTCCGGCGCCGGGTAGCGTTCCGTCCTGGTGGGGAATGTCCACGGCGGGAGAAACATGCTCCAGCGTGAGGTGGACCGGAAATTCTCGACCCCGTTACCCTGCGCCGGGTTCCGTATCATGTGGGGAGCCGGTGGGTGAGAGAATGCCGTGAACGGTAACCATATGAAAGCTGGCGATCAGCAGAAGTATATATAATCTCAGGTCGGGCTTATATTCCAGAGAATTGCAGGCTCACCTATCCGCGAAGGATTCGCCGATATGCGACGAAGAAAACATCGGCCCTGGTAGAAACCTTGCCGCAATTAACTATTCAGAGTGGATATTTAATAACGGATAATTACATTTTCAGCACACCGAGATTGACGGTTTCGACCACAGCCGGATGAGAACAGGCTATATTTTAAACACCCATTTCGGAGGGTCCGACATCCAGTCGTACCGTTGCTCGACATTTCCTGGAGATAGCCATGAGATCGACCTCATCCCTGCTTCGTGCCGGCCTTCTTGCTCCGGTGGCCGTCGCTACCGTCTTTTGTTTGGCTGCGCCGGCAAATGCCGATCCCGTCAGCGTGAACTGGAACTGCCGGGGCACGATCCTCGGTATCGGCCAAACCTCGACCATGACCACATCGGTCACCGGCACCGCGCCGAGCTCGGCGGCGTCGGGTTCCGCGGTGGCCATCACCATCACACCGGGTGCCTCGTCGGTTCCCAGTTCGGCTTCCGGCTTCACCGTGAACAACATCAGCAACCTGAAGATGACCATTCCGACTCCGGCGAATTCGACATTGGTCTCGGCTACCGCCTCCGGGGGCACCGTGGCCGGCTCCGTCTCCACCTCAGGTGGGAATGTCGTTCTGACCGTCCCGGGTCCGATCGCCGGCGGCACCAGCTTCACCCCGCCGGCGGTGACCATCAACGTCACCGCCGGCGCCGCCGGAACACCGATCACCAGCAAGTACGCGGGGACCAGCTATACCAGTCCCGGCATGACCATGACGACCAACGTCGCATTGGTGGGTAATGTCGCGACCTCGTGCTACCCGAACCCGTCCCCGACCCTCACCACCACAACTGTCAGCTGAGCCTGCGGACAGGCGCCACGGCGTAATGACCGGTGCCCGCGCCGGCGGACGGTGGTGAACATGCCTGGACCGGGTTGTGCCAGCAGCCCGGTCCAGGTCTCACCCGAGCCGGACCGGGTGAGACCCGTTCCTGATAGTGATTGCCCCGCTTCGGGTTTGGTGTAGGGGTAGCCACTTCGACCGAATAATGCGAAGCACAGTATCGCATCGGCCGCTGTGTCGTACAGTGCATGTCCGACACAGCCACGGTCGCTTCGACGGCCGGAGCGGTGCCCGCTTTCGTGATGATCGCCAGCCGCGGTTCGGGCTGCCGGCCAATCGATTGACAGGAGCCCACATGCCGCTTCAAACGCCCGGCGGCGATCCCTACCGCACGCAGGGAAAACGATGGCATGCACTGGTGATCACCCGGCACCCCTCGATCCGCGCTGCGCTACCGCGGCCTGTGGCATTCATCGAGTCCACCGATATCCCTGACTCCCCGGACGGAATCGGGCGCTCGGCAATCGAGCGCTGCCTGATCGGTGACTTCTGCTGAGCGGTTCCATGTTTCAAGTGATCAAGGGGAAGGCCAATGTGCCCGAGAACAACCGAACCCGCCCGGATCTCGGTCGAGCTCAAAAGGGCCCTGGAGTTCTATCACGGAACCGTCGAGGACCTGATCCGCGAATTGGTCAGAGTGCTGGGCGTGAACGAGACCGATCGGCGTGCACTGGAGATCGTCCTGCTCGAGGATGAGAAGGCTACGACACCAGGAATGCTGGCCGAACGGCTCGGCCTCACCGCTGCCGGCGTCACGATCATGCTCAACCGGCTGGAGAAGCAGGGCTACATCGCCCGATCGCTGCACCCGACCGATCGTCGTCGCGTGATTGTGATGGCCACCGAACTCGCGGCCCATCGCGTACAGGAACTCGTCGTACCCATGATCGTCGAGAGCTACAAGATGTTGCTGAGCTCGTACGACTCCGCCGAACTCGATATAATCGCCGACTTTCTCACCCGCGCGGGTGAACTGCAACAAATTCACCGGCAACGGCTGCGGGACGTGGATCCCTACTCGAAACCCTGAAACCTCGATCACGAAGCCTTGCACAATTCGAGAGAAATCCGAGGCACTTCGAAATTCGGTGCCCGGAATTTGCTGTGGAAGTTCGGATGCGCGGTGTCTGCGCACTGCTCTTCTCGGTAAATCCCTGAATAATGGATGCTTCGCTCGGGCTGTTCGGCGAGGCGGCACCGTACCGCTCGCACTTCGATGTTCGGCCGAACTTCCGGAATTCAATGTCCGATACTCGGGCTTGTTTTCCGGTGGTGAAGACGCAGTGGTCGCGGATTTCACAAGCAATGCCGTCCGAAGTGTCGTCACCGGTTTCCAGCGGTCGGCACATCTCGACGGAGAAAGCAGTAGTTCGATGCAAACCGTTGACAGCAGCGAAGACCCTGCGCCCGATCAGGAGATCAATGCCGAGCCGCCTCGGCCTCGGATCCTACGGTGGTCCGGTCGGCAGGCCGATCGGTTCCGGCGGCAGATGTCGCGTGCGGGCGTGGCGGCCGCGTTGGTGACAACAGCGGTCGGGATAACGCTCATGGTGCGGACGGATTCGAGCCCGCCGGTGCCGGCGAACAACTCGTGCGAACCCACCATCCAGGCGTCCGACCACGGCACCGTCCGAAGCCGGACCAGCCTGACGAACACGAGCACGACATCGGCCGCACCGAGCGAGGTCTCCGTACCGGGCGACGTCGCGGGCACCGACACGGCCACCGATACCGGGACCGCCCGGCCGACGGCCGATTCCACCGACCCCGGTACCGGCACGGCCACGGCGCCGGAATCGACGACAGCAATGACGCCGGATGCCCTCGCGACGAACCCGACGGATGCGTCGGTGAGCGTGAGTTTCTCTGCCACGGCGAGCCTTTCGGTCCAGGCCACGTCCAGCGTGCCGGACCCGGGTACGGTCACCTCGACGTCGATATCCACGGTGACCGTCACCACGACTCCGACGGAGACATCGACGGTCACGATGACCGCCGATCCGAGCACGGTGACGGTGTCGGCCGATCCGTCGACGATCACCGTCACATCCGCCCCGGCGACCACCACAGTGCCGACCACCACCACGGCACCGACCACCACGACAACGCCACCAGTCAGCACCACAACGCCACCAGTCAGCACCACAACGCCGACCGAGACGGTGGCCACAAGCACCACGACGACTCCGAGTCCGGCGAGTTCCACGACATCCAGGTCACCGGAGATGTCCACAACATCCGCGTCGCCTACGACCACACCTACGCGGTCCAGCGCACCAGCTCCGACCAGTGGCATGTGGTTCGCGCGCTGAGCGAGCGAACCACGATCGTCTGCCTCGCCGACCCGGACCACAGGATCCTCGACCATATCGAGGAGTCGACGAGTATCGCCTCGAGCGGTGCGATCCTGCTGCGAGGCGGGTAGACAGCAACACTCCACCGGTCGAAGAGGAATTCGGTGACGTCGGTCGTACCGAAACCGGAACCGCCACAGTGTGACCTCCCGCACGCCTCGTTACGCCGGGCGGTGCCGTCTCGTCCAAGCAGCAGAAGTTCCGCACGTCAGAAAGTTCTGCAATGACATCGAAGCTGCTCCAACGGCTCACCGTGGTGGCCGTCGCCCTGGCCTGCATGTTCACCGCCCTCATTCCGGTGGCGTCCGGGCAGCCGCCGAGCTCGGCCGGCCAGTCGCGGTACCTGACCCGCGTGGAGTCGTTGTTCGTCGACACCGACCTGGCTCGTTTCCACTACACCCGGACCGGCACCGGGTCACCCGTCGTGCTGGTCGCCGGCGGTGGGCTGTGGGGGTATTCCTGGCGGGATACGGTCCCGGCCCTGGCGGCCGAGCACACCGTCTACACCGTCGATCTGCCCAGCCAGGGATTCACCGAACTGCGCGGCGGCGATTTCGCCTATGACCTGCCCGCGATGTCGCAAGCGCTCGCGACCTTCCTCGACGCCCTCGGCCTGCACCGGACCGCGCTCGTCGGCCACTCGTGGGGCGGCGCCTGGAGCCTGTACTTCGCCGAACAGTACCCCGACCGCGTCGAACGCCTCGTCCTGCTCGACGCACCTGGACTGGACGCCGAAAAGGCGCCCACCACACCGTTGTTCACCACGCCGCTACTGGGCGAGCTGACCACGACCCTTACCGACCGCACCTTCTACGCCGAGAGCATCCGCGGCACGTTCCACAACCGGCACCTGGTCACCGACGAGGTGATCGACGAGCTCTACGCACCATTCTCCCGGCCGGCCAACCGCGCCGGTTTCCTGGCACTGTGGCGAAACCTGGACTACCGGCTCACCGACGCCGGGCTCGGCCGGGTCACCGCACCCACATTGATTGTCTGGGGCGCCGAGGACACCTGGCTGCCCGCCTCTCAGGCACACGGACTGGCGGCACGGATCCCGAGCGCCCACGCAGTCACGCTCCCGGGCTGCGGGCACACCGTCCATGAGGACTGCCCGGCGCAGACCAACTCGCTGATCGACGAGTTCCTGCGCTGAGGTCCGGGTGATGAGCCGCCCTGCTCCGCCCGGTGCGTCAAGCGATCTCAAAATCAATTCTCATTACTATTTGTTTTTGAGATGCCGGTAGAGGGTTGCCCGGGACACCCCGAAGCGGGCAGCGATCCCCTCGGGGTCCGAACCAGCGGCGTACATCGAGCGCGCCAGTTCGATCTGTTCGCCGGTGAGTTTCGCGGGTCGCCCTCCGCTGCGGCCCCTGGCCCGCCCGCGGGGCCGGGGCTCGGCCGGTTCACCCAGCAGCGCCCGGGCACCGTCGAGGATCAGCCACCGGAGCCGGTCGGCGGGTTCGTTGCGGAAGAGCACCACCGGATCGGCCAGGCCCGCCACCACCTGGGAGGCGCGCACCCGCTGCTCGATCCCGGCGCCGGGGCCGGCCACGAGCTCGTTCGCCAGGGCGATCGCGGCCCGGAAACGGTCGCCGACAGGGGCCTGGACCAGCAGGGTCATATCCCGCACGAGCATGGTGAGGGTGTGCCGGTGGCGCAGGTGCACGTCTACATAGCCTTCGATCGCCCGCCACCGCACTCCCGCGGGCGTCGGCTCGGCCTCGGCCCCCGCCAGCACCGCGTCCAGCTCATCCAGTAACGGCAGGGTGAGCTGGTGCAGGATCGCGTCCTTGGAGTCGAAGTGGTAGTAGAGGGCGGCTTTGGTGATACCCACTTCGTCCGCGATGGCCTGCATGGAGGTGGCGCGGTAACCACGGGCGGCGAAAAGGACGCGCGCCGCGGTCAGGATTCGCTCGTATGTCATTCGGCTACTTACCTACGGTCAGGAGATTCGCTACAGTACTTACCGCCAGTCAGTCTATTGCCAAAGGGGCGATCCGTATGCGAAGCAAGGTCTCGTTCAGTGCCGCCGGCGTCCGCTGCACCGGATACCTCCAGCTACCCACCGATACCGGCCCACGACCCTGCGTGGTGCTCTGCCACGGCTTCAGCGGAACGATGGATCGGCTGTTCGACTATGCCGAACGTTTCGCGAAGGCAGGCTTCGCCGCGCTGGTGTTCGACTACCGCAGCTTCGGCGAAAGCGCGGGCGAACCCCGGCAGGTCCCCGATATCCGAGGTCAGCTCACCGATATCCGTGCCGCTGTCACATTCGCCCGCGCACACGAGCGCATCGACGCCGACCGGATTCTGCTGTGGGGCAACTCCCTCGGTGGGGCACACGCCGTTGTCGCCGCGGCCGACGACCCGCGAATAGCTGCCGTGGTGGCGCAAATTCCGTTCAACGGGTTCCCTCGACAGGTCGAGGGACGGAAGGCATGGGAGACCGCGGCATTGCTCGGGGCCATCCTCTGGGACAGGATGCGTGGCATGGCGGGCATGCGCCCGTACTACATCCCGATGGTCGGACGTCCCGGAGAACTCGCCGTTACCGCGACGCCCGAAGCCGACCACCACATCCGCACCCTCACCGGCGACGGGGAGACCCTGTGGCGCAACAGCATCGCCCCCCGGGCCCTCCTGACGATGATGCGCTACCGGCCGGCCGAGTCCGCCGCGCGGCTGCGATGCCCCTTGCTGGTCTGCGCCGCCGCCGACGACCACGAAACGCCGGTGGCCACGAGTCGCGCACTGGCCGACGCCGCGCCACACGGTGAGTTGCGGGTCTATCCCGGAACCCATTTCTCCTTCTATACCGACCCGGCATTCCGCGACACCGTCGTCGCCGATCAGATCGGCTTCTACCGCAAGGCGATGGCGGGGGCCTGACACCCGGTACACCTCCGTGTGGTTTGGTTCGAACGCCTCCATCATGTCAACGAATGTTGGCCAACATCTGTTGACAACATCCGGAACGTCTTCTACCTTCAATGCCAACAAGTGTTGACCTCAAGGAGTCCCCGTGAACACGCCCATCGCAGACGTCCTGATCGTCGGAGCCGGCCCGGTCGGCCTCACCGCCGCGGTCGCGCTGAAACAACTCGGCCACGACGTCGTGATCGTCGACCGGCAGCCGGCCGGCGCCAACACCTCCCGCGCCGCGGTGGTCCACCCGCACACCCTGGAAATACTGGAGCCCTACGGCGTGGTCCCGGCGCTGGTGGCGCGTGGCGTGCACACCCCCACCTTCGCCATCCGTGACCGGGACCGCCTGCTGATGGCGGTGCCGTTCAGCGACCTGCCCACCGCCTACCCCTACACCCTCATGATCTCCCAGGCCGATACCGAGAAATTCCTGCTGGAACGCCTCATCGAGCTCGGCGGAAAAGTGACCCGCCCGGCCGAGGTCACCGGTATCACGCAGGAGCCGGATTCGGTCACCGCGACCCTGGCCGAGGGTGAACCGATCCGCGCCCGCTACCTGCTGGCTGCCGACGGTATGCACAGCCTCGCCCGCGAACGATCAGGTATCGGATTCACCGGCGGCACCTACGCCGAATCGTTCACCCTCGCCGACGTCCACCTCTCCGGCGGAGTACCCACCGACGAGGTCATCCTGTACTTCTCCCCGGCGGGGCTCGTCGTGGTCGCACCGATACCCGACGGCAGGTTCCGCATCGTGGCCACCGTGGACGAGGCTCCACACGACCCGGATGCCGCGTTCGTCCAGAAATTGCTCGACGAACGCGGCCCGCAAGCGCACCCGGTGGTGGTCGAGGACGTGGTGTGGGGTTCGCGTTTCCGGGTCCATCACCGCATCGCCGACACCTTCCGCCACGGCCGGGTCCTGCTGGCCGGTGATGCCGGCCATGTGCACTCACCGGCCGGTGGGCAAGGTATGAACCTCGGGATCGAGGACGCCGTCACGGCCGCGACGACCCTGTCCCGGGTGCTGGCCGGGGAATCCGACAGCCTGCTCGACAACTACGCCGAGACCCGCCGCCGCACGGCCGGAGCCGTGGTCTCCATCGCGAGCCGGCTCACCGATCTGGCCACCGCCTCGGCGCGCGTGCGGCCGATGCGCAACACCGCCATGGCCCTGGCCGGGAAGGCCCCAGCCGTACGGAACCGACTGGCCTGGCGGCTGTCCGGTCTCGACCGCCGCTGAATCTCCACGGAACTCCAACTACGAGAGGAAACCGCTGTGAAAATCGTCAACGACCATTTGGCGGTCAAGGCCCGCCTGACCACACCCACCGAGAACGGCTTTCTGCTCCTGGCCGCCGAAACAGGCCGCTGGGCCGGACCGTTCCCGCTGCCCGCGCGGTCGCGTGGCCGTGTCCTTGCCCAGGCGCGGCCGCTGTGCGCGCGGCTGGCCCGCCGCGATGACGTGCTCGAGGTGACGCCGTTCCGGGCGACGCTGCGGCCGCCCGGCGAGGGCGGGCGGCTACTGCGACTTGCCGGTCGCTCTCGTCACCAGCGCGCACGGCCTGCACCCAGCAGCGAACTTTGTTCAGATGCAGTTGAGCCGGCCGAGCCCCACATCCCGGCTTCGACCGCCGCACCGCGCGGATACGGGAACTCTCGGCGCTTCCGGTTTCGATCCGGTGTCCGGCGGCGCCGGTAGTATCGGAGCTACGGCCGGTGCCGGCCGCCCACCCATCAGGCGAGCGCAGCCACGGGAGTGTGGGAGATGAGCGCACACGAGGGTCTGAGCCTGCCGCGGTTGCCCCGCAGCGCGCGACTGCTGCTGATCGTTTCTGCCGGGCTTCTCGTGTTCCTGCTCGTGGTATCCCGGCTGGTCGGTGTCTATACCAGCTGGTTGTGGTACGGCGAGGTGGGCTTCCGAGAGGTCTGGCGAACGGTCTTGCTCACCCGCCTGTCGCTGTTCGTCGCGATCTCGGTGCTCGTCGGCGGTGTCCTTTTCACAGCGATGTGGCTCGCGTTCCGTTATCGTCCACGCATAGCCGGCGACCCGAAGCAGGTCGACTACCTGCTGCCCTATCGCGCCACGGTGCTGCGGCGGCCTTTGTGGTTCGGACTGGGTATCGCCGGTGTCATCGGGACGATCTGCGCCCTCGTCGGCCAGTCACGGTGGATGACCGTACAACTGTTCCTGCACGGCGGGTCGTTCGATATCCGCGACCCCGAATTCGGGCACGATATCGGTTTCTACGTCTTCGACCTGCCGCTCTACCGGCTCGTGGTGACCTGGCTGCTCGTGGTGATCTTCCTCGGCTTCCTCGCCGGTCTGTTGGCCAATTACCTGTTCGGTGGCCTGCGGATCTCCGGCGGGCGTCCCGGTCTGAGTCACGCTGCCCGGGTACAGCTCGTGGTATTCGCCGGGCTCTTCGTCCTGGTGAAAGCCATCGCCTACTGGCTCGACCGATATGCGCTGCTCGCGGGTGAGAGCCAGGAACCCACGTTCACCGGCGCCGGATACACCGATATCAACGCGGTGCTACCGGGCAAGCTCATCCTCTTCGCGATCGCTCTGATCTGCGCCGCGGCCTTTTTCTCCGCCGTCGTGGTTCGGGATCTGCGCATTCCCGCGCTGGCCGCCGCGATGCTGCTGCTGTCGTCGATCCTGGTGGGCGGGGCCTGGCCGCTGGCCGTGGAGCAACTCTCGGTCCGCCCGAACGCCGCCGACAGGCAACGTGTCTACATCGAGCGGAATATCGACGCGACCCGGCAGGCGTACGGGATCGGCGGCGATCGCGTCGAGTACCAGCCGTACCCGGGTATCGGGACCCGGCCGCCGCCGGAGGTCGCGGCGGACGCGACAACCCTCGCCGATGTCCGGCTGCTCGACCCGAACGTGCTTTCGCGAACCTTCACCCAGCAGCAGCAACTGAAGAACTTCTACAGCTTCCCGGAGCACCTGGATCTGGATCGCTATCGCATCGACGGGCAACTGCGTGACTACGTGGTCGCCGCGCGGGAGCTGACCCCGGGCGCGCTGAGCGGCAATCAGCAGCATTGGGTCAACCGGCACACCGTCTACACCCACGGCAACGGGTTCGTCGCCGCCCCGGCCAACCGCGTCAACGCCGCGGTCGGTGATGCCGGCGGGGATACCGAGAGCAGCAACAGCGGCTACCCGATCTACACGGTCAGTGATATCGCCGCCGGGGCGACCGGTAACCAGCTGATTCCCGTCGATCAGCCCCGCATCTATTTCGGTGAAGTGATCGCCGCGGCCGACCCCGATTACGCCATCGTCGGCGGCGGCACGGAACCGCGCGAGTACGACACCGACAGTACGAAATACACCTACACCGGGGCTGGTGGTGTCCCGCTCGGCAACTGGTTCAACCGCCTGGCCTTCGCCATGACCTACGCCGAACGCAACATCATCTTCTCCGGCGCGATCGGCCCGGATTCGAAGATCATCTTCAACCGGGACCCACGGCACCGCGTGGAACTGGTCGCCCCCTGGCTGACCACCGACAACGATCCTTACCCAGCGGTCGTGGACGGGCGGATCGTCTGGATTGTCGACGCGTACACCGCGATCGACGGCTATCCCTATGCCAAGACCAGTTCGTGGGAAGCCCTCGCCCATCCCGGCGACCCCGCCGCCGGTCCGTTCGAGGAGATTTCCTACGCGCGCAACTCGATCAAAGCCACCGTCGACGCCTACGACGGCACGGTGACCCTCTATCAGATCGATCACGACGACCCGGTACTCGAGGCGTGGATGAGTGTTTTCCCCGGAACCGTCGAACCGGAGGAATCGATCAGCGACGAGCTACGGGCACACTTCCGGTATCCGCAGGATCTGTTCGGCATCCAGCGCGCGATGCTCGCGAAGTACCACGTGAACGAACCGCGAGAGTTCTTCACCACCAACGCTTTCTGGTCGGTACCCAGCGATCCGACCGTCGATACCAACCCGCACCAGCCCCCGTTCTATGTACTGGTGGGAGACCCGCAGACCGCCCAGCCGTCGTTCCGGCTGGCGAGCGCGATGGTCGGCTTCAACCGGGAGTTCCTGTCCGCCTATATATCGGTCGGTTCCGACCCCGGCGACTACGGCCGCTTCACCATCCTGCAACTCCCCACCGACACCCTCACCCAGGGGCCGCAGCAGATCCAGAACTCGATGATCTCCGATACCCGGGTCGCCTCCGAACGCACGCTGCTCGAACGTTCGAACCGCATCCAGTACGGCAATCTGCTCACCCTGCCGATCGCCGAGGGCGGCATCCTCTACGTCGAACCGCTGTTCACCGAACGAATCTCCACCACACCCAACGGGTCGACCTTCCCGCAACTGGCCCGGGTGCTCGTCAGCTACCGCGATCCCGCGACCGCCGGCGTCCGGGTCGGCTACGCCCCCACCCTCGCCGAGGCACTGGACCAGGTGTTCGGCGTCGATACCGGAAACCTCGCCACTGCGCCCGGGGGCAGCCCGGCCGCACCACCGCCCGGCCGGCCGCCACCGGCACCACCCGTGCCGGGGACCCCGCTACCCGAGCAGGCGCCGCCACCGCTGGACGAGGCGACGATCGCCGAGCTCAACGCCCAGATTGAGGCCATCCGCGACGCGCTCGACCGGATCCAGCAGCAGCTCAACGGCCCCGATGGATGACATGCACCGGAACACCTGAGCAATCGTGATCGGCGACGGCACCCGAGAAAGGACATCCGCCCGATCTCCGGCGGGCCGTCCACGCCTGGTGCCAAGGAGCACTACAGACACCGGCCGGCCTACCCGACCTGCCACAATGACTCCCGATCCCGGACACACCCAGATCAGGTCCCGCTGTTTCGCTCGCAATACGACGGCAGAACCATCATCTACACCATTTTCGGGCCGCCCAAACCGTGGGTAAATGTGGGGTTGGGTCAAAGAAACAGGTCAGGCCCGGTACCAAACCGGGCCTGACCTGGGTTTCCGGTGGAGCTAAGGGGACTCGAACCCCTGACCCCACGAAGAGGTTGATAAAGACTCATCGGTCCGGCGAGGCACCCGTGGCCGGCACCCAACGAATCAATGTTCGGCCGCAACGGTAAAAGCGCACGCGAGAACCTCCCGTCGGGGCCGACCTGCACGGCATCGGCACTTGGCTGCCGCGAACGCACCCCCGACAGCGGATACTCACCTTCGGTTCATTCGACGGCCAGGCCCAATCAGGTGCCCCTCTCCCGCGCCGTCACGACCACGCCACAGCAGCTCCTGCGGCAAGCGCGATGCCGGCGACACCAGCTGCCGACACCGGATCCAGAAAACGATTCCGGCAAGCGACCTCCGCGGCGCATCGGCGCTTCTACCCGTTGCCACTGTCCTCGCGGCTGACACCGACGCACTGGCCGGTGCTCCATCGACACGGCCGTCGCAACCCTCCCGCATCGAGTGTTGCGACCACCGGGTGAACCCGAGGCCCCGGCGGCCGTGATGGACCTGCGGTATGTGGAAGACCTTGAGTCCGGGCTCCAGCCAGGCCGGGTCGGCCCCTGCCGCAACTGCTATCGGCCTCCACCGCGGCTCTGCGGCATCTGCGGCGACTACGCACCGATCCACTCACGAGCCAAAGGAAGCAAGCCCGATACCTGCTACGGCTGCT
Organism: Nocardia fusca NBRC 14340; assembly: GCF_001618425.1. Classification (GTDB taxonomy): domain Bacteria; phylum Actinomycetota; class Actinomycetes; order Mycobacteriales; family Mycobacteriaceae; genus Nocardia; species Nocardia fusca. The sequence continues at coordinate 24,674 of NZ_BDCU01000037.1, forward strand.
ACCGCAACTCAGGCGAATGCGTGGTCTGCGGGAAGACCAGGCGAGGAGCCAAGGTCGGCGGTGAGGCGTTCCACTGCGCCACCTGCTGGCCGCGCAAGACCCAGACCTGCGCTATCTGCGACAACGACGATGTGGTCGGCGCGCGCTGGCCGCTGGGCACGGTCTGCCGACGCTGCTACAAATTCCGTGTCAACCACCCCAGCCCCTGCCACGGCTGCGGACAAACCCGGGTTCTGGTCGGCGTCGAGCACGGTGGCGGACTCTGCACCACCTGCTGCGGGCTGGAACTGAACTTCACCTGCCGACGCTGCGGCAGCGACGGCAACCTCATGGTCGATCACACCTGCATGAAATGCGTCGCCGCCGAACGGGTCCGCAACCTACTCAGTGACGACACCGGCACCGTCATCCCACAACTGCAGCCTCTGCTCGATTCCCTCGCCGACGCGAACCCCGGCTCGGTGATCACCTGGCTGCGGACCGGCCAATCCCGGAAACTGCTGTCCCAGCTCGTCGCCGAACACCGCGAAATCACCCACGCCGCCCTCGACGAACCACCCCAACGCCACGCCACCCACAACATCCGAGCGCTGCTCGTCGGCGCCGGCGTCCTACCCACCCGCAACGAACCCCTCGCCCAGCTCGAACTATGGTCCGAGCGAACCCTCACCCAACTGCCTCGCAGCCAGCAACACCTCATCCGGCCCTTCGCCGACTGGCACGTCGTCCGCGACGCTCGCCGCCGCGCCGCCCGCGGCCCCTATCGCGTCGGCGCTGCCAGCGCCGACCGCACTCAGATCCGGGCCGCCATCAAGTCCCTGACCTGGCTGAACGCCCAACGCGCCGGCATCGAGAACCTGTCCCAAGAGCACATCGACGGGTTCCTGCTCTCCCGCCCGTCGAAAACCCATCCGGTCATCGCGTTCTTCCACTGGCTCCAAGCTCGCGGATTCGCTCCCGGCCTCGACGTTCCTACCCAAACCAGCGGGCTACCCAACGACTTTCAAGACTTCGAAGCCCACCAACAGCAACTACACCGTTGCCTGACCGACGAATCCATCCCGCTGGAAGCACGAGTCGCGGGAGCACTGGTCAGGCTCTACGCCCCACCACTGGTCCTCATCGTCGAGTTCACCACCGACCGATTCCACCGCGACGACACCGGAGCCTTCCTCACCATCGACCGCCACCCCGTTCTGCTTCCACCGACCCTGGCTCGCCTGATCGACCGGCTCATCGCCTCCGACGCTATCCACACGATGATCAGGCCCGGAGGACCCGGACCGGCCTACCTGTTTCCCGGCCGACCACCAGGGCGCCCGCGCCACCCCCACTCGTTGCGAGAAATACTCGCCGAGCACGGGCTTCCAATCCGGACAGCCCGCAACACCGCCATGATCACCGCCGCCGGAGAACTCCCACCCATGGTCATGAGCGACCTGTTCGGCATCGACCCCGGCACCGCCCAGAAATGGGCCCACTACGCCCAAGCCAGCCGGGCAGAATACCTCGCCCACGCACACACTTGAGTCAGGCAGGCCAGGCTCAGTAGCGCCTGATGGATATCGGCGCGCCGTTCACTGGTAGGCGTCGACGAGCGGAATCAACACTCGGCGAGGTTCACGGGAACGTTGGCGGCGAGGCCGCCCATAGATGTTTCCTTGTATTTGGCGCTCATATCAGCTCCTGTGGAGCGCATGGTCTCGATCACCTGGTCGAGACTGACGCGATGGCTTCCGTCGCCTCGCAGGGCCATACGCGCGGCATTGATCGCCTTCCCAGCGGAGATGGCGTTGCGTTCGATACACGGGATTTGGACCAGACCGGCTATCGGGTCGCAGGTGAGCCCGAGGCTGTGCTCCATGGCGATCTCGGCAGCGTTCTCCACTTGTTCGGCTGTGCCGCCCAAGATCTCGGCAAGTGCGGCGGCGGCCATGGACGCCGCCGATCCGATTTCGCCCTGGCATCCGACCTGGGCGCCGGAGATAGACGCGTTTTCCTTGTAGAGCGAACCGATAGCACCAGCGACCAGCATGAAGCGGATCGCTGTGTCGTCCGGGTCTGCTCTCCCCGCGGGTGTGTAGTGAATTGCATAGTGCAGGACGGCGGGAACGATTCCGGCGGCGCCGTTGGTCGGAGCTGTGACTATACGGCCGCCTGAGGCGTTCTCCTCGTTTATGGCGAGGGCCACGAGGTTCACCCAGTCTTCGGCGTAGGCGGGATCACGGCCGGGGTCTTCGGCCGAGAGATGTTCATACCAGGATTTGGCCCGGCGGCGTACCCGCAGCTTCCCGGGCAGATAGCCGCCACGTGAGATGCCGCGCCGCTGAGAGGCAACCATGATGTCTCGTATGTGTAGTAGCCGGCTCCGCACGTGGTCTTCGCTTCGGTTCACGCTCTCAAAGGCCAGCATCACTCCGCTGACTGTTGTTCCGAGCCGGACGGTGAGGTCGAGTAGTTCGCGCGCGGAGCTGAAGGAGAACTCGTTCTTCGGCCCGGTTGTTTCGAATCCCGCCTCGTCGTCGGTGACGACGAATCCCCCGCCGATCGAGAAGTAGGTGCCCGTGTGACGAACTCGGCCGTCGCCGCCTATTGCTGTGAGTGTCAAAGCATTGGGGTGCCGGTCGAGGAATGTCAATGGATGCAGAACCATCTCATCTTCGGCAAGCGGGATATCCACCCGGCCGCCCAATCGGAGCCGGCGCGAGGATCGGACCGCAGCGAGTCTCTGTTCCATCGCCTCGGTTTCGATCTCCTCGGGGAGATTCCCTTCGAGTCCGAGAAGGACAGCGGCCATAGTGTTGTGCCCGGCGCCGGTGGCCGCAAGGGATCCGAACAGATCCACGCGAACGTCGGCGACCTCCGAAATCAGACCCGTCTGATCCAGGTCCGCAACGAACCGGGCTGCGGCCCGCATCGGGCCGACCGTGTGCGAGCTCGACGGTCCGAGGCCAACAGAGAACAGTTCGAACACACTGGTCGTCATCGTCTACAGTCCTGGATAGAGGGGGTGTCGGACGGCGAGATCATGTACCTTCTCGGAGAGCCGTGCGATCTCGTCGGCGCCATCCGACGTGAGGGCACGCGCAATGAGATCACCGACGACCGTGAAGGCATCCTGATCGAATCCCCGTGCTGCCAGCGCGGGAGTCCCGATTCGCAATCCAGAGGTCACCATGGGCGGGCGGGGATCGAAGGGAACGGCGTTGCGGTTGACAGTGATGCCGATCGAGGCGAGGCGGTCTTCTGCCTCGCGCCCGTTCAGGGTGGCATTGCGTAAGTCGACGAGAACCAGGTGGACGTCGGTGCCGCCGGTAAGGACGCTGATACCCGCATCGGCGACGTCAGGCTTGCACAGCCGCCCCGCGAGTACCTTTGCGCCGCCGAGGACCCGCTGCTGGCGCTCTACGAACTCGGGCTCCGCGGCCATTTTGAAGGCAGTGGCCTTCCCGGCGATCACATGTTCGAGAGGTCCGCCTTGCTGGCCCGGAAAGACTGCGCTGTCGACCTTCTTTGCGATGTGGGCGTCGTTGCAGAGGATGGCGCCGCCCCGCGGACCACCGAGCGTTTTGTGCGTCGTCGTCGTCACGACATGTGCGTGTGGCACGGGTGACGGGTGTAGACCCGTTGCCACCAAGCCCGCGAAATGGGCCATATCGACCATCAGGTATGCGCCGACCTCGTCGGCTATCTCACGGAACCGGGCGAAGTCGAGGTGACGAGGGTATGCGGACCAGCCCGCGATGATCAGCTGGGGACGGTGCTCGCGTGCCTGAGCGGCAACGATCTCCATATCGATGCGATGATCACGCTCGGTCACCTCATAGGTGGCTACGTTGTAGAGCTTGCCGGAGAAATTGAGGCGCATCCCGTGGGTAAGGTGCCCGCCGGAGGCCAGCGACAGTCCCAGGATGGTGTCTCCGGGCGTAAGTAGGGCTTGCATTACCGCCGCGTTCGCGGTGGCTCCAGAATGGGGCTGGACGTTGGCGAACGAAGCGCCGAACAGGGCTTTCAAGCGTTCTATCGCTAGCTGTTCGATCGCGTCGACGTGTTCACAGCCACCGTAGTAACGCCGGCCCGGATATCCCTCGGCGTATTTGTTGGTCAGAATCGACCCTTGAGCTTCCAGCACCGCGAGGGGTGCGTGATTCTCCGAAGCGATCATCTCCAATCCGGTGCGCTGGCGGTCGAGCTCCTTGCCGATGAGCGCCGCGATTTCCGGATCGAATTCGGCGAGGCGACGGTTCAGAATGCTCATGCTTCGATTCCGTTCCGATCGGCATACTGTTCAGCGGTGAGCAGTTCGCCGGTGCTGGTCGGCTGGACGGCGAAGAGCCAGCCCTCGCCATAGGGGTCGGCAGTGACGAGTCCGGGGTCCTCGAGGGCGGCGGTGTTGACGAGGGTCACTCGGCCGCTGACGGGCGGGTAGATTTCGGAGACAGTTTTGGTCGACTCTACTTCCCCACAAGGTTCACCTACCGCAACGGCGGACCCGGCCTCTGGGAGGTCGATGTAGACGAGCTCACCGAGTGCATCGATGGCGATCGAGGTTATGCCAATACGGACCGGATTGTCCGGAAGTGGAGCTCCGGGCGCGAGAAGCACCCATTCGTGGTCATCGGAATAGCTTCGATCAGCAGGGATGGTGTGAGAGGTCATTGCATTGTCCTTCGCAGTGTATATAGAGGCAGTCGTTCGCAAAACCTGCTCCACTACCGCGGTCGGCGGTAGAACGGGGCAGGAGTCACAGTGAAAGGTTCTCGGTTTCCCCGGATATCGACGGTCACGGCTGTGCCGGGTGCGTGCGTCGCCATGTCGACGAATGCGAGAGCGATCGGATGGCCCAGCGTCGGTGACAATGCACCGGATGTCACGACGCCGACCGGCAGATCACCGGCGGCATCATGCACGACATAGCCCGCTCGTGCAGCGCGACGGCCGGAGCCGACGAGTCCGACGAGGAGACGTCGGGGCGGCCGCTCGGCGAGCCGGCTCAGGGCGTCGCGGCCGGCGAAGTCCTTGTCGAGGTGGACGATCTTGCCGAGACCGGTCTCATAGGGGTTGGTTTCGCGGGTTAATTCGTGCCCGTAAAGCGCCATTCCAGCTTCGAGACGAAGGGTGTCCCGGGACGCGAGCCCTGCGGGCACGCCACCGTGCGCGACGGTAACATCCAGAAGCGCCCGCCAGAGTGGCACGGCATCAGCGGATGGCACGTACAGCTCGAATCCGTCTTCGCCGGTGTACCCGGTGCGGGCGAGCAACGCTTGTCTGCCGGCGACCTCGGCCGGAGCGACGGCGTAGTACTTGATGTCGGAGACGAGCTGCGCCTGGTCTGTTGGCACGAGTGCAGTGACGATGTCCTGTGCGAGTGGTCCTTGTACGGCGATCAGCGAGGTGTCGGTTGAGCGGTCCGTGATCGTGGCGTCGAACCCTGCGGCACGCGAGGATAGTTCGTCGAAGACGAACCGTGTGTTCGCAGCATTGGCGACGATGAAGAAATGGTCCTCGGCGAGGCGATACGCAACGAGGTCATCGACCACTCCACCGTCCGCGTTGCACAGCAGTGAGTACTTGGCGCGGCCGGCAGGGATCCCCGACAGCTCGCTGACCAAGGCATAGTCCAGGAAAGCACCCGCATCGGGGCCGACGACCTCGATCTCGCCCATGTGGCAGAGGTCGAACAGCCCTGCGGCGCTGCGTACAGCGCGGTGCTCGGCAAGTTCGCTGTCGTACTTGAGCGGCATGCGCCAGCCCGCGAAGTCGGTGATGGTTGCGCCCAGGATGGTGTGCTCTTCGAGCAGTGGCGATACTGCATCGGCCGGCGGCGTCATAGTGAGTTCTCCTGTTCGGAGGTGGAGGCGATGGTTGTCTTGAAATCTTCGGGCGACGGACACGAGCAGACGAGGTTCCGGTCGCCGTGGACGCCGTCGATGCGGCGTACCGGAGGCCAGTACTTTGTGGCTTTCCCGAAGTCGGCCGGGTACGCGGCGGTGTGCCGAGGGTAAGGCAGATCCCAGAGGTCGGCTGTGACCTGTTCCGCCGTGTGCGGGGCCTGACGGAGCGGACTCCGGTCGAGTGGCCAGATACCTTTCCGGACGCAGTCGATCTCGCGGCCGATCGAGTTCATGGCTTCGATGAACCGATCGAGTTCGGCAAGGTCCTCCGATTCGGTCGGCTCCACCATGAGGGTTCCGTTGACAGGAAAGGACAGAGTCGGGGCGTGGAAGCCGTAGTCGATCAACCGCTTGGCGACATCTTCGGCAGTTACGCCGGTGGCCTTGGTGAGCGGGCGCAGGTCAAGAATACATTCGTGCGCAACCAGTCCGGACGGCCCGGTGTAAAGGACCGGAAAGTGCGTGCGGAGTGCATTGGCAATATAGTTCGAGGCCAGCACCGCTTTCTTGGTGGCCTCGGTCAGACCTTCCGGCCCCATCAATGCGATATAGGCCCAGGTGATCGGCAAGATACCGGCGGAGCCGTATTCGGTTGCCGACACCGGGGACCCGAGTTGCCCGATGCCGAGCGGGTTACCTGGAAGAAATGGCGCGAGGTGGTCTCGGACTGCCACCGGGCCGACGCCAGGGCCCCCGCCGCCGTGCGGGATGCAGAATGTCTTGTGCAGATTCAGGTGTGAGACATCGCCGCCGAATCGTCCGGGACGAGCCAATCCGACAAGAGCGTTGAGGTTTGCGCCGTCGACGTACACCTGTCCGCCGGCGTCGTGTACCAGATCGCACACCGTGCGCACGTCGGCCTCATACACCCCGTGGGTTGACGGGTAGGTGAGCATGATGGCTGCGATTTCATCACTGTGCGCAGAGATCTCGGCGCGAAGGCTGTCCAGATCGATGTCGCCGTTCTCCGCGGTCGCGACGACAATGACACGCATCCCGGCGAGGACCGCGGAGGCTGCATTGGTGCCGTGCGCGGACTGCGGTATCAAGCAGATATCGCGACCGACGTCACCCCTGCTGTCATGAAATCCCTTGATCGCGAGCAGACCGGCCAGTTCGCCCTGAGAGCCGGCGTTGGGCTGCAACGAGATCCGGTCGTACCCGGTGATCTCGCTCAACCAGGTCTCCAGGTCCCGGATAAGCTGCAGGAATCCTGTGATTTGTTCGACCGGCGCGTACGGGTGGATCGACGCGAATCCGCGCCAACTGATCGGCTCCATTTCCACAGCCGAGTTCAGTTTCATCGTGCACGAGCCGAGGGGAATCATGGTCCGGTCGAGCGCGAGGTCTTTGTCGGAGAGTGCGCGCAGGAACCGCAACATCGCAGTCTCCGAGCGGTGTTCGTGAAAGACAGGGTGCTGCAGGTAAGTCGTGGTCCGCAGCAGCGAATTGTCCAGTGCCGATACTGCGCTCGGCCGCATCTCGCTCTCGAAGACAGCGAGAACACGACTGACGATGTCGTCGGTGGTGCATTCGTCGCAAGCGATCGCGACGTGATCGGCGTCGACCGAGCGCAGGTTGATGCCGGCGCGGTCGGCGCGGTCGATGATTTCTCGTGCCGCGCCGGGCACTCGAACGAGAACGGTGTCGAAGAATTGATCGTGAACTACGACGTGTCCCGCAGTGCGCAGGCCGTCCGCGAGTGCGGTCGCGTGCCCGTGAACCCGGTCGGCGATCGCGCGTAGCCCTGCTGGGCCGTGGTACACCGCATACATCGCGGCGACGTTGGCCAGGAGGGCTTGTGCCGTGCAGATGTTGCTCGTCGCCTTGTCCCGGCGTATGTGCTGTTCACGGGTCTGCAAGGCGAGTCGGTAGGCGAGGTTGCCGTCGACGTCCATGGAAACACCCACGAGGCGGCCGGGTAGCAGTCGTTCGAGCCCGGCACGTACTGCCATGTAGCCGGCGTGCGGGCCGCCGAAAAACAAGGGGACTCCGAAGCGCTGGGCCGAACCGACTGCGATATCCGCGCCCTGTTCCCCGGGCGGGGTCAACAGGGTCAACGACAGCAGGTCGGCGGCCACTGCGGTGAGCGCACCCTGTTCCTTCGCCGCTCTGATCACCGGTGCGAGATCACGAATCACACCGCTGGCGCCCGGCGCCTGCAGCACCAGGCCGAAGAACTCGCCTCCAGGTAGCCCAGTGTTCATGTCGTGCACTTCGACATCGATGTCGAGGGCTTTGGCTCGGCCACGGACAACTGCCAGCGTCTGAGGGAGAATTTCCGCGTCGACGATTATGCGAGATGCTGCTCCCTTTGCTGTGTTCGCTCGGCGCATGAGAAGCACTGCTTCCGTAACCGCGGTAGCCTCATCCAACAGTGAAGCACCCGCCAACGGCAGTGCCGTGAGATCCTCGATCATGGTCTGAAATGTCAGCAGAGCTTCGAGCCTGCCCTGGGAGATCTCCGGCTGATACGGAGTGTAAGCGGTGTACCAGGCGGGCGACTCGAGCAGGTTGCGACGCAGCACTGCCGGTGTGACGGTGTCGTAATACCCGAGTCCGATCATCTGGACCCGCGTCTCGTTTCCTTCGGCGAGCTTACGCAGGTCGGCAAGAACTTGATGCTCGCTACGTGCCTCGGGCAAGCGGAGGGTTTGCTTACTGCGGATCTGTTCAGGGACTGCCGCGTCGATGAGGGCGTCGAGACTCTCGAACCCCAGACTGTCGAGCATAATCCGAGTCGCTCTCGTGTCGGAGCCTATGTGGCGGGCAGTGAATTCCCCGAGGTGTGAAGTGGCATTATTGGTCTGGTCGGACAAGGTGACTCCGGTTTCGGTGATGTCCGGATCGCACCGGACACTGACTTGAAACACCTCCCCGCTCTGTCCTTGAAACCTGAGAGTCTGGGCACACCACATGCGGTGTGCTCTACACCTTCGGTAAGTCCCGGTCGTACTGCCGGTCCTGTTCTCCAGAGTTGCCTGTTCGCTGCGGTACTTGGGCCTGAGAGATTCCCGGGGAGGGTATTGCTCCTACGGCGCCTCCTCATGAGGAGGTTCTCCCGCTGCGCGTCGTCGGCGTATTCGGTTATAACGCAGCGCAGTATCGACTGTGCGCTGTTATCTACCCTTGCAACCGGGCACGTAGCATGGTCTTGTCGGCACTGATCAGACAAGCATGCGCTGCAAACTCTCTGCCTCCTTCCTCAACATCATCAGCACATCGCCGAGCATGACATTGGGGGCAATGCGCTCAATCGAACATCCGACGTGCAAAGCCGCGACTACCTGGCCGTCACGTCGTCTGATCGGAACTGCAATCGAATGAGCACCGAGCTCGATATCATTCGCGACGTATGAAAACCCGTTCGACTTGATGGACTCCCATTCAGCAGTCTTCGCAGCGGCGGTACCCGAATCGGAATCAGCGATGTGCAATTCTCGCTCGTCGGGATCGAGATGGGCGATCAACACCCTGCCCAATGAGGAGATCAGAGCCGGCGTCCGGTAGCCGATATTGTTTCCGACGGCGATCATCCGATTGGGTACTGCTCGCGCGATGATAAGGGCGTCCATGCCATCGAGAACCGCTACCGAACAGGCTTCGTGTAGCTCCGCACTGACGCGATCACACAGGGGCTGGACAACCGCGCTGACAATATTTGATGTCAGATATGACCCTGCCAACTCGAGCACCTTCGGCGTGAGATCATAGGCGCGACCATGGGCCTCGAGATAACCCAGGTGCTCGAGTGTGAGCACAGCCCGCCGGACAGTAGCGCGGGAAAGACCCAGTTCACGGGCAAGGTCTGCCTGCGTCAGATGCCGCCGCTCTCCGCCGAACGCGTTCAGAACCATCAGTCCCCGGGCCAACGCCTCGGAGAAATCCGAGGCGTTCGGCACACCCTCGATCGTACGAGCTTTGCGTGCGGCGGAATCTTCTTCTGTGAGTCGTGTCATCGTGTCACCTGCCCTCTGTCGTTGATCCCAGCCTACCAATACCTGAGCATTTGTGCGTTAATCGAACGCTGCTGCTCAGGCCTTCGGCTTCGAGTGCCGGCTTCCGCGGTTCTCCGCCGGGCCTGGCAGTACGAACGTTCAGGACGCGACGAACACCGTCGACGGCCGCGTGGCGGCATCGTATGAAGCGTGTCCTCCTGTAGCTCCCATACCGCTGGTCCGGCCCGGCTCGTAGACGCACCCGTGAGCATGGCCTTGCCACTCATTAACCCAGGTCAATGCCGCAGGGATCCTTCCTGCTGCCCGAATGTGTTCGTGATTGTTCGTATACACCGTCGCAGCGAGCGCGAAGTCCGACTGGCTTGCCAGCCGAATGCCTTGATCGAAAGACGAGACCACGGCTACCGGCGCCACCGGTCCGAAAGTCTCCTCGGTCATGATCGGCATCGTATGGTCGACCTCGGTGAGAACGGTCGCCGGATAGAAATAGCCCGGACGGTCAGGGATACCACCCCCGGTCAGCAGTTTTGCGCCGCCCCGCACCGCCGCTGACACCTGCTGGTGCACTTTGCCGCGCTGGTCTTCGGAAACGAGTGGTCCGAGCACGGTCGGTCCGTGTGCGGACTCGGTGAAACGATCGGCTGCCGACGTCAAAGCCCGGATGAACTCTCGAGCGATATCGGTGTGCACATAGATTCTTTCCATCGAGGTGCAAATCTGGCCGGAGTTGATGAAGGCGCCGAAGGCAACCTTCTCGGCGGTCTGCACCGGGTCGACGTCGGCATCCACCACCACCGGGTCGTTTCCGCCCAGCTCCAGGATCGTCCGGTTGAGTTGACCGCCTGCTGCGCGGGCCACCGCACGGCCTGCTTCCACCGAACCGGTGAAGTGTACGAGCGAAGCATCCTGATGGCCGCTGAGCGGAGCGCCCGCCCGGACATCCCCGTGAACAAGGTTCAGCACTCCCGCAGGCAATGCTGCGGCCAACTCGAACAGCCGTGAGACCGACACGGGCGAGTGCTCGGAGGGTTTGACGACCACAGTGTTACCCGAAGCCAGAAGCGGACCGATCGCGGTCAGGACGTTGCATACAGGAAAGTTCCACGGCGTGATAACCGCCGCGACACCGACGGGATGTCGAACGACGGTCGTTACGCCATTGGCAGTAGCGGCGACTTGCCGTTCGAAAGCGTAGGTCTCGGCGTCATCGAGACTCGACCGGAACTCCATCAGCCCCGATCGGAGCATAGTGGCTCCGAAATCGACCGGTTGACCCATCTCTTCGAATTGCAGGCGTGCAAGTTCGTCCACGTTATCGGACACGACCGCGGCGAACGCCCGGAGCATGGCGAGTCGCTCGGTCAACGAGAGCCCCGCCCAGGATGGCTGACCGGTGCGGGCCGCCGCGACAGCCGCGTCGACATCAGCGGACGAGCCAGTGCTGACCGAGGCGAGAACCTCTTCGGTCGATGGGTTGCGCAGCTGCTGGGACGAACCATCGAGCGGTTCGTGCCATAGCCCGCCGTAATAGTTCGGAAGGACGGTCACGACAACTCCTTTCGTTGTGTCGGTATGCGAATGGTCAGCCAAGTCGATCCGCCATCAGCTCGCCGATCATGATCGTGACCAAGTTGGTGTTCGCCCGGGGCGCGGAAGGGAAGATGGACGCGTCCACCACGTACAGTCCGTGCTCTCCGTGCACCTGGCAACGCGAGTCGACGACGCTGGCCGGATCGGAAGCCGGCCCCATTCGGCACGTGCTGGTGGTGTGCTGAGCATCGGCCGCTACCTCGAGAAGGTAGCGGTCGAGGTCGGCGTCATCGTCGATTACCCTCATCAATCCTTCGTCGAGGCGGTTCGGCGCGCCCGAGGTGATCGCTTCGACTGCGGTGCTGTTGGTGAGCTCGACCGCAGTGCGGACGCCCGAGCGCATCCGCGACAGGTCGCGCGGATCGGACAGCATCCGCATCTGCACCTGCGGATCGATCCCGGCATCGATTGAAGCGAGCCGCACGGTGCCCCGCGAGTACACCTGATTCACCCAGATGTAGAAGGCCCCTGCTCCGAAATTCACGTCGGCGTGCTCCATCGCCAGAACGTTCTGGTTCCCGGCAACGATCATCAGGTCGTTGAACTGTGCGGAGGGATCATCGCTGGTGTACCGGATGGTCACATTGGTGTGCCGGTCATCCGGTGTTCTTGCCGCTGCTTCCTCCCGCAGGGGAATCTGTACGAATACCGTGGGGTGATCTTGAAGGCCCACTCCGACGGGCAAATCGTTTCGAACTTCGATGCCCAGCCGCTCGAGCTCACTCACAGGGCCGATGCCGGACCGCATCAGGATGGCCGGCGAGTGGATCGCGCCGGCGCTGATCACAATCTCGTCGGCGAACACGCTGAGGGCAGAGCCGTCGCGCACGACGTCGACGCCAACTGCTCGGTCACCCTCGAACCGCACTCGCTCGACGAGTGAGCCGCCCCAGATCGTCAGGAACTCATTGCTTCGCCGCGGTTCGAGATAGGCGTCGTTGGTGGAGACCCGCTGATGATTCGAGGAGTTGATCGGGTACGGCGAAACTCCGGTTGCGCCGGGCGCGTTCAGATCAGGTGCCCAAGGGAAACCCGCCGCTCGCGCGGCGGCCACCAGCGCCTTGTCCACGGCTCCCCACTCCGACTGTGGTGTCCGGTAGATGGGCGTGGGGCCGCCACGTCCGTGGTACGGGGCGTCACCGAACTCCTGATCGTCTTCCAACCGGTTGAGATATGGAAGCACCTCATCGCGGGCCAGACCTTCGCAACCCCAACTGGCCCACGTGTCGAAATCCTCCATCGGCGGCCGAATTGCTATCTGGCCGTTTATTGCCGAACTTCCCCCGACGCCCCGACCGCGCCAGAACAGCGACGGTTCCTGGTTGTCGGTTCGGCTCGCAGTGAGGTTCTCCCACTTCAGCGAGTCACCGGCGCTGGGCTCCAGCAAAGCGCGCATCGGATTCGGCGATCGCCAAACCGGCGGCATCTGCGCTGACCGATAATCGGGCCCGGCCTCGAGCAGCAGGACTCGCTTTCCCTTGTCGGCTGACCTCGCAGCAAGCGCGGCGCCGGCGGAACCGGCACCGACCACGATCATGTCCCAGTGTTTGCTCATCACAATTCCTTACCTCGGGTTGTTGGGTTGGTTGTCGGTGTTTTGCGCTGGCGGGGCCGGCGTCCGGCCCCTTTTGCGGCGACCGGAGTCGGCTGTTGTAGTGCCGTGGTGGAGAGGGACAGCACCCTGCCGATGAGTCTGTCGACATCGCTGGGCGTGGTGTCGAAGGAGCACACCATCCGGACCACTCGGGTAGCACGATCCCAGAGGTAGCCGTGGATACCATCGGCGAAATGGTCCACCAGACCGAGTGGCATCGATGCGAAAACCATATTCGCTTCCACAGGATGCACAATCTCTATCCCAGGGATACCTGCGAGCCGGCTTGCGAGGTTCTGTGCTGCCGTATTGGCGTCTCGGGCGTTTCGGAACCACAGTTCGTCGGTGAGCAGCGCCACGAACTGAGCACTCAGATACCGCATCTTCGACGCCAACTGTGTAGCCTGCTTGCGGACGTAAAGAATTTCCGAAGCCAACTCCGTGCCTGCGGCAGTGCCTGCAAAAACCACAGCGTCGCCGGCCAGCAGGCCATTCTTGGTCCCACCGAACGACACCACGTCCACTCCGGCGGCGGTGCTGATCTCGGCCAGCGAACAGTTCTGAAAGGCAGCAGCATTGGCAAGGCGTGCCCCGTCCATGTGGACGAGCAGACCCCTGCGGTGGGCCCATTCGGCAATCGCTGTGATCTGGGCCGGCCGGTAGCTTGCACCCAGTTCGGTGGCGTTGGTCAAAGACACCACCGCAGGCAGGGACTGATGTTCTCCGCGTGTTATCCCGGCACAGGCATCCTCGAGGATTTCCGGCGAGAGCAGACCGTGCTCGGCCTGGATTCCGACGATGCTTGCGCCCGTGAAGCGCTGTGGCGCACCACACTCGTCGGTAAGGATGTGGGCGTCGCGCGAACACAGAACAGCGTGGTACGGGCGCAGCATGGCACTCAAACCGATGACATTGGCCCCGGTTCCGGTGAAGGCCAGATATGCCCGGCTTCCGTCGCCGAACGCTTCGGACAGCAGTGATTCCGCCTGTGCGGTGTGCGGATCGGCGCCGTAGCTTCCCATATGGCCGCTGTTGGCCTCGACAATCGCCGCAAGGATCTCCGGGTGGATTCCCGAGACGTTGTCACTGGCGAAGCTGTGCATGATCGCCGACGGTGGGCTGTCGGCGGGATTCACCCTTCTCTCCCGTTCGGCGGACGGTTCGTGCTCAGCCATTCCATTGCAGCTGCCACCAGGGCTGTCACGCCGGTAGTAAGTGTGGGCTGAATGACGGGCGCGAAGTATGGAGAGTGATTCGTCGGGATCGCGGAATCCAGCGTGCCGTTTGCTTCGGCCTCAGCGTATGCGTCGGGATCCGTGCCGCCGAGGATCCAGAACACGTAGGGCGCACCGGAGGAACGGCCGAACTCGGGAAAATCCTCGCTTCCCATGTATGGTTCGACCTCGACCACGGCCTCATCTCCGAGTCGAGCGCGTAGGCTCTGGACTACTCGATCGGTGGACTCGGCGTCGTTGATCGTCGGCTTGAATCCGACCAGCTCGACGAACTCGGGTGGCTTCGGTGAATTCGATGCCAAACATTCGGCCTCGACTATTCGGCGAATCGAGGCGACGACCCGCTCGGCGACGCCTTCATCGAAGGATCGGGCACTGACGATCAAATCGGCGTGGTCACTGATGATATTTCCGGTGCTGCCCGCCTGTATCGATCCTACGGTCAGCGCTACCCGATCAGCGGGCGCGATCTCCCGGGAAACGATGGTCTGCAGACGCATGACGATCGACGAAGCGAGAACCACCGGATCGACGGTCGAGTGTGGTTGAGAGCCGTGCCCGCCGCGGCCGAAGACGCGGATGTCGAAGGCATCGGATGCGCTGAGAATCGCCCCCGAGCGGTAGCCGACAGTGCCCGCGGGTGTCGGAAAGACGTGCTGACCGAGAATGATGTCGGGCTTACCGATCAGGTCGAACAAGCCGTCGTCGATCATCGCGCGGGCGCCCCCGCGGCCTTCTTCGGCCGGCTGGAACAATGCCACCAACGTCCCGGACCATCGATCCGCGGCAGCGGACATCACCTGCACGGCGCCGAGCAGGCAAGTCACGTGGACATCATGCCCGCAGGCATGCATCAATGGGACAACCTCGCCTTTCTCGCTCAACCCGGTCGCTGTGCTCGCGTAGTCGAGTCCGGTCTGTTCCTCGACCGGCAAGCCATCCATATCGGCGCGGAGCACAACTGTGGGGCCATCGCCGTTTCGCCGGATACCGACCACGCCCGTTACGCCGATTCCGTCGTACACGTCGAATCCATCGACACGCAGGCGGTCCGCGACGATCTTTGCTGTCCGGTACTCGGCATACGCCAACTCCGGATGAGCGTGCAGGTCGCGGTAGACGTTTTCGAGCTCAGGCATCGCTTCAGCGAGCCTGCCGAGTACAGCGTCCATCTGAGGGATCCCGTTCGTCAAAGTCACTTGTTCGATTAGCGCACATTAGTGCGATCATTAAAAAGTACGTGTGAGCACCGGCCGATGTCAACGGCATTCATGCCCATGCCGTCGCGGATCGCCCGACACTCCGGAATGCCACCTGTTAGCAGCCGTTCATTGACTCACCGCGCTCGGGCGTGGCGTACAAATCGGGCATTGCGATCATGGTCACTCTGTGCTTAGGATCATATCCGATAAACGGACTGATGTTCGTTAATCGAACTCACACAATTTATTCGGCAACCAGTGGCCCGTAGCCACTACCGTGCCCGCAGGGGCCTCCATTCCGCGAGCCCTCTCGCTATGCCTGGTCCCGAGGCGGTCGACATCGCCCCGTCGCGGTGTGGGCCACAGTCGCAACAGTCGGCGAGGGCAAGTGGGCTCTATGCCCTTCGTCGCACACGGCAGCATGCGGTGCTTTTCTGCTGGGCCGGCGAGGTCCGACACGTCGGACGCACAAGAAGGAGAATTGATGGTCACTTCGACCTCAGAGACACTCGTCGAAGAGAGAACTATCCTCGGTCACCCACGTGCAATCATGAACCTCGCCGGCTTGGGGATCTGGGAACGGTTCTCGTTCTTCGGAACTCAGATCATCCTGATGTACTACTTGTACTTCTCGGTGTCCGATGGCGGGCTCGGGCTGGCGACTTCGACGGCTATCTCCCTCACCGCGACCTTCGGTGCGCTGGTCTACTGTGCGACCGTCATCGGAGCTTGGGTGTCCGACCGGCTACTCGGCCCGGAACGCACGCTGTACTACAGCATTTTCACGATCATGTTCGGTCATCTGGCGCTCGCCGTTCTGCCGGGCATGCTCGGGCTTGCGGTGGGTCTTTCGCTCCTGGTTGTGGGCACCGGAGGTTCGGTGAGCAACCTTCCCTCGTCGGTGGGACTTCTCTATAAGGACAAGGATCCCAGGCGAGATGCAGGATTCATACTGCTCTATACCGGGCTCAATGTCGGTGCGCTCGCCGGGCCGCTGCTGACGGGGCTCGTACGAAGCCATCTGGGCTTCCATTTCGGATTCGGCCTGGCTGCTGTCGGTCTCGCGTTCGGCTTGGCGCTGTATGCTCCTGGCCGGAAGCGTATCGGTCCGGCGGGTCGGGTGGCCCCGAATCCGTTGCCGCGTGATTCGGTCGCGTCCGTTGCCGCCGCCATCGTGCTGTGCATTTCGGTGTTCGCGGCGGCTACCGCGCTCGGCATCGTGACGTTGGACAACCTCGGGTTCATCGTCACGGTGATCGTGGCGCTTACCTCGGTGAGTTACTTCGTCATCATGCTCCGAAGCCCGAAGACGAATACCGCTGAGCGCCGTAGGGTCCGCGCACTGATTCCACTGTTTATCGCAGTGGCGGTGTTCTTCGCCCTGTATCACCAGCAGTTCACCGTCGTGCAGGTGTACGCCGCGGAAAGGGTGAACCTCGATGCGTTCGGATTCCCGATTCCGCCCGAGTTCTTCAACTCGGTGATCCCGGCCTTCGTTATCGCCATCGGACCGGCCTACGCTGCTCTGTGGACTTCGCTCGGAAGCCGACAGCCTTCTTCCCCTGTGAAGTTCCTGATCGGGCTACTGGTGATAGTCCTGGCATTCCTTCTTTTCCTTCCGACCGCAGCCAGCCGTGGCGCTGTCATCGCACCCATCACGCTGATCGGCATCCTGCTGGTCTTCACCTTGTCGGAGCTGTTCGTGGCGCCGGTCCAACTGTCTCTGGCGACAGAGATTGCTCCCACAGCCTTCCGGACGCAAACGGTGTCGCTGATGTATCTGTCGATCGCCCTGGGATCCTCGGGTGGCGGAATTATTGCGAAATCCTATGACCCGGCCACCGAGTTCAACTACTTCCTGACCGTCGCGCTCGGCGCCCTCGTTGTCGCAGCTGTCTACGCACTCACGATTCCTTGGACGAAGAGAATGCTCAATGCAGATTCCTGACCGAAACCAGCGTGTTTCCGTGACCACCATTCGGTCGGCCACAGTCCACCGGACTCTTCCTTCGGCTACCACCGGTCTTGCAGGTGCTGTCCGGGTAGTTACCTTCCCACGCTTCGCGTTCGTACCGCGTCTCGGGCCAGAGCTTCGAGCGAAATCGTTTCCGGACCCCGCCTCCATCACGTCAGAGCACTTCATCTGAGGAGCAACAAATGAATTCTCCACAAGATCTGATCGACTGCAGTATTCCGTTTCTCGAAGAGGTCAAGAACCGTACCGCCGGCGCCGATCTGGAGACATGGCTCAACACGCAGTACGGACCGGAGACGAGTCTGTACCAGGGACTCGCGCAGCTGATCACTCAGGGCGTCGAGGACGGGTGGGCAGCCAACATCGAGGTCGACGGTCCGCGCTATCGACGGAGCCGGATTGCGCCCCCGTCCGAACAGCTCCACTACTTCAGCATTACAGCGGTTTACATGAACAGTGTGCCGCGCTACCGCGGCCAGTACCACCAGCACCCATACGGTGAACTCAACCTCGTGGTGCCGCTTACTCGCGACGCACAACTCGCGGGGCCGCGTGGGTGGTGCGGAGCAGGGTGGACGGCTCCCGAGCCCGGCAGCCATCACTACCCGGAGGTTCGCGGAGGCGCGTTGATCGCCCTGTTCTACCTCCCCGCCGGCCGTATCTCCTACGACATCACCCCGCCCGGGGATAACTGAGGCGAGCAGACATGATCGAGGAACACACTGGACACAAGCAGGGCGATACCCCGGTATCGGTCGGTTCGGAACCCGCTGTGCTCACCGTCGAGCAGGCACTTTCCTCCAGGCGGAGCACCCGCGCCTATCTTCCCCGCTCGGTCTCCCGCGCACAGGTCGAGTCACTCATCGCGCTGGCCGCGTTGTCGGCCAGCAACTCCAACACACAGCCGTGGAGCGTTCATGTCGTGACAGGGACCGCAAAAGCGCGGCTGACCGCAGAAATGGTCAAAGCGCATGACAACGGCGGGAGAGTCCACACACGCGAATACGACTACCAGCCAAGTCCTGAGGACTGGCCCGAGCCCTTTGCGTCCCGTCGCCGAAGCTTCGGCGAAGGCCTCTACAAACATGCATTGGGCCTCGACGAGACCGACCTCGACGGTCGCCTGGCACATCATCGACGAAACTACGACTTCTTCGGCGCGCCTGTAGGCATTGTGCTCACCGTGGCCAAAGGCCCACACTACGGTGCTCTCGTCGACGCCGGGCTTTTCCTCCAGGCCCTCATGTTGGCTGCCCGCAGTGTCGGCCTGGACAGTTGCCCACAGGCCTCGCTCATCGACTTCTACCCCGTGATTCGCGAGCAGCTGAGTATTCCGGAGGATCATCTCATCGTTTGCGGCCTGGCGCTGGGCTACGCCGACCACAAGCACCGTTTGGCCGACCATCGCACTACACGAGAGCATGTCGACTCGTTCGTCACTTTCCACGGAGAGTTTCACGAGAACCCTGTGAGCGCAACGGCAGATCAGGCTGTTCCCGGAAGATCACCTCTTCCGGATCGAGGCCTTCACGCCGCGTCCTGCGGAAGTAGTCCACCGCCGACCCCCTGAACCCTGAAGCTCATGGCGACCAGCCCGGACATGGCCCAATTCACGTTTCGTGCACAACCCGCAAAACCACTCGAGGAATTATGAATACGCTGGATTACGACTATCTGTACATCAATGGTGAATGGTCCGCCCCATCGACCCCTGAGCGAATCGATGTCATCGGTGCGGCGACAGGGAAGCGCGTCGGATCCGTTCCGAGCTCGGCCCACAGGGAAGTCGATTACGCCGTCGAATCGGCGCAGCGGGCATTCAACGATCCGGAAGGATGGGCAGCCTGGTCTCCCACACGCCGAGCAGCCGGTCTCGACGCACTCGCGACAGCCCTCGAAGCGCACGCCTCGGACATCGCTTACAGCGTCACCGTTCAAAACGGCATGCCGATCAATCTCGCTCGGCAACTGGAGACCGGTATGCCCGTGGCGACGTTGCGATACTTCGCCGGCCTCATCCGTGAGCAGGGCGACGACAATCGGCGTGGATACCTGGGCGGAGACGTCCGAGTCCTCCGGCAGCCGATAGGTGTGGTTGCGGCAATCGTCCCGTGGAACTTCCCGCAGACCTTGGCCTTCACCAAACTCGCGCCCGCTTTGGCCGCAGGCTGCACGGTGGTGCTGAAACCCTCACCGGAAACCGTGCTGGACAGCATGGTGCTCGCGCGAGCGATCACCGAGTCGGGGCTGCCTCCAGGAGTCGTGAACATCGTCCCTGGTGGTCGATCCCTTGGGGAGTACCTTGTCGCGCATCCTGGAGTGGACAAAGTCGCGTTCACCGGGTCCACCGATACCGGGCGCGCCATCGCATCGGTTTGCGGTCAGCTGCTGCGTCCGGTGAGCCTCGAGCTCGGTGGGAGGTCCGCGGCCATCGTGCTCGACGACGCGAACATGACCGACCACCTCGAGAGTTTCTTCGGCGCAGCACTTCTCAACAACGGGCAGTGCTGCTATGCAACAACCCGCGTGCTCGCCCCCGAATCCCGATACGACGAAATCGTCGAACAATTGACCTCGTTCGTATCCACACTCACTGTCGGCGACCCGCTGTCGCCGGACACCCAAGTGGGACCATTGACCACCGCGCGCCAACGGGACCGCTTCGAATCCTATCTCTCGATGGGAATCGCCGACGGCGGCAAGCTGACGACCGGAGGAAGCCGCCCCGCGGACCTGCCCGAGGGGTGGTTCGTAACACCTGCGGTCATGGCCGACGTCAACAACTCGTCCCGTATCGCACAAGAAGAGGTCTTCGGACCGGTCGTGACCATTACCAGTTATTCGGACGAGAACGAGGCCGTCCGACTCGCGAACGAATCGAACTACGGACTTGGAGGCACTGTATGGACCGCTGACCTCGACCGCGGCTTGGCGGTCGCACGTCGTGTTCGCACCGGCACGATCGGAATAAACGGATACATACCGGACCCGGCTATTCCTTTCGGCGGCGTGAAGGACAGCGGAGCAAGTCGCGAGTTCGGGCCCGAGGGGTTGGCCGCGTACACCCATCTGCAGTCGGTTCACCTCTAGTGTTCCGTACTCGAATCAGATGATCTCGAAACCTGCGCAAACTATTTCTACATCCACAACCGAGGAGTTTCCATGAAGAGAACGGGCGCAACCGCGATAATGGCAATCGCGGCGACCACTACGCTCGCGCTGACCGGCGGTACTGCGAACGCGAATCCGGAAAGCTCGACAGCCGGTTCGGTGATCGACACTTCGATCGTTCCGGGCATCAACTATAAGGGCAGCGTCGTCGGCCGGTCTGTGGTATTCAGTACCGATCTGGGATCACTGTCCGTACAAGATGGTGAATTCCGGGTGCTCGACACTGCGGGCAATGTAGTCGGCGGGATCCCACTCACCTATCAACGAGATGGGAAGGACTGGCCGATCGCGGCGAGTATCGATGGTCGCACAGCGACTCTGACTCCGAGTACCGATCCGGCCGACGCGCAGCCCACCTCCACAGAACCGATGCTGAAAGATGTCGACGCCGCTTCCGATGCGTTGTTCAACCAAGCGATTTCGAATGCCTTCATGCAGCTTTCCTTGGGCGTTGCGCTCGGCACGTTGATCGGCACCGCGATCGGTGCCGGCATCGGTTGCGTTGCCGGTGGTGCGGCAGTCGGCGCTGCCGTAGGAGTTCCGACCGTCGGGGTGCTCGCCATCCCGGGATTCCTCGGCGGCTGCGTGTCCACAGCAGCGGTCACCGGCCCCATCGGTGGAATGGTCGGAATGATTGTTGTCGGTGTACCGGCCGCAGTAGCCGCAGGTATTCAGTTCTTCAACACTGTCAACCCACCTGCCCCGCAAGGCGCATTGTAGCCGGAAACCGGCGGGATGCCCGGGTTTCCGGGCGTCCCGCCACCCGGAGTGGCGTTCGCCCACTCAATGCACTTCAGGCCAGCTCCGGGTCGACGAAGAACAGAACCGTCGGTGATGGAATATCGCGAATACTCGGCAACTCACGTCTTCGGAAGGAGCGCACAACTTCCCCACGCAACCTGTCCGATTCGTTCCCGAAAGGAGGTTGAACCAACAATTTCCGAAAAATTGGCCCGCGCCCCTTTATGAACTTAGGAGAGGGATAACGATGAAGGATCGAGACATCATGGTGAATCCTGCCGGATTCGAGGCAGCAATGGAAGCGCTTGTTATGGACGATCCGTATCCGCACAGCTCGTTCGGCGACAGTCCTACGCATTGGCTGCGAAGAGCCCTTTACGCATACGAATGGGCAAAACATACCTGCCCTGACGCGGAACGGGAATTACTTTCTCATAGTGTCCTCGGACCAGGAGAAGCTCGAGAGGCGGTCCTGCGTTACGAGGCCGGACAATACGATCGGGAGGTTGCTGATGACCGTGCACAACAGGTCTGAACGCGACGTGCGTGTCAGCACTTCTCTGCGGCGGCAGAAGAGAGAAAACAGTCGGAGCGAGAATGGCACAGTGGAACTCACCGGCGAAGACTGGGCAGCGATCCGACCCTGGCTCGATCCCTGTGGCTGGCGCGAAATCCGACCGGTTCCGGAGATGGGTGGAGCATGAGCTGCGCGCTTGTGTTCGGACCTCCTACGTGAAAGCCGAGTGGCTGAAGCCTCGCCAGGCCGGAACGAGCGATTGGTACCCACGCGACGGCCCAACTGCGTTCGGCGAGGCTCACGCAGTTCAACGAGCATCTCCGTTTTCCGTCACGGTTACGCCTGCAGGGCGGCGGTTCAACGACGAACCGAGGGATCAACGGCGATACCCGTCCGCCCTGCAAGCACACCGGGTGCAACAGATTGCTGCCCTGGGGACACAGTGCTCCTCCTCACCAAGTCACGCGCTGGTCGGCGGCCGAACAACAACCCTGGTCGGCCGCAGCCGGACGAGCCACCTGGTTGCCGTATTGCGGACATGCTCCGCGCTTGTGCCCATGCCTGCGGGAAGCTTCAGGTTCAGTTGTTGCGGCCCATCGGGTTCGAGCTCGATCGTTGGAGTGCACTGATGCTGAAAACCGTGCCATCCAGTCGCACGTCCCTGGGGTTGGCTGCCCTGGCATTGTTCGTCGCTGCGGCGAACCTGCGGCCTGCTATCGCGGCGGTCTCGCCCTTGGTTGACGACATCCGCGCCGACTTGGACCTCTCAGCGACCGAGGTGTCGCTGTTGACTACCGTCCCGACGTTGGCCATGGGATTGTGCGCACCGCTGGGCGCCTACGCAGGGAGGCGATATGGGCTACAGTCCGGCGTTCTCGCTGGACTGATCATCATTGCTTTGGCCACTGGGGCTCGACTGTTCGGTACATCTGTATGGTGGCAGCTGGGCAGTGCGGCGATCGTCGGAGCAGGAATCGCCATTGTCCAAACTCTGCTGCCCGCTGTGATCAAGTCACGTTTCGCTGCCCGGGCCGGCCTACTCACTGGACTATTCACCTCCGGACTCGGACTGGGCGGCGCGGTGGCCGCCGGAATGACCGCACCATTGGCCAATGCGTTCGACTCCTGGCCGGCAGCGCTCGCCTCCTGGTCTGTGCTCGCGTTGTCGGGTGCCGTGTTATGGACCGCCGGTAAGGGTTCGCTGAGCCTGGACGGTGTCGAAGCCCGCACCGGACCTGCGACCGGAGAAGGACCCTGGCGCAGCGGTACGGCCTGGCGCATCACTATCCTGTCGGCCGTCAACGCCGCACTCTACTATTGTGATCTTGCCTGGGTTGCGCCCCTTCTACACGATGACTCCGGCCGTGACGCAGCCACCGCAGGTGTCATGCTGACCGTGATGATCTCCATTCAGGTCGTTGCCATGCTGGCCGTGCCAGCGCTCCTGGGTGAACGCCGCAGCACCTGGAGGGGACTCGCCGCTATGACGGTGCTGACCGGCATCGGCTTCCTCGGGTTGGCCCTCGCGCCGGGCGCGGGTGCGTGGGTGTGGATCGTAGTGTTGGGTGTGGGGCACGGCGGTCTGTTCACGCTAGTTCTCGCCCTGCCCGTACTAGTTGGCCGCGACCCTGGAGATGCCGGGCGTATCAGTGCGATGGCGTTCTTCGTCGGCTATGGGTGCGCGGCGCTGGCCGGGCTCCTGGTGGGCGCACTACGCGATCTGACGGGCGGTTTCACTCTCAGCTTCGGTTTGCTGGGGGGACTCGCCCTGCTGATGCTCCTGCCCATCGCTCACCTGCGCAAAACAGTCAGGCTCTGAGTTGCCCAAAGCCCTCGAAACCACCCGCGTAGCGTTCACAATCCTCTGCCGGGTAACGCTTCGGAACTCGACCCGCGACACCGATGATCGGCGGGTTCATCGACGAGTACCGCCAGGTCTATGGCATCGAGTCGATCTGCCGTGCGCTGTCGGCGCATGGTGTGCAGATCGGGGCCAGGACTTACGACTTGATCCGCTATTGAGATCGAGACGTGCCGACATGGGGAGGCGGGCGGTTTACCGGGTAACGTCGCGGTCGGAGACCAGCCCTGCGACGGCAAGGTAGGTCTGCGGGAGCGTGTGGCGGTGGGGGCGTCAGCGACGCAGGCCGCGCCAGTTCTTGTGCGCGGCGATGGCGTGTTCGACCGGAATTCGTCCAGAAGAGTGCCGTGTGCGTGCCCGCGCGCATATCGATTGTCGCCGTGAGGATTTCGGTGTGCTTGCGCGACTTCGGTGTTGGGGCGATGCCCCGGCGTTTGTGGTTGCGGCGCAGGCCCGGTAGCGGCGTCGACCAACATCCGGACCCGGCGGGTGGCGGTCGAGGCGGTCGTCGATGCCCTCGGTGGTGATCGCGGTCTGGTCGTGCCGGCGTCCGGGACGGGTCGCGCCGGACCCATAGGGCCCGCCCGGCAGCATCGCTGATGATGCTGGTCTTGACGGTGTTGAGGGTCTTGTTGCCGAAGACGAACGCCCGCCGCCCGGCCCGGGGAGGCAGCGGGGCGTCGGACCTGGGTTTCGGTGGCGTCGAGCTGCAGCGTCACCCACTCTGCCTGGGCTTGGGTGAACACCTCCGCCAGCGCGTGCGCAGCCGCACCTCGGCCGGGTCGGGCACGGCGAATCCGCGGGCGGACAGCAGCGGCCGGATCTCACTCATGGTCATGCAACACACTGGTCGGTCCGCGTCGGAGTCCCCGGTCGGGTCACGCGGTTCACCGACGCTCTGGATGGTGATGTGGTGTGGATCTTTGGCCGGCTCCGGTACGGGCCCCTCGTCCCACGGGTGCCACGAGAACAGACCCCGCCGACCCCGGCGACAAGGATCGCGGCGGCCAACAGACCTCGCCCGGCCGGCCCGGTCCTGGTGGTTACGGAGGCATCCGGCGGCTGAGAAGATGTTGGCGAACCTTGTTGGTCAGTTGTTGAGGTCCTCTGCTATCCGGCGGGCGGCTTCGGTTTCGATCGGGCCGGAGGGTTCCACGATTTCACCGGCAAGGCGGGCGGCCATGAGCCGGATCATCGCGACCTGGATCATCGCTTCGGCGTGGGCGGTTTTGCGTTCGTAGTCGCGTGCCAATCGTCTGCACCTCGTCAGCCAGGAGAAGGTTCGCTCGACCACCCGCCTGCGGGGTAGCACCTGGAAGCCTTTCACATCGGCGTTGCGGGGCACCGCCACGATCTCGAGACCCTCGGTAACCGCAGCCCATCCGACCAGGCTGGTGTCGACGGTGTTGACGTAGCCGCCGTCGACCCAGACCAACCCAGCAGAGGGAGCCGCGCCCGGATACCGGCCAGCACCTGGCGGGCACCGGGCCGGTCCTGCACCGAGGCCGAATGCACCAGGGCATGCAGCAGCAACCCATCGGTGTCGACGAGTAGATGCCGTTTGCGGCCACGCCACCCGTTTGCCGGCGTCGTAACCGATCTGCTCACCCCTTTGGTGGGTGCGCACCGATTGGGAGTCCAGCACCGCCGCCGACGGTTGCGGGTCGCGCCCGTCGACGTCACGGACCCGGTCTCGTAGTTCGTCGTGCACTCGTGCCCACGTGCCATCAGCGGTCCAGACAGCGAACACCTTGTAGGCGGTGTTCCACGGCGCGAGGTTGTGCGGCACCAAACGGCACGCGCACCCCGTGAACAGCACATACAAGATGGTGTCGACCAGCAGCCAACGCGGGTGCACCCGGGGCCGGCCACCCAGGCGCCGGTTCGGGACGGCCGGTAGCAGCGTTTCTATCACCGCCCACTGGTCATCGGTCAACGACGAGTCATAGGCAGGCTTGCACGAACACGGGCACACCAGCCGACATCGTCGACCCGACACCCCGAATAGCATGAGCGACACGCGCTTACAGCGCCGGGTTCCCCAACACCGAGGTGGGGGCCGCTGGGGCATAGGGGCATTCGAGTCCGGCATGATGAACAGTCAACACCGCGGGGGCGGCCGGGACAGGCCCCAGAACAGGCAGTGAGCTCTCGGATCGGCTACGCAACTCTCTGGGCGTGAGGCACCACTCCTCGCGCGCAACCCACACCGAATTCGTTCCGGAGAACTTGTACTGGGACGCCGACATCACGCGGCTGCTGCACCGGCTGATCCGCGACCGCATCCGCGGCCCGCTGTTCAGGACCCACCGACGGCCTGGGCTGGCGAGTACCTCGGTGACCGGGATGTGCGCACCGACGAAAGACGCGACCGCGTGTACCGATGGTTCCCCGAGGCCGCAAGACCGCTCCGCTCCGAATACTGCAGGCCTTGAATAAATACCCTCCACCGGCTCGCACAGCGGCGAACGGCGGGGCCCGTGGCGGGCTTCATGTCGCGCGAGCACAAGGACGCTTTGCGATACCTGAGCAGGATCTGCCGTGACGTGCTGGTCACCGCCTGATCTGCCGGTGCCATGATCGAGGGCGGCCGTGTCGCGCCAGGGGGCCGGCCACGGGGCCAACGATGCTCGGCGAGAGGTCGGATTGGGATGCGAGATATTCCTAGTTCAGGACAGAGTCGGAATATCAGTTGAGTACTCTTGCGATCTTCCTGGCATCGGGCGGGTCACGGCGGACGCCGTGCACATGGAACTCGGCCCGTTGAGGGGTGGTGTTGTTCGAGGCTGTCATACAACCATCCTCGACCCGTATCACGACAACGGCCATTTCGGGGGCTCACCGTTGCCGATCATCCGATGGGAACTCGGCAGCCCAGCCCCACGGCGTGTGCCGGGCAGGTGTGCGCGGTTCGGACTCCTACGATGCGGGATCGGTGGCCGCGTCCCACAGCGCGCGGGCAAAGCGTAGATCGGAGCGCAGCTCCGCGGACAGCTTGTCCGATTTCGACTCGGCCAGCGCCCGGAGCAATCGACTGATCCGGAGATAGTCGCGATACACCCGCTGGTTTCCGCCGCCGGGCTCGGTGCCCAGCGATAAACCCAGTGTCGCCCAAGCGAAGTCAGGGTCAGCCCACATCACCCGTCGCCATCCGGTGAAGCCGGATACGCGGCCGTTCACGAACAGGATGTTGTCGATGGTGAGGGCAGCGGGAATCAGCTGGGATCGCTTCGGCCGAAGCGCCATCGCGAGGATCGGGGCGAACGGTTGGGCCGGAATGTTATGGGCGGCAAGCTTGTCTCCATGTGCCGCTGCCGTTCGCATGTCCTCGTCGACCAATGTGCGCAGCAGCCGGGCAGGATCGTCGGCGACGAGATAGCCGTCGGTCAGCGCGGTGGCGGGGACCTGCCGCAATTGTTCCAGCAATGTCTGCACCGGAGCGTCGACCTCGTCCACCACATGGCCCCAATCGGCGGCAGCGACCGGGTGCCCGGGCAGCCGCTCCTCGACGATCACCGGCGCCGAGCCGTCATGCGGCGCCTGCGGTTCGAGCACGCACAGTGGGCGCGGCACGCGTGTCACCCCGTGGCGGTGCAGCAGCGCCAGCAACTGTGCCTCCCTCATGGTGGTGGGCGCGACTGCGGGCTGATCGCCGACCAGGAAGAAACTATCGGCGACGACCGTGCTCCAGCGATGAGGGCTCTCGATGCGGAAGGCGCGCGTGCTCGAGGCCAGGTCGCGCAACATCGACGCTTCGTCTTCGGTCATCGCCACGGCCTGAGATCCGCGCTCACCAAGCGTCGAATATTCCCGTGCCCTGCGCAGTGGGCCGGCGACCTCCGAGCCGATCAGCCGGTCCGGCGCCCGCGTGGCGGTCATAGTCTTGTCCGCGCTGACCGTGCCGAAGTACCGCGTGCGCATGACGAAGGTCAGGGACCGGTTCCATCCCTCGCTGTTGTCGCTGAGCCGGGTGTCCTCGAACTCCCCGATCCAGTCGCGGGCGCCGGCGGGAATATCGAGGGCGACGGGTTCGGTGCCGGTGTCCAGCACAGTCACCCGGGTGACCCGGTTCCACCATGGTTCATTGGTGCTGACCAGCGTGAGCACTGCTCTGCCCACGGACGTGCGCAACGCTGCGCCGACGGACAGCGCGGTGGTCGCGGCGGCCGCGCTTTGTTTCCAGCCGGGCCAGTCGCTCATCGTTTCACGGACGAACCCTCGGATCGCGTGTGTGACGTTCCGGATCCTGGGCTCGTCGAAGGCCTGTCCGTCCTCACGGAGCGGAACTGTGATCACCCTCGGGTTCGACGCGGTATCGACGACCAACTGGTGGTCGTGCCCCAACGCCCGTCGGACCAGATCGGCACTGCCCCGGGCGGATGTGCCCGCCATCTCGAGCACCGCGGCATAGCTGGCCATGTAGGCGGTGTCACGACTGGGGTCAATCTCCCGGCCGAGGATTGCGGGCACGGTGTCATGCGCTACCCGCTGCACATCGAGAATCGCTCTGGCGATCCGTACGTTGACGGGCATATCGGCGCTGGACAAGATCCCGGCCACACCCCGATGGTCCAGAATCGCCTTGTCCCAGCATCGTGGGCCCAGCAGTGCCAGATCCCAATCCACCATCCCGAACGGGAGCAGCGTGTTGTCCGGAATGACGTCACCGTGCAGCAGCGTGAAGTCTTCGGGTTCGGCCTCCTCGACCATCGCCTCGACCAGATCGAACATATCGCGCGGAATCTGGAGCTCATCGAAAATCCGTGCTGCCGCGGGATTTTGCAGCAGATCCTCGAACAAGCGCCGCTGTTTGTCGATAATCCATCGGAAAAACCCTGCGGTATCCCGATCTTCGGGCATCGATTCTTGCAACAGCTCGCGGATTTCCGATTCCGGAATCCGATCCAATTGCGCCCACAGCCCGCGGAAACCGGCCAGTATCTCATCGCGGTTGTCGTAGAAGTCCGATGCGGTGGCCTGCCGCCCCGGCAGCATATTCGTGAGCACGATCGGTGTGGACTCGGTGGCAACCCACCGGTCCTCGAGACACAGATCGGTCAGCCTCGCATACGGCAGGGGCACATTCTTCACCTCGTACTTCGCCAGTAGCCGCAGGGTGTCGTACTCCCGCAACACCCGCGGGTCCACGCCCTCGGAAGGCTTACGCATCCGGGCGAACAGACCGAGCTCCGGGAGCGCGTAGTTGAAGTTGTTGAACCCTTGCAGCTGCTGCCCGCGTCGCAGCGCCTCCTGCGTCGCGGCCTCGGCCACCGTTTTCGGCATGCTCGGGCGTGCGTCGTTCACCGCACCGAGCGGCCGGAACATGGTGACGTGCATATTCGACCGGCCGGGCTCGGGTGGGTTGTTCGGATCGGAGGGCGGAAGCCGATCCGGCCGGGAGCCTATTGCGCCGTCGGCATCTCCCGAGGCGGACGATCTCGTCGGCCCACCGCGCGGATCTCGATCATCCGATTTTCGCTGTGCAGCCCCGCTCCACGGTGTGGGCCGCGCCGGGATGCGAGGCTCGGACGCGGTGCGGTCGAGGCCGTGGCCGCCTGGATCGTCGAAGGACAAGCGCTCCGGCGGTAGCCCCGCCGCCGCTCCACCACCCCGCGGTGGACGCGCAGCCGACCCGTCCGGCGCCGGCGTGGGGGCAGCGGGCGGTTGCCCCTCTCCGGCAACAGAAGCCGAGCCGAGAACTTGGTTGATCAGGCGAACAGCGGAGTTGGGCGCTTGTGCCGCCTCCGCGAACTGTGACGGTTGCAGCACCCCCGGGTAGTCGCGCTCCAGCCGCCGCAACCGCACCAGGGCCTCGAACGCAGCGAACCGCACCCCCACAGCAGGAGCACTGAACTCCCTGGCCACCGCAGGTTTCACAACCGCAGCCAACTCCCCGACCAGGTCACGCACCGCGGTCCGCTCCAACTCCCGGACCGTGGACTCCGCCATACCCAGCCGCGCCGCGGTCTCGGCAACCGACCGCAACTCCTCGAACCGCAATCTGACCACCCGCTCCGAGGTCTCACCCAGTCGGCCGATCGCACCATGCAGCTCGTCCCTCGTCGCCGCGGCCAGCACTCGCCCATCCAGTCCCCAGGACGATTGGTGATCATGGAACATGAGAGCGCACATCAATTCCCGGCGCAGCCGCATGAAGTCGCTCCGCTGGTACCCGAGCCGATCAGCTACCGCGTACACCATCTGCCGCGTCTCGGGGCCCACGCCGGGAGAACCGTTGAGTGCCCTGCTGACCCCGGCCGGACTTACCTTGATCCTGGCCGAACTTGCCCTGACCGTCTTCGCCAGATCCTCGGTGGTAAGTGTGCGGTGTGCACCGGCAACCCGATGCCTCGCCACTATCTCCAAGGGAAGCTGCGCGACAGACAGCTGGGCGAAGCGCGCCAGCCGGTCGTAGACGCTTTTCTGGTCGACGCCCGCGCTTGCCGCTACCTTGTCTATGGGCAAGCCGTACCCGAAGTGCAGTTCTGCATACAGTACTTCCGGTTCGGGCAGATCCGGAAAATGCGGTATCGCAGGATCCGGGTCGCGAAGGGCAACCCGCAGGATCGCCAGGGCCCGCGACGCCGCACCGGCGGAGTCCTCCTTCGAAACTATGCCGTGGACTTGGTTGATCAGGCGAACAGCGGAATCGGGCAGTTGTGCCGCCTCTGCGAACTCTGCCGGTTGCAGCACCCCGGGATAGTCGCGCTCCAACCGCCGCAACCGCACCATGGCCTCGAACGCGGCGAACCGCACCTCAGCCGCAGGAGCAGCGAACTCCCTGGCCACCGCAGGAACCACCACCGCAGTCAACGACTCGACCAGGTCACGCATCGCGGTCCGCTCCAACATCCGGACCATGGGCTCCGATATGTCCAAATGCTGCGCACTCTCGGCAACCGACCGCACCGCCTCGAATCGCGATACGATCACCTGCTGCTCGAGCATGCCCAGCCGAACGAACGCGCTCTCCAGATCGGACATCGTCGCCGCGGCCAGCACTCGACCATCCAGTCCCCAGGACGATTGGTGATCATGGAACATGAGAGCGCACATCAATTCCCGGCGCAGCCGCATGAAGTCGCTCCGCTGGTACCCGAGCTGGTCAGCTGCCGTGTACACCTTCTGCCGCGTCTCGGGACCTACACCGGGAGAACCGTTGAGCGCATTATCGGCCTCGACAGGGCCTGTCCCGGCCTTCTCCGCCACACCCTCGATTGTTGATGCGTGGTCTGCAACCGCCTCCTGATAACTCGCCACCAACTTCGGGGGAAGTTTCCCGACCGCCACCTGGGCAATATGCTCCAGCCCGTCGCTGACCATGCTCTCGGTGCTGTCCGTGCTTTTCGCTACTTTGTCGATGGGACGGCTGTATCCGAAGTACAGTTCCGCATACAGTGCCTCCCGTCCGGGCGGACTCGCGAAATGCGGTATCACCAGGTCCGGGTCGCGGAGTAGGGCCACCCGCAGCAACGCGGGCGAGGGCGGGGCAGCACCCGGGTCGGAGCCTTCATCCGTTTGCTCCGATATTTCCCCGAGCGGACCAGCCGGTGCCACCTGCGGGAAATGAGTGGCATCGAAAATCTGGTCGAGTGCCGCGTCCACTGGATATGAGTCGGATTCTTCCGGCATCGCCGGAACGTGCTTGCCGACAGCCTCTGCCACAACGCGCAACAGCTGTAGAACGGCAGTTTGATCGAATTGCGGAAGATTCGTGCCGTCGGCCAGGCTGCCACCCACCCAGAAAGTCTGCCGCAACCGCTGGTCATGCCGCGTGGCGGCCAGCGCTGCCATTGCCTGCTGGGCGGCAGCTGCCGGGATCGGGTCCACCAGCAGGCGGTATGCCGGACTGGACTCCATCCCCTTCCCTCGCAGTACCGTGGCGACACCGGTGCACACATGGCGGAACACCATGCGGTCGACTACGTCCCGAGCTATCGCGCGCAACCATGGCTCGACGTCCCGCACAGGCGCAACGGGCCCCTTCGGATCGAAAGCGAGGTCGAAGACCTCCCGCAGGACCTGCCCGACCAGCTCGCGCCGATCGGGTCGGTCGGCCATCGCCCCTGCGGAGACCCGCATAGCGATATCGCGGGAGAACCGCTGCCACAGTCGCTCTCTTGCCGTCTCGTCACCGGCGCGCGCAGCCGACAAGAGCGCCAGTGGTCCCGCGGCGTCGGCGGCCGCTCGGTCCGAGGGGCCTTGGCCGGGTCGAGATCCAATCGGGCTGTCGCCTTGCCCGCCGCGATCCGAGGCCGAATCGGACGCCGGCGGTCGCCCCTCACCGGTGAACGCCGGGTCGATCCGGCCGTTCCCGAGCGCCCGGGCAACCTTTTTGGCCAGCGCCTCCTTCGAGCGGGCCCGCAGACCTCCCGCGAACATCCACGCCACGGCCTTGTCCGTATCCGCGGCACGATAGGTATGAGCGAGTTCGAACCGATTCCACCTGTTCGCCTCACCGTTCTCGCGCATCTGGACTTGGATCACTACGCCGCCGACCACGATCTCGTGCGACGTGGTGGCGACCGGGAGGTCCGGGGGTGTGTCCCGCCACCGTGCGCGGGGATGATGCTCCTCGGTCAGCATCCGGATCACGGCCGCACGCGCGCTGGTGTCGTCGACGTCCTCGGTGATGTCGATCCGCGCTTCCAGTTCATCGAGGGTGGTCGAGGAACTGAACCCGCCGAGCGACTCCATCCAGGTGTCGAATCCGATCGGACCCGCCGGCCGACCCGCGAGCAAGGCATCGGCGTACGCCATCATCAGCCGAGCGCCGATCTCGGCGTTGCTCGGGCGGTACTCCTTGCTCTCGATCTGGTAGTCGACTTCTCCGTCCGCACGCGGGCTGACCGTTATATAGGCGACGTTGTAGGGCGACGAGCGCGCCAATGCCCCGGCGAACTCCGCATGCTCGGCAACCAGCTCACGCCGAGCCCGCTCGTGCCGGCCGTGCGTGGCAACGATGAGCAGCGTGGGCTTCCTGCCGGGCTCGGCCGGCACCAGCTTGGCGTGGTCGGTGAGCCAGGTGCCCCCTTCAGACTTGCGATACCGATGCTCGTGGTGGCGGCGGGTCGCTTCGTCGTCGAGTACCTGCTGTGCGTCGTGGAGTTCGGCGACCACCGCGTCGAGGCGGATGATCGCTTCGGCCCGCTTCCGGACGGCCGCCGCGCGCTGTCGATCCGCTGGTCCCCACCGTTCGACCAGTGGCCGTATGGCGTCGTCGGCGGGGAGCCGGGTTGGGTCGTCGAGGACGGTCGCCGACAGGTCTGCCAACTGCGCCGGATCCACCTCCAACGCCGCGGCCAAGGCGCGCCACTGCTCGTCCACTGCCCGGCGCGCGTCCCGCCGCCTCGCCGAATCCGGCGGCACGCCGGCGTGGTCACTCGCTTCGCCGACCTGCCCGAGCAGCAGCCGGATCCGATCCTGTAACAGCCCGAAGTCCGCGACGGCCGGGCCTTTGTCGCCCAGCGCCGGCCGCGGCGGCATCGGCATAGGCTCTACCGGA
This sequence comes from Nocardia fusca NBRC 14340, assembly GCF_001618425.1. GTDB lineage: Bacteria > Actinomycetota > Actinomycetes > Mycobacteriales > Mycobacteriaceae > Nocardia > Nocardia fusca. The sequence goes on from NZ_BDCU01000037.1 coordinate 57,918, forward strand.
CCCGGTTCGTGTCGGAGCAGCCGCAGTTGCCGCAGAATCTGCGCCAACCGCGCCAGCTCGACCTGATGGCGCCGGAGCTCGAGCCGTTTCCGTTCTTCGCCCTCGGGCAACGTCACCTGGTCCAGACGTGTCAGGTCGGTCCCTGCTCGGACAGCCAGCCGGTCGAGTTGTCCGTCGATGAATTCCCGTTGACGCGTGAGCTTTTCGAGCACCTCTGGGGCACCGGGTGAATTCCCTGGCTCGGTCCGCGCTCCCCCGGGCGTCAGACCGTGTCGTTTCATCAGTTCATCGCGCTCACGCTCCAGCCTGCCGATCCGGTCGGTGATATCGGCCGCCTCGGACTCCTCCTCGGCGACGACCGGCCGCTTGGTGACTTCCACCCAGCCCTGCTCGGTCCACTGCACGCTCTGTCGTGCGGTTTCGAGGTCGGCGCGTACCATCACTGCCTTACCCGCGTCTCGATCGAGCTCGGCAAGTGCGGCCCGGCCCCACCCGCTCCAGCCGGCACGAGCCAAGGCCGGATCGAGTGCCCGCAGCTGTTCGCGCAGGTCGTCGATCTGTGACCAGGACATACCGTCGGTGTCGACAGACATCTCACGGCGCCCGTGGACCTCGACAGTGCGCAACTGCTCCCACAGCCGTCCCAGCGGCTCCGGCAGCACGGTGATGTCGAGATTCCCGAACGGCGACCGGTCGGTCCGGCGGTAGCCGGTGCCATACTGCACCGGCTCACTCCGGCCGGGGCCGTAACACAACAGGTCGGCCGCCCGGCGGACCCGCTCCACTGTCTCCGGATCCCCCGCTCTCGATGCCGTGGCGTACTGGGCGGCCAACTCCGTCAGCTGCGCACGTGTGTCCGCGGCCATCGGGTGTACGGCGGTTTCGGCCCCGGTGAAGACGAAACCCGCCACCTCCGGATTATCGCCGGGTATGTCGAGCGGCATCTCCTTCAGCACCACGCCGTCGCGGCCGACCGCCACGACCCGATCGCGGATATTGGCCAGCGCGCCGATCTCTCCGGCGGCACCGGACAGCACGACGGCCGCGCCGTCACCCAACGCCGCCACCACCCGGCATATCTGCTCGATGCCGCCGGTGAAGGTGCGCGGTTCGGAACCGAGCGCCGCGGCGACCGCGAATTCCGGGGCGCCGTGGTCGCCGCTGTCCACGCCGAGCGGACGGATATCCGGGTTGTGGGACAGCGCCATGGCCAGCGCCACTACCGCCGGACCGTGGAACCGGGCCCGGTCGGCCGGGCCGGGCTCGGACTGCGGCCGTCCCGCGAGCCCGGCGGCGATCTGCTCGTCCAGCTCCCGCACCTGCCCGGACAGCCGGTCGAGTTCGGCGGCGATCCGGACCAACTCCGGCAACCGCTCGGCGAGAGGGGCCGGCGCCGGGAGGTAGAACCGACTCTGCTTCTCCGCAGGCGGGGGCGGGGTCTGCGCCATCCGGTCCAGTTGCTGCCGGCTCAGCGTATCCGGGTCCAAACCGAGCTTTGTCGCCAATTGGCGGTATTCGGCGGTGGTGACATATTGCTTCAGGACCACCGACGACCGACGGGCAGCGAGCTCGGTCAATCCGTCCTGCTGCTGCGCGGCGGTCGCGGTGTGCAACCGAGTGACTTCCGCACCGCGCTGTCGCGCCGTGCCCGGGTCGAACAGGGGAATGCGGTCCCAGGCCCCGTCGACAAGGTGCACCGGTCGTTTGTCCGGCCCGAAGAAGACACCCTCCACCTTCGAACGGAAATCGTCCTCCGGAGCGAATTCCCGCAGCACTCCGGTGCTGCGTTCGATCTCCACGATCGTGCCATCGATATTCGACAGCACATACTGCCCCGCGTCCCCGCGGGACGTATCCGACACCAGCGCAGCAGCGCCCGGGCCCAGTCGACGCAACTCCCAGGCCAGGTACGTCTGCCCCGGGTAACGCAGAACCCGGGCGCGCACACTGTCGGCCAGATCGTCGGGTGCGGCGCCGAAATCGGGGTGGTCGGGGCGGCGAACCCAGTCCGCACCGACCAGGTCGGCAAACGTTTGCAGCGCCCCGACCAGGCTCGCGTGCCGTCCGAGATCGGCCCGTCGCGGGTCGATCCCCGCTGCCTCCACCAGCCGCGTCAGATCGCGGTCCGCCGCGGCCAACCGATCGCGCGCTTCCCGATACTGCCGGGCGGCTTCCCGCTGCTGCGCGCGTTCGCCGGGGTCGGCCTGCCGGTAGGACAGCCAGAACAAATCATTTTCCGCGATGTCGTGATCGCGCCATCCGCTCAGGTCCACGGTATGGGCGTCCCAGTACCCATACCGCAGCAGCGCCGCGGTGTGTTCCCGGCGCGCATCGGTCAACCGCGCGTAGAGCTGGTCGGCCGCGTCGAGATCCCGCGACCTGTCGGGCGAGTCCGCCGGGTGCTCGGCACGCCCTTCACGCAACTTCCGCCAGGCAATATCGGCGGCGAACTGCGCCCCGGCCAACGGCACTGTCCGCTCCGGGTGGTGCGGTACACCGTCGTCGAAACCGAGTGCGGGAAGATAAAAGCCGTCCCGGCTCAACGCGTCGTTCATCCCCCGCATCGGGTTGTCCTGACCACGGTTCCACGACTGCTGTTCGGGGGACGACTGCGCGTGTGGGTCCGGATTCGATTCGTGACCGGGCCGAGACCCGATGGGGTCGTTCGGACTCCGGCCCCGGTTATTCGATGAGCCCCTGCGCGCAGTTTCGGCCTGCGTCCGCATTTCCATTTCGCGATCGTTCGATCCGGAGCCCGGTTGCTCGGACCGTGGCCTCGCACCGATGCTGTCGGAGCCCGGAGATCCTGTGGACCGGTTGGGCAAGGATGGGGTGCGTGCGTCGTCAGGACTGCCGCCGTCGCTGCCCCGGCCCGCCCGGAACACACCGCGCATCGCCGGTGCGTAGTTGCTCGTATCGCCGAGCGGCTCGGGCTGTAGTCTACCGGCTGCGACAGCACCCCCGGCGTAGGCGAGTTCGAGCCGCACCACCCCCTCGCTGTCGATTAGGACCACGAATTCCGCCGGTGCGCTCAGCCGCGGCAGCACCTCGGAGGCCAGTTCCTCGGCTGTGGATTGCACAGCTTCCAGGTCGGCGGCGGAGCTACCCATCATGACGTCGCGTACCAGATCCTTGACCACCGCAATCGCCGCGTCCGGGGCGACCTCGTCGGAGATCGGTATATGCCACGCCTCGGCCGGCCGTGCGGGACGAGACCGTTTGCTCGCCATCTCCTCCGGCGAATAGAACGTGACCACCCACGCCGCGAGGCCGTGCTCGTCCGGAGAGAATTGTTCCTCTCCGCCCGGAAAGTCGTGGGATTCGAGCACTCGGATCGACTTCACCCGCGGATCCTGGCGCAGGATATTCAGATACGGCTGCCGCAGGTAGGCCGTATTCGGGAACAATTCCTCGCCCGCGTAGTAACCCTTGCCTTTACCTTCCGGACCCGCCTCGTCCTGGTCGTTCATCACAAATGCCACGATCGAGCATTCGGTGGCCGCTGCCAGAGCACGCTCGAAGGCTCCCAGCGCCACATCGAGTTCCCAGCTGAGCGAATCGTGGACAAAGGTCATTTCGGTCGCCGCCCAGCGTCCGTCCTGCAGCGCGAAGACATTTCCCTCGGTGGGTATGGACTCGCTCAACACGTCGGAAATGACGGCATCGGCTCGCTCGTCCGAACGGGCGTCCGCTACGGCGGATTCGTGATCCGGGTAGTAGCGGGCCATGATCTCAGCGCTCGCGGGTACCCATTGCCGCCAGATCGTGCGAGTGTTGAACATTCGCGGGATGCCGTGAGAGTCGACATATTTCTGCATCCCCGGGCCGGGACCGTACATCGCTTGGGCGTAGAGCCATTCGTCGGCGTTGCCCTCGTAGATGAGCTGTTCGACGTTGTTCCGGACGAAGGGGGCGAGAGCCAGCGTATAGCCGAGCGCGTTGCCGCCCCCGATGTTTCCGATGTGCTCGAACTGTCCCGGACCGAATCCCTCGGCTTTCAGGAACCGGATGATGGCATCGATCAATGCGAGGTCGTGGCCGAAGATCCGGTAGCGGAACCGGGGCGGGACGAGCGTGCCCGGTCGGTCATGGTTCGCAGGTGTGAAGACACCGTCCACCCACTCCCCGACATAGTTGCGCAGAACATATTCGCCTGCGCCCCATTCTTTGTCGGCTTCGAAGCCGTCCTGCTGATCGGTCTGATCGGTCTGATCGGCGGGGCGTTCTGCCAACTCGTCGAGTGAGCCGACGACATAGTCCGGTGCCTCGTCGCGGACGCTCCGGTAGCGCAGTACCAGGTGGTAAGGATCCCATGATTGCGCATATTGCTGTGTGACGAATTCGAAAAATCGGAAGGACCGCCCCTCTGCCTGCGGCCATTGCTCGACGATCAGATCTTGCAGGCGGGCGATCTCGCCGAGCATCACCGTGTGTTCGAGGTGTCCGCGGCTTGCGGAGTGCAGCGCGTCCAAGCGTCTGCCGAGCCCATAGAACTGGAAGATCAGCTCCGCATCCAACAACTTACGGACTTCGTCCGGTGAGCTGTCGGCGACCGATTCACCGCGGTGGGCAGCGATGGTGACATGCGCGAGTTCGCGGATCAGGTCCGGGTCGACCCGGGCGGACTCGTCCAGATCGTAACGTGCGCGGACCAGGCGCTCCACCTCGAAGAGTGCCGGAATGAGCATTCTGGCCGTGTCCGCCGGTGCGCCGGTGAGATCCATGACCCGGTGCAGCGTCGCGCTCCACCCGGCGAACTCACGCAACTGGTCGATACCCGGCGGGTAGCGATCGAGGTCGTCCTCGGCGCGATAACGCGAAATCGCCGACAGTACGGTCCGCAGGTCCATGCCCGAGTCCGGCAGTTCCGAAGGCCAGTCCAGGACCACCCGAAGCCGCTTACCGAACTCCTCGGCATCGGGCACGACCTGTGCTGGATCCCCGTACTCTTGGTTGAGCCAGCGCACCAGGCCGTCCAACTCGCCGGGTGTTTCCGCTCCGCCGTATTCAGTGATCAGCATGTGCAACGATGCCCAACGCGCGGGGTCGTCGATACCGTCGAGGTATTGCTCCGCAGCGGTCCGGAAGCGCTCGACGCGCCACGTTCGATCCAGCCGCACAGCCGCCAGCGCTGCCCGGACGGATTCCGGTTTCTGCGGGTCTACCGGCAAGCCCAAGGTGGTCGCCAACTCCGCCACCCGGTCGCCGAGGCCGGCCAGATCGGTAACGGCACCATACGTTTCATTCAGGTGCAGCGGGACGGTTCCCGAGGTATGTCTGCCATGGTGCCACACCGAGATTCCGAGGTTCTGCCCGTCCGGCTCGATCCGCACCTCCAGCCCCATACCCCGGTCGTGCACGTGCGACTCGGCGCGGTCGCCGTATACTCGCACGGCGATATCGCTCGCCGCGGCCGCCACGTGCTCGGTCCCGCCGGACTGTTCGGTGACCAGGAAACGCACTGCGTCGTCGAGGTGATGCGGTTCGGTGGTGTCGTCGAGGTAGCGCCAGATCACGACGCCGGTACCGTCGGGGGTGGCGGTGATCGTCACCGAGTCCTGCTGGGACCGGTTGGCCACGGCAAGCCGCAACGACGACCTGCCCGATTCGCCGACCTCGACCGTCAACTCCACCCAAGGCAGACGGACGGGATCCAGGTCATATCCATTGTCCAAGCTTCGTTCACCGAAGTACGCGACCGCACGCTGGATCATCTCGCGCTGCGACTCGAACGCGAGACCCGTTATCCGGCCGACCATGGTGTGTACCTCTGCGAACGGCAATCCGCCCTTTTCCGGACGGCTCACCAGTGGCACCGACAATCCGGCGGTGACGATCCCCGACCCGTCGTCCCGGCTCAGCCGGAATGTCAGCGGCCGGTCGGTGTATTCGCTCGAAACCTCGACCGCCGCTGCGCCGTCCTGCACTTTCAGGGTCACCGTCGCAGCCGCTTCCGCCGTGGTGCGTGGGTGGTCGAACACCCGGCGTAGCAGGTCGTGCACTGCCGCTGAGGTCATATCGACCCTGTCCTGGGGCCAGCCACCGAGCATCTCGAGAAGTGCGGCCGTTACCCGGTCCGGTGCGGAATTCGCCGACACCTCGCGCCGCGGCACGGTCATGGTTACGGCAGACTTGCCGAACAGTGAGGTGACGGCATCGCCGGAGGCGGGAGATCCTGAGAATCCATCGTCGTCGGGTCCCTGTTCGTCCGAGCGACCCGAGTGCGGTCCGGACGGGCGACCGCTCCACGGTGTCGACCTCGATGCGCCGGCCACCTCGCCCTGCTGGTCCGTCGATGCCGGCTCGTCCCCTCGGCCGGGTCGAGATCCGATGGTGCTGTCGCCTTGCCCGCCGCGATCCGACGGGCTCGTTGGGACCAGTTCCACCGCCGGTGCGGCGTCGAACGGGTCCAGCGGGACGTTGGTCGGCGCGCTGCCGATGGGGTCGCCGGAATCCGGATGGACGGGCGACAGCGGCGGTCCGCCCGTGTTGGGGCCGTCGGATGCAGGCATATCGGCCTGTGTGACTGTTTTGCCCGACCATGGTGTGCCGGCCGGTCGATGGTCGGAGGGTTGCGCGTCGTCGGGTATTCCGCTGTGCGTGGGTCTGGCGCCGATATCGTCCGACCCACTGGTCCGTCGCTGCGATCGGGTGGGAGATGGTGTGGCGGTGTCGTCGTGATCGCCGGTCGCCGCCCCAAGATCGCGCCGGCCGGCCTCGAGTAGCCGGTCGAGCGCACTGCGCTGCGCCACCGTGAGGCTTCCTCCGTGCTGCGCCACGGCAAGGGCATCGGCGGCGTGGCCGCGATGCGTAGCATCCATTTCGAACCAGCCGGTCACCAGATTGCTCGCGATGCCGTGCAACCATTCGAGCGGGGCGGCATCCTGGACCGGCCAGCGGTAATAGTCCGCGATGACGAACGTCAACCGGCTGAGTCGATGCGCTACGCCCACCAACGGCCGTAGCTCGAACGGGACAGCGGTTGCCGGAACGCCCAGATCGGTACGCACTTTCGCGAACACGGCGCCTCCGTACTTTCCGCGCAGTTGCTCGAATGCCGCTTCATCGTTGCCTCGAGCGCGGTGTAGGACGCTGTTGTCGTCGGAAGGGTCTTTGCTCTCGGATATTTCGTGCGTATCGGATGCTTCCGGCGTAGTGGGCTTTTCGTTGGGCTCCAGGAGGCCGATTCTCTTCTTGCTGGGTGGGTTGCCGCGGTCTCTTTGAGGGAGGCCCTTGTTGATGTCTTCGAGAGTGCCGTCCTCGGTTCTGCGGTATCGGGCGGTGTGGATTCGGCGGATTGTCTCGTAGGGGTGGGTGAATTCATCGGCGTCGATCACCCGGGGAATATGGAGCTCTTTCTCGCCGGATGATTTCGCTTCGGCGTGCTTGATGTTGGTGTCGAAGATGATCGCCTGGCCGGGGCCGGTATTGACGATCGTGAAGACCTGTATGGTTCTGCCGCCGTCGTCGACCAGGACGTCCATCGTGTCGACCTCGGTCCGCTCGGCATTCTTGACCTGGTCGATGAGCGGTCCGAACACGCCAGGGGTGCGCGGGGCCTGCGGGTCCGTTGTTTCGTCGGCGGTATCGGCCGGGAGGTGGTATTCGACGAGTGCGCCCCTGGTGTACTTTTCGAGGGTTTTGTAGTTCCGTTTCCTGCCGCGGGGTGCGGTGGCGTCCTCCTTACCCAGCCCGTGCAGGATTCGGGCGGTCCGGTCGAGGCAGTCGTCGCGCAATTCCTCCCACCACTGGCGGCGGACACCGTTTTCCAATACGAGCGCGGCGGCGGTGGCGCCGGCGAACATACCGGCGGTGGCCAGGCCGGCACCGGTGCGGCCCAAGGTCGCTACGGCCGGGATCACCAGTCCGGAGCCGGCGATGGCGCTGACCTGATTGACCGTGTTGGTGATCGACCACCCCTGCCCGAGCCCATTGCCGGTGAGATTACGCAGGTAGTAGGCGAAATCGATATTGTTGAGCATCACAGTGGCGCCGGTCGCCGCCACGGAACCGGCGATGAGCCACTGATTATCGGTGGCCGCCAGGGTGCCCGCCTGTATCATCCAACTACCGAAGGTGAGTCCCAGGGTTCGGTCTTTGATCCATTCCCGAAAGGATTTCCACGCCTTCAGCGCCGCGCCGAACAACGTCCCGATACCTGCGCTGGCCGCCACCATTCCGATGCTCTGCGGAGAATAGTTCGCCTCATCCATCAACGCTGCCAGCTGCACCCAGATAGCGCTGCCGCCGACGCCCCAGGGAATGAGCAGGCCCTGGTAGTAGCGCATGTATCGGTCGTTCCACATCGTGCGCGCCACCTCGCGCATCGAAGGTTTTTCTTCCTTCTCCGGGCTCGTATCAGGCAAGCCGCGCATTGCCCGCCAATTCGCCAAACCCGTTGCCGCGCTTGCCCACAACGGCATGGCGGCGGAAATGTTTGCCATGACCGGCCAGGTGAATCTGCCGAGCAAACCGCTGGAATGGCGGTCGATCATCATGAGGGTGTCGGCGGCTTTGCGTCCCTCCGGCGTGCTGATGAGCGACGGACCGTAAACCTGGACTCCGGCGTTGTATACCGCGCCGGTTGCCGCCATGACGGTCCCCGCGCCGATGAGTGCCTCGACGGTGCCGGGCAGGCCGAGCCCGGCATACAAGGCCGCGCCGCCGGCGGCCACCGAGCCGAGCAACCCCGCCCGCATCATCCACCGGCGGGCGTTCCGGTCGACGAGCATGCCTCCCGGCAGTGTTGCCGCCAAGGCCGCGGAGCTCATCAGCGCACTGGCCATCCCGGTCATCTCGACCGAACCCGTCGTCTGCTGGACGGCGTTGATCAGATACGTCGCTGCTCCGGCGCTCCCCGCGCCCGCAACACCCGACCAGACCGCGAATTTCGTGAGATTCTTCTGCTCCTCCGTTTGCGCGGCCCGGCGCTCGCGGAACCACCGCAGAAGCGAACGACCGTCCGGGTTTCGTCCCGGCGCCCCCGTGATGTCGATTCCTTCGAAGGAAGGGGCGACTTGGGATCGGTCGGGCGTGGTCCGGGCTTCGAGAGTGCCGGTGCCGGTGGGCTCGAAGTAGGCGATGTAGGCGTGCTCGGGCTCGGTATAGGTGGCTTTCCAGTCGAGGTAGGGGCGGGGGTCGCCGCCGGTGAGCTGGTCGTGGACGTAGGTGGTGGTGAGTCCGGTTCCTGGGTTGGTTCGGCGGGTGATGATGTACGCGTGCGCGCGCTCGCCGCGGCCGACGACTGCGACGGCATAGGTGCCGACCGGTTTCGTGCGCAGGTCGTCGACGGCCTTCCACATCGGGTCGTCGGACCGGTCACGAGTGGTGACCGGCTGATGTTGCAGCCCGGAACCGGTAGCGGTCTGGAAGTGGACGGCCCGGCGCCCGGTGACAGGCAGCACGGGCAGGCCGTTGCGCTGCAGAATGTCGACAACCCACGGCAGACATGTGCGGACCTCTGCCGGAAGGATGGGCGCCGGTGATCCACCGGCGCGTTGCCCCTTCTCGGCCGACAATGGTTGGCCTGCGACAACACTCAACCGTTCCGCCAGATCGCGGTACTGCCCCCCGAGCCGGTCTCGATAGCGCCGGTACGCCGCCGCCTCCGTATTGCCCGCCGGTCTGCTGCCGATGCTGTCATTCTCGCCCCCGGTCGGATCTCCCGCATTACCCGGTGCCGCGATAGCGGAAGGAAGATTCACCACCAAGTCAGGGGTGATTTCGGGCGGACTCAGGGTGGTGACGAAGTGGTGAATCACCCATTGCGGGCTGCCGACGACGGCACCATTGATCTCGACATCGGCGAATCCGACCGCGACCGCCTCGACCGGGTCGAGTGTGTCCTTCGTCCGGTCGGTGAAGGCCGACGCCGGTAGGCGCTGTAGCCATTGCTCGAACGGTTCGGTGATCAGCCGGGCGATGAACATTGCGGCCCAGGCTTGTCGCAGCGTACTGCCGGCTTTCCGGTTGAGCCGCTGGCCGGTGGCATCGGCGATCGCGTGTGCGAATTCGTGGATCACATCGTCGCGGTAGGGCTGGCCGCTGCTCGGATGGAAGCCGGTCTTGCGGTCTCTGGCATCGTCCTCCAGAGCCAGAGCCCGGTCGGCCACTCGGGACAGGCTCAGCCGCATCCATCGGGCCCGGGTTCTGCCCGCTCGACCCACCATCTCGGCGTTGGTCAGCTCGGAGCCCAGGAATTCGATGGCCAGACCACGAATATCGGTCATGTGCTCGGCCAGACCGGGCGCGTACCGGTACCGGGTGAGCAGGTCGGCCAGCGTCTCGAGAATTTCCCGAACCGCGTCGACGGGCACCCTGGGGTGGTCGAAACCGCTGATGGTGAAGTACGGATGGTCGAGATTGAACTCCTCTACCAACCGTGCCTTGGCCTGCGCGTCGGCGCTCAATCCGCTGACGTGCGCTGTCTCGTCCGGTGTGTGTAGCGCGTGCCGCTCCGCATGAGTCAGCTCGGTCAGCACTCGCTGGTGGATGTCGGACAACATGTCCTGCTGCGCGCTGTAGAAGATCTCTATCCGTGGCCCCAGATGGGCCACCCGTTCCCGTATCGCGGTGATCGCCGACCGCGGGATCGAATGGTCCTGCCACCGCGCGCGGTCGTCGACAATCCGGGTGAACTTGGCGGCGAACGGGCTCGGCGCGGCATCCTCGGAGTCGATCGCCGCGCGACCGCCGGTCACCTCGTGATCCGCACCAATACTCCAATGGAGCGTGCCGCGCCGGGTCCCGGTGACGGCGTCCAACAGTCCGAGCAGCTCACCCGACTCCGAATCCAGATACCCGCGATCGAGGGGGCCGAGCGCCACGCGCATCTCATCCGCCGGGTCTTCGTCGATCAATCCGAGGTCGTAGGCCCGCGACATCCTCTGCGGCAGAACGCTATTGGCCGTGCGCGCAGGAACAATCTCGCGATACAGCACTGCGCTGTCGTCGGAGTCCGGGTACGTGCCGGCGACCGGCGCGCCCATGGCGCCGCCGATCTCCGATATCAGCCACTGTTTCGCCGCCTCGTCGGCATCGCCGTAGGTCTCTCGGATGCACTGGTAACCGTTGCCGAAGCTCACTCGCTCGACCGTGACCCCACGCGCCCCCGGCAATGGTTCGCTCCGCACCACACCGAATTCCAGCCCCTGGATGACAAGCGCCGGGAGCGAGTTCGGTTGGTGTGGTTTGCTCCCGATGGCGTCCTCCGGCCCGCCCGCCGAGTTGGTCTGTTGCTGCCACGCGGTGGGAGCGGCCGTCGCGGTGTCGTCGCGATCGCCGGGCGTCCGGTCCGGTCGCGCGCCGATCGCATCGGTGGGTCCCTCGATCAGGACGGCGGTGAGATTGTCGTTGGTCTGTTTCGCGGTGATCGCGCCCTGGATGTATGCCTGGGCGGCGCCGGGCTCGTGTGGTACGGGAGCGAGAACACCTTCGGCGCGTTCGAAGTGGGCGAAGAATGCGCGGTCCACCCGGGGAAACGACTCTCGGAAGAATCGCTGCCAGGTTTCGCGGTCGCGGATTCGGGCAATGGTTTTGCCGCCCAGGCCGGGGTCGGCTATGCGGGGGACATTGGTGTCGTGGACGAAGATGACGCCGTCGAGCTGGGTGACATAGAAGGCGTGCGCGATTCCGTCGCGCTCGACGACGAAGACCGAGCTGTGCCGCGAATTGCCGGGCTCGAGCAGGCTGTCGATTTCACGGTCCAGGCGCTCGGCAAGCGCCCTATCGGCATCGACGATTTCGGCGAGACCGGTGGTGAGGCCGGTGACGAGGTCGTCCCAGCTCTCCGAGTCCTGGTGCGGGATGAGCGCATCGTCGAGTCCATCGGCCCACGCGGCCCGGATGGTCGAGCCGGCGCACGCGACGACGTGATCTGGTACGGCATCGGCCGGCTCCTGCGTGGCGGGGCGCAGGAATCGGCCGGTCGTGGTGTAGCGGGTGGTTGCGGGCTTGCGCGTCGTGCTGCGGCTGTGCGTGACGGCGACATCACCGGCAGGAGGTGTCGCGTGGAATTCGACCGAATGCTCGATGGTGTTCTTGCCATTGGCGAAGATGATGCGGCGGACCGCGACCGTGCTCTCGGCGATCACGAGCTGCGTGCCGCGGCCGCCTTCCCGGTCCACAGCTTGTTCGTCGGCTGTCCATTTCGGCAGTTTCGCGGCGACGCCCGGGGCGATGTCATTGGTGACCGCGAGGTGCACCTGGTAGTCGTCTCCGACACCCCGAATCGCCAGATCGAGGACTTCCTCCGGGGCCAGGCCGGCCGACGAGGAATTGCTGTAGAGGTGCTTCTTCGCGTTGGTGACCAGTTCGCTCACCGCTCGCATGATGCTGTCGACTACGTCGCCGGAGACGTCCGCATCGTATTCCAGCAGCCGTGCCTCGACGGCATTGCGAATCCGGCGAACCTCCCGCTGGTACGGCGGTATCTCTTCGGGCGCGGATTCGCCGAACATCTCCATCAAGCGGTCGAGATCAATTTCCTCCGTGGACCTTTCGACCGTTGGCTCGGCGGCCCGCTCCACCGGCCCCGGAGTGCGCCCCAGCCGCCACTCGACCCGCACATAGCTGTGATCCCCAGTGATGTCGACGAGATCAATGTGCACCGCATCGGCATCGAACTCGGCCCGGAGAGATATCTGCCCCTGCCCCCACTGAATCGACGCACCGACAGCCGCGGCGATCTCCCGCACATACGCCGGATCCGACCAACCCTTCAGCAACTCGGCGATTTGTCGTTCCACCAGGTCGGCCTGTGCCTCGCTACCGGCGGTGAGGTCGTCGAACCGCAGGCCCGGATTATCCGTGCGCGCTGAAGCAGAGAAGTGGCGCTCGGCCGCATCCAGGTCGATCGGGCTGATCCCCAGCTCCCGGCCGAGCAGCCGGAAAGCGCGTCGGCTCGGTGTGCGTTCTCCGCGCTCGATCTGGCCGATATAATTCGCGGTCAGGCCCGTATCGTCTGCCACATCGGACCGTTGCAGGCGATAGTGGTACCTCAGCGCCCTGAACCACAGTCCCTGATCCGCGGAAGTATAGGCGGACCGGTCGAGATCGAACCTCGCATCCGGGAAGAACCGTCCGGCAGCCCGGCCGGTCACGTCGGTCTCGATACCCAGTGCGTCGCACAGCGACAGGAAGACAACTACCCCGGGGGCTCGTTCACCTGTTTCGATCGAGCGAAGGTGGATGGTGCTGATCCCCGCGGCCTCCGCCACCTCCTCGGGGGATTTGCCACGGTCGTAACGGAGTGCTCGGAGCCAAAGGCCGTGCTCCTCTGGAGCGTACGCAGCCGGGTCGAGGCCGACCCTCACCCCCGGGAAGAACCGGTCGGCGGCTGTATCGATGGCTTCGCGCCCGAGGCCCAACGCCTGACACAACGACAGGAAATCAACTACCCCGAGGTCACGCTCCGCCCGTTCGACCGATCGGAGACGTTCGGTGCCGATCCCTGCTGCCTGTGCCAGCTCTTCATCTGAGATGCCATGGTCGTTGCGCTGCGCTCGGAGCCACAGTCCGCGTTCCTCTCGGGCGTACGCAGTCGGGGCGAGATCCGCCGGCGTTCCCGGGAAGAACCGGTCGGCGGCCGCCCCGATGGCTTCGGCTCCAAGGTTCAACGCCTGACACAGCGACAGGAAAACAGCGGCGCCCGGAACGGTCTCGCCCTTACCGATCGAGTTCAGATATTTCGCGCTGATCCCGCTGGCCTCCACCAGCTCATTCCACGACATGTCCCGGTCGTGAAGCATCGCCGAGAGCCAACGTCCCGGCGCGTCGAGTGGGTATGCGGCCGGTGCCAGATCGAAGTCGGCGTCCGGGTACAAATTGCGTGCAATATCCACGAATTCGGATCTCGGCACACCCAGCGCCCGGCCGATCTTCACGAAGAGTCCGGGCCGCGGCCGGGTGCTTCCCCGTTCGATCCGGCTCATGGTGCTGGGATCCACATCCACAGCTCCGGCCAGGTCAGCCGCGGTCATAGTCCTGCCGTCCCGCCGGCCCTTGTCATCACGTCGCGCAGTGATCCACTCGCCCCGCGCACGGTTCAACGCACTCGCGCTGTCCGGCGACGCCGGATCGGCCGCGTTTTGCGACGGCCTACTGCCGATGCTGTCCGGTGCGACACCGGTTCGGTTTTCCGCAGATCCCGGGATCGGGCCCCATTCGTCGGCGAGAACGAACCCGTACACATGGACCAAGCCGTCCTCGTCGGCAAATGCTCGCGTGACGACATATCGAGTCCCGTGCATGAGCACGACTTCCGGGGTGCGGGTGACGGATTCGGTGCCGAGCAGGGGGGTGCCGGCGGGCACCCGCAGATGGACGACATCGGAATCCTGTAGGCGGGCCGATGGTGTGCTGCCCATTTCGCCGCACAGGTAGCCTCGGGCGTCGCACAGTTGGCCGCGCATGGATGCCGGATCCGCGTTGTCGGCCGAGTCCAGTACGGTCTCGGCGACGACCCAGGAATCGACGGCTGTCCGGTTGCTCAGGATGGCGTCATCGAGGTGTCGCACATGCGGCCGGGCCGGATCGTCGGCCGTCTTCTCTTCGTAGGGTGTCGCCACATACCGGCTGACCGCCGAATATCCGAACAACGAGGTGCCGTTGGCGTCCTGCTTCGCCCACTCGATCGACTCGGTATGCTCGGCTGCGACGGATCCGAGGTGTGTCCGGGCATACTCTGCACCGGCTGCGGGGGTGTCGAAATCCAGGGTGCTCTCGGATAATTCGGCCTTGGCGACTGCATGCTTGTCCGCATCGGAGAGCGCGTCGAATTCCTCGGCAGTTCCCTGCCAGGGGCGATAGAACGGCATCGTGTCGGCCGGGCCGTCATCGTAGGTCCGGACTCCCGCGACCCGAAGACTTTCGTCAGCGGATACGACCAGTACGTCGAGCTCTCGGTACTTCACGATCAGCTCGACGAGGCGCTGTTTGTCCGCCACCGGCCCCACACCTGCCCGCAGCTCTTCGCGCAGTTTTATGTCGAGCAGTTCCACCGGCCGTCTGCCGAACGGTTCGACAGCCGCGCCCCCGAGCTGGCGCAGTTGTGCTCGCAGGTCGTCCCGGCGCGTACGCAAGCGGTTCAGCTGGGCGCGATCCTGGATCAGCTGGAGCACCGTGGGAAGGGAATTGCCGGCTGTGTTCGTGTGATCGCCGGTGGGTCCAGGGTCGTCCGTGATGTGGTCAGGACCGTCGTGGGGTCGACTGCCGACCGGACTGTATTCCTCACGGCGCGTATCGTTCGATACATCCCCGGCGGCACTCGATCGGACCGGTATCGCCTCGCCCAGGCCCGGCAGCCCCGCGAACGCCGATTCGATGTCGTCCACTGTGTCCGAGGAGACGGTGACTTGCTGGGATGGTGGCAGCGTCTCGGCGTCGGGCGCTTCCGTGCGCGATCCGGAGACGAGGTTGCCATCCCGATCGAACTCGATGGTCTCGAACCGCCGCTCGTCGGCGGGCATCCGGTTGATGAATACTTCCTGTTCGCGGCGCCAATCGTCGAATCCGATGGCCTTGTTCAGCAAGGTGCGGCGGTTGCGCAGATCCTTGGGACCGTAGTCGTTTTCGGTGTTGCGGTCGCGCGACGCGGCCAGGTCGACGACGACCAGGTTCGGTTTGTCGACCGAGGTGCTGTCGTTGACCAGCAGCACCATATGGTCGTCGGCCTCGGTGCTGGTGCCGTTGGCTCGGGTGTTTTTCCATTTGTAGACCAGGACGGTGATTCCACCGGGCCGTGTTTTCAGCGATTCGGCCACCTGATCCAGCGATCCGGCCGTCTCGAGTTCGGCGCCGAAGATATCGAGCATAGCGTCGTGGCCGTATCCCCTGAGCCGGGTCGGGCGCGCCTGGAAGCGGTCGGCGTTGTCGGGACACAATACCCGCATCCCGGTCACGGCATTGTTGACACAACTGTTGGGACTGCGCCGATGGAACTGCACAACCAAATCGAACAGGGACGAAAGAGCCAAATAGCGTGACGCGGCAGCAACAATATCGTCGGCTGTCCCGTGGTGTGTGTCGCTGTTCTGGGTGTCAGATCGTTGAGCAACGGCAGCCTGGGCTGTCGCATTCTGAGGGTCGTGGCCCATTGGCTCGGAACCTCTTTCAGCCGCGGCAGTATCGTCGCGTGCCTCGGATTCTGCGGTATTCGCGCCGGGCAGGTGATCGACTAGCGCTTCGCCGAGGATGTCGCGGGCGACGGAGGGGGTGATGCCGGCGGCGGGATAACCCAAAGCTGCCGCGAGAGCGTCCCGGGCCTCGGTGACTTCGGGATCAAGCGTGCGCATACCTTCGGCGCCGTCGATATCCAGGATCTGGATACCGAGTTGTTTCGCGAGCCGGCCCCGTAATTGGCCCAGATGGGTCACTGCGTCTTGGTCGTTGAACCTTGCCCGGTCCCGCGCCGCCGCGGAGGCGGTCTCGTCGACATGTTGTTTCAGTGCCTCGGCCGCTGCCGGTGTGATACCGGCCTGGTGCAGCAGCTCGCGCATCGGGTCGTCGACACCGGTGCGTTCGAGTGCGGCGATCTGGTTCGCGACCTCCGGAGCCGGGATACCCAGCAACCCGGCCAGGCGCGCGGTCCGGTCCGCCGGCCCATCCGGTCGTACGAAGTCGACCTCGTCATCACGGCGATACTGCCCGGTGTCGGCCTCGGCGAGGGTGACGGTGGGCATGGCGGTCGAGAAGGCGTGATGCCGGACGAAATCCGCCGTGGAGTGCCGCAGCGCCCGCTGCTGCAGTTCGGGCACCAGCTCGCGGACGGATTGGCGTGCCTCGACCACCGCGTCGTGGGTCTGGGGGGTGGGATCGGCGGCGTGCGCGGCCACGGCCTGCTCGTAGTGGACCACCGTCTCACGTACTCCGCGCAGGTGCATGGCATTGCGGATCAACGCGTCCTCGGGCGACATCACCACCTGCGCGCTGCCGAGCTGACCGTTACGTGCCGTGCGGTTCTTGGCCTGCTCGTGGATGTAGGACTGCTCCGGCGCCTCGGTCATCCAGACATGCATGCCGCCCATGGCCTTCACCGCATCCGACACCGAGATGTCGACGCCGCGCTGGCCCTGCCGGTTGATCACCAGGATCTTGCCCTGCTCACCGGCCTCGTCGAAAACCCTCTGCAACTGGGATTCCCAGTCCGCACCCCAGCCGACGATCCGCTTGGCGTCGACCGCTTCGATCGCCTCGCGCGGCACCCCCGCGCGCACCAGTGCCTGCACCTGCCGCTCGACCAGATCGTTGCGGTGACACAGGATCTCCTGGAACCGTCCCGCACCCCCATCCCGTATCTCGTTCGCGTACTCGGCGATCGTGCGCAGCTTGGCATGGGTGTTCTCGGCCACATCGTGCTGGCCTTCCACCAACCGGTGCGTCTGTGACCGTCCGACCTCGTGCGCCGGTTCCAGACCGTAGATTTTCTGCAGTACCGGGTTCAGGTCGGTGAGCGTGCCGGACGCACCGGTCACTTCATCGAAGAAAGATCCCTCTCCGACACGGTAGATTTCGACCGAATCGATGCGTTTGGCGGATTCCGCGTCCGCGCGCACCACGATCCGATGATCCCCGGCCTTCTCCCCTCGGGCTTCGGCCGCGCGGATCTCCTTCGCCTCGATGGCCTGCGCGAGGCTCGCTTTACCCGGCTCCGCGCTCCACCGGGATTCGCTCGAGGTCTTCGGGTTCCGTTGCAGCCCGTGCTCGGCCTGATCGATGATGACGATCTTGCCCGCGTCCATTTCGTAATGGACACCTGCCCGGACGAGAAATTCGGCGTTGGCGGCGGTCTCCAGCCTGGAGGCGCCCATACCCTCCAGCCAGCGCGAGCCGTCGGGCAGCGCCTCGACCTTTGCCCGCCCCGCGGGCGTGAGCTCGGGTTGACCGTCGTACCAGAACATCAACTCCGGTGTGCCGTCGGCCTGGACGCCGATTTCCTCGGCGATCCGCCGGAGGCCGAAATCTTCGTGCGACAACGTCCCGTCCGCCAGCGCCTCGGTGAGGAATTCGTGCGCGTCGAACACCTGCCGGGCCGTTTCCGCCGGAGCCGCCTGCTCGGGACCTTCGGACCGCAGGAACTGCCGTTCACCGCGGTCGATGATGCCGTCCATCTCGTCGATCAGGACATGCCGCGGTGGCTCGATACCGGCATTGCACAAATGCCCGACCGTTTCGCCGGTCGCCACCACGATCGCCGGCCGACCCTGGGTGATCGGCCCGAAGCCGTTCTCCTGATCGGCGCGGAACACATCGATCCCGAAATCGGTCAACACCTTCTGATTCGAAGAATCGGTCAACAACTTCTCGTACGTGACGACTTCGCGATTGGCCAGCCCATCGGTCGTTGTCACGAGCAGAACCGAGCCATGGTGCACCGCACGTTGTATTGCGGTCGCCATGAATACCAGCGATTTGCCCTCGCCGGGTTTCATCTCCACCGGGCGCGATTTCATCGCGTAGACGGCTTCGGCCTGCTCGACCCGCAGCACCATCCCACCCGGCACCGCGTCACTGACCGTGCCCCGCCGGATGACCTCCACTGTCGCCAGCATCGACTGGTGCTCATCACCGCCGTGCAGTCCCGCCTTCAGCACATCATCGGGAAGGTTGGACAGGCGCTGACTTTCCGGTACATGCTCGGCGGAGGCCTGGTGGAAATCGATCAGCAGATCGACCGCCCGATCGCGGTCACTGCGTGGCAGGCCGGCGGCTTCGGCGAGACCGTCATGATCGGTGGCCGGAGCATTCCGCTCGTCGTGCACGGATGCCGAACGGTCGCCCGCAGCAGGCGTGTCCGGGCCGTCCGCCTCGATCCGGCCCGTGCTCTCAGGAGTTTCCCGGCCGGGCTGCTCGGCGGTCGCCTCCCGCTGCGCGGTCGCATGCTCGTCGCCACCCGGCGTTCCGTGTTCGGTGCGAGCGTCCGGCGATCCCGCATCGCCCTCGGCGACCGGATGGGGCCGCGCCGATGCCTCGTTGCCGGCACCGTCCGCGACCGCGGCGTGTGCTCCGGGCGGAGCACCGGCCTTCTCGGGAACCCCGCCGACCGAAGGCGCGTCCACCGCGACCTGCGGCGGCGGCGCGGTTGCACCTGCCGCCTCGACCGAGCGCGGCGCGGGCGACCGCCCGGCAGCGCCCTGCTTATCCGCCTGCGGCCGCTCGACCGTTGCGGTCGCCTCCGCACGCGGCCGAGCCGCGGCGGCGTCGGACGAGGCAGCGGCCTGCGACCCCGACGCTCGACCGCCTGCTCCCTCCGGCGCTTTACCGGCGGCGCCCTCAGGCGCTCGACCGCCGGTCGCAGCGGGTGTTCCACCACCCGCGCCGTCGACCGAAGCCGAGGCCGGTTGCCCGCCCCGTGTTTGTGGCTGCGCGGCCGCCGCCTTCCCCGCGGCCTCGGCGGAAGCCCCGCCACGCTCACCTGCGGTGTTCGCGCTCTCGGTAGCCGGTTTCCATGTCTGCCTCGCGGCTTCCCACGCTCGTTTCGATTCCGTCGATATCTCGATCGGTTGCCGAGGCGCTGTGGTTTCCGCGTCGTGCCCTGCCGAGATCGCATCGGGCGGCGTGAATGGTGCGCCGCCGTCGATCGCCGGCGGACGGGCGCTCTGGGCATATACGCCCCCGGAGAAAGCACCGTTGACCAGTGGCCCCAGCACCTCCGTGTAATGCTGCGGCCAACCAGCAACCAAGGCGGCCGCACCGAGGCCCGAGATCGCCCCCGCCGTGCCATGCACCAAGCCCATGGCCAGACGACTGGTGGCGATCTGGGGGAACACCATCGGAGCGAACCGGCCGGCGAGCATGCCACCGACCGCTCCGCCCGCGCCGGACACGGCGGCCACCTCGATCGACTTCAGATCGATGCCCGTGGGATTGGAACCATCCTCCCCGATGATCTCTAGTTCTCTGTCCCCGGTGGCGACCTGTAGCGCCTGTACACCCACTTCGACACCGACGGGCAGCGCGACCGCCGTGCCCATCCACTTGGCGAACTGCGCCGGCCCCATACCGCTCAGCTGGGCTGCCGCCTTGGCTCCACCCGCCTGAATGGCCCGCTGTAGGTTCGCGCGCATCACCGCGACCTCGGCGCGTCCCTGGACCAGCGTGGATTCGACCGCCGGCGCGGCCGAAACCTGGCCGGCCGGCCCCGCCGCCGTGGCGGCCGCGACCAGACCGTAGACCTTCCACGCCAGGTGGATGCCGAACGTGAACATCACGCACAGCCATTTCTCCGCGTCGTTGGCCGCCGCCTGTCCCTGATCGGCCAGGGCGTTCACATCCTTGCCGAGCTGTGTCGCGCCCTGTCGATAGGAACTCAATGCCTCACGCAGCTTTTCGGCCGTCTCGCCTACCGAATCCTCCTGCGTCAAGAGGCTGTCGATATCGGCCGCATGGCCCTCCAGCTCCAGACTGCGGGCACGCAGTTCGGCCACCATATGGCGCATCCCGGAAATGTCGGCGCCGGGAAGCTCCCCGCCGAACACCACCATCTCGATCGGAGTCCGCAGGAACCCGGGCAGGCATTCGAAGGCATTGCGCAGCTGCACGACCGGGCTGAACAGCGAACCGTCCATCGCCTCGAACTACCTCGGCCGGGCCGCCGCAGCGACGAGCACCGCATGCAGCAGTCGTGCCTGAATACCGGCCTTCTCGCCGTGCTGGACCACCTCGGCGAACCCGGCGCCGAGTGCCTCGTGCACGTCGAATCCGCCGGGTTCCGTGGCATGCCCGGCCAACTCCGCGCGCCACTCCCGGTAGCCGCGCACCACCTCGGACAGCGCAGGGCGCGGACGCGGCAGGGTGTTCAGGTACTCCGAGATCAGCACGCGTTGTGCCCGCCGGTGTGCGACACCGCCACCGGCGGCGTCGAAAGCCCGGCCGAATGCCCGCAAGGTGGCCGTGTAGATATCCGGCTGTGTCGTCTCGCCCGTTTCCTCGGTGTCGGCGGCGGCGTCCTGCGGGCGTACGGGTGGCCGGGATGATCGGGCAGGTGCCTGCGGCTGTTGTGCGGCGTGCCGGTCGAGGGTTATCGACCGGGCACCGCCTTCGCTGTCCGGCGGCGCACCGGCCCACCGCACCGTGCCGAGCCGGTCCTCGAGCTCGGCCACCGCGACGATCTCGAGCACGATCATCGGGTAGTCGGTGAGGACCCGGTCCACCGCGGTGACGAACTCCTGGACCGGCGCGAGCTGAAGATCGGGGTCGTCGAAACCTGTCACCTCGACGCCGTGCCGCTCGGCCAATGCGCGTGCCAGCCGTTCGATTGCCGGATCGGCCGGCGACCGCCCGCGGGCGCCGCGCCGATCACGGTCGCGGCCATTGTCACCGGCCGGTGCGTTCGGTCGTGGCGCAGGACCTTGCTGCGGAGGCTGCCCGGTGTTTGCGGGCTTTCCAGCGTTTCCAGGCGAACTCGGCATCCCGGGTTGGCCGGGCGTGCGGGGCGGCGTCTCGGTCCACGGGGCTCCGGCCCGTCCCGCAGGCCCTGCGACGGGGCTGCCGGACGGTCTTCCCGACGTCTGGGGCGTATTACGCGAGGGGGCTGCTACCGGCGGGGGCGAGACCGCGGAAGACGGTGGCGCCGCCGCCGGTCCGGACCGCCGGCCGGGGGCGCCGGTCGCCTCGTTGCCCACCGGACCGGATTCGGGCCGGGAACGACTCCACGGCGACTCGGACCGTGGTCCGCTGTCCGCAGCGGCTCGCCCCGGGGACCCGTCCGGTGCCGGTGCGCTACCCGGCCGGGTGGGCCCACCGGCCGGGAGTTGGTCGGTGCTCCGTGGCGTGCCGGCGGGATACACCGGCGAATTCTGCTCCGGCGTCACCGCGGCCTGATCAGATGGGTTCGCCCGGGGTCCATCGACCGGCGATTGCGGGCCGACCGTACCCGCCGGTGGCGACTCGGCGAGACCGGCCGGCCCTGGGGGACCGGCCGGTACTGGGCCCGTATCCTGGGCAGCCCCGGCCACGCGCGCGGCGCTGTCGATGTCCTGTGCACCGAAGTCGTTCGCGGCGCCGACGATTCCGGCCGCGTTACTGCGCATTCCTTCCGCCATGGCCTGCACGGTGGAAACCACTTGTTCGGCGCGCGGCGTGAACTGCTCGGCGAAGGTGCGCCCCATATAGTCGTCCCCGAAGCTGCCTTCCGCCTGCTGCAAGCAGTACCGCAGCCCGGCGTGTGTTTGCTGCACCCGATCGGCGATATCGGCCAGCCGCGCGCCGCGCTCGCGCAGGCCATCCAAGTCCAGTCGCAGTTCGCCGCTCATCGCCCACCTCGGGTGGCGGGCATCGGTCCGCCGGTCCGCAGCCGGAACCGGTGCTCGAAATCGGTGATGAACGCCGACAGCGGCACCGACGAGCTCGACCGCTCCACGACACCATCGTCTGCGACATAGAAGACCGCCCGGTCGAGCGCGATCTCCCCGTCCGGCACCGGTGATCGCACCATCCAGCCCACGCTGATCCGCTCGGCACGCAACGTCGAGAGCGGGAACCCGGTCGTGTCGTGACCCCGGCTGCGGATGTAATCACGGACGAGGTTCAGTGCCTCGTCTTCCCGGATCCCCACGATGTCACCGGCGACCAGATCGGCGAGCACGAACTGGAACAGGGCACCGTCGACATCGACCTCGGTGGCCTCACCGATAACTTGCGCGATCGCCGCGCGGGTCACCGCCGCGGCCTGCGCAGCCGACACCAGCACTTCAGCGGCATCCGGCGACGGGCCGTCCAGCACGCCCGCCACCACTTTCGCCACCGTATCGGCCGTCCACACGGCGGGCAACGCAGGTGCGCATTCCGCCATCGGAGCGGATTCGCCGCGGTACCACTGTCCCTGATCCCACCAGTAACAAAACGACAGCATCCCGGTCATCACGCGCGGGTTGAGTACCGGGTCGGTCACCCAATCCGGCGCTCCGGCAAATAAGTTCGGCATCGCGCCGTGCCCGTTGTAGGCGGCTTCCAAGACCGGCGCATTCCAGACACCGCCCGACAGCACCGCCCGGTCGCCGGGCAGCAGCGTCAACGTCGAACCGCTGTGTCCCGAACTTTCGAAGATGCCGACCGACGGGCCGATCCGCGGGCCTCGTTCCGATCCGGCCGCCACGAAGGCCGCGGCCAGCACCGCCCACCGGGCCCACACCACCGCCAGATCCGGCAACTCGCCGGTCACCGGCACTGCCTGCACGCCCGCACTCCGATCCGCGCGCACACCGTCCGCGGCCGCGCGCGGTGACCTCGATTGGGATTCACCGTGTCCGAGGTAGGCGGCCAGCCACACGGGCAGCCGACTACGCGGATACCGTTCCAGATCCGCCAGATACGCCTGCGGTGCGAACAACTGCTCACCGGGAAACGGCTCCGCGCCCCGATCGGTGACGACCTCGGCCCCCTGGGTATCGACGTGCACCACCAGCCTCCACCACGGCCCGTCCTCGTCGGCGGCAGACAGGTTCCGATGCCGGCGCACCAACTCCCACACCGCAGCCGACACCTGACACCGGACCGGGTGGTCGCCGTCATCGGCGAGGAACAGCGCCGATTCGGCAACAACGGTCATCGCGAACGCGGCCTCCAACCGGCGGCACCCGTCCGGTGCGAGTTCACGCAGCCCAGCGACGATCCGATCGGCCAGCTCCGCGAGTTCCGGACTCCCGGACCTGATCACAGCACACTCCCACCTCAGCGGATCTCTGCCCTGCAAGCCGGTCTGCGAACCTCGACCCGGAGAGCGTTGTTCGGCCGTCAGGATCACACTCGGGTTGTAGATTTCCGCAATCCGGGCGCGGGCACAACCGGCCTCTCTTGCCAGCCATGGCAAGGGCACCGATGTGCAAGTTCTCGTCGAACTGTTTATGCCGTATCAGCGGCAAGAGATCCGCATCGAACCCGACGAATACCCGTCCGGAATGGCAGCTTTACGCCAGCGCCGTCAGCGCGACAGTGCCGTAACCCCGCCGCAGACCAGCAGCAGGGCGTTACGTACCCGCCAAGCCTCGGCCACATGAGGTCCGGTGGGGGGCATGACACACTGATCACACCACCAGGCCGACCACAACCACCCGGGACAAGCCATGGAACCCGACCCGCCGGCACAGATCCCGACAGGATACATAACCCGCCAGTCGACCCAAATCATCGCCAACGGCCACTCCGGTTACCGGGCCGACAGCATCAACACACCCGAGAACACCTTCCCTACCGTTCCCACACCGGGACAACCACATGCTGGAGCACCAGATCCACAGGGCCCGGTCATCAACACCATTTTCCGGGCCGAACCGTGGGGTAAACACGAGGTCGGTTCAAAAACAGGTCAGGCCCGGTACTAGACCGGGCCTGACCTGGGGTTTTAGGTGGAGCTAAGGGGACTCGAACCCCTGACCCCCACACTGCCAGTGTGGTGCGCTACCAGCTGCGCCATAGCCCCGGATGTCTGCCGCCGGTTCCCCGGCTGCCTGAACGAAGTTACACCACGTGGACGCCGGGAACCAAATCGCCTGGATTCCGGGTGAACGTCCAGGTCACGGCGCCAGCTGCTGGACCCACTCCGGCTCGTTGACATCGATCTTGGTGGTGCCGTCGAACACACTCGGGGTCGCGGCGGCGCCGTCGAGGGCCGCGGACAGGGCGTCGAGGGTGGCGGCGGCCTGGTCGGTCACCTGGCCGCGGCGGGCGCCGCCGGTGATGCAGTCGCGGGCGGGGCCGGTGGCGCCGGATTCGGTCGCGATGGTGAGCAGTTCGTCGTCGGTGAGTTCGGAACCTTCGTCCGGCTGGCGGGTGGTGAACAGGGTGTCGTGGAACTTGGAGTAGGTGACGCCGGAACCGGTGTCGGCGACGCACTGAAGGGCGGCGATGGCGCGGGTGGAGTAGTCGCCGCTGGACGATTTGGGGTCGAGGAAGTTCACGAAGCGGTAGCGGACGGCGAGTTCGCCCTCGTCCAGCTTCTGCGCGATCTCCTGGCCGTAGAGGGTTTCCAGGGTGCCACAGGACGGGCACATGGGATCTTCGTAGATCTCGATCGTCTTGGGGGCCTCGGGCCGGCCGAGCCGGACGCCGCCGTCGCTGTGCAGGGCGGCGGTGACGGCCTCGTTGCGCACCGTGCCGTACCCGTCGTTGCGCACCTCGGTCTGCTGGTTGCCGCCCCAGCGGTAGGCGAACACGACGATCAGCGCGATGAGGACCAGGGCCAGCGCGCCGAGGGCGTAGGTGGTCCGGTTGGACATCGGCCGCGGGGTGTAATCGGACGGTGAGTTGCTCACGCGACCACTCTGCCGTATTCGGGCGAACCGGTCACGTGCGGATCATCCCGGCCCGGGTCGGGTGCGGTTTTCGGGGCCGCTCCCGGCGGTCGCGGGGCCGGCGGTGGGGTCGTTGTCGGAGGTCTTCGCCAGGGAGATACCGGCGCGCGCGGTCGCACGCTCGGGTTCCGGTGCGGCGGGGGCGCGATCCATCGGTTCGGGCACGATCAGCCAGGCCAGCGCGGCGACGGCGAGCAGCGAACCGGTGACGGCCAGGCCGGCACCGTAGGACAACCGCTGGGCGATGGCACCGACCACGATCGGGCCCAGGACCGTGCCCAGGTCCTGGGCCATCTGGAAACCGGCGAGCATGGTGCCGCCGCGGGCGCGGTTGCCGATGATATCGCCGACGGCGGCCTGCTGGGCGGGGGTGAGCAGGCCGGACCCGATACCGGCGACGAACGAGGTGACCAGCAGCCAGGTGAGGGTGGGTGCCAGGCCGAGGCCGGTGGTGCCGACGGCGCACACCAGGGCGCCGGAGATCAGCAGCGGGCGGCGGCCGTAGCGGTCGGACAGCCGCCCGGAGAAGAACAGCACGGTCGCGTTACCGGCCGCGAACACGGTGAGCGCGACACCGGCCATCCCGGACGGCTGGCCGAGCACTTCGACCACCAGCAGCGGGACGAGCGCCATCCGGACCCCGAACACCGCGGCTCCGCTGGCGAAATTGGAGAACAGTGCCGCCCGGTACTCGGGGCGCGCGAGCCCCTGCCGGAAACTGACCGTGGCGACATCCCGGCCGGTATCGGATTCGGCGATGTGGGAATCGCGCAGGTTGAAGTAGACGACCGCGACGGCGAGCAGCAGCGCCGCGGCGTAGATGAGGAACGGAGCACGCAGACCGAAGCCCGCCAGCGCGCCGCCGATCAGCGGCCCGGACAGGCCGCCGATGAGGAAACAGGTGGACCACAGTCCGGTGACCCGCCCGCGTTCGGTGGGCGGGGACAGCCGGATCACCAGCGCCATCGACGAGACGGTGAACATGGTCGACCCGACCCCGCCCAGCGAGCGCAGCACCATCAGCTGCCAGTAGGTCTGGGCGAAGGCGCTCGCACCGGTGGAGATCGCCACGATGAGCAGGCCGACCAGGTAGATCCGCCGCTCCCCCAGCAACTGCACGAGCCGGCCGCTGACCGGAGCGAACAGCAGTCGCATGGCGGCGAAGGCGCTCACGATGGCGGAAGCGGCGGCCACGCCCACACCGAAGCCGAGCGCGAATTGCGGCAGCACCGGGGACACCAGGCCGAACCCCATCGCGATACAGAAGGCGGCGCCGATCAGCACCCATATCTCGCTGGGTAGCGGCGGTTTGCGCGATGTGTTCGCAGGCCGGCGAGCCCAGAGCAGACCCGGGAGTCGCGGCGTTCGCGCCCTGACCTGTTCACCCGTTCCGTGCGCATTCCCGGATCCGGGTCGATCATCTGCCAGGGCCTCACCACTCACCCCGGCAGTCAACGCCCGGGTGGACCCGACAATTCCCCCGCGCCGACGCGGGGTTCACCGGGACCCCGGTCGCGGGCGGCCGTCCCTCGACGGGCCCCGACCCGGCGGCCTCGGCCCGCTCGGGTTCCCGGCCGCTACCCGTCGGCCAGGACCCGCCCGACCATTTCCCGGGCCGCCTCCTGCACCTGCGCGAGGTGTTCGGCGCCGTGGAAGGACTCGGCATAGATCTTGTACTTGTTCTCGGTGCCCGACGGCCGCGCGGCGAACCAGGCGTTCTCGGTGCTCACCTTGAGTCCGCCCAGCGCGGCACCGTTACCCCGGGCCCGGGTGGCGATCTCGGTGACGGGTTCGCCCGCGATCTCGTCACCGGTCACCTGCTCGGAGCTGAGACCGGCGAGCAGTTTCTTCTGTGCGGGGTCGGCGGGAGCATCGATCCGGGCGTAGGCGGGGCTGCCGTAGCGGCGTTCCAGTTCGTGGTAGCGGGTCGAGGGGCTCTGCCCGGTGACCGCGGCGATCTCGGCGGCCAGCAGGGCCAGCAGGATCCCGTCCTTCTCGGTGGTCCACACGGTGCCGTCCATCCGGAGGAACGAGGCGCCCGCGCTCTCCTCACCGCCGAACGCGAGACTGCCGCTGAACAGTCCCGGGACGAACCATTTGAACCCGACCGGCACCTCGTACACGTCGCGGCCCAGCACACTCACCACCCTGTCGATCATCGAGGAGGTGACCGCGGTTTTGCCGATCTTGGTGAGCGCGTCCCAGCCCCGCCGGTTGGCGACCAGGTATTCGATGGCGACCGCGAGGAAGTGGTTCGGGTTCATCAGGCCGCCGTCGGGGGTGACGATGCCGTGCCGGTCGGCGTCGGCGTCGTTGCCGGTGGAGATGTCGTAGTCGTCGCGGATCGCCACCAGCGAGGCCATGGCGTGCGGGGACGAGGGGTCCATCCGGATCTGACCGTCGCTGTCGAGCGTCATGAACCGCCAGGTGGGGTCCACGCTCGGGTTCACCACTTCCAGATCGAGGTCGTAGCGCTGCCCGATCTCCTCCCAGTAGTCGACGCTGGCACCGCCCATGGGGTCGGCGCCGAGCCGGATCCCGGCGCCCCGGACGGCGTCGAGGTTCAGTACCGCGGGTAGGTCGGCGATGTAGTGGTCGAGGTAGTCGTAGCGCTGCACCGAGTCCATCGCCCGGGTGAGCGGGGCGCGCTTCACCTCGGCCAGCCCGCCACGCAGCAGTTCGTTGGCGCGGGCGGCGATGCTGTCGGTGGCGCCGGTATCGGCCGGGCCGCCGTGCGGTGGGTTGTATTTGATGCCGCCGTCGCGCGGCGGGTTGTGGGACGGGGTCACCACGATGCCGTCGGCCTGGGCCCGGGCGCCGTCCCGATTGTGGCGTACCACCGCATGACTCAGCGCGGGAGTCGGAGTGTAGCGGCCGCGGGAATCGACCACGGCGCCGATATCGTTGCCGGCCAGCACTTCCAGGACCGTGGTCCACGCGGGTTCGGACAGCGCGTGGGTATCGCGGGCGAGATAGACCGGTCCGGTGATGCCCCGGGTCGCCCGGTATTCGACGACGGCCTGGGTGATGGCCAGGATATGCGCCTCGTTGAAGGTGCCGTCCAGACTCGAACCGCGGTGCCCGGAGGTGCCGAAGATCACCCGCTGAGTGGATTCGCCCGGGTCGGGCACCCGGCTGTAGTACGCGGTCACCAGCCCCGGAACATCCACCAGATCGCCGGGGCGGGCGGGCCGTCCGGCTCGATTGTGGGCCATGCTCGGGTCTCCCTTCGTGGTCGGCCGCACGCGGCTGGTCATCGTGATCACCGGAACGGCCCCGCGGCCGCGTCCGGTGCTCCGGACCTTCCCGACACCATCATGACCCGACCCCTCTCGCTCGTACCGTACTGCGTTCAGCTCGTGCCGTACTGCGTTGCCACGCCGCGCCTTCCGGCCACCTCGCGGGCGGCCGGGCCGGGCCGCGACGACAGCAGGATCGGCACACCACCACTCGGCGCAGACCCCACACCGGCGGCTACCGGTCCGAGCAGTGTACGAACCCGGCCGGGGTGGCCGGAAAGGGTGGTGAACCCCGCCGCTCGCGCGGCACCGGCGACCGACGGCGCGTCCGAGAGGGACCTCGATGCCGGTGACCAGTAACTACTGTCCTATCGGGAGGAGGGTGCCGGCCGCGGTGGAACCGCCGAATACGCCGCCCCGCAAGTGGTCCCGAGGTGCACCGGTGCGGAGCCGGGTCCGGCGGTCGCGGCGGTGGTGGACCGCGCCCGGGAGGCCGGTGTGGCGCAGCCGGATATCGAAGCGACCGACCTGTTCGCACTGATCTATATGGTCGATTCACCGGCCGAGTTCGCCCGGCCCCTCGATTCCGATATCCGGTGGCGGTGTATGGCGATCGCTCCGAACAGTATCGGGCCGAGAGTTCGCCACCGCAGCCGCTGATGGTGAACGCACTCGGTCCGGCCGCGGCCGAGGCCGCCGGATCGGGCCCGATGCCGAGCCGCCGACGCTGACCCCCGCGTTTCGATTTCTGCGCGCTTTTTCTCCATCGGCCGCGCTCTTCCCTTAGAGTTGGACGAGTGACCAAGTTATGGGTGAACTGGGCCGGTGATCAGCAGTGCACACCGGCTCGCCTGTGCGCGCCGCGCGATCAGGCGGAACTGTCCGCCGAACTCGCCCGCGCGGCCGAGGCCGGGCACCGGGTCCGCGTCGCGGGCTCGGGTCACTCGTTCACCGAGACCTGTCTCACCGACGGCCTCCTGCTCGACCTGTCCCGGATGAACCGCGTCCTCGAGGCGGACCCGGCGACCGGGCTGGCCCGGGTGCAGGCGGGGACGACCCTGGCCGCACTCAACGCCCGGCTCGACGAGTACGGCCTGGCGTTTCCCAACCTGGGCGATATCGATGTCCAGACCATCGCGGGCGCCACCGCCACCGGCACCCACGGCACCGGCGGCCGGCTGCCCAATATCTCCGCCGCCCTGCACGCGGTGGAACTGATGACGGCCGACGGCCATATCGTCGAACTGACCGAGGAATCCGACCCACAGGCCTGGCGCGCCGCCCGGGTGGGACTGGGCGCCCTGGGCGTGGTGACCGCGTTCACCCTGAAACTCGTCCCCTCGTTCGTCCTCGAAGGCGTCGAACGTCCGGTCCCGGTCGACGAAGTACTGGCCGACCTGGACTCCTATATCGACGGCAACGACCATTTCGAGTTCTACATGTTCGCGCACAGCCCGATCGCCATGACCAAGCGCAACAACCGCGTCGATCTCCCCGCCGCGCCGCGACCCGAACCGGTGGACTGGTTCGCCGATATCCTGCTGTCCAACCACGCCTTCGACGCGCTGTGCCGGCTCGCCCGCCGCCGGCCCGGGCTGATTCCGTGGATCCAGCGCGGCGCCGCCTACGCGGGCAGCTACCGCCGCCAGGTCGATCGGTCCTACCGGGTGTTCACCAGCCCCCGGCTGTTCCGCTTCACCGAAATGGAATACGCGATCCCCCGTGAGCATTCGGTCGCGGCGATCCGGGAGATCAAAGAAATCGCGCAGCGTTTCGACAGCCCGATGCCGATCGAGGTGCGCTGGGTGGCGGGCGACGACGCGTTCCTCTCACCCGCGGGCGGGCGCGCCACCTGCTATATCGCGGTGCACCAGTATCAGGGCATGGCCCACGAGCCGTTCTTCCGCGCATGCGAAGCGATCTTCGATCGCTACGACGGCCGCCCGCATTGGGGCAAACGCCACTATCAGACAGCGGAGACACTGCGCGGCCGCTATCCCGACTGGGACCGGTTCGCGGCGGTGCGCCGGCACTACGATCCCGACGGCCGGTTCGCCAACGCCTATCTGGACCGGGTCCTCGGCCCGGTGTCAGCGACCGAGGATGCGATCGACCAGCTCGGGTAGCGCGGTGCCGATCGGTTCGCGCACGACCTCGGTAGCGAGCGAATCGTAGGGCGTGGGCTCGGCATTGACGATGATGAGATCGGCGCCGGCCGATACCGCCCGCCCGCACAGCGAGGCCGCCGGCTCCACCTGCAACGAAGTACCGATCGCCAGGAAGATCTCGGCCGTCTCGGCGGCCAGCGTCGCTTTGATCAGCGTGCGGTGATCGAGGGCCTGGCCGAACATGATGACATCGGCCTTCAGGACTCCCCCGCATACCGGGCAGGGCGGATCCGCTTCCCCGGCGGCCACCCGCTCCAGCGTGGCGGCCATGGTGGCGGTGTAGTCGCACTGCACACAGACGACGTCGAACATGTTGCCGTGGATCTCCACCACCCGCTGCGGGGCGGATCCGGCACGCTGATGCAGCCTGTCGATGTTCTGGGTGACGATGGTGAGCGCCCGGCCCGCTTGTTCGAGGTCCACCAGCGCGCGGTGGGCGCCGTTCGGCTCGGCCGCCCACGCGGGGTTGTCCCGGCGGGCGAGCCAGGATTTCTCGCGCAGCGCCGGATCGGCCAGGTAGTGGTCGTAGGTCGACAGCAGTTCGGCGATGGGGTCTTCGGTCCAGACCCCGCGCGGCCCGCGGAAATCGGGGATACCGCTGTCGGTGGAGATTCCGGCGCCGGTCAGTGCGGCGATACGGCCGGTGCGTGCGTACCAGTCGGTCACCGCCCCGCCTCCGGCCCGCCGCGCGCCGCGCGGGGCAGCGTCACCCGAGGGGTTCGATTGCACATGCCACGAGCTTAGGCAGCCGGCCCCGCGCACGGCACGCGCTGGTCTTCGATGAGGCTTCAGTTAATCATTAGCAAACAGTTTGCCGCGTTCCGATTCGGCTTCCGGACCTCGCAGAATCCTCCGGTCGCAATAGGCGGCCAGAAACCGACCTCGGGTCTTTTAGCAGGCAGTTTTACTGAAAGATCACGAGCTCATCGCACGATTGCACGATTTCACCGGCCGCACTGTGATAGCCGTCTCTCGATTTGCTGAGTGGTATCCAGGAGGAGATTTCTCCGTTACTGTTAACACATCCAGACCGCCACCGAAACGGAGGTTCTGCCATGGCTCGCCACCGCATTCCCCGTACGGCAGACCCGCGGGCCGGATACCATATTCCGAGCGATTACGGCAGTCACAGTTTGATAACCCACACCGCCGGGTATACGGAAGATATGACAGCACTGCGTAACCGACCCACCCGGATCGCCGGTATGGAATGGGGCACCGCACTGCTGGCCCTCGCCACGTGCCTCATCTTCAGCACCAGCATCGCCGCGATCACCCAATCCTTCGCGACCGCGCTGGTCGCCACCGCCAGCATTCTCATCGGCCTCGGCATCACGCTGCGAATCCTCAGATAAGCTCGGCGACCCCAATTCGCGTGCCCCGCCCGCGAATATCTGCCCGCACGGCTAGTCTGCGAGCATGGCATCCGGGGACGGGTCCGACGACACCATCGGCGGAGACGGGGGCAGCTCCCCCGGCGAACCGGCAGACGGTCCACCGCGGAGCCGGACCGCGGACCCGGCAGTGGAGAGCAGCTGGCTCGATCGCCGATTCCGGGCGTATCCCGCCGGCAGGCCCCGGATCTCCACGGTCCTGCTGGTCCTCGCCTTCGCCACCGTGCTCGTTCTGTATCTGATCCTGCAACCCGGCTGACCGGCGACCGGGAATAATCCGGTTGCCGCGGCCGCTTAAGGTTGTCGTCATGAAGGAGAACGGGCGCAAGGTCATCGCGACCAACCGCCGGGCACGGCACAACTACACGATCCTGGACACCTACGAGGCCGGGATCGCGCTGGTCGGTACCGAGGTCAAGAGTCTGCGTGAGGGCAAGGCCTCACTGGTGGACGCCTTCGCGACCGTGGACAACGGCGAAGTGTGGCTGCGGGGTCTGCACATCCCCGAGTTCAGCCACGGCACCTGGACCAACCACGCGCCGCGCCGGGTCCGGAAGCTGCTACTGCACAAACGGGAGATCGAACGCCTGGTCGGCAAATCGCGCGAGGGCAATCAAACCCTCGTCCCGCTGTCGATGTACTTCTCCGACGGCAAGGTGAAGGTGGAACTCGCCCTCGCCAAGGGTAAGCAGGACTACGACAAACGGCAGGATCTGGCTCGGCGGACCGCCGAACGCGAGGTGACCCGCGAGCTCGGCCGCCGTATCAAGGGCATGCGCTGAGCAACGCCGGCGGCACCAGGAAAAGGGAATGAACCACGGTGGGTCAGGTGTTAACATAACTAGCCCGGCAAGGCGCCGGGACGTACGGGGCTGAACGGTTTCGACTGCGTACGTAGATTCAGGGGAAGCGTGTCGGTGCAGGCAAGAGACCACCGTAAGCGTCGTTGCAACCAATTAAGCGCCGATTCCAATCAGCGCGAGTACGCTCTCGCTGCCTAAGCGATAGCGTCTCTGTCGGCCCGAGGTTCGCCCTCGGCTTCGGTGCCGGCATCAGCTAGAGGGCTCACCGCGCGACTCGGTCGCGGAGTAGTGCGGGACATCCAACAGCGACTGGGATCGTCATCCCGGCTTGTTCGCGAGACCGGGAGATCCGAGTAGAGGCACAGCGAACTGCACACGGAGAAGCCTTGATGAAGCGGCGGAGGACCCGGGTTCGATTCCCGGCAGCTCCACAGAAGGCCCGCAGGTCACCGACCTGCGGGCCTTTTCTTTGCGGCGGTACCGGCCTACCGCATGACGTCACCGGCTACCTGCGGCACCGTTGATACCCGGCGGCTACTCCCGCCCGGCGCGTAACCGGCCACCACCAGTGACCCACCGGCCAGCGCGACGGTCGCGGCGACGAGTGCGAAAAGGGTGACGCCCACGGCGAAACCGAGACGGTCGCTGAGGACGCCCAGGGCCAGGATCAGCAGACCGGCGAAGGCGTAGGCGCCGATATTGAGTGCCGCATTGGCCTCGGCCAGCCGACCGGCCGGGATATCGGCATTGAGCAGAGCCAGTCCGCCGAGCATCCCCGGACCGTAGGCGGCCCCGGCCAGAACGGCGGCGACGGTCAGACCCGCCACCGAGGAGGTATCGACGGCGACGACCAGCGCGGCCATGCATACGATCGTGCCGGCCACCGAGACCAGCAGCAGCCGGCGCACCGGCAGGCCGCGCAGGGCGAACTGACTGCCGGTGGCGACGGCGAAGGTCAGACACGCCAGGGCACCGGCGACGATCCGGTTGGTCGTGCCGAGCAGTTCCGACAGCAGCGACGGCGCCAGCGAGAGCATGAACGCCGTCGTGGTCAGCGCGGAACCCGCCACGGTGACGGCCACGAGCAGCTGCCGCCGGTTCGGGCGCGGTACCCGGGGCACCCGGATCCATGCCGTACCGCTGCGAGCGCCGCGGCGCGGAATCGGCATCAGCGCCACGATGGCCAGCGCCACCAACAGGAACAGCGTTTCGAGTAGAAAGACGGTCACGGTCGGGCCGGGCACGGTTTCCGAGAGCACCCCGCCCAGCAGCGGGCCCAGCCCGGTACCGACCGCGATTCCGACGGCACCGGCCAGCGCCGCGGATCGGGTGCCGGCCGGGCCCGCGATATCGGCCACCGCGGCCACGCCCGCGGAAACCATGGCGCCGCTGGCGATACCGGTCAGGGTGCGTGCCACGAACAGGGCGAGGGTGCTCGGCGCGGCGGCGAAGAGTAGCCCGGCGGCGATCGCCAGCACGAGGGCGGGTACCAGCACCGCTTTCCGGCCCAGCCGATCCGAGGTGACTCCCGAGACGAGGAGGGCGAGGGCCATCCCGGCCATGTAGCAGCAGAACACCGCGGTGAGAGTGCTCTTGGTGAAACCGAATTCGTCCTGCCAGAGCACATACAGCGGGGTGGCCGCATTCGCGAGGACGAAGACCGCGGCGATCGGCCAGGCGGCCGACCAGATACGCAGGCGGGTGCGGCGCTCCCCCGGCGGGCGGGCGACGAGGGCGGCGGTGACGGCCATGGTGCGCTCCTGACTCAAGTACGAGTTTTTTCGAACAAGTACGAACGGAGTCGAACTGTAGCATCAAGTACGATAATTGTCGTACTAGATGACGAGCCGAGGAGAGCCGTGCCGGATACCACCACCTCGCCGGGCCGCACAGATACACCCGGCGAGTTGCTTCCCGAGCCCACGCGCGCGGAACTACGCCTGGAAACCGTGCTGGCCGCACTCAGCGATCCGCTGCGACTCGCCATCGTGCGCGCGTACTACCTCGACTCGGGTGGCGTACCGCAGGCGTGCGGCTGGTTTCGCATCGATCGGCCGAAATCCACGCGCACCCATCACTGGCGGGTACTCCGCGAGGCCGGGTTGATCCGGCAGTGGCAGCACGGCCTGGAACGCCGCAATGTGGTGCGCGTCGAGGATCTCGACGCACGGTTCCCCGGCCTGCTGAACCTGGTCGCGGACTGGAAGCCGGCGAACTGACCGGGCCAGGATTCCTGTTACCCGTCTTTTCTGTAACCCATCGTCCCACTAATGTGTATCATCACAGTTTCCGGTGAACGCCCGCCGCGACGCGTCGCCGCTGGTACCGGTGATGATCGAGGAGGATCGATGAGGCTGTTCGGCAATGCCGCCCCCATCCGGGCGACCGATCCGGGAGACGTCGCGTTGCACGCGCGCGATGTGCGCTTCGACTGGGCCGAGATCCCACTGCACTGGATGGCCGCCGAACCCATCGCCTCCCACGTGATGAACTCGCTCAACCTCCTGCTGCCCGAAGGCGAACGCAGCTTCCTGACCACTTTCGGCGAGGCCCTCCCGTTCGTGCGGGACGAGAAACTGCGCGAGGACATGCTCGGCTTCATCGGGCAGGAGTCGATGCACGCCGAAACCCACGCCGGCTCCCACGACATGCTGCTCACCGCCAACGGTATCGATCCGCGGCCGTTCCTGCGGCAGGCGGAATACCTCTTCCGCAAGACCGTCGGCCCCCGGCAGAGCACCGGGACGCGGGCCGGGCGGCAGCAGCTGGTCGACCGGCTCGGGGTCATCGCGTCGCTGGAACACTTCTTCGCGTTCCTCGGCGATTGGGTACTCAACAGCGATCTGGAACAGTTCGACGCCGACCCGCGCATGCTCGATCTGTACCGCTGGCACGGCGCCGAAGAAGTGGAACACCGCAATGTGGCCCACGATGTCGCCGAATACTTCGGCGTGGGCTATTTCCGGCGCGGCGCACTGATGCTGCTGGTCTTCCCGTCGTTCCTGATACTGCTGGTGCGCGGCACGAAATATCTGGTGCACCGGGACCCGTCCCTGCCCGACCTGGGCTATCCGCGGCTGCTGCTGCGGATCTTCGGCGCGATGCGGCGCGGTGCGCTACCCGGTGTCCCCGCCCTGCTGATCAGTGCGCTGTCGACGTTCCGGCCGGGATACAGCCCGGAATCGGTCGGGTCCACCGCGCAGGCGATCGCTTATCTGGCGCAGTCCCCGGCCGCCCGGGCGGCCTCGTGACCGTCACCGACCCGTATCCGGGGGCGTCGCTTCCGCTGCCGGCCGATCTGTACGGCAGACCGCGGCGCGACCGGACCCTGCGTCTGCTCGACGCCGTGGTGGACGCCCGCATGCGCTGGACCGCCCTCACCAATCGGCGCGAGCCGACCCCGCGCGCGGACGACCGGCGGATCGGTGTCCGCGTCGTCGAGCGGCGGATCCGCGCGCACGACAACGAGGTGGTGAGTCTGCGGCTGGCCGCGGCCGACGGCCGGGACCTGCCGAGATGGCGGCCGGGCGCACATCTGGACGTGGAACTGCCCTCCGGGCGGCTGCGCCAGTACTCGCTGTGCGGCGACCCGGCCGATACCCGGACCTACCGCATCGCGGTCCGGCGCATCCCC
Source organism: Nocardia fusca NBRC 14340 (assembly GCF_001618425.1). Lineage (GTDB taxonomy): Bacteria > Actinomycetota > Actinomycetes > Mycobacteriales > Mycobacteriaceae > Nocardia > Nocardia fusca. The sequence goes on from NZ_BDCU01000037.1 coordinate 94,442, forward strand.
GGCGGCGGAGGCTCCGAGGAGGTGCATCGGGCGTTGACCGTCGGGTCCGCACTGAGGGTGCGGGGCCCGCGTAATGCGTTCCCGTTCGCGGTACCGGGCCACGGATCTCCGGCCACCCGGCTACGTTTCGTGGCCGGAGGTATCGGTATCACCCCGATCCTGCCCATGATCCGACTGGCCGACACCCTCGGCATCGACTGGACCGCGCTGTACACCGGACGTGCCCGCGAAACCCTGCCCTTCCTCGACGAAGTCGAGCGCTTCGGCGGCCGGGTCACCGTGCGCACCGACGACCGGTCCGGGCTGCCGACCGGCGCCGAACTGGTGGACGGCGTGCGCGGGGGTACCGCGGTGTACTGCTGCGGTCCGGCACCGATGGTCGGCGCGGTCGCCACCGCCCTGCGCGGGATCTCCGGTGTGGAACTGCATTCCGAACGGTTCTCGGCACCGCCGATCGTGGACGGTGTGCCGTTCGAGATCGAATTGGCCCGCAGCGGCGAGGTACTCGCTGTACCGGCCGACCGGTCCGCCCTGGACGTACTGCTGGCACACCGTCCCGACCAGCCGTATTCGTGCCGCCAGGGTTTCTGCCGCACCTGCCGGGTACGGGTCCTGGCCGGTGCACCCGACCACCGCGATTCCGTCCTGACCCCCGCCGAGCGTGCCGCCGGTGACCTGCTGGCGTGCGTATCACGCTGTGCGGGTGACCGTCTGGTACTCGATCTCTAGCATTCCGTGAGCACCGAGGAGTACAGCGTGACCGAATCCCGCAACGAACCCGACGCGACCCGGCGCACGGTGCGCAGCGGCGCCTTCGACCTCGCGGTCTACGAATACGGCGACCCCGCGGCCGAAACCGTGGTGCTGGTACACGGCTGGCCCGATACGAGCCACCTCTGGCACGGGGTGATCCCGCTGCTGGCCGCGCGATTCCACGTGGTGGCCTACGACACCCGCGGTCACGGGGCCTCGACCCGCACGGGCCGGGTCGCCGATTTCCGGCTCGCGGAACTGGCCGCGGACTTCTTCGCGGTCGCCGACACGGTCAGCCCCGGCCGGCCGGTCCACGTCCTCGCGCACGACTGGGGTTCGGTCCAGGTCTGGGAGGCGGTCTGCGAGCCGCGGGCGGTCGGGCGCATCGCCTCGTTCACCTCGGTCTCCGGCCCCAACCTCGACCACCTGGGCAAATGGGTGCGCGACCGGCTCGGCCGACCCAGCCCGCGCAATATCTGGCAGCCGTTCACCCAGTTGCTGTCCTCTGCCTATACCGGGTTCTTCATGACGCCCGGTCTGCCGCGGCTGGCGTTCGGCCTGCTCGCCACCGAGCACCGCTGGCGCCGGGTCATCCAGCTCATGAACGACACCGCACCCTCGACGATCTTCTTCGCCCCGACACTGAAGCGGGATATGGTCGACGGTCTGCTCATCTACCGGGCGAATATCTTCGCGCACCTGCTGAACCCGCGCGAACGGACCACCGACGTACCGGTACAGCTCATCGTCGCCGGTCGCGATATCGCGGTGCGGCCCGCCGGTTACGACGATACGGGCAGGTGGGTCTCGCGGTTGTGGCGCCGCGATGTACCCGCCGGCCACTGGATGCCGTTCTCCCATCCCGAGCTGCTGGCCACCGCCACCACGGAATTCGTGGACGCGCTGCGCAACGGCGAAGTCGCCGCGGGGGTCACCGCGCCGCGGGCCGGCGGGCAGCCGTCCCGCCGGTTGCGGGCGGTCCGGCCCACCGGGACGGACTGACCTCCGCCACCGCTCACGGTGCGGCGGATCGCCGGGCGGCACGACGGAAGCGTTCGCCCCAGGCCCGGATGTGCTCGACCAGTTCCGGGGGTTCCAGCACCTGGAACTCGGCATCGAGCGATCCCAGTGTCAGGACGGGCCAGTCCAGCGAGTCGGTGGTCATCGTGATCCGGCAGCGGCCCGCATCGATCTCCTCGACACCGCCCCAGCGTCCGAGACGCTGCCGGACCGACTCCGCCGGGGCTTCGACCAGTACCTCGATCCGATGCAGATGCGGCATATTGTCCACACCGGAACGGACGAACTCCGCGGCGTCCGCGGTGGGCAGTTCCCGGGGGCGGAAACGTGCTCCGTCGCCGGACGGATCGGTGAGCCGGTCGACCCGGAAACTGCGCCAATCGTGGCGGGTCAGATCGAACGCCACCAGATACCAGCGCCGGCCCAGGGCGACCAAGCGGTGCGGTTCGACGTGCCGTTCACTGCGGCGGCCGTCGGCGGCGGTGTAGGTGAAACGCAGCCGCTCACTGTCGCGGCAGGTCAGGGCCACCGCGGCGAGCGCCGACGGGTCGAGGGCGGCAGCGGAACGGCCGCCCTCCCAGTCCGCGGGCACCGTCATGGCCCGGATCGCCTCCACCCGCTTGCGCAGCCGGGGCGGCATCACCTGCACCACCTTCGCCAACGCGCGCACCGAGGACTCCGCGACGCCCTCCACCATGCCCTGCATCGCGAACTGCAGCCCGACCACGAGCGCTACGGCTTCGTCGTCATCGACCATCAGCGGCGGCAGCGCCGCCCCGGCGGCGAGCTGGTAACCGCCGTCGACACCGCGTTGCGCTTCCACCGGATACCCCAGGTCGCGCAGTCGGTCGATATCGCGCCGCAGGGTCCGTGGCGAGACTCCCAGCCGCTGCGCCAGCTCGGTGCCGGGCCAGTATTTGTGGGTCTGCAGCAGCGACAGCAGACGCAACGTCCGCGTGCTCGTATTGGCCATACCGTCGATTGTTCTCGAATTGCGGTCGATTAATGGCCGCTGGTCCCGTATTTCCCGGCCGATCGGCCGGAGGGCACGGGTTCACGCGGTTCCGGCCGCCCGCGCCCGGCTAGTGCGTGCCGAGCGCCCGCAGTGATACGCCGGTGATGGTGTCGGCGAAGATAGAGCCGTCGGCATACTTACGGCCGTAGACGATGATCGGGGCACCCTCGGCGATTGCCTCGATGGTGGTGGCGATCAACACGTAGACCTTGGTGTGGTCGTCGGTGTGCACCACGATCTCGGCATGGTTGATCTCGCTCTTCACCGTGAGAGTGGTGCCGTCGTTGGTCAGGACCTTCCCCCATACGAAACCGGCCCCGATATCGGGGGATTCCGCGGCCGGCGCCCCGGTCTCGCGGGGCGCCATGGTCGAGGCGGCGATGGCCGTGGTCGGCGGGGCGGCAGCCTGGTCGGGGTCGGTCGTCCGCCCGATGTAGAAGAAGGCCACCGCCAGCAGCACGGCCATCCCGAGACATAGGCCGAGCAGCGCGTTTCCGCCGATCGGAAGCTGTTCCAGCGCTTCGGCCTCCGGTACGATCCACGCCGGATTCGCGGGCTCGGAAGGCGGGCCGGCGTAATGGGCCGCCGGCGCGCTCGCCGCCGGGGTGGCCGGTATGCGTGCCGGGTGCACCACCGGCGGATCGGGCACAACCCACCGCCGCCCGCCGTCGTCGACAGCGGGTTCCGTGGGCCGATATCTCTCCGGTGCGGGCCCGGAGGGAAGATCCGTGAACCCGTATTCCTCCGGAACGGGTTCCGGTCGCCCGGGTGCCGGGGGCGATCCACTCGACGCGGGGCCCTGCCCACGGCCGGGCGGACACTCGGATAGATCGTCCTCGCTGTCGGACGCGACGTCCTCGGCCCACATATCGGGCCCAAGGCCCGAGTCGTACGCGGCGGAACCGAGTAGCCGAACCGATTCGAGGGACCCGGCAACCGCTGGGCGATCCCGGGGCGCGCGATTGGTCGCGGCCCGGATGACCCTGGGGTCCAAGCCGCCGAACTGCTCGGCGGACAAGCCTGCGCGGTGGCGTGACCGCGACCACGGAGGGCGCTTGTTGGACATACTGCCAGGTTAGGTTCTCTGTTCAGGCCCCTATCGTCACTGGCGGGAGGAATCATCGGATGAAAGCGATTCTCGCGCACCGGCTTCCGCCCACTCGCGGCTCATCCGGCCGCCAGCACCTCCAGAACCTGCTCTCCGTAACGCGCCAGCTTGTTCTCGCCGACTCCGTTCACCGTGCCCAGTTCCCGCAGATCGGCGGGTTTGCGGGCGGCGATATCGCGGAGAGTGGCGTCATGGAACACCACGTACGCGGGGACGCCCTGCTCCTTGGCGGTATCGGCCCGCCACTGCCGCAGTTTCTCGAACAGCGCGGTATCGGCGCCATCGAGATCGGCGGGCGCGGCCCGGCCGGATTTCGCGCTGCGCGCCGCCCGGGCGGGAGTGGGCCGTTCCGGTTCCCGGCGCAACGCGACGGTGCGGCCGTCGAAGAGGACGGCTTCGCTGGCCTCGGTCAGGGTGAGCACTCCGTAATCCCCGTGGACCGCGAGCAGCCCCTGGGCCAGTAGCTGCCGGACCACCCCGCGCCACTGGGTATCGCGCAGATCGGTGCCGACACCGAACACGCTGAGTTCGTGGTGGTCGTACTGCTGCACCTTCTGGTTCTTCTTGCCGAGCAGGATATCGATGAGATGACCCGCGCCGAAGCTCTGGCCGCGCTCCCGCTTCAGGCGCAGTACCGCCGAGAGCAGTTTCTGCGCGGCGACGGTGCCGTCCCACGATTCGGGCGGATTCAGGCAGGTGTCACAGTTCCCGCACGGCTGCGGCGGCTGACCGAAGTAGGCCAGCAGCTGGGCCCGGCGGCAATCGACCGTCTCGCAGAGGGCGAGCATCGCGTCCAGGTGCAGCTGCAACTGGCGGCGGTGCGCGGCATCGCCCTCGGAGGTTTCGATGAGTTTGCGCTGTTGCACCACGTCCTGCAGGCCGTAGACCATCCAGGCCGTGGACGGCAGCCCGTCCCGCCCGGCCCGTCCGGTCTCCTGGTAGTAGCCCTCGACCGATTTGGGCAGATCGAGGTGGGCGACGAAACGCACATCGGGTTTGTCGATACCCATACCGAAGGCGATGGTCGCCACGACCACCAGGCCCTCCTCGCGCAGGAAGCGCGCCTGGTTCTCGGCACGGGTGCGATGGTCCAGGCCCGCGTGGTACGGGACCGCCCGAATACCGTTCTCGGTGAGGAACGCAGCGGTCTTCTCGACGGAATTGCGGGACAGGCAGTAGACGATGCCGGCGTCGCCGGGATGCTCGGCGCGCAGGAACTCGAGGAGCTGCCGCTCCGGCCGGTTCTTCGGTTCGATCCGGTACTGGATGTTCGGCCGGTCGAAACTGGCCACGAAGCGCCGGGCACCGCCCAGGTCGAGCCTGGTGATGATCTCGTCGCGGGTCTTCTCGGTGGCGGTAGCGGTGAGCGCGATCCGGGGCACGTCGGGCCAGCGTTCGTGCAGCACGGACAGCGCCAGATAGTCGGGCCGGAAATCGTGACCCCATTGCGAGACGCAGTGCGCCTCGTCGATAGCGAACAGCGCGATCCGGCCCCGGTCGAGCAACTGGGCGGTGGACTCCATGCGCAGCCGCTCCGGCGCGAGATACAGCAGATCGAGTTCGCCGGCCGCGAACTGCGCTTCCACGGTGCGGCGCTCGTCCGGGAACTGGGTGGAGTTCAGGAAGCCGGCCCGCACCCCGAGCGCGCTGAGTGCGTCCACCTGATCCTGCATGAGCGCGATCAGCGGGGAAACCACCACTCCGACGCCGTCGCGGACCAGCGCGGGAATCTGATAGCACAGCGATTTGCCGCCGCCGGTGGGCATGAGCACCAGTGCGTCGCCGCCGCCGATCACCTGGTCGACGATCGCGCGCTGTTCACCCCGGAAACTGTCGTAACCGAAGACCCGGTTCAGAACCTGCTGTGCCGCATCGGATTCGGCACCGGACTCGACAACGGGCACGGTCGGGGCTTCGGGGGCTTCCACGCGGCCCATCCTACGAGCACCACCGGACAACCCGAGGGGCGTCCGGCGCGGACGCCGAGGTCCCGCGCGTATTGCACACATGTGGATGAACCGGGACCCGCCTCGGCCGCCGACACCGTGACCGTGGGCCGCGCGAATCCCGCAGTACGGCCGCCGATCACTTAGGTTGTCCGATATGGCATCCAGAACACGAGCGCGTGCTCGGTGGGCGATGGTCACCGCCGCTACGGCAGCGGCGGCCTGTGTGAGCGCGGCGCCCGCGCACGCACAGGAATTCCCGGCCAGGTGCGCCGACGGCTGGCTGGCGGCAACGATCGTCGAGGGGGTCGGCAATCTGGAGAACCTGGATTCCGACGGAGCCGGCGGCTTCTATGTCACCGGTATCGTCGACGGCTATCTCGCCCACGTATCGGCCGACGGGAAATTCGAGAAGCTGGTCACCGGGCTGCAGCATCCGGCGGGGGTCCGCGTGGCCGGGCGCTCGGTGTACTTCCTGACCGGCGACGGGGTGACCGACCCGCCGGGCACACTCCAGCGCTACGACCTCGATACCGGCGCGGTGACCGTGCTCCGCACCGGACTCAACGGACCGAACGGCCTGCTGTCACTACCCGACGGGGACCTGCTGATCAGCACGATCGGGGTGTCGCGGGCGCCCACCGGAATCGCCCGGTACCGGCCGTCCACCGGCGAGTTCACCGAATCGTGGTCGCCGCTCCCGCTCACCAACGGGCTGGCCCTGGCTCCCGACGGGGAGTCGATCTACACGGGCAATCTGACCATGCGGATCTTCCGTATCCCCCTGAGTTCGCCCGCCGACGCCCAGGTGGTCGCGGGACCACCGAACCTGCTCACCGTTCCCGACGATATGGAGGCCACCCGCACCGGTGACCTGTACGTCGCCGATCACGGAGTGGGCGCGATCTACCGGGTGGACCCGGCCACAGGGACCGGATGCGCGATCATCACGGGCCTGATCAGACGGCCCGACCCGGTCCGGACCGTGCCCGATGGCACCACCTCGGTACGGATCGCCCGCCACGGCGACTCGTGGGCATTGTTCGTGACCGGGATGGACGGGGCGCTGCGGCGACTGAGCCCGCCACCGGGTATCGATCTCACACCGGCCGACGCCACTCGACGCTGACCTATATTGCCGGCTCACGGAAGATTTCCGAGCATATCCGAACTGTCGCTCAATTGAGGTCGGAAAGTGGCCGCTAAGGGTCATACCGTGGTTCTCGAACACGGAATCCACCGCACCCCGACGGAAGGCGACGACCTTGAGCGAGAACTCCACCCTCCCCCGGACCGACACCGCCGCGGCCCTGACCGGCGAACGCGCCGACCTGCTGGCCGAACTGCGGGCCGCGCGCTTCTTCCTGCGCTTCACCGCCCGCGAGCTCACCGATGAACAGGCCGCGGCCCGCCCCACACCCAGCGCACTGTGCGTGGGCGGTCTGATCAAGCATGTGACCGGCGTCGAACGCGGCTGGGTGGACTTCTTCGTGGAGGGCGCCGCGACCTCGAAGGATTTCGACGATATGACCGCCGCGGACTTCGCGGCCCGGGACAACGAATTCCGCATGATGCCCGGCGAAACGCTCGCCGGGGTACTCGCGGCCTACGAGGAGGTGGCGCGGCGGACCGACGAGATCGTGGCCACCCTGCCCGACCTCGACGCGAAGTGCCCGCTGCCCAAGGCCCCCTGGTTCCACGAGACCCATTGGTCGGCACGCCGGGTGCTGCTGCACATCATCGCCGAGACCACGCAGCACGCGGGTCACGCGGACATCATCCGCGAGGCGATCGACGGCGCCAAGACCATGGGTTGACGGTCCGGGCACGGCCCGTACCCGGCCGCAGGAGGCGACTGGCCGCGCGATCCCCCGACAGGTCGGCATCGTGAAGTGGGTCACCACCGTATGTCGAGCGGGGAATGGGGCCCCGCGGCCACCCATTCCTTGGTGAGATGCGCCAGCTTCGCGGGGGCGACCTGCACGTGCAGCGCGGCGATCCCCGAGGGTGCCATCTCGAGGCACAGGACGCCGTAGACCCGGCCGCCGACCTCGATCACGATCGCGGGATCGCCGTTGAGCACGGCCGCGTAGAACGTGAGGTCGGCGCCGACGAAGGCGCGTTTGGCGCCGGTCGGGCGGAACAGATTGCGCAGGTAGCGGGCCACGGCGGACGCGCCCACGACCGGGGTCTTGCGGGCCGGAACGGCGCCGCCGCCGTCGGCCACGCTGACCACGTCACCGGTGAGCAGCCGGACCAGCGGCTCGGTATCGCCGCTGAGGGCGGCGACGAGGAATTCCTCGGCGATCCGCCGCGCGGCCACCGCGTCGACTTCGGTCCGGGACCGGCCGCCGAGATGCTGTGCGGCCCGCCGGTAGATCTGCTGGCAGTTCGATTCGGTGAGCTCGAGGATCTCCGCGATCTCCCGGTACGGGTATCCGAACGCCTCGCGCAGCACGTACACCGCGCGCTCGTTGGGGGTGAGCCGCTCCATCACGGTGAGCATCGCGAGTGAGACCGACTCGCGCTGCTCGACCGTCTCGGCGGGACCGAGCATCGGGTCCCCGGCCAGGAGCGGCTCCGGAAGCCACTGTCCGACATAGGTCTCCCGCCGGGCCCGCGCGGAGGTGAGCTGGTTGAGGCACAGATTGGTGAGCACCTTCGTCAACCATGCCTCGGGTGTCTCGATCCGCTCCCGGTCCACCGCGTGCCACCGCAGGAACGTTTCCTGGACCGCGTCCTCGGCATCGCCGGCCGATCCCAGCAGCCGGTAGGCGATCGCCTCCAGACGGCCCCGGGCGCGCTCGAAGAGATCGGCCTCGTGCGTAGTGAGCGACATCAACCCATCGTCGGCCATCGGCGCAGTTCGCGTCCACCGGCGCGGCCCGGGGCGCAGCAGCCGCCGAGCCCGCGCGGCGCCGTGCGGTCGTGGGCGGGAGCCGCGGACTAGCCGCGAAGACGGAGCAGAACCTGCTGGTGCAGCCGCCCATTGGAGGCCACCGCGTCCCCACCGTGCGGGCCGTCGCGGCCGTCGAGGGCCGTGAAAGTGCCGCCGGCCTCGCGGATCAGGATGTCCAGCGCGGCCAGATCCCACAGCGACACCTCGGGTTCGGCCGCGATATCCACCGCCCCCTCGGCGACCAGGCAGTAGCTGAAGAAGTCGCCGTAACCGCGGACCCGCCACACGTCATCGGTGAGGTCGATGAACTGCTCGCGCAGACCGCGGTCGCGCCAGCCGGACAGGCTGGAGAACGCGAGGCTGGCCGAACCGAGATCGGAGACGGCGCTGACAGTGATCGGTTGCGGCGCACCGGGATGGAAACTCGACCACGCGCCCTGTCCCGTCGCGGCCCACCAGCGGCGGGCCAGCGCGGGTGCGCTCACCACACCGACCACCGGCACACCGTCCTCCAGCAAGGCGATGAGAGTGGCCCACACCGGGACGCCGCGCACGAAATTCTTGGTGCCGTCGATCGGATCGATGACCCATTGCCGGCCGGTGAACTCGGCCGTGCCGCCGAATTCCTCGCCGAGGACCGCGTCCTCGGGGCGGCCGTGCCGCAGCATCCGGCGGATCGCCTCCTCCACGGCCAGATCGGCATCCGATACCGGAGTGAGGTCCGGTTTGGCATCGACCTTCAGGTCCAGCGCGCGGAACCGTTCCCGGGTGATCGCGTCCGCTTCGTCGGCCAGCCGCAACGCGAGTTCGAGGTCAGAGGAGTGAGCAGCCACACCCGAACACTATCGAGTCGGTCCGGGTGCGGCCGCACGCCGTGCCGTCACGCGACCGTGGCCGACCGCCATCAGGCCGCCACCGCGCGGGCCGCCACCAGCGCCTCCGCCCACCAGTGCAACCGGTCCAGCATCACCTGGGCCGCGGCCTCCGGTTCCGCCGGTGCCAGGAGTTGCCCGTCCTCCCCGAACAGCAGGTAGTAGCGGGGGAAGGAAACGTACTCGCGCACGGTGTGGGCGTCGAGCTCGTTGAACACCTGGCGGAGCTGTTCGATAGCCAGCAGCCCGCCGCTGGCCCCGCTGTAGCCGACGAAGGCGATGGCCTTGCGCTGCCACTGGGTGAAATGCCAGTCGATGACGGCTTTCAGCGAGGCCGGGAAGCTGCGGTTGTAGTCGGGGGTGACGATGATGAACGCATCGGCGGCCGCGAGCCGTTCGGTCAGGTCGCGCATTCCGGCGGGACGCTGCGGGTCGGGCTCGAGCGCCGGGGGAACAGCGGGCAGCGCCAGGGGGATATCGGCTTCGGCCAGGTCGATCACGTCGATCTCGAACCGATCGTGGCGGGCGGCCTGCGCGGTGATCCACGAGGCGACGACCGGCCCGAAGCGGCCTTCGCGGACGCTGCCGACGATCACCGCGAGACGCAGGGGCGTAGTGGACATGGTGTGCTCCGTTCTGCTCGGGCGGCCCGGCGGCCGCCGGAATCGAATCTGCCGCCCCGGGCACCCCGTTGGGAGACCGTGCCGAGAGTGGTAGTGGTGCGGCCACCCTGAGCGGCCGGCCCGCCGCTACCGTGGGATCGTGAGCGAGAACGAGATGGGCCTGTTCCTGCGCAGCAGGCGCGACGCGGTCACGCCGGCCCAGGTGGGGCTGCCCACCGGCGCGCGCCGCCGGGCGCCCGGGCTGCGCCGATCGGAACTGGCGACGCTGGCCGGGGTCAGCGTCGAATACATCACCCGTCTCGAGCAGGGTCGCGACCGCAACCCCTCACCGCAGGTGCTGGCCGCGCTGGCCGACGCCCTCGCGCTCACCTCCGCCGAACGGGTGCACCTGTACCGCCTGACCAAGGCCGATACCGGCTTCAACTGCATGGGCCGCGCCCGGCCGGGCCGGGAGATCCGCCCGATGATCCGGGCCCTGCTCGATCAGCTCGAACCCGCGGCGGCGATCGTGGTGAACCGCCTCACCGAGGTACTGGCCTGCACCGACGGTTATCGCCGGTTGATGGAGCCGACCGGCGCCCTGGACGAAGAGCACTGGTCCAACCTCGCCCGGTTCGCCTTCACCGACCCGCGCGCCCGCGCGGTCTACCCGGACTGGGACCATCTGGCCGACCAGCTGGTGGCCACCCTCAAACAGGGCCCGTTCCGCGCCGACCCCGAGATCGCCGAGCTGGCCGACCAGCTCACCATCACCGCGGGCGCCGCGTTCACCGACCGGGTGGCCACTGTGCCGAACCTGCCCGCCGCCACCGGCGTGACCCGGCTCGCACACCCCGCGGCGGGGGCCCTGCGCCTGGGCTACGAGACGCTGCATCTGTCCGCCGACGACGATCAGCAACTGATCGTCTATCTCCCCGCCGACCCGGCGACGGCCGCCGCCCTGGACCGGCTCGCCGGCCACCACCCCGGCAATCTGCGGGCCGTCCCGAGCTGACCCGCGGCGGCCGCCGGTGGTCTCCGCGGGCCGCGCGGTGCACTGCGGTGGACGCTCCTAGTAGCCTTGAACACCGTGCATCCAGACGTGACCGCCGACCTCGCCGAACTCGACGCGACCCTCAAGACCGTCGAATCGGTCCTCGATATCGAGGAGCTGCGCCGCCGTATCGACGAGCTGGAGCACCAGGCCGCCGATCCCGAGCTCTGGAACGACCAGGATCACGCCCAGCGGGTCACCAGCGAGCTCTCGCACGCCCAGGGCGAACTGCGCCGGGTCGAGGAGTTACGGCAGCGGCTCGAGGATCTGCCGGTGCTCTACGAGCTGGCCGAGGAAGAAGAAGGCGAGGCGAGGACCAGCGCACTGGCCGACGCCGACGCCGAGCGGGCCGCATTGCACACCGATGTGGAGGCCCTCGAGGTCCGCACCCTGCTGTCGGGCGAGTACGACAAACGTGACGCGCTGGTCAATATCCGTTCCGGCGCGGGCGGCGTGGACGCGGCCGACTGGGCCGAGATGCTGATGCGCATGTACATCCGCTGGGCCGACCGGCACAAGTACTCGGTCGAGGTCTACGACACCTCCTACGCCGAAGAAGCCGGTATCAAGAGCGCCACCTTCGCGGTGAAGACGCCGTACGCCTACGGCACCCTCTCGGTGGAGATGGGCACGCACCGGCTTGTCCGGATCAGCCCGTTCGACAACCAGGGCCGCCGCCAGACCTCCTTCGCCGAGGTCGAGGTGCTGCCGGTGGTGGAGACCACCGACCATATCGAGGTCCCGGAAACCGATATCCGGGTCGATGTCTACCGGTCCTCCGGGCCCGGCGGCCAGAGCGTCAACACCACCGACTCGGCGGTGCGGATCACCCATATCCCCACCGGCATCGTAGTGACCTGCCAGAACGAGAAATCCCAGCTGCAGAACAAGGTGTCGGCCATGCGGGTGCTGCAGGCCAAACTGCTGGAACGCAAACGGCAGGAGGAGCGCGCCCAGATGGATGCGCTCAAGACCAACGAGGGCGCGTCCTGGGGCAACCAGATGCGGTCCTATGTCCTGCACCCGTACCAGATGGTCAAGGATCTGCGCACGAACTACGAAGTCAACAACCCCTCGGCGGTACTCGACGGCGATATCGACGGCTTCATCGAATCCGGGATCCGCTGGCGGATGAGTACAGTGCTGCAGGAGAGCTAGCGGTCGGCGATTCCGGGACGCCGCAAGCCGTTCGGTGAGGCCCGGGAGAGCAGGTGGTCTGATGCATTCGGAGGGGCCCGAGACCCTGGCGCTGTCGCTGGCGGCGTCCTCGGAGGTCACCTCGTGGCTGCGGTCGTCCGGTCTGGAGATCGTGCTGCTGGTCCTCGGAGCGATGCTGTTCGCCCGCTTCGCCACCTACGTCCGCGACCGGGTGACGCAGAAGATCGATTCCGGGTTCCGCGGCGGTGACGCGCTGGTCCGCTCGGAGGAGGCCAAGCACCGGCACGCGCTGGCGCAGGTGCTCACCTGGGTGGTACTGACCGTGGCCTACGTGCTGGTCGCCATGGAGGTCCTGGGCCGGATCGGATTCTCGATGTCGGGACTGGTCGCACCGGCGGCGGTCCTGGGTGCCGCGCTCGGTTTCGGCGCGCAGCGCATCGTGCAGGACATTCTGGCCGGGTTCTTCCTCATCACCGAACGGCAGTACGGATTCGGTGATGTGGTGCGGATCGCAGTGACCGGTATCCAGGATCCGGCCGAGGGCACGGTCGAGGATGTGACGCTGCGGGTCACCAAATTGCGTAACTCGGATGGTGAGGTGATCACCGTCCCGAACGGACAGATCGTGAAAGTTACCAATCTGTCGAAGGATTGGGCCCGCGCGGCGATCGATGTACCGGTCTCCGCCAGTGCCGATATCATCCGGATCAACGAAGTGCTGCACGAGGTGGGCGGCCAAGCCTACCAGGACCCCCGTCTCGAACCACTGCTGCTCGACGAGCCGACGGTGATGGGCGTGGAGGACCTGACCGTGGACCAGATGAACATCCGGATGGTCGCCCGGACGCTGCCGGGTAAACAGTTCGAGGTGAGTCGCGAGCTACGGGTGCGCGTGGCCGCGGCCATGCGCCGGGAGGGCCTGAATGCGCGCCCGTAGATCGACGCTGATCCTGGCGTGTGGCTGGGTGGCGACCTTCGTGCTCTACCTGTTCGTGAAACCGGATCAGATCGCACCCGCGAAACCGGCGCCCGCCCCCGCCGTACCCGCCGTTCATCAGGTCCCGGTCCCGGTGATTCCCGTCCGATAACGGCTGCGACACAGCCCGCGGGCCGCTTCGTTATCGAATGGTTACACTGTCTCCTCGTGATCACCCTGCGCAACGTCAGCAAGTCGTATCCGACCGCTACGCGACCAGCGCTGGAAAACATCACCGTCCATATCGACAAGGGTGAGTTCGTCTTCCTCATCGGTCCGTCTGGTTCGGGTAAATCGACCTTCATGCGGTTGCTGCTCAAAGAGGAGACACCGACCACGGGCGAGATCTCGGTCGCGGATTTCCGGGTCGACCGGCTGCCGGGGCGGAGGGTGCCGCGGTTGCGGCAGCGAATCGGGTGTGTTTTCCAGGATTTCCGGCTGCTGCAGCAGCGCACCGTCGCCCAGAACGTGGCGTTCGCCCTGGAGGTGATCGGAAAACGCCGGCAGTTCATCGACCGGACCGTGCCCGAAGTGCTCGAGCTGGTCGGGCTGGGCAACAAGGCCGACCGGCTGCCCACCGAACTGTCCGGCGGCGAACAGCAGCGGGTCGCGATCGCCCGGGCCTTCGTCAACCGGCCGCTGGTCCTGCTGGCCGACGAACCCACCGGCAACCTCGACCCCGAGACGAGTTACGAGATCATGCTGCTGCTCGAGCACATCAACCGGATGGGCACCACCGTGCTCATGGCCACCCACGATCCGCTGATCGTGGACGGTATGCGCCGGCGTGTGGTGGAACTCTACGAGGGCCATCTGGTCCGCGATCAGGCCGACGGTGGTTACGAGGTGCGCCGGTAATGCGGGCGGGATTCCTGTTCGGTGAGGTCTCCGAGGGGCTGCGCCGCAATGTGACCATGACCATCGCGATGATCCTGACCACCGCGGTCTCGCTGACCATGCTGGGCGGCGGTCTGCTGGCGGTGCGGATCGCCGACAAGACCGAGCAGTACTTCCTGGACCGGCTCGAGGTGCGGCTTTATCTCACCGAGGATGTCTCCGCCACCGACCCGGACTGTGTGAACGATCCGTGCCGGACCCTCATGGCCGATCTCGAGGCCGTCGACGGCGTGGAGAACGTGCAGTACCTCAACCGGGACGCGGCGGTCCGGGAGGCAAAGGAGAAAACCTTCAAGGACCAGCCGGAACTGGCGGAGTATGTGAGCGAGACGCCGCTGCCGGCCTCACTGCGGGTCAAGATGACCGACGCGTCGCTGTACCCGACGATCTACGAGCAGTTCTACGAGCGGCCCGGCGTCGGCATGGTCCGCAACGACAAGGACATCGTGGACCGGCTGGTCAGCCTGTTCGACGGACTCCGCAACGCCGCGTTCGGGATGGCGCTGCTGCAGGCGGTGGCGGCGCTGCTGCTGATCGCGAACATGGTGCAGATCGCGGCCTTCACCCGGCGTACGGAGGTGAGCATCATGCGCCTGGTGGGCGCCACCCGCTGGTACACCCAGCTGCCGTTCCTCCTGGAAGCGGTGGCCGCCGCGCTGGCGGGCGGTCTCCTGGCCACGGTGGGTCTGTTCGTGGCCCGGCCGCTGGTGATCGACCGGGCCCTGGGCGATCTGTTCGCCAGCAATGTGTTCCCGCAGATCACCTTCGACGACATCTTCACCACCGCGCTCATGGTGATGCCGGTCGGCGTACTGTTCGCCGGTCTCACCGCCTACGCGACCCTGCGCTGGTACGTGCGGGAATAGCCGGCCGGAGTCCGCGGCCCGGGTGACGACAACTCCCACCCGCGGTAACTCCGGTGACCGAGAACGCCCGCCCTGGACTTCGGGGCGGGCGTTCTCGGCTTCATCACCTGCGGATTCCGCGCACCCGTCCGCTCACCAGGACGTAAGGACCACTCGACGCCTTTCTTACTCCGCAGTAAGATAGCCTTACTCCGCAGTAAGATCCCCGGGGCCCGACCCTCACCCCCGCGCGAGAAACAGGTGATGATGAGCATTCGAGACAGCGCTACCGAGCGGCGGTCGCACAACGGCGTCCGCCAGGAGAACGGGGTGGGCCTGCACCAACCCAAACGGGACTGGATGGGCGCCGCCATGCGGGTCATGTCGACCATCACCGGGTCGGAGCTGGCCGAGAAATACAACCTGCGCAAGCCGATCGACCGGGTCACCTACCAGAGCACCAAAACCGGATTCCGCACCCTCGGGGCGGCCACCCGCGCCTTCAACAAGGTCGCGGGCGGTGGCGCGCCCAAACGGCTACCGGACAACGAGTCCAAGACCAAGGACTATTTCGACCTCACCCCCACCGACGAACAGCAGATGATCGTCGAGACGGTGCGCGAGTTCGCGGCCGAGATCCTGCGCCCGGCCGCGCACGACGCCGACGAGGCGGCCGCCGCGCCGGCCGATCTGCTCGGCCGGGCCGCGGAACTGGGTATCACCCTCATCAACGTGCCCGAGGAACTCGAGGGCGCGGCCACCGAACGCGGGGCGGTCACCAATGTGCTGGTCGCCGAGGCGCTCGCGCACGGCGATATGGGTCTGGCGCTGCCGCTGCTCGCGCCGAGCGGGGTCGCGGTCGCACTGTCCCAGTGGGGCACCGACGCCCAGCAGCAGACCTATCTGCCGGCCTTCACCGGCGAGAACGTGCCCCAGGCCTCCGTGGTCATCAGCGAACCGCGGGCCTTGTTCGACCCCTTCAGCCTGCAGACCAAAGCGGTACGCTCCCCCAGCGGATACCGGTTGAACGGCGTCAAGAGCCTGGTCCCCGCGGCCGCCGACGCCGAGATCTTCGTGGTGGGCGCCGAACTCGACGGACGCCCGGCCCTGTTCGTGGTGGAATCCGATGCCAAGGGCCTGTCGGTGGAAGCCGATCCGAGCATGGGCCTGCGCGCGGCCGGGCTGGGCCGGCTGGTCCTGGACAATGTGGCCGTCGCCGCCGACGCCGTCCTCGGAGAGGGCGATGCCGCGCAGCACGCGGCCGACTACCGCGATGCCGTCCAGCTCGCCCGCCTCGGCTGGGCTTCGCTGGCCACCGGCACCGGGCAGGCCGTACTGGACTACGTGATCCCCTACGTCAACGAGCGGGAAGCCTTCGGCGAACCGATCAGCCACCGGCAGGCGGTCGCGTTCATGGTCGCCGATATCGCCATCGAACTCGACGGTCTGCGCCTGGTCACGCTGCGCGGCGCCGCCCGCGCCGAACAGGGCCTCACCTTCGCCCGGGAAGCGGCGCTGGCCAAGAAGCTGGCGGCGGACAAGGGTATGCGCTTCGGGCTGGACGGCGTCCAGCTACTCGGTGGCCACGGCTTCACCAAGGAACACCCGGTCGAACGCTGGTACCGCGATCTGCGGGGTATCGCGGTCGCCGAAGGCGTGGTGCTGGTCTGAGTTCCCGGCGTCGTCACAGCTTTTTCACCAGGAGACTTTCATGATCAATCTCGAACTTCCCAAGAAGCTGCGGGCCAGCGCCAACCAGGCGCATCAGGTGGCCGCGCAGATCTTCCGGCCCATCTCGCGCAAGTACGACCTCGGCGAGCACGAATACCCGGTCGAACTCGACACCATGGCCGCCATGGTCGACGGGCTCAGCGATTCGGGCACGCAGAAGATCAGCGGAGCCAGTGGCGGGCGCTCCGACGACGAGGCGCCCTCCACCGATGTGCTCCTCAACGCCAACGGCGGCAATATGTCGGCGCTGCTCAACGCCCTGGAAACCTCCTGGGGCGATGTCGGCCTGATGCTGTCCATCCCCTACCAGGGGTTGGGCAATGCCGCGATCGCCGCGGTGGCCACCGACGAACAGCTCGAACGGTTCGGCAAGGTATGGGCCTCGATGGCCATCACCGAACCCGGCTTCGGATCCGATTCGGCCGCGGTCACCACCACCGCCGTCCTCGACGGCGACGAATGGGTGCTCAACGGCGAGAAGATCTTCGTCACCGCGGGGCAGCGTTCCACCCATATCGTGGTGTGGGCGTCGGTGGACCGCAGCCTCGGCCGCGCCGCCATCAAATCGTTCGTGGTCCCGCGGGACGCTCCCGGTCTGTCGGTGGCCCGGCTCGAGCACAAGCTCGGCATCAAGGCCTCCGATACCGCGGTGCTGCTGCTCCAGGATTGCCGGATCCCGAAGGACAATATCCTCGGCAGCCCGGAAGTGAACGTGGAGAAGGGTTTCGCCGGGGTCATGCAGACCTTCGACAACACCCGCCCCATGGTCGCGGCCATGGCCATCGGTGTCACCCGCGCCGCGCTCGAGGAACTGCGCACCATCCTCACCGACGCGGGTATCGAGATCTCCTACGACACCCCGCCCAACAATCAGCACGCGGCGGCGGCCGAGTTCCTGCGGATGGAAGCCGACTACGAGTCCGCCTACCTGCTGGCATTGCGGGCGGCCTGGATGGCCGACAACAAGAAGCCCAATTCGCTCGAGGCGTCGATGTCCAAGGCGAAGGCGGGCCGCACCGGCACCGATGTGACGCTGAAGTCGGTCGAACTGGCCGGCGCCGTCGGATACTCGCAGCGGCTGCTGCTGGAGAAGTGGGGCCGGGACTCGAAGATCCTGGACATTTTCGAGGGCACCCAGCAGATCCAGCAGCTCATCGTGGCCCGCCGGGTCCTGGGCAAGACCAGCGCCGAACTGAAGTAGGCAGGCCGGACAGGAGAAACCGGTGTGGTCCGCTGGGGGGATCACACCGGTTCCGCCTGTTCGGCGCAAGCGCCTCGGCCGGTTCCCGGACAATTGCCCGCAACCGCGTCGGCCGCACCGCCGACGCCGCCCGCGACGGCCGCGATTTTCGCCTCTGTCCACTCATATATCACTGTGCCGAAGTGACGATTTCGAGTCCGGAACCGTCCAGACGACGAATATGCCCCCGCCTCTATCGTGGACCGATGGCATCGGTGAAACAGCTCCAGGTCACCTTCGACTGCGCGGAACCCGAGCGGGTCGCTCGTTTCTGGTGCGAGGTGCTGGGCTACGAGCATCAGGGTTCGGCATGCATTGATCCCTCGGGTGTGGGGCCACGCCTGTACTTCCAGCGCGTCCCCGAAGGCAAGGTTGTCAAGAATCGGCTGCATCTCGACGTGCGGGTCGGCACCGGGCTCGTGGGTGCAGAGCGCGTGGCCGCACTCGAGGCAGAATGCGCACGACTGGTCGCGCTCGGCGCGGTACGTGTGCGGCTACTGCTCGCCGATGGCCAGAACGAGTCGTGCCTCGTGATGCAGGACATCGAGGGTAACGAGTTCTGTCTCGACTGAGTAGGCGCCCGGCAGGGACAGCAAATTCTGCAGCAGCTGCTCCAGCGCGTGGTCACCGCCGGCTGATCCGGCGTCGATATCGGATACGAAACCGCGACCGGCCGCGCGGCGGTCCTGGACACCATCGGGACCGAGTGACAGTGTTTGTCCGATCGGATCGTCCCGATCGGTGCCGCCGGATCCGATCTCCCGCCGCGCCGGCACGAGTTCCGCCATGCAGCACCCACACCGAGTCACTGAGCAGTACCCCGGATATCGCCCCTGCAAGGAGACTGGTTATGCGTATATCGGCCTTTACCCGTCGGCTCCTCACGTCTGCCGTGGGGACCGCCGCAGCCACCATCCTGTTCACCGGACACGCGACCGCCGAGCCCGCCCGGGTCGATTGGGCTTCGGCCACGCAGGCCCTGCACACCGCGGCGAGCGGTGACCCGGCCGCCGAACGAGCGGTATCCCGGCTGCTCGGTGACGCGCGGGTCGCCGCGGCCACCCGTGATGCCGCGCTGCCCGCGCAGCCGTTCCAGATCCCGGCCGAATCCACCGTGGGTCGCGGCGGCGGTCCGGGAATGTACGGCTCGGGCCTGTCGCTGAATATCGACGGCTTCCGGTTCGCGTTCTTCGGCGGACCGGGCACGATCGCCCCGAATCAGACGGGCGCGCGGCTGGATGTCGTATGGCTCAACCTCAACAACGGCCGCAGCGGAATCGAGCAGCTCACCGAGCATCGGGACATCATCGCCGACACCACGATCCGCACCCGGCCGATCGATCCGGGCCCGGGCCTGATCGTCGCCGCGGTGTACGGCAGCCTGTGGCACCGCTGGCCGGTGCCGGTGAGCCCGGAACATCCGGACGGGTTCCAGTACGTGCGCGGCGACATCACTTTCCCGTCGCTGGGCTCGATCTACAACTGACCCGGTATGTCGGCGGGCCGGTGCGGGCGAGTGCGTCGAATATCCGACAGCCACCGCACCGGCCACCTCGACGGGCGCTCGAGGATGTCTTTTTTGTCCGGAGCGTACGTTGTGAGCGAGTACACTTTCACTGCTACGGTGACCACCGATATGCCGTTCGGAATCGCTAGGTCGAGTGCCGACGCGAGGATCTGTGGAGGTGTTCGAAGGTGAACCTGGCGCACACGCTGGAAGTCGTCAAGGCATACGGGCTGCTTCAGTCCAGCGGATTCATCGATCTGAAGAATCCGGGGGAAACGCTGCGGACGCTGAAGGACTCCAAGACCTACATCCCGCAGGCCACCCTGATCATGCATTCCGCGCGCATCGCGCCGGACGCCCCCGGGCTGGCCGACGAACGTGGTGAGCTGACCTACCGCGAACTGGACGAGCAGTCCACCAAGATCGCGCACGGGCTGCGCGACGCGGGGATCACCGAGGGCACCGTGATCGGCATCCTCGCCCGTGACCATCGCGGGCTGATCCTGTCCATGGCCGCCGCGGGCAAGCTCGGCGTGAAGATCGCGCTGATGAACACCGGTTTCGCCAAACCGCAGTTCGCCGAGGTGTGCGAACGGGAGCAGGTCAAGGCGGTCCTGCACGACAGCGAATTCCTCGGTCTGCTCGACGCGCTGCCCGCCGATATGCCCCGATTCCTCACCTGGGTCGACGAGGGCACCGAAGTGCCCGCGGGCGCCCGGACGCTGGACGATCTGATCGCCGAGAACGGCACCGAGGCACTGCCGGTGCCCGCCAAACCGGGTGGTTTCATCATCCTCACCAGCGGCACCACCGGTCTGCCGAAGGGCGCGCCGCGGGAGAAGGCCAGTCCGGTGGCGACCGCACAGTTCCTGGACCGGATGCCGTTCCCGAAGCGCGGCTCCGTCGTCATCGTCTCGCCGATCTTCCACAGCACCGGTCTGGGTACGTACCTGGTGAGCATCGGCCTCACCAACAAGATCGTCATGCGGCGCCGGTTCGATGCCGAGGCCACCCTGAAGATGATCTCCGACCACAAGGCCCAGCTGCTGGTCGCGGTGCCGACCATGCTGCACCGCATGGTGGAACTGCCCGCCGAGGTCCGCGCGAAGTACGACACGTCCTCGCTGAAGGGGATCGTTCTGGCGGGTTCGGCGCTGTCGCCGGAGTTGTGCGTCAAGGCGACCGAGACGTTCGGGCCCGTCCTGTACAACCTCTACGGCTCCACCGAGTGCGCCATCGCCACCGTGGCCCAGCCGGCCGACCTGGCCAAGGCGCCCGGCACCGTCGGCCGTCCGCCGCTCACCTGCCATGTCCGCCTCTACGACGACAACGATGAGCTGGTGACCGCGAAGAACGTCACCGCCCGGATCTTCATCCGCAGCGGCGCCCCCTTCGAGGGTTACACCGACGGCCGGCACAAGCAGATCATCGACGGGTACATGTCCAGCGGCGACGTCGGTCATTTCACCGAGGACGGCCTGCTCATGGTGGACGGCCGCGATGACGACATGATCGTCTCCGGCGGGGAGAACGTCTTCCCGCAGGAGGTCGAGAACCTACTGCTCGAACGCGACGATATCTTCGACGCCGCCGTCGTCGGCGTGGACGATGCGGAGTTCGGCAAACGGCTGCGCGCGTTCGTCGTCCCCGAATCCGGGCACACTCCGGACGAGGCCGAGATCAAGACCTACGTCAAGGAGAACCTGGCCCGGTACAAGGTGCCGCGCGAGGTCGTCTTCCTCGACGATCTGCCGCGCAACCCGACCGGCAAACTGCTGCGCCGGGTGCTGGTGGAATACGAGGTCTGACAACCTTTCTCGTCGGGAAACCGGGAATTCTCACAGTAGTGTCCCGGTTTCCCTACTGTCCGAGACAATGGGCCGGCAGTCCCCGCGGCGGTTGCTAGGGTGGGCGGTGCACAGGAGTTCGAGGAGGTAGCCGCCGTTCCCGGCGGTACACCGCGGAAGGTTGTCGCCGATGACATTGTCGCTGCCCGGCCCCGTTCGCAGAGCCGGCGATATCGCCTTGGCCGTGAACGTGATGCGCAAACGCGGCCTCTTCGATCCGCTGCGGCTCGACCACGCCGTCCGGTCGATGAGTAACGCGACCAAGTACGGCCCGTTCGCCGGTGTGGTCATGCACGCCGTGCAGACCCGCCCCGACTCCCCCGCCATCGTCGACGAGGCGGGGGAACTCACCTTCCGCGAACTCGACGACCGCTCGAACGCCTTCGCCCGCGGCCTCACCGAACGCGGACTGCGGCCCGGCGATGTGGTCGCGGTCCTGGCCCGCGACCACCGCGGCATGGTGCTGAGCATGCTGACGGCCGGCAAACTCGGCATGCGCGCGGTCCTGATGAACACCGGCTTCGCCAAGCCGCAGTTCGCCGACGTGGCCGAACGCGAGAAGATCAAAGCGGTGCTGCACGACAGCGAGTTCTTCGACCTGATGAGCGCCATCCCCGCCGAGATCCCGCGAATCCTCACCTGGGTCGACGAAGCCGATGATGCCGACCCCGCGATCCCGACGGTCGAATCCGTGTCGGCGGGGCAGTCCACCGCACCGCTGGCGGCACCCGGCAAACCGGGTGGGATGGTCATCCTCACCAGCGGTACCACCGGCACGCCCAAGGGCGCCCCGCGCGACAAGGTCAGCCCGTTCATCACCGCCCAGTTCATCGACCGGGTACCGCTGCCGACCGACGGCACCATGGTGATGGCCGCGCCCATCTTCCACGGCACCGGACTGTCCCAGTTCTCCCTGGGCCTGGCGCTGGGCAACCGCGTCGTGTTCCAGCAGCGCCGGTTCGACCCCGAGCTCACCCTGGCCAATATCGCCCGCCACCGGGCGGATTCACTGGTCGTGGTGCCCACCATGCTGCAACGCATCCTGGACCAGCCGAAAGAGGTGCTCGACCGCTACGACGTCTCCTCGATCCGGGTGATCTTCGCGGCGGGCTCGGCCATCCAGCCCGATGTGGTGGTGCGCACGGGCGAGCACTTCGGAGATGTGCTGTACAACCTGTACGGCTCCACCGAATGCGCGGTGATCACCGTGGCGACGCCGCAGGAGCTGAAGAAGTCGCCGACCACCGCGGGCCGGGCGCCGGTCGGGGTGCGGATCGCCCTCTACGACGAGAACCGCAAGCGGATCACCGCGCCGAATGTCACCGGCACGATCTTCATCGACAACCCACACGCCTTCAAGGCCTACACCGACGGACGTACCAAGGAGACCGTCGACGGCATGATGTCCAGCGGCGACGTCGGGCATCTGGATTCCGACGGCCTGCTGTTCATCGACGGCCGCGACGACGACATGATCGTCTCCGGTGGCGAGAACGTGTTCCCGCAGGAGGTCGAACACCTCATCGCCGAACGGCCCGATGTGCTCGAGGCCGCGGTGGTCGGCGTGGACGATCGGGAGTTCGGCAAACGGCTGCGGGCCGTAGTGGTCCCGGGTCCGGATTCGGCACGCGACGCCCAGGAGATCAAGGACTACGTCCGGGCGAATCTGGCACGCTACAAGGTCCCGCGCGAAGTGGTGTTCCTCGACGAACTGCCGCGCAACGCCACCGGGAAACTGCTGCGGAAACCGCTGATGGAACTGGAACCCGGTAGCTGAACGCCCTGGCCGGGGCACCGGCTCCACCGCCGACGGGCCCGGTGGTCGGATATCATCCCGGGGTGCGTATCAGGTTCGGTTCCACCCATCCGGTGGACCATCGGGGCGCCGCTCGCATTCGCGGTGCGGCGGCCGGCCTGATCTCCGGGGCCGTCTCGGTGGCCGCCCACGGCTGGGCGGCGGGCACCGGCTCACCCGGCGGTACGGCTGTCGTACTGCTGGCTCTCGCGTCGGCGGCGATCGGTGCGCTGATCACCGCGGTGCGCCCGCTGCGCACCGGCGCCGCCGGGCTCACCACGGCGCTGCTGGCCGGACAGTTGCTCGGCCATATCTGCCTCGGATGGGGTTCCGGGCATCTGCACCACGGTGACCTCCAACTCACACCCACCATGCTCGCGGCGCATACCCTCGTCGCCGTTGCCGCCGCGGTGGTCGTGCGCGGCAGCGAGTTCGCCTACCGCGTCGCCGGATCCGCCCTGGCACGACTGATCCCGGTAGCGCCCCGGCCGCCGCTCCTCCCGGACCCGCCGCCGCTGCGCCTCCTGCACCGCGACCGGGTCGTCGCGTGGATCCTCGCGGCCGATACGGGCCGCACCCGGGCACCGCCCCGGGCCGTGCTGATCTGATCTCCCCCCCCGGCCGTCACGGCCGGGCGCCGGCCGCCGCTGCGGTGATCTCCGCACGCGCCACGCCCGTGACCCCGGCCGGTTCCCTCAGCGCGGCGACCCGAGCTCTCGGTGCGCGCCGCGTCCCCGCGCACCCGCCCGTCTCCGGGTGCCGGGCCGGCACAGGACGCAGGTAACACCGATGAGTACCACCGAGGTCCCCGCGGCGCCCGACAGCGCTACCCCGGCGACCAGTTCACCCCGGCCGAACAGGGGCGCGTTCCGCGCGCTCGCGCTGCGGCTGCATTTCTACGCCGGTCTCTTCGTGGGGCCGTTCCTCCTGATCGCGGCGGTGACCGGCGGGCTCTACGCCGTCGCGCCGACTATCGAATCCTTCGTCGACCGGGATCTGCTGACCGTGGATTCCCGTGGACCCGAGCGGCCCCTGGCCGAACAGGTGACCGCCGGGACCGCGGTCCGGCCGGACCTCACCCTGGTGGCGGTCGCACCCGCGCCGGCGCCGGGTGAGACCACCCGGGTGCTGTTCAGCGACCCGACCCTCGGCGAATCCGAGCGGCGTGCCGTCTTCGTCGACCCGGTGACCGCGCAGCCGGTGGGCGAATCGGTGGTGTACGGCAGTTCCGGTGCGCTGCCGTTCCGGGCGTGGGTGTCCCAGGTTCACCGCCATCTGCATCTCGGTGAACCCGGCCGGTTGTACTCCGAACTGGCGGCCTCCTGGCTGTGGCTGATCGCTCTCGCCGGGCTCGCCCTGTGGATCCGGCGGGTGCGTAACCGGCGGCAGCGCGATGCGGCGCGATGGCTGTTCGTCCCGAACCTCACGAACGCGCGGGAACGCCGGTTGAACTGGCACGCGGTGATCGGGGTGTGGATTCTCCCGGCGGCGCTGCTGCTCTCGGCCACCGGCCTGACCTGGTCGACCTACGCGGGCGCCAATATCGAGACACTCCGGGAGAACCTGGCCTGGACCACCCCCGCTGTCACGACCGCGCTGCCGGGGGCGGCGGCGCCCGCCGAGACCGGACACGGCGACCATCACGGCGGCCATCCGGCCGGACACTCCGTTCCGGCGGACCGGATCCAGCAACTGGATGGGGTCCTCGCAGCGGCACGCGCGGCCGGTGTCACCCGCCCCGCGGAGATCACGCTCCCGGCGACCGACGGGACGGCGTTCGCGGTGAAGGAACGGCGGCTGTCGGGCACACTGACCGTCGACGCCGCGGCCGTCGACGGGGCCACCGGCACCGTCACCGATCGGCTCCCCTACTCCGAGTGGCCGTTCATGGCCAAGATGGCCAACTGGGGCATCCAGCTCCATATGGGCCTGATGTTCGGCGTGCTCAACCAGTTGTTGCTGCTGGCGGCGGCGATCGGGCTGATCACGGTGATCGTGCGTGGATATCTCATGTGGTGGCAGCGCCGGCCGACCGCCACGGCCCGCACCTTCGCGGTGGGCAGGCCGCCGCGCCGCGGCGCACTGCGCCGGTCGGCGGTCCTGGCGGTGCCGGCGCTGGGCGCGGCCGTCCTGATCGGCTGGTTCGCTCCGGTGTTCGGTCTGAGCCTGCTGGCCTTCCTCGTGGTCGACGTCCTCGTGGGCGCGCTGCACCGCGTGCGGCCGGCGGCCTGATCGAGAGGTCGGGTGCCGCGGTTACCCCGGTACCCGACCTCCTCGATCGACCGGTCCGGCGCCCGGACCGGCTACGGCCTCGATGGTCCGCGCGTCGGGAAAACCCTTGCTCGCGAGACGTTCCCGAACCTCTCGCTCGACCCGGCCCGCGGCAGCGGTATCGACCAGCGCGATGATGCTGCCCCCGAAACCGCCACCGACCATCCGCGACCCGTAGGCGCCGGCCGTGCGAGCCGCATCCACCGCCGCGTCCAGCACCTCGGTGGACACTTCGAAATCGGCACGCAGCGAATCGTGTCCCGCATCGAGCAACGGACCGATCTCGCGCGGGTCGGCACCCGAGCGCAGCAGTTCCGCCACTGTGCGCACCCGGTCGTTCTCGCTCAGTACATGTCGCGCCCGCCGGTACAGCACCGGATCGGTGAGCCCGGACAGCCGCCCCGCGTCGTCGATATCGCGTAGCGAGGCGACCCCGAGCGCCGCCGCGGCGGCGGCGCATTCGGCGCGCCGGGCACCATACCCCCCGGCCGCGTGCTCATGGGTCTGCCCCGTATCGATGACCAGCAGCCGCAGTCCGGTGGCCGCGAGATCGAACGGAATCTGGTCGAAACCGCCCGAATCGGCCGCACCGAAGGCACGCACGTCCAGGTAGAGGGCGTGTCCCGCGGTGCACAGGATGGACGCCGCCTGATCCAGGATTCCGGTAGGAGCGCCCACATAGTCGTTTTCGGCGGCCCGGGCGATATCGATCAGCTCCCGGTCGCCGACCTCCGGCGCACACAGATCACGGACCGCCACCGCGGCGGCGCAGCACAGCGCCGCCGACGAGGAGAGCCCGGCCCCGGCCGGGACCGCGCCGTCGAATTCCAGCTCCAGGCCCTCGATCCCGTGTCCCCGCCGCCCGAACTCCGCGACGACGCCCAGCGGGTACCGTGCCCAGCCCGGCAGCAGGTCCCGCTCGGTGGCCAGCGCCGCGGCCGGAAGCCGCACCGGTTCGCCCGGCCGCTGGCGCGAGACCACCCGGACGAGATCGTCGGCGTGCCGGACACCTTCGCAGGTGACCACCAAGGGTATCGCTATCGGCAGCACCAAGCCGTCGTTGTAGTCGGTGTGCTCGCCGATCAGGTTGACCCGGCCCGGCGCCGACCATCGACGACGCCCACCGGGGGTGATGTACTCCTCGCGTTCGGTCACCGGACCACCGTACGAGCCGCCCGCCGGTGCCCGAGATCCGCCGCGCCGCCACCATCGAGACACCCGTTACGACGTTGTTGCGCCAAGAGAGCGACAAATTCGACACTGCGTGTCATCATCGGATCCATAGTCCAGGTTTGGTGGGCCGGACGCACCGCGGACGGCTCGGACATCCCCTCGTACAGGAATACTCGGTTTGCGTCAGCCGCCGCTCGATGGACAGGTAGACACGACAGACAGATAAGGACCCAGGCCTGCGACGCGGCTCGATTTCACCGGGAATGGAGCGAGCAAAGGGGGGCTGATGATTATCAGCGAACCGCAGGGAGCAGGGCGGCACGGTATCCACCGGATACGGTATGGTGCAGCGTTTTCCGTGATGGTGGGTGCGCCGCTCCTGGTGCATCTGGTACTCGGGTCCCGTCCGCTGTCGGTGGCGGCCACCTTGTTCGCGGCCGCCGGCACCGTCGTCATGATCGGCTTCGGCCTGCGCCGGCACCGTCCGTCACATCCGCTGCCGTGGTATCTGCTGGCCGGTGCGGCGCTTCCCTTCGCGACCGGAACCGTGCTGCGCGAACTGACCGGCTACGCGTCCACCCCTCTCGACGAGATCTGCACGCTCGCCGGTTACCTCGGCTCCGGTCTGGCGGCCCTGATGTGGCTGCGGCCGCGGCAGGCCCGTGCCCATCCCGATGTCGTCCTGGACTCGGGACTGATCGGGCTCGGCGCGCTGCTGGCGTCCTGGATCTTTCTCATCGCACCCGTGCTGCACTCCGAGACCCCGGACGTGAACACGGTTACGGCGGTGACCCTGCCGGTCTGCGATGCGCTGCTGCTCACCTTGCTGGCGCATTCGCTGGCCACCTCGAGCCGCTCGGAAACCTCGCTGCGCCTGCTGCACACAGCCCTGGCGGGCGTGCTGGCGACCGATCTCGGGTACCGGCTGGTCGCGGCCGGCACTCTGGACCCGGCGCCGGAACTGCTGGTCCTTCCGCTGATCGGCGCGTACCTGGCCGCCGGGGCGGCGGCCCTGCACCCGACCATGGTGACACTGGGTGCGCCGCGCACGATCCGGATCCACCATTCCCGCCAGCGCGCCAGTGTCATCGCCGTCGCCCTGGTGCTCTCCTCCTTGGTGCCGGTGGCCCGCGCCCCGCTGAGCCCGCTCGACCAGATCATCGTGTCCTCGGTGCTCGCCCTGCTGCTCATCGGATTGCTGATCCGCAGCGAACGCGCGATCGGCCACAGCGCCCGCAGCGAACGGCGCGCCCAATACCAGGCCGACCACGATCCGCTCACCGGATTGCTCAACCGCTCCGCGCTGCTGCGAGTACTGCATCGTGAGCACCGGGACTGGGCCGAACGCCCGCTCTGTCTACTGTTCATCGATCTCGACGAGTTCAAAGCGATCAACGACAGCTACGGGCACACCGTCGGCGACGAACTGATCGCCGAGGCCGCCACCCGGATCCGCTCCACCGTGCGCCGCGACGATGTGGTGGCCCGCTACGGCGGAGACGAATTCGTCGTCCTGGCTCCGCTGGAGCGGATGGAAGCGACCAAAATGGCCGAACGCCTCCTCGGGGTGTTCATGAAGCCGTTCCGGCTCAGCACCGGCGAAGTACCGCTGACAGCCAGTATCGGGCTGGCCTGCGGCGGCCCCCGCGATATCTACGCCAGCATCTACGACCTCATCCGCGACGCGGATGTGGCCATGTACCAGGCGAAACGGCGCGGCTTCGGCTACATGTTCCACGACTCGATCCGGTACACCTCGGCCGAACCGAGCCGCCACGGCTGGCGACCGCGGGAAACAGCTGTGTGATCCGCTCCGCCTCCGACGCCGTGGGGCGGGCCCGGCCCGACCCGGAACGCAGTTCATCCGGAGCAGCAGTGCAGTAACCCGGGTAGGTCCACCATCGGTGCTCAACTGTCGCCGGTCCCTGGACGGTCGCCTCCACACACTCCAGAACCGCGGCGGATCCCGCCCGCGGAGGTGGCTCCGGGGACGGGTCTACCGGCGAATGAGTATCAGTCCGTGAGTTCTTCGAGGAGTTTGCGTGCCTGCTCGAGTTCGGCCTGCAGCTGCTGCACCTTGGCTTCCTGGGCGCCCCGCACCGATTCCAGCAGACCGTCCACCACCTCGGAGACCTCCGGCGGCAGGAGTTTCGCCGCCTGTGCCACGGCCGTACCGGTGACCGGGACCGCACGCGCGGTCCGCTTCTTACCCGCAGTGACATCGACGGTCCACTCACCGTCGGCGGTGCCGTTGATGGTGACGGTGACCTCCGGCGTCTTGGCCTTGCGCGCGGCCGGCGCCTTGGTCGCCTTGGGGGCGGCGGGAGTTCGCGGCGCCGCGGCCGGTTTCGTCTCGGCGGCAGCACTCTTCGCCGGGGCGGGCGCCGGTTTCCGATCCGCGGCCGAGGGGGCGGAGGTGGACGGGGACGCGGCGGGAGTCACGGGCGGTTCCTTCTTCTCGGGGGCGGGTGGGGGCGCGGGCGGTGCGGTGGCCGGCTTGTCACGCTGGGGTTTTACCAGCGTGACCTCGGTGGGGCCGAAGGACAGCACATCCTTGGACCCGGTGGGCCGGATCTGCAGGAAGTCGCCGTCGGCGGGATCGCCGAGCGAGACCACCTTGCCCGACCGTCCCTCGGTGACCCCCACCGCCGCGGCGGTGAACCAGACCATCGGCGGGCGCCCCGCGTCGATCTCCGCGGCGATCTGCTCGAGGTCGTTGTCGGACAGAGGTTTCGGCTTCGCGTTCGCTGGTGTTCGCGACGGCATGGGGCACTCCGGGCAATCTCACTTGTTCGTCGAATAGCTGCGTGCACAGATGATGCCGCACCGCACCGACATTTTCACAAGCAGGCAGGGTTACGTCACTCGGCCACCCATAGAACGTGTTCTATTGTGGGAGCGAATTCCGGCCACCCGAAGGGAGTCACCGTGCCGCTGGACCCGACCGCCGCGGATCTGCGCGAGGCCGTGCTCGCATCCCCTCGCGCCGTAGCGGCCCACGACCGGGCGGCGTGGGTGGGCCTGTTCGCGACCGGCGCGGTGGTCAACGATCCGGTCGGCTCGGACCCGCACACCGGATACGACGCGATCGCGCGGTTCTACGACACTTTCATCGCGCCCAACGACATCGTGTTCGACGTGGCCCATGATTTCGCCGGTCCGGCGACCGTGCTGCGCGATCTCACCATCACCATCACGATGTCGACCGGCGCGCGGGTCCGGGTGCCGATGCATCTGCGCTACGAGGTGGTCGAGCAGGATGGCGCCCTGCGAATCGGATATCTGGCCGCGTACTGGGAACTTGTGCCCATGGTCGGGCAGCTCATGGGCACCGGACCGAAAGGATGGCGGGCCGGCGCCCGGCTCGGCGGCCTGCTGCTGCGCAATCAGGGCTTGCGCGGCCTGACGGGTATGGCCCGGGCGTGCACCGGTGTCGGTGCCGCGGGGAAACGAATCGCGCACCGTTTGTGCGCGGCGGCGGCCGCCGGCGATACCGCGACGGTCACCGCACTGACCGGCGACCGCGACACGGTGCGGTTGTGGTCGGGTGAGTCGATCGGCACCGCGGAGCTGGCCGTACGAGCGCGCGGCCTACGACAGGGCAAAACCCTGGCGGCGGGTCGTTCGGTCACGATCAGCGCCGATCTGCCGACGGGTCCGGCGCTGCTGATCCTGGACTTCCACCCCACCCTGGACCGGATCGAGACCCTGCGGGTACACACGCACACCGTCGCGCGATAGCGGCCCGGTCGGCACACCGCGTGCGTGACCCGGCGCGCGGCCCACGCACGCACCCCCGGCACACATCCACACCGCCCCACAGGGCACGAATGCGCACCCGCTCCGCGCGCTCTATTTACTGAGACGCCGAGTCCCGGTAAATTCGTCCGTAGAGAGATGTACGCCATACGCACGAGGAGGCACCGATGACGCCGTCGACTCTGCCGCGGGCTCCCAAGCTGGACGCCCGGTACCGCGAGACGCTGGAAACACTGTCGGAGGGCTCGGTGCACCGCCGGTTCGATCCGTATCTGGACATCGATTGGGATGCGCCCGAACTCGCCCTCGACCGCGACGATCCCCGATGGATCCTCTCCCCCGACTACGATCCGCTCGGCGCCACCCGCTGGTACCGGGATCTGCCGCCGGCGAAACAGATCGAGATCGGCCGCTGGCGGATCGCCAACGCCATCAAGGTCGGCGCGGCCTTCGAAACCGTGCTCATCCGCGGAATGATGCAGTACATCGCGAAACTGCCCAACGGGTCGCCGGAGTTCCGCTACTGCCTGCACGAGATGACCGAGGAGTGCAACCACATCCAGATGTTCCAGGAGCTGGTGAACCGGATCGGCGACGATGTCCCCGGTATGCGGCCGATCTTCCGGGCGCTCTCCCCGTTCATCGGGGTGGCCGGCGGCTACGCGCATGTGGTGCTGTTCCTGGGCATCCTCGGCGGCGAGGAGCCGATCGACCACTACCAGAAGGCGATGATCCGCAACGGCGCGAACCTACCTCCGCTGGTGGTGCGGACGATGGAGATCCACATCGCCGAGGAGGCCCGCCATATCTCCTTCGCGGGAGAATTCCTGCGCGCGCATATCGCAAAACTCGGCCCGGTCTCGACCGCGCTGTGCGGGCTGTCCTTCCCGCTGGCGCTGCGCTGGCTGGCCGGGGAGATCATGGCGCCGCCGCCGGAGTTCGCCCGCCGTTTCGATGTGCCGCGCGAGGTCATCGAGGAGGCGTTCTGGCGGAGCCCGCACTCGCGGCGGATCCTGTCCGGCTACTTCGGCGATATGCGGGCCCTCGCCGACGAGCTCGGCCTGATGAACCCGGTCACCTCGCGGCTGTGGCGGGCACTCGGAATCGACGGCGACCGCTCGCGCTACCGCAGCGAACCGGAACGCCGGGTTCGGGCCTCGGTGGCCTGACCCGGGACGGCCGGACCGACCGACGACGTTCGGTCCGGTCGACGACCCCACACTTACGGAGCCGAACCACGCGGTCCGGCGACCACCTGCGCCAATTCCCGGTCCGGATCCACCGTCACACCGACCGTCCGGGCCGCGCCGTCGAGGATGTACCAGGCGTAGCCGGAGAGGTCCGCGACCATTTCCGCTCGCGTCCGGCTCGGCTCCGGATCGGCGACCCACGCGGCCAGCACCCCTTCGACCATGGTCACCACGGCGAACGGCACCGGCTCCAGCGCGGCCGACTCCACCTCCATGATGCGGGCGATCGCATCGATCAGCTCACGTGACCGCTCGGTGATCCGGATCTTCAGGCTGGAGATGGCGTCCACGCTGTCGGGCCCGCCGACCGGCGGGCCGGTCCGCGCGAACGCGGCCAGGTTGGGGTGGTCGCCCATCCAGTCCGCGACCGCGCGAACCGTTCGGGTGATGATCTCGCGCACCGAGCCGGACGATACATCCAGCTGCGCGTCCAGCACGGCCCCCAGCTCGTCGATCAGGTACGACCGGATGCGCCGGTCCAGATCCTCCCGGCCGCTGAACTGCCGGTACACCACGGATTTGGCGACTCCGGCCCGTTCGGCGATCTGCCGCACGGGCACATCGGCGCCCAGGGGCTTCTCCTCCAGTAGTTCGACCGCGGCCCGCAGGATGCGCAACTGGCGCTCGGTATTGTGCTGCTCCCAGCGCGCCTCGTATCCGTTGATCTCCCCCGGAATCCGCGATCGCGACGACGCCACCGACATGCCTGGCAGTGTACTCAGCACCGCCGCCGGGACCGGCCGTTCCCGCGTCGTTCCGCTCCGCCGACCGCCCGACCGGGGATTTCTTCACCGGGATTTCATATGTCACCCCGTTCTGCACGATCAAATGAAAGTACATTTACACCGGCATTAATTCGGGATTGCGCGCATACATCACGCAATACATTCGCGATATATTACAAACCGGTCGTTTTGTCGACTCGGGAAGCGACGACGCGTCGCGTAGCATCGGAAGACGTTCTCGCACAGACACATCCAGAATACCGCGCGGACAGATGGTTCCACCAGGAATAAGTCACCGGCCTGCCCCCGGATTCCAATCCGTGGGCAGCCGGTGCGAAAAACGCTAGAATTGCGGCACATTGGTACCGGGCGGGTCCGGCGATCTGCTGTCACTACGTTGCTCGGTCGCGGGAATTCCCGGCGACACCGGTTACGGGGGGCGCAATCGAAGCAGCGTACGAATACGCGCAGCGACCCGCCGGCGCACCACGCGTACAGGAGGCAAGGATGCCCGACAACACCGGCCCCGAGGAGAACGACGTGGAATCGACCGCCGAGCACGCACCCGTGATCTGGCCGGAGCCCAGCCGGCTGGATTCCTGGTGGCGCGACATCATGACCGATCCGACCGCCGCGGCCCCGGTCGCGGAATCCGAACCGGCGCCCCCGAGCCTCACCCGAAACGGCTGAGCCGCCCACCGGCCCATCCGCCGGACCCGGCGCCGCAAGGCGTCGGCACCCGTCGCCGATCCGGCGCCGGAACACCAAGCGATACCGCGCGCCGATTCGCTCGCCACGGCCATCAGTCGCTCGAATATCACGGCGTGCTCCAAGACGGAGATCACGGCGACGGAGGCGACCCGGGGCGGCGCCGCCGGCGGCCGGGTCCCCGGATCGGTCCCGCGCGGGTGCAAGTTCTCGCGGGGCCGCGACGATGGGACTCTCGGATCATCCAGGGACACGCCGCGTGATCGGCCGGTCCGCGTCGCCCTCGGCGAGAGCCGCCCGGAACCTCTGGCGCCCCACACTTCACCGCGGCGGAACGACCACGTGGAATCCGAATCGCCCGCTCATACTCGGCGACGATCGACCACCCGGAATTCGAGTCACTCGCGCGTCCCTCGACGGCAACATGCCGCACCCTCCGGACGACAACGGCGACGTATCACAGCCTCCGGACGCACCGTGGCACGGCGATCCGGCACCGACGTGATCGTGCGGCGGGCGGTCCGGGCATCGCCAGGCCCGCACAGGGATACCCGTCGAATCGGCCCGCCTACCCGAGATACTCGCCGCGGCCGCGCGCGGCTAAATGTCTCCTGCCGTCGGCGTGAGCCGGACCAGCGGGATCTCCCGGTCGGTGCGCTTCTGGTAATCCCCGTATACGGGATAGGCGGCGGTGATCCGGGACCACAACGGCTCCCGCTGCTCCGCAGAGAGGACCTGGGCGGTCATCGGCCGGCGCGGACCGTTGCGGAAGGAGACCTCGACGGCGGGATTGTCGCGAAGGTTCCGGTACCACGCCGGGTGGGTCGGGTCACCGGCCCGGGACGCGACAATGATGTACTCCTCGCCCTCGACGACCGGAGCGGTCAGCATGACCGAGCGCGGTTGCCCGCTCTTACGGCCGACGGTGGTCAGTTCCAGCGCCGGCATCCCGAAGTATTCGGTGCCCAGGCGGCCGAAGCTGATACGCAGCAGAGCTCGGTGCACGGCGTTGACGGCCTTCAGCGTGAAATCAGATGGCACGACAGCTCATCCCCTCCGGTTCGCGGCAGTTGATCCAGCAAAGCAGCTCGGTCGGCATCCGGCAACGTCGCACACCCCGCCCTCCGCCGGAGCCCCGCCAGGGGGCGGCGCGGCGACATCGCTACCTGCCGGTGCCCGGAATGCCACCGCGGTTCCGCCGTTGAAACCGGCCCGGCGGTACCCGAATCCGATCACCCAATGCCCATCGCGGGCAGTCGGCAAGCGGTTGCGCACCATCGGACCGCAGCCCGAGAGGCCATTGAATTGCACCGATGTAATTTATGTGATGCACGCCAGCTATTACTAATTCGCCCGCTCATAAATACGTTTCGACCACCTTTTTCGAACGATATTCGCCCCGCCGGAACCGGATCGGGAGCTTTCCTTGATGTAATAGCCACATGATTGCCCATTCTTTTGCTCCGGCAACGCATCCGGCCACCGGCGGGACCACCACTCCCGGCCGGCACGCCGAACACCCACCGAACCAGGACAATTCGGTCAGGACGGTAGCTCGCGTGGGCGTTGCGAGAGCCGGTCACCGGCCCCGGGCTCGGCGACGCTGTTCCCGCCGGCCGACCGCACGACGGAGAACCACACACGACCGCCAGGCGCCACGGCGGCTTCGGACAGCTCGGCCCTACAGGTGGTAGAGAAGGCGGCCATCGGGCGGCGACGCCGCGACACAGAAAAGAAAAGGTCCCGGAGAGAATCTCTCCGGGACCTTTCCTGTAGTAGCGGGGACAGGATTTGAACCTGCGACCTCTGGGTTATGAGCCCAGCGAGCTACCGAGCTGCTCCACCCCGCGTTGGGTGTCATCAACACTACGCACTACCTCTCGCAACACCAAAACATGCCGCTGAGCTGGCCTTGCGTCGATCGCAGGCGGACCCCGAGCGCCCGAGGCGGCGTCCGATCGCGCAGCGGTGGCCCCGAGGAGCAGACCTCCGACGGCCGGCCGCTTCGGCCACTACCCGGCCGGACCATAGAAACGGAGAAGGCCCCGGAACCGTAGTTCCGGGGCCTTCTCCGTTAGTAGCGGGGACAGGATTTGAACCTGCGACCTCTGGGTTATGAGCCCAGCGAGCTACCGAGCTGCTCCACCCCGCGTTGGGTGAACACAACATTACACACGGCTGCCGGAGACTGCCAAATCGCCAGCTCAAAGCACCTATCGGCCGGCGAACCCCCAGGCCGGACCGGCGACCGCCGGGCAGGCACCGAGCCCTGTCGGCAACCATCGACCCTCTCGCGCCCCGGGCCCCGCGGCGGCAATCAGGCAAGAGGCCTCAGAATGTTAACGGTGCGATTGCCCGTTGTCTCGATCGCTATACGCGTGACACGAATTACTCATTTACGGTGATCCCGGTCACATTTCCGTGTTGCCGCGAACCGCCGTGGGTAGGGGAGAAATCCGTTTACGACCTGGACTTTTCCACATATTCCCGCCCTGCACCAATCGACGTATTGATAGTTATCGATACGTGATCTGACGAGATTTCTTCGTTACCGTCGTTCGCAGGCCCCGACCAGACCGGGACGGGCCGACCGAACCGGAGAACACCGGCAACCCTGTCCCACGGTTCGGATCAAACCCCGACACATCACCTGGGGACAGGGGCACGCAAGCTTCCAACGCGCTGCCGGTGGGCACAGGCAGGGATTCGCATATGTCCAAGACCCGAAAGTTCAGCACCCGCGTTCTCGGCATGACCGCTATCGCCGGGGCCCTCGTTGCCGTACCGTTCGGTCTTTCCACCGCCACCGCAACGGCTGCCTCGGGCAACTGGGACGCCGTCGCCGAGTGCGAGAGCAGCGGCAACTGGTCCACCAACACCGGCAACGGCTTCTACGGCGGTCTGCAGTTCACCCAGAGCACCTGGGAGGCCAACGGCGGTAGCGGCAGCGCCGCGAACGCCAGCCGTGAGGAGCAGATCCGCGTGGCCGAGAACGTTCTCGCCACTCAGGGCCCCGGCGCATGGCCGGTGTGCGGTCAGTACCTGTGACCCCGCCCGGCGCGCTCTGAGCGCGTCGCTATCCAGCGCGTACGAAGAGGCGCTGCCATCCCTCCGGATGGCAGCGCCTCTTCTTCGTTTTCCGACCCGGAATCCGACCGGACCCCGCCACCGCTCACCGCGCGGAGCCGACAGGTGTCGGCTCCGCGCCGGGATCCGGCTGTTACCTACCCCCGCCGGCGTCCTGATATGCCTTCACGGCGGCGTCCAGCTCGTCCAGTGCCCGGCCGAAGTCCTCGAAGTTGCCGGTACGCATGGCGGCGCGCACCTCTTCGATCTTGCGACCCAGCTCCGCCGCCGCGGCATCCCGCGCGGACGAACCGGTACTCGCGGGCGGCGGCGTCGAGCCGTTGGGAGTCGAGGCGCCCTGATCCTGGGAATCGTCAACCTGGGGCTGCGGCGGTGCGCTGCCGGGACTCGGCCGGGTGGCCGGATCGCCACCGGACGGGGTGGCCAGCGCACCGGCACCGGGTAGCACCTGGTTCAACGCGTCGGCCAGCGTCGACCCGTAACCGACCTTCACGCTGCCGGCCTGGTCGCGGTAGCTGACCAGCACGCGCAGCAGCTGCGGGAAGGTCGCGGTGTTCTGGCCGGTATTGCGCTCGTTGTAGAACGGCTCCACATAGAGGATGCCGCCGTCGGCCACCGGCAGGGTGAGCAGATTGCCGTATCTGATCTTGTTCGAGTTCGACAGCAGCGTCTTCTCCTGGGAGACCTGCGGCGCTGTCGTCATCGTGTTCTGTGTCTGCTGCGGACCCTGGGTCTGCGTATCGGTCGGCAGCTGCAGGATCCGGAACTTGCCGTAGCCGTCCGGATCGGAGCGCACCGATATATAGGAGGACAGGAACTGCCGGTTGTATCCGACCATCGCGCTGGTCAGATTGAACACCGGCTTACCGGTCTCCGCATCGCCGAGCAGCACGTAGTACGGCGGCTGGCTGGCCGACACCCCCTCCACCGTCGGATCGGCGGGCACCGACCAGAAGGCGTTGTTGGTGAAGAACTCGCGCGGATCGTCCACGTGGTACTTGGTCAGCATCTCGCGCTGCACCTTGAACAGATCCTCCGGATACCGGAAGTGCTCGCGTAGCTCGGGACCGATCTCGCTCTCCGGGATCACCGCGTCCGGGAACACTCCCCGCCAGGCCTGCAGGACCGGGTCGCCGGGGTCGGTCTCGTACAGCTTGACCGTGCCGTCGTAGGCGTCGACCGTGGCCTTCACCGAGTTGCGGATATAGCTGACCTCTTTACGCGGCAGCAGCCGGCCGGTCCGCTGATCGACGCTGTCCTCGACCGCGCCCTCGAGCGAGGTGGTCTGGGCGTAGGGGTAGCTGTCGAGCGTCGTGTAGGCGTCCACGATCCAGACGATGCGCCCGTCCACGACCGCCGGATAGGCGTTGCCGTCCGGGGTCAGCCACGGCGCGACCTTCTGTACCCGGTCCCGCGGCGAACGGTTGTACAGGATCTTCGAATCAGCGCTGATCGCCGAGGAGAACAGGATATTGCGTTCGGCGTACTTGGCCGCGAACGCGAGCCGGTTGAACCAGTTCCCGATCGGCACACCGCCGGCGCCGTCATAGGTGAAGCGGGCCTGGTCGGTGTCGTACTCGCGGGGGTTCTGACCGTCCTTCGTACCGACGATGGCGTAGTCGGGATCGGACTGCGAGATCAGCTCGCCGTAGTAGATACGCGGCTGATCGACCTTGATCCGCTGCTGATCCTTCGGCGTGAACAGATCGCTGACCAGGAAGATGGGGTAGCCCGAATCGCTGCTGCCACCCGCGGCGTTGGGGTCCTCGGACTGTGGCCGGTTGACCCGGTTGGCGGGCGCGGCGACGAACCCGTTGCCGTGCGTGTAGACCGTGTGCTTGTTGATCCAGTCGGTCTGGTTACCGCTCAGGGTGGCCGGAGACAGTTCGCGGGCGGCCACGATGTAGTCCTGGACCTGGCCGTTGAGCTCATATCGGTCGATATCGAGCGCCTCGGGAAAGCCGTAGAAGTTCTTCAGCTGCCGCAGCTGGGTGAACGTCGGGGACAGGATGTTGGGATCCAGCAACCGGGCGTTGGCGATGGTGGCATGGTCCACCGGCACGGTCACCGGATTCTTGCTGCTCTCCCCCTTGTAGTCGACGTATTCGATCTTGTCGTCGGTGATCCCGTAGGCCTCCCGGGTGGCGGCGATATTGCGCTCGATGTACTCGCTCTCCTTCTCCGCCGCGTTCGGCCGCACCGAGAACTGCTCGACCATGAGCGGCCACACCGCACCCACCAGCACCGAGGAGAGCACCAGCAGCGCCGCCGCCATCGCGGGCACCCGCAGATCACGCAGCACGATTCCGGCGAAGAAGGCCAGTGCGCAGATGATCGCGATGGACATCAGGATCAGCTTGGCCGGCAGCACCGCGTTGATATCGGTGAACGAACCACCGTTGAAGGTGGGTTCCTTCCGGTTGCTCATCAGCAGCTGATAACGGTCGAACCAGTAGGCGACGGCCTTCAGCAGCACGAAGATCCCGGCCAGCACCGCGAGCTGGATCCGCGCCGGAGTGGTGAGCACGCCCTCGCGCCCGGTCAGCCGCAACCCGCCGAAGATGTAGTGGGTCACCAGATTCGCGAAGAAAGCGATCACCACGGCGACGAACAACCAGTTCAGCACCATCCGGTAGAACGGCAGATCGAAGGCATAGAAGCCCACATCGAGACCGAACTGCGGATCGGTACGGCCGAACGAACCGCCGTGCAGGAACAATTGCACGGTGACCCAGTTCGACTGGGCGACCAGCCCGGACAGCACACCCAGCAACGCCGGGATACCGAGCCCGAACAATTTCAGCTTGCCGAGCACCGTCGTCCGGTACCGGGCGATCGGATCGCCGGCGCCCGAGGTCGGCACGAACACCGGGCGTGATCGGTAGGCCAGTAACAGGGCGAGCCAGAGGATCACCCCGACCAAGAGCGCGACCACAGCGAATACCGCGACCCTGGTCAGCAGCACGGTCAGGTAGACGCCGCGGAAATCGACCTCCCCGAACCACAGCCAGTTCGTATAGGTATCGATGAGCCGGGGCCCTACCAACAGCAGTGCGGCCAGCACCACCGCAGCCACCAGCAGCAGACGGCTGCGCCGGGACAGCGACGGTAAACCGGCGGGGGGGCGCATGCCCACGATGCCACTCTCCAGGGTCCGGCGGCGAGTGAGCCGGTAGCGCCACCGGCCGCTGCGCCGCAGTCCGAATTGTTGAGGTCGGGCCCGTACGGACCCTCTGGGCCCACTCTACGGAAAACGGACATCTTCGCGACCGCAGGGTTCGGGCGGTGTCGCGGCGGCGGATGCGAGGATGGTCGGGTGAGCGCCGATCTGCATGCCGAAATCGTCCTTGCCCGTTCCGTCCACGAAGTCGCGGAGTTCGTGGACGCCGAGGGCTGGGGGAGATCGCCGCAGATGTTCGCGCTGGTGCGAACCGCGGATCTGGTGGCCGCCGAACCCGCGCTCATCGACGAGGTGGACGCCGCGGACGAACTGACACCGATCGCCCAGGACCCCCTGCCCGATCATGTGGCCGGCGGATCGATGGCACTCGACGAATTCCTCGCCACCACCAGTTGGCCGCCCGCGGTGGCCGGCTGTGTCCTGGTGCAGGAGATCGTGGTTCTCCCACCGGACGCCGAGGAGGATCTCGACGACGCTCTCACTCCGCTGCTGGCCGATGCGGACGCCGCCGACGCGGCCGGCCGGGCCGCCGCCCATGCGCACCCGGGACGGCGCGAGGCCCGGCTCTTCGCGGCTGTGCTGCGTTCGGGAAACAGTCTGTGCCTGTTGCAGCTCCGGCCCGAAGAGGGCGAAGACGACGGCGCCGACCTCGACCTGCGCACCTACCCGAACCTCGCGCCGAACCTGGTGGAAGCCCTGCGTCACACACTCGAGGAAACCGACTGAACGGAGAACGCCCGGGCCCGCGGGCCCGGGCGCACGTACTCCGCCGTCCGCGGATACCTCAGCCGCAGCCGACGGCTTCCTGCCCCGCCGACAGATCCTCGAGCGCCTGCACCGCACCCGCCAGCGTCTCCACCCGCACCAGCCGCAGACCGTCGGGGACCCGCTGACTCGCCTCGTTGCAATTACCGGCCGGGACCAGGAACGTTTCCGCGCCCGCCTCCCGGGCCGCCATCATCTTGTACTGGATCCCGCCGATCGCGCCGACCTTGCCGTCCTCGTCGATGCTGCCGGTCCCCGCCACGAAGGACCCGCCGTCGAGGTCGCCGGGGCTCAGCTTCTCCACCAGCGCCAGGCTGAACATCAAACCGGCCGACGGGCCACCGATATCGGCCAGATTGAAATCGATCTGCATGGGCGGCGCCGCGGACTCGGTGGGTGTCAACCCCAGGAAACCCTTGGCCGCGTCGTCGGGCCGGGCACCGAGGGTGATGTTCGCGGTCTGCTCGGCGCCGTCGCGGCGGTACACCACCGGGACCACGGTTCCGGGCGCCCGGCCCGACGCCTCATTGAGCACGTCCTGGGTGGTCGCCACCGGCCTGCCGTTCACGCTGACGAGCTGATCGCCGGCCCGCAGCACGTCCTGGGCCGGAGCGCCCTCGGTGACCTTGTGCACGAACACCGCGGTGGGCAGGTTCAGCTGACGCATCGCCGCGACCTCGGCATTGCTCTCCGAGGTCATGAACTCCTGCTCGTTCGATTTGTCGACCTCCTCCCGGGACACCCCGGGCGGATACACCTCGGCGCGCGGCACGATCCCGTGCCGGCCGCTCACCCAGAAACCGAGCGCCTCGAAGATCGTCAGACCGTCCCGCACCGCGACCGTGGTCATGTTCAGGTGCCCCGCGGTCCGATCGACCTCGGCTCCCGACACCTGCACGACCTCGAGACCGTCCACTGTGCCGAGCGTATCGACGGTGGGTCCGGGCCCCAGCGCGACGAACGGCACGGTGAACACACTGCCCACCACACCGAACAACACAACCGGGACAAGGGCGACCAGAAGCGTGATGATCCGACGATTCACCCGGCCAACACTAGCCATCCGGTCCCGCACAATGCGGGACAGGCACGCTCGCGATCCACGAGATCGCCCACGACCCGGCCCTGCGGACCGGACGAGATCACGCCAGACGCGCGAGCGCCTGCTTCACCTCGGCCAGGGACGGATTGGTGGCGGTCGAACCGTCGGCGAACTTCACGGTCGGCACCACATGGTTGCCGTTGTTCACGCTGCCGACGAACTCCGCCGAAGCCGGATCCTCCTCGATATCGATCTCCACATAGCTGATCCCGGCCTCTTTCAGCTGGGTCTTCAACCGCCGGCAGTAACCGCACCAGGTGGTCGAGTACATGGTCAGGTCAGGGGTCACGTCAGTCACGAACAGAGCAACACCCGTCGGGCCACGTTTATTGCCGCGTCATTTCCGTTCTTCTCGGCGCCGCGGACCGGCCATCGGCGCCCACGCATAGACTTCCCCGGATGGGCGCAGTCGATCTATCCGAGTTGGACCCGGAGCAGGCCGCCGCCGTCCGCGCGCCGCGCGGGCCCGTCTGTGTGCTGGCCGGCGCGGGTACCGGGAAGACCCGCACCATCACCTATCGCATCGCGCATCTGGTGGCGGCGGGGCAGGTGCGGGCGGATCAGGTGCTGGCCGTCACGTTCACCGCCCGAGCGGCCGGGGAGTTGCGAGCGCGGCTGCGGGCGCTCGGACTGGGGGCGGCCGCCTCGACCGTGCAGGCCCGGACCTTCCATGCCGCGGCGCTGCGGCAGCTGCGGTATTTCTGGCCGCAGGTGGTCGGGGAAGTGCCGTGGCGGATGCTGGACAGTAAGTTCCCCGTGGTCGCGCAGGCCGCGAACCGGGTGGGCCTGGCTTCCGGGACCGAGAGTGTGAAGGATCTGCTCGGTGAGATCGAATGGGCCAAATCCTCACTGGTGGCGCCGGAGGATTACGCCGCGGCAGCCGATGCCCACCGACGGGACACGCCATTCGCGGCGGCCCGGGTCGCGGAGGTCTACGCCGCCTACGAGTCGGTGAAGACCACGCCGGAAGGTCTGCTGCTGGATTTCGACGATCTACTGCTGCACACCGCCGCCGCGCTCGAGGACTATCCTTCGGTCGCCGACGAGTTCCGGGAACGCTACCGATGCTTCGTCGTCGACGAATACCAGGACATCACCCCGCTGCAGCAGCGGGTCCTGGACGCCTGGCTGGGGGACCGCGACGATCTCACCGTCGTCGGGGACGCCAACCAGACCATCTATTCGTTCACCGGAGCCGGACCCGGCCAGTTGCTGGATTTCTCCCGCCGGTTCCCAGAGGCGACCGTGGTGCGGCTCGAGCGCGACTACCGGTCGACTCCGCAGGTGGTCGATCTCGCCAATCGGGTGATCGGGATGGCGCAGGGCCGGATCGCCGGGACCCGGCTGCAGTTGATCGGGCAGCGGCCGGACGGACCGGAGCCGGAGTTCGCCGAATACGACGAGCTCGCCGCGGAGGCGGCCGATATCGCCCGCCGGATCGAGGAACTCCTGGCCGGTGGCACCCCGGCG
This sequence comes from Nocardia fusca NBRC 14340, assembly GCF_001618425.1. GTDB lineage: Bacteria > Actinomycetota > Actinomycetes > Mycobacteriales > Mycobacteriaceae > Nocardia > Nocardia fusca. Next base: position 137,198 of record NZ_BDCU01000037.1, read on the forward strand.
GCCGAGATCGCGGTGCTGTACCGGATCAACGCCCAATCGGAGGCCTACGAGCAGGCACTGACCGAGCGCGGGATCGCCTACCAGGTTCGCGGCGGCGAGGGTTTCTTCCAGCGGCCGGAGGTACGCCAGGCGGTGCAGGAGTTGCGCAAGACGGCGTCCCGCGAGGACCTGCCCGAAACGTCACGATCCGGAAAGAACCTGGTGAGCCTCGTACGGGCCGCGCTGGCGCCGATCGGTCTCACCGCGTCGGCACCGGCGGGCGCGCAGGCCCGCCAGCGCTGGGAGTCCCTGACGGCGCTGGTCCGGCTGACCGAGGAACTCGTCGAGCACGAACCGGGTCTGGAACAGACCGGACTGCTGCGTGAACTCGCCGCGCGGGCCGAGGCCCGGCACCCACCGACCGTGCAGGGCGTGACCCTGGCCTCGTTGCACGCGGCCAAGGGCCTGGAGTGGGACGCGGTGTTCCTGGCCGGGCTCACCGACGGCACCCTGCCGATCTCCTACACACTCAACGGTGACGGATCGGTCGCCGATGCGGCGGCGCTGGAGGAGGAGCGCCGGCTGCTCTATGTGGGAGTGACCCGGGCCCGGGTTCACCTGCGGTTGTCGTGGGCGCTGAGCCGAGGCGACGGTGACCGCCGGCCACGCCGGCGCTCCCGGTTCCTCGCCGGCCTGGTGCCCGACGGCTCTCCCGCGTCCCGGGCCGCCGCCCCGGCGCGACCCGCCGCGGACGCCAACCGGCCGGTGTGCCGGATATGCGGTCGTGCGCTGCTCGATTCGGAGACGCTGCTGCTGCGCCGGTGCAAGAACTGTGTGGGACAACCGGATACGGAACTGCTCGGCGCACTCCAGGATTGGCGCCGGGAGAAGGCGGCCGAACTCGCCGTGGATCCGCGCGGGATCCTCGGTGTGAACACGCTCACCGCGATCGCCGAGCAGCTGCCCGAGAACGAGGCCGCGCTGGCCGCACTGGGTATCGGCGAGAGCAAGATGCGCAAGTACGGGGCCGAGGTGCTGGCCATCATCCGGTCCCGGCGCCGTTCGATCGCCGGCCGGTAGCGACACTTGCTACCGAATCCGGCAAAACTGCAGGTAGAAAATAGGTTGTCGACTCCGGCGAGATTGCTTAAGGTGGAAATCGCGCTCGGGAGGGTACATCCACGCGCACAGTTGACACATAGTTGAGATCACGACCACGAGTACAGGAGGGAGGCAGTCAGATGAACGGCACAACGAACTACGGCTTCGTCACCGTAGCGCCGAATATGCGGTCGTCCGCTGCTTCCCGGGGGTTCCTCGCTTTGCAGGGGACCGGCCTGTCCTGCCTCGATATTGCCGGTGAGCAGGCACGTATCCGCTATTCGCATCAGCCGAACATCGTCGAATCGCAGGACCAGTCCATCGTGAACTGGCACCCGGGGGCTGCTCTGGCAGCCGTCGGCTCCTTCGCTATCGATCCCGCCGCAGCACCCGCAGTGGCAGATAAGCGACCGGAAAGCCTTCGCAAAGGACACCGAGCGACCGTGAACAGGCGGCCCCACAGCCGACCAAGGTAGGGATCAACCCCACACCTCCTGGCCACGGGACGCAGATGCGAAACCGTGGCCAGAATTTTTTTGGCCTTCAGCCCACAAGGCACCGGTTTCGCAGAACGAACACCGAACCGCTGCACAACAAGCTGAAGGAGAACGACGTGGTCACCACCACCCAGAGCTGGCCGTCGGCCACCACTGATGTGGCGTGTAGCACCGTGGCAACCGATCCGGGGGGCCAGCGGCAGCGCGTCCTGCCCTGCCGAGCGGGCGATCCCGACCTGTGGTTCGCCGAGAGCCCGGTCCAGCTGGAAGAGGCCAAGGCGCTGTGCGCGTCCTGCCCGATCCGTAAGGGCTGCCTGACCGCGGCCATCGATCGGCGGGAGCCGTGGGGCGTCTGGGGCGGCGAGATCTTCGACCAGGGTGTCGTCATCGCCCGTAAGCGCCCGCGGGGCCGGCCGCGCAAGGTCGCCAGCTGTGTCTGATCGGCACTGCCTGTCCCTCGCGGACATCCACCCACACCGGAAACGAGCCGCTCATCGCTTCGCCGATGAGCGGCTCGTTCGCTTCCGTACCGGTATCGATTCGCGCGCGGTGATCACCGGGTTCCGGAGAACTCCAGCGCTGTAATACTTTTCAGGCGCTGTCCCGCTGCTCCCGGAAACCGGGCAGCCAGGTGGCGGCCAACTGCATGAACGGCACCTCGGCATCGAGCTGGGCACAGATACCGATGGACCCGCCCAGCACCCGGAAAATCATCACGTATTCGGCCGGCAACATCATCGCCCGCGCGGTCTTCATCTCCGGCGAGGAGTAATCGGTCGCCTTACCCGCCACCCGCTGCATCCAGCGCCTGGTGAAGTGGAACGATTCGGCGCGGATCGGGTCGGTGAACGGGCGTAGGTACTCCTCGATCTCGGTTTCGGTGAGCGTCCTACCCGGCTGCACCCAGCCGTTGGCATGCAGGAGCTCGGTGAGTTCGCCGTACTCCTCGGCGACCGCCAGCGCGAGGATCCGGCCCAGCAGCTCCGGGAATCCGCCCGGCAGGGGTGCACAGGCGCCGTAGTCGATCACCGCGAGCTTGCCCTCCGGGGTGATCATGAAATTGCCCGGATGCGGGTCGGCGTGCAGCAGACCCACCGTTTCCGGGGCGGAGAAATGGAACCGGCCCATCAGCCCGGCCACCCGGTTGCGCAGGGCCCGGGTCCCCTCCGGATCGGCCTGGCCGGCGCTGATGATCGTGGAAACCGGTGTGCCGTCGAGCCATTCGCTCACGATCACCTTCGGCGCACTGGCGACCACTTTGGGCACCACGAATTCGGGATGTCCGTCATAGGCCTTGCTGAACGCCCGCTGATTCGCGGCCTCGTTGCGATAGTCCAGTTCTTCTTCGGTGCGCTCGGTGATCTCGGCGAGCAGCGGTTTCACATCGGCGCCGGGAATGACCTTCGCGAACAGGCCGGTCATCCGGTTCAGGGTGCGCAGATCGGCGCGCAGCGCCTCGTCGGCCCCCGGGTACTGCACCTTCACCGCGACCGGCCGACCGTCCGACCACACCGCCCGATGCACCTGGCCGATACTCGCCGACGCGGCCGGAGTGTCCTCGAACGACCGGAACCGCTTACGCCAATCGGTACCGAGTTGCTGGTCGAGGACGCGGTGCACGGTGGCGGCGGGCATCGGGGGCGCGGCGGCCTGCAGTTTGGTGAGCGCCTCGCGATAGTGCTCGCCGAACTCCTCCGGTACCGCGGCCTCCATCACACTGAGGGCCTGGCCGAATTTCATCGCGCCGCCCTTGAGTTCCCCGAGTACGGCAAACAGCTGTTCGGCCGCCTTCTGGTTCAGCTCCGTGTTGATCTCTTTGCGATCGCCACCTGCGAGCTTCTTGCCGAAACCGACCGCGGCGCGCCCCGCTACTCCCAGCGGGATCTTTGCCAACTTCGCATTGCGGGACATAGGCCGGCGCACGATCTCAGACACTCCCCCATAATGGCCGACAACCCCGCTTCACTGCCACGGAAAACCGGAGAGAATTACCCTCCGCACCGAATGTGAATGTCATCACACGCTCTCGCCGACTGTGCTTCCGAGACAACCGCAGCGGGGGTGCGGCGCCCATAACCGGCGATCGAGAGACCGGGTATCGAGATCGAGCTCGAGGGTTCTGTTCAGCGTTTCCGGTGGGAAACGCGGCTCGCAGGCGATGATCGTCTCGAGTTCGCCGAGCGCGAGCGCGGCCACCGCGGCGATCCCGGCGGGGCTGGCGTGACCGGTCCGTCCGAGCAGTTGCGCGGCCAGTCGCGGCCATTCCGCGTCGTGATCGACCCTGGTCAGGTCCGCGCAGCGCAGGCAGCTGGTCCGGCCGGGCTGGACCAACGGCCCGACGATCCCCTTCCCGTCGCGAAGCCGCACGACCAGATGGGCGGTCCGCGCATGGGACAGATCGCGCACCAGCCGGGGATCCGGGATCAGGGCGTCGGCGAGCACCACGAGATCGGCGGGCCGGACCCGGCCGTCGATCTCACCGCGGTAGTCGCGCGAGCGCTGTGGGCGGATTCCCAGAACACGCAGACCCGCGGTGATCGCGTCGGTGAGCGGACCGATGCCGTGCACCCGGATCGACCGCACGCGACCGGCCGGGCGGGGTGGGTGGACCAGTAGACCGGCGGTATCGATCATCTCGAACAGGGCCGTGGCCTGCGCCGGTTCCAATCCGAGCGAGCGGGCGCGCCAAATGATCGCGGGTTTGCTGTTCAGTCCGTCGACCAGCCGGAGGAAACCCAGCACCTGTTGGGTTTCCAGCCCCGGCGCCACACAGAGCACCGCGGTATCGGGATCCCAGCCCAATTGGACCTGCCCGGTGGATCGGACCAGGATCGGCACCCGGGGATGCAGAAGGGGGCCGCGTGGCCGGAGCATCGTCATGCCGGAATTATGCGAGTGCCGTTGCGGCGCAGCGGGTCCGCGCGCCGAGTTGTCCACAGGCTTTTGCCCTGTGGACAACTCCGTTTCCCGAGGTGAGCAGGTGTCCGTGACAGCTGCGCGGGCGCCCGCGAAAAGTCGTACGGAACAGGCCCCGGCACTTACCGCCGGGGCCTGTCGATCCGCTACTTCTTACCGGATTCCGGATCTTCCGGATCGGATTCGGGACGCTGCTCGCCGCCCTTGTCGCCCTCGTCCTCGGTCCGCGCCGCCTCGCGTTCGGCGGCCTCGGTGGCGGCCAACTGCGCGAGCGGGTCGTCGAACGCGCCCGCGCCACCGCCGATCACCGAATCGATGAACCCGGCGGGCGCGTCGAGATCGGCGGCGTCGGGGAGCAGATCGGGATGCGCCCACACCCCGTCACGCGCGTCGATACCGGCGTCGTCGGTGAGGCGCTTCCAGAGAGTGGCCGCCTCGCGCAGTTTGCGCGGACGCAATTCCAGCCCGACCAGCGTGGCGAAGGTCTGCTCGGCGGGGCCACCCGTGGCCCGGCGACGGCGCAGTGTTTCGGCGAGCGCGCCCGCGCCCGGCAGCCGATCGCCCACGGCCGCGGCCACCACCACCTGTACCCAGCCCTCGATCAGAGCGAGCAGGGTTTCCAGCCGGTCCAGCGCCTGTTTCTGCTCGGGCGTGGTCTGCGGCTCGAAACTGCCCTGGGCGAGGATCTCCTCGAGTTTGGACGGATCGGTGAGCGCGGACGGATCGAGATTGCGGGCGGCGTCCTCGAGGGCGGAGAAGTCCATGGTGATTCCGCGCGCGTAATCCTCGACGGCGCCGAGAACCTGCTGGCGCAACCAGGGCACATGAACGAACAGCCGCTGGTGGGCGACCTCGCGGGCGGCGAGGAACACCATGATCTCGCTCTCCGGCTGCTCGAGTCCCTCGCTGAACTCCGAAATGGCGGTGGGCAGCAGGGCGGCGGTACCGGCCGGGCCCAGCGGCAGGCCGATATCGGTGCCGGTCAGCACCTCCTTGGCCAGCTGGCCCAGCGCTTGGCCGAGCTGTGAGCCGAAGGCCAGCCCGCCCATCTGCCCGAGCATCCCCATCATGGGGCCGGCCATCTCGCGGGCCTCCTCGGGCAACCCGGCGGTCCACATACCGGAGATCTGCTGGGCCACCGGGTCACACAGCCGCTGCCAGGTGGGCAGGGTTTTCTCGATCCAGTCGTTGGCGGTCCAGGCGACGGTGCTCGTCGCACCGGCCGGGAAGGTGGTCGCGTCGTCGAGCCACAGTTCGGCCAGGTGCGCGGCATCGGCGACCGCGGCGGCGGTACCGCTGGACACGGGCGGAACGGTTTTCCCGAGCTGCTGGCGGGCCAGCCGCTTGGCCACGTCGTAGTTGACCGGGCCGCCGCCCCCGCCGGACATACCCTGGCCCATACCGCTCAGCATCTGGCCCAGCGAGGACAGCATCTGGCCCAGTGCCGCCGGATCGAACCCGGCGCCACCGGCACCGAAACCGAAGGGGTCGTTACCGCCGCCGCCCGGTTTGTCGCCGCGGCCGCGATCGTCGTCGTCGCCGTGCGAGAAGCCGAACGGGAGGTCACTCATTCCGCCTCACCCGCCGGCATAGCGTCCGGGTGGTGTCCGGGGAGCGCGCGCGCACCGTTGTCGGGCGCTTCGTGAAGCTGCATGTCGTCCATAGTAGGCGCGGCGAACCGCCCGGTCCGCCTCCCCGGACCGTCTTCGCGCTGGGTGAACATCGCCGCGCCGGGAGCGGCCGGGTATCGGTTCGACCACTACCTGCCGAACCCCTACCCGGCGGCGACCCAGGATTCCACGATCGTCCGGGCGATCGAGATCGAGCCGGGCAGCAGCAGCCGCGCTCCGCCGGCCGGAGCGGCCTCGCCCGCCTCCGGCCGAGTCCGCCAGCCGCCCGCCGCCAGCGCGTCGCGCACCTCGTCGCGGGTGAACCAGTGCGCCTCGGCGATCTCACCGTCGGTGAAGACCAGCGGCCGGCCGGGGTCGGCCCGGGCGGCGAACCCCAGCATCAGCGAACGCGGGAACGGCCAGGGCTGGCTGCCGAGGTATTCGATATCGCGCACCTCGAGCCCGACCTCCTCGCGCATCTCCCGCTCGACACACCGTTCCAGCGACTCCCCCGCCTCCACGAACCCGGCCAGCAGCGAGAACATCGTCTCGGGCCAGCTGTGCTGACGGGCCAGCAGCACCCGGTCGCCACCGTCGTGGATGAGACAGATCACGGCGGGGTCGGTGCGCGGGAAGTCCTCGCGGCCGTCCTCGGCCACCCGGGACCAGCCACCCTTGGCCGGCATGGTCGGTGTGCCGTCCGCGCCGTGATAGGCGGCGCCGGCATGCCAGTTGATCAGCGCGAGCGCCGTGGACAGGACCCCGGCCGTGAAATCGTCGATCGAGGCGTCGGCGAGCCGGCGCAGGTCCCACAGGGCGCCGGTGAGCGCCTCGTCGCGCACCGCCCACAGGTGCACACCGTCCTGTACTCCGAGGAACACCGCGTCGGGGCTCGGCTCGGGGGACAGCTCGAGCGCCGCTTCCCAGACCAGCGCCTCCGACTCGTAGCGCACCGCGCCGCGCGGGCCCACCCGGAGCAGCCGGGCCGTGGGCCAGCCTTCCTTCAGCGACTGCTCGTCGGCACGCAGATGGTCGGCGCGGTCCAGCGCCGAACGGGACAGCAGGGGAATCTGGTTGAGTCGGAAAACGGCCACATACCGAGACTATCGCGGCTCGATAACGGCCGCGGCGGAGTCAGCGGGCGCGACGGATGTAGAGGAGTTTGTCCCCGGATTCCAGGGCGTCGACCTCCGGCTCACCGACGCGCACCAGCTCGCCGGCCCGCACCACCCCGAGCACGATATCGCTGAGGTGCCGCGGCGACCCGCCGACCTCACCGGGTTCGACGTCACGTTCGGCGACCGCGAAACCGTGCTCCGGGGTGAGCAGATCCTCCATCATCTCCACCACGCTGGGCGTGGTAGTGGCGATCCCGAGGAGCCGGCCGGTGGTCTCCGAGGAGACCACCACCGAATCGGCGCCCGACTGCCGCAGCAGATGGGTGTTCTCCGATTCCCGGATGGAGGCGACGATCTTGGCCTTTTTCGTGAGTTCCCGTGCGGTGAGCGTCACCAGGACCGCGGTGTCATCGCGGTTGGTCGCCACGATGACCGAGGACGCGTTCTGGACACCCGCCAGCCGCAGCACATCGGACTGGGTGGCCGACCCGTGCACGGTGACCAGCCCGGCGGTCGAGGCCGCTTCCAGACTCACCGCGTCCATGTCGACGACGACGATATCGGCGGGCTGCACGCCGTCACCGAGCATGGCGTCGATAGCGGTGCGGCCCTTGGTGCCGTAACCGACGACGACGGTGTGATTACGCACGGTGCGCCTCCAACGCTGGATCTTCAGAGCCTGGCGGGAACGTTCGGTGAGTACCGCCAGCGTGGTGCCGACCAGGACGATGAGGAACAGCACACGCAGCGGGGTGATGACGAAGATGTTCACCAGCCGGGCCGACGGCGTGACCGGGGTGATATCGCCGTACCCGGTGGTGGACAGCGAAACGGTCGCGTAATAGAACGCGTCCAGCAGGGTCACCGAATCGTCGGCGCCGTCCCGGTAGCCGTCACGGCCGAGATACACCACGATCGAGGCGGCGCACAGCAGCCCGATCGCGAACAGTACCCGTCGGAACAGCGAGATCCACGGGCTGTTCTGGACCTCCGGGATACGGAGCAGCCCGACCAGCGCGAAATCCGGTGGTCCGGCCGCGCCTCGGGCCCGGCTCCCGAGATCGGCGAACCGCAAACTCACCGGCGACACCTTTCACCGGTCCGGTCGTCACGCACACCGGTCACTGTCAGTCCCTCCGACACAGCTCGGGAGCCTACCCGCTCACCCGCCGTCACGTCGGGCACGCGGTCGTGGCGGGTATCTATGGTGGTGCCATGGCAGATATCACCCCGGCGGGCGCACCGGATTCCGGTCGCACCCCGGCGCTTCGGCTGGCCGCGCTGCTCCTCGGCACCGGCGTCCTGCATTTCGTGGCCCCCACACCGTTCGATTCGATCGTCCCTCCGCAGTTGCCCGGAAAGGCGCGTTCCTACACCTATTGGTCCGGGGTGGCCGAAATCGGCGTGGGAACCGCGCTGCTTGTCCCCCGCACCCGGCGCCTCGGTGGCCGGCTGGCCGCACTGCTGTTCCTCGCGGTATTCCCGGCGAATATCCAGTTCGCCGCTGATGCGGTGCGTAATCCGAAGGCACCGTCGATTCTGAAAGCGATCTCCGTGCTGCGGCTGCCGTTGCAGTGGCCGATGATCACCAGCGCGTTGGCGGTGAGCCGCCGGGCCCCGCGGGACCGGCGAGGGGCGTAACGCCGCGGGCGGCGGGCTGCCGGAACCTAGCTCTCGTCCCCGTCCCGGCGGGTCGAATCGGTGAGCAGCGCCGCCAGCTCCGCCGGACCGGGTAAACGCTCGGGCGCCACCGTGCGACCGCTGCGCACATAGTGGAAGGCGGCGCCGATCCGGTCCAGCATCCGCTGTTCCGTTTCGCCGGTACGCGCCGCCACCAGCCGCGCCCACGCCAGCCGGTAGACCGCCAACTGCACCGCCACCGCGGCTTCGTCGGCCGGGCCGGGTTCGGCGCCGGTTTTCCAGTCGACGACGGTCCAGCCGCCGCCGGGTTCGGCGAACACCGCGTCCATCCGGCCGCGGATCACCACCCCGGCGATGGTGGTCTCGAACGGCACTTCGATCTCCACCGGGCGGCGCGCCGACCAGGGCGAGGACAGGAACGCGTCCTGCATCCGGGCCAGTTCGGCGTCGGCGGCCGCCCCCGCGTCGGCCGCACCGGGCAGATCGTCGAGGCCGGGCAACTGGTCGGTGGCGAACCAGCGCTGCACCCAGGCGTGGAAGGCGGTGCCGCGGCGGGCCAGCGGATTGGGCGGATAGGGCAGCGGGCGGCGCAGCCGGGCGGCGAGCCGGCTTGGATCGGCCCGCATCTCGACCAGCGCCGTCGCCGGGAGCTGGGTGGGCAGTTCGACCTCGGCCGCGGCGTCGGCACCGGCCCGGTATTCGGCGAGCAGCGCATCCACATCGGCGATCCAGCCGTCGGGATCGTCGCCGGAGTCGGGCACCTCCGCGCCGGCGGCGAATTCCGCCAGCGCCGCGTGGACCAGCGCGGCGCCCGCTTCGATATCGTCGCGACGGGCGCCGAGCGGATCGCCGGGCCAGGACGCGGTCACCGGGGTGGCCGCCAGCGGATTCGGTTCGCCGGGTTCGGGATCGGCGGCCCAGCAGGCGATCTCGACCCCGCTGCCGGGCTGCTCGGCGGCGGTTTTCACCTCGAGCAGGAATTCCGACGGGCCCTTCGGCTTGTCGCCGGTTTCGGGCCAGTGGTGCGCGGAGACCAGCAGGACGCGCTCGGTCCGGGTGAGCGCGACATAGAACAGTCGGCGATCCTCGTCGAGCCGCCGCCGCGCGAGCGCTTCTTTGTGCGCGGTGAGGCCGCGCTGCAACTCCGCGCGGTCGGTGACCTCGGACAGATCGAGAACCGGGACACCGTCCGGGGATTCCGCGGTGGCCCGGTCACCGCGCAGCGAGGTGGGTAGTTCGGCCAGGGCACCGAGCCAGGTGTTCACGCCGCGGGTGGACGGGAACACATCCCGGGTGACGTGCGGTACCGCGACCACCTCCCATTCCAGTCCTTTCGCGGCGTGCACGGTGAGCACCTGGACCCGGTCCGGGGCGACCTCCACCTCGCCGGGTTCCAGACCGTTCTCGACCGATTCGGCGGCGGTGAGGAAAGCGAGCAGACCCCCGAGGGTGGCTCCGGTGTCGTTCGCGAAACCGGCGACCACTTCGGCGAAGGCGTCCAGATGTTCGCGGCCGGCGCCGGAACCCGCGAGCGCGCGCCGGGCCTGGCTCTCGACGCCGACACCGATGGTGCGTTCCACATCGGCGACCAGTTCGGTGAGCGGCTGTGCCGCCCGTTCGCGCAGCATCGCCAGTTCCCGCCCCAGCGCGGTCACCCGCCGGTATCCGGCCGCCGAATAGCGGTCCGGCGGACCGGGATCGGCGATGGCGTCGGCCAGGCCGGCCCGTTCGGCGGGTTCGGGGGCCACGTCGTGCAGGGCCGCCGCCAGGGTGGTGGAGTCGGTGATATCGCCGCCGGGGTCGCGGGTGATGGACAGTTCCCGGGCCCGCCGGGCCAGCGCGGCCAGATCGGCGCTCCCGATCCGCCAGCGGGCACCGGTGAGGATCCGGACCGCGGCGCTGCCGGCGGCGGGGTCGGCGACGAGACGCAGGGTGGCGACGATATCGGCGACCTCCGGGGTCGACAGCAAGCCGCCCAGACCGACGATCTCGACCGGTAACCCCTGCGCCCGCAACTCTTCGGCGAGTTCGGCGGCGTCGGCGTTGCGGCGGATCAGGACCGCGGAGGTGGGCGGTGGCCGGTCGGCCGCCCGGGCCTCGGCCCAGTGCGCGGCGATCCGTTCGGCGATCCACCGGCGTTCGCTCGCGACGGTATCGGTGAGCGCGAGCGCGACGACACCCGGTTCCGCACCGGGTTTCGGGCGCAATGGGTCGACGGTGACGCCGCCGCTGTCCCGGGCCGCCGCACGCAGTGGTTCCACAACCATATTCGCCAGATCGAGCGCCTCGGGCGGGTTGCGCCAGCTGGTCAGCAGCGGCAACACCGGCGCCGGGACACCGGGGGCGACCGGGAAGTCGGTGGTGAAGCGCGGGAGATTGGCAGCCGAGGCGCCGCGCCAGCCGTAGATGGACTGCATGGGGTCACCGACCGCCGTCACCGCGAGCTCGCGCCGCCGCGCACCGCCGGACCGCGGGCCGCGCTGTTCCGGGTAACCGGCGCCGAACAGCGCGGAAAGGAGGATGCGCTGGGCATGGCCGGTGTCCTGGTATTCGTCCAGCAGCACCAGCCGGAAACGGGCACGTTCGGCGGTGGCGACATCGGGGTGCTCGGCGGCCAAGCGCGCCGCCAGCGACATCTGGGCCCCGAAATCCAGGGCGCCGCGCTGGTGCAGGGTCTCCCGCAACTGCTGGACCAGCGGCAGCAGCGCCACCCGCTCGCGCTGTGCGCGCAGGATCGACAGCAGGTCCTTGTTCGGCCCGCCGCGCTGCCGCGGACCGGGCGGCAGCGTGTGTACGAGTTTCTCGAGTTCGGTGTGCGCCTCGGCGAGTTCCTCCGGTTCCACCAGATGTTCGGCCAGCTGCCCGGACAGCGCGAGTACCGCCTCGGTGACCGTCAGCGGCGAACGGTCGGTGTCGAGGTCGCCGTCCCAGCCGCGCACCACCTGATGGGCGAGCTGCCACAGCTGGGTTTCGGTGAGCAGCGCCGCCGACGGCTCCACCGGCAGCAGCAGGCCGTGTTCGCTCAGCAGCCGGCCGGCATAGGAGTGGTAGGTACTGATCTCGGGTTCGGCACCGGCCAGGGTGGCGCGCAGTTCGCCGGAGGGGTCGAGATCGCGCAGCAACCGGGACCCGGCCAGCCGGGCCAGCCGGGTGCGAATCCGGGCGGTGAGCTGCTGGGCGGCCTTGCGGGTGAAGGTCAGCCCGAGCACCGCCTCCGGCGTGACCAGGCGGTTGGCCACCATCCAGACCACCCGGGCCGCCATGGTTTCGGTTTTGCCCGCACCCGCTCCGGCCACCACCAGCGCCGGACCGGGCGGTGCGGCGATCACCGCGGCCTGTTCCGCGGTCGGCGCCGGGAGCCCGAGTGCGTCGGCCAGCTGTCCCGGCGAGACCCGGGCGCTCACTCGTCGGTCACCTGGCGCCCGGCATCCTGCACCGGGCAGCTGTTCTTCACGGCGCAGTGCCGGCAGCCCTCGTTGCGGATAGCCAGGAAACCGGGGCCCGCGGTGCTCGCGGCCGCGGCGTGGATGGTGTCGCGCCAGGTCTCCAGTGCTTCGGCGTCCAGTGCGGGCTGGACCCGCTCCTTCGCCACCCCGCCGGCCGCCGGCAATCCGACGTACACCAGTCGTGCGCCGCCGGGTTCGGGATCACCGGCGCTCTCCTCCAGGGCGCCCGCGGCGGCGGCGACCTGGTAGGTCGCCAACTGGGCGTGCTGGGCGGCGTCGGCTTCGCTGACCGGATTCTTCCCCGTCTTCACATCGACGATGACGAACCGGCCGGCGGCGTCCCGTTCCAGCCGGTCGATGCGGCCGCGGATGCGGACCTCGGGCGTCTCGTCGCCGGGAGCGGGCAGCACACAGTCGACCGGCACCTCGATCCCGGCCTGGGTGAGTTCACCGCGGGTGGTACGCACCCAGGCGACGAACGCGTCCAGCATGGCCTCGGTGCGGCGCAGTTCCTGCCGGGAGTACCAGCTGGTCTCGGGGTCGATACTGGACCAGCTCCGGGCGAGTTCGGCGCGCACCTGATCCAGCGGTACCCGGCCGGCCAGCGCCTGGACCAGGGTGTGCACCAGGGTTCCCTTGACCGCGTGGGGGTTTTCGCCGTCGGATCCGCCGTGACGTTCCAACGCCCACCGCAGCGGGCAGGTCCGCAGCAGCTCCACCGTGGAGGGCGACAGCGCGATCGGTGCGTCGTCGTCCCACAGGGTCTCCGTCGAGCTGAGTCCGGGGACCCCGTACCAGTCGTCGGGCGCGGTGCCGGGAATCCCGGCCAGCGCGAGCCGGGCCAGTTGCCGGGCGGCACGGCGGCGGCGTTCGTCCCCGGCGCCGGGATCGCAGACCGCCGCGCGTAGTTCGGCGATCAACGCGTGCAGGGCGAGTACCCGGCCGGGTTCGGCGACCGGAATCGCACCGGGCTCCCCGCCGGTATCACCGCCGAGCAATTCGGTCAGGAACCGGGAAGGCACCAGATCACGTTCGCCGGTCACCGATTCCACCGCCGTCACCAGCAGCGACCTGCGGGCCCGGCTGCACGCGACGAATAGCAGCCGGCGCTCCTCGGCCAGGATCGGCGCGGCGCGGCTGACCCGTTCGGTGATACCGGCGACCTCGTCCACCAGATCCTCGGTGTGCAGCAGCGTCCCCCGCGGGCGCGGGTCCGGCCAGATCCCCTCCTGCACTCCCGCGACCGCGACGACCTCCCACTCCCGGCCGGCCGCCGCGTGGGCGCTCAGCAGATCCACCGCCTCCTCCCGCTGCGTCCGCACCGCCCGGTCCTGTGGGATCTGCTGCTGGAGCAGGTATTCGACGAAGCCCTCGATGGTCGCACCCGGTAGACGGTCGGTGTAGGCGGCCGCGGCGTCGAACAGCGCGACGGCGGCGTCGAGATCACGATCGGCCTGCATACCCGCCGCTCCCCCACGCCGGGACTGCGCCAGCCAGCGCCGCTCCAGCCGCGACCCGGTCCACAGCGCCCACAGCACGTCCTCGAGGCCGCCGCCCTCGCGCCGGACCCGGCGGGCGCGGTCCAATGCGCGGGCCGCCCGTTCGAGCGGGGCGATCTCGACCTGGGTGAGGCCGGCCACGATCCGGTCATCGCCCGAGCCGAGCAGCAGATCCCGCAGCACCTCCACCGAAGGCCGGTCCGGGGCGGAGCCGCGAGGGCCCGGTCGCTGGTCGGACATACGGCCGGAGTCGACCGGTTCTCCGCTGTCGGTGCCGGTACCCGGCCGGCCCACGGGGCTCCGCGACTCGAATCGAGCCGCTTCCGCCCCGATGGCCACCTCGGAATCCTCGCCCTCACCGGGGTACGGCTCCGGCGGAAAATCCTCTTCGTCCACCGGAGGTTCCGGTGGGAGGCCGTCCCACGGGTCGTCACCGACGCTCTCCTCGTCGATCCCGTACCAGTCCGCGTCGGCGCGATGCCGGCTGACATCGGCGAACAGATCTCGGGGTGGGAGCTCGTCGAGGGAATCCTCGGCCCGGTAGGTGTCGAAGGCGGGCGGTTCGCGCACCGGCTCGGGCGGGAAGTCCGATGGCGCGGCGAAGTCCGGGCCGGGGATGCGGGCAGGGTCGGAGCCCGGGGTACGGGCAAGGCCCGGGCCAGGGGCACCGGCAAGGTTCGGGCTCGGCGCGGCGTCGAGGTCCGGATCCGGCGCACCGGCGACGTCCGGTCCCTGGGCACCGGCGGGGTTCGGGGTGCGGGCGAGTTCCACCGCGGCGCGGCGGATACCGCGACGCAGGCGCCGCAGGCTGATCGCATCGGCCCCGCCGAGCGGTCCGGCCAGGAGGTCGAGCGCCTCGTCGGGACCGAACAGGGATTCGGTGGACCCCGCGCCACGTCGCGTGGCTTCCCCGGCGAGCACGGCCCGCAGCGCCAGCAGCATCCAGGCGGCGCCGCGGCGGCGGGCCAGCGGGATATCGTTCGCGGGTTGCGCGATCGGGACCCCGGCCGCCAGCAGGGCCCGGCGCAGCGGCGGCAGCAGCAGTGGCACCGAGCGCACGATCACCGCCATCTGTGACCAGGGCACGCCCTCGGTCAGATGTGCGCGGCGCAGATGGTCGGCGATCAGTGACGCTTCCTTGGCGGGGCTGCCGAGTACCCGCACCCGTACCTCGGCCGGGACCGGCGGTTCGGCGCCGGTATCCGAGGGCAGCTCACCGCGTTCCGCGGGACCGAGGTCGGCCCGGGTGGTGCGATGCGGGACGAGCCCGGGCAGCCGCGACGCGATCCGGGCGGTGGCGGTGGTGATGGCCGGACCGGACCGGTGGTTGTCGTAGAGGACGATGCGCCGCCCCGGCGGGGAGTCCTCGGTGAGGAACCGCGAATCGGCGCCGCGGAAGGTGTACACGGCCTGGTCGGGATCACCGGCGATCACCGTGGTCCCGGCCCCGGCCGCCAGCACCCGCACCAGCAGCGCCGCCTGCGGGTCCAGATGCTGGGCGTCGTCGACCAGCAGACAGCGCAGCCGGGCCCGTTCGGCCGCCAGCAGTTCGGGATCGCCGGCCAATGCGTCCAGCGCGGCGCCCACGAGTTCGGCCGCGTTCAGGGCGGGCGCCGATGCCTCGGGCGCCGCCACTCCGACCGACCAGCGCAGCAGCATCGCCTGTTCATAGCGGGACGCGAAATCTCCGGCCGCGATCCAGTCGGGACGGTCCCGGCGCCGGCCGAGATCGATCAGATCCTCCGGGCCCAGACCGCGTTCGGTGGCACGCAGCATGAGATCGCGCAGTTCGTCGGCGAACCCGGTGAGCCCCAGGGCGGGCTGTAACCGCCGCGGCCACAGGTCACCGGCTCCGGCGGCGATATCGGCCATATCGCCGCGCAACATCTCGCGCAGCACGGCATCCTGCTCGGCACCGGTGAGCAGCCGCGGCGGCGGATTCCCGTGCCGGGCGGCCTGCCGGCGCAGGATCCCGAAGGCGTAGGAGTGGATCGTGCGGGCCAGCGGCTCCCGGGTCGCGCCGGCGACGCCGGGCACCGCGGACGGCGGACCGATCGGCTCGGCGAGCGCGAACAGCGGGTCGGCCGCCGGCTCGGCGGACACAGCGGCCGCGACTACGGGGGCGCACACTGTCCAGTTGTCCAGCCGTTCGGTGAGCGCGTCCCGGGCGGTCGCCGCCGCCTGTTTGGAATGGGTGAGCAGTAGCACCGACTCGGGATCCGCACCCGCCGCGAGCCGCGTCGCGGCCACATCGATCAGCAGAGCGGTCTTCCCGGTCCCGGGCCCCCCGAGAACTCGCCAGATCCGGTTCGGGCCCGGTTGCGTGGCGGTAGCGGACGGCGGGGCGGCGAACAGCGCGCCGATATCGGCTCCCCAGGTCCGAGCCCGGGGAGCCGCCGTTTTCCGGCGCACCAGCCGCACCGGCTTATCCGAACGCACCACGACGGCTATTGCAACAGACGGCGCCGACACCGCGGGTACCACGTCGGAACCGCACCCGCCATGGTGTCGGAGCGCTCGGCTAAGAATGTCATTGTGTCCACACTGCATGTTCACCGTTTCGGCCCGGCGACCGGCCCGGTGCTGCTGGCCCTGCACGGCCTGACCGGCCACGGGAAACGCTGGGAGGCGCTGGCCACCGAGTTCCTGCCCGATCTCCGGGTGATCGCCCCCGACCTGCGCGGACACGGCCGTTCCACCGCACTGCCGCCCTGGGACCTCGAAACGATCGTCACCGATCTGGTGGCGCTGATCACCGCCGAAACGGCGGAGCCGGTGGTGGTGGCCGCCCACTCCTTCGGCGGGGCGTGCGCATTGCATCTGGCGCGGCGGCACCCGGAGCTGGTCCGCGGTCTGGTGCTGCTCGATCCGGCCGTCGCATTGGACCCGACGTGGTTACACGAGATCGCCGAGGCCACCCTCGGCTCGCCGGATTACACCGATACGGACGAAGCGCGGATGGACAAACTGGCGACGGGCTGGGGCGCGGTCGCACCGGAGCTGCTGCGCGCCGAACTCGACGAGCACCTGGTGCCCGCCGCGGGCGGCCGGATGCGCTGGCGGGTGGATACGGCGGCACTCATCGCGTATTGGGGTCAGCTCGCGCGTGACCTGGTACTTCCCGAGCCCGGTCTGCGCACCGCGCTGGTCCGGGCCACAAAGGTCGATCCGCCGTTCGTCACGCCCGGACTCCGCGCCGCACTGGCCGACCGGCTCGGCGCGGCATTGACCGTGCACGAATGGGATTGCGAGCATATGGTCGCCCAAATCCTGCCGCGCGAGACCGCGGCGCTGATCCGGGCGGCGTTCTGATGGTCACCAGCGACGCACAGATCGAACGCGTCCGCGAACTGGTCGCGGCGATTCCGCCGGGCCGGGTCGCGACCTACGGCGATATCGCCGCGGCGGCCGGACTGTCGACCCCGCGGACCGTGGGCTGGATCATGCGCACCGATGCCGCCGACCTGCCCTGGCACCGGGTGCTGGGCGCCTCGGGCAGACCGGCCGCTCACCTCGCCGACCGGCAGCTGCGGCTGCTCGCGGCCGAGGGCGTGCCCGTCACCGACGGCCGGGTCACGCTGCGTACCGCACGTCACCGGTTCGACTGAACTGCGCCCGGCCGGTCCGGTCAGCCGGGTTCGAGCACACGTTGCAGGAAGCGCCGTGTCCGCTCTTCCCGCGGCTCGCCGATCACCTGGTCCGCCGGGCCCCGCTCGACGATGGCGCCCTCGTCGAGGAACAGGACCTGATCGGCCACCTGCCGCGCGAACCGGATCTCGTGGGTGACGATCACCATCGTCCAGTCCTGGGTGGCCAGGTCCTTGATCACCGCCAGCACCTCACCGACCAGTTCGGGGTCCAGCGCCGAGGTCGGCTCGTCGAACAGCACCACCCGCGGTTTCAACGCCAGGGCCCGAGCGATCCCGACCCGCTGCTGCTGGCCTCCCGAGAGCTGGAACGGGTAGGCGTCCGCACGGTCGGCCAGACCTACCTGCGCCAACAGGGTCCGTGCCTCGGCGACCGCTTCCTCCCGGGGCCGCCGCTGGGCGACGACCGGACCTTCGACGATGTTCTCCAGCACCGTGCGGTGCGGGAAGAGGTTGTGCGACTGGAAAACCATTCCGCTCTGGGCGCGCAACCGGCTCGCCTCCCGGCGCCCTGCCCGGCCGCGGGGCAGCCGGGCGAAGTCGATCTCCACATCGCCGATGCCGACCACCCCCCGCTCCGGCGTGTCCAGCACGTTCAGTGAGCGCAGCACCGTGGTCTTGCCCGATCCCGAGGGGCCCAGCAGGACGGTCGCGGTCCCCCGCCGGGACTCGAAGTCGATACCGCGCAGCACCTGCCGGTCGCCGAAGGACTTCTCCAGGCCGCGCACCCGGATCCGGGCGGGCTCGGTGTTCTGGTCGGTGGTGTCGGTCATTTCGCCACATACCTGTCGAGTCGGGTCTCCAGTCGTTTCTGACCGGCGGAGAGAGCCACGCAGATCACCCAGTAGTACAGCGCGGCGAATGTGTACAGCGCGAGGAATTCGTTGCTCTCGGCCGCCGCGAGCTGAGCTTCCCGGAACAGTTCGGTCAGCAGGACCACCGAGCCCAGGGAGGTGTCCTTGAGCAGTGAGAGCAAGGTGTTGGACAGCGGCGGTACCGCGGTCCTGGTCGCCTGCGGAAGGATGATGCGGCGCAGTGTCTGCGCGTAGCCGAGGCCGACGGTGGCCGCCGCCTCGAACTGTCCCTTCGGCACGGACAGAATCGCCGACCGGATCACCTCGGCCGCATAGCCGGCCACATTGAGGCTGAACGCGATCACGGCCGCGAGGAACGGATCGAACTTCAACCCGATCTGGGGTAGCCCGTAGAAGACGATGAACAGCTGGACCAGTAGCGGTGTACCGCGAATGATCGAGATGAACGCACGGGCCGGTCCGGCCAGGACCCGGTAGGAGGAGATCCGCGCGAGCGCGACCAGCAGCGCGAGCACGAGCCCGATCGCGAAACTCAGCGCGGTCAGCGGGATCGTCACCTTCACCAGCCCGACGAACATCGGCCACGCCGCCCCGCGCAGCACCTCCCAGGTGTCGCGGTGACCGCGCCCCTCGGACAGGTCGGCGCTGCCGCCGTCGGGTACCGACACATCGGCCCGGAAGTATTTCTGTGAGATGGCGGTGAGCGTCCCGTCGGCGGCCAGCGCGGCGATCGCCCGGTTCGCCTGGTCGAGCAGGGCCGGGTCGTCCTTGCGGAAGGCGAGGACCTGTTCGCTGGTCTCCGAGCCGGCGTCACCGGCGATCTCGATATCCGTGGACCCGGTGCCGGCCAGATAATCGAGCACGGCGATGTTGTCGTTGACGATCGCATCGACCCGGCCCTGGGTGAGCAGCGCGGCCGCCTGCGCGAATCCTTCGACCGCTTCGACGTCGGCACCGGCGTCGCGCGCCACCCGAGCCCAGTTGCTGGTGCTCGACTGCGCGGTGGTCCGGCCGGCCAGATCGTCCAGGGTCCGGATGCGCTCGTCGCCCGTGCGCCGGACGACCACACCGTGGGAGTAGGTGTAGGTATCGGACAGACCGTATTTCGCCCGGCGCTCGTCGTTGACCGAGACCTGGTTGGCGATGACGTCGATCCGGCCGGAGTCCAGCGCGGGAAAGATCGCGTCCCACTGGGTCTCGACGAATTCGAGATCCCAGCCGGCCCGGTCGGCGATCGCCTCGATCACCTCGATGTCGTAACCGGTCAGCTGCCGGCTGCGCGGATCGTGGAACGAGAACGGCGGATAGGTGCCCTCGGTGCCGACCCGGACCACCGGCCGGTCGGGCTCCTGCGCCGTCGCCACGCCCGGCTGCGTGGCCCCGGCGAGCACCAGCAGCAGGGACAGCACCATTCCCCTGAGCATTTGTCGCATCGGCGACCCCCTCATTTCGGCCGGACCCGGAATCCGGCCCTCCGGAGGGAGAGTAGTGCGCTCCGGGGCCCCGCGCCGCGCGGACCGGCGGCCCGCAGCCGCCCCACCGGTCGGAAATACCGGCGGTCGGCACCTCCGGGCCGACCATCGTCCCAGACGGCGAATAGCATGACCGTATGCCGAATTCTCCGCTGGCCCCGGACGTGATCGTGCTCGCCGGGGGGCGGGCCAGCCGTATGGGCGGCGTCGACAAACCGGGCCTCGTGGTCGGCGGGCGGTCCATGCTGCAGACGGCACTGACCGCGGTGGCCTCCCTCGGGCGCACGGTCGTGGTGGGGCCGCCGCGCCCGGAACTCGCCCCGCATATCGTGCAGACCCGGGAACCGGAGCCGGGCTCGGGGCCGGTCGCGGCCGTCGCCGCCGGCCTGGCGGCGCTCGGTGCCGAACCCGCGCCCAGGGTCGTCGTGCTCGCCGCGGACCTGCCGTTCCTCACCGACGCGGCGATCGACGAACTGGTGCGGCGCAGCGACGATTTCGATGCGGTGTTCGCCGCCGACGCGGCCGGGCGCCCGCAGTACCTGATCGGTGTGTGGCGGACCGAACAGCTCGCGGCCCGGCTCGGTGAACTCGACAGCGTGATCAACCAGCCGATGAAAGCCCTGGTCCCGCTCCGCACGAATATCGTGGCACTGCCCGGGGTCGACGACTGCGATACGCCGGGTGAGATCGCCGCGGCCCGGACCGCGCTCGGCGACCGGGGCACCGGCGCGTCCGCGCCCGCCACGCCCCGGGCCGACACCGCGGCGGTATCACTCGACCGGGCCCGGGAGCTGCTGTGTACCGGCCTGTCCCGGCTCCCGGAACGACAGGCGGATCTGCACGCGGTGCGTGGTGCCGCCCTGGCCGCACCGCTCACCGCCGCCGAGGCCCTGCCCCGCTTCGATGTCTCGGCCATGGACGGGTACGCCGTCGCCGGGGACGGCCCGTGGGAGCTGCGCGCCGATATCGGTTTCGCCGGCGGGCAGCGACCCGACGGGCTGCGTCCGGGCGAAGCGGTGCGGATCGCCACCGGCGCCCAGGTCCCGGAGGGCACCACCCGGGTACTGCGCGACGAATTCGCCCGGATCAGCGGCGACCGCGCCTTGCACCGGCTCCCGGAGACCCCGCTGCGCTCCGATATCCGCCGGCGCGGCGAGGACCGCACTCCCGGCGACGAGATCGCACCGGCCGGCACCGCGGTGACGCCCGCGCTCGTCTCGGCCGCCGCGGCCGTCGAGGTCACCACCGCCACGGTCCGTGGCCCGGTGCGCGCTCGTATCGTGATGACCGGCGACGAGATCCGCAGCAGCGGGCCCCTGCAGGCAGGCCAGACCCGCGATTCGATCGGCCCGATCCTGCCCGATCTGCTCGCCGCCCACGGCGTCGCGGTGCTCGACCGGGTGCATCTGCGCGATACCGCCCACGGTTTCGACCAGGTCCTGGCCACCACGGCCGACTGCGATCTCCTGGTCGTGGTCGGTGCCACCGGTGGGGGCGCCGCCGATCAGCTGCGCGGCGCCCTCGACCGCTGCGGGGCCCGCCTCCTGGTGTCCCGGCTCGCCCTGCGTCCGGGCGGGTCGACTGTGGTCGCCGAACTCTCCTCCACCACCACAGTTCTCGGACTTCCCGGCAACCCCTACGCGGCCATCGCCACCCTGCTCGCCCTGGTACCCGCGATCATCGGCGGCCGTACCGGCGCACCCGCGCCCCGCCGGGCCCGCGGACCGCTGCGCAACGCGGGCGAGATCTCCGGGCCGGTGGCGCGGATCGTGCCCGCCCGGTACGCGACACAGCCCGGCGGCGGCTGGGTGGGCGATCCGGCGATCCGCACCGCCCACCTCGGCGGTCTCATCGACCGCGACGGCCTGGTCGTCGTGCCCGCGGGGGCCCGCGACGACGACCACGTCGAGTTCATCGCACTGGT
>NZ_BDCU01000038.1 GCF_001618425.1 Nocardia fusca NBRC 14340
CCCCTTCAAGGGCGTGAGCAACGTCGAGATGCAGATCATTCCCAAAACAGGCAAGGACGTCTCCGGCCTGTCCAAGAGCCCGGAGGAACTGGAAGTACTGTTCCAGTCCGGCACCCCGTTCGAGGTGGTGCAGCGCTTCACCGATCCAGTGACCGGACGGACCGTGATCCGTATGGTCGAGCAATAGGAGGTATCGCAAATGGCCGAACGCATCGCCGGAAAGATATTCCGGAGCAGGGAAGAAGTGATCGCGTCCGGCGGGCGACCGCTGAGCGAGGAGGAACGAGACGCCGCCATAGCTCAGTTCGAGGACTGGGACAAAAACGTTCGCTCCAAAGCCTGCCCCGGCCCCGCCGCGGTCGGGGGGAAGTTTTCCGATGACCTTGCCGGAACCGAGTACGACCCCGACGCCCCCGGCATTCCCGACCACATGCGCAAAGACCCCGGCCAGTAAGGGCCGCCTCCCTCATACCCAGCTCAGACACTCCCGGCCGAAGAAGCAGCCGGGAGTCCGTCTATCTGGGGTGTACCCCAGATAGACAAGGTTGGCGACTGCCGGCGACCGAGCGTCGCCACAATCATGTGCGGCCGCCTAGCGCATGCCCGCAGGTCTGAATCATCGGTGTTATGGGTCACTGCGCGCCGGGGCTACCGACCGAGCGCATCACCAGGTCGAATCGGCGGATGTCGTCGTTGTCGTACCAGCCATCCGGTCGGCGGGTGTAGACGATGTTTCCAGCTCCGTCGTACAGGTGATCAACCACGGAAGCCGTTGTGAAAGACAGTGATCAACGCCTCTGGTCGTATCGACTTCGGTCGGTCGCTGACCTGCCCATCGCCGAGTTCTACCAACCGCCATACTCCATCAGCACGTAGAGCGAAGTCAGCTGTTACGAACGGGAGACCAAGACCAGCGATGGCATGCCCGACCACGATCGGATCGAGTTCAGTAGCGGGCATGTCCTCCGGGGTGTCGGGGTGCGGTCCGATCAACTGACACCTGCCATCGACCCACCAGGTACGAACCTCGGACGAGAGGAAGTTCTCGAATCGGCGGACAACGAATCCGTCGGTCATGTCTTCTCCGCGGAGCTCTTGGAATCTGTTCGCCACACGCCAAGCACCGTCTGCGTCGTCCACCTCGGGAATGAACGCCGCCTCGTGCCAGTAATGCTTCATCGACTTGGTGTAGTCACGGAGCACGGCAGGACCGGATCTCAGTTCTCCCAGCGCACGGTCGAATGCGGTGCGATCGTTCCCGGTGGTCCATGCCGACCGAGGTGTCAGGTCGGAGAGCTCGCGGTACCAGCGAGGGAGCTCATGGGCGTGCCGGTACTGCTCGGCGCTGGTTCGCAGCGTGACGTTTCGACGTCGCAATGCTTGATCGAATGCCGCGTACTGGTCGCTGCGCAACATCCAGCCGCGGTAAACCGCCTCACCTCGTGCTCGAACGCGGCGAACAGCTTCGTCCGCATCGTCCGGACAGGCCAGCGCATCATGGTCGACCAAAGCCACATCCATACCCGCAGCGCGGGCGGCATCCGCCTCAGCGGCGAAATGCTCATCGACACGGGACGCGTGTATCACGTCGGCTGGCACGAGGAGTATCACAGAACGTAGCCTCCCACCCGCCCAGCCCACCGCCAACCGGTTTCCGCATTCGGCGTACCCCGCGAAAATATCTGGAGCTTCGACAGCCTCCCGCGGTGGCATTCCGACGCTTTCGGCTCCTTCACGCTGCACAAACGCCTACTGTCCTACCTCCGGTGAGGGTCACTGAGACCTTGGCACGCCTACGACCAATAAGCTCGGTGAGTGTTTTGGGGAGGATCCAGAAGGGGTGGCGAGCTTGTCGTAACTGGCTGATCGACCAAGATCCAACTGAATAGGTTGCCGCGTCGGCTGTGGCCTTCCTCTCGCTAATCGAGGAAGTAGGCGTCGACTTTCTCGTCGGAATCCAGGATTTCGTCCGAAGCCACGCCGAGTTCCACCGCTAGCTCTACCGATCCGACGAGTGCGACCTGCACGTCAGGTGAGAAGGCTCGTTCGAGCAGCCCGAGATAGTCCGACATGCTCTGGTCCAGCTTTTCCAGTGTGGCCTGGTACTCCGCGGCGAGTTGCTCGTCGAGCGTGCGCTGCTCGTCGAGATAACGCTCGATCAGCGCCGCTTCTCGCTTCGTCAACGACGATGCGACGGCCTTGTACATCACAGTGCCGACCGTGGTGCCGATGACAGCGCCGAGGATCGGGATGGGGATGGTCGCCTGGCCGACGAAAGAGGACAGCGCGCGTACTGCGGCCTCCAAGGCGATGATCTCGGAGTTCTCGATGAACTCGAGTTCGTCGATCTCACCCCGGCGCAGCTTGTTCGCTTGTTCTGCGATGCCGAAGGATGTGGTGACGATCGAGCTGGCGACGGCTGCGGAGGTCGCGGTGAAATTCGTGAGCGCGTAGATGCTCAGTCCTCGGACGCCGCCCTTGCCGAAACCTGAGCCGGTCTCGCCTGCGAGGTCGATCCATTCGTGCCTGCTGAACTCATTGAGCCGCTTTCCTTCTCGACGTTTGGCGACCACGGCCAGTACGAACGCTGTCCCGCCCGCGGTCGCGGCGGCGGTGAATGCCGCCGTGCCTCCTCCTCGCAGCGTCGGCCGGCTGCGCTGGTAGGCATCGTCGCGCAGAGACCGGTCCGTGGCGCGAAGCAGGTCCTTTTCGGCCGCCATGGTCGAGGTGTAGGCGTCGCGCTGCACTTCGTTGTATTCGAGCGTCGAGGGTTCGAGCGATTCGAAGCCGACCGATCTGTCTTGGAAGAACGCCTGGACCCGCTGCCA
Source organism: Nocardia fusca NBRC 14340 (assembly GCF_001618425.1). Lineage (GTDB taxonomy): Bacteria > Actinomycetota > Actinomycetes > Mycobacteriales > Mycobacteriaceae > Nocardia > Nocardia fusca. The sequence goes on from NZ_BDCU01000038.1 coordinate 2,829, forward strand.
TTCTCTGAGGGAAGGTCCGTCGCCGCTGCGTGACAGTAGCTTGCTCGCTTCCTCGGGCGACAGGGCATGTAGCCGTTGGATCATCTCGAAGTGGTCACGGGGGATCTGGTATTTACCGCCGTTGCGCACGTATTCGGGATACTTCTGGAGGTGCCCGGTGATCGCGCCCAGTGAGAAGCGGCCACCCGCTGCGACGAACTTCTGCTGGATCTCGACACTTCCGCGCATCAGGTCGACGGGTCCGTTGTCGTTGACCCACTGGTAGTCGGCCTCGTGGCCGAGGATCTGCTTTCGGGCGTTGCCGATCCCGACCTCGGCGATCTCGGCGATGAAGCCGTGCATGCCATGCTGTCCGCCGCGGTTGGCGGCGACCACCTCGAGGTCGATCTTCCTGACGGCTTCATCGACACTGGTGAGCGCGTCCCGAAGGTGTTCGTCCTGCTGGCTGAGCGCGCTCAAAAGGTTGTCTATGCGGAGCTGGTTGAGATAGCTCACCCAGGAAGCAACTGCCTGCTCATGGGTGCTCGTGACGAGCTCGGCAGCGTCACTCACCAGCGGCATCCTGTTCGACGCGCATGCCCAGCATGGTCGCGCACGACTTCGTGTTGTTCACCAACGTAGCGAGCGCCGACCGCTCGGCAGGGGCGAGCGCGTGGAAATCGGCGCGGAAGTACACCAAGGCTTCGCCGTAACTCTTCACCATCCCTTCGCGGAGCAAGGTCGTCCGCTGGAGAAGGTCGTCGATCTGAGCATCCATGCCTTCGACGAGGGCGGTGTTGTGCTTTATCGCAGTCAGCGCTTCGTGCTTCGCCTCTCGATTCTCGAACTTCTTCTTCGCGAACAGGGCGATCGACGCGAGTAGGGTTGCGCCCGCGATTGTCCAGCCGATCGGGCCGGCAAGCGCGAGCAGTGTGGTGCCTGCCGCAGTGCCGCCGCCGCCGACAGCCAGCGCGCCGCCACCGAGCCACGCCAGTGCTGCCTGGCTGGCTGCCGCCCCGGAAAGAGTCGAGATCGCGCTGCCGGTCGACGCTGTCCCGAAGGTGGTGGCGACCCACATCGCCGCCGACGGTGCCAGGCCCGCTACCGCGGTACCCGCCGCGAACCCGGCGCCGGCGCCGGCAGCCGACAACCGTGCTGCTTCCAGCTCTTTCCGAGCGAAATCCTCCGCATTCAAAAACCGTTTCCGATGTGCCTCGATCTCGTCGAAGTCGGTATCGAATGATTTCGGGGTGTTCGCGATGCTGTTCACCAACTGCTCGACCAGCTCGATCAGGTCCGTCGAACGTTCGCGCTGACGCAACAGAGACTGGCCCCTGTCGGCCATCGCCGTGAAGACGCTGTTGTATTCCGCTACGGCCACTTCGTAGGGGTCCGGCCCTTTCACAGTCAGCTTCTCGACCCTGCCTCTCGCAGCGTCCTTGACGTTGCTGACCCGCCCGGCGAACTGCGATGAAGCGGCTCGCGCCGCCTTGCCGATACCGTCGACGGTCCTGCCGATGCCCTCCTCGGCATTGTCTACGTCGAGCTGTTCTACCATCCCACCCTCCAACACCATTGCGCCTCAACTACATAACGGAGGACATCGACGACATGTATGGCGCCGCGGTGTCCAAACAGACGATTTTCACTATCAACAACAAGATGATCGACGAAATGGCCGAGTGGCAGAACGACCGCTGGACTCGGTGTATCCGGTGATCTCCTGGATGCCATCCACGCGGGCCGTCGACGATTACTCCCCACACACATCGACTCCATACGACCGGGCGAGCTCGGCGAGTCCGGACGGGTAGCCTTGGCCGACCACCCGCAGTCGCCAGGCTTCGCCGCGCCGATACACCTCCACGAGTATCAGAGCGCGTTCCTCAGTCGCGGCGTCCAGCGTGGCACGTGCGAAAACGCCTGATTCGCTGCCCGCGGTGACCTCGATCTCGATCGCACCCACCGTCCCGAAAGTGATACTGTCGCCGTCGATCGCTGCAGCGACTACGACCCGTGCGCACTGTTGCGGAAGCTGTTCGACGGAGAGTTCGACGGTTTGTTCGCTGGGTCCGTCGGCGGTCAGCCAGGCGCCGTCACCTGTCGGCTGGTTGTAGAAGACAAAATCGGGGTCGTGGCGTACTTTTTCGCCGCTGTCGAGAAGAAACCCCACGACGTCGACTTCATACGATTCATCCTGCGTCCACGACACACGCACAGACCACTCCGTGCCTATTGCCTCGATGGGCAGATCCATCACCTGACCACGACACATGATGTGTGGTTCCACGATCTCCCGGGCATCCGCTCCACGCGGGGAGGCTGGGCTGGCACTGTCCAACAGTTCGGTTCCGTGGACCGGAAGGCCCCGGGCTACCGCTCGGCCCAGTCGCGGGTCGTTCTGCGCACCCTCCAGCGCGAGAACGTCGGAGACACTCGCCGACATATTGACCGCCACGGAGCCGCCGAGATCGGTGATCCTGTTCCGTGCGCCGACAGCAGCATCGTGCGGACCGCCGAGTACCAGAACTCGTCGCCCGGCCAACAGCCCGGCAGTCTCCATTCGTGCACGCGGACCGCTTCCTATCTCTCCGGGCTGCGAGGACATATTCTTGGGAGTTCCCGGCTGGATTCGTTCGAGAAGCATCAGAAATGTTTGTTCGGTCATGATGGGTGTCTCGTGAGCACGCGCGGCGCGCGCTTTGCCGGTGAGCGATTCCTGCGTGTTGGTCACCAGGGCGCTCGTGCGTCCGCTGACGGCCCGGGTCACATCCAGCCCCGCCGCTACGGCTCGGGATATCAGCTGCGCACGATCGACGCGCGTGTCGCCGGTGAAGGCGACCTTCATACCCTGAACCAGCACACCACCGTCGGTGAAGCGACCGGGATACTCGAACTCGCAGATGGTCTTCGGCGGGGTGCTCGGCCACGCCGAGCGCCTCCTTGCACCAGGACGGTCGGGCGGGCAGGTCAGCATCGGTAGCGCGATACCGAGATGAGCGGCATCCGTGACCAAGGACCGTAGTACCGCCGCGAGAACCCGCGCGTCGTCGAGTGCGTCATGCGCGCGCTGCTGCCGGATGCCGTAGTAGGTCGCGAGCGTGGCCAATCGACAATCCGGCACCGGAGGCGCGACGCGACGAGCGAGCGCCAAGGTGCACAACCGGTTACCGACAGGCAGGCTCGCTCCGATCCTGCCGAACTCGCCCGCGAGGAAGCCATAGTCGAAACCCGCATTGTGCGCGACCATGACCCGGCCAGCCAACAACTGAGTCAGCTCGGCCTCGATGTTCTCGAACCGTGGGGCCCCACTCAAGAGTTCACGCGTCAGACCGTGGATGTGGACCGGACCGGGATCACACCCCGGATCGACAAGCGTATGAAACTCCCTGACAACGACGCCGTCACCGTCCAAGGCAAGCGCAGCGACCGACAACACCCGGTGATCGGCGGCGCTCAGCCCCGAGGTCTCGACATCGACAACAGTGAACGAGCCGAGCCCGGGACCCGAAGACGCTGCCGACACTACCGAATCTGGTTGCATGCCAATCCAATCGTCAGTGAGCCACCGAACGTTGCGGATCAATGTGACTGATTTCGGGCACCGATTCGGGTCCACAGGCCGACGGAAGGATGCAGCGTGACCTCAGATAGGTAGGGGCCCTCCTCCCCCAGGCGAACTCGCAGTCCCTGGTGCCCGAGGATCGCGATGCCGGCCAATCGGACCAGCCGCTCCGGGCCGACGAGTCTCATTCCTGGGAATCGAGTGAACAACACGGTCAGCGCATTGGAAGCTTCAGCTCGAACAGTCGCGAATCGCGGCGTCCGTAATCCGCACCCGTTGGGCCGCTCACGACATGCGCATCACCGCAACGGCATCAAAACCGAGAAGATGTCCGGTGCGTAGTAGGGGCTTGGCGGGATATCTTGCCCGTCGCGTGAGACCGAGTACGCCTTTGTGCCCGTTCTTCTCTCAGGAGCCGATGAGGTGGGGATGGGGCCCGCTGCGATAGCCTGCGCGGTCATCAAGGACACAACACACAGCGGCGACGGTATCCCGACGGAGAACACAGGGCGTCTCCTCTGGTCTGGCATGAGGGACATTTCGCGATCCAGCAACTGACGTCTTGATGTCGAAACTCATCGCGACTCACGCGGGAAACAACCCAGCCCAAATTTCCTGCTCTCGCCGCGCCGGGCCCGGCCAGACTCCGGTGATCGGGGAGCTTGGCGGCCACTGGGCGGGCTCGCCCGTGAAGTGCGCGACAGCGAAGACCACTTCGGTGATGGTGGCAAGTGGTGTAGATACCAGTGCAACGACACGGTTCCAGGGCAGAAATGCCACGGAAAAGTGTCCGGAGAGGACATGAACCCCCGCCCACCAACCTGACCTGCAGATATGCCATGAAGGTAGTTATGGAGCCTGAACATAATCGCAGGTCAGGGGACCGAAAAGGTGTCCGGAGGGGGAATCGACCACTACGCCCACGCGCTCACTAGGCGACATGTGCTGCGCGTCAAGTAGAAGGACAGAGATCTGTATACCAACCGGGAGGGAGGAATCGCAGGCTCACTTACCCGGCATACCTTCGATGTATGGCCGAGTCTCGGAACTCGATCAGCTACACCAGCCGATAGCCGAGGACGGTTGTCGGCAGGCCATGATTCATCCCCGCCTACGGCCGAATACATGACCGATCCAACCTATACCACCGTTGACCTGGGCATCTTCGGGGTTTCCCCCGCTTTCTACGATTTTTCTACGATTTGCACACGATTCACAACAGTGCAGGCACCACCGACATTCCCGGATCCACACGCCCGTAGCAGACTTCGCTCGAGGCAATCTTGCCTTCCAAGGACCGGGACAGATAGGCCCCCGGCACGGGTTTAGAGCGCTCCGGTGGAGTCAGCCGGCCGAGCTTGGCCATCCCGCTGGGAAGCAGGAAAACGGTGCCCGCCGACTCCTCTCGCCACGCCATGCGTCGTACCGGCGGAAACCAGCCCGAGGACCGCAGCTGTGATCGATGCCCCACCGGGGAACCTGGGCCGCGCGATGCCACCTTGGATTCGTGGCCGTCCGAATCGCGGCATCACCATCGGGGTGAAGAGCGGCATCACCATCAGGTGAAGAGAAGCGTTATTGCCGACCGGCGAGTCCTCGGTCAATGGCAGTGATGTCGGTGCGGAGATGCGCGGGACTTCGGTGCAAGTTGGGATGCTGCTCGACTGCGCGCGCGGGCCGTCGATCGTGACCACCGGGTCGAGTCCGAGACGTTCCGCCAAGCCGACCGCACCGGCGATGTCATTGAGCGGACTGCACGGTACGCGTGCAGCGGTGAGCGCGTCGAGCCCGTCTGGGCGTAGACGAGGTGAAGCGCGATGATGCCGGGGCCGCACCCGAATTCGGGGCCGCTTCCGAACCCAGCGTAGGGGTACTGTCCGCGAGGGAGGGTGACGTCGCCGGTGCGACCGTCCACCATGCCCCCGGCTCCCACGGAATCGCCGCCCTTCGGTGAACGCGACTCGCCTGCGATGAGCAGGAGTAGCTACCCGCCGATGGAGCCGATAGAAACCGGAGGTGCCGTGGGGTGTGGTTATGCGGAGAGGACCCTGTAGGCAGCGGCGAGGTGGGCGATTCGCTGGGCGCGACCGAGGCGGGGCAGGTCGCTACCGTCGCGGATGACGCGGCCGCGGGTTTCGAAGTCGGTGAGGAAGCCGCGGGCCCAGATGGCTTCGTCGGGAGTGGGGCTCAGGGCGTCGTTGACGATGGCGACCTTGTTATGAGGTAGGCAGAGTTTTCCGGTGAGGCCGAGCTCGGCCGCGTGCCGGGTCTTATCGTGCAGGACGGTGGGTCGTCGTCGCCGGTCGGTCCGTCGATGGGGCCGGGGAGGTTGCCTATGCGGCTGGCGGTAACCAGGCGTGAGCGTGGGTAGTCCATGGCGAGGTCTTCGGCGCTCGTTCCGGTGTCGCGTCGGTAGTCTCCGCTGCCGAATGCGAGACGGAACACGCCGCGGGCCCTGGCAATGTAGGGTGCTTCCTCGATCCCGAGGGCGGATTCGACGAGGGCCAGCACGGGGGTGGTGGCGCCGAGGCGGTCATAGGTTTCGGTGATCTGGTCGGCGGATTCGGTTTTGGCCAGCATCACGCCGGACAGGCCGGGTAGCCCACGGAGCCGGTGGAGGTCTTCGGACCAGAAGGTGGTGGTGCGGTCGTTGATCCGCACCACGGCCGAGTTGTGTTCCAGCCAGTGCGCAACCTCGGCGCGCGCGGCGGATTTGCGGGTGGGGTCGACCGCGTCTTCGAGATCGAGCACGATCTGATCGGCGTCGCAATCTACGGCGCGGTCGACAGCGCCGGGCTCGGCGACGTTCACCAGTAACCAGGAGCGGGCGATAGTGGCCTCGACTCGGCGTGTGGTGTGTTGTGCGGTCATTTGTTCACCGTTCCGGGCGGTCGACGGGGTGGGCAGGTTCGCGGCCGGCAAGGACGTCGATAGCGGCGTGCGCGGCCGACAGACCCGCGCTCAAGCGGGCTTCGGCGGTCTGTCCGGCCAGGTGCGAGGTGATGATCACGTTGTCGAGGTCGCGCAGCGGGCTGTGCGCGGGCAGTGGTTCGTGGGCGAGGACATCGAGTGCGGCTCCGGCGATTTCGCCGGTGGTCAGGGCGTGGGCGAGGGCGTCTTCGTCGACGAGGCTGCCGCGGGCGGTGTTGATCAGCACGGCGGTGGGTTTCATTGTTTTCAGGCGGGCGCGGTCGATCAGGTGGTGAGTGCTCCGGTCGGCGCGGCAGTGCAGGCTGAGGTAGTCGGCGGTAGCGCAGACTGTGTCCAGGTCGAGGTATTCGATATGGGTGTCGGCCGGGTCCGGGTGGGCCGTAGCGACTGTTACCGTCATGCCGAAGGCGTGGGCGAGGCGGGCTACGGCGCGCCCGCTGGGGCCGTAGCCGACGATGCCGAGGCGGGCGCCGCGCAGTTCCCGGCCGGCGTGGCGGGGCCAGCCTCCGGCATGGACACCAGCGAGCACGGCGGGGAGTTGCCGGGCAGTCATCAAGATCAGGGCCATGGTCATTTCGGCGACGGCGTCGTGGTTGACGCCGGGGGTGTTGCAGACGCGGATGCCGTGGCGGGCCGCTGCGGCGAGGTCGACCGATTCGTAGCCGACGCCGCTGCGGGCGATGACCTTCAACGACGGTGCGTGGTCGAGCATATCGGCAGTGACTGGTTCGCTGGCGATGATCGCGGCGTCCACCCCATCGAACAGCCCCAGGGCTTCGTCGTGGCTGCGGGGGCCGGTGGCCGGGGAATAACGCACAGTATGACCGTGGCGGTGCAGCAGCTGGTCCACCTCGTCACCAGGCGCTAGGTAGTCGGTGGTCACCAACACCGTTGCCATTGGATTCCTTTCACTGAGGGACGCGAGTCCGGGGCGGGTCGGCGCCCCCGCCCCGGACTCTTTATGAAGGGCGATTCAGCCCACCGATTGTTTGTCGCCTACCGGTTGCGTATCGGCATCGGCCACCGGCTGTGCACGCTTCCCGGCGAGCACGGCGCGTGCTTTGCCGGTATCGAAGTCGTTTTCCCACTTGCCGATGACGATGGCGGCGAGGGCGTTGCCGAGTACGTTGATGAACACCCGGCCTTCGTTGAGGATGCGGTCGATCCCGACGATCAGCGCCAGCGCGGCCAGGGGGATGTGTCCGACCGCGGTGACCGTGCTGGCCAGAACGATGAAGGCGCCGCCGGCGATTCCGGCCGTGCCTTTACTGGTCAGCATCATCACCCCGACCATGACCAGCTGCTGCTGCCAGGTCAGGTCGATGCCGACAGCCTGCGCGAGAAACAGCGAGGCCATTGTCAGGTAGACCGCCGAGCCGTCGAGGTTGAACGAGAATCCCGACGGGATGACGATGCCGACGACGGGTTTGCCGACACCGAGTTCCTCGAGCTTGCGGACCAGCGCGGGCAGCACCGCCTCGCTGGAGCAGGTGCTCAACGCCACCAGGAGCTCGTCTTTGAGGTAGCGCATCAGCGAGATCAAGCCCAGGCCACACGCCCGCGAGATCGCGCCGAGGATCACCACGACGTAGACGATGCAGGTGCCGGTGAACAGCAGGATCAGGTATCCCAGCTGCTGCAGGCTCTCGGCACCGTACTTCGACACCACCATGGCCAGGGCGCCGAAGGTTCCGAACGGTGCCAGGCGCATGACCCAGGCCACGATCTTGAACACTACGGCCGACAGGGCCGCGATGCCGGAGGTGATCGGTGCAGCCTTCTCCCCTGTGACGTTGAGCGCACAGCCGAGCACGATGGACACCATCAGCGCGGCGAGGATCTCGTTGCCGGTGATCGCCCCGAACAGCGAACTGGGGATGATGTTGTCGATGAACTCGACCACACCGGGCGCATGCTGGTCGTGGCCCGGGATGGACTCGGCGTCGAGTTCGTCCAGGTTGATCTTCATGCCCGCACCCGGTTTGAAGATGTTGGCAACGACCAGCCCGATCAACATCGACACCAGCGACAGGACGATGAAGTAGCCCAGCGCCTTGGCCCCGATCCGGCCGGCTTTGCGCAGGCTGTCCATCGAGGCGATGCTGGTGGTGACGACACAGAACACGACCGGGACCACGATCATCTTGACGATCGCGATGAACCAGTCGTTGAGCGGGCTCACCGCGACGCCGACGTCGGGCCACAACAGGCCGACCGCGATACCGAGGACCGCCCCCAGCAGGACTTGGAACCAGAGTTCGGATAGCAGCCGGACCAGCCGTGAGCGGCGCGGCCGGGTGGGATCCGGTGACGTAACAGTAGTGGTCATCATGTGCTCCTTTGCACATCGGAGCAGGTAGCGGCCCCTCATCGGCCCCGACCCGCGGTCCGGGATCAGTGATGCAGGGCCCGGAGCACTTCGTAGAAGGCGGCCTTACCTTCGAATCCGATACCGGGGGTCTCGGTCAACCCGACCCGGCTGTTCTCCACCACGGCGCCGTCGGCGAAACCGCCGGTCGGCTGGAACTCACCGGGGTAGGACTCGTTGCCGCCGAGCTTGAGGGCCGCGGCGATGTGCAGGGAGAACTGGTGTCCGCCGTGGGGGATGCACTGACGTGCGGACCAGCCGTGCTGGGCGAGCATCTGCTGCACCCGCAGGTACTCGGTGAGGCCGTAGCTCAGGGCAGGGTCGACCTGGATGATGTCGCGGTCGGGGCGCATACCGCCGTAGCGGATCAGGTTCCGGGCGTCCTGCAGCGAGAACAGGTTTTCACCGGTGGCGATGCGGCCGGAGTAGTGCTCGGACAGTACGGCGTTGAGCCGGTAGTCCAGCGGGTCGCCGACCTCTTCGTACCAGAACAGGCCGTAGGGCTCGATGGCTTTGCCGTACTCCAACGCGGTCGGCAGATCGAAGCGGCCGTTGACGTCGACGGCCAGCCGCGAGCCGTCACCGTCGAGGACTTCGAGTACCGCCTCGATGCGGCGCAGGTCCTCGGCCAGATCCGCGCCGCCGATCTTCATCTTGACCACGGTGTAGCCGAGGTCGAGGAACCCGCGCATCTCGTCCTGCAGGTCGGACAGCGTCTTGCCCGGCGCGTAGTAGCCGCCCGCGGCGTAGACGAAGACCGAGTCGTCGGGCTGTCCGTCGCCGTACTTGTCGGAAAGGTACCGGTACAAGGGCTTGCCGGCGATCTTGGATGCCAGGTCGAACAACGCCATATCCAGAACGCCGACCGCCACCGAACGCTCGCCGTGGCCGCCGGGCTTCTCGTTGGTCATCATCAGCTTCCACGCCCGCGCCGGATCCAGCTCTCCGGCCTCGTCGAGCAGGGCCTCGGGGTCGGCGTCGAGCAGCCGTGGAATCATCCGGCGGCGCAGGATCTCCCCGGCGCTGTAGCGGCCGTTGGAGTTGAAGCCGTACCCGACCACCGGCTCACCGTCACGCACGACATCGCTGACAATCGCCACGATCGAGCAGTCCATGCTGCTGAAGTCGATCCAGGCATTGCGGATCGACGAGCTGATCGGAACAACGCCCTCGTGCACAGAAATGATCTTCATCGGTTTCTCCTGTCGACAGCCGGTGAACGCGACGACCTCGCGGCATTCGGTGAAGAGCCGGGGACGGCAATCCCGGGCCCGCATAACTTATAAGATGTAAGTCTTATAAGATGCAAGTGTGATGCTAAACTGCGAGTGGCGCCGAACACAAGGGCTTCTTGTGTCGGCGGACAGAAATCGGATCAGGTGAAGGAGGGCGCATGACGTCGACCGGCGTGACGAACGTCTTTTCCAGCAAGGGCGACGTGGCCTACGCCGAGATCCGGCGGCTGATCCTCAGCGGTGAACTCGCCGCCGGCTCCCGGCTACCCCAGTACGAACTGGCCGAGCGCCTCAGCATGAGCATCACCCCACTGCGCGAGGCCATCCGGCGCCTCAGCAGCGAAGGGCTGGTAGCGGTCGAGTCCCATCGCGACGTCCGGGTCGCTCCGATGAACGCGCAAGAAGCCCAGCAGCTATTCGAGGTCCGCCTGTCACTGGACCCGACTGCCGCCGAACTGGCCGCGGCCAGGCGCACCGAACAAGACATCTTCGATATGCGCGCGGCGCTGAAAAGGCTGGTCCCGGTGACCCGGCAGTGGGGTGAGGAAGGCCTGGTCGCCCACCGCGACTTCCACCGCGCGCTCTACCTCGCCTCCCACAACGACGTGCTGATCCGTCTACTCGACGACGTGTGGGACAAGTCGGACCGCTATCGCCGTATGGGCCTGGAACTACCCCCGGGCGATGAACCCCGCACCCGGGATCTCAACGAACACCACCAGATGTTCGATCTCGTCCTCGCCGGCGACGGCCCCGCCGCGGGCGACCTCATGCGCCGCCATATCACCGAAAGCCTCACTGCCGCCGCCATCCGCGAACTCGAACAACGCGAACAGGACCCCGCGCGCGGACCCGCGTAGGAGTCGACCGCACCCAGCTCAACCGAAACCGTCCCGGGCACAGCGAAATCGCCGCCCGGTAGCTACCCCACGCCTGCACAAAGGAGTGTTTGCCTCATGGGCTCCACCCACCGCATCGCCGTCATCCCCGGTGACGGCATCGGCACCGAAGTCGTCCCCGAAGGGCTGCGCGTCCTCGAAGCCGCCGCGAAAGCCTTCGATTTCACTCTCGACTACGAGCAGTTCGACTACGCCAGCGCCGACTACTACACCCGCACCGGCGCCATGCTCCCCGACGGCTGGTTCGACCAGCTCAACCGCTTCGACGCCATCTTCTTCGGCGCCGTCGGCTGGCCCGAGGTCGTGCCCGATCACATCTCACTCTGGGGCAGCCTGCTGCAGTTCCGCCGCCACTTCGACCAGTATGTCAGCCTGCGCCCGGTCAAACTCCTACCCGGTATCCCCAGCCCGCTGGCCGAACGCGTCCCCGGTGACGTCGACTTCTACGTGGTACGTGAGAACACCGAGGGCGAATACTCCAGCATCGGCGGCAAGATCTTCGAAGGCACCGACCGCGAAACCGTCATCCAGGAAACGGTGATGACCCGCGTGGGTGTGGACCGGATCCTGGACTACGCCTTCACCCTGGCCCAGTCACGTCCGCGCAAGCACCTGACCTCGGCCACCAAGAGCAACGGCATCTCCATCACCATGCCGTACTGGGACGAACGCGTCGCCGAGGTTGCCCAGCGGTATCCCGATGTGGCGGTGGACAAGTACCACATCGACATCCTCACCGCGAATTTCGTACTGCATCCCGACTGGTTCGACGTCGTCGTCGCCAGCAACCTCTTCGGCGACATCCTCTCCGACCTCGGCCCCGCCTGCACCGGCACCATCGGCATCGCCCCCAGCGGCAACATCAACCCTGAACGCCGTTACCCCAGCCTGTTCGAACCCGTCCACGGCTCGGCCCCCGACATCGCCGGCAAAGGCATCGCCAACCCGATCGGCCAGATCTGGAGCGCGGCAATGATGCTCGACCACCTCGGCGAACCCGAAGCCGCCGCCACCATCATGACCGCCGTCGAAAACGTCCTCGCCCAGGGCACAGGCGAACTAACCCCCGATATGGGCGGCAACGCCACCACCCGTTCCCTCGGCCAAGCCATCACCAGCCGGCTGCAGGCCACACCGCCATCACACACCACCGATCGATGAAAGCGAGGAACGAGAGTGTCTAATCAACGGCTCTGGCCCACTTTCGATGGTGGCCGGCGGGTTTCAGACCAGGAGGATGCGGCCCGGGCGCTGCTCATCCAGTCGTCGAGGTCACGGCCGCGGTGTTCGGTAACGATGCGGGCGAACCCGCTCACCAGCTCCGCGAGCACCGCCATGCCTGGGCAGCCCGCCAGCAGTTCGATGAGATGAGCGTGCCGCTGCTCACCCAGTTCGCTCATGGGTAGCTGGAATGGATTGATCGAGAATCGGCCGACCGGATCGGCGCCGCAGCCGAACGGGACCCGGCCTCGCCGGCCACGTCGGGCTTCGCCGACCGCGCCGAGGCCGCCGCCGACCGCAACCAGGACGACGATGACGACGACTGAACTTGCGGTAGCACTGCCGTGAGTCGGCGTTACGGGAGCTGCCGGTGACCGTCCACAGACACTCAAACCGGTTTATCGGTCGTGGTCTGATTCGCGCCGGTAGATCCCGCCGTATTCCTCGCCCGCGCGTCGACCGCGAACACCGACACCGGGACCGCTTCCCACGCCAGTTGGTGCTCGCGCGCGCTGACCTCCCTCGCATGAGGGAGCGACCGAGGTGATCGTGCTTGCAGTCACCGCGTGACGCGCGGATCGACTCCGTATTGGGTTGGGGCGCCCAGATGTGCGCGCAGGGTAGCGCCGTCATATTCGCGGTGGAACAGCCCGCGCTCTTGGAGGATCGGCACGACGCCATCGACAAAGGCGTCAACCCCGTCCTCGTATATGTCCGGCGAGACCCAGAAGCCGTCGACAGCGTCTGCCTCGAACCATTCCTGCATGTGGTCGGCGGCTTCGGCGGCCGGTCCGACGATGACGGGGTGGTAGTCGATAACACCGTGCGCGAGAACGTCGCGGACGGTCCAGCCTTCACGCGCGATCTTCAGTGCGTGGACCGAGCGCGGGTCGCCCGGTGATGGCCGCGCCGCGGACAACTGCTCCGGCGATAGTGGCTGGTCGAGCCGTGCAGGATCAAGCGGCAGGCCGAGCATCCGTCCGAGATAGGACGCACGCTGAGGGAATGTTCGGCCGCTCAACGTGATGCGGCGATCAAGACCTTCCCGCCTATCGCTTGCGATCGTCGTCATCAGGCCGGCGAAGAACATGATTTCGTCTGGGTTCCGCCCGGCGCGTTCGGCGGCTTTACGGAACGCGGCACGTTGCGCACGCGCATCGTCGATCGTGAAAGCCGCTCCGATGACTGCGCTGGCCCAGCGGCTGGCGAACTCGAGGGCATTCGCACTGCCTCCGGCGTGGAAGACGACGGGTTGCCCCTGTTCGGAGGGGGGAATGTGCAGCGGCCCGCGCGAGGCGACGAACTCGCCGCCCAAATTGATCGGGGTGATTTTCTCGGCGTCCGCGAAGCGGCCCGTCACCTTGTCGTGCACCCATGCGGTCTCTCCCCAGCTGCCCCAGAGAGCCTGCACCAACTGGACCGTCTCATGCGCTCTCCCGTAGCGCTCGGTGCTGGACGGGAGGCGTTTGCCGTAATTGGCCGCAACGTCCTCACCGCTGGACGTGACGGCGTTCCAACCGGTCCGTCCATGACTCATGACATCGAGTGCCTTGAACTGTCGCGCGAGGTTGAACGGCTCGTTGAAGGTGGTCGAGCCGGTGGCGACGAGGCCGATCCGGCTCGTCTCGCGGGCAACAGCTGCCAACGTCACCATGACGTCGAGATTGAAGTTGGGCGGCTCGTTCTCGATGTCGCCGACGTGACTGGGTCCGTCGGGGAGGAACAGGAACTGGAGCTTTCCACGTTCAGCCGCCTGGGCATGCCGAACTTTCGCGTCGAAGCTCGTATAGCTCGTGGGATCGACTGCCGGGGCACGCCAGGCGCCGGGCAGGTTGCCGTACCCGTTACCCAGATGCATGCCAATGATCATCTGTCTGTCCATCATGTTCGCTTTCCGTGCGCAGACCCGAGCTGTTTGTCACTGTCGACTGCGCGCTGAGTGTGGGTTGGATAGGCGGGGTCGTGGTCAGCGAGGACGCGGTCGACGATGAAGGCCGTACTGACGGTCAACGTCCAGGTTCTCGCGTAGCGTCTCGCCCTCGTACTCGGTGCGGAACAGGCCCCGCTGTTGCAGGATGGGGATGACTCCATCGACGAAGGAGTTCAGGCCTTCGGCGAGGACGCCGGGTATGACGAGGAAACCGTCAGCGGCGCTGGCCTCGAACCACTCCTGGATGTGGTCGGCAACGACCTCAGGGGAGCCGATCGGGGACGGGTGGTAGTCGATGACGGCATGGTGGAGCACCTCACGCACGGTCCACCCTTCCCTGGCGACCTCGAGCGCCTTGGCTGATCGCGGGTCGCCGGGATGCGCGCGCGCAATGGACAGTTGATCTGTGCTCAGCGGGCCGTCGAGGTCACCAGGGCCCAACGGCAGGCCGAGAAGCCGGCCGAGATGGTGCACCTGCTGCACGATGTCGGGCTCGACCAGCGTTCCGCGCCGAGTCAGCGCTTGCACGTGGGTCGTCGCGACCGTCGGCATCACCCCGGGGAAGAACTTGATGCCATCGGGGTTGCGGCCCGCGGATTCGGCGACGCTGCGCACCGCCTCCCGCTGACGGCGGGCTTCGTCGATGGTGAAGACCTCGCTGAAAAGGATGTCGGCATATCGACCGGCAAGGGCGTGGCTGTATGGGCTGGCGCCGGCATGGGCCATGACCGGTTGCCCCTGCTTGGACGGCGGGATTTCGAGGGGGCCGCGGGAGGCTACGTAGTCCCCCTGCAGGTTCACCGGTGCGATCTTCGACAAGTCGCTGAACCGCCGAGCGTCCTGGTCGCCGATCCAGGCGTCTTCTTGCCAGCTGCCCCAGAGTGCCTGGACGAGTTGAATGACTTCGTTCGCCCGGGCGTAGCGGGTGTCGCGGTCCTCGATTGTGCGCCCGAAGTTGGCGGCCGCCTGCGGGGATGAGGTGGTCACCGCGTTCCATCCGATGCGGCCGCCCGAAATGACATCGAGGGATTTCAGCACCCGGGCGATGTTGTACGGCTCCTTGAAAGTGGCGCTGACCGTGTTGACGACACCGATTCGCTGGGTGGCCAGCGCGATGGCGGTGGCCACGACGGTGGGTTCGAGGGTCTGGTTCGGTGAGTGGGCCTCGCTGCGCTGAGTTTGGGCCAGGAAGTCACCGAGGAAGATGAAATCGAAGTTGCCGCGTTCGGCGGTCTGCGCGTAGCGCATGACGGCGTGAATGTCGGTGTAGTCGGTGGGGTCGACCCCGGGGTCCAGCCATGCGTACGGGCTGGCGCCCAGGATGTTCCCGGTTCCAACGGCGAGGTGGATCTGCTTCTGCGGCATGCGCCTACTGCTCTCCGTTATGAATGACGTCGACGTGGCGGTCGAAATAGGTCAGCGGGACCGTGTCGTCATGGCGGCTGTGGTCGACGACTTCGAAGAGAATCAGTTCGTGGTCGCCGGCCGGGATGTGCTGGTGAGGTCGAACGACAAAGGTGGCTGCCGCACGGGGCAGGGTGCGAGCCTGGGCGGTGGCGTGATCGAAAGCGATGCCGTCGAGCCGGGCAGAGCCCGAGAGGCGTAGCTGGGGCACGAGGGTCGCGTTGGACTCGCCGAGGATCGTGATACCCAATTCGTGCGCTCGGCGAAGCCGGGGCCAGGTGGTCGAGGTATTGGTGAACGCCACGGAGACGAGCGGCGGGTCGAGAGAAACACTGGTGAAGGAGTTGGCGAGCATCGCCTCGTTCCGGCCGTCGACCTCGGCGGCGATGAGTGCCATCCCCGTGGGGTAGGCGGCGAAGGAGTGACGCATGCTGGCGGCCGGTGAGGTTGGCACGGTCTTACCTCTCGGATAAATGGGTTGCCGGTTCGGGGTGGCGCCGGATAGGTGCCAGGCCCCGCCAGGACGTAAGAGGAGGTAGTCTCCTCTTAGATCGAAAGTCTACGGAGACACTCTCCGTTTAGCAATGTGAGGTGACCGCCATGTCTGAGATCGCGACGAGCGGGGCTCGTGCCCCGCGGGCCGATGCCCGACGCAACCGAGATCACATCCTCGCTATCGCCGAGCGGTATTTCGCCGATCACGGCGTCAACGGTTCGCTCGACGCGATCGCGAAACAGGCCGGCGTCGGCGCAGGGACCTTGTACCGGCACTTTCCGAACCGGGAAGCGCTGCTCGCCGCGCTACTCGCCGCGCGCGACGAGGCGCTCGTGTCCCGACGCGATGAACTCCGCACCCGGTCGGCCAACGCCGCCGACGCACTCGAGGGCTGGCTCGACGCGCTCACCGAATGGGCCGGCGCATTCGACGGGCTGCCGGAGCCGCTGCGGGCGGCGACGACGAGCCCTTCTCCGCTGGCCATGACGTGCCAGGGATTCATTACGACAACCGAGGAGTTCTTGCACGCCGCCCAGCGCGAAGGGAGCGCGCGCAGCGAGATCCGGGCCCGGGATCTCTTCCTGGCTGCGCTGGCCACGAGCTGGGCACGGGGTGCGGCTATGGCTGACGACGCGTCTGCCGCGGCCCTGGCCGGTCTCATTAGAAGCGGGTGGGAGTCGACCACACGCACGACCCGCCCAGGGGGCATCACCGACAACAGGTAGCCGAGAAGTCACGCCTCGTGTGGGCGTGAACACCCATCAAAAGCAAGGAGAGCCATATGAAGCGCATCGGAATTGTCGGTAGCGGATCGATCGGAGCGGCAGTCGCTCGGCTGGCCGTCGCAGCCGACTACGACGTCCTCATCGCGAACTCGCGGGGACCGGAGTCGCTCACGGACTTGATCGACGAGCTCGGCCCCCGGGCCCAGGCCGGCGAGGTCCGTGCGGCAGCGGAGTTCGGTGACATCCCGGTTCTGGCCGTGCCTCTGGCCGCGTACCCGAAACTGCCCGTCGACGCCTTCGCCGGGAAGGCGGTCCTTTCCACCGGGAACTACTATCCACATCGCGATGGCCGCATCGAGCAGCTGGACTCCCTGGAGAGCACGACGGCCGAGTACGAGCAGTCGCTCCTCCCGGGCGCGGTGATCGTCAAGGCGTTCAACAACATCCTCTTCCACCACATCCCGAACCTGGCCAACTCCTCCCCGCGTACCGCGCTGCCGATCGCCGGGGACGACAGCGAGGCGAAGGCGCGGGTCTCCACGATCGTGAACACGCTCGGTTTCGACACCGTCGACGCCGGAACGCTCACCGAATCCTGGAGGTTCGAACCGGAATCCGGTGCGTACACCCCGATCTATGCTGCCGACGAGGACAAGTTCGCCGTGGACTACCTCGCCGACCCCGGAGCCCCCGTTCCGGCCAACCGCCTGCGAGAGCTACTTGCCGCCTCGCATCGTCCCGACGTCGCGGCGCGACAGTTCTGAAAGCGGCGTTCCAGCGCGGTCCGGAAGGGCAACCTCGCCCCTGAGGTGCTCTTCCGGATTACTCCATGCTTGGCTGCGACATAGTGGCCGATGTTCGCGTTCGCCTTGTGCCCAGCAGCCGAGCCGGTGAGAACAATGGAGCCGCACTGATCGGCCATAAGTTCATGCAATCGAACCTGGCGGTTTTCAAACGAAACTCTAACAAGCGGGGACGATCGGGAGGGCTATTAGCGATGAATGTGTGGCATCGTGGTAAATCGTCTGATGAGCGACTCGCGGCTCGGTCGCCGTAACCGGGTCCTCACCGGTGTTAAGGTTGCGATCCCACCGTGGGAAGTTGCTCGAAGTGACCTGAATTCGCAGCCGATGGCCGCGCTTGATAACGATGCTGGTCGACCACAGGTCGATGTCGATTCGATCGATGCGTCCACTGTCGGTCCGAACCCGGGTCATCCCATCGACGATGTTGAGTGAGCGGCCTTGTTCATCGACGTCACATAGGCGCACGACCCAGTCGGTGGATGGACCGTCGGTGGCTGCGAAGAGTGTCGCACCGATTCTTCCTGCTATCTCCATATCCTCGGTGAGCGGATCGGTGGTGAATACCAGCACGTCATCGCGTGCCTCGACCGACTGCTGGTCGCGGGGGCCCGCAGGGAAGTCGCTCGAGATGATCAGTGCGCCACCTGTGGTCGGCACCGGGTCCGCCGGGTCGTAAACGTAGGTTGAGATCGACTGCTCATCGGTCGGTGTGTCCAGGTATAGGCCCCCGCCGGAGTGGAGGAAGAACTCGATGGAGCGAGCCCGAGCGAGTGGCCATTGCTCCTCATGTCGCCACTGGTTGAGACCCATGACGAAGATATCCACGCCGGACCGATGGTTCGCGTTGGGCGGATGGCCGGCCAGGAAGTGGTCGAACCAGTCGAGTTGTACCCCGGTCATGGTCCCGTCCCCGCTGGGCAACGCGACCGATCCCAGGCCGTAGTTGACCGTGCCCAGGTGCCCAGGCGTGACGGAGGCACCGCTGCGGTGTTCCCACGGTCCGACGATCAAGCGCGCAGTGAGTCCTTGTTCGCGTGCGGCGATGTAATTGTCGATCGTGCCCTGCTGGAATGCGTCGTACCAGCCGGCGATGTTCAGCGAGGGAACCAGGACTTCTCCGTGCCGGCCGGCGACGCGGGCCTCGGCGATCGACGCCGGATCACGCAGGCCACGCTCCAGTCCGGTGTCGGGTAAGCCTGTGCGGGCCACAGCCGGCGATGCCCCCGAGGGCAGCTCCCAGTAGGTCGCTTCCGCGATCCGATCGTAATCATCGACGGTGCCGCCCAGCTTCGCCGACAATTCCTCGGGATCGGTGGCGATCTTCGGGTAGTGGGCTATCGCCTGCATCAGCGTCCACCACAGGTTCGTTCCGAACTCCAGCGCGCCACCGCGGAAAAAGAGGCCGTCCTCGGGCTCGCTCCACGTTATCTGCGGTGCGATCGCCTTCAGGTGGGGTGGCTGGGTAACGGCTGCGGACCACTGGGTGTTGCCGGTGTAGCTGGCACCGAACATTCCGACCTTGCCATTGCTGCCGGGTAGGTTCGCGGCCCACTCGATGGTGTCATAGCCGTCGGCATGGTCGTGAGCCCACGGCAGCCAGTCACCGTCGGACGCGAACCGGCCTCGTGTGTCCTGCTGCACGACGATATACCCACGCCGCACCGCCTTCAGCGTGTCGAGTACGACGCTCGCCATCGGCGACGTCTTGTCATAAGGCGTGCGCTGTACCAAAACCGGCCATGGGCCCTCGCCCGATGGCCGGTACACATCTGCCCTGAGAACCACACCATCGCGCATAGGTACTGGTACGTCGAACTCGATCGCCGCCTGACTCATCTGATCCTCACTGATCTGTCGGCAATTACGCCGACTCGCTTTCCTACGCCTGGTCTGAATCCGGGCCCGGGGTTCGGACACACCAGAGCCCCGACCTCCGGAATCGGATTCGACTGCCACCGGCTCACCGAATCGGGAGGTGCTCATCGCAAGACGGATCTACTCAGAAAGGCCGATTGCCCTCGATGCCGGTGCGCCGGTGTCCTTGCTCACATTCGCCTCGGCTCACGTTAGGAGCCGCAGCGGCGGAACGGCACGGTATTCGTCGCCAACAAAGCCGTAAAACGCGTCAAATGCCTCTCATTGTCGCGTGATGGCGCAGGATACAAACGTACTGGCGGGACTTCCGATGCCTGCCGGGGCTTCCGTCTCAACAGCACTGCTGAGCCGCGGCCCGCCGATCCACGTAAGGAGGCAGCAGTGAAGCTGAACTCGTATCAGAACCTCCGGGTCGCGAACTTCAGCGTCCACGCGCTGCGCCGAATCCTCGAAGAAGCAAATCTCGACTGGCGAACCGCACTCGCCAATGCCGAGATCGACCCCGATGCGGTGAATCGCCCGGGTGGCACCATTCCCGCGAAGAAGGAGCTCGCCTTTCAACTCGAGTTCGTCGCGCTGACGAAAGATCGCGTCGATCTCTGGCTACGCGCCGCACGGGCCTACACCACTGCCACGGTCGGCGCCCGCGGAATGGCTCTCGCGACCGCACCGACCATTGCAGCCTGGGTCGAAGCCGTGAACGCAGTCGACTACTCGCCCGGACTTCTCGAGATCGGGGCGCTCCGGACATCCGACGGCACGGTGACCGGCGTCCAGTTCACCTACCCCGACACCGCGAAAGAGCTGATCCCCTTCAGCGCATATCGCGACCTCTATGTCACCAGCCGCTCGTTCGAGTGGCTCTACGGCAGCCGATTCCCGTTCATTCGTATCGAATTCCCGTTACCGGAAGTCGCGCCCGAAGCCTTGACCTACGTCTCCAGCGACGTTGTCGAATGCGGCTCCGAGACGCTTCGGCTGTGGTGGGATCCCGTGATATCGACAGAGGAACTCCCGTTCGGGAACGCATTCCAGCACGCGGCATGGATCAAAGCGGACACCGAAGTTCTCGACTCGTTCAGGGCGACCGGCGACTGGCCCGACACCGTCGCCAAAGCCATAAGGGCCGCGCCGGCACTCAACCGAAAACTCGCAAATGTGGCTGCCGCGTTGCAGGTCTCACCGCGCACCCTGCAGCGCAAGCTCGAACTCGCGGGCCACGACTTCGCCGAGCTACGAGACGAGACCCTCTGCGACCTCGCCTGCGATCTCCTCTCCAATTCCGACCACTCCATATCGCGGATATCCAGGACGTTGGGCTACAAGGACGCAGCCAGCTTCACGATCGCCTTCAAACGGTGGAGGGGGATGCCGCCGTCTGCGTACCGGGAGGCCTCTCATTACAGACCGGGCAGCGGATCCCCGGAGTAGCCGGGTCCGACCGAGTTCGGCTTCGTAGGCGACCAATGGCCGACACCGTGCTCCCGCCTCCACGACCCGCTCCAACGCCTCGGCGAGCCTTCCCGCACTCGGACGGACGCCGGCATCGCGATCGGCGACGGTCATCATGGTTCGAAGCCTGCCGTTTCGATGACAAGGACACCCTTTCCCATTTGGACGGATTGTGTCAGTATATGCGAGGCCGCATGGTTTGAGGGTGATGCGTCGCACACCAGAGCGACTCATTCCCCGATATTCGACCGTACCCCTCTCACACCCGGAGTCGACCCGACCTCTCCAGGAAAACTCATGAATTCACAAATCCGACAAGGCAACTATGCACGGCATACCGGGACTTCGACGTCACTGAACCAGCCACAGCGGAAGCAAGCCGAGGAAACGAGTCCGAATGGGAGCACGTGCTCGCACTGGGTCCGTTCATCCTTGAGCCAACTGAGATTCCTCCGCTCCGCGCTATCGGTCGATCCGGACGGAACGCGGGTAGTCGAATTCGCTATCGGCTGGGCCCCTTTCGGCGGCGCCGACCGCGAGGACCTGATCGTCGCGTTCGGCGTCGATCGCCGTCGCTTCATCGAAAAGCTCGACGAAGCGCTGCGGCCCTGCCGAGCCGACCGGCATGAAGCAGCCTGGTTGAAGCGCACACTGCTGAACGCGTTGATGTCGGCCTGGCGAGCCGAAACCACGGCGCGGGACGGCACCGGTTCGACGCCATCCCGCGCCCGGTAACCACCTCATCGATTGCACCCGCAGACACCGTTGCGGGTTCGCCGCCGCCCGATGCGCCGAACATACATCTGTGCACATCACCCATTTGACAATTCGGAGGCACTCTCCGTATCGTTGACCACTGAAGCGGACATCTCCTCCGCTTCATGCCATCCATCCGAGCGTTGGCCGGATACAGCCTCCGTTTTACGCTGGGAAGTATCCGGAGGAAGTATCCGTTTTAGTGTGGAGTGCGGAGCAGACAGGAGGACGTATGGGTGCCGAAGAGCAGCCGGGCCGCCGGCCTCGCGCGGATGTCCAGCGCAACCGAGCTGCTCTGCTCGAGGCGGCTCAGCGTCAGTTCCGGAAATTCGGGGTCGGCACGTCGCTGGAGGCGGTCGCCAAGGACGCCGGCGTCGGGCCGGGCACCATGTATCGGCACTTTCCGAACCGGGAGGCTCTCCTGGCGGCGTTGTTGCAGTCCCGTTCGGAAGAACTGGAGACACGTCGAGCCGATATCGCACAGCTCGACGACGCGCTGGAAAGGCTGCGATTTGTTCCTCCTGGCCGTCTCGGTGGCGTGGACCATGGGCGCCGCCGAGGCCGACCATGAGGTGCTCGACCGTCTTTTGACACTCATCGAAAACGGCTACCACAACCAAAACAACAAGCAGTAGAGCAGCACCACCCCTCTGCACAGGGTGGTCCGCACATCGGAAGCGGAACTGTCGGATTTGTGTGTCGTCACGCTCGAAAACAAAACCTCAATTCGTCGTTCGGCAGATCTGCGCGCCCCGTCGCTGTGGTAGTCGCATCTTCGGCCTGAGATCTGCCGGGCAGAAATAGGAAAGGCTGTCCCACGGCTCGGCCGGTACGACACCTGCGAAGTTTCCGCACAGCCTTGACCGACCGATGAAATCGACAAACAACTCGAGGAGTTACTGGATGAAGATAGGCATTCTCGGTGTCGGCCATATCGGCAAGACACTCAGTCGAAAGTTGAGCGCGACCGGACACGACGTGAAGGTGGCCAACTCGCGCGGGCCCGAAACGATCGACGCCACGGTCCTTGCCACGGGAGCACGGGCGGTGCCCGCGGCCGAGGCCGTGCAAGATGTGGATGTCGTCATCATTTCCATTCCGCTGGACCGCGTTCCCGACATCGCGCTGCTACTCGCCGGTGTTCCGGCCGACACGGTCGTCGTCGACACTTCGAACTACATTCCGGGGCGTGATTCCCAGATCGCGGCCATCGAAGCCGGCCAGGTCGAAAGTCTCTGGGTCGTAGAACAGCTCGGCCGGTTGATCGTCAAGGCATGGAATTCCATCGGCTCCGGCTCCTTCGCCCTGAAGGGCATGCCTCCGGGGTCCGAGGGTCGTATCGCGATCCCGGTCGCGGCCGACGACGACGGCGAACGGGCGGTCGGCATGGCGCTGGTCGAGGACACCGGATTCGATGGTTTCGATGCTGGACCCCTGGCGCAATCGTGGCGCCAGCAGCCCGGGGCACCAGCTTATTGCACGGATCTCACCCGCGACGAGATGCCGGCCGCCCTGGCGCGCGCCGAGGCCGCACGATTGCCGAAGCGGCGCGACCTGTCGGGCGCCGCAATCGCCGAAAGATTCGGCGTCGGGACCAACCCCGACTCCGAGTACCACGTCCACCTCAGCCGCGCGCTGTTCATGTAGCTATCCGGACACGACAGAAGGGAAGGAACACGATATGAGGATTTCCGTTATCGGCGCCGGAGCCATCGGCGGCAATATCGCACGCCGGCTCAGCGAGGCCGGACACGACGTACTGGTCGCGGACGCCCGTGGGCCGGAGGCCGTCGCCACAGGCGTCCGTGAGGCGGGCGCTCGCGCCGTCGACCTGGAAGCCGCAACCCACGACAGGGACGTCATCATCCTGTCGATCCCGTTCGCGAAGCAGCCCGAGCTCACCGACGTCCTCGCCGGAGTTTCCGGCGATACGGTGATCGTCGACACGTCGAACTACTATCCCGGCATGAACGGCCACGTCGAGGCGGTGGACAACGGGCAGGTCGAGAGCGTGTGGAGCGCGGAGCAGCTCGGCAAACCGATCGTGAAGGCATGGAACGCCGCGCTCGCGGGGACACAGCAGACCAAGGGAGTACCCGCCGGAACCCCCGGCCGCATCGCCATCCCCGTTGCCGCCGACTCGGAACGAGCGCGCCGGACCGTCATGCAGCTTGTCGACGACACGGGCTTCGACCCCGTCGATGCCGGTGTTCTGGCCGAATCGTGGCGGCAGCAGCCGGGTACGCCTGCCTACTGCACGGAACTGGATGCCGCGGAGTTGCGGCGGGCCCTGGCAACGGCCGACAAGGACGAAGCGCCCCGTACTCGTGACCGACTCGGGGAGCAATTCGCGAGCCTCACCGCGGCACCCTCGCTGGACGAGACCGTCGCGATCAATCGCGCCGCACACCACTGACCCAACGCCCACGGGTCGCCGACGTCTCCTATCCGCGGAGGTCGGCGACCCGCAACGGTGTTGCCCTCTCGCGCGGTTACCTCCACGCCGGCGAATGGCAAGCCGAGCGCTGACCACCCGTGCAATTTACAGCTGCAACGCCGAGGCGAGTTCACGGAGCGCGGGGAGCGGATCGGTCAGCGGCGTGTCCACCAAGACCTGCACGACGACATGATCCGCTCCTGCGTCGAGATGCGCGGTGAGCGCAGCGGCCGCGTCGTCGGCAGAACCCATGCCGACCAGTGCGCGAGCCAGCCGGTTCGATCCACCGGTGACCAGGTCGAACTCGTCGAAACCTTGACGCAGCCACGAGTTCCGGTAGTTCGGCAGCGTCGAGTACATCGTGAGATGTTCGTGCGCACGCCGAAGTTGATCGTCCGTTTCACCGCCGATCGCCACGGCTTGTTCGGTGACGATCCACCGATCGCCGCCGAGGATCGAGCGGGTCACCTGTGTCTGTTGGGGTGTCACCAGATAGGGATGGGCGCCGTCGGCGTGTTCGCCGGACAGTTCGATCATCTTCGGTCCCAAGGCGGCCAGCAGGCGTAGCGGCCCGGCGCCGGGCTCGATCTCCAGGGGCAGTGCGTCCATGTGCTCGAGATACGTCCGCATCGTCGCCAGCGGCTTGCGATACGCGCCCCGTCCCAGCTGTTCGACGAACGGGCCGTGGCTGACACCCAGACCGAGCACGAACCGTCCTGGGTACAGGGCGCTGAGGATGCGGCCACCGGATTCCGCCGCTGTCGGTATCCGGACATGGATATTGGCGATGCCGGTGCCGACGACCAGCCGGTCGGTGGCCGCGAGAAAGGCCGCCGATTCCACCAGCGCGTCTTTACCGCCGCCCTCGGGCATGAACAGCGAACCGAACCCCAGCGCTTCGATATCGCGGGCGATGTCCTGCGCCGCACGTATCGGCCATGCCTCGCTGTTCCACCAGACGCCGACCTTGGACGGAAACTTCACACCGGCAGCTCGATCGGACATAATTCTTGACCTACTCTCCAGGGTCGTCGGTTATGTTGCCTACAGCGAAGTAGCGCCTCCGGTGCACACCACGGCGACCGGGGCGCTGGCTCGATCACCGATCACGAGGGACCGGCACTTTTATCGGATAGCGGCCTACTCGTCCTGGGCGGGCGTGAAGACCGGGACGTACTCGTCGGTTTCCGCCGGCCCGGACTCGAGGAACACCGCGCGGACTCGTAGTCCCGCAGCCAGGGTATCGCGCTCGATATCGACGAGCTGGGTCCACCACCACGGCCCCTCATCGAGCTCGACAACACCGATCGTGAGCTCGACCGGGGTATCCGAACCGCCGCCCCGCCGGGGGACGAACGCCCACGATACGACCCGGCCGCGACCCGAAGCTTCCACCCATTCCAGATCGGTGTTGCCCACGCTGTCCTGTACTGCGGACGGGGTCAGGACCTGGCCGGTTTCCGTGGACCGGCGCAACAGGAAGACTCCTCGCGCTGCTCCGTCGAAGAACTCCGCGGTGGCGGCATCGCGGACAACAGGCTGAATGTTCATAGATGTGGGAGTCCCTCCGCTTATTCCCGACCCGGCCAGGCTCACGAGCCCAGGATCAAGGTCGAGTGGTGGTCGAGAATTCCCCCGTTACCCGAAACCAGGACGAGCTCGTGCTGTTCCACCTGCCGGGCACCTGCCTGCCCGCGCGCCTGCAGGATGGCCTCGGACAGCGGGGTCATACCCCACATGTAGTACGAGGAGAGCTGTCCCCCACCGGTATTCATCTTCAGTTTTCCTTCCGGGCCGATATTTCCCGGCGTCGCCACGAACTCGCCTCCTTCACCCTTGGCGCAGAACCCGTAATCTTCGAGACTGACCAGAGCGGTGTAGGTGTAGCAGTCGTAGAGTTCGGCGATATCGATGTCGTCGACGGTGACACCGGCCATCGACATCGCCGCCGGTCCGGAGCGTGCCGCGCCGGTCACCAACCCGAAGTCGTCGTTACGACGCAATTTCGCGCCCGGATGACTTTGTGCCCATCCGAGAACGCGGACCGGCGGCTGCACCAGGTCGCGGGCACGTTCGGCGGTGGTCACCACCACGGCGACACCACCGTTCGATACCAGGCAGCAATCGTAGAGGTGAAACGGATCGCTGATGATGCGGGATTGCTGGTGGTCGGCAAGGGTGATGGGGGTACGCATCTGCGCCAGCGGATTGAGCACAGCCCAGTCGCGCTGGGCGACGGCGATGGCAGCCAGCTGTTCGGAAGTCGTCCCGTATTCGAGCATATGGCGTCGCGCGGCCAGCGAGTACAGCACGTTCGGGGTTACGGCGCCCGTAGACCGCTGGAGCCCCGCCCATCCGGAGGGCGTCCGATGACCATCCGAATAGGCCCGGCCCGCCCCGGCCCCTTCCACGAGGGGAGCATCACCGAACACGCACACGATGACTTCGGCCATCCCGGCCTGCACCGCCATCGAGGCGTACTGGACCATCGCGCCGGCGGTGGAGCCGAATGCCTGCATCTGGGTCAGCACCGCAAGGTCACGCAGGCCCAGGTCGACCTGCAACTCCAGACCGACATCGTTGGTCACGCCGCCCGAGACCAGTAAACCGTCGACATCCGGCAGGCGCAGACCGGCGTCGGCCACGGCCAGCCGGGTAGCCTCGGCGGCGAACCGGCGGGCACTTTTGCCGTAGACCTTTCCCATCGCGGTCATTCCTAGACCGGCAATCACCGGCGAGCGCATGGCACTTCGTTTCATTGTCCTGTCCAGTTCGGTGTCCGCTTCTCGACGAAGGCCCGCAGGCCCTCCTGCGCGTCTTGCGAATGCCGGACCCGTCCCGCTTCGAAGCGGTTGCGCGCCCAGTCCGCGGCCTCGCGCTCGACACCTCCGTCGGTGATGCCGCCCGCGATACGTTTGGTGGCCTGCACCGCGAGCGGGGCGTTGGCGGCGATGGCATCGGCGAGCTCGAGTGCTGAGGAAAGGACCCGGGCCTGCGGTACGACCTGGGTGACCAGCCCCAGCTCCGCAGCCCGCGCGGCCGAGATCGGCTCGCCGGTGAAGGCCATCGCCAAGGCGACTTTGCGCGGAATCTGCTGCGCCAGCCGGAACGCACCACCGGCGGCGGCCACCAGTCCGCGGCGTACTTCGGGCAGGCCGAACTCGGCGGTATCGGCTGCGACGACCAGATCGCTGGCCAGTGCCAGTTCGGTGCCGCCGCCGAGCGCGAAACCGTTGACCGCGGCGATGGTGGGCTTGCTGACGGGGTGATCGACATACCCGGCGAAACCCCAGCGAGCACGGGCGCCCGCGGGGTGGATATCTTCCCCGGCGGCCAGAGCCTTGAGATCTGCCCCCGCACAGAATGCCCGATTGCCCGCCCCGGTGAGGACAATCGCTCGCACCGCCGGATCGCTCTCGGCGGTCTCGAGCGCCCCGCCGATCGATTCGGCAACCATCCGGTTGATGCTGTTGCGGGCTCGCGGCCGGTTGATCGTGATCAGCAGGACATTGCCGCGCAGTTGCGTCAGGACCGGCTCGGTGTGCAGGTCGTGAGCTTCTCCGGTTGTCATGGTTTGCCTCACTGCTATCGGACTCGGGACGGTCGTCGGGGGAGGCATGAACGCTTGCTCATCGGGCACCTCGTTCTTGCTGTCGAGCGGTTGACTCCTCGAAATCCAGTCGTCAACAGGACTCCGGATATACTGACATATATAGTCCATATTAGGAAGTAGGCGAGTCATCGCCCCGAGCACGCCGGGTCACGCCCGTCACGAACCCTGCGACCGCCCCGGGACACACCTCGAACCGGGCCGGATTCACCGGACCGCTGGTACTCGGCGAGAATTCGCCCTCATCCAGCGCCGCGACCGTCCCACCGACGGTGGTCACACTAGTCTCGAAGCGCCGACCCCAGTTGGCCGCGAAACTTGCGCAAGAATATAGAAACAATAATACTGACTACTGTCGTCCATATATAAGACCCAGGTCTGATCACAGTGAGCCTTTGCCCGACAGGACCTCACTCCCCATACACGGAGGTATGAACATGCAGGTGTCCCTCGAAGGGAAAATCGCGCTGGTGACCGGATCGGGCCAGGGCATCGGCGCCGCAATCGCCACTCAGCTGGCAAATTCCGGCGCCCACGTGGCGGTCTGCGATCTTCACAGCGACCGCGCCGATGCCGTCGCACGGGGCCTGTCGGAACAGGGGTTGCACGCCCACGAGTTCACCTGCGATGTCACCTCGCCCGAAGAGGTCGCGGCACTGACCCAGGCTGTCACGACCACCCTCGGTCCCGTCGATATCCTGGTGAACAACGTGGGATGGGCAGGTGATGACCCGTTCGTCTCGCTCGGCGTCGAGCAGATCCGCAATCTCGTCGATGTCAATCTCATGTCGACGATATTCGTCTGCCACGAAGTCGGCGCCGGCATGCTCGAACGCGGCTCCGGACGAATCATCAACATCGCCAGCGACGCCGGCCGGGTCGGTAGCGGCGGACAGGCCGTCTACGCCGCCACGAAGGGCGGCGTCATCGCTTTCACCAAATCACTGGCCCGGGAGTGGGCCAAGCGCGGCATCACCGCGAACTGCGTCTCCCCCGGCGCCACCGATACCCCGCTGTGGGCCGACGATACCTCCGACCGCATCAAATCCATGTTGCTGTCGACCATCCCCCTCAAACGAGTCGGCCGGACCGAAGAAATCGCCACTGCGGTCACCTTCCTCGTCTCCGACAAGGCCGATTACATCACCGGTCAGGTACTCAGCGTCAGCGGTGGCCTGACCATGGTCGATTAGCGGCGGCGAGCTCGCCGGCCGGAGCGGTGCGCCCGTCCGGTACGGCTCTGTCGCGACAGCGTCTTGCCACAGAGCCGTACCGGACGGGGGCCGGTCGGGGGGAGTCCGGCGTGACGACACTTGTCCGGGCGCGGCCTGTGATGCACCGTCACACCTCAGTACCTATCGCTGGAGCACTATCCCGAGGCAAGCGGCGCCTGGCCGACCTGCTCGGGCTCGAAGGTCTTCACCAGCACTCTCTTGGAGATCAGCCACGTGGAGTCGACTTTTCTGTATTCGTCCTCGTACTGAACGTTGAACCGCAGCCGAGGGCCGCCGCCTGCGTGCTGCACGTCGCAGATGCCGAACGCGACACCCGTGGCGTGGGTTTCGGACAGGACGGTGATCACGTGGTTGGTCATGTGGTGAACGACGTGTTCCACCATGTCCACCAATTCGTCGCCGTACGCCGCAATGGCCTCGCGCCCTACGTGGAGACCGAAATCGACCTGGCGTTCATCCAAAAAGCAATCCTCCGTGAACACTTCGGCCGCCCACCGCGCGGGCTCACCCGTATCGAGGAGAAGGGCGTAGCGCTGGTTCAGCTCGGCAATGGCATATTTGTCTTCGAGGGACATCAGTGCGGACCTTTCATCAGCCGGTTCTGCGCCGTCGGCCGGTCACCGGTGCGGAATCTTGTTGGGGGCCATTGCTCCCGCGTCGAGCACATGGGTGGTGCCGGTGACGTAGCGAGCGTCATCGGAGGCGAGGTAGACCACCGCATTGCTGACGTCGACCGGTTCGATCCAGGGCACGCGCAAGCCCTGCAACTGAACAAAAACTTCTTCCACCTCGGCTCGCGTCGGGTTCGCCACGTGGGGAAGAAAGACATTGTGGACCACCGGGTTGTTGATCATCGGTGTGTCGACGTTACCGGGGTGCAGTGAATTGACCCGAATGTTGTGCGGAGCGAGCTCGACCGCGAGCGCCCGCATGAGACCGGTGACGCCATGCTTCGAGGCCGTGTAGTGAGAGAGATCGGCGTAAGCGATCAGACCGGCAAGGGAGCTGGTGAGGACGATCGAGCCGCCCTGCTTCCGCTCGATCATCGACGGCACCGCCGCCCGGACGGTCTTCCAGGTACCGGTGAGGTTGACGTCGATCATCTCCTGCCATTGCTGTTCGGACATCTCCCAGGAGGGCGCGAAACCGGTGATGCCGGCATTGGCGACGACGATATCGATCCCACCGAGCTCCGCGACCGCCTCGGCGACAACGGCCTGGAGCCCGGCCAGATCCCGGGTATCGCACTGCCGATGGATGATCCGGCGGCCCGTCTCCCTCGCCAGTTCGGCGGTGTGCACCAGATCCTCATAGGTAGGCAGCGCATAGGGCACGGTCTCCACCGGTGCGCAGATATCTATCGCCACCACATCGGCGCCTTCCTCGGCAAGCCGCAGGACATGCGACCGTCCTTGGCCGCGGGCGGCACCGGTCACCAGCGCGACCTTGTTCTCGAGACGTCCCATGATGGTCCTCCTTGTTCGATGTACCGGCGGATACCGGCGATGACTGGTTGCCGACCGGGCGCCGGACCAGCTCTTATGCCGATTCGAGGGGGCGGCTCGCGGTCTCCGGGACCCGCAAGGTCGTCAGCAGCACCACCACGGCAACAGCCATCAGATAGAAGGCAGGCGCGTAGGTGGTTCCCGTCTGCGCGACCAGGAATGTCGAGACGTACGCCGCGGTACCGCCGATCAGCCCGAAGACGTTGTAGCTGATGCCGAACGCCGTGTATCTGATGCTGGTGGGGAAACGCTCCAGCGCGGCGGTGACGTATACGGCCTGTCCGGCAGAGACCGGTATCGCGAGCAATATCAGCGCGGCCACGGCCGCGAGGAAGTTGCCGGTGTCGAGCAGCAGGAAGCTCGGGTAGGTGAAAACGATCAAGCCGAGTGCGGCGGAGACGAGGACGCGCCGGCGGCCGTACCTGTCGGACAGGATGCCCATCGGCGGCCCCAGGACGACGATGGCCGCGCCGCCGGCGCAGATCGCCAGGAGACCGTCGCCGGAGTCGAAGCCGAGTTCGCTGGTCAACAGCGTCGGCATGTAGATCATCATGATGTAGTAGCCGAGAAAGGCACCCGCACCGAGCAGCCCGGTCACCGCCATCCGGCGGTACATGGAGGCCTTTCCGAGCACCTCGGGAAGCGGGCTCCGGAAAGTGGCCTCGGCTTTCCGTGCGAGTTGGAACGCCGGGGATTCGTCGAGCTTCACCCGGATGTAGAGCCCCACCAGGCCGAGCGGCAGGGCGAGCAGGAACGGAATGCGCCAGCCCCAGCTGTTCAGCGATTCGGTGGTCAGGAGCGCCGCGAGCAGCGCGGCGGTGAGCAGACCGGCCAGGGTCGCGCAGGTGATCGACACCCCGATCCAGCTCACGAAGTAGCCGCGCCGGTGATTCGGTGCGGATTCGGCGACGAAGATCGTCGCGCCCGGAAGCTCACCGCCCGCCGAAACACCCTGGAGGACACGCAGAACCACCAGCAGCAGCGGTGCCAGTACGCCGATCGTCTCGTAGCTCGGCAGCAATCCGATGGCGGCCGTGCTGACCGACATCAAGAGGATGACCGAGACCAGGGTGGTCTGCCGTCCGATCTTGTCCCCGAATCGACCCCACACCAGGCCACCCAGCGGCCGTGCGACGAACGCGAGGGCGAAGATGCCCAGTGTGCTCAGCAGCCCGCTCACCCGGTCCGTCGCCGAGAAGAAGGTGCTCGCGATGGCAGGGGTCAGGGCGGCGTACACGGCGAAGTCGTAGTACTCGACGAAGGACCCCGCACAGCTCGCGACCACGGCGCGACGGAGCATTGATGGGCTGATATCGGTCTCGGCGTCGTGCCCGGTGGGAGTTCCCGGCGTTTCCGCTCGGGACACACCGGTCTCGCTACCCGTCTTCTCGGTCGTCACACCGTTGTCCAACCGCCATCGATAACGAGCGTCTGCCCCGTCATATAGGACGACGCCTCGCTGGCGAGGAACACCAGGGCGCCGTTGAGTTCGTCTTCCCGTCCGCCACGCCGCATCGGCATTCGCCGGAACCGGCGTTCACCGGCGCTGCTGGTGAACAGCTCCTCGGTCAGCTCGCTCCGGAAATACCCGGGTGCCAGGGCATTGACCCGGATACCGCGATCCGCCCATTGCGCCGCCAGTTCGCGCGTCAGGCTGATCACCGCCCCCTTGCTGGCGCAGTAGCCGGCCTCGGGAATCGACCAGCTGGCGACCAGGCCGTTGATGGACGCGATATTGATAATTGTGCCCCCGCCCTGTTCCAGCATCCGGCGACCGGCGAGGTGGCAGAGACGATAGAGCGCGATCAGGTTGACGTCTATCACTTTGCCGAAGGTTTCCGGGTCTTCGTCTTCGGCCGGCTGGATCGAGGTGATGCCGGCATTGTTGACGACGATATCTATTGCGCCGCGCCATTCCACGGTGCGGCCGATGACATCGCGGATCTCGTCGTCTTTCGTGACATCCGCCGATACGGCAAGAATGTGTTCCGGAAACTGGTCGACCAGCGCGAGGAGCGGGTCTTTTCGCCGCGCCACCGCGACGACATAGGCGCCGCGCTGTGCCATCGCGGTGGCGAATTGCCGGCCGAGACCGGAACTCGCTCCGGTGACGATCGCGACCTTGCCGGCGATGTCGAACAACGGGTCCACGCTTCGGACCGCTGTCGGAGTGATGTCGTTCATGAGGAAATATCTCCTGGGGTCTATCGGTGCGTTTCTCGAGTTCGACGCAACCCGCCGGTGTCGCTCGTCGGGTTTCAGGCGTGCTTGCCGAGTGCGCCGAAAGCCTCGTAGGCGAGTCCCATGCCGAGCATTTCGAGGACCTGTTTCTTGAGGGGCTGGACGATGAGGGCACGGGTGAACCGCAGCGTCGTATCCGATTTCTCGGCGATCCGGCCCGCGATCTCCCGGGCGCGCTCGAGCACCTGGTCCGGGGGAAGGACCTCTTTGACGAGGCCCCAGCGGAGCGCTTCTTCCGCGGTGATCGTCTCCCCGGTGAGCATGTAGGCACGGGCCCGGTTGATCCCGAGGAGCATGGTCATCCAGATCTGGGAACCGTCGCCCGGTGCGATATCTTCCAGCTCGAAATGCGCCGAGTCCTCGAACGAAGCGGTGTCCGCGGCGATGATGACGTCGGAGAACAGGGGAATCTCGCAGTGCCGCGCCACCGGGCCGTTGACCGCGGCGACCACCGGGACCTGGATATCCAGTATTGCGTTGACCAGTTCACGCTGGTCGGTCCAGGCGTCCTGTTCCCATACCGCGTATTCCTCCGAGAAGGAGGGGATCACGGTCATGATCTGCCCGCCCTCGGCGTCGGCGCGCGGTCCCATGAATTCCACACCGGTGCCGGTGATGAGCACGACTCGATTACCGCGATCGAGCGCGACATCGCGGAATGCGCGGGTCAATTCACGATGAGTATGCATGCCGATTTGGAAGGGCCCGCCATCGGAATGGAGTCGTAATTCCAGAATTCCGTTCTCGGCCCGGGTGAATTCGCAGTGCGGATACTTGTCACGGTAGTCGTCCAGTACGGTCATGGAAACCATCTCCTTTGAGGTTGCCGAGTAGAAATCTCTGCCCCGAAAAATGTCGGAGGCAGCTGGTTGTTGAGCTTTCGAATCGAGCGCTGCGGCGTCAGACGAGATTGCCGAATACCTCTCTGAGCAGCTTCTTGTCGAACTTGCCGGTACTGGTGCGCGGAATGTTGTCGATCACCCGGAAATCGTCCGGGACCCACCATTTCGCCACGCGCCCCGACAGGTGTTCGCGAAGTTCGTCGGCGCCGACCGCGCCGTCGGTCACGACGAAGGCGGCGGGGCGCTCGCCCCAGCGGTCGTCCGGACGCCCGACGATGGCCGCCTCACGAACCGACGGGTGTGCCATCAGCGCCGACTCCAGATCCAGGGAGCTGATCCACTCGCCCCCGGATTTGATCGCGTCCTTGAGCCGATCGGTGATCCGCACCCACCCTTTCGGGTCGATGGTCCCGACATCCCCGGTCCGCAGCCAGCCGTCGTGGAACTTGTCCGCGCCGACGTCGGCTCCCAGATAGGCGCCGGCCACCATCGGCCCGCGGATCTCCAGTTCACCCACGGTGATCCCATCTCTGGGCAGCTCCGTACCGTCGTCGGCGACGAGGCGCATTTCGTAGAGCGGCGAGATCCGGCCGGCCGAAGTGCGCGACCGCCACCCCTCATCGGTGTCGGTCATCGCCGACGGCGTCACCATGGTGGCTCCCGGGAAGACTTCGGTCATGCCCCAGCCCTGGACGAAATCGACTCCGCGGGCACCGTAGGCGCGCATGAGCGACTCGGGAACCGCGGTCCCGCCGCCGACAACGGTCCGCAGACTCGACAGGTCGACCGGTGCGGGGCCCGATTCCCGCTGCCGGATCACTCGCAGCAGGTCCATCCACACCGTGGGAACACCTCCCGCCCACGTCACCCTGTGCCCGGCGATCAGTTCGGCAACCGCCTCGGGTTGCAGGTTCGGGCCGGGCAGGACCATATCGGCACCGGTGAGACCGCAGAGGAAGGGCAGCCCCCACCCCATGGCATGGAAGAGCGGAACCAGGCCGAGGACAATGTCCTGCTCACCGATCCGGAAGACGTCACGACCTGCCATGGACAGGGCGTGCAGGACGATCGACCGGTGGGAATACAGAACTCCCTTGGGATCGCCCGTCGTACCGGAGGTGTAGCAGAGGGCTGCGGCAGCCCGCTCGTCGACGTCGACCGGCGCGAGCGGCGGATCCGCCTGCGCGATCAACTCCTCGTAGCCGAGTTCGCCTGCAGCGAGATCACCGGCGGCGCCGATGACTACCACCTGCTCGAGGTGCGGCAGCCGATGCCGCAGACCGGCGATCCGGTCCCGGAAATCGGACTCCACGATCAGCACGGTGTCGCGCGCGTGGTTGATCGTGTACACCAATTGGTCCTCGTGCAACCTCGGGTTGGCCGTGTGCAGCACCGCCCCCATGCTGATGACCGCGTAATAGGTCTCGAGGTGCTCCTGGGTGTTCCACGCCAGACTCCCGACCCGGTCCCCCGGCCGGATTCCCAGCTGCGCCAATGCCGCAGCGAGGCGCTCCGATCGATCCAGAACCTCGACGA
Organism: Nocardia fusca NBRC 14340; assembly: GCF_001618425.1. Classification (GTDB taxonomy): domain Bacteria; phylum Actinomycetota; class Actinomycetes; order Mycobacteriales; family Mycobacteriaceae; genus Nocardia; species Nocardia fusca. The sequence goes on from NZ_BDCU01000038.1 coordinate 37,877, forward strand.
AGGTGGCCGACCGCGAAGGACCGTCCGGGTGGCTCGCCGACCGCGAGTACACCCGCGCCCCGTGATGGATGGCGCGCATCCGCCGCAGCAGCAACGCAACGTTCAGGTCGACATCCATCATGAGGCCCGGCATCGGCACCGGTTCGGGCGGTGTCACTGCCGGGCCGCAGCCGCCGCGCGCCGGCGATCACGGGCTTCGAGCGCCGCGCCGACCAGACGCTGATGATCCTCGGACACCGCGGAGACGCGTTCGGCCTGGAATCCCAGATCCAGTGTCACACTGGACAACATGTGCAGGATGGCATTGAGCGCCTTCTTGGTGCCCTGCACCGCGACATGCGGCGAGGCCGCCATCCGCTCGGCCCATTCCATGGCCCGCGGCAGCACCTCGTCCACCGGGCACGACTCGGTGACCAGCCCCCACTCCGCGGCCACCCGCCCCACCACCGGATCCCCGGTCAGCAGGAAGCGCTTGGCGCGCGCCATACCCACGAGAATCGGCCACATCATCGCCCCGCCGTCACCGGCGACAAGACCGATCACCACATGCGGGTCGGACAATCGCGCATCCTCGGCCACGATGCTGAAATCGCTCATCAACGCCATCGTGAAGCCGTAACCGGCCGCGGCACCGTTGACGGCGGAGATGACGGGCTGCGGGAGGTTCAGTAGATCGTCGACGATCTTCTTGGCTTCGAAGAACGTGGTCTCCCTGGTCACCGGGGTCTCCCCCGCGATCCACTCGAGATCACCCCCGGCACAGAACGCCCGCCCCGCGCCGGTGAGCACCACTGCCCGCACCCGGCGATCCATACCGATATCGGCGAACACCGTGGACAACTCACGATGGAAGTCGGCATCTATCGCATTCAGCTTGTCGGCGCGCAGGAACGTCACCGTCAGCACACCGCTGCTCGACAGATCGAACTTCATCGTCTGATACCGCTCATACATTGGCAGCTACTCCTTCGGGATTGATCGCCACAGCCACATCGAGACCAGGAGCCACGTCGGTCCGCTCCAGCGCGATCCGGGCGGCCCGCTCGCGACGAACGCGCCCTCGGAGGGCGATCACCGCCTGAGAACTGTTATCCATCAACGTGACTCCGATCATACTGACACATATAGTCCAAAATAGGAAGAAGGTTGGACCAGGACCTGATCGCCGAGGTCGGAAGCCTTACCGAGACTCGTCGAAGCGCCAACGACCGGTGAAGGACGGCGCTGTTCTGGATTTGAAAGCCCGGTAGCCGTTGTCGATGTCCTCGCCGGCGAAATTCACGGCCTGCGCCACCGCTTCGGCCTCGAGGCTGCTGGCGAAGTCGGCGCCGGCCGCACGGTGCAGGAGAGACTTCGTCAAGGACAGAGCTACCGGCGGACCGGCGGCCAGCCGACCGGCAAGCGTGTCGACGACAGCACCGAGCTCCTCGGGCTCGACCACCCTGCTAGCCAGTCCCAGTCGTTCCACCTCCGCCGCGCCGAGGACATCGCCCGTCATCGTCAGCAGTTTTGCCTTCTGCATCCCGATGAGACGAGGCAGCAACCAGGACCCCCCGACATCGATCGACAACCCCCGCCGCGGGAACACCTGCGCAAATGTCGCGTTGCTCGAACAGATCACCAGGTCGCAGCACAGCGCGAGGTTCCAGCCACCGCCGATCGCCGGGCCCGGCACCTTCGCGATCGTCGGCTTCGGAAACTCGTGCAGGGCAATCGCTGTGGCAGAAATGATTCGCATGCGGTCCAGCGGATGTTGCGGGCCGTCGGCCCCCAGCTCGCCGCCGGACGAGAACACCCCGTGGGCACCGGTCAGGACCACCGCGCGCACACTCGTATCGTGCTCCGCGTCGTCGAGCGCCGCCGCCAGGCGACGCCACTGAGCGGAATCCAGGGCGTTCTTCACCGCAGGCCTGTTCATGGTCAAGGTCCGGACGCCGTCGGCCTGCTCGACCACAAGCGGGGCGGTCTCCGGTTCATTCGATTTCGCCATAGGACTTCCTCTCGGCATACGGATTCCGCGTACTCACCGCGCCCCACCGGCCGCGACGGCGCGAAATATTCTGGACGGAATAGCTCGGTAACTTGCGGTGTGTCTCCTCCGGCCGGGCGCGATCGCTTCGGCAGCGCTGCGGGCGGGCGGTATGGTAAAAGCCATGACGTCTTCGCCGCGCACGGTCGGACGACCGCGTGAACCCGATCTCGACGACCGGGTGCTGGACGCCGCCAGGTCGGTATACGGCGAGCGCGGCTGGAGCGGATTCACCGTCGACGAGGTCGCGCGGCGCGCGGGTGTCGGCAAAGGCTCGCTGTATCTGCGCTGGCCCAACAAAGCCGCACTGCTGGTCGATGCCGTACGTTCGGCCGCGCCCTCGGTCGGGAACATCAATCTCGGAAACCTCGAGCTGGACCTGCGGGAGTTCGCTCGACAGTGGATGGCGTTCGTCCAGAGCATCGAGGGCACAATGGTCAGCCGGCTGATCATGGACCGGCATTCCAACGAGGAGCTGGCCGCGGTCGTCGGCGAGCTCGACTATCCGGATTACATCCGGTCGACCCGGGCACTGGTCCGGCGAGCGGTCCGGCGGGGCGAGATCGACCCCGGTATCACGCCCACCCTCATCGCCGATCTCGTCGCGGGGGCCATCACCACGCATGTCCGTAGCACGCCTCCGGGGCTGGCCGAGGTCGCGCATACGGAGACCTACCTGACGCAACTCGTGGATACGGTGCTGCGCGGCGTGGGCTATCGGCATCCTTCCGCGCAGGACTCCCCCGGCGACGACACCTGACGGGCCGGTGCTGTCCTGCCCCGAGGTCATCGGGACGCACCGCCCTCGGACATCCGGGCCGTAGTGGACCGGACACGTTCCGGCCGGGCCCAAGTATTGGCTCCCCGGCCACGCTCACGGAGCTCGGCCTTGCGGACCCGCTCGGTCGCGGTCTTCGGTAGCAAGTCGACCACCTCGATGAAGCGTGGCCGCATGAACTCGGCCAGCCGGCCGGACAGGAATTCGTCCAACGCGGCCTCGTCCAGGTGCCGCGACTGTTTCGGGACGACGAATGCCATCACTTCCTGCTCGCCCCACTCCGAGTCGACCCCCACCACCGCGCATTCCAGTACGTCGGGATGCTGCAGCACGGCCGCTTCGACCTCGACCGAGGAGATGTTCTCACCGCGGCGGCGCAACGAATCCTTGAGACGATCCACCAGGTAGTAGTTGCCCTGCTCATCGCGGCGGAACTGGTCACCTGTGTGGAACCACAGGTTGCGCCAGGCGGCGACCGTCGCCTCCGGGTTCGCCCAGTATCCGGAGGCGAAATGCCACGGTTCACGCGGACGCAGGATGAGCTCGCCGAGTTCACCGTCGGGCACCTCGCGATCGAATTCGTCGACGATTCTTGCTTCGAACCCGTCGCGCAGGCGACCGCAACTCTGCGGAATGCTGACGTCGTAGTCGACCGCGACAATGGGTGCGCATACTTCGGTCATGCCCCACTGGGTGGTCACCAGTACGTCGTGCCGCTTCTTGAATTCCTCCACCTCCGGAATCACCGGGATCATCTGCACTCGCCGCAGAGGTGTCGATTCGGGCCGAATATCGCTCTGGTAGATGAAGTTCGCCATCGCGCCGAGGAGCAGTGTCGCGGTGCACTGATACTTCTCGATATCCGCCCAGAATGCATCGGTGGAGAACCGCTCGCGGAGCACTGCCCGTCCACGTACCCGCGCCACAGATATCAGATTGGCACGATAGGTGATGTGGGACGGCGGAAAGGGGAGGTAGATGGCGTCCTCGTGGCCGAGTACGGTCGGCGGGAAGACCCCGGCAGCCGCCTCCTTCAGTTGCGCGAAGGGCACGACGACCCCCTTCGACAACCCCGTCGTGCCGGAGGTGTAGAGGATGCAGGCCGGCGTATGTCCCGGTATCCGGACCGCCGGCTCGCTTTCCGCGGACTCTCCGGCCGCGTCCAGAATGTCGTCTGCCCGGGCAATGACGGTGGAACCATCGGATCGGAGATCGTCGTCGCCGCCGATGACAAGGACCTGCCCGATATTCGGCGCCTTGATCAGCGCCTCTCGAACGGCGGAAAAATACCGGTGATCGACGACCGCGACCCGAGCGCGGGTATCGCCGACAATGTGGTCGAGGAGTGCGCCCCGATACGCGGGATTGGCCGAGGCTTCGATCGCGCCGGCGTAGGCCGCGCCGCACCACAACTCGACCGAGGCCACCGACGACGCCACGAATGTCAGGACGGTGTCACCCGCGGCCACCCCGAGCCCAACCAGCGCCCGGCGCCATTTCCGCGCGTTCGCGTGGACCTCGGCATAGGTCCTGACCGGACCGTCGACCTCTTCCAGACAGATTGCTTCCGGCGACTCGGCCGCGATCTCGGCGACCATATCCGGGTACGCCTCGGCTGTCCGCGCTCTTTCGGGACTCACTAGCTCTCCTGATAAATGTTCGTGCTCGTAAAAATCGGTTCGTAGTCGTCGAGACCGGCGAGATCGTGGCCCATACGGTCGCGTTTGGTCCGCAGGTAGGTGAGATTCTCGGCATTGGCACGCAGCGGCATCGGGACACGTTCGGTGACGCGCAGTCCGTGGCCGTCGAGCCCGACCCGTTTGGCGGGGTTGTTCGTCAGCAATCGCATGGTGGATATCCCCAGGTCGACGAGGATCTGCGCGCCGATACCGTAGTCGCGGGAGTCGGCGGGCAACCCGAGCTGGAGGTTCGCGTCGACGGTGTCCGATCCCGCGTCCTGTAGCTGGTAGGCCTGCAGCTTGTGCAGCAGACCGATCCCGCGGCCTTCGTGACCGCGCATGTACAGCACGACACCCCGCCCTTCACTCGCGATCATCCCGAGAGCGGCCTCGAGCTGGGGCCCGCAGTCGCAGCGCAGCGACCCGAACACATCACCGGTAAGGCATTCGGAGTGCACCCGGACGAGGACATCGCTACCGTCGCCCTCCGGCCCGGCGATGTCTCCGCATACGAGGGCGACATGCTCGACCTCGTCGTAAATGCTCCGGTAGCCGACTGCCCGGAATGTGCCGTGCGCGGTCGGTATCCGCGCGTCGGCGATGCGGACCACCTGCTTCTCGTGCCTGCGGCGCCACGCGATGAGGTCGGCGATCGAGATCAGCGCGAGGCCGTGTTCGTCGGCGAAGTCCCGGAGCTCGCCGGTCTGCGCCATCGCGCCTTCGTTCTGCCGGCTGACGATCTCGCAGATCACGCCCGCGGGGCGGAGGCCGGCCATCCGCGCGAGGTCGACGGCGGCTTCCGTATGGCCGGGCCGGCGCAGGACACCTCCGTCCTTCGCACGCAGAGGTACCACGTGGCCGGGCCGGGTGAAATCGCTTGCACCGGCGGTGGGGTCGGCGAGCAGGCGCATGGTCGCGGCCCGGTCGGCAGCGGAGATACCGGTACCGATTCCCGCCCGGGCATCGACGGTCACCGTGTACGCGGTACCGTGTTTGTCCTGGTTGACGGCATACATCGGCGGTAGGGCGAGCCGGTCGCAATCCTCGCCGGCCAGTGGTACGCACAGGTATCCCGACGTATGGCGGACCATGAACGCCACCAGTTCGGGCGTCGCCTTCTCGGCGGCGAAGATCAGATCGCCCTCGTTCTCCCGATCCTCGTCGTCGACCACCACCACCGGTTTACCGGCGCCGATGTCGGCGACCGCGCGCTCGATATCGTCGAACCTTGTCACGTCCTGTGCTCCATACTCTCGTGCCGGCACCGGGCCGGACGGCGGTGGCGCCGGTCAGCGCGCACCCCGCTGATCACCGCGGCTACTCGACGTCGACCGTCCGAGCGTCGACGAGTTCGCGGAACTTCGCGCCGTGCCAGATGAGCGGCTCGTTCTCGCCGATGCCGAGCTTGTGCACCTCGAGCAGGACCATCCAGTGATCGCCTGCCTCGGTGACCTCATGGATCGAGCATTCGAGCCACAGTGCGGCGTCCTCGATGAATACGGCGCCCGCTTCCCCGATGTCGATCGCGACCTGCTCGAAACGGGACGCGCGGTCCTTACTTGCGAGCTTGCGGGTCAGATCGCTCTGCCCCTTGCCCAGGATCGACACTCCGAGGGAGCCGGCCTCCTCGAGCACGCCCCACGTCTCGGACGACTTCTGTACCGCGACCGCGCCGAGGCAGGGTTCCAGCGATACTCCGACCATGAACGACGAGGCGACGAGCGCATGCTTGCCACCGGCGACATCGGCCGCGAGAACCGCCACACCAGAAGGGAATTGCGCAAAAGCGCTCCGCACGACCGTCGGGTCTCCGCCGAAACCACGCACTTTGGTCTGACTCATCAGTTCTCTTCCTGCCACGGTTCGGAGCACGGCACCGGCGGCTCCGAACCGTGGACTGAACGATCGGTCGGGCTACTCAGTTGCCGGACACATCTGCCGCGTCTGCAGGGATCTCGGATTCCATCTCCGGCGCCAGGAACACCATCTGCGCGCGGAGTGACTGGCTCGCGTTGAACAGCGGCGTGAGATCACCGTCCGTCGTGAGCTCCGACGCCTTGTCCGCCCAGGCTTCGGGGGTGGTTTCGGCGGCCTTGATCCGCGGCATCGCGGTGATGACAGTCCTGGCGGCCGCCAGGCCACCGACCTCGAACGCTTCGCCGTGCACAGTGGTGTCCTGGTGCGCGAGCCAGGTGACGAAGGCCGCGACGGCATCCGCCGGGAACTGCTCGCGCATGAGCTTCTGAATGACGGGGCTGCCGTTACCGAACGCGTCCTCTGTCATCGGTGTCCAGGCGACCGGCAGCAGCGTGGTGACCTGTACGCCGACCTCACGAGCCTCGGCGACGAGGGAATTGCCCAGTCCCCAGACCGCCGCTTTGGCCGCGCCGTAGGACGTGTCGTTGGGGATACCCATCAAACCGTTCGAAGAGATATTGATCAGCCGTCCGCTACCGGATTCGATGAGGTGCGGCATGGCGTGGCGCGCGACCTCGACGACACCCCGGAAGCTGGTGTCGAAAACTCGCCACCACAGGTCGCTGTCCATTTCCCAGAAGCGGCCGTACGCATTGATACCGGCATTGTTGACGACGATATCGAGGCGCCCGAAACTGTCGATCGCTGCCTGCACCAGGCCCGCCGCTTCGGTGACGATATCGTGGCTGTCGGGCACTGCCGTCCCGCCGGCTTCGCGGATCGCTTTCACCGTTTCCTCGGCACGCGCTGTGGCGATATCGTTGACCACGACCCGCGCACCGCGAGCGGCGAGCATGACGGCGTGCTCGCGACCCATTCCCTGCCCTGCTCCGGTAACAATGGCCACTCGCCCGCCGAAGTCGAGTTCGCTCTGTCCAGTCATTTCATACACCTTTGTAGAGTTTGTGGATTATCCGGCTGATCGGATCGAGGAATTCGACCGCTAGGCATTGGGAGTATTGACGTAATCGCGTTGGGCTTCCGGCGGAAGATATTTTTCCTCCGTGCTCTGCACGTATTCCGGCGACGGCCGCCCGAGGCGAGCACCCCATCCGAAGTCGTAGGCGGTGCCCTTCGCCTCGTTCATTTTCTCCACATATGCCGCGAAGGGGGTGGCGTCGCCGGCTTCCTTGATATCGAGGAGCAATCGCCACACCTCGTGGACACCGGGCAGGACGAACGGCACTGCCTCGATCGACTGACCTACCGCGGTCAGTTCGGCGAGCGGCCGCCGCCCGATGAGATCGGCACCCATCACGTAGTTCGAACCGGGTGTCTCTTTCAGCGCCAGCTCGGCCTGCTCCCACGTATGGAAGCCTTCGAAGAAAATGACATCGACTCCGGTCTCCGCGCGGTAGAGCTGCGCGCGGCGGATCGCCTCGTCGACACTGCCGCCGGCCGCACCGAATCCGTCGGTGCGCGCGACGATCACGAAGTCGCCGTCCAAGCGGTCCCGGGCGTCGACCGCCGCATTGAGCCGCCCTATCGCCTCGGCATCGGATACGAGTTCGATACCGGTCGTTCCACCGGACTTCTTGGGCTCCCGCTGATCCTCGATATGGATTCCCGCGACGCCGGCATCGATGAACTCCGCGACAGTGCGCTGGACGTTGATGGGGGCGCCGAAACCCGTATCGGCATCGCAATATACGGGAATATCGGTGCTTCGCGCGACGCGCTTCGCGTGCGCTACCACCTCGGTCAACGTCAGCCAGCCGACATCGGAGGCGCCCTCGGCCCACCATGCCGACATCCCGCCCGAGAGTTCGAAGGCCTCGAAGCCCGCGTGCTGGGCCATCTGAGCGTGGATCGGCAGCGATCCGAACGGTACGACTACGGTCTCGGGCCGCTGGAATATCTCGCGCAGCGCCGCACCCGGCGAACTCGGACCCATTATTTCTCCTTCATCCTGATTGCCTTGTTCGAATTTCTGGGTTCCGGTCGCTATGCGCTGGACTTCGAATCGTTGTAGCCGATCGTGACCACGATGTAGACGCAGTCCTCGTCGTACGGGTTCTTCCAGGCGTGGGGTACGCCGCCCATGACGAGGAGGTCACCCGGGCCGAGAGTCCGCACCTTCCCGCCGGGAAGTTCGAGATCCACTTTCCCCGAGATCACCACTTCGTAATCGATGGTGTCGCTCGCGTGCATATTGGGATCGCCGTCGTCACCGGTACCGGCCATACTCGGGTCCAGCTGTTCGGGATCCAGCTCGTTTCCGGCCGAACGTGCCGGGAAACTGCTCACCCCGAAGGTCGAGCCATTCGGCCCCGCCAGGTGAACGCGACTGGGCGGGCGGCCGATGTTCTCTTTACTGTGCCCTCCTTCGACGGCCCAGTAGAATGCCCCCTCGGCGATACCGGGCATACTTATCTCGGCCGGGCCGCCGACCTCGAGAAAATCCGCTTCGCCCGAGTCGGTGGTTCCCGCGACTATCAGGCGGAATTGTTTGGGATCCGGAAAAGTCATCTACCTTCACTCCTTTGTAAAAGGATCCGAGCCGTTGTCAGGCACGAAGTCCGGCGCTGCGCATCAGCGGGAAAATCTGCTCGTTGAGCCGGTCCAGCCCCTCGTCGTAGTCGACGAGCCCGGTGCAGACACCCGCGATACCCGCGTCGGACAGCTTCTGGAGCCCTTCGACGATCATCTCCGGCGTGCCCACCAGCGGAACCAGACCGGCCCGCATGAAAGTGCGGATGGATTCATCCTTCTTGAAGTCCTCGTTACGCTTGAAATCGTCCCAGCGCATGCTGCGGGCATCGCCCGAGGCGATGATCTGCTGATACCGCACGGCGCTCTCCCAGTCGCCTTTTTCGTCGACGACGTATTTCACGTAGTCCCGCGCCTCTTTTTCGGTGTCTTTGCAGATGATGTGCACACCCGCCCAGAGGTCGAGGTCCGGCCGGCCCGCCTCGTCGGCGTTCGCCCGGACTTTCTGCGTGACCGGTTTACTGTTGTTCACATCGGCAACCATGATGAACAGGATGTTGGCGTGCTGGAACGCGAATTTCTGGCCCGCCGGGCTCGCGCCGGCACTCATCACCATGGGTCCGGGCGATTGCACGGGCTTGGGGTAGGCCTGCGCACCGCCGAGTTTGAAGAACTCGCCGTCGAAGTCGAATTCGAATTCCTCGCCCTCGTCAGACCAGAGTCGCTCGACGATCGTCATCCACTCTTCGGCCATCTCGTAGCGCTTGTCGTGCTCGGGGAGTTCGAGACCGAACATCTTGTACTCCGGCTGGTGGTAGCCGGCGACGGCGTTCAACCCCATCCGGCCGCCACTGATGTGATCGACCGTCGCGCTCATTTTCGCCGCCATAAGCGGATGTACGAACGGGACGTGACAGGTGGCGAAGATCTGGATGTTCCGCGTGGCCGCCGCCAGTCCCGCCGCCCAGGTGAACGTCTCATGCTGCCGGCCCCAGGGCCGGTCCGGACCGGAAAGCCCCTGCCAGCGAGCGATCGGAATGAACCCTTCGACGCCGTAGACGTCCGCTTTTTCGGCGAGACCGCGGACCTCGTCCCAATTACCGAGTTTGATCGTGTTCTCGGCGAGCGTCAGGCCGCCCTGACCGGTGGAGACATTTGCCCCGAAGATCGCGAACTTGAACTTGTTCGGTCCGTCGATCATGGGCCGCTGATTTCGTTCCACGGTGTGATCGGCGACGAATTCACGCGGTACGTCGCTCTTGATCAGTTCGGGGGTACTCATCGAGTTTCTCCAGATCTTCGTGATTCCAGGCGCCGGAAAGCACCCGTGGTGGGTCGGATTGCGCGACATGCGTTCACCGTCGCGATATAGGGCTGAATGCCGGCGAGTCCGCCCGCTCGTTCGTCGCTCGGTGCACGGCGAGTCACGTCGTTCGTCTACGGGGTCGTAGCCGAGCGCCTGGGCGGTGCCGATGCCATCCGTCCGTCGAGATCGTCTTCCGGGCCGGTGCGTCGGTGTCTCAGCTCACATTCGCTGTGTTCAGGCTAGGAGCGGCCGCCGCCACACCGGCACGGTATTCGACGCCAACAAGGTGAGAAAGTGCGTCAAGTACGCCCCTTTGCCGCCCGCTGGCGCAAGATACAAAGCTTCTGGCGGGACTCCATATGGCCGACGCACGCAGGCTCGCAGCAGCATTCGAGTGGTAGCCCCGCCGGCCGACGGGCCGCCGGCCTTTCCAATTTGGACGGAACATGTCAGTATGGTCGGCGTCACATGGCTGAGCGACTGTGCTCGCCGAGTGCTCGCCCAATACCCGGTCATCCCGGGCGCCGGCGCGGGGCCGAGCACTCATTGCCGGTTGCGGCAGCAGGACGCCGCCTCGGTTTCTCTCTCAGAATGGAGCATCAGCAATGGCGGGACGTATGGAAGGCAAAGTCGTCTTCATCACCGGTGCGGCGCGCGGTCAGGGCCGCGCCCATGCCGTCCGCCTTGCCGAGGAGGGCGCGGACATCATCGCGGTCGACATCTGCGCGTCGATCCCCACCGTCGTCCAGTACAGCGGTGCCACAGCGGAGGACCTCCAGGAGACGGTCCGCCTCGTCGAGTCGCTCGGCCGGCGGGTCGTCGCCGAGCAGGCCGATGTCCGCGACCTCGAGCGGCTCCGGCAGGTCGTCAGCGCCGGCGTGGCCGAGTTCGGCCGGCTCGACGGTGTGGTCGCCAACGCGGGCATCGAAATCTTCAAGCCCTGGGACAAGTTCAGCGAGCAAGAATTCCGCGATGTCATCGACGTCAATCTCTTCGGAGTGTGGAACACCGTGCAGGCGACCGCGCCGGTACTGGTCGACGCCGGCAACGGCGGATCGATCGTTCTCGTTTCGTCGGGCAACGGACTCAAAGGGGGTCCGTTCAATCTCCCCTACACCGCCTCGAAGTTCGCTGTGACCGGGATGGGTAAGACCCTCGCCGCCGAGCTGGGCAAGCACCGGATCCGGGTCAACACCGTGCATCCCGGTCCGGTCGACACCGAGATGTCGCGGTATATCGCGCCCCTCTTCGGTGAGATCGCCGCCGGCAACGAAGCCCTGCTGGGCACGTACGCCCATTTCCACCCGGACAGCATGATGGATCCGACCGAGATCTCCCATGCCGTCGTCTACCTGCTGTCCGATGAATCCACGTGGACCTCAGCGCTTTCCTTGGCCGTCGACGGCGGCGTCACGGCGTTCTGACCTTGTGACCGACCGCAGGAAACGAACAAGCTGGGAAGGGACTCGGTCGACACCATGGACCTAGTCGTCGAGAAGAACCTCAGGGTCGCGATGCGCGACGGCGTGGAACTCGCCACCGATATCTACCGTCCGGCCACCGGCGGGCCGTTCCCCACTCTGCTCGAACGCATTCCGTACAACAAGGAAAGCTACGGGATGATCAGCGGCTGGGTGGATGTGCTGCGCGCGGCGCGGGAAGGGTTCGCGGTCGTCGTCCAGGACACCCGTGGCCGCTATCAGAGTGACGGGACCTTTCGTCCGTTCGCCGACGAACGGACCGACGGTGCGGACACCATCGCGTGGGCGGCTGGCCAGGCGTGGTCGACCGGCTCGGTGGGCATGTTCGGCAGCTCCTACACCGGTGCCACCCAGTGGCTGGCGGCGGCGGAGCGGCCACCGGCCCTGGCCACCATATCGGCGGCTGTCACCTCTCGTGACTACTACGACAGCTGGCTGTACCAGGGGGGTGCGTTCCGCCTGGGGTTCGCCTTGCAGTGGGTCACTTCGGCACTCGGCCTCGGGGAACTGCTCCGTAACCCTTCGGTCGAGGAGAATCGCATCGCCGATCTGCGGCGAATGCTCGACAACATGGACGACGTGTTCCGCACGCTGCCGGCGCGCGATCACCCCACGCTGACCGCCATCGCGCCGTACCTGGCGCAGTGGCTGGACCACCCGGACCGCGACGGCTACTGGGAACGCTTGTCGGCGGCTGTTCCGGACATCCCGGTGCTGAACATCGGCGGATGGCACGACCTGTTCCTGGGCGGCACGATCGACAACTATCTCGCCCTGCGGGCACGCTCGGACCGGCCGGACGCCCGGCGTCAGCGGTTGATCATCGGCCCGTGGGCCCATGGAGCGACCAGCGGTGTTTTCCCCGAGCGGTCCTTCGGGGTCCAGGCGGGGGCGGACGCAGCCGATATCACCGGGGTCCAACTGGCGTGGTTCAAGGAGCACCTGGCGGGCTCGCCCTCGACAGTTTCGCCCAGCCCGGTGCGGATCTTCGTCATGGGACCCGATATGTGGCGCGACGAGCCGGACTGGCCCCTGCCGGATACCGAGTACGTCGACTACTTCCTCGGCAGCGCCACCGATGCCCGAACCAGCGGCGGCGACGGCACGCTGTCCACCTCGGCCGGCTCGGCGGCGGCCTCCGACAGCTTCGTTTACGACCCGGCCGACCCGGTCACGACCTGTGGCGGTGGGACATTCCTGCCCGGCCTGTTCATCGGCGCCAACGCGGGCCCCCGGGACCAGACGCGGACCGAGTCCCGTCGTGACGTGTTGTGTTACACGAACGCGCCGCTCGACCGGTCACTCGAGGTGACCGGCCCGGTCCGGGCGAAACTGTATGTCTCGTCGAGCGCGGTCGACACCGACTTCACCGCGACGCTGGTGGACGTCCACCCGGACGGCCGGGCCGAACTCGTCTGCGACGGCATCCTGCGGTGCCGCTACCGGACATCGACGGCGCGACCGGAATTCCTGGAACCCGGGGCGGTCTACGAAATCGACATCGACCTCGTCGCCACCTCGTACGTGTTCGGCGCCGGGCATCGGCTGCGGCTGGACATCTCCAGCAGCAATTTCCCGAAGTACGACCGCAATCCCAACGCGGCGATCCCGGTCGCGGATGCCCGCCATGAGGACTTGGTGGTGGCCACCAACACCGTATGGCACGACGACACCCGGCTGTCGAGACTCGTACTTCCGATTGTCCGGCGTTCGGCGTGACCGGTCCGGCCTGGCACGACAAAGGCTTGTAATGATGCATTTCGACCTGAGAAAGGTTCGGTTATGAATTCGGTGGACTATGACGCTGTTGTGGTCGGTGCCGGTGCGGGCGGTATCTACGCGGTGCACAAACTGACCCAGGAGGGGTTGCGAGTCATCGCGTTCGAGGGTGCGCCCGACGTGGGCGGGGTCTGGTACCACAATCGCTATCCCGGAGCGCGCGTCGATATCGAAAGCTACTTCTACTGCTTCCCGGACGAGGAACTGTATCCGCGATGGACGTGGAAGGAACGCTATCCCGCGCAGCCCGAGATCCTGGCGTATCTGAATTTCGCCGCCGACAGCTGGGGCGTCCGTCCGCATATCCGATTCTCGACCTGGGTCACCGGCGCTCAGTGGGAGCCGGCCGCGCACCGCTATCGCGTCACCACCAGTAGTGGCGAATCGGTCACCGGACGCTATCTGATCATGGCGTCGGGCCAGCTCTCCAAAGCCCGCACACCGGCTTTCCCCGGACTCGAGGACTACCGCGGCCGCTGGGTCCAGACCTCGCACTGGCCGACCGACCATGTCGAGACCGCGGGTAAACGTATCGCCGTCATCGGCACCGGGTCCTCGGGCGTCCAAGCGGTACCCGCACTGGCACGTGACGCCGAGAACGTCACGGTGTTCCAACGTACCGCGAACTACTCGGTACCCGCCCAGAACGGTCCGCTCGATCAGCAGAAGTACGCCGATCTCGCCGGCCGGGTCGCCGAGATGCGGGAGGCAATCCTGCACCATCCGACCGGCTCGGATATCCCACTCGGTGCCGGACCGGCCGGCTCCTTCACACCGGAGGAACAGCAGGCGCTGCTGCGGGAGCGCTGGGCCCGCGGCGGGCACACGATGAATGCCGTTTTCAGCGATCAGGGCACCGATATCCACGCGAACACCCTCGTGGCCGATTTCGTCCGGCAGCATGTGCTCGATACCGTGCGCGACCCCGTAACCGCCGACATCCTCACGCCGCGCTCGTATCCCATCGGCTCTCGGCGCCTGTGCGTGGATACCGGCTACTACGAGGCCTTCAACCAACGCAATGTGGATCTGATCGACGTCAAGGCCGACCCCATCGAACGGATCACCCCGCAGGGAATACGGACTCGCGATCACGATCTCGAATTCGATCTGATCGTGTTCGCCCTGGGCTTCAGCGCGTTCACCGGAGCCCTCGACGAGGCGAATATCCGCAACGAATTCGGCGAGCGACCGACCGACCGGTGGGCTCGCGGGCCGCGTACTCTGCTCGGGCTGATGACGCGCGGATTCCCGAATCTGTTCCTGCTCACCGGACCCGGAAGTCCCTCGGTGCTGGCCAATATGATCCTGGACAACGTCCAGCATGTCGACTTCGTCGCCGATCTGCTGCGGCATATGGGCGAACGGGGTCACACGAAGGTCGAACCCGAGGAAAAGGCCCAGGACGAGTGGACCGCACACGTGGCGGAGGCCGCGTCCAACCTGCTCCGGCTCAACGTCGAAAACTATATGGTGCATGTCAATCGCGATGACGGCAGCAGGGTTTTCATGCCCTATGTCGCCGGACTCGACCGTTACGTCGCCGAATGCGACAAAGTCGCGGCCGACGATTTCGCCGGGTTCGCCTTCTCCTGAGTATCTCGCCGCTCGACCCCGGCCGGCGCCGCTCTTCACCGTTCGTCCCTCGATCCCCAGAAAGGACGTAAACCCCATGAAATCCTGGCGATTTCACGGCACCGGCCGGCCCCTGACCCTGGAAGAGGTGGAAACACCCCGCGCGGGCCCGGGCGAAGTCATTGTCGACATCAAGGCCGCCGGGTTGTGCGCCTCCGATATGGGCGCCCTGCACGAGCCGGAATGGATGGCGTCCTTTCCGCGGCTGCCGATGACACTCGGGCACGAAAACGCCGGCGTGATCAGCGAAGTGGGCCCCGGGATGGACCGATGGCAGATCGGTGACCGAGTAGGGCTGTCGCCGATGATCCCCAACGGCGATGCCATCGGCTACGGCACCTGGGACGGCGGCTACGGACCCAAAGTGCGCGCCACCGAAGCGAACCTCGTCCGCCTGCCGGCCGAGCTTTCCTTCGAGCTGGGAGCGGTGGCGACGGATGCGGGCCTGACGGCGTACCACGCCATGGTCGCGCTGGGCGGCGCGCAGGAGGGCATGCGGGTCGGAGTGATCGGCCTCGGTGGTCTCGGCTACCTCGGCGCCCGGATCGCCGTGCTGAAAGGGGCCGAGGTGTATGCCGCCGAAACGAACCCGGCCACCAGGGAACTGGCTGCCGAGATCAGGCTCGCGGGCGTAGCCGAATCGATCAGCGAGTTCGCGGACAAGAATTTGACGCTGATCGTGGACTACGCCGGCTTCGGGACCACCACCGCACAGGCAGTGGAGGCACTGCCCAAGTCCGGGACACTGGTGCAGGTCGGTCTGGGCCGGCCGGAGTCCACGGTGAACACCCAGGCGATCATCTTCAAGCAGCTGAAGATCCTCGGCTCCCTCTCGGGCACCCAGCAGGACCTCACCGAGTTGTACGAGCTCATGCGTGGCGGCGCACTCGAGCCACCGATCCACCGCATCACACCGGATCGCATTCCGGAAGGACTGGAACTCCTCCGACAGGGTGGGGTCGTGGGCCGCCTCGTCGCCTGCTATGAGGACTGAACGGCGAATTCGGCACCGAAGAGAAGGAAGACCATAGATGAAGATCGGCATTCTGGGCACCGGGCATATCGGAAAAACCCTGGTCGCCACGTTGAGCGCTGCCGGGCACGAGGTGAAGGTGGCGAATTCTCGCGGCCCGGAGACGATCGGGCCCGACGTACTGGCACAAGGTGGACGCGCGGTGACCGCGGCGGACGCGGTGCTCGACGTCGATATCGCGATCGTCTCCGTTCCCCTGAACCGCCTGCCGGATATCGCCCCACTCATCGGCCGGTCGGCATCGAGCACAGTCGTGATCGACACCTCGAACTATTATCCGCAACGCGATGGACGTATCGATGCCCTCGAGGACGGTCGGACCGAGAGTCTGTGGGTCGCCGACCAGCTGGGTCGCCCAGTGGTCAAGGCCTGGAACGCGATCGGCTCGGATTCGTTCGCGAAGAAGGGGAAGCCGGCGGGCAGCCCGGATCGGATCGCCATTCCCGTTGCCGCCGACGACGAACGAGACCGAAAGATCGCCCTGACCCTGGTCGAGGACACCGGGTTCGACGGGGTCGACGCCGGCGTTCTGGCCGAATCATGGCGGCAGCAGCCCGGCACGCCGTGCTACTGCACGGACCTTTCCCGCCAGGAGATGCCGGGTGCGCTCGCCGCGGCAGACCCGGCGCGATCGCCGAAGCGCCGGGATCTGGCCTTCGAGGCCGTCCTGGAACGGATGAGTGGTAGCGGCGCGCGGGACCCGGGTGCCGACTATCTCGTCCGCCTGAACCGAGCGCTGTTCCTGTGAACCTGTACCCGGGTGAGCGGACATCGATCGCGGTTGTCGATCGCTGCTCACCCGGGTACTCGATATCGATCCGGCTACGGATGCCGACCCGGCTCTCGCGGAAACTCGGTCGGCGGGCTCTGCACCCAGTCCAGATAGATCGGATCCTCGGGATACCAAGCACCCCAATGCGATACGCGTGGCACATCGACGACGTCCCAATCGGAGTTGATCGGCCGGACATCGATCCAGTCCCAGACACACGTGCGGTGCAGGATCTTCCACACACCGTCCCGTTTCTCACACAGATCGCGATAACGGCCGGCCTGGAACATCGTCACCTCGGGCTCTTTGAACGGGACCACACAGACGAACATGCTCTCCCGCTTCGCCCGGTTCCCCTCGATCTCGGACAGGACGTTCGAGACATGATGGTTGCAGCTGTAGATCTTGTCGTGCCACGTCATCGCCGCATCCGCCCACCCCTGGCCGTCACCGACGTAGGCACCGTGGTCGTCGAATGAATCCGGCCAATATGTCGACCGCATCAGCTCATGGTCATGCCGGTCCGCGCCCCGCACATACATCATCAGGTTGTCGTGCAGAGCCTGCTTGTCGTACAGCTCCATCAGCTGTGCGTCCGTCAGTGGCATTTGTTCCATTCTTCCAACGTGCGGCCACCCGATGCGGCCGCGGCCTGCTGATTCAGGGTCTTCGCAAAAGGCGCGGCGGAGCGCAGTGCCGGTCGAGGTCAATACGCCGGAATGTCGAGCGCACTGCCGCCGCGTCCTGTTCGCATCTACTTGATGAGGGCACCCGCATCGACAGGCAGCGATACACCCGTGATGTACCGGGATTCGTCGGAGGCCAAGAAGAGTACGGCGTTGCTGACATCCACCGAGTCCACCCAGGGAATCGGCAGCGCGTTCACCGTTTGGGAGGCCGGTGCGAAATCTTCTCTCGTCGGGTGCTCGAGATCGGGCCGGAACAGGCGGCGCATCGCCTGGTTCTGGATCATGGGCGTGTCCACCTGTGTGGGATTGACTGCGTTGGCACGGATGCCGTGCGGTGCCAGTTCCAGCGCGAGCGAGCGCATCAACCCGATCACCCCGTGCTTGGCCGCGACGTAGTGCCCGATATTCGCGTACGCCTTCACGCCCGCCGCGGAGCTGGTGAGAATGATCGAGCCGCCCTTGTTGGCAATCAGGTGGGGAACTGCCGCTTTGGCCGTGTGCCAGACGCCGGTGAGATTGATATCGATCATCGTCTGCCATGTCGCGCCGTCGTATTCCCAGACGGACTGCGGCCGGCTGGTGATCCCGGCGATGCCGGCGTTGGCGCAGACGATGTCCAGCCCGCCGAACTGCGCGACGCCGTCGTCGACCACCTTCTTCAGCCCGTCGTAGTCACGGACGTCGGTCTTGCTCGCCAGGATGTGCCGGCCCAGCGCTTCGACCTGCTGCACTGTCTCGGCGAGATCGGACTCGGTAGCACCCTCGTACGGGCTGTCCGGAATGTTGTCGCAGATATCCACGGCGATGATGTCCGCGCCTTCTTGCGCCAGCCGGATCGCATGGCTGCGGCCCTGGCCCCGTGCCGCGCCGGTGATGAAGGCGACCTTGCCCTCGAGCTTTCCCATGACGTTGCGCTCCTGTTGTCGGGTCCGGTGATAGCGCGCGGCCTCGTACCGCCGCTCGGAACGGCCCCTCGAGAGTGCTTCACCTCATCGAGGGACGATCCTGTTGTGACGCCCACCATACTGACACATACCGTCCATATTGGGAAGTATTCCGAGTCGCATTCTATAAAACCCGCAGCAAAGACGCCGCTTCAGGAGCCTGGTAGATTTTCGATCTTGTGTTGATTTGGACATTATTAGTCCGTATTGTGACCTCGGACCGCTCGGCCGGGCATCCTGTCTGCCGGTGAGTCACATCAACCAACAGGAGAATTCACGATGGAACTGGGCAACACGGTTGCACTCGTCACCGGCGGCGCATCCGGCCTCGGACTTGCCACCACCGAGGCATTGGCCAAGGCAGGCGCGCATGTCGGCGTACTCGACCTGCTCTCCTCGTCCGGGGCCGGGATTCAGGAAGAGCACGCCGGGTCGGTGACTTTCGTTCCCGGCGATGTGACTTCCACCGAAGACGTGACCCGGGCACTGGACATCCTGTCCGAGCGTGGGCCCCTGCGCGTCGTGGTGAACTGCGCGGGAATCGGTCCCCCCGGAAAGGTTCTCGGCAAAAACGGGCCGCTCCCCCTCGACGACTTCGAGCGCATAGTCAGGATCAACCTGTCCGGCACGTTCAACGTCATCAGACTCGCCGCCGAGCGAATCGCGGCGACAGATACCGTGGACGGCGAACGCGGCGTCATCGTCAATACTTCCTCGGTCGCGGCTTTCGACGGGCAGATCGGTCAGCCTGCCTACGCCGCGGCCAAGGGCGGAATCGTCTCCATGGCCCTGCCCATCGCCCGGGAACTCGCGAGGCACCAGATCCGCGTTGCCACAATAGCTCCCGGCACATTCGACACCCCACTGTTGAAAACGCTGCCGGAAGACATCAGACAATCCCTCGGCGCACAGGTTCCGCATCCGTCTCGACTCGGAGATCCGGCCGAGTTCGGTGCGCTGGTACGCCACATCGTCGAGAACCCGATGCTCAACGGCGAAGTCATCCGACTCGACGGAGCGATCCGGATGGCACCTCGCTGACGCTCGGGAGCGAAAAGGTCACGACATGAGGAGCCATCTGCGGCCGAATGCGGATAGCCGGCTCCTGCGGAACCCGTAGAGAACTTCGATGAAAGGCACGTCAGCATGACCAAAGCTGTGATCGTGGATATCGTCCGCACCGCATCGGGAAAGGGAAAACCGGGTGGCGCGTTATCCGGTGTCCATCCGGCGGATCTGCTGTCGACCGTCTTGTCCGCCCTGATCGACCGGACCGGGATCGACCCGGCACTGGTCGACGATGTCATCGCCGGTTGCGTCGGCCAGGCCAGCGACCAGGCTCTCAACATCTCTCGCACCGCCTTGTTGAACGCCGGCTTCCCGATCACGGTGCCTGGTACGACGGTGGACCGCCAATGCGGCTCGAGTCAGCAGGCCGTGCACTTCGCCGCGCAAGGGGTGATCGCAGGGGCCTACGATATCGCGATCGCCTGCGGCGTGGAGTCGATGAGCCGGGTACCGATGGGGACAGCCGTCGGCGACGGGCACCCGCACGGCCCCTTGGCCGGTCGCTTCCCGAGCCTGCCGCACCAGGGCATCGGTGCCGAACTGATCACCGCCCGGTGGAAGCTCGATCGAACTGCCCTGGACGAATTCGCGGCACGCTCACACCAGCGTGCGGCCGAGTTCAGCGCCAACGGGGCATTCGACACCGAAATCGTGCCCGTCACCCGGCCCGACGGCACGCTGCACACGGTCGACGAGACGGTTCGTGCCACCACCTCGGCGGCGAAACTCGGCGCGCTACCGCCCGCTTTCCGCGACGAAGAGTTCAGCAGGCGATACCCCGAAATCGGCTGGGCCATCACCCCCGGCAACTCCTCACCGTTGACCGATGGCGCTTCGGCAGCGCTGATCATGAGCGAGGAGACGGCCGCCCGGCTCGATCTGACACCCAGAGCCCGCCTGCGCCATTTCGCGATCGTCGGCTCCGATCCCGAGATCATGCTGACCGGCCCGATCCCGGCCACCGAGAAGATCCTGGCCCGGTCGGGCCTCACCATCGACGATATCGACGCCTACGAGGTCAACGAGGCGTTCGCACCGGTTCCGATGGCATGGCAGGCGGCGTTCGACGCCGACCCCACCAAACTCAATCCCCGCGGTGGCGCCATCGCACTCGGGCACCCGCTCGGTGCGTCCGGAACCCGGCTGATGACCACACTGGTCAACCATCTCGAAGCGACCGGCGGGCGGTTCGGACTCCAAACGATGTGCGAAGGCGCCGGCATGGCCAATGCCACCCTCATCGAAAGGATCTGAGCAGGGTCTACCCACCCACGCGGTGGATGAGGCGCAGCAAAGCCCGAGCAGCGGCCGGCGTGAGCTCGGGCGGATCCTTCGGGACGATGACTTCAACTTTCCTCGAGCTCCTGCCGCCCTGCGGCAGGCGGGTGGTAGTAGACCGAGCGGTCTCGACCGGGCCAAACGTTCTGCATGAGGCCACCTTGGCAAGCGGGGACATACCCCAACGGCGGGCCCCTCGGCCGATATCCGCAGAGCCGGAAAGACATCCGCGATATGTCCAATGATGATGCGCTACGCCGCCCTGCCGGTTTCTCAGGATTCCCTCAGTTCAACCCGAATTGAACCCCCACAGGCCCCTACTTGCGGTTTTGCGTTGATCCGACTCGGCACCGCCACCTACCCGGCTTATATAACCGCAGGTAGGGCGCATGAAGCGACATAGTGGTTGTGTCCGGAGGGGGATCAGAACACTGCTTTTGCGACAGGTGTGCACACTTTTGGTGTACATATCGCCAGCGTACACGTTTCCGCTGCGGCTCCTCTGCCCCGTTCCCCTCCGGATCTGCCATTATCTCGGGCCAAAAGGCGTGTTTGCCAGGTGAACTCGAATAGCGCTTCAGCGCATCCTGCTGGCCGCTCGAAGGCCACGTCAACCGCATCAAGATGATCAAACGCCAGATGTTCGGGCGCGCGAAACCAGACCTTCTCCGCAAGTGCATCCTGCTGGGCGACTGACAATCCCGACGGACCGGATCACGAAATTTGTGCCAGATCCAGTTTTCACGTTCCGCCGACGCCCATTCTACTCGGTCCAACAGTATCGACGGCGGCCGTCCCGGCCGGGGTTCATCGACCAGCCCAGCCAAGCCGTGCTCGATGAACCGTTTCGCCACTTCGCCGTGGAAATGCCTGGAGACCTTCATTGTGGACCGCGGAATCGTGTTGCGGCCGGACAGGGGTGCGACCGGATCGCCGACGAGGTGGGCCGCAAAGCCCGCCTCGTCCCCGTCGATCCCTGGGCTATCCCGTCAGGACCGTCTCGCGCGTACCGGCGGACTCGATGTCGTGGCGCCGGGTTTCTGGGCCGACGGCGAGCGCGATGAGAGTGAGCACCGTCAGCAGCCCCAGGTACGCGGCGACCGGCCACCAGTGGCCGGACCACGCGAGCAGCGCGGTAGCGATCAGCGGCAGGAAACCGCCCGCCAGCACAGAACCGATCTCACGAGCGAACGCGAATCCGGCTAGCCTGGTCTTGGTTTCGAACAGCTCCGCGAACCACGCCGCCTGCGGCGCCAGCATCGCCGGGTAGCAGATGCCGAGCCCCACCACGAACCCGACGACGACGGCCACCGGCTCGCGGGTTTCCAGCAGGAGGAAGAACGGCACGGTCCACAGCGCCGACGCGACAGCGCCGGCCGCGTAGACAGGCCGCCGTCCCCACCTGTCGGACAGCCAGGCGAACAGCGGCACTGCGCCCACTTGGACGGCCGACGCGATGATCACCGCAGTCAGCCCGAGCGACTCGGACAGGCCCAGCTGGTGGGTCAGGAAAGCTACCGCGAACACGGGGAACAGATAGGCGAAGCCGTTCTCGGCGAAACGGGCACCAATGACGACCAGGAAGCTCTTCGGCTGGTACCGCAGCGCGGCGAACAGCCCCGGTTCGGTTTCCTCGGCCTGCTTGGCCTTCTCGAACGCGGGAGTCTCGTCCACGTCGCTGCGGATGAAGTAGCCGATCACGAGCATGACGAGCCCCAGCAGAAACGGTACTCGCCAGCCCCACTGGCGGAACTGCTCGTCGGGCAGCAGCAGGAACAGTTGGAAGATCCCAGTCGCGAGCAGGGTGGCGAGTGCGAAACCGGCCGGGGCCCACGCACCGGCCAGTCCGCGACGTCGCTGGTCGCCGTGCTCGACGGACAGCACCACGGCGCCGGCGTACTCGCCTCCGGCGCCGAAGCCCTGCACGAGACGCAACAGGATCAGCAGGACCGGCGCCCACGCGCCGATCTGATCGTAGGTGGGCAGCACGCCGATCAGCGTGGTCGCGACGCCCATCAACACGAGGGTGAGCACCAGCATCGTCTTGCGGCCGAGCCGGTCGCCGAGGTTGCCCAGTACGATGCCGCCCAGCGGTCGGGCGAGGAAACCGACGGCGTAGGTGGCGAAGGTGGCCAGTGTGCCCGCGACCGGACTGATCGTGGGAAAGAACAGCTTGTTCAGGATCAGCGCGGCAGCCGTGCCGTAGATCAGAAAGTCGTACCACTCGAGCGTGGTGCCGACGAGGGCGGCGATACCGGCTTTGCGGGCGCGCCGTCGCGATTCGGTCATGTAGAGCCAGCTCCTTCGGAGGCCAGAAAACTTCAGTGGCGGGCGGGACGGCGCAGGACCGCACCCCGCTGGATCGGGCCGACCAGTGCCGCGTACTGGCCCAGCCAGCCGCGCTCGGCGCCCGGGTCCCCGGCGGTGACGGGCTTGCCGTCGCGCACCGGGTCGGCGTCGATCAGCCGTGCGTCGAGGTCGATCGAGATGCTGTCCCTGTCCTGGACCCCGGCGAGTGGTCCGCCGTCGGCCGCTTCGGGCATGACCTGCCCCACGACGAGTCCGTGGTTCAGCCCGGACAGTTCGCCGTCCGTGACCACGGCGACCTGGCCACCGAGGCCGGCCCCGTTGAGGGCGGCTACAAAGCTCGCGGCGAACACCGTGCCGGGTCCGCCCCTCGGGCCCATCCCGCGCAGCACGATCACGTCTCCGGGCTCGATCCCGCTCTGGCCGAGCGCGGCGATGGCCTCGTCCTCACCCGCGAAAACCTTGGCAGGCCCGGAGAACTGGCGGCGCGCCGAGCCCACTCCGGCGACCTTGACGATTGCGCCGTCCGGGGCCAGCGACCCACGCAGGATCAGCAGGCCCGGCTCGTCGGCGATGGGTTTTTCCAGCGGGTGCACCACATCGCCGTCCGGCCCAGGTGCCTCGGCGACCAGCTCGGCAACGGTGCTGCCGGACACGGTCAGCGCGTGGGTGTGCAGCCGAGGGGCCAGCGCACGCAGCACAGTGCGGACCCCGCCTACCCGGTCGAGGTCCCACACCTGGTGTGTCCCGTTCGGACGGATCGCAGCGAGCTGCTTGGCGCCGCGCCCCTTCTCCTCGAACAACGCAACGACGTCGAGGTCGAGGTCGGCCTCCGCGGCCACGGCCGTGAGGTGCCGGACGCAGTTGACCGAACCGCCCAGCGCCAGCGCCACCTCTACCGCGTTCTCGATGGCGTCGCGGGTCAGCACCTTCCGTGCGGTGAGCCCTTCCCGGACCAGCTCGACGGCACGGCGTCCCGCGGCCGCGGCCCGCTCGAGCATCGGCGCGGAGTTCGCGCGCGTCGGCGCCGAACCGGGCATCGCCATGCCGAGCGCCTCGGCGAGCACGTGCATCGTGTTCGCCGTCGCCAGGCCCGCGCACACACCGGGTCCCTCGATCGCGCGGTCGGCCAGCTCGCCGAGCTCCTCCACGCCCAGCTTCCCGGACGCTACGGCACCCACCGACTCGTACACCGAGTCGATATCGACCGAGCAGCCGGAGAACGTGCCTCCTCGCTGGTAACCGCCGACGACGATGATCGAAGGCAGGTCGAGCCGGGCGGCGGCCATCAGGTGGGCCGGTGTCGTCTTGTCGCAGCTCGACAACAGCACCATGCCGTCGAGCTGGGCACCTTCGACGGCGGCTTCGACGTCGTTGACGATCAGATCCCGGGTCGGCATCAGATACCGCGCCTTGCGGCCCGCGCTGGTCACGAAATCGGACGGCGCGGTCGTGCGGATCTCCAGTGGCAGCCCTCCCGGCTCGCGAACCGCGTCCGCGACGACCTTCGCCACGTCGTCGAGGTGTGCGAAGCACACCGACAGCTTCGACGACGTGTTGACGATCGCGATCTTGGGCTTGTGCTGATCCTCGACGCTGATTCCCATCGCGCTCCACTGGGCGCGGCGCACGGCCCAACGGGTGGTGCCCGGCTCGAAGTTGCTCCGCAGCTCATTCATGCTGTTCTCCTGTCGGTACGGGAAAGTGCGCTTCCGTTGGCGGCCATCGCGGACCGGACCTCGCGGCCGTCGAGCTCCCGGTACGGGCGGCTGTTGTCGAGCGACAACAGCGTCGCGACGGCGGCGGCGTGGCCGTACTCGAAGCACTGCGCGGTGACCCGCGCCGAGGCGAGCGCCTCGTGCTCGGCGCTCAGGCAACGGCCCGCGACGATGATGCCCTCGCCGCGTTCGGGCACGAGCGTGCCGTAGGGCACCTCGTAGTAGTCGTCGAGCAGCCAGGTCAGTTTCGGCCGGTCACCGACGTGCAGCTCGATCGGCCACGGCACCCGGCAGATCCCGTCCTCACGCTTGCGGGCCGCGAGGACGTCCTCGTTGGACAGCCGCTCGATACCGGCGATCGTGCGAGTCTGCCGGATCCCTGCCTCCACCCCGGTGTCCACCACGAAAGCCGTTTCGCAACCGGGGATCCGTTCGGCCAGGAACCGCGCATACGAACGGACCTGCCGCCGTCCCCGGATCTCGGCCTCGGTGAAATCCGCTGGGTCGATCACATTGAGCATCCGCCCGTCGCGGCCCGCCAGCCGGGTCGCGTTGACGAGCAGCTCGCCGCGTCTGGGAGTGGTGAAAATCCAGATCTTCTGGCGCGGTAGGTCCAGGCCCGCGTCCCGCGCCCGGAGAATCTCCTCGCTGACGTACGGCGGGCAGATCGTATCCTCGCCGTAGAACTCCAGGAACCGCTCGACGTCGACGTTGCCGAGACGGAAGAACATGGTCGGGTTCTGGATCGTGCCGTGGTCGCCGAAGGTGTAGCGGTACCCGGCGCGGGCGATCACCGCCGCGTCACCCGAGGCGTCGATCGTCCTGGCGGCCAGCACCACTGCCCGGCCCGCGTTCGATTCGACCACGACCCCGCGGTGGGTATCGCCGTCGAGAACGACGGCGGTGACCGCGGTGTGGTACAGGACCGTGACACCTGCGGCTTCGAGGAGGTCGTCCGCGACCTCGCGCCACATGAGCGGGTCGTGCGCTGCGGTCCAGGTCTTGCCGTAGACCTGCGGCGCGGTGAGACCGCCGCGGGTTGCCAGCTCCCGTCGAAATCGCTCGGTGAACCCCTCGACGACCTGCCGAGGCTCCCGGTCGGTGTCCGACGCGAGGTACATCCCGCAGATCGTGCCGGACATGCCTGCGACCGCCGCGCCACCGGCGAAACCGTACTTCTCGACGACGAGCACCGACTTGCCTGCCTCGGCCGCGACGACCGCCGCCGCGACCCCGGCCGCTCCGGCCCCGACCACGAGAACGTCGACCTCGGCCAGCACCTCGAGTCCGCGGTCGAGAGGTCCACCGGTCAGCGACCAGTCCGATATATTGGTCATGTACCGGTTGTACATCGCTACGCACGGTACTGTCCAGACCCAGTAGTGAAGTACGAAGGAGGACCACCCGTGGTGAACAAGGCCGACCAGGCCTACGACGTGCTGGAACGCATGATCACGTTCCAGGAGCTCCCACCGGGGTCGTTGTTGTCGGAGGCCCGGCTGATGGAGCGGACCGGGCTCGGCCGCACCCCGGTGCGCGAGGCGCTGCAACGGCTCGCGCGGGAGCGCATGGTGGATATCCATCCGAGCCAGGGGGTGTTCGTCGCCCCGACATCGATCGAGGCCCAGCTCAAGGTGCTCGAACTACGCCGCTCCATGGAAGAACTCGCGGTCCGCCTCGCCGCCCTCCGCGCCACGACGGAGCAGCGCGAGCGCATCCTGGCGCTGGCCGAGGTCCTCGGCAAGTTCGACGGCGACGACTCCAAACGGTTCGGTGAACTGCTCAAGCAGACCCACACCCTGATCGTCGAGGCCGCGCACAACGAGTACCTCTCGGTGGCTATGGCCCCATTGCAGGGCCTCTCGCGCCGGTTCTGGTTCGCCCACCTGCGCGATCCGAAGGTGGAGCTGGCCGAAGCGGCCGACCTCCACGGGGACATCCTGCGTGCTATCTGCCACGGCGACCAGACCAAGGCGTCCGAGGCCTCCCTCAGACTGAACGACTACCTGACCGACTTCACCTACCGGACCCTGCGGAACCAGTGAGTACCTGGCCGGTGCGGCCAAACGAGGACGATCACGCTCCATGACCATTTGCTCGATGGCGGTGAGCGTTCCCACCAGCGGATGACGTAGCTCGTAGGCATCAGCCTCACATGGTTTGACGCGGTGGTCGCTCCACAGCGCGACGAACTCCGGGCTCTTCATGGACAATTCCCACTGTTCGGCCAGTACACGGGGGCCACCATCGTGAGCGGTATCCGCGCGACCCCGGATACCAGCGGCGCGCGATCGTGCAGAGTGGCAACGGTTCGGGCGCCTTGTCGCAGGAACAGGCGGCACGGGTCACCCATGGGCCGGCGCCGCGCTCGGCATCACGCCGACCGCAACGGATTTCGCCTGGCCATCCACCGCGGTGGACGGCCGGCTCGGCGCGGCCATACGGTGAAGCTTGCGTTCGTATTCGACCGCTCCAACTTCGCGGAACTGCACGGCTCTCGCGGTCTGCTCGGCCCGGCCGAATCGCCCGCTGCACTCGCCGCACCCATGCACGGGGCATGGGTGAGTTTTGCCCGGAGCGGCGGACCCGGCTGGAAACCCTCACAGACCCACCGCTTCACCGCACCGGACCAGCCCGGAACGCCCTGAGAAAGGTGCGCACGCCCTCGACTACGAGCGGCTCGACACGAGGATCCTCCGCGGCATTCGCCGAGCCGAACTTGTTGAGTGCGACCCCGAACGCCAGGGCGAGGAATTGGTCTACCGCGAGCCGGGGGTCGGGAATGTCGAGTAGCCCAGCCGCGGCGAAGGCGGCGAACCGCTCGGCGATTGCTTCTTCGGGAGTATCGGCCATCGGGTTGTAGCCGGGGTGCGGTAGGTGGCCGGATTCCGTGCGAACCAATCGAACCAGCGTTGCGTACTCCGCCGAGCCGAGCATATCGGTGGCGATACGCATCGAGAAGGTGACCAGGGACTCTTCGAGATCGACGCCTTCGGGGAGACCGGCGAGGGTGTCGTCGAGCGTGCGCCGGATCGTGTCGGTCAGCGACTGGCCGACTGCGTCGACGACTGCTTGCAGCAATGTGTGCTTATCACCGAAGTAGTCATAGACCGTCCGTTTGGACACCTCGGCCCGGGCGGCGACCGCATCGACGCTGGACCGGTCGAACCCCTGGGCGAGAAACAGCTCCCGCGCAGCGGAAAGAATAGCAGCCCGCTTCTGGGTTGACCCCTCACGCAGCGTCTTCGTGGTCGGCATGACGACATCCTACCGAATTACACTGCACGGTGTAGTGTAGTTGCGGTGTTGCACCGTTCGCGGAGCTTGCACGCGCTCCTGGCCGCAACTACGGAAGGAAGTCCATGACCGAAACGCTGGCTCCCGCAGCCCGTATCGGGAAGCCCGCTGTCGCGGCACTCGGCATGCTGGCGGTCGCCACCGGCGCTCTGGAATCGGTGGTGGCGCCGACCCTCCCACTGCTGCAACGCGAGCTGGATATGACTCCGGCGCAAGGCGCGCTGCTCAGCGTCGTACTCCTCGTCACCGGCGCGCTCATCACACCGGTCGCCGGCACATTCGGCGACCGCTACGGTGGAAAACGGGTCCTGATCCGGCTGATGGCGGTGGTCTCGACGGGAGGACTGGTCTCCGCTATCGCACCGAACCTGCCCGTCCTGCTGCTCGGCCAGATACTGCAGGGAGCGATGGTCGGCGCCCTGCCGCTGTCCTTCATCCTGGTACGCGATCACCTGCCCGCGGACGCGGCGAAGGTGGCCATCGGTGTGGTCAGCGGGTTGTTCGTGGGGGGCGGGATGGCGGGAACGCTGGCGGCCGGGCCGGTGGCCGAAGGACTGTCCCGGCACTGGATGTTCGCGCTGCCTACGATCGCGGTCATCATGGCCACCGCGCTGGTCAACCGACTGATGCCGCATGATGCGCCCGGCCGGACCGACGCCACCGGGATCGACTGGCCGGGCCTGGCTCTGTTGAGCGGGTCCCTGACCACGCTCATGCTCGGACTCGCGCTGGCACCCGATCTCACTTCCCGGCCACTCGTCCTCGGCGCCCTCGTCATGGTTCTGGCAGCCTTCGTCACCGGATGGATAGCCGTCGAACGGCGCGCGACCGAACCGATGATCGATCTGCGCATGCTCGCACGGCCCGCGATATGGCAGCCGTGCGTGCTGACGTTCGCGATCTGTGTGGGTACCTCGGTAGCGGTCTACCTGGTCCCGCAACTACTCGCGGTCCCGGCCGGCGAATACGGGTTCGGAGCGAGCGCCACCGAAATCGGATTCCTATTGCTACCCGGCGCCGTGGCCGCGACCCTGGCCGGGCCGCTCAGCGGGGCGTGGGTGCGGCGTTCCGGCTCGCGTGCCGTGGTCACCGCCGGAATCGTGGTCCTCGCCGTCGGGCTGATCGGTCTGGCGGCCCTGCACACCGAGGTCTGGCACCTCGTCGGGGGTAAGGCGATGATCGCGCTCGCCAACGGTCTGTGCGTTACCGCGCTGGTGACCAGCATCGCCACCGCCGTCGATCGGCGGGACACCGGTATCGCCACCAGCCTTGTCCTGGTGACTCGCGTACTCGGCTACGCCGTGGGTGCGCAACTCAGTGGCGCGATCCTCACCGCCGCAACACCTTCCGGGTCCGATATCCCGGCCGAATCGGCCTTCGTCACCGGCTTCGTCATCGCCGGCTCCGTGACGGCGCTGTCCTTGTTTGTCGTCCGGTCCATGAACAAAGGAGTCACGCAATGACCGATACAGAACTGCCGCGGGGTAGCCGTACCACGCCCCGCCGGACTGTACTGATATCCGGGGCGAGCATTGCGGGGCCCGCCCTTGCATTCTGGCTGAACCGATACGGATTCGCGGTCACGGTGGTCGAGAAGGCAGACGGCTTCCGCGGCGGCGGCTATCCCATCGACGTGCGCGGTACCGCACTGGAAGTCGTGCGGCGAATGGGTATTCTGCCGCGGCTACAGGACGCGCATATCGACCTGCGCCGGATCTCCTTCCTCGACGGCTCCGGCGACACGGTGGCATCGGTCGACCCACACTCCCTGACCGGCGGCACGGGAAACGATCTGGAAGTGCCGCGCGGGGAATTGACCGCCGCTCTGTACGAGGCGGTTCGTAACGACGTGCAGTTCCTGTTCGGCGACTCCATCGACACTCTCGACCAGTCCGGCCACGGCGTCGATGTCACCTTCCGCCGGGGCGGCACAGAAACTTTCGACCTGGTGGTCGGGGCCGACGGTCTGCATTCCCGCACACGCGAACTCGTGTTCGGCCCCGAAGAACAGTTCCATCGATACCTCGGCTACTGCTTCGCCGGATTCACCATGCCCAACACCCTGGGGCTGAGCCGCGAGACCGTGTTGTGGAACACGCCGGGCCGGGCCGCGGCACTCTACGCCGTGGGAGACAACGACGACACAGTGCATGCCCTGCTGAACTTCGCCCACCCGGCCCCACCGTTCGACGCGTTCCGGAAACCGCAGGCCCAACGAGAACTGGTCGTGGGCGTTTTCGCCGACGCCGGATGGCAGGTCCCGGGCATGCTGAATGCCATGCGGCAGGCGGAGGACCTGTTCTTCGATACAGTCGGCCAGATCCACTTGCCCCGCTGGTCCAGCGGCAGAGTCGCACTGGTGGGCGACGCCGCGTACGCGCCCTCATTCCTCACCGGACAGGGATCCAGCCTCGCGCTCGTCGGCGCGTATATGCTCGCCGGCTCACTGGCGGACCGAGACCACGCCGCGGGCTTCGCCGCCTACGAACACGACACACGGGAGTTCGTGACGCTGAACCAGAACCAGGTCGGCAAAGGTGATGCCGCGCTGTTCCCGGCCACCGCGCAGTCCCTGCAGCAACGAAACGAGATGCTACGCAACCTCAGCGCGATGCCCACCCCGGCGGAACGGCCCGCCCATTCTGCCCTGACCCTGCCCGAGTTCGCCCCATGACCTCACCGTGCCCGGCCGCCGGATCCGATGACCACGGCCGGGGCCGGGTGCCGGTGGGGCGTGTTCGCTGCTTCTCGAGCGAGGCCGAACTCGGGTACATCAATCTCTATCCGAACAAGCCGGGTGCAGTGACCTGGGCTGTGTCATTCCCTTGGGCCGGTTCTTTCAGATACTCGCGGCAAGCTCGGTGCCTTGACGGATGGCTCGTTTGGCATCGAGTTCCGCAGCCACGGAGGCGCCGCCGATCAGGTGGGGGCTCAGTCCGTGGTGGCAGAGTTCGTCGAACAGGTTCCGGCGAGAGTCCTGGCCGGCGCAGACGATGACGGTGTCGATCTCGAGGGTACGATCATCGTCGCCGATGCTTATATGCAGGCCTTCGTCGTCGATGCGGTGGTAGCACACACCGGCGAGCATGTGGACTCCACGCTGAGTGAGTTCGGCTCGATGGATCCAGCCGGTCGTCACGCCCAGTCCGGCGCCAACCTTGGACGTTTTGCGTTGCAGCAGGTAGACGGTGCGGGGCGAAGCCGACGGGTGCGGGTCGACCAGTCCACCCGGTGTCTGCAGATCACTGTCGATACCCCAGTGTCGGTTGAATGCCGCGATGTCGAGGCTGGTCGATGGTCCCGGTTGCGAAACGTATTCGGCCACATCGAATCCGATGCCTCCGGCGCCGATGATCGCTACCCGCCTTCCGACTGGCGCTCCGTCACGCAGCACCGACAGATAGCTGACAACCTTGGGGTGGTCGATGCCGCTGATGGCCGGAAGTCGCGGGAGGATTCCGGTGGCGATGACGACTTCGTCGAATGCCTCATCGATCAGGGTCTGCGCGGTGACGGTGGTTCCCAACCGGAGTTCTACTCCTGCCCTGGCCAGTTCGCCGGTGAAGTAGCGCAGTGTTTCGGCGAACTCTTCCTTGCCGGGGATGCGGCGGGCGATATCGAACTGGCCGCCCAGTACCGGTGCCGCGTCGAACAGTGTCACCACGTACCCGCGATGGGCGGCGTTGAGGGCGAACGCCATCCCGGCAGGCCCAGCACCCACGACACCGATCCGCCGCCGGGCACGAACCGCCGTGAGCGAGATCAGTGTTTCGTGGCAGGCCCGGGGGTTGACAAGGCACGAGGTGATCTTGCCGCTGAGGGTGTGATCGATACAGGCCTGGTTGCAGCCGATGCAGGTGTTGATTCGGTCCGGCCGCCCGAGTTCGGCCTTGGCTACGAAATCGGGATCGGCCAGCAGTGGGCGCGCCAGCGAGACCATGTCGGCGGTTCCGTCCGCGAGCAGGGTCTCGGCAACGTCGGGGGTATTGATGCGATTGCTGGCGACCACCGGCACCGATACCGTGGCTTTGAGCTGAGCTGTCACCGCGACGAAGGCAGCACGCGGGACCGAGGTGGCAATGGTGGGAACTCGCGATTCGTGCCATCCGATCCCTGTATTGATGATGCTCACCCCGGCCGCTTCGATCTCCTTGGCGAGCTCGAGTGATTCCGCCGGCGTCGATCCGCCGGGCACCAGGTCCAGTAGCGACATCCGGTACACCAGAATGAACTCGGCACCGAGTCGGCGCCGGGTGCGGGCGACGATCTCGATGGGTAGACGCATACGCCCGCGGAAGTCACCGCCCCACTCGTCGGTGCGGCGATTGGTGCGTTCGGCCAAGAACTCGTTGATCAGGTAACCTTCCGACCCCATGATCTCCACGCCGTCGTATCCGGCGTCACGGGCGAGTTCAGCGGCACGGACATAGTCCTCGATGGTGCGTTCGATGTCCTCGCCCGACATTTCCCGCGGGACGAACGGGCAGATAGGGGCTTGGATCGGACTGGGCGCGACGAGGTCGGGGTGCTTCGCGTAGCGGCCGAAATGCAGGATCTGCATCACGATCTTGGTGCCCACGCGGTGCACCGCGTCAGTGATCAGACGATGCTGCGCGGCATCGGCGGGTGTGGTCATGCTGGCACCATGAACAAAAGGCCGGCCCTCGATGTTCGGGGCGATGCCACCGGTCACGATCAAGCCGACACCACCACGGGCGCGTTCGGCGTAGAACTCGGCCATCCGCGCGAATCCGTCGGGAGCTTCCTCTAGTCCGAGGTGCATCGACCCCATGACTACACGGTTTTTCAGCGAAGTGAAGCCGAGGTCGAGTGGTGCCAGCAGGTGGGGATAGGTGGTCATACTTGACCCTTCCTGAGTGGTTGGTCAGCACGTTAAGCCATGAACCATGGTTATGCAACTAGTTGCAAAAGCCGGTAAGGGCGCTTACCTTCTCAGTGATCGGTGTCCGAGCCGAGCCGAGCCGCCACACCTTGCGGCACGCGGTGGGCGCTATCAGCCGTCTCGAACAGCACCGCGCAACGGCCACCCACTACGACAAACTCGCTGGTCCTCTACCTGGCTACCGGCCGCGGCGCCGCACTGGAGCCGACAATCGCGAGACCCCGGGGGGCATTGTGGCGAAGTAAGATACCCATGTCAGCGTCGGGCCACTATAAAGAAGGACAGCTGCATGTCTTTGCCACACGCCATCCTGACGGCTCTACTCGAGAAGCCATCGTCAGGGTTGGAGTTGGCGCGGCGCTTCGACCGATCGATTCGCTACTTCTGGTCGGCCACGCATCAACAGATCTACCGAGAGTTGAACAAACTCGAGGAGACCGGCTACATCACCGCGCGCGAGGAACCCGAGACACTGCAAGGTCAGAAGAAGACCTATGAAGTGTTGCCCGCCGGGCGCACCGCACTCGCCCACTGGGTCGGTGCCGGCCAAAATCCCCGCCCGATCCGAGATGTCATGCTGCTGCGCATGCGTGCCGCCGCAGTGGTCGGGATCGACGGCATCGAGCCCGAGTTACGCCGCCACCTCGAAGTCCACCGACGCCAACTCGACGAGTATCTCGACATCGAGGCGCGCGACTTCGCCGACCACAGTACCGACGAGCAACGCCTCCGCCACCTGGTCCTGCGCGCCGGTATCGGTCTCGAAGAATTCTGGACCGAGTGGCTCACGGAAGCGATCACCGCCGTGCGGGAGATACAGGAGGCCGACACCGCCGTCCGGCGGCAGCCTGCCGGGTGATGGCGGGCGGGCTCCCCCACCCGCCAACCAGTGGGATGCGATATCAACTGAATGCCGACGAAACGCCACCGCCCTGAAACCAGGTGGTCGCGTTATCGCGTCCGGCCAGACGCGGTCTCGTTCGGCGGGCGTCGACCGGTCAATTCCCGGCGCGTTCTGCCAGACGTCTACCGAGCTGCGCGAGCTGAGGCATCGCCGAGATCATCTCGTCCGCGTGCGGCGACGCTGCTGTACCGTGCGCGATCCTCGCTCGAATACCGTGCATGATGGCGTAGAGTCGAAAGGCATTGAATGCCAGGTAGAAGTCCAGATCATCAATGTGTTGACGTACCGACCGCTCACAGTACTTCCCCACATACTCATCCTCTGACGGAATCCCCAGCACTGTGAGCTCCTCGGCCGAAAATGCCCCCAATCCACCAGCGATATCGCTCGGCAAGTGATACATCAACGCGTTGTAGCCGAAGTCGGCGAGTGGATCGCCCAATGTGGCAAGCTCCCAGTCGAGAACCGCAACTACCCGAGGCTCTGTGGGATGAAAGATGAGGTTGTCACATTTGATGTCGCCATGAGTGATCGAGACGCGTTCATCTGTCGGCACTCTTTCGCGAAGCCATCCTTGTAGCCAATCAATATCCGGGTCGTGTCCACCGGCCTCGGAATCGTACTGCCGAGACCATCGGTCCAGCTGACGCCGCAGGTAGCCACCTTTTCGGCCGAAGTCGCTCAGCCCGACTGTGTCAGGGTCCACCGAGTGCAATGCGGCGACCACTCGATTCATGTCGTCGAACATCAGGGCTCGGTCGCGAGAGGCAAGCTCCGGCATGCTGCTGTCCCAGAAGATTCGGCCTTCTACGTGTTCCATCACGTAGAAGGCCGTGCCGATCACGGCGTCATCCTGACATTCAGCCAAGATCTTGGGGACTGGAATGCCGGCACCACCCAGCGCCGCGATGACACGCGCCTCCCGGTCGACGGCATGAGCCCCCGGAATCAACTCACCCGGCGGCTTCCGCCGCAGGACGTAGTCGGCACCGGGCGTACTCAGCCGGTATGTGGGATTCGATTGGCCCCCGCGGAACTGCGTCACCCTCAGGGGTCCCGCGAAGCCGCTCACCCTCGGCCGAAGCCACTCCACCAATGCGAGTTCATCGAACCGGTGCTGCTGACGAACCTGCGCCTCCCCGGAGTTCAACTGCTGACGATCGGCGCCGGCGCCGGTCGTACCCGACGCGGTAGGACTCATCGACCGGTGCCCGAGGTGCGCAGGGCCGCCCAGGGTGCTCAAAACTCAACCCGGCACGGAGCTGTCGGCAGTCCCGGTGTCTCGACACGCGCCCGGAACACGCCGGCTCCACGATCGTTGCCGAGTCCCTCGGAGCCGGAGACGATGTACATGTCTCGAAGATCATCGCCACCGAAGGTCAAGCTCGTCACCATCGGGACGTCGATCTGGATCGACGCGACACGCTGTCCGCTGTGATCGAAGCAACCGACCTGACCGCTGTGCGGCAGCGCGACCCACACATTTCCGGCGGCATCGACGGCGAGCCCGTCAGGTTGTTCGCCGTCCTCGGTCGTCACGAAGGATCGCTTGGTGCCGAGTCCGCCGCGATCGTCGACGTCGTACACATTGACGGTCGACCGCAGCGTATCGGCGTGATAGAGCAATGAGCCATCGGGCGAGAATGCGAGCCCGTTCGTGAGCAGGATTTCGTCGGCCACGATCCGTGCGGAACCATCCAGGTCGATGCAAAACAGCTGGCCCGGTTTATCGGCATCCCGCGATTCCGAAGCGACAAAGGCGAGCGAACCCACATACAGGCGACCTTTGGCATCCACCGTCAAATCGTTGTACCCGACGATGTCGTTGGATGGATCGTTTTCTCGCAACACATGGGTTGCCGTGTCACCACTTCCGACAAGACCCTTCACTGCCACGTTCCGGCCGCTGACAACGAGTCCGCCATTGGCGTGCAGAGCCATTCCACCGATTCCACGCCGGTGCTCGATCACAGTTTCGGTCCGACCCGAGTCGGTGATGCGAAGCACGCCTCCGGCCGTGGCGTCGGCCACGAGTAGACCCTCTGGCGTCCAGAGGGGCCCTTCCAGAAGGCCGTGACCCGTCGAGATCTGTACAGCTTGGATGGTTTCCATGAAGTTCCGATCAGTGCTTGGTTGGAGGATTGCCGGCTGCAAGGACCTGGTCGCGTAGTACGCGCTTCAACGTCTTGCCGGTAGGTCCGCGAGGTAGATCATCGACAACTGAGATCCATGCGGGAACCTTGTAGGAGGCGAGATGGGAAACGCAGTAGTCTCGCAGCAGCTCACCATCTGCTACTTCACCGCCCCGGGTGACCACAAAGCCGACCGGGATCTCGCCGAAGCGCTCATCGGGAACTCCGATTACGGCAGCTTCTGCTACCGAGTAGTGATCGGTCAGCACCGCCTCGATCTCGGCGGGGTAGATGTTCGCACCACCTCGGATGATCATGTCCTTGATCCGTCCGGAGATGTAGATGTTCCCGTCCGCATCGCGACGTCCGAGATCCCCGGAGCGTACCCAGCCGTCGATGATGGTTTCTTTGGTGGCTTCCAGTCTGTTGAAGTATCCGAGCATGTTGCTCGGACTACGGAAGGTGATCTCACCGACCTCGTCGACTGCGACTTCGGATCCGTCTGCGTCGAGTATCCGGATCTCGCTGTCCCCGATAGGAGGGCCGACCGAGTCGGGAACTGGTGAAGACCCGGGTGGAAACCCGGTCAGCGGGGTGCCCTCGGTCATGCCCCAAGCGTTGTAGAGGGTCTTGCCGGTAAGGGCACGCATACGTTCCACCAGACTCCACGGCAGACCGGCTGCCGAAGAGACACATGCCCGGAGGCTGGCGAGGGACCGGGCTTGATCGGGATTCGACTCGATCCATTCGCAAACCATCACGTACATCGTCGGCACCCACATGATGACCGTCGCCTTGTGGCGGTTGATCGTTCGGATCGCCTCGGAGGGATGGAACCGCTCTTCCAGAATCACTGTCGCGCCGATGGCGATATGCCCCATCGCGGCGATGGTGGAGTGCATGATGAATGCAAGCGATCCGTTGATGAGGATCGTATCGTCCGCCGTAGAGCCGACCCATGTGGTCGTTCGGCTGAGCGTAGCCGCGACTCCGGAGTGAGGAAGCA
This sequence comes from Nocardia fusca NBRC 14340, assembly GCF_001618425.1. Taxonomy (GTDB): domain Bacteria; phylum Actinomycetota; class Actinomycetes; order Mycobacteriales; family Mycobacteriaceae; genus Nocardia; species Nocardia fusca. The sequence goes on from NZ_BDCU01000038.1 coordinate 75,022, forward strand.
CCGCACCTTTGGGGTGGCCGGTGGTGCCGGACGTATAGTGGATCAGAGCAGGGTGCCTGTCTTCCAGATCGATGACTCGCGGCCAGCTACCCCCGTCATCCTCGTCCCGTGACCGGACTTCGGGCTCGACCAGCACGACCATCGGGATCGTCAGGCCATGTGGGATCCGAGGCAGGTTTTTGTCGTCAACGATCACCAATGCCGGAGAACAGTCATCGAGAATGAAGGCGATTTCCGGTTCCGACAAGGCCGGGTTGAGCGGGACCAGAGTTGCACCCCGTGCCAGGCAGGCACAGTAGATTGCCAGCCATTCCGGACGATTGGATGCAAGTAGCGCCACACGATCATCGGTACCGATCTCAGCTGTGTCCAGCTTCGCGGCAGCATCCGAAACAAGTGTTCTGAAGGCCCTTGCCGTCACACCTCGATCTCGGAAGTAGATGATCGGACGGTCCTTGGCGGTCGCCTCGATTCCCATCATGAATTCGACAACATTCATCCTCTGGCCTCTCCCTAGCCGTGCATCGTCAGGCCACCGGAAACACTGATGACTTGGCCCGTGATGAAGGAAGCATCGTCGGTCGCGAGGAATACCGCTATCCCCGCGACGTCTCGAGGCTCTCCCATTCGACGCATAGGTATCGCCTTGGTCATCCGCTCGAGAACGTGCTTGGCACTCGCATCGTCGCCGTCGAGGGCTTCCGTCATCATTCTGGTCCGTGTGGGACCGGGCGCCACGACGTTCAGAGTGATCCCGTGTCGGGCCATCTCCCTCGCGGTCGACTTCGTCAATGCGATCATGCCTGCCTTGCAAGCCGAGTAAACCGCTTGCCCGGTGGACCCGACGCGGCCGGCATCCGACGAAATCGTGACGACCCGGCCACCGGCACGGTCGACCATTTTGCCGAGGACAGCATGTGTCACATTGATCGGACCCTTGAGGTTGATGTCGATAATTCGGTCACGATGGGATTCGTCATTATCGAGGAAAGGTTTGAGAGAGTCCCACCCGGCGTTGTTGACCAGGATGTCGATCGGGCCGAGGGCTTCCTCGATGGCATTCACTCCGTCGACGACTGCAGAGTTGCTGCTGATGTCGGCCACCACGACCGCAGTATGCACACCAGACGCATCCAGCTCCGCAGCAATCGCTCGGGCGGATGCTTCATCGCGATCGATGATGCCGACCGACGCTCCGGACTCGGCCAGGCGCCGCACGATGGCTGCCCCGATTCCATTGCCCCCGCCCGTCACCAGCGCCACCTTGTTCTTCAGCTGTTGAGTCACGCCAGCTCCCTATGAATAAGCATTTTCAAGACTTCGCTGGTTCCTTCGTAGATCTGCAAGATTCGCTGGTCTCGGTAGAGCTTCTCTACCATCCCGCCGCCGGCGAATCCGGCACCACCGAATATCTGCACAGCGTCGCTGCAGACGGACTCGGCCATCTCGGAAGCGAAAAGCTTGGCCATGGCCGATTCCCGCATGGAACGCGCACCGGATTCCTTCAGGGCGGCTGCCCTCAGGTACATCTGTCGCGCGACTTCGATGCTCGTTGCCATCTCGGCGAGTTTGAAGCCGATCGCCTGGTGCTGGAAGATCGGCCGGCCGAAGGTCGCCCTTTCCTTGGCGTAGTCCAGTGCCAGGTCGAACGCTCGCTGCGCGACGCCGACGCTTTGCGCCGCGACTCCGATTCGGCTGGTGTCCAAGCCGTCGAGGATGGTGCGATACCCCGTCCCCACCTCTCCCAGAACATGATCATCGGTGAGCTCGAGGTCATCGAGAGAAATTTGGCAGATGTCGATGACACGGTGACCCATCTTCGGCTCGCGCCGGACGACGTTGTACCCCGGCATGTCCGGCCGGACAAGGAATAGCGTCAATCCACGGGCCCCTGCGTCCGGATCGGTCGTCGCCAGCAAGATGCCCGCCCCCGAAGACGCCCCACCAGTGATCCAGACCTTCTCCCCATTGATGACCCAGCCACCGTCTCGCCTGGTCGCCTTGGTGCGGACCTGGGACAGGTCTGAGCCGGCATGCGCTTCGCTCAGTAGCAGAGATATGTAGTACTCCCCTGCTACCGCCGGTTTGAGAAACTCCTCCTGCTGCCAAGGAGTGCCGAGCTCGGCAAGCTTCGATCCGAACGGAAAGTTGGTCCCGCCGACCTGGTTGGCGATGGCGCAATCTCCCTGGGCGAGCTCTTCGATCATGAGCGCCCATGCCGTCACTCCCGCCCCGGCGCCGCCGAAGTCCGGATCTACGGCGAGGCCGAAGAACCCCTGTTCCCCTAGTTCCCGCCAGACCTTTTCGGGAACTTCGCCCGCGCTCTCCCACTGTTGGATGTACGGCGAGATCTCGCGCGCGACGTAGCTACGCGTGACATCCCGTACCGAGAGCTGGAGATCCGTCAGCATGCGCACCTGCTCATTTGAACCGTCCTTCACCGTAGCTCGACCCTCAATTTATATAATGATGAATCATTATTGTCAATATTGGCCGAATGCCGTACGTTCCCATGAGCGAAGGCGCTCGTACCGACGGCGGGCCGCCCCACCGGACACAAAGGACAAAACGGCATGCAGCCTCCCGCCTACTCGGCACTTCAGATCTCTGTGACAGAGCACGTCGCCACGGTCACGCTGCTCGATACCGGTTCGAATCCGGCGATGGGCATTGCGCACTTCGAGCAGTTGCCGCTGGCGTTTTCCTGGCTGGAAGAATGTGATGATGTACGCGCCGTCGTCGTCCGAGGTTCTGGAAGAGATTTCTCGTTCGGGCTCGACCTGATCGACATGCAACCCTTGCTCGACCTGGCCCGGCCGGGAGCAAGCGCCGGCGAACGTCAGGTCTTCTTGCGATCCATCGCCGAACTCCAAACGGCGTTTTCCAGCGTCGCCAGTATCAACAAGCCGGTCATCGCCGCTGTGGATGGCTGGTGCATCGGCGCCGGCGTGGATCTCATCTCATCGGTCGATGTCCGGCTCGCGACGCAGAGTGCCAAGTTCAGCGTCAGAGAGACCCGTATGGCAATGGTCGCCGACCTCGGTAGCCTTCAACGTCTTGTCGGGATCATCGGCGATGGGCACCTTCGCGAGCTGGTACTGACAGGACGGGACATCGCGGCCGATGAGGCGCGGCAGATCGGTCTGATCAACCGTACCTTCACGGACAGCGAAGCCCTCTATGCGGCCGGCGCGGAACTCGCTCTACAAATGGCAAGCAATTCTCCGCTCGTGCTAGCCGGGATCAAAGAGGTGCTCGGCGCCGAGCGAGAGCGCCGCGTGCAAGCGGGACTCAGGTTCGTTGCCGCATGGAACGCCGCCTTCATGCCCAGCGAAGATCTCCTCGAGGCACGGAACGCATTCCTGGAACGTCGACCAGCCAATTTCACCGGTCGCTGATCCTCCTGCCGGCCCCGGCTCCCGCAGTCCACTACGGAGAGAAGTTCACTGGCTTCCGATCGCCACATCATCCAGTATTTCTCCAGCCCGACGCCGGCGAGCGAACTCATGCGTTGAATGAATGGTCAACTGAGCAAGCGGCTGATGAATTTCGGGCGTCGGCGTTCCTCGAACGCGGCGATCCCCTCCCGAAGATCAGAACCGGAGAAGGAGTCGACCCGCAGCTGCCGGAGCGCGGCGGTCTCGACCGGCCGACCCAGTGCCTGGGAAATGACCAGCTTTGTCAAGCGGATCGCATACTGCGACTGTTCGGCCAACTCGCCGGTGTAGTCGTCGATCTCCTCGTCCAACCGGGTCACTGCTACCACTCTGTCCACCAGCCCGAGGCAGCGTGCGGTCGACGCATCGATTCGACGAGCCGTGAAGAGCAGGTCTCTGGCCGCGCCGACTCCGACGAGCTCGATGAGCCGACGCGTCGAATTCACGCTGTACGCGACACCGAGGCTGGTGGGTGGCGTTGCGAAGGTAGATGTGTCCGAGGCGAAGCGCAGGTCGCAGGCCATTGCGATCTCGAGCCCGCCACCGATGCAGTAGCCGCTGATGCCTGCGATCGTCACTCGTCGGCAGTCCGAGATACTCGACTCCGCCGCGGCGATGGCATCGATGTATGCACGTCCGGCCGCCGGATTTCCGAGGGCCGATCGAAGATCGGATATATCCGCCCCAGCAGCAAAAGCTTCCTTCCCGGCACCGCGGAGGACCACGGCGACGACATCGGGGTGCGACTCGGCTTCGGCGATCAGTCCAGGAATCGCGCGCCACATACCGATATCCAATGCGTTCCGCGCTTCTTGCCGATCGATTGTCAGAAGAGCAACACGGCCTTCGACGGAAAGACGAACGCCACCCCCGGCCTGATCTGCACTCACAGCTTGCCTCCCTCGTCGGCACGGTCCACCCGGCTACGCTCGGCCCCCCGGAACTGCGGTTCGGACGCTCCGAGCTCTGGCGCTGCCCGTTGCCCACCGCGGCGAAACCCTCGATGAACTGGGCTTGGGATCGCCGCGAAACTCTGATCGGCCGTGCTTACGGTCTCCTCGAACGTCTTGCGATACGCCCAATGTGGGTGAGCGAAGGCATCTTCTGGCGTGGTCATGATCGAGACACACACGTCGACACCATCGAAAAGCGACCGCCAGTGGTCCCCGCCGTATCGCAAGAACCGCTCGGCGAGTCCCGCCTGGACGGTGGTCTCGTCGGCATCCGCTGACCTGAGCTCGGCAGGCAGGGCGAGTATGTCGCACAGTCGTTGCCAGAAACGCTCCTCGATGGCAGCCACCGCCACCACGGCGCCGTCGGCCGCCGCGTAAAGCGCATAGCGGGGCGACCCACCGGCCGGATGGGCAGTACCCGGGGCACTCGACCTCCCCGCGACGTCCACCTGGGTCCGTATCCACCAGTGCCAGAAGAACAAGTTCTCGGTCATCGCGACATCCAGGTGAGCCCCGTGTCCGGTCAGTTCGACGGAGCGCAGTGCCAGGAGAATGTTGACGACGGCCGGGTACGCCCCGCCGCCGATATCCGCGATCAACGTCGGCGGAAGATGAGGGACACCATGGGAATACGAGCGGCGCGCCGACGCGAGGAGTCCCGCGTCGACCAGATAATTCAGGTCGTGTCCGGCCTTGGCTGCCAGCGGGCCGTTCTGCCCATATCCGGTAATCGAGCAATAGACGATTCGTGGGTTCAGTGAGCGGACATGTTCGTAGCCGAGCCCCAATCGGTCCATCACTCCGGGACGAAACTGCTCGATCAAGACGTCGGCCTGCGCGATCAGTGGGTCGAGTTCGGCCGCCGCTGAAGAATTCTTCAGATCGATCACGATGCTGCGCTTGCCTCGATTGAGGTTTGTGAAGTCATAGGGGTCGAGGGCCCGCATCTCATCTCCGTTGCCGGGGCGTTCCACCTTGAGAACATCTGCTCCCGCGTCGGATAGGAGCAGACTGGCCAGCGGCCCAGGCACCAGGGTCGAAAAGTCCAGTACCCGGACGCCGACGAGGGGCAAGTGTGACGACATAGGAAAGGACTCTCCGCTTCGATCTGGAACAGTAATGCTGATTCATGAGTATCGCTTTTGCTCTAGTATGCATCAGAGCCTTCCGGTACGCATCAGAGCCGCTGAGTCGAGGAGACAGATCTTGAGATCCCCAGGCACGACCGTGACACCTCCCCCAGGGACAGACATGGACCTGCGATACACCGATCGCAGTCGAGAGCTGCAGCAGCGGTTGAGCGCATTCATGGACCAGCACGTGTATCCGGCCGAACGGGTAGTACATCAAGAGATCGAGCGACTGGGGCCTTGGGCCGTGTATCCGACGCTTCTCGATCTACGCGGAAAGGCCAAGGGCGTCGGATTGTGGAACCTGTTCATGCCCGGGGACCCCGATGGTCAGGGATTGACGAACATGGAGTACGCCCCGCTCGCGGAGATCATGGGACGGGTCCTGTTCGGGGCGGAGGTGTTCAACTGTTCGGCCCCGGATTCGGGGAATATGGAGGTCCTGCACAAATACGGCACTCCCGAACAGAAAGCGCGCTGGTTGTCGCCGTTGCTGGAGGGAACAATCCGTTCGGCCTTCGCGATGACGGAACCGGACGTAGCGTCCTCCGATGCGACGGCCATCTCGAGTTCCATCGTCCGCGACGGAGACGAGTACGTCATCAACGGGCGGAAGTGGTACACGAGTGGTGCGACCCATCCGAACTGCGAACTCATGATATTCATGGGCAGGACGAACCCCGAAGCAGACCGCCACCGGCAGCAGAGCATGGTCCTCATACCCCGCAATACGGCCGGCGTGCACGTTGCTCGGGCGCTGCCGGTATTGGGCTCGTACCTCGACCGCGCGTGTGAGGTCTGGTTCGACGACGTTCGTGTCCCGGTCGGGAACGTCCTGCTGGGAGAGGGCCGGGGGTTCGAAATCGCGCAGGGCCGTCTCGGGCCCGGCCGCATGCACCACTGCATGCGACTGATCGGCCTGAGCGAACGAGTTCTCGAGCGCATGTGTCGGCGCGTCGACAGCCGGAGCACGTTCGGTCGCACCATCTCGGAACAATCCGTCACGCTCGAGCGGATTGCCGAAGCTCGAATCAGTATCGAGCAGGCGCGGCTTCTGACCATGAAGGCTTCCTGGATGATGGACACCGTCGGAAATTCAGCGGCGCGCCAAGAAATCGCGATGATCAAGGTTGCGGCGCCTGCAGTCGCGCACCAGGTCGTGGATTGGGCTATCCAGGCGTTCGGTGGAGCCGGTCTGACGAATGACTTTCTGTTGAGCCCGATGTTCGCCAACTCGCGGTCGATGAGGTTGCTGGACGGCCCCGACGAGGTCCATCGGAATCAGATCGGGCGGCTCGAGCTTCAGCGCCAGCGTGCGAAGTCGAACGCGGAGGCCGCGGCCGAGGTGCTCTCTCGGGACGAGGCGGTTTCGATGTCCGACTCAGGTCTATGGCCTCGCCCGGCAGATTGGCTCAGCGATCCGGCGGCTGCGTCGCCGACAGAGCGGAAGGGCTGAGATGCGCGCGCTGATGTCAGTATTGCCGGGCGGTCCAGAAACCTTGGAATGGGTTGATCTGCCCGAACCTGTACCGCTAGGTGGCGAGGTGCGTATCTCGGTTCGCGCAGTCGGGCTCAACGCGACCGATCTCCTGATGATGCGCGATCTCTATCAAGACAAAGCGGCGCGACCGTACTCGCCCGGCGGCGAAGTCGCCGGGGTCGTCGAGGCATTGGGCGATAACGTACATGACCTGTCGGTTGGTGATCGAGTCGTCGCGATCACCGGCTCAGGGGGGTTGCGCGAGCAGATTGTGCTGCCAACATCGAGCCTGATCCGCATCCCGGGCGGCGTATCGTTCGAGGAAGCAGCCGTCTTGCCCATCGCCTATGCGAGCGCACTTCACGCAGTGCAGGACCGGGCCCGCCTGACATCGGGCGAGCGAGTGCTCGTCACCGGCGCGGGCGCGGGAATCGGCCTTGCGACCGTGCAGATCGCCACAAGGCTGGGGGCCGAAGTGGTGGCTGCTTGTTCGACAAGCGAGAAGGTCGAGGCCGCTCTGGCGGGCGGTGCGGCGCGTGGACTGGCGTATTCGGGCACCGGCGACCAGGTGCCGGATCGCCGGGAGCTTCGGCGACTCTTCGCCGATGCCGTTGGGGAAGTCGGAGCGGACATCGTCGTCGACCCGGTGAGCGGCCCATATGCTGATCCGGCTGCTCGCACTCTGCGCACGGAGGGCCGATACGTGCTGGTCGGATTCGCGGCGGGTGTCGGTCCATTACCGAACAATGTGGTCCTGGTCAAGCAGGCGAAAGTGATCGGGTCCGCTCTCGGTGAGCATTTGAAGGTCCGGCCGGAGCGTCTCGGAACACTGATGGAACAGCTTCTCGACTGGTGCGTATCCGGGGTTTTGAAGCCCGCTATCACGGCCGTGGTACCACTGAACCAGGCCGCCGACGGACTTGACATGCTTGATCGTCGTGCGATCACCGGGAAGGTGGTCGTGCAGGTAAGGAATTGAACCAGTAAGCGGTACGCGTGATGGTACCGGCGAGGAGGAGAGGACCGAGCGTGGCACGAGGGCCCTACAAGCGAAATCCAGAACGAATCTCGGCAATGCGTCGACGGATCATCGAGAGCGCAGCCCGGATCATCGGAGATCGCGGCTATGCCGAGGCGTCGGTGGCCCGAATCGTCGAAGACGTAGGTATTTCTCAAGGGACTTTCTATCGGTACTTCGAGACACGACAAGATCTGTTCGACGTCGTTCTGCCGACCTATGCAGAACGCATGCTCGAGTTCATCCAGGAGCATGTGCCCAAGGATTCGACCGGCCTGGATCGCGAGATGCAGAGGATGCAGGCATTTCTCGATTTTGTGTCAGATCATCCTTGGTTCGCTCGTGTCCTGGACGAAGCGAGCGTCCAGGCCCCTGTTGCAAATGCCGCCTATTTCGACAGGGTGGTCAACGGCTACGTGAGAGCCCTGAACCGAGCGGTCGACCGAGGCGAGATCGAAGGATACGAGCCCGACGAACTGGAGGGGATAGCCATCGCGCTGCTCGCCGCGCGTAACTACTACGCGAAGGTGTATCTCTCCAGCATGGGACGCGTCGGAGAGTCGCGTGCGGCCGTGCTGAAGGGCTATCGCGCCTTTATAGCGCGAGCACTTTTCCTGCCACTTCCCCGATAGCGATCCGGTCGGCCCGGCCTGGCCACCCCTCGAGTTCCGAGGGGTGGCCAGGCTATTTTCATGCACCTTCCGACTCTTTCGGCAGGTCCCATCGTTCCCTGCTGACTGGCAGTTCCGATCGCTACCTATTGACAATCGTGAATCATGATTATAGGTTTTCGGCGTCGCGAAGTGAGCGGCATCACACAGGTCCGGCGCTCAGCGCGGCGATGGCTGAAGGAGTATCTAGATGCACACACGACGGATGGTGGCAGTACTGGCCGCCATGCTCCTCGCCAGTGCCTGCGGCTCGGGCTCGGAGTCGTCGCCCTCGGCCGACAGCGATGCCACGATCGGCGTCATCGGCCCGAAGACGGGGCCGGCCCCGCAGTTCTACCAGGACACTCAGCGCGGGATCGAGCTTGCTGCACCGATTATCGAGAAGCGTTACGGTCTCGAACTCGACTTCGTCTACGCCGACGACGCCGGTTCGCCCGAAGGCGCTTCGAGCGCCGTGCAGAAGCTCCTGAACGAAGACGACGTCGACGCCATTTTCGGTCCTCCGACGTCGGCTCCGGCTCTGCAGATCGCGGAGGTGGTCGCCCGCTCTCGACGTCCGTACCTTTTGGTGTCAGCAAGCAATGCCGACCTGGTCCCGACCGGCGGCGACAAGAATTTTGCGTTCAGAACGCAGTGGTCGGGACCAGTCCTCAACGAGGTCAACAGCCAGGTGGTTTTCTCGGATGTCGATGGAAAGAAACCCGTCGTCGGTATCGCCTACGCAGCAGACGCTTTCGGTCAGGCCGCCGTGGCCCAGTACCGCAAACTAGGGGACGAGCTCGGTGTGAAGGTGGTGGAAGAATCGATGCAGACCGGCGCCACAGACTTCACCGCGGGGGCGAAGCGGCTCCGTGATGCCGGCGTGAATTCGGTTTTCCTCAACTTCACGTCCGGGTCCGACATCGCCACCGTCACGCGCGATATGAAGGTCGTACGCTTCGACCCGCCGCGCAAGACGACGACCAGCAATATTCTCGCCAACTACCGCGAGCTTTCGAAGCCTGCTGAATGGGAAGGCTTGAAGTTTGTTGAGCGTGAGGACTTGAACAGCCCGAACTTCACGAAGGTGCTCGACGCCTACAGGTCGGCCTACGGTGAAGAGCCTCAGTTGCCCACGGTTGTTTACAACGTGTTCTCGGCGCTGGACGCCTACGCCCAGGGGCTGAAGGCCGGCGGCGCCGACCATGGGGCGGTCCGGGATGCAATCGAATCGGTGGCAAGCGTGGAAGTAGAGGGAACGACGTACGAGAAGCCCTTTGCACCAGGTGACGGCGAGTTCTACGACGCAGATGTCGCCAACTGGCACGTGCTGGGATTCGACGACACGCCGGAGGGCGACATCGTAACGTTCGGCACGGTTGCCGACTGCATCAAGCGCGGCTGCTGAAGGGCCGGAACTCGTGGAGATCGTTATAGCGGGACTGGCCGCGGGCGGCTTGTTCGCCCTTGTCGCCCAAGGCTTCGTCCTCACTTTCTTGACCACCAACACCTTGAATTTCGCACTCGGCGAGTTCATGGTGGTTGCCGCTTTCCTCGCGCTGGGAGTCAGCTCATGGGACCGGCTTCCGGCCGCAGCGAAAATCATGCTCGTCATCGTTGTCGTCGGTGCGCTGGGGGCATGGACCTATCGACTGATCGTGCTGCCGTTCAGTTCGGGACACAACGACTCGCGATGGCTCCTTTCAACCGTGGGTCTCTCATTCATCATCATCAATGTGACCACCAACGGTGAAGGTGTGCTGCGCCAGCCACTGGACTACGGCGGAACGGACGGAGTTGTCGAGTTCCTGGGGGCCCGTCTTCAGGCTCAGCAGGGCCTGATCGCCATAACAGCGGTCCTCGTCACGATCGCCTTGGTGACGGTGACCCGAATGACCGGGTTGGGCACCCGCATGCGAGCCGTGTCGGAAGACGCCGAAGCAGCTTCGCTCATGGGCATCTCGTCCCGACGGATCGGAATGATTGCCTATGGCCTGGCCATGTCGGTGGTGGCTCTGGCCGGCATCCTGTGGGCAGCCGAAGTCGGCGTCTCGCCGCAGCTGGGCGAGCCATTGCTCGTGGGTGCATTCGCGGCAGGAATCATCGGCGGCCTCACATCCCTCTGGGGGCCGCTCCTCGGCGGTGGGATCTACGGGCTGGTCACAGCTGCGGTCGGCGACTTCGCCGGCGTCATGTGGGGCGAGGTCTCGGGACTTCTGGTCGTCTTGGCCGTTCTCATGTTCCGACCCGAGGGTCTGCTGGGACGGCGTGTGGAGCTGAAGCTCTGACCCAGCAGCCCGCGAATCGAACACTCGAAGCTCGATCCAGAGACGAGCACGAAGGAACACCATGCACATGCCCTTACCAGCGGCGAAGAACATAATCGCACGCTGGTCCGAAGTCTCGCCGCAGCGTCGAGATGCTCTGTTCGGCATCGCTGTCGTCCTCATCTCCTTTCTCGCTCTGGCCCCCGGGCTCAGTGGTGAAGGGACATCAATTCCTCATATGCAACTGATCGGCCTGATGGCCGCCACGGTCGTGGCGGCTGTGGGACTGAATCTCGTATCGGGGTTTGCCGGTCTCATCTCGCTCGGACAGGGCGCGATGTATGCGGTGGGGGCCTATGTCTTCGGCTACCTCTCTTTCGAGGGCGGCCTGCCAATCCTGCTGGCAGTTCCCATCAGCCTGATCGTGTGCGCTGTTGTCGGCGTGGTCGTAGCCCTGGGAACGGCCCGCCTCCGGGGTCCGCAATTCACCATGATCACTTTGGTCCTGGCGGTACTGGTTCATAAGGTCCTGGTCGAGTGGCCGGTACTCGGCGCCGCATCGGGATATCCGAACACCCTCCAACACCAAACCGGCCTTCTTCCCGACGCGAACGTCCTGGGATTTACGTTTGTGCCGCCCCTTTTCGCCGGCGAGTTCGCTTCGGTGCTCGTGCTGGTGCTCGTGGCAACCGTGGTGGTGCTGGTGTGGTATCGGAACCTGAGCCTGTCGTCATGGGGTCGGTCGCTGAGGGCCGTCGGCGAAAGTGACATCCTCGCTTCGCATCTAGGTGTGCACGTATTTCAGCGGAAGGTCGCTGCGCTGGGCATCTCGAGCGCACTCGCAGGTCTCGGTGGCATCTTCTACGCCCTGCTGTTCGCTCACCTGCAGCCGGAATCGTTCGACGTGTTCTTCTCGATCACGATTCTGCTCGCCGTCATCCTCGGAGGCAGTGGAACTGTCATCGGGCCCGCTGTCGGCGCCGTGATCGTCGTGTGGCTGGAACGGTCAGAGGTGCTGGAGGGTGTCACAGAATTTCAGCGTCAGTACCTGAGTGAACAGTGGTATCTGTCGACGCCTGGGATCATCGGCCTGATTCTCATCGCGGCACTGTTCGCCCTCCCGCACGGAGTCGTAGGAACGATCTCGGACTTCGCTGCCAAGCGAACGCGCCGGAACCTCGCTCGGCTTCCGGCACCCCAACTGCCCTCTCAGCCGCCGTCGACGTCGGGTTTCCTGGCTGTCGATATCGGAGAGACCGACACAGAGGCCCTCTTGGAAGTCGTCCGTGTAACGAAGCAGTTCGGTGGATTGCTGGCAGTCAACGGAGTCGACCTCCACGTACGCCCGGGAAGCATCCATGGCGTAATCGGACCGAATGGGGCCGGCAAATCTTCGTTGGCGAACCTGGTGAGTGGGGCATATCGCCCCGACAGCGGTTCGATCCTCCTGGCCGGGGTCGAAATTTCAGGCCACCGTCCGGACCAGATCACGCGAAAGGGGCTCGCCCGAACGTTTCAGACACCGCAGCTGTTCAATTCGGCTACCGCGCTCGAGAACGTGAAGGCGGGGTTCGCTGACACAGGACAACTTTCGTGGTGGCGGGCCGCATTGAAGCCGCGCGCTCAGTATCGGCGAGAGGCCGAACTCGAGGGGATGGCGGTTGCCCTGTTACGACGCGTGGGCCTCCTCGACGAAGCGTATGTTCTCGCTGGGAGCTTGGCGTACGGCAAGGCGCGTGCACTCGAGATCGCTCGAGCGCTCGCAAGTCAACCAAAGGTGCTGATCTTGGATGAGCCGGCCGCCGGTCTCAACTCGACTGAAGTCATGGAACTGGGGCGCCTGTTGACAGACCTTCGTGCCGATGGTCTCGGCATGGTCCTCGTCGAGCACCACATGGACCTGATCTCGACGGTGGCCGACGAGGTCACATGCTTGGCGCAAGGGACCGTCATCGCCCATGGAACCGCGTCGGACGTCTTGACCGACGAGACGGTGATGGCGGTGTATCTCGGGGCATCCGATTCTTCGCAGGTGGAATCGTTTACCGAAGGGGACAGGTATGAGTCTGGTCGTTGAAGAAGTCAGTTCCGGCTACGGTAGGGCTACGGTCACCAAGTCGATCAGCATGGAGCTTGCGCCCGGCCGAATCTCGGCGTTGATCGGGTCGAACGGCGCAGGCAAATCGACGTTGGCGCGAACAGTGTGCGGTCTGCTGCCTTGCCGGTCCGGGTCCATCGTCCTCGACGGCAAACCCGTCCAGAAGTTGACCGCGGCTCAACGAGCACGCGCCGGCATTGTGATGGTGCCCGAAGGTCGACGACTATTCGCCAGGCTGACCGTCGCGGAGAACATCCGCATGGGATCCTGCGCGGCTGCTGGACGCGGTAGAACATCGTCGCAGCACGTGGAGACGCTTCTCGACGCGTTTCCCATACTCCGCGATCGGTGGAGTCAACGCGCCGGCCATCTGTCCGGCGGAGAACAACAAATGGTGGCCCTGACCCGAGCCGTTGCTTCGGCGCCCAGGTATCTGGTGCTCGATGAACCTTCGCTCGGCCTCAGCCCCAAGCTGACGCAGGAGGTCTTCCGACTGATCCAGCTGATCGCAGACGAGACACGCGCCGGCATCCTCTTGATCGAACAAATGGCCGACGATGCTCTGGGCCTCGCGCAACATGCCCATGTACTCGAGCAGGGGCGAATCACGATCAGCGGGCCGGCCGACGAATTGCGAACTTCGCCGGACGTTCGCGCCGCCTACCTGGGAAGGAGCCACTGAGGTGTCCACCGAACCGACGCAATTCATCGGTCGGCAGCTCGAAAGCTTCGATCGTCACGTGACAAGACAAGCCGTCGGTGAGTTCGCCGCCGCCACTGGCGAAACCGACCCGATGTACTTCGACGTCGCGGTCGCCCGGGAGCTCGGTATGAAGGATATCCCCGCACCGCCCACGTTCATGATCACGCTGGAGATCGACCACCGAGACATCCTTCGCTTCATACGCGAACTCGGGCTCGACACCACAATGGTTCTCCACGGTGAACAAGCGTTTCACTTCCGTTCGCTCGTCTACGCGGGCGACGCGATTCAGGTTCGACGCCGCATCACCGATGCTGGTTTCAAGGGAGGAACCATGACCTACTTGGTGACGCTGAATACGTTTCACCGCGGGGACGAGGTGGTCGCTACGTCCGAATGCACCTGGCTGATCAAGGATCGGCAGGTCATTCGATGATCGACCGAGCTCCTGTGCCCACCGCATTTTTCGGGCCGGTCACCAGATCCATGTTGTCCGAGTACGCTCAGGCCTCCGGGGACAACAATCCTCTTCACCTGAGTGATTCGGCAGCGCAACTGGCGGGGCATCGCGAAGTAATTGCTCAAGGAATGCTATCTATGGCATTTGTCGGTCGGTGGGTGACATCTTGGTGCCCCCTCGAAGAGCTCCGATCTCTGAACTCCCGATTCACCGCTCCCACGCCGTTGGGCTCGCGCCTCAGATGTGAAGGCTATGTCAGTTCCGCGCAACAAGGATCGGTGACAGTCGCCTACACTGTCACGATCGAAAAGAGGGAGGTGGTAACGATTACGGGCACGATTGTGGTCGACTCCGTTGCGCTGGAGCGCTTTGCCGAAGGGCGGGATCGATACCCCGAGATTCGTGGGTCTCGGACAGACGCCGGAGACTGAGGCCGCGCGGATCAACCGGTCACGTCAACACGCCGCCGTCGACCGGAAACACCACACCCGTGATGTCCGCCGCTCCTTCCGAGGCAAGGAAACAGTCGACATCGGCCGCTCGGACGGCGCCGCGAACGCGAGACCGGGGTCGCGAAGTCCGCAATATTTCTTCAGGTATCGAGTCGGTCATGCGTGCAGCAGCCCCATGACCTCGACGTGGCAGAAACACATACCGCACAGGGCCGCAGCGTTCTCACCACCACGAAGCCCGTGCCGGGCACAGCGTGGTTCGTTGCCCTGGCGCTGGGAGTTGAAACGTCCGCTCAGGTATTTTTCGAGGTTCCAGCGTATTCGAGGCCGAACACTGTTCTCAGCCACACGGTCGTCACCGTCTCGACCATATCTTCCATGCGGATCGCGTTCGCGCTGCGCATGCTCATGAGACCGAGGTTTCTCTCACCCATCCACATGAGCGCTGCCGCCAGGGAGCGGGCCGGCGGCCCGTCGATAGCCACACCAGCGGCTCTGTCGCGCTCGATAGCGGCGGCGGCAGCATCGATGAATCCACCCAAGATTTTGTCCCACTGAGCCTGTAAGGCAGGTTCCGCCGCCGCGGCATCACCGACTTCACGAAGAATGTGCCCGTGCCGCTCCCATACATCTATAACTTCGGAGACCGCATGCTCTATCGCAACCTCTGGCGGAACTCCGGCCGGCCGATCGAAAATCATTGCGGATGCTTTGAAAACATCGTCGGTAACGCTCGAAAGAAGCGCCGAAAGCACCTGCCACTTGGATTCGAAATAGAAATAGAAGGAGGATCGCGACAATCCTGCGCTCTTGGTGAGATCATCGATCGAGACCGTACGCATCGACTCGGTGCGCAGTGTTTCATAAGCTCCCTCGAGGATCGCTCGCTCTCGCATGTCGCCCTTGAGGTTCCGCCTACCGGCCCGGGGCTCGGTACCGTTGAGACCATTTGAGAACGAAGCCGCCATGCCCCTATCGTAGTGACAGGTCCCCGGTAACGTGACAACGCACCTTCAGAGTCGGATCGTTGTCATCGGAATTCGATTGGCGAGTTGTTGCACCCCGGGATTGCCGGCAATCCACAACCGACGCCGCCAGGAGCTGACCGACACTGATCAGAGGCGGGACTGGCCTGCGCCGAGCACACGGTACTGTCCGCCGCCGAACGGCGGATCCGGGAAGTCCGCACAGACGGGTGCCGCGTCCGGGGCGCTGACGACCGCAGCACGCATGAGATGACTATTCAACCAAGTTGATCTCCGATGTCGGCAACAGTGCCTTAACTTCGTTAAGGTGCCAACTGTGACCAAAGGAATCACGCGGGAGCAGATCGTGACGACAGCACTCGATCTGCTCAACGAGCAGGGCATGGACGCCCTCACCGTCCGTGCGCTCGCATCCCGGCTCGACGTGAAGGCCCCCGCCCTGTACTGGCACGTCCGCAACAAACAGGAACTGCTCGACGAAATGGCCACCTTCGTCATGCGACGCGTCACCGAAGCCCTCGCGGCGATCCCGCGCGGCGGCGACTGGCGTGACGATGTATTCGCCTACGCCCGCGTCTTGAGGTCGGAGTATCTGATGCACCGGGATGGGGCGCGCATCTTCAGCGGCACGCGTTTCGCCGACCCCGAAGTGGTGAAGGCGAAAGAATCGTGGCTCGAGCGCTTGACGGCGGCCGGGTTCTCCCTGCCCGAGGCCGACGACACCCTGGACCTGGTCACCGCCTTCGTAGTCGGCTTCGTCATCGAAGAGCAGGAGCGCAGCCCGTCCGCCGACACCGACCCCGCTCGATACTCGCTCACCGGACGTGACGCGTGGCTCGGCGAAGGCGCCGAGCTGGTCAAGGCCGCCGGACATCTCCGCGACGACGGCGACCCGAGATTCGAACGGCAACTCGGCATCCTCCTCGACGGGCTCGCACATCGGCTGCACTGACGACCGATCAGCCGTTCCGACCCTCACAACAGGCGGCTGCACCGGGGGCGTAGAACTCCGCGCACACCGGCGCGACATCGGACCCGGTGACGACCGCCGCCCGCACGGCACCCTCCTCATCCGAGTTCAGCCGACCGATTGCCACCGCTCCTTAACTTAGTTAAGCTGCGACCACGGGGAAGGGAATCACTCGGGAACAGACCGTGGCGGCAGCGCTGAAACTGCTCGACCATCGCAAAGGAGCTTTCGTGAACACCACGCCTGACACCGGCCTGCCACCGGGCACGACACGGCACAGAAGGTGGAACAAGCGCCTCGCCGCACAGATCGCCGCACTCCTCATCGGCAATCTGATGGCGGATACCGTGCTCGTAGCGCCGCTACTGTTCCTCCCGCAGATGCTCGAGCACTTCCAGACCGATCAGGCGGCCTGGATCAGCTCCAGCGCGGTACTCGCCGGTGCGCTGTGGGCCCCGCTGCTGGGCCGGAGCGCCGACCTACGCGGCAAACGCCGGATGCTCGTCAGCACGCTGCTCATCGGCTGCACCGGCTCCGTCATCTGCGTGATAGCTCCCGACATGCTGATTTTCACCCTCGGACGTCTCGCCCAAGGCGCCGTCATCGCGTCGATCTTCCTCTCCGCCGCGATCGTCCGCGAACTCTGCGAACCACGGATCGCAATGCCCGCGGTCGGGATCGTCACCACCGGCACAGCAGTGCTCAACCTCGGCGCCGCCTTCCTCTACGAGAATCTGGTCGCCGAGTTCGGCTTCCGCATCATCTTCGTGACGGCAGCCGCACTCGGCGCCACCGCCGCCGTTGCCGTGCGCGCCGTCATCCCCGAATCCACAACCATTACGCCGGGCCGGCTCGACGTCGGCGGCGCCCTCCTACTGGGCGCCGGCCTGGTCACGGTGCTCGGCTACATCAGCCTGGGGCCGGAGATCGGCTGGTTCGGCGTGGTCCCGTTCGCCATTCTCGGCGCCGGTGTGACCACGCTGGCGTACTGGGTACGGCACTCCCGGCGGGCCACCGATCCTGTGATCGACATCAGCAACCTCGGGCGGCCCCTCCTGCTCACGCTGCTCGTCATCGTGCTCGCTACGGGTGCGACACAGAGCATGGACCAGCTCCTCAGCTTGATCGCCCAGGTCTCGCACGAGCAGCGGCTCGGTTACGGGCTCGACGCCCAGGGCATGCTGGGACTACTGTTCGGGATTCCCGCCGTCGGGGTTGTCGTCGGTGGAGTGCTCTCGGGCTGGCTCGCGACCCGGATCGGACCGGCGGCCACGCTGGCCGCCGCCACGACGGTCGGCACCGCCGGCGCCGCCGGAATGCTCACCGGGGCGTCCTGGCTGCCCGCCGCGATCGCCTGCTCCTTTCTGCTGCAGTGCACGATGGGTGCGCTCCTGACCACCGGATTCAACCTGGCCGGGTTGCTCGTGTCGGCCGATCGTCAGGCTGCGGTCTCGAGCATGGTTTCGGTCGTGGGCGCGTTCGGCTCGGTGGTCATGACGTTCGTGGGGGCAGCCGTGCTCTCGTCCACCCAGACGATCATCGACGGGACGGCGGTGAACTCCGCGACGGGCGTGTACAGCTATATCGCGATCGCGGCCGCCACGCTGGCGACCGCCACCGTGCTCGCCCTCGGCCTGGCCCGCCGACGTCGATCCCCGATGGCCAGCCGTGCTCATGAGAGCGGTCAGCCTCGCTGACACTGCCTCGCCACCCACGATGACCAGGCATTTCCAATGGCTCCAGTGCGGTAGCCGTAGCACGCTTTGCCGACGTTGTAGCCCTGACCGGAGCGGGTCTCGAACGCCGATGTTCTGGACGAGACCCGCCGCCGCGAAGCCGGCAACATGCAGACGGCGTTCAACGTCGGCGTGGCCGGAGTGGTCCTGGGCGACGTGCCGCCCCGCCCTCGGCGCGCCGGCCGACTTCCGTCGAGACGGCGGCGACGCCGCCCCGCTCGATCCGGACCGAGAGCTCCCCGGCACGAGTCCAGCCTTGCCGAGCGTCGAACGGACGCCGGAACAGCCGGCAGTGCAGATTGTCTGATCCTATGGTCTTCGGTCTTTCCTCCGCCGTTCGACGTCGCCGTCGCGGATTCCCCGCCTGACGAACTCACTTCAGTCCCTCTTGCCCGCGGCGGCCGGTGGCACGACCTCGATCACCGCGCCGGGCACCACTTCCGACGCCGGCCCGCGCGGGACGGCCGCGAGATCCACATCCACCGCGCAGACCGCGATCACGCCGGGAAAGGCAGCCGGTCGGTCACCGGGTCGCCCTGTTGCGTGCTGTTCGCGGCGGACGCCAGGATCAACACGTCCTGGGCCACGGCCCGGTGCTGTGATGCCGACCCCGCGCTGCACCTTGCCCGCGAGCTGCGACGTGTGCGCGTCCACGTCGGTGAAGACAGCAGCCCGAATTCAGTGGGGTCAGCTGTTTCCCGACGGATCCCCGGGGTCGTCACGTCAGGCCCGGCGGCCGCTCGTGCCTGCTCGCAGGCGCGTATGACTGGTCGGGCGGTAAGCCCGTCGAGGACGATGCCGAGATGCCGTTCGAACCGCTGGTCGCCGTCGTCGTGAAAGTGCCCGGCCTCCTTCACCAGTGACGCGCCTTCGCCGAGCCAGACGTCACGCTCGGTAGCCGAGTAGCGCGTCGGATCGTCGCGGCGGACTGGCGTCGCTCCTGCTCCTCGATGACGAAGCCCACGACCAAGAGCAAGAGCGAATTGACAACTTAACTTTGTTAAGTAATGCTGATTACAGCGTTTAACTTAGTTAAGGAGAATCTGATGCGTGCTGCAGTCGTCACCGCCCCCGATATGTCGCCTGTCTGCGGCGACTTCCCCGAGCCGACGGTCCCACCCGGTCACGAGCCGCTGAACCTCGTCGGCGCCGGCCTGCACAACATCGTTCGCGGGCTGACCACCGGGCGGCACTACGGCCGAGGGCAGATGACGTATCCACTGGTGCCGGGCATCGACGCGGTCGCTCGCACCGGCGACGGGCGCCTGGTCTACACCGGATACGCGCGTCCACCCTTCGGGACGATGGCCGAACGGCTGGTCGCGCCCTTCCAAGCGGAGGTCCCGGCGGGAGCGGATCCACTCGCGATCGCCGCAGGCATGAACCCCGGCCTCTCGGGCTGGATGGTCCTCACCGCGCGACGCAAGGAAATAGGGGCGCTGGGCACCGTACTGGTGCTGGGCGCCACGGGGATGTCGGGCAGCCTTGCCGTGCAGGGGGCGTTGGCGCTAGGGGCCGAGCGGGTCATCGCGGCCGGACGCGATCCGGAGGCGCTGGAGCGGCTGCGTGGCGCGGGAGCGACGACCGTGTCGCTGGCCCACGACGGACCCGACGGCATGGAGAAGGCCCTGGCTGATGCGGTATCCGAGACATCGCCCGGTCTCGTGCTGGATTACCTGTGGGGGCCCGTCGCCGAAGCCGTCTTCGCCGTGCTGGGTCGCAGCGGCGAGGACACCGAGGCGAACACGGCCTACGTGCAGATCGGCTCGCTCGCGGGCTTGGAGGCGTCGCTGCCCGCGGACCTGCTGCGCAGCAGGCGGATCCGGATCACCGGGAGCGGCGTCGGATCGCGGTCCGCCGAGGAGATGCTCGCCGAGGCGCCCGAGGTCATGGCCCGCTTCGCCGACGGGTCCCTGCAGCTGCCCTACACCGTGTTCCCGCTGAGCCGGATCGGCGAGGCGTGGGCACACACCGGCCGCAGCCGCGCCGTCGTCGTGCCCGATTGAGCCGTCCATCCATCAGAACGTGACCGGAGAGAGGAAACCCATGCAGAAGAGGGCACTGGTGGTGGGGCTCGGAATCGCGGGGATGTCCGCGGCCATCGGGCTGCGCCGGGCCGGTTGGACGCCGGTGATCGTCGAACGAGCAGCCGAGCGTCGGACGGGGGGCTACTTCATCTTCATGTTCCCGGAGGGTGTGCAGGCCGCGGCCGACCTGGGGATCGCCGACCACTTGCACACCCGCAACCCGGAATGGCGCCCGGGCGGGAACTCGTGGTCGGTGGATCACCGGGGCAGGCGGAAGCCGGCTCTGGGATTGCTGGACGCGCCCAGCGGGCTGGCAGCGGTGCTGCGCGGCGACATCGAGGCCGCGTTGTGGCAAGGCATCACCGGCAACGCGACCGAGGACGCGGTCGAGGTGCGGTTCGCGACCACTCCGGTCGACATCACCGAGGGCGCCGGCGGGGTGCGGGTCCTGCTCGAGGACGCCGGCACCGGGAAGCAGTACCGCGAGGACTTCGATCTCGTGGTCGGCGCGGACGGGATGCGCTCGAGCGTGCGCCGAATGGTGTTCGGTCCGGACGAGGACTACCTGGCGAACTGGAAGGCGATGATCTGCGCGTTCCAGATGAAGGAGCAAGTGCCCTCCTACGAGGCAAGCCACAGCATCATCGTCTCGCGCCCCAAGCGTGCGATGTGGGTGTTCGGACTCGCCGACCACGCGCCCTGCGCATGGCTGACCTACCGCACCGACGACATTCCGGACCGGTTCGCCGGGCCGTCGATCGAGCAGGTGCGCGCGGCTTTCTCCGGGATGGACGACGACCCCGTGGTGCGCCACGTCCTGGACTCCCTGGAGCAGGCCCCTGACCACGTGTTCGACTCGATCCACCAGGTGAAGATGCCCCGGTGGAGCACGGGGCGGGTCGTACTGGTGGGGGACGCGGCCTGGTGCATGAACACCTACTCGGCCATGGGCTCCTCGTCCTCGCTGCGCGGCGGCGCCGCACTGGGCGAGCACCCCGACGACCTCGCCGCCGCGCTGGACGCCTGGGAAACCGGCCTGCGTCCCTACATCACCAGCCAGCGGCGCTCCGCACGGATCAAGCAACAGCGGTTCGTCCCGTCCAGCCGCCCGGTCCAGGTGCTGGTTTCGAGCGTTCTCGAACTGGTCCGCAGGGTCGTCCACCGCCGGCTGGCAGCGGAGTTCACCGCGGCGGCGGCCGCTGCCCCGTCCGGCGCGACGCGGTGACAGCCATGCGGAAGAGGGCGTTGGTGGTCGGGCTCGGAATCGCGGGGATGTCCGCGGCCATCGGGCTGCGCCGGGCCGGCTGGACGCCGGTGATCGTCGAACGGGCGCCCGAGCGGCGTACCGGGGGCTATTTCGTCGGGCTGTTCCCGGAGGGTCGGCAGGCCGCGGTCGACCTGGGCATCGCCGACCACCTGCACACCCGCAACCCGCAACGGGCGGCCCGCGCGAATTCGTGGTCGGTGGATCGCAGGGGCAGGCGCAGGCCGGCTCTGGGATTCCTGGATCAGCCCGGGGAGCCGGCAGCGGTGCTGCGCGGCGACATCGAGGCCGCGCTGTGGCAGAACATCACCGGCGTCGAGGTGCGGTTCGGGACCACTCCGGTCACGATCACCGAGGGTCCTGCCGAGGTGCAGGTTCTGCTCGAGAAGGCCGACACCGGTGCGCAGTACCGCGAGAGCTTCGACATGGTCGTCGGCGCGGACGGGATGCGCTCGAGCGTGCGCCGGATCGTGTTCGGTCCGGACGAGGACTACCTGACCACATGGAACGCGATGATTTGCGCCTTCCAACTGAAGGAGCAGGTGCCGTCGTACGAGGCGAGTGACAGCATCATCATTGCGCGCGCGAAGCGGGCAATGTGGGTGTTCGGGCTCGCCGACCACGCGCCCACCGCGCTGCTGACGTACCGGACGACAGACATCCAGGAGCAGTTCAGCGGGTCACGGGTCCAGCGGCTGCGCTCGGTCTATTCCGGAATGGACGATCCCGTGGTGCGGCACGTCCTGGACTCCCTGGAAGAGGCCCCTGACCACCTGTTCGACTCGGTGCACCAGGTGCGGATGCCACGGTGGAGCAAGGGTCGGGTCGTGCTGGTGGGGGATGCGGCGTGGTGCATGAACCTCTACTCGGGCATGGGTGCCACGTCCTCGCTTCGCGGGGGCGCCGCGCTGGGCGTGGCTCTGCTGGAACACCCCGACGACCTCGCCGCCGCGCTGGACACCTGGGAAACCGGCCTGCGTCCGTTCATCACCAAGCACCAGCGCACCGCGCGGCTCAAGCAGCAGATGTTCGTCCCCTCCAGCCGTCGGGCCGAGGCGCTGCGGTCGGTCCTCCTCGGTCTGATCCGCAGAATCCGCGGCCGTCGGCCGGTGACGGAGGCGGGCGGCCCGCGGACCCGGGCGTTGTCCGGCACGTCGCGGTGAGAACGATGGGGATCTTTCAGCCACCCAAGGCTTCCGCCTGCGGCCACCGCGGGTCGTACGCCGCCCAGCCGGGGTCGCCGTGGGTCGCGAAGGCGACCCAGGCGCCGTGCACGCGGGCCGCGAGCCCGGCGGGCGCCGGGTCGGGACCGAGCAGACCGGCGTCGCCGTGCAGCCACGGTTCATCGGCGATGTCGAACACAAAGGGCAGCTCGACCGTGTGGGTGGCGCCCAGCCGACCGTCCAAAGCCGTCGAGCGGTAGCCGAACGAGTAAACATGGGTGCGGCCACCGGACAGCCGGGCGTGGGCCTCGGTCATCCGAGCGGTGCCGGCCCCGAAGAGGCCTTCGCCCAGCACCGCGGAGCGCAACTCGCCCGGGGTCGCCCCCGGGCGGGCCGCCCGATGAGCCGCGACGACGGCGGCGGGGTCCGCGCCGACCTTCGCCGCGACTGCGAGCACATCGTCGTCCATGGACGACTCCAGCTTGCCCTGCGGTACCAGGTATAGATGGCCCTCTTCGGTGTTGGTGCCAATGAGCAGGCCGACTTCTCCGCCCGGCCCCTCCGCCAGGGCGTCGGCCGGCTGCACGGGCAGGACCAGGGAGAACGGGCTCAGCTCGACGAGTGGGTCCGTGGCCGTCGCGGTCCGCAGGTCGATCCCCGCGAGATCCGGCAGGATCTCGAGAAACCTCTCGTCCGGGATCTCGGCGAATGCCTCCGCGGTGGGCGGCACGCCCAGCGCCCGGGCAGCCGCCGCGGTGACCCGCTGCGCCTGTTCGGGGGTGAAGGCGCCGGTGCCGCTGCCGCTCTGGATGATCGCGCGCCGGAACAGCCCCTTGGCTTCCGGCGTCGCCAGCAGGGCTCCGGTGATGGTGGCACCAGCGGACTGGCCGAACAGCGTGACGTTCGCGGGATCGCCACCGAACGCAGCTATCGTGTCCCGCACCCAGCCGAGCGCGGCGAGGACGTCGAGCAGCCCGCGGTTGGCGGGGGCTCCGTCCAGGTCGAGGAAGCCGGGGATGCCGACGCGGTAGTTCACCGTCACCAGCACCACGCCGTCGCGGGCGAACGCCCGGCCGTCGTAGAGCGCGGCGCGGGTGGAACCGGTGACGAATCCGCCGCCGTGCACGAAGACCATGACCGGCCGCTTCCCGCCGTCCGCGCCGGGCGTGCGGACGTCGACAGTCAGGTATTCCTCGCCGCGCACCCAGCCCGGGCCGAAGTAGGGGATCATGTCGAGCCGCCCGAAGTCCCGGGCAGGCTGCGGCGCGGTCGGCGACGGTGCGGTGGCGTCCCGGACACTGGACCAGCCCGGGTGGGACGCCGGTGGCGCGAACCGGCCGGCGCCTCTGGGTGCCGCCGCGTAGGGGACGGCGCGGTAGAACTCGCCGAATCGGTCACGAACACCGCGTACGGCGCCCGCCGGGGTCTCTACGATCGGATTTGCCTGCTGGGGCACGGGAAATTCATCCTCTCTCGGGTTACTGCGGGGCAGGGCCGGCCCCACCGGGCTCAGGCGATGCGGGAGAAGCCCGCCCACTCCTTGATGGCGAACTTCGACCCGTCGCGCTCGACCTCGGCGCCGCCCTGGCCGCCGAGGTGCGCGGGGAAGACCAGCGCGTTGTCCTCGGCCGCGCGGCCGAGGAGCTTGTGGCGAGTCACCCGAGCTTCGGCCGGGTCCTCGCAGAAGCAGGAGTTGGTCTCCGGCTCCACGAGCTGTAACGGGGTGTGCACCAGATCGCCGACGAACAGCGCACGGTCGCCGCCCGACTCCAAGGTCAGCACGGACGACCCGGGGGTGTGGCCGGGCGCGAGATCCAGCCGGAGGTTCCGGTCGATCCGGCACGAGCCGTCCCACAGGTGGATCAGCCCGGCCTCGTGCACCGGAACGACGCTGTCCTCGAAGACGTTCTGGTTGCCGCGACCCAGCAGCGGTTCGTGGTTGTTGGCCGGATTCCAGAAGTCGAAGTCCTGCCGCGTGATCAGGTACGTAGCGTTCGGGAAGGTCGGCACCCAGGTCCGGCCGTCGAGGTAGGTGTTCCAGCCCACGTGGTCGATGTGCAAATGGGTGTTGATGACGACGTCGACGTCTTCGGGCCGGACACCGGCGGCGGCGAGGTTGTCCAGGAAGTTCGTGTCCAGCCGGTTCCAGACGGGCGCGTAGGGACGGTCCTTGTGGTTGCCGACCCCGGTGTCGACGAGGATGGTGCGGCCTTCGCTGCGCAACAGCCAGGTCTGGATAGCCGAGAGGCATTCGCCGGTGCCGGTGTCCAAAAAGTCCGGCGCGAGCCAACTCTGGTGCTCGTCCCAGACGCCGTCGGGGCTGTCGGGGAAGAAGTCCGCGGGGCCCATCTCGACGGAGCCGTAGTACTCCTTGACACGGGTGACGGTCACGTCACCCAGCTCGATCTGATCCATGATCACTCCTCGTGAATCGAGGGCGGCTGCCCTGGCAGGTCGAGCCTGATCGTGTCCGCGCGCGGCAACCAGCCCCGCCTTGTCCTACCCCCGGCAGGGTGTGGCTGGGCGGTGCCGTTGGCGTGGATAGTGGAGTGATGGACGGACCAAGCCCGCTCGGCGACTTCCTGCAGGCACGGCGGGCCAGGCTACGCCCGGAAGACGTGGGTCTCCACGACCTCGGGCCACGCCGACGGGTGGCGGGGCTGCGCCGGGAGGAGCTGGCGCAGCTGGCAGGGGTGAGCGTCGACTACTACACACGTCTCGAGCAGGGCCGTTCGAAGAGTGCCTCGCCGCAGGTGCTCGACGCCCTCGCCGATGCACTCCGGCTCGACGACACCGAACGCACCCATCCGCACACCATCGCAAAACCGGCACCGGCACGCCGCAGGCGCCCCGACCGGCCGCAGCAACTGCACCCAGCGACACGATCACTGCTCTGTAACCTCGACGCGGCCCTCCGGCCCGCCTTCGTCCTCGGCCGCCGCCTCGACGTGCTCGGGCACAACCACCTCGCGGGCCGGCTGATCACCGACTTCGAAACACTGCCCACCTCGGAACGCAACCAGGCCACGTTCGTCTTCCTCGACCCCCACGCGCGTGAGCTCTACGCCGATTGGGAGCAGGTCGCCGCCGATACCGCAGCCATGCTCCGCGTCGATGCCGGCAAGCACCCCGACGACCCGCAGCTCGGCCGGCTCGTCGGTGAGCTGTCGATCCACAGTCCCGAGTTCCGCCGCCTCTGGGCCCGCAACCACGTCCACCAGCGCACCACCGGGACCAAGCGCTACCACCACCCGCTGGTCGGCGACCTCACCATCAGCTACCAGGCGCTCATCATCGCCGACGACCCCGATCAGACCCTCATCATCTACGACACAAAACCCGACTTGCCCTCGGCCCACGCCCTCAGGCTCCTCGCCGAGGGCACCGGAGGCAGCCGGACCGCGTGGGACACACACTCGACATCGATCTGAGGGGAGTATCCGTTCACCGGCTCGCGCCCACCGGTCGGCTGTGCCCCCGACGGCGATCCAAGTCGCCGACCGCCGGCACTTGTAGAACACAATCTGGTGCGAGCACCGGAGAAGGTGGTTGCGCACGGCCGCTGCCGACCCGCGAAACCACCACCGCCAGCGCGCAATCCTCGAGAGCGCATGTGCCGCGAGCCGTGACCGCTCCGAGACCGAGCCCGCGGCTCGAGAGCCAACGCACAGATCACGCATCGAGAGGTTTCGCGCACGACGCGGATGAGCACGGCCGCCCAGTCTTCGCCACCGACGAAATCTACTAGCGGCCTCGAGCCGCCGTCGACGACGGTGAGCATGCGGTCGAGTTGGGCGTGTTGCTCGGGCGCGCCGGCCACGGAGAGCACGCCCGCGAGGATGCCGCCGACGTCGACCGGGTCGATGTCGCTGCGCAGTGCTCCCGCTTCGGTCAGGGGAGGCAACTCCGGCGTCGTGACATCGGCGCGAATCCGATTGCACCCGGTACCTTCCGTCGTGACCGGAACCATCCTCTACCGGTTGGGCAGACCTCTCGCGTACTCGCCGATCTCGGCGAGATCCTGCAAGGCAGCCCGGATGAGTTGACGGTGGCCGTCGGCCTTCTTTCCGGCGTGGACGGAGCTCCGGTGGTCGGCGCGCCCACGTGGTCGGGAATCCTGAACGCGGGAGCTGCCGAGAACGGGTCGGCGCACGGGCACAGAGCGCTGGCCGGTCGGTGTCAGATCGGGTCGATTCCGGCGATCATCGGCGGGGTGTCGACGACCGGGAACGTCTGGAAATATAGGTGCTCGATGCGGCGCAGCCGGATCCTCCATCCCTCGGACGTGCGGACCCAGTCGTCGTGCCAGTAGCCCACAGCGTGGGTATTGGTTTTGCCGTCGCGGCTCATGTGCGTGTGCCAGTGTGGGGCCATCGAGTGAGCGGTGTCGCCGTCGATGGTGACGGTGGCGTGTCCCTCAATGTGCTGCCAGGCGTTGAAGGAGAACCCCAGGCCTTCCTTGCCACCGACGAGGTCCTTGCCGCGCATTAGTTCCGCGTAGTCGCCGAGGTTGAAGATCTGCCCTCCGGCATCGGTTGCATCGATCACGGCGTCGGGTGTAAAGAGCTGGCCCCACTGTGCAAGGACATTTCCGTCCTCACTGTCGGCCTGGTGCAGGTCCTGTCCCAGCCCGTAGAGGGCGACCTTGTCCTGGATCTCCAGTCGGTCGAGCAGGTATTGGATCCGGTCAGTGTCACTCATGGCTCTCCTCGGGGCTTGATACCGGTCAGCATAAAAATGACATTTCCAAAACTGTGGAAATATGGTTGCTACGCTAGCATGGGTTTCATGCAGCGCAAACCTCGAATGTCAGCACCCATGCCGCTTCCAGATATGGCCCGGCTGTTCGCAGTGCTGGGTGACGAGAGCCGACTGGCGGTCGTGAGACTTTTGCTCGACGGCGAGCTCCGGACGGCCGGCCAGATCGCGGAGCAAGTGTCGCTGCCGACTTCGACGTGTTCCTATCATCTGACCAAGCTCCTGAATGCCGGCGTCACCACATGCCGGACCCAGGGCGCCTTCCGATTCCCAGTCCTGCGCCGCGCCGAACTCGAGCAGCAGTTTCCGGGCATCCTCGACATTATCGCACAGGTCGTGCCGCAGGCCGCCTGATGACATGCTCGGCCGGACGCCGACGTCTTGGGCATGTTCGATCCGGGCGCGTCGACGGGCGCCCCCCACCTAGTGTCCTGGTCCCGAAATCTTCGCCATATATTTGGCGAGGGAGTCGAGGATCTCGTCAGCGGTCTTGCGCCAGGTGAACGGTTTCGGGTCAGCGTTCCAGTTCTCGATCCAGCCCTTGACGTCTTTCTCCAGTGCTGCAACGCTTTTGTGGACGCTGCGTCGCAGGAGTTGGTCGGTGAGGAGCCCGAACCAGCGTTCGACCTGGTTGATCCATGAGGATCCGGTCGGGGTGAAATGCATGTGGAAGCGCGGGTGCTTGGCGAGCCAGGCGTTGACGACCGGGGCCTTGTGGGTGGCCAGGTTGTCACACACCACATGCACGTCCAGGCCGGCCGGCACGGCTTTGTCGATTGCGACCAGGAATTTCTTGAACTCGGCCGCTCGGTGCTGTGGGTAGAGCTGGGAGATCACGGTGCCATCGGAGATGTTGAATGCGGCGAAAAGGTCGCTCACGCCGTGACGGACGTAGTCATGGCTACGGCGTTCGGGCATGCCGGGCATCATGGGAAGAACCGGCTGGGAACGGTCGAGCGCCTGCATCCCGGACTTCTCGTCCACGCACAGGACCACGGCCCGCTCCGGCGGGTTGTGGTAGAGGCCCACGACATCGACGACCTTGTCCACGAACTGCGGATCGTTGGACAGTTTGAACCCGTCGACCAGAATGCGGCTTCAAATCGAACTTGCCCCAGATACGGCCTATCGTGCTGCGCGACAGGCCAGTTCGCTTGGCCATCGATGCCCGTGACCAGTGCGTCGCGTTCGGCGGCATCTGTTCCAGTGTGGTGACCACCACGTCCTCGACCTGATCGAGCAGGATCGAGGGTGGCCGCCCCCGGCGAGGCTCATCGATCAGACCCCCGAGCCGTCGCTCGACGAACCGGCTCCGCCAACGAGCCACAGTACTTTCCATCACCCGGAGATCGGCCGCGACCCGCTTGTTCGACGCTCCCGCAGCACAGGCCAACACGATCCGAGCCCGCAACACCAAAGCCTGCGAGGTCTTCGCCCGCCGCGACCAGCGCCTCAACTGTTCGGCCTCGTCGCCGGTCAACACCACATCGGCAGTCGGACGACCCGACCGACGCGCATCGCGTAGTCCGTCCAACCTGGACTCGGCGAACCGCTTACGCCACTTGCCCACCGTCATTGCCGACACACCGAGATCGGCAGCCAGCCGCTCGTACACCACACCCGGCTCGGCGCACGCGAGCACGATCCGCGCTGCACGGCCTCCCGCTCCGACCCTGAAACCGACCACGCGACAAGCCTTTCCCGCTCAGCACTGGTCAACTCGAACTCGGCATCAGCACGCCCCGAAAACGACACGCACCAACCATACTCAATAACAGCGCAAATTTCGGGACCAGGACACTAGTGTTCCGCGCCTGAAATCCGTTGGTTAATTGTAGGATCCGGCGGCGGCAAGGACAGGGCGGCCGCGGCCTGGGGCCGGATCTGGTAGTGACCGAGACGCAGCGTCGGGAGTTAGTGCGGGGTGCGCGGGCAGCGACCTCGACGCAGGCGTATGCATTGCGGTGCCGGATCGTGCCGGCGTGCGCCGAGCCGGGTGCGTTCAACACCCACGTTGCTGCCGAGTTGGGCGTATCGGCGATGACGGTGCGTAAATGGCGAGGTCGCTTCATCGAGTACGGACTGGCAGGTCTGGCCGATGAGCCGCGGCCGGACCGGCCACCGTCGATCCTGCTGGATCAGGTGCAGGGTACGCCCGCGCGCCGCACCCACGACTATGCCCGGCACGGCACCACCAGCCTGTTCGCCGCGTTCAACATCGCCGACGGCACCGTGATCGGCGAACAGCACCGCCGCCATCGCGTCATCGAGTTCCTGACCAGCATCGACAAGGCCATGCCCGCCGCCGGAGGGTTATTCCCGAATCCGGTCGCGCGCATACTGTATCGCCTTATTCGAAGGCCAGCGAGCGAGGAAGGCAACACCTTTGCCGCCGGTAGTAATCGGGCGAAGAACAACGACAATGGCTTGACCAGCGGTGATGACGGACTATCCGGTGTCGGTGTTTCGGGAAGGGTTATCGGCGGTGCGGGTCGAGGCAGAGGAGGCTGGTGATGCTGCGCATAGCTGCTGGTGAGGGTTTGAAGTAGCAGCGGAGGTTGTCGGCCTTGCGGCGTTGGGATTACTTTCCGGTTTGATGGGCCAGTTCGGTGAGCAGGTCGATGGCGTGGTTCTGTTCCAACTGGATCGTGGATGGCGGCACGCTTAAGATCGCCCGAACCGAGCAATCGCGGCAGACACCGGATTCCGGAATGCGCCTCCCGATATCCAACTATGACGGCGAGGCACGCGCCACACCTACACGGAGACAAGGCCAGAGCAGTAGGAGCGGGCAACGTTCTCCCTACCAGCGGTTCCAATGGATATGACTGACCGGATCGGCCTTCCGTGCGGGCTTGAAGTCGGTCCCGATGGTGTAGGCAATGGGGGTCAGTGCAACTTGGACGACGTTGTCGTAGGGGATCCCGAGAACATCGGCCATCTCTCGCTCATACTGCAGGTGTCCGACGGTCCAGGCTGTGCCGAGGCCGCGTTCGCGCGCGGCAAGCATGAAACTCCAGGTGGCTGGGATGACAGAACCCCAGTTGTGCGCCTGCCCTCGTGTGGATGTCATCTCTGCGCGATGCGCGACACGTACGACGGGGATCATGAGCACCGGAACCTCGTGGAGGCGCCAGAAGAGATGCCCGAGGCTGTCGCGGATCTTCCCCCACTCCGATGAGCCGAAGCTCATTCGGGTAGGCATGGGGGCCATGCCGTGCTCATCCGGAGCGCGGCTCTGAAGGCCTTGACGCCAGATGTCGGCGACTCGCGCCTTGGTGGCCGGGTCTTCGATGAATATGAAGTCCCACTGCTGTTGGTTCCGCCCCGTGGGTGCCTGCTGCGCGATCTTCACGGCCTCTTCGATCAGCTCGCGCGGTACGGGGCGGGTGAGGTCGAGACGCCGACGGACCGCGCGTGTCGTGGTGAGGACTTCGTCAGCAGTCAAGCTGAGATGCGAGTCGAAAGGAATCTTGTTCGCGTCTGTGTCGCGAGGGTCCATGATGTCCACCTTAAGTTGACCAGAGGGTCATTTTGCTGGAGCAGGTCGAATATAACATGACCACCAGGTCACTTTCGAATAGACTCCAGCCATGGAGGACAGGACTCGACCATTGCGCGCAGACGCTGTACGAAACCGGGATCGCTTGCTCGCCGCGGCAGAGGCAGTCATGGCAGAGCGGGGCCCCGATGTCTCTGTGGCGGATATCGCGACGCGGGCCGGCGTGGCAAAGGGGACCATGTTTCGTCACTTCGCCACGAAGGAAGACCTCGTGGCGGCCATCGTCGTCAAACACATGATCGTCCTGGCAGACCATGCCCGGCGGTTGCTGGACGCTCCCGACCCCGAGACAGCCCTCGTGGACTTCCTCACCTTCGCCGCTGACCAGCGGCAACAGCGCGACTTGGCCTACCTCATCTCGAATGGCGGCAGCACTGAGGAAGCCACCCGGGTACGTGGCGAGGCGCACGATGCGGTGGTGGCGCTCGTGGACCGAGCACGTGAGCACGGCCTCATCCGGTCAGACATCACGGGCACCGACGTCTTCCTCCTCGCCTGCGCTCCCGTCCAGGTTGCCGAGAATCTGCCCGGTGCGCCTTCCGATCTCTGGCGGCGATATCTCGCCGTCATCATCGATGGCTTACTGCGGGCCGATGCGGCTCCGCTCCCGGTTCCTGCGCCCGTGTGGCGCTGACGTCAGCTGACCAGCGCCAGCAACTCGTCGCGGACGGCCGCGAACACGTCCAGGCTCCGCTCGACCATCCTCATCGACGCCACCAACGACTTCATCTCCGAGGCCAGGTACGACTTCTTGCCCCCTACTGACTGGGCAACGGTTGGCTGAGCAGTGGCTGACGCCTGCTTGCCCCTCGGTTCGTGAAACCTCGAGACACGTCACAAGTTGACGAGGTGGCAGCTCGCACCGGAAGCCACCTCGATCGACGAGGTCCACACGATACCCAGGTGGGACGAGGCCCGCGCCCCGGTGTGAGCCAGGTGTGTCCATCGTGTGCCACAGTGCCCTCGATCGCGCAATAGATCGGCCGTTGTTGGCATCCCGACTCCAGTCCGGCACAGCACTCGCGGCAGAGCCTATCGGCAAGTACGCATGCTCCTAGTACAGCCACACGCACAGGGTTTCGGTTCGCGGACCGAAGTGCCGACCCGACCCACTTGACATGTCATGCAAAGTGCGGCGTGAGGGAGATCGTTCTCCGAATATGGCGACGTGCAGCTGCTTCAGCGGTCTCAGGATCGCGCGCCACAATGGCTTCGAGAATTTCGCTGTGTTGGACTTGAGCTTCGTCGAGAATGTCCTTGTACGACTTGGTGGGCTGCGCGGCAAGCAGGTTAGCCGCTCCACGCTCGCGGTTCATCGGTAGATAGAGAGCCGCCGTACTGGTTCTGATCAATGGACAGAACGACTGCACTTTGCTGTTGCCTGAGGCCGTAGCGATGAGTTCGTGAAATTGCGAATGGGACCGACTACGCAGAACGGGATCATATGGTTCTGCCGACGTGCCCATCTGGTCGAGAAGTTCATTCGCGCGGCGTTCATCAGCCGACGAGACACCTTTCCGAGCGGCCAATCGCGCGGCGAGGCCGTCGATCACCTCCCGTAGTTCGTACATCTCACGTAGGTCCTCGGCACCGATCTCGACCACTTCAACGCGCTGGTTATCGCAGTGTCGCAGCAGCCCCTCGCTCTCCAACACTCGCAATGCCTCACGCAGCGGCGTGCGACTGACTCCCAGCTGTGCCGCCAACGACACTTGGGCCAATCGGGTCCCAGGGGAGAGAACCCCTTCGATGATCCTGTCCCGCAGATGCGCCACTACCTCATCGACAAGCCGAGGAGTGCGGTCGAGCATCTCGAGCTGCGATTCGGCGGCGATGGGGATTCTCCTCATGCTTGCATATTCAACGGTCACGTCGACCCACTCACTCCGACCGGATAACTGCGCCCCACGAGGCGTTCTGTCCAGTGCCTTCAGCAGTCTACCCGCCGCCCTGTCGGCCGGGCCGCGGATCAGTTCTCTCCACGCTCGTCGGCCGCACGCACACGGCCCGGGTGCGATTGAACGAGCCCGCCGGGCGCTCAACGTCACACCCGAAGTGTGTCCAGGATACTGGATTCCTACCCGAGCGCCACGTTGAGGACTTCGTATGGATGTCGCGAGCAAGTGCCGCCCCACGGACGGCCCCGGACGCCGTCGAACATCCTCCAGCAATTGCCGGATAACTTGTCGGGTTCGCCGGCACGGAAGCTACAGCGGCTATGAGCCGGACAGATGTCGGCTACTGTCCCCGCCATCGCACGCGCCAGCGTGCTCACCATCGCTGAAGGGAACCGATGACGCCGCAACTGGGCTCGATCGGCATCTGGTCGGCGCACCTCCGCAGTCGGGATAAGGCCAAAGCCCGCGACGTGGCCGCCGGACTGGAAGGATTCGGGTTCGGCACAGTGTGGATACCCGGGTCCGGACTCCGGGCCTGCTGGTCCGACACGCCGTCGACGCTGGAGGCGTCCTCGCGGATCGTCGTCGCATCCGGCGTCCTCAATATCGCCGTGGATGCGGCGTTCGAGACCGGGGCCTGGGTGAACGCGTTGTCGCCGGCCGCGGTGAACCGGGTGATGCCGGGCCTGGGCGTCAGTCATCGTCAGCGCGTGACTCGCCGACGCACTCCTGCCGTGAGCCCTCCCCCGCGTTCTCGATCGCCGGAGCGGACAACACCCGTAACACGACGCATCCCGCGCATCTGCTACGCGCGGGATGCGCCTATCCGGTCGACATGGAGGGCCGGACACATCACCTCCGTGACGAGCCAGGAACCAACAGTCCCAGCGAGCCGGTATCCGCCGCACACAGTGATACCCAGTCCCTATCACTACTCGGCGAGTTCCCATTGCGGAACGGTGACCCCTGGCTCGACGTGCTCGAAGCGGACCCGCACCGGCGTGCCGGACGCGAGCTCCGGCGTGCCGTCGAGGTAGCCGACAAACCTTATCGCGGGATCCTCGTCGAGTTGGACCAGCACGATAGTGCACGGCGCCGGGAATGATGGATGGATCGAATGCATCAACACCGTCCATGTGTAAACCGAGCCAGTGGGGCCGACCTCCCGCCAGCCCACATCCCAGGATCCGCAGTGATGGCAGTAGGACTTGGGCAGGTGCAGGAACAACGAACAGGAGTTGCACGAGCGCACCACCAGGCGTTCCCCGGTCGCGGCCTTCCAGAAGCCGGCGGTCTCCTCGTCGTCGGTCACCGGTAGCGGCCGATTCATCTGCTCGGTCATTACGCCGTCCTCAAGATCATCGCACTCGTCAGCGTCGGTGCACCGGAGGTGACCAGACACGTCTCCGCGCCGGGCACCGGTGTTGTCGACCGGCCGCGCAGCTGACGGACACCTTCCACAATGTGATTCATCCCGTGGATGTAGCCCTCCGACAAGTTGCCACCGGCAGTGTTGATCGGCACCTGGCCTTCGATGTCGATCGCACCGCTGGACGCGAACCGCCCGCCTTCTCCCCGCGGGCACAGGCCGTAATCTTCCAGCTGCAGCAAGACCGTGATCGTGAAGCAATCATAGATTTGCGCGACATCGATATCGGCGGGCCCTATTCCGGCTCGCCGATACAGTTCGTCGCCGACGTACTTCGATGGTGTCTCCATGATCGAAGGGCGCATCAAAGCCGGAAACACCTTGCCGCCCTGCATTTCCGGGACGGCCCCCTGGGTCACCGCACGCACCAGGACTATCGGCTGGGGCGTGTCCGCGGCACGTTCGGCCGATGTCACGACGACCGCGCAGGCACCGTCGGTCTCCAGACAGTAGTCGAACAGACGCAACGGATCGGCGATCATCCGAGATGCGTGGTAATCGTCTCGCGACATCGGTTTCTGCGCCATCATCGCGGCGGGGTTCGCATTTGCCCGCCGCCGGATCGTCATGGCGATGCTCGCCAAATCATCGCTCGTGGTGCCGTAGTCGATCATGTGGCGGCGGGCGAGCATCGCGTAGAGCTGGCCCGGTGCCATCATCCCGTACGGAAGAAAGAACTCGTCCAAGGTGCCGTTGCCGCCGACGTAGCGAGCTCCGCCGGACTGCTGAATCGCTGTCCCTTTGCCATACCGGAGCCCTGACCTACCGTTGAGCGCCCTGTACACCAGCACATTCGTTGCCTGCCCGGACACAATCGCGGCGACTGCCTGCCCGATCATCGCACACGGAGATGATCCGGCCGTGCCCGATATTCCCCAGAATTTCAGACCGGCCAGGCCCAGCCAGTGTCCGATGTCGTTGTGGTGCACCGTGTCGTAGTCCGAGCGAACCACGCCATCGATATCCTCGGGACGCAGTCCGGCATCGGCGATCGCTGCCAGACCGGCTTCGGCGGCCATCGACGCGACACTGCGCCCTGACCTCCGGCTGAATTCGGTGGCACCGATACCCACGATCGCACACATATCGCGATGCGTGTATTGCTGGCCGTCCATCACACCTCTTCGTCCTCAACGAAAAAAGAAGCGCCCCATGGAAAGAGCGGGCTATCCATGGAGTGCCCCTCTCCGCGTTTCCATCTGTGCGGCGGAAGCTTTCTGGATTGCTCGGATCGAATATAGTGAACCGCCACTCAAGTCAACCCTCATTCACTACCTGGTGACCGCGCACCGTGTGCCGCCGGCTATTTGAGTGCTATCGGGTTGACGGGGGATCCGACAGCACCCGTCACACGCAGTGGCGGGGCGATTATTTGAAACTCGTAGATCCGGTCGGAAGCACAATCGGCCGCCAACTGCTCCATGTTCCAGAACTCGCCGAGCATCATCCCCATCTCACGCAGTGCAAGAAGGTGGAGCGGCAAGAACATGCCCTCCACGCCCGACTCGAGGCTCTCGACCATCACATTGTCGGCGGCTACCGCGGCCACCTCGTGCTCGTGCAGCCAGGACGCGCAGCGCCAGCCGAGCCCCGCCGACGGTTCCATCGGATCTCCGGTCTCCCGGAACTTGCTGATCCAACCGGTCCTGACCAGCACGATATCGCCCGGATCTACCGAAACGCCTTGGCGTTTCAACGCGTCGTCGAGCTCATCGGGCGTGATGTCGTTGCCTGGGGCGAGATATTCCACTCCGCGATACCGGGCCATGTCGATCAAGACTCCGCGCGATATCACGCCTTTCACATCGACTTTGTCGATACCGCAGTGGAAGGCGCCGGCGCTGGTTACCGATTCTGCGGGAAATCCGTTGTAGAGTTTGCCGTCGTAATACGCGTGCGACAACGCATCCCATTGCGTCGATGCTTGTAACGGCATGACGATCACATCGTCGTTGAACCGGAACGGGCTGACTCCGAAGAACCCGGCGATTTGCTGTGCCACACCATTGGTGGGCCACTTGCTCCCGTATTCGGCGTAATGGGTCTGGTCACCACCGTCCACGGTCATCATATGCATGGGTTTGGGCCGGAAATCGAGCGCGCCCTGAGGGCTGGCCGGGCCGAAATCCATCCCCAGCGAGAACACACGGCCACTGCGAACCAACGAGGCCGCACGCCGAACGTGTTCCTCGTCGATCAGATTCAACGTGCCCAGCTCATCGGCCTGTCCCCAGCGTCCCCAGTTCCGTACCTGCTCGGCGATGCGATAAAAATCGTTCAAGCTGTCCACTGCCCAGTTTCCTCCTTTGGAACCCCGCAGACCCGCCCGGATGTTTCGCAACGACGGGGATCGCACCAGTCTTGCATCCAGGATTCCCCTTGGCAAGAGGGGTGGTCTCGACGAGCCGGCCGAACATCCTGCGGGAGCGAGGCCACAGCCCACGAGGGGTACACGAGACACTCTCCGGCCCGGGACCGAACGGTTCACAACCGTTCGATGATCGTGGCATTGGCCATACCACCCGCTTCGCACATGGTTTGCAGACCATAGCGACCGCCCGTCGCCTCGAGACCGTTCAGCATGGTGGTCAGCAGCCGGGCCCCCGAGGCGCCCAGCGGATGGCCCAGCGAGATCGCTCCGCCGCGGGGATTGACCCGGGCGGGGTCGGCGTCGAACTCGGTACGCCAAGCGAGCGGGACCGAGGCGAAGGCCTCGTTCACCTCGATATGGTCGAGATCGTCGATACCCAGCCCGGACCGCTCGAGCGCCTTCCGCGTGGCGGGGATCGGCCCGGTCAGCATCGTGATCGGGTCGTCCGAGGCCAGCCCGAAGGCATGAAACCGCGCCCGCGGCTTCAGCCCGAGTGCCGCCGCCCGCTCCTCAGTCATGATCAGGACTGCGCTCGCACCGTCGGTGAGCTGTGAGGAATTCCCCGCGGTGATGTGCCACCCGATCTCGGGGAAGCGCTCGGTCATTTCCTCGCTACGGAAGGAGGAACCGAGCTGCGCCAGCTTCTCGGCCGTGGTCCCTGGCCGGATCGTCTCATCGGCATCGACCACAGCACCGCCCGGGAGGGTGACCGGCACGGTCTCGCCACCGAAATCCGTGGCGGCGGCACGTGTATGTGAGGCGGCGGCATACTCGTCGAGGGCCTGCCGGTCCAGATTCCACCGCGCGGCGACCAGTTCTGCCGCGACGCCTTGGGGCACCATACCGGGGGCATAACGCGCGAGCGCTGCGGGACCGAACGGGTCCGCCCCCATCCGGGCGCTGAACATCGGCACCCGGCTCATCGATTCCACGCCGCAGGCCACAACGACATCGCAGGCCCCGGCAATAACGGCCTGCGCGGCGAAGTCCGCTGCCTGCTGCGAGGAACCGCATGCGCGGTTCACCATGACGGACGGAACGTGTTCGGGAAGACCCGCCCCCAGCCACGCCCAGCGACCGATGGTGCCGGTCTGCTCACCGGAGTTGGTGACGCACCCGGTGATGACGTCGTCGACCACACCCGGGTCGACATCGGTACGGGCGAACAATGCAGCGAGCATCTGGCCGAGCAGGTCCGCAGGATGGAGGCCGGAAAGAGCGCCGCCTGGGCGATCGTTCTCCGGGGCCTTCCCCTTGGCCATCGGAGAGCGGATGGCGTCGACGATTACGGCCGAGCGAGTCATACTGTTCCTTTCGAATCAAGCGGAGGCTGTGGCGGGCGCCAGAACACGGCGAGCTGGGCTGCCGCCCCCGCGAGCCCCAGGCCCGCCGCGAGCGCTGCGGCTCGCACGCCGGCGATTCTGTCCTCGAGCCCCAGTGCGCGTTCCACACTCAGCGGCCCGGGCCCGATTGCCGCGAGCGCGACAGCCGCGGAGGCGATGTTCATGACGTATTCCCAGCCCTCGCTCGTGATGAAGAAGCCGTTGGGCGCGTGCACCGAACGAGCTGCCACGCCCATCGTGCCGACCACGGCAGCCGCCGCGAAGGGTGTCCCGAACCCGACCGCGAGGGCCGTCCCGGCTCCGATTTCGACCACAGCACTTACCCGCGCCTGTAGCTCGGGCTCGCGGAACCCGATGGACCCGAACCAGCCCGCCGTGCCGTCCAGCGAACGTCCATGCTTGACGCCATGGGCGATCAATGTCCCGCCCAGGGCTGCCCGGAGCAGCAGTTGGGCGGCAGCGAAGCCTTTCGATCGGTGCGTCACTTATTCGATCACCACCGCGCACGCCGGAGCCGTGATGCCTGTACAGCCCTTTCCCGAGGGTGGGGCGATGTTTTCGCCGTGGACCACGCCACTCTGCCGGCGTGAACCGGTCATCAACTGCATATCGTTGCTACCTTCCATGTCGGAACGCCCATTTCACGGACCGTCCGGCGACGGGGAACGGCCGGTACCGAGGCGATCGTGTAGGTACCGGCCGAAACGGGCGGTGAGGTCCCGTTCGGTTCCGGTTGCAGGCGGTCGTTCGACCCACGCACCGGAAACCTCGCAGATACGCCGACGCGGACAACAGATTCGGAGTGCCCGGCGTCGGTCGTGAGTCAGACGAGGGGCTCGCCTTCGCTGATGGCCTTCGCCCGGTCGAACAGATGTGTGGCGAGCCCGTGGAACCGCGCGCCGAGTTCAGGTGTTGCCAGGCCCCGTCGAGAGCGGGCGTAGGTGCCCTCAAGTAGCACTCCGAGCCGGAAGGCGGCCAGGACGCCGTACCAATCCAGGTCGTGCACCTCACCACCGGAGCGGATATACCGTTCCAACAGGGCCCCTCGGCCCGGCAGGCCGGGCGCGTCCAGATCGGCGTGCGAGGAGTGCGGGTTGCCCACCGGCCAGCCCACGAGGAGGTGGGCCAGGTCCAGCAGCGGATCACCCAAGGTGGCGAGCTCCCAATCGACGACGGCCGCCAGCCGCGGCTCATCCGGCCGGACCAGGATATTGCCCAGGTGGTAGTCGCCGTGAATGAGTCCCTTCTGCCATATCGTCGGCCGGTGCTCGGTGAGCCAGCGCGACAGCACGGTGCCCTGTTCCACCAGATCGCCGGTCTCGTAACCTGCGAGCTGTTCGAGCCACCGAGCGGGCTGACGCTCCAGCCAGCCGTCGGGCGAGCGGAAGCCCGCTGCCACGAAGTCGGTAACCGGTACCGCCGCAAGGGCGACCAGCGCGTCGGCCATCTGGAGGCCCAGGTCCCGTTGCCATTCGAGCCGCTGGGCGAACGCGTGCGGCAGTCCCTCGGCCGGATTGAACCCCTCGATGAAGTCCGTGACGTAACACACGGATCCCAGGATGCCCGGATCCGGACTGGCGGCCCGCAGCCGCGGGACGGGTACGCGGGACTCTCCGAGAGCCTCCAATACGCGGATCTCCCGCAGGATCACCGAGTCACTTTCGGGACGCTTGTGCCGTGGTGGATGGCGCAACACCAGGTCGGCATCACCATAGGCGAGCCGGAGCAGGATGTTCTGTGTCCCGCCCGACAGGGCCTGCACATCCCGCAACGGCCCCACACCCAGTTCGGCATCTACGAGCCAATCCACGACAGGCGCGAGTTCGATCCCGAGATCGGGTATGGCGCAGCCGGTCATCAGAACATTCCGCCGTCGACGACGCTCACCGTGCCGGTGGCGTAGGCCGAGGCGTTGGAGGCGAGATACAGCGCGGCGCCGACGATTTCCCGAGGCTCCCCGATCCGCTGCAATCGTGATCCCTTGTTGCTGAGCATATCCTGGCTCCAGCCATGTGTGACGTCCGTGCGGAACCGCCCGGGCAACAGAGCGTTGACCCGAACCGTGGGCCCGAACGCGTCCGCAAAGCCCTGTGTCATCGCGACCAGGCCCGCCTTCGCGGCGGCGTAGGGGATGATGTTCTTGTTCGGACGCATCGACCCGGTGCTGCCGATGTTGATGATCGAGCCGCCATCGTGCTCGGCCATGTACTCGCCCACCAGGGCGCACAGCCTGAAGGGCCCCTTCAGATTGACCGCGATGGTCTTGTCGAACAGTTCCTCGCCGACCGAGGAGGGCTGGTCGTAGCGCGGCGACATGCCGGCGTT
Source organism: Nocardia fusca NBRC 14340 (assembly GCF_001618425.1). Classification (GTDB taxonomy): domain Bacteria; phylum Actinomycetota; class Actinomycetes; order Mycobacteriales; family Mycobacteriaceae; genus Nocardia; species Nocardia fusca. Next base: position 115,502 of record NZ_BDCU01000038.1, read on the forward strand.
GTTGACAAGGATGTCGATCGAGCCGAATGCCTCGCGCGCCCCCTCGACCAGCGCATCGAGGCCGTCCCACCGGCCGACATGCGCTGCTATCGCGGTTGCCTGCGCGCCGGCCGCGCGCAGTTCCCCGACCACGAGTTCACAGGACGCGAGGTCGCGGCTGCACACAACGACGGCAGCGCCCGCCGCGGCGAACCCGAGCGCCATCTGACGGCCGAGCCCCCGGCTGCCACCGGTGACGAGAGCAACCTTTCCCTCCAGCCCGAAGATCTTGTTCGGGGAAAGATCGTCCTGTTCGCCGGTGCTCATACCCAGGCCTCCTCGATACGGCCGTCCAGCAGATCGGCGAAACGCTGCTCGGCACGCGTGCGAACGGTGGGCAGGTGGTAGTCCGGGAACAACGCGTCCGAGCCCGAATACCCGCTCAGCACCTGGCGCGCAAGGGTGATCTGGTGCACCTCGGTAGGCCCGTCGGCCAGGCCCATCTGAAAGGACTCCATGACCAAACGCGCGAACGGCACCTCGTCGGTGACTCCGAGAGAACCGTGGATCTGCAGCGCCCGGGCGGCGATGTCGTGCAGGACTCGTGGCATGGCGGCCTTCACCGCGGAAATGTCCTTGCGCAGGGCACGGTAGTCGCCCTTCTCGTCGATCAGCCAGGCCGTCCGGAGCACCAGCAGCCGGAACTGCTCGAGGTCCAGCCAGGATTCGGCGATGGCCTGCTGGACGAGCTGCAGGTCGGAGAGCCGGGTGCCCCGCGTGGTCCGGGACAGTGCGCGCTCGCACATCATGTCGAAGGCCTTGCGGGCAGCGCCGATTGTGCGCATTGCGTGGTGGATTCTGCCGCCGCCGAGGCGGGCCTGGGCCATGGCAAATGCCTCGCCTCGGGTGCCGAGCAGTTGCTCATCCCCCAGCCGGACGTCGGTGAGCCGCAGATAGCCGTGTGAGCCGTCGCCTGCGGGCTGACCGGCACTCGCCACGTTCCGCACGATCTCGAGGCCCGGTGTGTCGCGTGGGACGAGGAACATCGAAGACCGCTGGTGCGCCGGTGCGTCCGGTTCGCTGACCGCGACAATGATGATCAAGTCCGCGTAGCGTGCGTTGGAGGCGAACCACTTCTCGCCGTTCAGCACCCAGCCATTGCCGTGGCGTACCGCGCAAGTGGTGATGCCGGTCGGGTCGGCGCCGCCGTGCGGCTCTGTCATCGAGAAGCAAGACATGATCTGCCCATCGATGAGCGGTGCCAGGTACCGCTCCTTCTGCGCATCGGTGGCGAACAGCGCCAGCAGCTCGCTGTTACCCGAGTCCGGGGCCTGGCAGCCGAAGATCGTCGGGGCGCACCGCGAGGTGCCCAGTATCTCGTTGAGCAGGCCGAGCTCGAGCTGGCCGTAACCCGGCCCACCCAGCGCGGGACCGAGATGGCAGGCCCAGAGGCCCTGCTCGCGCACCGCGGCCTGCAGTGGCGGGATCACTTCGCGGCGCAGCGGGTCCCGGACGTCGGCGGGGTGCCCCAGGACCGCGTCGACCGGCGCAATCTGTCGCTCTACGAATTCCGCGGCCCAGTCCAGCTTCTTCTGATACTCCGGATCTGTCGCAAAACTCCACATCAGGCATTGCTCCTCTCGGCCCCGAACTTGCCGGACTCTTCGGCTATCTCGGTGATGAGCCGTTCGACCTCGCGGAGGCTCGCGCACCCCACGGTGGGGCCGACGGCCAACACCGTGGCCCCTGCGGCCTGGTACTCCGGGATGACGGAAACGGTGGCCGGCACATCGATCCGCCCCACCCGATCCAGGACCAGCGGAGCCTGTACCCGCACGATCAGCTCGTCCGCGTCGCGCCCGGCCTCGGCCATGACCGGACGGATTACCGCGAGACCTTCGCGGACCTTCTCCGGGGTGTAGCGGACAGGACACCACCCGTCGCCGTACTCGGCGATGCGCCGGGCGTTTCGCGGGGTCGGGGCCAAGCCCATCAGCAACGGGATCCGGCGTTGCGCGGGCCGGGGCAGCGCGCGAACCGGGGATACCGCACCGACCTGGCCGGGAACCGTCGCCTGCGCCGACTCCCAGAGCGCCCGGCAGGTGCGGACTACCTCGTCGAAGGTCTTGTAACGGTCTTCCCAGGACACCCCGCAGGCTTGGAATTCCTCCCGCTGCCAGCCGATGCCGAGGCCGGGCTCCGCGCGCCCCCCGGACAGGGCATCCAAAGTCGCGATTTCCTTCGCGAGAACCGGGCCCGGGCGCAGTGGGGCGAGCAGGACGCCGGTGGAGAACCGAATTCGCGTAGTCACTGCGATCGCGCTGGCGAGCGTTACGAGGGGATCCGGCCATGCCGCATCAGGATCGGGTTCGAACCGGCCGAACGGATAGGCCTCCGTATTGTCGCCCATCAGCACATGCTCGCCCAGGTGTATGGAGCGGAAGCCGGCTTCGTCCGCCATCTGCGCCACCTCCGCGAACCGGGAGATGTCGCCGCCGGGCAGCTGTTGGGCGCGGCAGAACAGGGATAGTTCCATCACACCGCCATGCTAGTTGAATCCTGGATACAGGACAAGGTGACACCCACTGCCGAACGCCCCGAAGGGCTACGGAGATGCTGGACGTGCCACGACGTACCCCTTGCGCGCAGGCGCAAGTAAAAATATGATGCATCCTGGATCCGAGCGTTGCGGCAATAGCCGCTGACCAAAAGCCTTGACACAAACAAGGTGACGCCTTGCGGGATCAAGAATTTTCGTTCGGGTCGATTTCGAGCCGTCAGCACAGTGCGGCGCGGCCGGGTACGGCGCCGACACCCCACTGATGGAGGATCGATGGAGATTCGGACCAACATATTCGTCGACGGGGCGTGGCGGCCGTCGGCCGGCACCGTTGTCGACGTGCTGTCCCCGGCCGACGAACAGAAAGTGGGCGAGACAGTCGATGCCGGCACAGCGGATGTCGACGCCGCCGTCTCGGCGGCCCGGACAGCTTTCGACGGCTGGCGAGCTCTTCCCGCGGCGAGTCGCGCCAAACACCTCCTGAGTCTCCGGGATGAGCTGTTGACGGACCTCGAGCAGATCTCCGAGGTAGTGACCCGGGAGAGCGGGACACCCATTTCCATCTCGCGCAGCATGCAGCGCAACGCCACCGACCGGCTGCGCTACTACGCAGAGCATGCCGGGCGAGTGAGCCGGGTCGAGGAACGACTGGGCAAGGCCGCCAGGGCCCGGATCGTGCAGGAGCCGGTCGGTGTCGCCGCTTTGCTCACCCCCTGGAACGGGGCCTACGCCTCGGCGCTCACCAAGATCGCCCCGGCCCTCCTTGCAGGCTGCACAGTCGTGCTCAAACCCCCACTGGAAACGCCTCTGGCCTCGATGTTCATCGCGGATGCTGCGCAGCGCAGCGGTCTTCCCGCGGGCGTACTGAACATCGTCACCGGTGGACGCAGCGCCGGGGAGCTGCTTGTCGAGCATCCCGATGTCCAGAAGATCGCGATGACGGGGAGTGTGGCCGGGGGCCAGGCGATCATGCGCTCCGCCTCCGACCGGTTGAAGCGACTCACCCTCGAACTCGGCGGGAAGTCGGCGTGTGTCGTGCTGCCGGGGGCCGACCTCGCCGCTGCCGCGGACCAGGTGGTCAAGGGCTCGATGTTCAACACCGGGCAGGCTTGCGTGGCGTGGACCCGGCTCCTGATCCAGCAGGACGACTACGAACGGTTCGTCGAGTTGCTCGGCGCGGCGATCGACCGGATTCGTCCGCTGAACCCGATGGACCCCTCGTCCACTTTCGGTCCTATCACCACCCCGGCGCAGCTCGAACGCATCGAGGGCTTCGTAACCCGGGCACTCACCGAAGGCGCCCGCATCGTCACTGGCGGCTCGCGGGTCGAGGCATTCGATCGCGGTTCGTGGTACCAGCCCACGCTACTGCGTGATGTGCACAACCACATGGAGATCGCCCGCAACGAAGTCTTCGGTCCCGTGACGGTCGCCATCCCGTACACGACTGTCGACGACGCCGTGGCACAAGCGAACGACAGTGACTACGGCCTTTCCGGGGCTGTGCTCGGCGACCAGGACCAGGCGGAGAAGGTGGCACAGCGACTCGAATCCGGAACAGTATCGATCAACTGCTTCACCCTGGAGGACCACGCCCCGTTCGGCGGACGCAAACTATCCGGCCTGGGGCGCGAATGGGGACCCGAGGGTATCGACGCCTACCTCGAGTCCAAGGTCTACGCACTCCCTTTCTGAGGCCCTGAGCACCCGGACGACCTCACCCTGGTCGTTCGGGTCGTCGCGGTCGGGCAATCGAGTCGAGCGCTGCCTGCGCATGCCTGCGACCCCATCGGTCCACAGGCGCGGGATCGAAACCCGCAGGACTGTGTGTCCTGCATCGACGGCGGCAGCCTGCCCGGTCACAGAGAACGCGCCGTCCGAGGCGGGGCCGTGCTGTGGCGTCGGCTATGGCTCCGGGAGCCGGCGTGCACATGCCCTTTGGAACGCCGAAATATCGGCAGCCTGATCGTCGGTTCGCATCAAGCCGGTCACCCACACTCGGCAGCTGCATGCTGTCGCGCCACCGGACTGCCGATCAGCCTCGATTTTTCGTGAGTTGCGCTGACGGTTCCGGCCAGGTCCGATCGGGGTTTGGGGGTTGTTTCGCTGTTCGGGGCAGCGGCAGCTGTCATCTCCACTCTGGCCGCACTGTCAGAACTCCTCACGGATCGCGCGGGCGTTCTTCCACTTCAGCAGTCGGTTGGAAAGCAACTGAATGCCGAACATGAAGACGACTCCGACCCCCATCATCATCACCAGCGCGGCAAAGACGCCCGCCGTGTAGAACTGACCAGTGGAGTTGATGAGCAAATACCCCATACCTCGGTTGGATCCCAGCATCTCCGCGGTCACAGCCATTACCAACGCGTAAGGGGCAGAGATATTGAGTCCGCTGATTATGAAGGTCATTGCGGACGGCACCGTCACCTTGGTGTGCACCTGCCAAGTCGATGCCCGCATCAAACGAAGCTTGTCGATCAATTCACGGTCGACATCCCGGACTCCCGCGAAGGTGGAGAAGAACACCAGAAATGCCACCACAGCGGCCACCAATGCGACTTTCGACATCAGGCCGATGCCGAACCACAGCATGAAGAGCGGAACGAGTGCCGTCCGGGGAATGCTGTAGATCGCATTGACGAAAGGCGTGAATATTTTCGCCAGATACTGGTTGATCCCGAGAAGAATTCCTCCGAGTAAACCGATCACCGCACCAGCAAAAAAACCAAGGAGTGCCTCTTCCAATGTCACTGCGACGCTGGGAAGAAGAATCCCGTCCTTCGCCCAGTCGACCAATGCCGCCCAAATCTCTGTGGGTTGGCTGACATAGAACTTGTCGATGAGCACATGAGGTTCACCCGGGTTACCCGAAACAAACTCCCACAAGGCTGTCAATGCACAGAGGATCGCCACTTGCGTGCCCAGGAGGATTCCGCGAGATTCTTTCCACCGTGCCTTGAACGAGCGCCTGGACTGCGTGCTCGACGAGGCTTTGTCGATGTCCGAAAATTGCAGCTCGACAGTACTGGCCATCAGGCAACTCCCGTTTCCTGCAGTTGCTGTGCGAGGCGCTCCCACAGCTCATCCCACACCTGGCGAAATTCGTCTAGGCTACGGAGTTTCGTCAGGTCGCGGGGTCGCTCGAAGTTGACCGGCTCCACGTGGACAATGCGCCCAGGAGATTTGCCGAAGACGACGACACGGTCAGCCAGAAGAATCGCTTCTTCCAAGTCATGTGTGACGAATATTATTGTAGTGCCGTATGCACCGCAAATGGACAGCAATTCTTGCTGTAGAGCGAGCCGAAGTTGCGCGTCCAGCGCCCCGAACGGCTCGTCCATCAGGATGGTTGTGGGCTCGTAAACCAGGGTCTGAGCCAGACTTGCCCGCTTGAGCATCCCCCCGGAGAGCTGTGACGGGTAGCGGTCAGCGAACCCGCCGAGACCGACCAACTCGAGAACTCGCGTGACTCGTTCACGCCGCTCGGCCTTGGGGACCTTCTGAATCTCCAAAGCGAGACCGACGTTGTATTCGACAGTGCGCCAGGGAAGTAGCAGGTCCTTTTGAGTGACATACCCTACCTGGGTATTCACGCCCTGCACTCGTCGACCGTCGTACTCGACGACGCCCTCACTCGCCGGCATCAGTCCTGCGGCCATATTGAGCAGCGTCGACTTGCCGCAACCACTCGGTCCTACGAGCGTGACGATTTCTCCCTGCGCGACGGCGAGATCTATGTGCTCAACGGCAGTGAACACGGACTTCTCTGTATCGAATCGCCTTGCAACATCGATGAATCTGACTCGCAAATCGGACGTGGAATCTTGTGAACTGCCCGATCTTCGATCCGCTCGGAGCGGGTTTCGCATAACGGTCATCGTTCGATTACCTCCTCTGCGGCTTCAGTGTCGACCACCTGTTCGAATGCAACATCGATAGGCGAGTTCGTACCTGCCGACGCCACCTCGGTGAGCAGATCGAACCGCCCCGGGGAAGGCACCAACCCAGTGTCAAGGGCCGGGGAAACAGCCGCTATCGAGCTTGCGAACACTTCTACGTCCGTCTTCGGGTAGAACTTGTCGTGGAGGTTTTCGGCGTCCGCTTCCGACAGGCCTACAGCGATGTCTTCCTGGGCGCGGCTCAGCGCCCGGAGGAAACCGACAACGGCATCGCGGTTCTTCTCGAGGAACGCTCTCGTTGTCACGACGTCGATCACCGGAATATCGACCATGTCTGGCGCTTCTTCGAGGAAATCGATAAAGACAGTGCCCCAGCCGTCGGTCACCGGCTGCAGCGTCTGCGGGGGGAAACTGACGAAACCATCGACCGCCTCCTCCTTGGCGGCCGCGACCAGCGCGGGTGCGTCAGCGATCGGCTTGATGACTACATCGTGTGCCGGATCGAGACCCGACTCCGTCAAGACGTAGCGCAACATCAGGTCTGTTGTGGAGCCGGCGGCCGCCGACCCCAGAGTCATGCCCTTCAGTGCGGCCAGCTTCTCGTCGATCGGCGAGGAAGGGGTAACTCCGATAGCGTCCAGCGCCGCGAGAGACTTCTCGTTGACAGTCAGCTGGAACGGCGCTGGCGCCAAGACCGTACCGACGACCACCACGTCACGTCCCTGGGCAACGAGAGGGAGCGGCGCTGTGGACCCGGACACGATGATGTCCACTTCCCCCTGCAAGAGTGTCTGAGTCAACTGGGCGGCCGAGTACAGCCCGGTCGACGACTCCAATGCGACGCCCTCGTCCGCGAAATAATCTTTGGCCTGAGCCTGGTACACGCTGAGATTGGTAAGTGAAGGTCCGTAATCGAGATAATGCACCACCGTTTGCCCCGCACTGTTTGTCGCAGCCTCGTCCGCCCGCGGAGCGGCGCAAGCCACAACAGCCAGCAATGACACGAGAACCGCAAAAACCCCTACCAAGCATTTGCGAACAGACATCTGACTCCTCGAATTTGAACGTCAGTACTTCGCACAAAAGGCGTGCAACACAAGAACGACACCATCCGTCGAGGGGTGACACACCACGGTGCCACCCCTCGCGCGAGTTCGTCCCAGATCTCAGGCGCCGGCACGCTCGATGATCGCCCTGCTCTCGTACTCCTTGGACTCGCGCCATGCCGCGAGCACCTGGGTGTACTCGAACGCCCCGCCACCGTACGCATCCGCCCAGATCGGTCGGCCGTGCTCGAACGTGCCCGCCGTGTCGAAGTCGCCTTCGTTGTTGAAGTAGCCCGGTGTACACAGCGCAACCTGCTCGGCATTGAAGACCAGGCCGTTTTTGGAGTCCATCGTGTCGCACCACTCCTGTACGGCTGTCTCGGTGACATCCAGCTTCACCACGCCGTCCTCGACCAGCTGCTTGATGTGCTTGGCCACGTGCTTGGCCTGCTCGTCGTAGACGTAGAGCAGGTTCACCGACACCGCAGCCTGCCGAAGCGCCCCGATGTGGAACATATTCGGGAACCCGGCGGCTTGGATACCGTGGACCGTCCTGACTCGCTGCTCCCAAGCCTTGGCCAGAGTCAGACCGTCGACGCCGGTGATCTCGAAGCCGCCGGACCGTCCGGGCGACACCGCAGACTCGAAGCCCGTGGCATAGATGATCAGGTCGACTTCATACTCCTTGCCATCGACCACCAGCCCTTTGGCGGTGATCTTGTCGACGCCCTTCCCCTCGGTATCGATCAAGTGCACGTTCGGCTTGTTGAACGACTGCAGGTAGCTGTCGTGGAAGCCCGGGCGCTTGCAGTGGGTGGCGTACCACGGCTTGAGCCGCTCGGCCAACTCCGGATCATCGATCAACTCGTCCACTCGGGCGCGAATTCGCTCCATCTGCACGATGTCGTTCTCTTCGAGCTCGGCCATATACGCGGCGAGGTCGGGGGCGGAGCCGTCAGCCGGAATCTTCAGCGGCGGAATGCCCCACACGCGGGTCCAATCGTCGGTGACGATCTTCTCCTCGACCGGGATTCCCGCCATCTGCGCCTCGAAATTATCCATTCGAGCCTGCTGCCACCCCGGCTGCTGAGCGGAATACCACGCCGGGTCCGTCGGCCCATTGTCTCGCACACCGACGATGGTCGGCGTCCGCTGCACCAGATACGCCTCCTTCGCACTCTCGGCAATGTGCGGAAACGCCTGCAACGAAGTCGGTCCCGTACCGATCACGGCGACTCGCTTGTCTGCGAGTTTGTCGAGGTTCCCGAACGAGTCTCCGCCGGTGTACTCGTAATCCCAACGGCTCGAGTGGAAGGAGTGACCCTCGAACTTCTCGATGCCCGGGATGCCCGGCAGCTTCGGCCGGTGCAGAACTCCGCCGGTGCCGGTGATCACGAAACGAGCCCGGATCGCGTCGCCACGATTGGTCGTCACAATCCAGCGCGAGAGTTTGCGGTCCCAGGTCACATCGGTGACGTACGTCTGGAAGATCGCGTTCTTGTAGAGGTCGTACATCCGGCCGACTGCACGCGCGTGATCGAGGATCTCCGAACCGGGCGCGTACTTCACCGTCGGCATGTAACCGGTCTCTTCGAGGAGAGGCAGATACACATACGAGTCGCAGTCGCACGCAATGCCGGGATACCGGTTCCAGTACCAGGTCCCGCCGAAGTCCGCGGCCTTGTCGATGATGGCGATGTCATCGATGCCTTCCTGACGCAGGCGAACCGCGGAAAGCTGGCCCGACCACCCGGCACCGACGATGGCGACCTCGACATCCTTCGAGATGGGGTCACGCGGTGCAACTTCCGTGAATGGGTCGACCTCGAGCTCCGAACCGACCTCGATCTCCTTGTACTGCTTGACGCCGTCGGTCCGGATTCGCTTGGCACGCTCCTCGGCATACTTCTTGGCGAGTTCCGCCTTGTCGACACCAGTGGCGATTGGGTCGGCCATGTTGCACTCCATCTCTGTCAGAACGACATCGAACTTCATCAGAAAATGAACGGGTCGGACGGGACGAATACCGGGCGTGTGGCTCGAGAGCTCGATCCGGTCACCTTCGTGATCCGCCTCACAGTCGACGCGTTGAAGTCAGTATTGCATCCAGGATTCTCTTACACAATCCTTTGCGGTCCACCCGAAGCTTGTAGCCTCTCGTCGGCACACGACGGCCGCACGCACCAGCGAAAAATCAGCAATGCGAAGCATATTGTATCCAGGATGTAGAGCCATTACCGTTGCTGCGACAGCTGCAAACAGTCGGAGGGAAACCCATGCGCTCGACCATCTACGGCCCCGATCACGAATCGCTGCGGATCATGGTGTCCGACTTCCTGGAGAGCCGGGCGAAGCCTCAGGTCGAGAAGTGGGAGAAGCAGCGTCGGATCGACCCCGAGTTCTACCGTGAGGCCGGCCGGCTCGGACTGCTCGGCCTCCAGGTGCCCGAAAAGTTCGGCGGGGGCGGACAGACCAGCTTCACCTACAACATGGTCGTCGCGCAGGAGATGATCGCCGCCCATCTTCAGATGTCCCCCATGCGGGTGCACACCGACGTCGTACTCCCCTATTTCCTCAGCTGTTCGGACACCCAGCAGGCCGAACGGTGGCTGCCCGCCATCGCGTCCGGTGAGAAGATGACGGCGATCGCGATGTCCGAGCCCGGCACCGGTTCCGACCTCAGCGGCATCTCGACCTCGGCCGTCCTCGACGGCGACCACTATGTTCTCAACGGCGCGAAGACATTCATCACGGGCGGGATCAATGCCGGCCTGATCATCGTCGTCGCACGGACCTCGCGGACGGAGGCCGACCGGCGCAGCGGGCTCACCCTGCTGGTCGTCGAGGCGGGAATGGACGGCTACTCCATCGGACGCAACCTCGAGAAGATCGGGATGAAGTACGCCGACACCGCCGAGCTGTTCTTCGACAACGTGCACGTCCCGGTGCAGAACCGCCTGGGCGAGGAGGGGGCCGCCTTCGGCTACCTCACCGCCAACCTGGCCCAGGAACGACTGAGCGTGGCCCTCGGATCCGTTGCCACGGCACAGGCCGCCATCACCGAGACCGTGCGCTACGTGCGGGAACGTCAGGTCTTCGGCAAGGCGCTCTCGTCCTTCCAGAACACGAAGTTCCAGATTGCCACCGCATCCGCAGAGGTGACGGCAGCAGAGTCGATGCTGGAACGGGCCGTGATCGAACTCGACGCCGGCAAGCTGTCCGGGGACGACGCCGCGAGAGTCAAGCTGTTCTGCAGCGAAATGCAGGGCCGAATCGTCGATTCGTGCCTCCAGCTCTTCGGAGGCTACGGCTATATGACGGAGTACCCGATCGCCCGCATGTACGCCGACTCCCGGATCAGCCGTATCTACGGAGGGTCCAGCGAGATCATGAAGACCATCATCGCCAAGTCGCTCGGGCTCTAGCCGGCGGCTCGCAGGGTTCGTCACGAGTCTCCAGCCGCGCGAGAGCATCCCGATCCGGCCGTCCTCGCCCATCCAGAACTCGGCCCGCTCGTTGGGCGCAAACTCGCGCTGGCAGCCGCCGCGAGCGCTGAGCGATGAGCTCATTCCTATTCCCATATTCAGCAACCTCATTCACCGACGCATAAATTCCGGAAGATGTATCCTGGATCCGGTACTCCCGCACAAGGTTGGTACCGCAAAGAACACCAAGTCGTACGCCCCCTACTCGGCCCCAGGAGGTCATGGCACCATGACGCAGAATACAAACGACCTGCTCACCGAGTTGTTGGACCGCGAGAAAATACGAGACTGCATGATGCGCTATGCGCAGTCCATCGATCGACTCGATTCAGGCTTACTCGAAACTGTCTACTGGCCCGACGCTCATGACTGGCATGGCGATTTCGAAGGGAACGCCTACGACGTATTCGAGAAGATCATCCCGTACCTGCGGGAGCACACTATTCGCACACAGCACTTCCTCGGCGGTAGTTTGATTCGGTTCGTCGACAGCAATCACGCCGATGTGGAAACCTATTCGCAAAATTTTCACACTGTACGCAATGGCAACGGCTCTCCCTATGACCTGATCCAGGGTGGTCGGTATCTCGATAAACTGGAGAAACGCGGTCAGGAATGGCGAATCATCGACCGGATCGTGATGATCGACTGGGTGACGCAGAGTGCGGAGTCCTACAACTACGACAACGGCGTGCTCGGGTCGGCCAAAGCGCCGATCAGCGCCCGTCGCCCGGACGATTTGATGTATAGCTTCCTGGGTGACATCGCCGCGACTTCGCAGTCCGGTGGCGCGGCGTAACCCGAATCAGCCCGACGGGGGGTCGCTGCCGCTTGTAGACATGTTGTCCGCGAATATTGCGCGATAACGCGCACCCCGTGTCACGAGGAGGCCGGCCGCAGTCCGGGGCCCCGGACTGTGGCCGCTGCCACATCAGGGCGGGCGGTCTCGGCAGCGGTCGGCAGCAGATGACCCATATGAACCCGCTTGGCTTCGAGGTACCGCACATTCGCCGATGTGACACCCGCATGCAGTGCGAGACGTTCGACGACCGAGATCCCGAACTCCTCGAGGCCGGCGATCTTGGCCGGGTTGTTGGTAAGCAGCCGTACCGCGTCGACACCCAGATCATGCAGGATCGCCGCCGCGGCACCGTATTCCCGGCCGTCCGCCGGTTCGTCCAGTTCCAGGTTCGCCTGCACGGTATCGAAACCGACGTCCTGGAGCCGGTAGGCGGCCAGCTTCTTCAACAACCCGATACCGCGCCCCTCGTGCCCACGCAGGTACACCACAGCGCCGCCGGCCCGCGCGATCTGCCGGAGGGCGGCGTCGAGTTGCGGGCCGCACTCGCAGCGCAACGAGGCGAAGGATTCGCCGGTGAGGCATTCCGAGTGCACTCGAACCAGGGCGGGGCGGCCGAGTTCGCCAGGCGAGACCAGCGCGATATGTTCGGCCCCGGTGTGCTGATCCGCATACCCAATGGCCCGGAACGTCCCGAACCTGGTCGGCATCGCCGACTCGTCGACACGAATCACGCGTTGCGGCATTGCGGCCGGAGCCCTCGTCGGATGCGTCGTGCGATAGGCGATCAGTTCGGCGACCGTCAGCACCGGGAGGTCGTACTGTGCCCCCAGCGCTTCGATACCCGGCATCCTGAGCATCGAGCCGTCATCGGCGACCAGTTCGGCGATGACCCCGACCGGCGGAAGCCCCGCCAGTGTGCAGAGATCGACAGCGGCCTCGGTGTGGCCGGGCCGTTCCAGTACACCGCCCGGCCGCGCGCGTAGCGGCAGCACATGTCCCGGCCGGATCAGGTCGTGCGCTGTCGTCGCGGGCGCGGCCAGTGTTCGCAGCGTGGTCGCCCGGTCGGCAGCACTGATGCCGGTGCTGATGCCGTGCGCCGCATCCACGGTGACGGTATAGGCGGTCTGCTTTGGATCTTGATTGTCGGCGACCATCGCCCGCAACTCGAGCGCGTCCGCGCGCGCCCCCGTCAACGGCGCGCACAGCAGACCGGACGTGTGCCGGACCGTCCACCCGATCCATTCCGCGGTCACATCGTGGGCGGGGATAATGACATCGCCCTCGTTCTCCCGATCCGCGTCGTCGGTTACCAGTACCGGCCGGCCCGCCCGCATGGCCGCTATCGCGGCGGCAATCCGGCTCACGACACCACCGCCGTGCCGACGCGCCCGAAAGCAGGGCGAGGCGCGGTGCCGTCGAGAAATTCCGTAGACATCATGCCTCCATGCGCTCAGGTGAGACCATCTCCGAACGCGCGAGCGTAACGTTCGTCCGTCTGGATGAAGTCGTCCAACTTGAGTGCCTGCATTATCGCCACAGTATCCTGATACTTGCCGGGATTCCGGTCGAAGTAGCCGGAATCGGAACCGGTGGATTGCAGCTCGTAGAATAAATCGGACAACGCATTGGCGACTGCGGCGAGAGGCGGACCGACGCACATGGTGAATGCGAAGCCGGCTTTCTCCATATCTGCGATGGTGTATCCCTTGGGTGGCTCGACGCCGAGGCTCATGACCTTGCCCTCGATACCTTCGTTGAGGCGAACGAGAACCTCCATCTGTTCGTCCGGCGCGAGGCTGAAGTACGAGGTCCCATCAACATTCAGGAAGGTCGGCATCGCCATATCCGCGCCCGCGGCGAGATAGAGGTTGCACCGCTCGATTACCGCATCGATGGACTCGATATCGGCATCCGACCGGGCGATGATGACGAAATCCTCGTTACCGCGCGCATCGACAGCAGTCCTGATTCGGGCTGCCCCTTCTCCAGAAGAGACAACAACCCGTCCATCGAGCGTGGGGCAACGCTTGGGGAAGACCTGATCCTCGATATGAACTCCCGCAACTCCGGAAGCTTCCATTGTTCGAATGGTCCTGGCGATGTTGTTGGCGCCGCCGAAGCCAGTGTCGATGTCCGCCACTATCGGCGCTGATACAGCCTGCGCAATGCGACCGGCATGATTCGCCAACTCGCCCAGGGAAGTCAAACCCATATCCGGGGCACCGATCTGGGTTGCTTCGACGCCGAATCCCGTGAGGTGGATCGATTGAAAACCGGCAAGTTCCGCAAGTCGAGCGGATAACGCATCGAAACAACTTGCGGCGCGGACGGGACCGGCTTCGAGGAGCGCCCGTAGTTTTCCACTACTTGTCATCTCATTTCTCCCTCTTATGTGGCGGTTCCGGAAGAAACCGGTACGTGCTGTGCCCGGCGTCGGTCACAGAGCGAGCTTCCGAAACCGGCTTCCGTGGAATATCAGCGGATGGTTCTTCACGGCCTGCCCGGCGCAGTCGAGTGAATTCACCCGCAGGACTACGATCATGTGGTCGCCGGCGGCGACTTCATTGTCGACCGTGGCATCCAGGTAGAGCTCACATCCGTCGATGAAGAGAGCTCCGTTCGTGTGTGCCGTAGTGGTCACGTCGACGAAGCGATCACCGTGTTTGGAGGCCAACGTGCGCGCCGCGTTGTCGTGCGCGGTGGTGAGAACGCTGATCCCCAGGTGTGGTAGGACGCCCAGCGCGCGCCATGTCCGGGATTCGTTCTGTACACAGAATGAGACAAGCGGCGGGTCCAATGAGACGGGAACGAATGTACTGGCCGCCATCACCAACCGCTCGAGGCCGGTGTCCGCGCCGATCGCCACCACTGCGAAAGGAATATGCGAGAACGCAGTCCGCAGCGATGACGGATTCAGACCATTCACCGATGTCGAGTCGGATGTCGTCGATACTGTCTCGGTCACTTCGGTTTCATGCGTCATATGAGAGTCGATTCAGGAATAGATGGGTATCCAGTTGTGACGGCAGTGCCGGGACTTGGCCGTACAGAGGCGCCGGCGGTCGAGTCCCGGGGTAGTCACCTGAGCGAGTTCGTCCACTCCGCTGTGGTGACAACGGTGGCGTCGAGCGGCGCGTTCGAGCTGAAGTGCTTCAGTAGTGTGTCGTGGGTGTCACGGTCGGAATCGGCGCAGGCATCACTGAGGACAGTGGTCGCGAAGTCATGATCGAAGGCGTGGACCAGAGTGGCCAGGACAACGCCGCCGGTCGATATCCCAGCGAGAGTCAAGTGCCGGATTCCATGGGAGCGAAGGATCTCCGAGAGATCTGTTCCGACGAACGCATTGAGCCGAGTCGTCTCGACAATGATGTCGTCGGCCCCCGGCGCGATCTGGGCGTCGAAGGAGTTGGAGATACCCCGCAACAGCAGCTGACCTGGTTCCAACATTTGTCGCCGTGGATTGCCGAGGGCCATCTCGGGATACCCGGACCGAAAGCCGACGGCGACGAATATCGTCAATACGTCACTCGCGCGAGCCGCCTCGATAGCGGCTCCAATATTGTCGAGCCAATCGCGATCGGGAGCGAGGTCCGTCAAAGGAGGTTGCGCGTGCATGACGAGAAGGGCTTGTGACGGGTTCATGGAGGTACCTCTGGTTATCCTGAGTGCGAGTGTCCTGAGTGCGATTTGCGGATGGGGTTCACAGGAAGGCCGCCGGCCCGAGCCCCAGATGGTCACGCAGTGTCGATCCGGTGTATTCGGTGCGGAAGATACCGCGGCGCTGCAGCTCCGGAACAACCAGAGCGACGAAGTCCTCGAACCCTCCCGGAATCTGCGGTGGAACGATCATCATCCCGTCCAGTTCGCCATTGGCGAGCATCTGCTCGATTTCATCGGCGATTTGCGCCCCTGTTCCCACCAGAAGTGGGCACAGCTGGGATGCGCCAAAACTTTTGGCCACGTCACGCAACGTGTTGTTCTTGGTCGACGACAGCTGCTGTACGACTTGGAACAAACCCTGGATACCGGGCACGTCGATATCGCCCACCGGCTGGTCGAGGTCATGTTTCGAGAAGTCGTAGTCGAGCAGGAACGACATCATGACCAATCCCGCTTCGGGGTCGAGAAGCGAGTTGTGATGCTGCATGCGCTCGATCGCGATGGCTTCGGTTTCACCCACGATCGGCATGAAAGCGGGAAGAACCTGGACCTGCGAGGGGTCTCGATCGAAGTTCGATACACGCGTTTTCATGTCATCGTAGAACTGACGACGCCCCGCTGCGTCCGGGTTCACGGTGAAGATGACCTCCGACCATCGTGCCGCAAACGCACGTCCGCTCGGCGACGCTCCGGCCTGCAGAATCACGGGGCGGCCCTGGGGCGACCGCGGAACCGTCAGCGGTCCCTCGACTTTGAAATAGTCGCCGTCGTGATCGATGGGCGCGACCCCCTCAGGGTCCGCGAATATGGAACGTTCCCGGTCGTACCACAGTGCGCCGGGCTGCCAACTGGTCCACAATTTGTATGCGACGCTGATGAACTCGTCCGCCCGCCGGTAGCGTTCGTCGTGCTCCAAATGTTGTTCGAACCCGAAGTTGGCCGCCTCGGACTTGCCCACCGATGTGACCACGTTCCACCCGACTCGTCCGGCCGTCAAATGGTCGAGAGTGGCGAACAGCCGAGCTACATCGAAGGGGTGAAAATATGTTGTCGAGGAGGTCGCAACCAAACCCAGTTTGTCGGTGACAGCGGCAACCATGGGCAGCACGACTCGTGGATCCAGATCCACAGCACCGGAGATGCCATAGCGAAGTGCAGCCTCGATACTGCCCGCATAGCGAGACGGGACACTCAGGCTGTCACCGAAGAACATGAGGTCGAACTTGCCCTGCTCGAGGACTCGACCGAGATGCTGGTAGTACTCCGGGCGTAGAAAATCTCTGGACGTTCGCGGATTCTTCCACGTCGCTTGGCTGTGCGACAGGTGAGATGCCTCGACGAAACCTGCGAGATGTAATTGCTTTTTCACGGATGATTCTTCCTCGAGTACGACGGGCGCGGAGTCATGACTCGGCTGCGATAGGCGCGCTACCCGTCTGCCACAAATGTGTGTGTCCTGCAACACACAACCATAGTTGACGCTGTGCGTCAACTATGAGTTTGTGCAGGTCGCCACCCGGGGTGGACTGGGGCCACGCGGTCGGCGAACCGGTTCACCGGATACCGCCGAAGTGTGTTCCGGAATCCACCTGCGGAATCGATTTCCGGTACGGTTTCGCCGCGGTGGCGGTGAACCGCCATCCGGCGAATGATCGGAAACCGGGCTGTGCGCGGGTCGGCTCGACAGAGCAGAGACCCGACCGCCGGCCGGCTGCGCCCGCCGCCGCCGGAATTCCGGACCCGCGGTTTTACCCGGACAGAAGATCGGCGCAACTGTCGATCGACCCGGTGTGTTGCTACGGTAGTTTCGGTCGGGGAGGTGACGATGACGCAAGGCGAAATCGCGAGAGCCAACAGGGAGCGCGTACAACGAGCAGCACGCGAGGCTTTTCAGCGCCTCGGTGCTGCAACGACTATGGATGACGTAGCCAAGCTGGCCGGGGTGAGCAAGGGGACCGTATACAAGTCATATCCAACACGCGCCGCCTTACTCGAAGCGATGGTCGTATGGCACTACGATCGAACGGTTTCGCAGATCGAATGCGCTCAGCAGTCCGGGTGTTCGGCCCGGGAGACGTTGCTTCGGGTAATGATCGATCCTGATTTGTCCGCAGCCGCAGCGAGTTTGGTTATGGTGTACTCGACCCCTCCCGGTGCGATAACAGATGCTCTCCATCGCGCACTGACGAAGTTGGATCAGCTCATCGCCGCAGGCAAGGAAGAGGGCATTCTGGCGCCTGACGTCGACTCGGATCTGCTCGCGCGCCTCACAGTGGCTGTCTACAGGGCGTTACCGACCGACGCCCGCCGGGAGCCGATGCTTCGCCGGATGGTCGATGTGATCCTACGCGGACTCGGAACAACGAACGACGGCACAATCGGTGGTTGACCGGGTTCGAGGGCCGATTCGCCGCAGGGACTCGTTCGCACTGTGAGCGACCGCCGGTCGAGGTGGCGCCCGTCGGTGCGGACGATCTCCGGGATATGCACGAGGTGATCACCCGGACGTCGAGACGGAACTGGGTCTTTGCCCGGGATGATCGACTACATGACGCTGCCGGAGACCTTCAGCTCGAGAATCTCCTCGTACTCCAATCCCAACTCGAGCAGGACTTCGTCCGTGTGCTCCCCGTGGCCGGGTGCGGCGCGGAGCGGGTACCGGGTCTCGCCGAACTGCCACGGGGAAGCCGCGACCGGAATCTTCCGGCCGTCCACATCGACCTCGGTCAGGTAGCCGTTTGCCAGGACCTGCGGATCCCGGCCGACCTCGTAGGTGTTCTGTACTCGCGACCACGGCCCGCCGAGGTCCGCCAGCCGCGATTCGATCTCGGCGAGGGGCATGCTGCCGAATACGGCGTCGAACGCCGCGGTGCACGCCTGCCGGTTCGCGGCGCGCGCCGCCGAGTCGGCGAACCTTGCATCCGAAGCAATCCCGGGTGCGCCTAGGCCCTCGCACAGCTTCTCGAAGTAGCGGTCCGACTGGAACAGTGAAAGCTTGACGAAGCGGTCGTCCTTCGTGCGGTACGCCAGCGACAACGGGTTGGAATTATCCTCGCGCGCCGTTTTGGGGATCTGTTCGCCGCGGACCGCGGAGGCAATGATCGCCGGAGAGTTGCCCCAGACCGCGACGTTCAACAGAGATACGTCGACAAGCGGGGGCTCGCCGGTACGCTCGCGGTGAAACAGCGCCGCCGCGACCGCACCGGCCACCGATGTGGCGCCGGGCAGATCACCGAGCGCGGGCCGCATCGGTGTCGGCTGTAGCGCCCCGCCCGGTGTGAGGTTGTCCGCCGCGCCGCCGCGCGCCCAGAAGGTGGTTCCGTCGAAGCCGGGCATCACGCTGTCCGCACCGACGGGACCGTAGCCGCTCCCCCGCACGTAGACGATATCCGGGTTCATCGCTCTGATGTCGTCGACATCCACCCCCAGCCTGCGACGGCTCTCGGGCAGCAGGTTGGTGAGAAATACGTCCGCCCCGCTCACCAGCTTGCGGAGGACCTCGTAGCCCGCCGGCGTGCCACCGTCGAGCCCGACGCTGCGCTTGCCGCGGTTGGTCTGCTGCATCAGCGGCTCGAAAGGCTCGTCTCCGACGCTCATATCGGCGATCACCAAGCTCCGCTGCGGATCGGGACGTTCGGGATGTTCGATCTTGACCACGTCCGCGCCCCACTCCGCAAGGATTGCGCCGGCGGCGGGAACGAACAGGTACGAGGCCATCTCGACCACACGGACACCGTCCAGGACTTTCATCGTCGACTTCCCCCGTCCGGATTGCCGTCTGTACGCATAGCAGTCTCCACCTCCGTAAAATACATCCAGGATACAATTCTTCTGGGTGCCCTGTTCTTCCTGTCGACGCGGATACCCCAGCGCTTTCGAGGCATGGGGACGCGTGCGGCTCCCGACGGAGTCCGCCCGAGTTCAGCTGTCGGCGGTCTCCGCGAGACCGCTCTTGAGCGAGCGCCGCATGAGCTTGCCGTTGTCGTTGTACGGCAGGCAATCCACGAGAGCGATCGTCGACGGCGTCTTACTGGAGCGCAGCCGTTCGCGTACCCAGTCCTGCAGCGAGGCGGGATCCGGCGTCCGCCCCTGGACCGGCACCACAGCGGCCACTACCCGCTCACCCCAGTCGTCGTCCGGGAGTCCGATCACACCCGCGTCCGCGACCTCCGGATGATCGAGCAATACGTCCTCGACCTCACCGGGAGAAATGTTCTCGCCACCACGCACGATCACGTCGTCGAGCCTGCCCTCGACGAACACGTAGCCCTCCGCGTCCATCCACGCCGCGTCATTGGTATGGAACCAGCCGTCATCGCCGGGCAAGTCATTGTCGACGTAGCGCCCGGAGACCTGCTCGCCCCGGACCCACAGCTCGCCCGTCGTGCCCTCCGGCACGGGTCTGCCGTCGGGGTCGCGCACCGACAACTCGACCGTCGGTAGCGCCCGGCCGACCGATCCCAACCGCGCGCGGACCGCCGGGTCCTCCGACGTTTGCGCGAGACGATGATCCTCCGGGCCCAGCACCGTGATCGTGGAACTCGTCTCGGTAAGGCCATAGCCGTTCACGAAACCCGTCTCCGGGAGCAAGGCCATTACACGCTCGAGGACCGGCCGGGGCATACGACCGCCGCCGTAGGAGAGATTGCGCAGGCTGGGCAGCCCACCACCGTCCACGGCGAGAAGTTCCACGATCCGCGAGACCATCGTGGGGACGACGGTGGCGTGGGTGACCTTCAGGCTGCGTACGGTGTCGATCCAGGTGCGGGGATCGAAAGCGGGGAGCTGCACGATCCGGCGGCCGCTGAACAGTGTGCTGAGCAGATTCACGATCCCGCCGACATGATAGGGCGGCAGACAACTGAGCTGAGCGTCCCCCTCCCCCGCCGACATGAGCTCGACGCTCCCGAAGATGTAGGAGCTCAGATTGTGATGTGTCAGGACCGCGACCTTCGGCGTACCCGACGTGCCACTCGTGAACAGCAGGACAGCGGGGCACTCCGGCTCACCCGTAGCCTCGACCGGCTCCGCGGTGACGACCTCGGCCAGGAACCTCGAGCGGGCGATCAGTTCGACCCCGTCCTCGCCGAGCAACGATTCGAAGCGCGGCATCATATCGTCGTCGACGAGGACGACCGCTGGGGTCAACCTGCGGACCGCCGCGAGCAAGCCGGCGTCCGACCAGCGGTAGTTCAGCGGACTGAACGAGCAGCCTGCCACCGCAGACCCGAACAATGCGATCGGGAGAAGCTCGGAGTTCACACCGATCATCACCACGGTGCCGACCCGCCGCCGAGCCAGGAACCCCCCGGCTCGACGGACGCGGTCGCGCAGCTGGGCATAGGTTGTTCCGTCCTCGGGGTCCCCGAGGACGACCCGGTCTCCACCCGTCTCGGCGGCGATGTCGACCAGCATCGCGATATTCATGACATTGCCCCTTGTTCAGTCGGACGCCGGGAGCGGCTTGGCGGATTTGAGCTGAAGCTTCTCCCCGTTCACGAAGAGTGCACCGGCACCCGCCTTGCTGCAGAGCAATTCCACGCCGGTTTCCGGATCGATGTAACGCTTGCCCAGCACCGTCCCACCCCCGTGCCCCTCGGCAATGGAGAGCCCCGGGGTGATCTCCGCATCCACAGCGACCAGTGAGTAGCCACCACAGGTGACCTCGACCTCACCTTCGGGTGCACGGATGACAACCACCTGGGTCTCGTCCACGGCACTCCGCCACCGCGATCCGACACGTAACTGCATGACGTTCCTCCAAGTTCGGCACAGGCCGCGGACCGACAACCACGAGCATTCTGCATCCAGGATACCATCCCGCCGGCCGAAGCGAGATCGTCCGCCCGGGCATGCGCGGACGAATGCCCTACCGCCGGCCGGCCGCGTCTCGCATGCTGCGCGCATCATGGCCGGCGAGCGAATCCAGGCCCATCTCCGCGTTGTGCGCATGCGCAACGTGGTGCAATCCGAACACCGAATCCATTCCGTCGCGCAGTCCCATCAAATCCTCACACTGATTGACGGCCCGCTTGGCGAGCGCGAGTCCCAGCTGCGGCATCGCGGCAATACGCTTGGCCATGTCCAGCACGCTCGACTCGAGTTCGGCACGCGGCACGACCCTGTTGATCATTCCCAGCCGCTGCGCCGCCGCGGCATCGACCCGCTCCCCCAGGAACAGGAACTCCTTGGCGAATCGAGGGCCCATCTGCCATGGGTGCGCAAAGTATTCGACGCCGGGAATGCCCATCCGCACCGTGGGGTCGGCGAAGAACGCGTCGTCCGAGGCAATGACCAGATCGCAAGACCAAGCCAGCATGAGCGCCCCCGCAACACACGCGCCCTGCACCATCGCGATCGTCGGTTTCGGAATCTCGCGCCAGCGGCGACACATTCCGAGGTACACCTCCGACTCCCGGGCATAGCGGCTCGCTACCCCCTTTTTGTCACTGTGATCCCACCACAGCGTTGCGCGACGATCGAAAGGTTTGTCGATATCTCGATCCGGCGTGCCGATATCGTGGCCCGCCGAGAAATGCTTGCCATCGCCGGCCAGCACAATCACCTTCACTCGGTCATCCGCGGCAGCCCGATAGAAGGCGTCATCGAGCGCGTACGTCATAGCGCTGTTCTGCGCGTTCCGATACTCCGGACGACTCATCCGAACCAGCGCGACCCCACCGTCGACAACGTCGTACCGTACACCGCCGGTCTCGGCACCGGGCGAATTCTCTTCAGTCATGAATCCAGGATACAACCTGTTCGGCTGGAAACACCCCGGCGGTTACGCGGGAGCGAAACCTACGTGGTCGCGGCTGCCGGTCTTACTGCTTCTTCGAACTCACCGTCACTTGCGGACATTCAGAAGCACTGGAAGCATGCCGAAATCGCCACGTCGAATGGCTGCCGCACAGTCGGCATTCGGGATGCTCCAGGTCCGAGCACCGTCAAACCACTTGCGCATCCGCCCGGGCGGTCGCGCCGGCAATGAGATCGGATTGCAAGGTGGTTCGAATATGGCCGCAGGCCGCCATCTCGGCGAGATCTCCGCTGCCACTGCGCAGCGCGTCGAAGATTGCACGGTGTTGACGGCCGGCGACCTCGAGGATGTGCTGAAGTTTCCCGCCCACCGGCGGCAACTCCGCGAGGAAGGAATGCAATGAGAAGCTTGTCATCTTGATCAAGCTCGCTTGCTGACGCACCCGCGTGCTCCCACACGACTCCGCGATGCGGAGATGGAAGGCCGTGTGTGCCGAGAACCAGACAACAGGATCGAAGGGAGCGGCCGAGGACTCCATCGTTTCCAGCAGACCGGCGAGTTCGACGTCGAGATCGGGGGTCAACCCCTCGATGGCGAGCAGACGCGCCGCCAGTCCATCGACAACTTCACGCACCTCGTATACGTCCCTCAGTTCCCGATCCGAGAACTGGACTACCTGAACCGTCCGGTTCCCGTTGGAAACACGAACCAAGCCGTCCTGCTCGAGTATCCGGAACGCTTCCCGGAGCGGAGTCCTGCTCACCCGAAGTTTCTCGGCCCATTCGGTCTGGATGAGCACCGTCCCCGGGGCGATCTTGTGTTCCAGAATCAGTTCGCGCAGATCCTGGGTGATCCGGTCGACGATCCGACCCGAATTGCTTCCGCTCCCCGGTGGGCTGAGCTTGCCACGCCTTTTCGGGCTACGACTGACCGACATGTATCCAGGATATGCTATGCGAGCTTCTTATGGCTCATCAGCACTCACCCGATGGCCGACAGCATAGACGTTTGTCCGCGCGCCCGCTACAAAACCGGCCGGCGAACCACCTGTCACGAGATCCATTCCTTCACGGTCTCGAGCACCTTGCCAGTGTCCGTCGCCACGACATTTACGTGCAGATGCGTCACGCCGACCTCGCGCAACGCCGCGATGCGTTCACGCACGAACCCCGGAGAGCCGATCAGGTTGGTTCGCTGCATCAGATCGGCCGGCAGCGCTGCCTCCGCCTCGGCCTTTCGACCGCTCAGGTAGAGGTCCTGCACCGAAGCCGCAGCCTCCGCGAACCCATAGCGCACAACCATAGCGTTGTAGAAGTTCTTGCCTTTGGCGCCCATGCCGCCCACGTAGAGCGCCGTGGTCCCCCTGGCCTGACGCCATGCGGCCTCGTACATCTCCTCTTCGATGGCGAGGACGCCACCGGCAGCGATCTGCAACTGCCCCAGATCCGCAGCACGCTTGGCCCGGCCCGCCGCGAGCGAGGCACCCCAGATCTCGCCCACTTTCTCGGGCAGAAAAATGTGGGGGCGCCAGCCCTCTGCGACCTCCGCGGCGAGCTCGACGTTCTTGTCCCCCAGCGCCGCGAGCCAGATCGGGATTCGCTCCCGCTCGGGATGATTGATGAGCTTGAGCGGCTTGCCGAGTCCCGTGCCCTCGCCCACGGGCAGCGGCATCCGGTAGATCCCCTCGTGCACCAGGACCTCACGACTCCAGACCTTCCGGCAGATCTGGACCACGTCGCGGGTACGGCCGAGTGGGCGGTCGTACGCAACGCCGTGCCACCCTTCCACCACCTGCGGGCCCGAAGCGCCCAGCCCGAGTACGAACCGCCCCCCGGACAGCGCATCCAAGCCCGCCGCTGTCTGTGCGATGACGGCCGGACTCCGGCCGAACACCGGCAGGATCCCGGATGCGATCTCGATCCGCTCGGTCCGCGCAGCCATGAACCCGAGCAGACTCACCGAATCGAAGCTGTACGCCTCGGGCACCCAGACCACGTCCACCCCCGCTTGTTCGAGTTCCAGTGCGATCCTGGCGTTTTCCAAGGGATGATGGATGTAGCGCAGCTGCGCGGAGAGCTTCATAGCGTCATGCTTAACCGTCATCATGTGCGCCCGTCAAGAGTTTCCGCAATAATTGAATCCTGGATACTATGTACCTGACCAGCAGCAGACGGCACGATGCGGCATTTGTCGCGTGAGACTCTCGCATTCGCCGGAAAGTCCGCGTCCCACGCGAGACCGAGCACCCTCATTCCTACGGAGACGCCGGCGCAATATTCGAACCGGCACCCGAACCACGTGCAGACAACGGCGGATGCACCGCGACAAACATCTACTTCACGCAGGCTCCGGCGTCCACCGGAAGCGTGACACCCGTGACATAACGAGCCTCGTCCGAGACCAGCCAAGCGATCGCATTGCTCACATCCCGAGACTCGATCAATTGGACGGGAAGTGGATTACCCAATCCTCCAGCAAGTGCGGGATTGGCTGTCGCCATCGACTCGGCGAAACCCGCGAGCATCGGGGTATCCACACCGGTCGGATGGATAGTATTAACCCGAATACTTTGTGGTGCAAGGTAATTGGCGTACATCCGCATAAGTCCTACGACTCCGTGTTTCGCCGCCGCGTACCCGAAGTTTCCGCCATTAGTGCCGGCCACCATCCCCTTCAACCCATTCACAGAGCTGGTGATGACAATCGAACCGCCCTCGCCCTGCCGTTCGAGCGTAGGCAGCGCCGCCTGGATGGTGTTCCACACACCCACCAGCATCACTTCGACCGCGTCGCGGAATGCCTCGTCATCACGACCGGGAGACAGCCCCTGGAACATGATGCCCGCGTTCGCCAGAACGATATCGAGCCGGCCCAGCTGCGCGACCCCTGCCGCGACCGCGGATTTCAACGCCGGGGCATTCCTGACATCGACGGCCTGTGCGACCATACGACGCCCGCGCTGCTCGACCAGACGTACCGTCTCCTCGAGATCTTCCGACGTGGCCATCGGATAGGTAACAGTGTCGATCTGCTCGCAGATATCGACACCGATTATGTCGGCGCCCTCCTCAGCGAGACGTTCGGCGTGCGAGCGCCCTTGGCCTCGCGCTGCACCGGTGATCAATGCCACCTTTCCGTCGAGTTTTCCCATTCCGACCTCTCCTCACGCCTGTCGGGGCGCCCGCCCATACTGCGAACGCGACCGTATCCGTCGAATCCTCGGCGGCTGCTCACATCGCACGTGCTGACGTATTCGCCCCCGGCATATGAACATGATCAGCGCCGCGCGGTGTGAATCCAGGATACTGTGCGCGGGTACGAAAGGCCAGAGGCGAGACAATACACATACGTGTGGCCGGCTCGCCCATACTGCTATCCGGAGCAGGCCGACATCACCGACCGTGCGACTGTCCATTTGCCATTGGCGGGGAGGCCGAGGTTGCCGAGGCCTCCTGCCCGAGGATTTCGCGCAACAGAATATCCCGATGGAACTTCATACTTCCCCAGGCCGTCGACAAGGCGAGAACTCGCTTGAACCACAGGTGCAGATCATGTTCCCAGGTATAGCCAATTGCACCGTGACATTGAAGCGCCGTCCGCGCAGCCAGATACGCCGCCTCCGCGGCCGTCACGCGGGCATGGCTGACGTCACGCCGCGCCGTGGCGCCATCATGATCCACCTGCCAGGCTGCGGCGTATACGGCCGGGCGGGCGTGTTCGAGGGCAATGACCGCATCGGCCAGTTTGTGTTTTACTGCCTGCTGGGTACCGATCGGAACGCCGAACTGATGTCGTTGCCTCACATAGGCGACCGTGGATCGGATGAGGTGGCCCGCGATTCCGATCAACTGAGCGGACACCGCCACGGCGGCCGCACGTTCAATCGCGGGCGAAAACGTGTAGCCGTCGAGCGGAGTGACCCCGGCCTCTCCGAGGGTGATTGTGCCGTAGGTGACCGATCGATCGACGCTACGCTGCGCCGGGAGTGCCTCCGGACGCTCAGCCAAAACCCACCCCGCCGCTCCGGGCATGA
Organism: Nocardia fusca NBRC 14340; assembly: GCF_001618425.1. Classification (GTDB taxonomy): domain Bacteria; phylum Actinomycetota; class Actinomycetes; order Mycobacteriales; family Mycobacteriaceae; genus Nocardia; species Nocardia fusca. The sequence goes on from NZ_BDCU01000038.1 coordinate 141,726, forward strand.
GGACGGCCGAACTTTCCACAGCCCAGCGGACCTCGTCACGCCCGGGCTCGGCCGCGGTGGCGATCGTCGTCCCGGCCAGTAGGCCGGGCAACAAGGCGGCTGGATCCTCGCCCCCCACCGCCGGTGCGACAACGACAATGTGTTCGACGAGTGGTCCGGGAACCGCGTGCCGACCGCACCTCTCGAACATCAGCGCGACATCGACGCATGCCGCACCCTGGCCGCCGGCATCCTCAGGTACAACAAGACCGAGGAGGCCCAGTTCACCGAGCGATGTCCAGATCGCGGGCAGCCGACTGCCCGGGTTCTCCCATTCGGCACGCAGCACGCCCGGACCACAGATGTCGGCCAGGACTTCGTCGAGCGCTCCCGCGAGTTCGAATTGGGTGTCGCTGAATCCGAAATTCATGTCTTCACTTTCTCGGTAGACCCAGCACTCGCTCGGCGATGATCGTGCGTTGGATCTCGTTGGTCCCCGCATAGATCGGTCCCGCGAGCGAGAACTGATAGTCCTCGGTCCAGCGACTCTCCCGATCCGCCCTGCCGTCCAATATCACCATCGCGGTCTCGTGGAGTTCGATATCCAGCTCGGACCAGAACACTTTGCTCAGACTGGACTCGGCACCGATCTTGTGCCCCTGCAGGATTCCCGTCACTGCCATGTCGGTGCTCAGTGCGTACTCGCGCGCACGCATCCAGACATCGACAACACGCTGCTGGATCGTACGGTCCTGCCGGATCCACTCCGGTGCTTCGTGATGCAGGCCCACAAGACGTTCGGCAGCAGCGGTGAACCGTCCTGGGCTGCGTAGCGACAGGCTTCGCTCGTTGCCCGCCGTCATCATCGCCACCTGCCATCCCGCGCCGACTCCACCGAGAACATCGGCATCCGATACGAAGGCACCGTCGAAGGTGATCTCCGAAAACCCCGGCTGTCCATCCATCTTGCCGACCGCGCTCACGGTCACTCCCGGCTGGTCGAGATCGACCAGAAAGTACGTCAATCCACGGTGGCGACCATCGGCATCCCCGGTTCGGAACAAGCCGAAAAGTCTATTGGCGAAGACACCGCGTGTCGACCACGTCTTCCGTCCGTGCAAACGCCATCCGGCCGCCTCGTCGTCACGCCGTGCCACAGATCGCAGGGACGCCAGATCGCTACCTGCTTCGGGCTCGGACCATCCCTGACACCACATGTCCTCCAGGGATGCCATCCGACGGAGGTAACGGTCTTTCTGGTCCGAGGTACCGTATTCGATGAGCGCAGGCGCCAGCAGGCTCATTCCATTGGTGCTGAGTCGTTGCGGCAATCCCGCACGAAAGAATTCCTCCTCGAATATCAGCCAATGCCACAGATCCAGTTCCCGGCCGCCGTACTCCCGCGGCCAGGTGACAGCGGCGAAACCGGCCTCGAAAAGCAGCCTTTCCCACCGTTTGTGTTCATCTATGCCTTCCGGTGATTCCCCGTGCGGCATAGGCAACGGCGGTTTGTTGGCATCGAGCCAGTTTCGGACTTCCGTCCGGAAACGCTCATGCTCCTCGTCATGTATGAGATCCATGGGTGCTCCTACCGCGGTGCCATCCGGATCGCACCGTCCAACCGGATGGTCTCCCCGTTGAGATAGCGATTCTCGAGCAACGCGACTGCCAGGGAGGCGAACTCGTCCGGATGGCCGAGCCGCTTCGGGAAGGTGACCGTGTCCTCGAGCCGACGCCGTGCCTCACCCGCCACTCGCCCGAGCATCGGGGTATCCATGATCCCGGGTGCAACGCAATTGACACGGATACCTTTCGATGCCAGATCCCGCGCAGCGACCAGAGTCAGACCGACCACACCCGCCTTCGAGGCCGCGTACCCGGTCTGCCCGATCTGCCCCTCGAATGCGGCAACCGAACCGGTCAGAACGATCGATCCGCGCTCGCCCTCGACAACCTCGTTCCGGGCCATCACCGACGCCGTGGCCCCGATGACATTGAAGGTTCCTACCAGATTGGTGCGAACAACCCGCTCGAACAGCAATGAATCACCCGGTTTGCCGTCGCGGTCGATGAACCGCACCGGCCCTCCGCGGCCGGCCGTGTGCACAACCGAACGCAACGCCGCCGGTTCGGCGGCCTTCTCCGCCGCAGCGAGCACGGCCGCAGCGTCGGTAACATCGGCAACGACGAACTGTACATTGTCACCGAGCGCCGCGAGGACCTTCGCCATGTCGTCTCGTGGCAGATCCGCCACTGTGACATAGGCGCCTGCCTCAACTGCCGCCCTGGCAGTGGCCAAGCCGAGCCCGGATGCTCCACCGGTAATGAGAATGGCTTGATTCCGCAGTGTCATTCGCAGTTTCTCCGTCCTTTCGGTTTGCTCAGCGCGACTCAGCGCGCGGACCACGCAGGGGCCCGCTTTTCCGCGAAGGCACGTGCCCCTTCGGTGGCATCGCGGGACGTGATAACCGGGTCTGTGATGACCCGCTGGGCCCGGAAGGCTGCGGAATCGATGCCGAGCCGGGCCGCCATCACCTGCTTCGTCGCACGAACGGCCAACGGCCCGTTCCCAGCGATTCGCTGCGCGATCGACATCGCCTCGGGCAATGCCTGCCCCTCCTGGGTCAGCACAGTCACCAAGCCATCGCGCGCAGCATCCTCGGCGGTGACGGGATCCCCGGTCAATGCCATCAGCATGGCCCGCGAGTACCCGACCGCCGACGGCAGCCGCAGTAATCCCCCCGCCGCGGCAACAAGGCCACGCTTCACCTCCGGCAGCCCGAAGCGCGCAGTCCGTGCGGCAACGACGATGTCCGCGGCGAGCGCCAGCTCACATCCACCGGCCAGCGCCCAGCCCTCGACAGCAGCGATGAATGGTTTACTCGGCGGTCGTTCGGTAACTCCGGCGAATCCTCGCCCTGGGACAACCGGCAGCGACCCGCGCACGAAATCTTTGAGATCCATTCCAGAGCAGAATGTTCCGCCCCCGCCTGTAATGATGCCCACGACGAGATCTTCGCGTCGGTCCAACTCATCCACAGCCGCCGCGATCTGTTCAGCGGCACTGTGCGTCATCGCGTTCTTGGCCTCGGGACGGAAGAGGGTAATCGTGAGGACGCCGCCGGCCTCCTCCGTCGTCACTTCGTCGGTGATGGGATTCCTCCTCGGTGGCCGCGCGACACCGCCGCGCGGAAAATCTGGAGTGCGACGAAACTCGGTCACACTGCTGCCGGCAATCGCTCACCGACCCCGATGGTCGAACTCGCCCACGTGCATCGCGCTCTCCGATTCGATATCGCCGGAGCCGCTCTGCTTCCGGCCGGCCGCGGCCAGGGCTTCGTCGATCTCCCCGAGCCGAGACTTGATCAGATCCAGGCGCACCCGTTCGCGCTCCAGTTCAGCAGTATCGACGGCGTCCGCATTCTCGAGCGCCGCGATCCGCGCTTCACTGTCGGCGACCTCCGCGCGTAGCCGCTCCCCGGCCTCGTCGTGGGTCAATAAATCCTGGTCTTCCCAGTCGCTCTCGCCGATTATCTCGACTACCCGGTCCACCACATAACCTCCACGCCTAATTCCCGGCGACCGCTGGTCACCTACCTCGCCACACCCCGATCTTCCGGAGCCCGTTGACCGCAACGGGTGCGAGTGTATCCTGGATACGAATGTGAGTCCAGGTACAGATGGAGACGAAGAAGGATGCCACTAACAGCGGATATGCAGCTGGTTTCGGTCGACGATCATTTGATAGAGACGCCGTCGGTCTGGCAGTCACGACTGCCCCGTAAGTACCTCGAGGCCGGGCCTCGCATCATCGAAGCAACCGGAAACGAAACTGATCAGTATGGTTTTGGGCAGAAAGTGCCCAAGGGAAGTCAGGTCTGGCAACTGGACGGAAAGGTTTACGGTCAGCTCGGACTCAACGCCGTCGCCGGAAAGAAGCCCGAGGAGCTGGGCACCGAACCGCTGCGATTCACCGATATGATCCCCGGCTGCTACGATCCAGCAGCACGGGTGAAGGATATGGACATCGATGGTGTCCAGACCGAGACACTCTTCCCGTCGTTCCCGAAGTTTGCCGGCACCATGTTCCAGAACGTGCAGGACAAGGAACTGGCCCGCCTGTGCACATCGGCATGGAACGACTACGTACTCGACGAGTGGTGCGACGCCTATCCCGGTCGATTCATCCCGATGATCATCCTGCCGTACTGGGACGTCGATGCATCACTGGCCGAATTGGACCGATTGCACGATCGAGACATCCGGGCAGTCTCCTTCCCCGAGAACCCTGTCCCGCTGGGTTTCCCGTCTTTTCACACCGATCACTGGGACCGGCTCTTCGACGTGTTCGAGGAGCGCCAAATCGTGGTGGCGATGCATTTCGGCACCTCCGGGCAGGTCATCCCGACCGCACCCGAGGCCCCGATGGCCGTGTTCATCTCACTGATGGGCCTGAACTCCATGCGGAGTGTCGGCGACCTGCTGTTTTCTCCCACCTTCCACCGGCACCCAAATCTGAAGGTCTCGGTTGCCGAAGGCGGGATCGGTTGGGTGCCGTGGCTTCTCGAACGGGCCGACACCACGTGGGAACGTCACCGGTTCTACCAGAACATCAATCAGACTGTGCGCCCATCAGAATTGTTCGCCAAGCACATCTACGGCTGCTTCATTACCGACCAATACGGTGTGGACAACCGACACCATATTGGTCTCGACAACATCACGTGGGAATGCGACTATCCACATTCGGATTCTTTCTGGCCCAACACCCGAAAAGTTGTGACCGAGATGTTCCATGCGGTTCCTGATGTCGAGGCCCGCGCGATAGTCGAGGACAACGCACGTCGGCTGTACCGCTTTCCGCGGGTCTGAGGTCTGGCGTATTCGATTACCGGATCGACGAGCGATCCGTCAGCGGATGCGCTCGTCGAACCGAACCTATCCATACTCGGAATCCGTCTTCAGCATCACGGTTTTCTCAGCACGCCCGTTCGGTAGTCGGTACCGGGGCAAGCAACTCGATGCGGCGATCCTCGAGCGGACCGGCCAACACACCCGCGCGGAAGCCTCGAAGATCCTCGACGCGGCCGGGAAGTTCCATCAGGCCCGATCTGCACCGCCGCCGATATTGCGTCGGCGAACAGTACAGCAACATCATCCAGCGGTTCCCTGTGGATGCCGGCGCCGCCGGACCTACCACCGTCTGCTCCCGGCATGGTCCCGGTAATCGGTGGCGCCTCGTTGCATATCCGTACACCCGGTCCGGAGCCGGGCGAACACACGCGCGAGGTAGTTGCGTCGATTGCGGGTCGCGCCGACGACGAAACCGACACTCTCACAGGCACTTCCTATACAGAGGTCACGGTATGACTTTCACCTACACGACGCTGTGCGACGTCCCCGCGCATGTCTTGGACATCGCCAGCGACCAGCGTACCCACAGCGCTGCCGAAATCGTCATCGGCAACACCCTGGACCAGGCCGTTCCGGCACAGGTCCGGCACCTGATCCAGGCGGTCGCTACCACTACCCCGGATCGGCGCAACGCCTACAAGTGCCATGGCACCCGGGGGTTGGGAATAGCCGATTCGCGCGTAGTCATCAGCGAACCTCACCGGTCCGAAACCGCTCAGGGCGCACGTTCGGAAGCCCGCGCCTTCGAATGGGTGATCGCGTGACCGCTATCGATTTCTTCGTCACCACCCCGCTGCCCGCTCCCGGTATGCAACTGCTCGAGGCCGCTGGAACAGTGACGGTGGCCGAAAACGGGATGACGCACGCCGAATTGGCGGACGCGTGTGCCTCGGGCAACTACACCGTGGTCGTGGCGCAATTGCGCGACGAGTTCGACGCTGCCCTGCTGGACCGCGCGAAAATCGCCGGGATCAGCAATTTCGCCGTGGGGTACAACAATATCGACGTCACGGCAGCCACCGCGAACTCCGTCCTCGTCGGCAACACCCCCGGGGTGCTCACCGACGCCACCGCGGATATCGCCGTACTGCTGATGCTGGCGGTCGCGCGCCGATGTGTCGAGGCCGATGCATTCGTCCGCGCCGGAAAATTCCACGGCTGGGAGCCGGAATTGCTGCTGGGCCACGATGTGAGCGGGAAAACGCTGGGCCTGGCCGGTTTCGGCCGCATCGCCCGCGCCACCGCTCGGCGGGCCCTCGCGTTCGGGATGACGGTCGCGTTCTGCCCGCGGCCGCCGAGTGATCGCGAGGTGAGCGAGGAAGAGCTGGGCGAATTCGCCGGCCGGGTCCGCCACGTCTCCTGGACCGAACTGGTCGCGGCCAGTGACTACCTTTCCGTGCACGTACCGCTGAACGACCAGACCCGTCACCTCGTGGACGCCGCCGTCCTGAAGGCGATGAAACCCTCAGCGATCCTGATCAACACCGCCCGCGGGCCGATCGTCGACGAGCGCGCACTGGTGACAGCCCTGCGGGACGGAACCATCGCCGGTGCCGGACTCGACGTATTCGAGGACGAGCCGCGACTCGCCCCCGGGCTGGCCGAACTGCCGAATACCGTGCTGCTACCCCATGTCGGCAGTGCAACCGTGCCGGTGCGCGCCGAAATGGCTCGCCGCTGTGCGGAGAACGCGATCGCGATGGCACGTGGTGAATTGCCGCCGTACCCGGTCAACCCCGAGGCACCGCGCACAGCAGCCCGATAATATGGCGACCATGACGGTGCTCGTCGCCCCAGACAGCTTCAAAGGAACCTACAGCGCGACGGAGGTTGCCGAGGCGATCGGGCGGGGTGCGGAGGAGGCCGGGGGCCGCGCGGTGCGGCGGCCGGTCGCCGACAGCGGTGAAGGCACCCTGGACGTACTCGTAGAACCGCTTGGCCTGCGCCTCGAGACAGCCGAAGCAGCAACCCCTGGGGCCTGCCGTATGCGGCGACATTCGGGCTCTCCGACGACGGAATCGCCGTCGTGGAGATCGCCGCCGCCAGCGGAATCACCACACCACACGACGGCCCGCGCGATCCAGTGACCGCCGATACCTACGGCACCGGCATGCTCATCGCCGCGGCCGTCCGGCGCGGAGCGCGGCGGATCGTGGTCGCGGCCGGTGGCTCGGCCACCACCGACGGCGGACTCGGTGCGATTTCGGCGATCGAGGACGGCGGCGGGCTGGGCGATGCGTCGATCACCGTACTCACCGATGTCACCACGCGTTACGTCGATGCGGCCCGCGTTTTCGCGCCACAGAAGGGCGCCGATCCAGCCACTGTCGACAAGCTGACCCGGCGGTTGGCCGAGACCGCGCGCCACCTGCCACGCGACCCCGCCAGCGTGGATGGCAACGGCGCGGCCGGTGGGTTCTCCGGTGGAATGTGGGCACAGTACGGCGCCGAATTGCGGTCTGGAGCGGAGCATGTGCTGGATGCGGCCGGGTTCGACGCGCTGGCCGCGCAGGCGGCGGCAGTCGTGGTCGGCGAGGGCCGGGTCGACGGGCAGACCCGGGACGGGAAGATCATCTCCGCGATTCTCGCGCGGGCAGGTAGCACGCCGGTGTACGCGGTGGTCGGGTCGGTGGGCGCGGACCTGGGTGACTACCGCTCGCAATTCGCCGAGGTCATAGACCGGACCTGACCTGCTATTTCTGTGGAGCTAAGGGGACTCGAACCCCTGACCCCTACTCAGGGGTTCCAAATGCCTCGTGGTTCCCATTGCTTCCCGAAACATCCCGTGAACTGCGGGAACGCGGCGGCGGCAGTCCGTCCCGTCGCTTCCGGTTGGTTCCCATCGTTTCCCGTTCAAACCGGGGGTTAGTGCCAATGCCGCTTGGTTAGGCCCCGAGCGCGAGATAGGCGTCCCGGGCTGTCGAGATCACCGCGTCCGCCTCTGCGCGGCGCCCGGCCCGGCGCAAGGCCTGACCGAAGGCGAAGTGCACTCGCGCGCGGTCGTAGCGCAATGGCAGCGGTTCGAGCAGGGTGAGCGCGTGCCCGAAGGACGCGCGGGCGGCATCGAGGTCACCGCGCTGGCCGTGTCAGCGGGACCTCGGGCACGCTGGCCTGTATGTTCCCACGCACAGCGATGTCCGGTGGATAGCCGGTCATGCGGGATCCTTTCGGCATTACGGCAACCTGGTGAGCCAGTTGGCTATCTCGATGCCAAAGGGCATGGTGGGCGCCGGTGGCGGCGAGTAGCTTACCGATCGATTCCGGTGACCGAAGACCTCATCGATCGATCGTCGTTATCGCCACTCGGGAAACCGCACCTCCCGTCACTGTCGCTCTGCTGACAGGTTGCCGGCGCCGCGTATGAGGTCGATGAGCGCAGAGGCGTCTTCAGGCGGCGTGTTGCCGCGCCAAGCGACATGTTGGTCGGGGCGGGAAAGCACAAGCTTGTGCTGGTAGATATCACCGGCCTCGGCGACGCTGAGATCGATTACCTGCAGCGGCACGTTGTGCTTTCCTGCCGCCAGACAAAGGTCGGATACATCAAGAGCTGGGTCCATTCGCAGCAGTGTGAAACCGGTTTCCATCGCGTCGTACAGCGAACGGCCGTCGTTCAACCAGATATGTGGGGTTCGGCAGCCGGGAACCGTCGACGGAGTGTACGTCGCGAGGTCGTACGCAGGCGCCGATTCGGTGTCATAGGAGATGACCGGCGAGGCGTCGTAGTAGGAGCCGAAATTGAGTCCGGCGCACGCGAATTGTCCGAGGTTCACGTCGTATAGCTCCCGGCCGACTTCGGCGCGGAAGGCGTCGGCCTCGGATCCTTCGGCGAGCAGCATGGGCGGTACATTGCGCACGAGGTCGGTGTCGAGATTTGCCAGGCCGAGAGCCATTGCATGTTCGGATACCTGGTCTGTGACCGGTTTGCGTTCGGCTTCGTAGGCATCGAGCAGACCGGGCTCTGCCCAACCACTCAGGACGCCGGCGAGTTGCCACGACAAGGTCATCGCGGAGGCGATACCTGCGTTCATGCCGTATCCGGCCATCGGGATCCAGAGATGACCGGCGTCGCCGCAGATGAAGACTCGTCGGTCACGGAACCGGTCGGCGACCAACCGCCGCCCGTACCAGTCGTCGACGGAGATGATTTCGTAGTCGATCTCGGCGCCGACCGCGGCCTTGATGCCCTCATGAGGGTCGATGCTGTCGAAATCTGTGCGACCGGCAGGAAGGAAGAATTGAATGGACCACAATTCGGTGCCGTCGAGAGCCACGACGCAGCCGTAGGAGTATTCATTGAGAAACCAGGTCATCCACGCGGGGTCGACGCGACGTTTCACAGCAAGGTCGCGTGAACGGACGTACACGCCTCGTGTTCCGGAGATCACCTCTGTTCCTTCGAATTCCGCGCCGATCGACTTGCGGACGCGTGAGGTGCCGCCGTCGCATCCCACGAGATAGGTGGCGTTGAACTGTACAGACTCACCGGCGCCGTTCACGCCTCGTGCGGTGACCTGAGCCAGGTCCTGCTCGATATCGGTGATCTCGGTGCCGTAGAAAGTCCGGATATTGGGAGTAGTGCGCAGGTGTTCGCGAAGAATCGGTTCCCAGTAGAGCTGATTGCATCGGTGCGGCGGTTCCGGTGTCGGCCAACCGGAGTCGGCGTAACCGACACTGCCATAAGTATTTTCGCTCGCCGGGATACGAATCCGCGTGAGTTCGTGACCGGTCAGCGACGTCACGTATGCGACATCGTGAGGATGACTCCTGGGCAATCCGGCATTGCGGATCTCTGTGGCGATGCCCAGACTTCGATAGTACTCGAGCGAGCGTGCCGAAATGTGGTTGCATCGTGTCCGGGGTGCCGCGTCGGCGCGCTGCTTTTCGACGATGATCACGTCGATGCCACGGCGTGCCAGGTCAAGTGCGAGCGTCATGCCGACAGGACCGGCACCGATAATCAATACGTCGCCGTGTGCAGTGGTCTGCTTCTCGACCGTCATGACGGTATACGTTCCTTTCGCTGTCCGGCCCCTCCCGGAGTCCGAGACCGATCGTGGTGATGCGAGTAGCGCATCGGGTGGTGCTGCTGCGGACGATGGGAGCCCCATGTCCGTTACCCCCGAGTGGGCGGGAAGGTTGCCCGCACCACTCGGAGGCGGTGGGCGGCTGAACGACCTACCCGATGCCGTCAGCCGTGGCTGTGCGTGTTGACGAGGGCGTCGGCCCTGATCGGATGGTCGGCTGGTACGACCTGGCTGATCAGCGCTGTCGCACATCCCGGACAGAGGACTTGCCGGAAGACGACGGGTTCGTCGACATAGGTCGCCGGATCAGCCCAGACGTGAGGGCCCGCTGCCGCAGGGTCTGTCTCGATTCGGGGCAGCGCGGAAAGATACGGTTCGCCGAGCGTGCCCAGCTCTGTGCCGCAATGTCTGCACGACACCGCCGACTCCCCAACAATGATCGTGTTGTCGTCGAGGGGCTCACCCGCAGTGACGGGACCGGGCGGATCAGCAGGCGAAATACCCGCAACGGCCCGGCGTTCGGATCGCAACTGCTCGCGCCGGCGTTCTGTGGCGCCCGAATCGGGGTTGCCCTCGGAGTCCAGCACGACGCCGTACAAATCTCTGGCAGCCGATGCGGAGACCTTCGTCTCCCGCACATCTTCGGCCACCTCGCCCGGGTCACGAAGTAGCGGGTCGCCGTAGCCACCGCCGCTCTGCCAATGCACAAAGACCGCATCACCGAGTCCGATAACGGTTTCGACCTCGCTGGCCATCACGTCCTGCTCACCACCGACCTCCGCGAGGCTTTGGGGAATCCGTCCGGAGGCCAGTGTTGCTTTCACCTCGGCCCCACGCAGGACGATATCGAGCTGGGTATTGCCCGGATACCCGCCAGCGAGACCGGCATTCATGGATGTCGCCTTGCCCGACCCGGAGAACACCGAAGCCAGCGGTGTGCCAGTGTCGTGCGGAATCAGGCAGACCGATCCGCTCAGACCTCCACGCTGGCGGCCGGGGCCGCCGGAGTCGGTCTCCTCGCGCCGCCACAGCAGCATCACCGGCGAAGTGAACTCGGTCATCTCCGCATCGGGCGCACGACCCATCGGGATGACGAACATCCCGCCCGTGTCCACACCGTCGCGATCTACTCCGGCACCGTAACCCCCCGCCATCGTGTCCATTACCAATGCCACGAATGGATCTTGACGTTGATCGATACCCGCCAGGGCAACCATGTCGAAGGTGCCGCCACAGACCGACTGCACTGATTGGCGGTGCGCAGGCCGCAAGTCGAGCATCTTCGCGAAACACTCGTTGACGAGGTTGCCGACCGCCCACGCCGGTCCGACCGGGCCTTTGCCGACGGCGGCGGGGAATTGCGCGTTGATCATGCTCCCCTCTTCGACGATGATCTCGAAGCAGCGCATGAGTCCGCCTGCGGCCCAGGGGATATCACCGGCAAGCACGGGGAGCAACGACGACATGATGCCCGCGCGCACCCCGGAATAGGGGCAGTTGATCATGCCGGTCTGTTCAGCGGTGCCGCGGAAATCGAATACGAGGTGATCCTCGCGCTTGGTCATGGCGAGAGTGATCCGGTAGAGGCCGCGGTCGTCCTGCCCGGAGTGTTCCTGGTAGCCGGTGGCGTGCCAGGTGCCGTCGGGCAGCTCGCGCAGCTTGGCGCGCAGTCGTTGCTCGGCATCGGACATCATCCGCTTCATGACCGCCTTGACCGTGTCCATGCCGTAGGCCTCGAGCAGGCGGCGCATCCGGGTCTGAGCAGTGAAGTTGGCACCGATCTTCGCGCGCAGGTCGAGTTCGACCTGCCTGGGTGTCCGCGACCGCCGAATCCAGAGATCGGCGATATCGCGTTGGAGCACACTGTCGCGCACCACTTTCACCGGCGGGGTGGGCAGCGATTCCCAGAACACGTCCTGTGCCCGGGGTGTCCACGAGCCCGGGGCGACACCACCGAGGTCGAGTTCGTGAGCTACGGCGGAGGACCATCCGAACAGCTGCCCTTCGAAGAAGAAGGGCGCGAAAACGGTGGCATCGTTCTGGTGCAGGCCCCCGCCCACCCACGGGTCGTTGCACAGGAACATGTCACCCTCGCAGATACCCGGATTCTCCGCGCGGTTCTGCAAGGTCCAGTAGACGGCGAGGTCGAGGGATGCGGCGAGGAAGGTGTTGTAGAGACCGATCTGCACTTCCTGACCGAGTTCGTCGCACAGGGCGAAGTCGAAGTCGTTGGCTTCGGTGACAACGATGGACCCCGACATCCGCTTGAGCGTTTCGCCCATCTCGTCGGTGATCGATGCCAGCCGGTGACGGACTACCTCGTAGGTGAGGGGATCGAGATTTTCGATCACGTCGTCGCCGACTGTGTGCAGGCGCAACCCTTCCGGCACACCTGCTCGCAATGTTTCAGGGTCGACGGGCCGGCTGTTGAACACGTCGGCGCCAGGAATCGGACTCACGGTCGCTCCTCTGGGTTGTGATGAATGACGAGATTGCCGAGCCGGTCGATCTCCGCGGAGTCGGTGGGGCCCACCGCGACGGTGGTCGTCGGCACCTCGACCACAGCGGGACCATGGAGGGTATGGCCGGGCACGAGCCTGCGATAGTCGTAGATCGGTGTGTTCTCGAAACCGCGACGCGGATCGAGGAGCACCGGGCGGTGCTCGGTAATGGCGGCATCGACGGAGTCACAGGTGCCTCCAGCCATTTCGGGGAGAGTGACCTGCGAGGGCAGGACACCGGTGGCATGGACACGGTAGGTGATGAATTGGAAGCCGGCGTCCGCGTAACCGGTCCCTTCTCCGAACATTCGGCTGTAGCGGTGTTCGAAGTCCGCGACAGCCTCGGCCAGGGTTTCGTCGATGATCGCGCCCGCGGGAACCGGGGTGGGGAGTTCGGCCAGTTGCATGCTGTAGCGGATGTCGATCTCGCGCCGGATCACGATATCGATCAGATCGACCTCTTGGTCTTGCAGCGCTGTCCGAGCGGAGTCCTCCAGCGTGTCGAAAATCTTCGCGACGTGCTCAGCGGGAACCGGATACGTTGCCGGGTCGGACAATTCCTTGACGGTGCCGACATTGCTGGACGCCAATCCGTACGCCGAGAACGCCGCCGCCGACGGCCCGAGCGGCACCACGGTGGACTGCACGCCCAAGTCGGCGCCGTAGGCGAAGCAGTGCACCGGTCCAGCGCCGCCGAAGGCGTAGACCACGAAATCCCGTGGGTCTTCGCCGGATTCGATGACGACCTTGCGCACGAGGTCCGCGGTTTGTGCGTTCTGCACGGCGAAAATCGCCGCGGCCGCGTCCTCGACGGTCATGCCGAGGGGGTCGGCGATCTTCTCCTTGATGGCCTCCCGTGCGCGCTCCAGCGAGAGTTTCTTGCGGCCGCCCAGGAAGTTTCCGGGATTCAGGATTCCCAATACGAGATCGGCATCGGTGACCGTCGGCTCGGAACCGCCCTGGTCATAGCAGGCCGGTCCAGGGACGGCTTGGGCACTGCGTGGGCCCACCCGGAGATTTCCGCCCGGGTCGATATGCGCGATCGCGCCACCGCCGCTGCCGATGATCTGCACTTTCAGCATCGGCACGTCGATCTCGTGCTGGTTGATGATCGCCCTTGTGGCTTCGACCGGCTTGCCGTCGATGATGATGCCGACCAGGAAGGTGGTGCCGCCCACATCGGTGCAGATGACGTTGCGATGCCCGAGCTGCTCGGCGAGCCGGCCCGCTCCCGCGACACCGCCGGACAGCACCGAGCCGACCGTGGTGATCGCGGCATTCGGCGCCTGACTTGCGGCCACGGTGGTGCCGGCGCCCTGCATGATCAGCAACGGCCCGCGCAGGCCGTGATCGCGAAGGTCGCGCTCGAGTGGCTCCAGGTATCGCGCCAGCGTCGGCCCGACCTGAGTGCTCATGATCGTGGTGGCGTTGCGTGAGAATTCACGGATGCGCGGTGACAGTTCGCTCGACAGGGTCACGTACATGTCCGGGGCCTGTTCGTGGATCAGCTCCCGCAGGCGCAGTTCGTGCGCCGGATTGCGGAACGACCACAGCAGCGACACCGCGATCGCTTCGACATCCTGCTCGAGTAGCCGTGTGATGGCGTTGCGCGCCTGATCCTCGTCGAGCGGCACCACAACCGCGCCCTTGTAGTCGATCCGCTCCACGATCTCCAGCGCGCGCCGCTTGGGGACCAACGGCGCCGGCTTGCGCGTCGTCAAGATGTTCTGAATCTGTTCGGGACTGTTCCCGGCATATCGCCCGGCCACGTTCATGATGTAGATCGAGTCACGGTGGCCGATCGTGGTGAGCCAGCCGACCTCCCCGACATCACCGATGACCAGCGCGTTCAACGCGGAGGTCGTGCCATGGGCGATATGCGAGGTCTCTGCGAGCATGCCCTCGCGGGTGATGCCGATATGCGCGGCGAGCTCCTGCAGGACCTGCATCACGCCTTCGGCGTAGTTCGGTGGGGTAGAGGGGGTCTTCGTCGAAAACATGGCGCCGTCGTCTCGCGCGGCCACCGCATCCGTGAATGTCCCTCCTACGTCGATACCGATCACGTAGGACATGCCTGTGCCTTTCTCCGTTGAATCCACATGGTTGAAATCGGGCGAAACCTAGTAACCATCGGTTCCGCCGCTCGCCGCCGAACCGGTGCCACCGCCGAAGATGCGAACGAGTCGGCCGCCCGCGCCGAGCCGGATCGTGACATCCCCGCGCGGCACCGCCTGGCAGGGCAGACAGGGGCGGCCGGTGCTACCGGGCCCCGAGTGCGCGGTGTCGAGCAGTTCCTCGGCGACAGCGCTGGGGTAGTCGACCGCGCCGGCTTCCAGCCATGCCAGACAAGCCCCGCAACCTCCCCTGCGACACGTATACGGCAGCCGATACCCAGCGCGGCGAACCGCGTCGACCACGCGCTCGTCGGGCCGCGCGGCAAACACCACGTTCTCCGGCAGTACTCGGATCATTGTTCGTCACCTTCGTCGCGTGATGTCCATCACTTCGCCCCTCACACAGACTGCAGCAAAGTTCAGTAAGAATCAAGCAGTTTAGAAATTTTTAAGAACCATCTCCGCTGAAAAATGGACGTATATGCACTTACAGGTGCCAATTGACAGCTCATCCCTACAGTCATATTGTGTGTAGAAACAGATTCAAACATGCGGGAAACCGCATCAACTGAGAAGAGTTGGCTATGGGTGTGATGCGTCTGGGGTACGTCCATGCGCGGCAGACCGATCTGGCGAAGGGGGTGGAGTACTACACCGACACACTCGGGATGAAGGTCATGCACACAGACGAGCAGGGCCGCGTCTATCTGAAAGCGTGGGACGAGTACGACCATCACTCGGTGGTGCTGGAGGACGGGGGCGTCGGGCTGGTGAAGCTCGGCTACAAGTGCGCAACATCCGACGATCTCGCGGTCTTCGAAAAGCGGCTCACGCAGTTCGGCTGCACCATGGAGCGAATGAGCGCCGGAGACAACGCCGGCATCGGTGACGGAGTCCGCGTCGTACTACCGTCGGAACATGTCCTCGAACTCTACTCGGAGGCCGAGTACGTCGGCAACGAGCTGGGGTTGCTCAATCCCGCGGTGGCGCCACGCCACCCGATCGGCGCATCGGTTCCCCGGCTCGAACATGCCGTGATCACGACGACCGACGCCGCCACGGTCGAACGACTCTTCGCCGAGTGTCTGGGTTTCCACGCATCCGAGCGAATCATCGACAACGTCGAGGATCAGAACCTGATCGGCTCGTTCATGTTCTGCGGGAACTCCCCCCACGACATCGCGATCATGCCCGGCCCCAACGGAAAACTGCACCACTTCGCATTCCACCTCGAAGACTGGTCGGCAATCTTGCGCGCCGGGCAGGTCCTCGGTGACTACGACGTACCGATCGACGAAGGTCCCAAGCAGCACGGCATCACCCGCGGCATGACGATCTACATGTTCGACCCGGCCGGCAATCGGAATGAGGTCTTCGCGGGCGGCTACGCCACTTTTCCGGATTTCAAGACCATCACCTGGACTTCGGACCAGCTGACCAAGGGCGTTTTCTACGTCGGAAACGAATTGAGCGAGCGGTTCCTCAATACCGTCACCTGACCGCGCCGCCGCCCGGCTTTCACCCGCCGCCCGGCTTTCACCGGCCGATTGATGGCATTCCACACGCCACATGCGCACATCGGGACCTGTGATCGAGCAGTGCCCGACACGAGAGGGAGACTATGAAAGAGATGAGCGAAACCGGCCGAACCGTTGACGTTCACGGAATACCCACTCACTACCATGACGCCGGCAACGGACCGGTGGTTCTGCTTATCCATGGTTCCGGTCCCGGAGTCACCGCGCACGCAAACTGGCGGCCCATCTTTCCAGCGCTGAGCCAGAACTTCCGGGTCATCGCGCCGGACATGCTCGGATTCGGGTATACCGCCATACCCGACGATATGACGTTCACCATGGACACCTGGCTGTCGCATCTCACCGGTTTCCTCGACGCACTCGACATCGAAGAGTGCGCGATCGTCGGCAACAGTTTCGGCGGCGCCGTCGCGCTGCACCTGACGGCTCGTCAACCCGAACGGGTACGGCGCGTCGTATTGATGGGCAGCTCCGGCATCTCCTTCCCGCTCACGCCGGGCCTGGACGCGGTATGGGGCTATGAACCGTCCCGTGACGCGATGCGAGAGATGCTGCGCCTGTTCGCGTTCCGCAACGACCTCGTGGGTGACGAGCTCGTCGAAGACCGCTACCAGGCATCGATGCGGCCAGGGGTACAGGAGGCCTATTCGGCGATGTTCCCGCCGCCCAGGCAACACTCGATCGACGCTTTGGCCCTGCCCGAGACCGCGTTCGGCAATATCACCTGCGAAACTCTGCTCATCCACGGGTGGGACGACCGGATCGTCCCGGTCGATGTGTCACGTCGGCTGGCCGAGCTCCTGCCACACGCTCGGCTGCACATCATTTCCGAATGTGGTCACTGGGTGCAGATCGAGAAGGCCGACGAGTTCCGCACACTCGTATCCGACTTCCTTGGCACCGACCTCACGGACACTTCATCCGCCGCAGTTACCGGTGGAGCCCCGACGCCTTCACACCACACCGGAGTCGCCGACAGCGTCCTCCACCAATGACACACTCGAGGCATGCTGCGGCGAACGGTGCCGCAGCTCGAATGCCTACAGAGGAGTGGTACGTGCCCAGGACCCCGAATTCCAGAGCCGAGCAGCTTGCCACCGAGATCGAACGGGACATCCTCGACACCCGGCCGCAGCCGGGCGAACGCCTGGGCTTCCGGACCGAGCTGATCGAGCGGTACGGCGTCAGCCCCAGTGTGATGAACGAGGCGCTGCAAATCTTGCGGGAGCGGGGCCGGGTCCTCGTCAAACGAGGTGCCACCGGTGGTATTTTCGTCAATGACATCCCGCCCCAGCTGCGTATCGGCGTAGTGGACATCTGGTTCGACGGTTTGGCCGATGCTCGCCACCTGTTCGAGGCACGGCGATCACTCGAGGACCTGCTCAGCGAGACCGCCCTTCACCGGGCAACACCCGAAGACGTTCAAATGATGGCGTGGGCACTCGACGAACTACACGGTTCCCGAGATGATCCCAAACTGTTCTTCGGCGCCATCTTGCGCTTCCATATCGCGATCGCCAGAGCTGCCCGGATACCCTACGTGTCCGATTTGTACGCGACGCTGTCCACTCTTCTCGCCAACACCATCGTCAAAGCCCGCTTCATCGAAGACCACGAACGCCCAGCGGACCAAAGTGTCGTTGTGCACGGGCGTCTGCTCGAGGCCATCAAGTCCAGGGACCCTGATGCCCTTCGGCGAGCTTGCCGTGTTCACAACGAAATGGAACTACGAGAAACCCACCTCGCCCCGCACACACCTGAAAACGACGAGCAACTGAAGCTCGCCACGCAGGAAGCGGAACAACCACTGTGAGCGGTCCGCTCATCCAAGGACCGCGCTCTGCATCCCGATCCCCTGGCAACCGGGCAGAGAACCGGACCATCGTGCAGCACTTCACACGCTGCTCCGCGCCGAGCACGCCGCGCCCCAACATGTTCGAGGTCTGGCCGCAGCGCGGGAACTCGTCGGCTCGATGGTGCGGGACGCGCGGCGCGACCCACTGAAGTCACCCGACCGCGTCATCTCCGACCGCGACGCGAGGCATGCCCGACGTCATGCCTCGCACCGGGTCCCGGTGGCCCCCTGCAATATCAACCGGCCAGGACCGTGCCGTACCGCTCGACCGCGAAGTACGGATTCAGGTGGGGATGCCGGCTGCCGACAGCGACGTCCCGCCAGTTCCGCTGCAGGACGTTTGCGGTGTTGACGCCGCTCGCGCCGTGCAGGTCGAGCATGCGTTCCAGGGCAGACCGGCAGTCACGGGCAGCGTCGGCGAGATCCATGTGCAGGCGAGGACCCTCGTTCTCCGATACTTCGGTCGTATAGGCCTCGTGGGCGACCGCAAGCATGGTTGTCTCGGCGCGGTGCACCAGTTGAGTAGCCTCCGCCAGCCACTGTCGGACACCTGCGGACTCACCCATCCGGTTGTACGTGGTCATGAACGGCTTCCGGTCCGACGCGAACATCGCGCCGACCGCGTCCAGCGCGCCCAGCGCCGCGCCCACCACCGGGCTCAGTACCGTCATCGAGTACAACATCCGGTCCGCGGTCGTGAAGGGCGATGTCGCCGCGACCCGCCCGGCCGGCACCAGGACATCGTCGGCGACCACGGTCCGGCTGCCCGTGCCGCGCATGCCGGCCATGTGCCAGGTCCCCTCGATGCCGAGATCGGCCACGAGGATGACGGCGAACGAGTACACGCCGTCCACCACCAGGCCAAGCACCGCCCAGAGGGCGTCCTCGCATCCGGACACGTTCGGCCAGCGATCGCTGATCCGCACCCCACCGGGCCCTCGTTCACCCCGTCCCCCCGGAATTCCCGATCCAGTCCGGGTCCGAGGAGAGGTCCACGGACTCCAGGTGGCACCGCACGGCGATGTTCTTGGCGGTCGAGCACGTCCCGGCCACCCACGCGGTGGACGGACACGCTCGGCCCAGACGGGTCAGGCATCGGGAGACCGTTTCCGTGCTCGCCCACCCGCCGCCATACTCACTCGGTGTCCGCAGTGCTAAGAGCGCGTCTGAGAACTCCGGGTCACTTGCGGGTGAGTCGTCTCGAAAGCGTGGCGATCATGGCGATGTAGATGGGACTGCCCCGAGTTCGGTTGACTCGCGGGTTTGGTCTTTCAGGCCGCGAGTGCGGGCCGGTTCATTGCCTCGAACTCGATCGGGGTGAGCCGGCCGAGTCGGCGTTGCCGGCGGATGCGGTGGTAGGTTTTCTCGATCCACACCACGATCGCCAGGCGGAACTCGTCGCGGGTCGCCCACCGTTTCCGGTCGAGCACGTTCTTCTGCAGCAGCTCGAAGAACGACTCCATCGCCGCGTTGTCACCACAGGCTCCGCCCCTGCCCATCGAGCCTCGTAACCCTTTGACCGACAGCGCGTTCACGAACTTCCGAGAACGAAATTGCTCAGGTTCAACCGGTGGCAAGAATCAGCGACCGGCGCCGGGTCTCCGAGGTACCCCGTTCACCATCGCTCCATCGTGGAGAACCATCAGCTGCCTTGCGGTCGAACGGATATCGCCGACCCCTGCCTCCGTGGCGATCTCGGCGAATTGCCCGTGCATCCAGCGGCGATGCTCGGTAACGGTCTTTCGCGCAGGATCGCCGGGATCGGCGAATTCCGCCCCGGCGTCGATGAACGCTGCTCTCCCGGGCTCTGCGTGTCCGTGGACGAGCCCGCTTTCCGGGCAATGTCCGGAAAGCGGACCTGTAGTCATCGAACCGGGTTTCAGCCTGTGCTGCACACGGAGCGCACCGCCGTGCCGAGCGCCTGCTGGTGCAGGATGTCCAGTCCATCCAGGAGTGCCGCTGATCCGGCGGCCAGGGGGA
This sequence comes from Nocardia fusca NBRC 14340, assembly GCF_001618425.1. Classification (GTDB taxonomy): domain Bacteria; phylum Actinomycetota; class Actinomycetes; order Mycobacteriales; family Mycobacteriaceae; genus Nocardia; species Nocardia fusca. Next base: position 161,631 of record NZ_BDCU01000038.1, read on the forward strand.
GTTCGATGGCGCACCAGGCGGGCGTGGTGCGCACATCCACAGTGGCCCTGAGTTGTTCGAGCAGGGAGCCGGTCAGCTGGTCGAGCTGTACGCGGATCCGGGCCAGGTCCGGGCGCGTATCGGGAGCTTGGTCCGGATGTGCCTTCCAGTGGGCAAGTAGTCCGTTCTGTACGACCTTGCTCGCGGTGATCTGGTCCTGGAAGAAGGCCGCGGCCGTATTCGGGTCCAGCCCGATCGCGGCGGCCTGGCTCCGTACTCGGTCGAGCACCTGTTGTTCGCGGACGGGGTCGTCGACAGCTGAGCCGGTGCCGAACTTGGACGCTGCGACGTCGTTGCTGACGCGGAGGCGCTCCACGGCGAGGTCGATCAGCCCGCCGAGCCTGCCGAACGACGCGTTCGCCGTGACCGCGGCACTCGGCGAATCGGACGTCACGGGGGAAGGGGTGGCCACGGCCATAGGGGTTGCCAGTGACATCGTGCCGGCCACCGTTACAGCGGTGGCTGCGATTCCGCGCGCCACCCTCTTGCTCGTGCTCAACTGCTGACCTCGCTTCCATGGGAGAGCCGTGCGATTTGTGTGCGGGAGTCATTTCGGTGAGCCCCTATTCAGGTTCAATGACGTACATGATGTGGCGACCTCGATCGATCCAGGTCCATCCGCCGGATCGCGCAAGCTCGGCCATCTCGATCGTTGTGGTCGTCCCGGCGCCCCAGACGAACGGCGGGCGCAGTATCACGGTGTGCATCGTGGGTGTATCCCGCGGCAGTAGTGCCTGTTCGGTGGCGAGTTCGACGCGGCTGTAGGCGATATCGGGCCGCGTGAACGACGGCATCGCAACCGGCCAGGACAGATGTCCACTTGTACGGGGACCGGGTCGCACAGTCGCCGGCCGAGACGGACCGGTGGGGCCGTAGCCACTACGGGACCTGGGCGACGCCGACATGAAATCCGCTGCGCTCGAGTGCCGGTGCCGGATCCTCCTGGTACCACTCGGTGGCGGACACCAGCCCCGGAGCAACGAGTTCCAGCCCCTTGAAGAAAGGCACGACTTCACTACGAGTGCGCAACCGCAGCGGGATCGCGGCCTGCTCGTACGCGGCCTCGACCTTTCCCTCCCACTCGGGATGCTCGTCGACCGTCCCGTGCGAAAGCAGCAGGAAGCTGCCCGATGGAAGGGCTTCCACGAGTGCTCGCACGATGCCGTATGCCTCGTCGTCCGGCAAGAAGTGCAGAAGAGCGAACAGCGATAGCGCGACGGGGCGGTCGAAGTCCAATACCTCACCGGCATGTTCCAGGATCGACGCCGGCTGTCGCACGTCCGCGTGCAGGAAACGGGTGACGCCCTCACGGGTACTGGTCAGCAGCGCTTCCGAGTGCTGCAGGACGATCGGATCGTTGTCCGCGTAGACGACCCGGGCGTCGGGCGCGATGGCCTGCACGACCTGGTGGATATTGGGCTCGGTGGGGATTCCGGTGCCGATGTCGAGATACTGGGCAATGCCGTTCTTCGCCAGCCAGCCGGTGGCCCGGTGGATGAACGCCCGGTTCCGGGCCGCGTTGCCGCGCGTTTCCTCGGGAAGTGCCGCGCCGACCTTCTCGTCGACCGGGTAATTGGTGCTACCGCCCAGCAGCCAGTCGTATACACGTGCGGGGTGGGGCTTGCTGGTGTCGATGTCGACACGGGAATCACCGGTAAGCACCGGAAACTCCTTCCTGTTGTGAATTTCGGGCGCCGTGTTCGTCACCCCTCGAGTACCGCCGCCCACGGTCGGCATCCGTCGGTGGCGGGAACGGCGACGAGCCGCGGGCCCGAGATGGCCCGTTATCGCTTCTCGATCATCATGTCTCCTGCGAGTCAGGGGTGGTCGCGAGGATGCCGGCGTGGTTCTCCACTGCGAGGTAAGTGTTGAACTGCACGTGCCGGCTGCCGACGTGCAGGTCACGCCAGAACCGCTGCAGTGCGTTGCCGGCGGCGAATCCGGCGGCTCCGTGCAGGTCCAGCAGCAGGTTCACCCCTTCTTGGCACCGCTGTACGACCGAGTTCAGTCGCATGCGCAGCGCCGTGCCGTCCCGGTCGGCGAGTGCCGGCTCGGCCGCGAGCTGGTCGATCTCGGCCGCGAGCACGACCAGGTCACGCTGGGCGCTCTCGATCAGGTGGGTGGCTTGGGCGAACCAGTGCCGGGCGCCGGGCGAGGCTGCGAGACTGTCGTACTGCGTCATCGGGGGCTTGCGCTCATGGAGCGTGGAACCGACCACATCCAGGGCTCCACGAGCGGCTCCGACCAGCGAGGCGAGCAGCGTCACACCACCGCCGAGCTGGCCGGCAGGCCGGCCGGAGAACAAGTCCGGTGCACCGTTCGGACCCGTGGGCACGGACAGTACGCGGGCGCGGGGCACGAACACGTCGTCGGCCACCAGCGTATGGCTACCGGTGCCGCGCATTCCGGCCGTGTCCCAGGTGCGCTCGATATCCAGATCCGAGGTCGGCGCGAGCACGAGGACGAACTCAGCAGGCCCGTCACCATCGCCCACCATGGCCGGGATGATGGCCCACGGCGCGTCCTCGCAGCCCGAGGCGTAGGGCCAACGTCCGGAGATATGGAGCCCCTTGGCGACCCGCCGTGCCCTGCCGGGGGGTTTGCCGGCACCGCACAGCCGCGTGTCGAGGTCGGCGTAGAACTCCGCGAGCACCTCCTCGGACATGAGCGGAGCGAAGGCCCGCTGCGCCTCGGCGCTCACCGCGACCAGCCAGGCCGACGACGAGCAACCGCGGCCCAGCTCGGAGATCACGCGAACGGTGGTCGGGAGGTCGGCGTCGAGACCACCGAACCGGGCGGGTGTGGCCAGCGCGAACGCACCCGCATCCCGCAGCGCCGCGGTGCTCCCGGCGGGCAGCCGCCGGTCGCGCTCGGCGCGGCCCGCGTTCGCGGCGAGTACCGGCACCGCCGACCGGGCCGCCGCCACCAGGTTCTCGACGTCGGCGGGCTGGATCTCCGTCGTGGTCATAAATATCCTTTCGCTCCACCTCTTGGTATACGAACTAGTACGTCTACATATCAGCGTACTGTCCCACCACGGGGTCGACCACGGCAAGCAAATATGTCGCATGTCACGGTCCCTGCATCCGGGTTGACCCATCGGTTCGCTCGATGATGGGTCGGCGCGGCGGCCGCCGCGTCGTCAGCGGCGGGCCTGGATCTTCAGGTCGCCGCGGGTCTGGACGCGGATGTGGTCGCTCGCGAGTAGTGCGTGGGGGAATCCGAGGTCGATCTCGCTGACCTCGTCAAGACGCGCCAGGTGGGACGGAGTGAGGTCGACCTCCAGGGCTCCCAGGTTCTCCTGCAGTTGCTCGGCGGTTCGAGCCCCGATGATCGGCGCTGTCACCCCTGGGTTCTGCAGGGTCCAGGCGAGCCCCACCTGGGCCGGTGTGTGGCCCAGCTCGTCGGCGACCTCCTTGACTACGTCCACGATGGCGAGGGCGCGTTCGGTTACTCCGCCGAGGGCCACGTTGAAGCTCTTGCGGACGCTCTCGCTCTGGCCGGAGGGCGGCGTGTTCAGGTCCTGTCGGCTGTACTTGCCGGTGAGCACCCCTCCCGCCAGCGGTGACCACAAGACGGTTCCCAGGCCCAGCTCGTTCGCCATCGGGATGAGGTCACGCTCTCCGGTGCGCTCGATCAGGTTGTACTCCAGCTGGAGTGCCACCAGCGGTGACCAGCCGCGCAGGTCGGCGATCGTCTGCATGCGTGAGATCTGCCAGGCCGGGGTGTTGGAGATGGCCACGTAGAGGACCTTGCCCTGCCGAACGAGGTCGTCCAGACCGCGAAGGATCTCCTCCACAGGGGTGGTGGGGTCCCACACGTGCAGGTAGAGCAGGTCGATGTAGTCGGTGTTCAACTGCCGCAGGCTGGTCTCGACCGCCCCGAAGAGGCTTTTTCGGCTCGCGCCACCGGAGTTGGGGTCGCCGGGCCGGCGCAGGGTCGTGTACTTCGTGGCCAGGACCAAGCTGTCTCGTCTGTCCCGGGCGAACTCACCGAGCATGCGCTCCGATGTGCCGTTGGTGTAGGTGACCGCTGTGTCGATGAAGTTCCCGCCGCGTTCGACGTACTGGTCGAACAACTTGCGCGCCTCGTCCTGCTCCGCGCCCCAGCCCCAGTCGTTGCCGAAGGTGGCCGTCCCGAGCGCGAGCGGCGAGACCCGCAGGCCGGAACGCCCGAGTTGCCGGTAGGTGTCGAGAGTGAGTGACATCGTGTTTCTCCTGTGGTTGTGGTTCGTAGTACTCGTGGGCGCGAATCGGTGGCCGGCTCGCCCGGGTTTCAGACGCCGAGCCCGTAGCCGCCGGCCACGGCGATGTCCTGTCCGGTGACGTAACCGGCGGCGTCCGAGGCGAGGAAGGCGACGACTTCCGCGACCTCTCGACTGGATCCGAAGCGCTCGAACGGGATCTTCGCGCGCATGGCATCCCGACCGCTCCCGGGAACTCCCAGCTTGTCGAACAGCGGGGTTTCGATCGGCCCGGGACTAACGGCATTGACACGGATTCCGCGCGGAGCCAGTTCGAGCGCGAGCGAGGGCAGCATTGCCAGTAGTGCACCGCGCGTCGCTGCCCCCAGCGTGGCGCCAGGGCTGCCGCGACGGGATCCGACGCCCACGGTGAAGACGATCGATCCGCTGTCGTTCATGAGCGGAAGGGCCTTCTGGAGGGTGAAGTACTGGCCCTTGAAGTTGATGTCGACCTGCTCATCGAACGCCTCCTCCGTCACATCGGCAATCGGTGCAGGGCGGAAGATTCCGGCGTTGAGGAACAGCAGGTCGAGCGATCCGAAACGTTCGGACACCGTCGCCAACAGAGCGTCGGTATCGGCCGGAACTCGAAGATCGGACCGGACGGCCAGTACGTCGTCGGGAAGTTCGAGCCGTGCCCGCGCGAGGGAATCCGGGTTCTGTCCGGTGACAGCGACCCGGTATCCACAGGCGTGCAGCAGTTCGGCGGTCGCTCTGCCGATTCCGGTCGTGCCGCCGGTGATGAGCGCTGCGGGCATTGGGGGCCTTTCGTCGAACGGGGAGGATCGGGGCTACACCGGTAACCGGAGAGGTCGCCGCTTTCGCCAAGGTACACTAACCGGAGACATCCCCGATTCCTTCCCTACCTCGCCCCCGACACTCCCGATCGCGAAGACCATGACACCTCCACGGAACGGCCTGCGCGCCGATGCCCAACGCAACCGCGAACGCCTGATCGTCACGGCCACCGAGGCTTTCACCTCCGGGCGAGCGATCTCGTTCGATACGATCGCCAAGCGCGCGGGCGTGGGAAGCGGCACCCTCTATCGACATTTCCCCACCCGGGAGGACCTGGTCGAGGAGGTCTACCGCGACCAGATCCGCCCTTTGCGCGAGGACGCACAGGCCCTCCTGGCCGCCGAGCGACCCGCACGAGCTCTCCATATGTGGATGTGCCGCTTCGCCGAGTGGGCGAGTGAGCGGCGCGGCATCTGCGAAGCCCTGGTCGCCATGAGCGCTTCCGGACGCTTCGGCACCGGACCGGTCTGCGATGAGGTCCAGCAGATCCTGGGCATGATGCTCGAGGCCGGGGCCGAAGAAGGGGTACTGCGCAGCGATATCGACCCGGTCGACATCGGCGGCATCCTCGCAGGCGTGCTCTCCGTAGCCGGCGCGCGCGAGCAACGCGACCAACTCGACCGCATGCTCACCGTCGTCGTCGATGGCCTGAGGGCGCGCTAGTGCCTCGTCAGGCAACGTTGGCCAGGTAATCGGGTAGCCGGATCTTGGAGTTGACGGCGAACTCGCGTTTGGGGCTCGGCGTGCTGGTTGCGCCAGCGGATGTAAGCGCCATCGCGGCGTCTTGCCCACCATGGCTGCGGTGATCGGTGCCGTTGAGCGCGAAGTAGCGCAGCGCCGCGAACTCGGACTCGATCCAGTTCAACCACGATGAACAGGTCGGAGTGAACACCAGTTCAACGGCGTTGTCGGCAGCCCATTTCCGCACCTCGCGACGCTTGTGGACCGAGTAGTTATCCACGATCACATACAGTTTCTGCCCTGGCCAGCGTGCGCGCAGCGACTTGAGGAACGCGAGAAATTCCGTCCACCGCTTCCGGTCTCGGATCCGGTAGTGCATCTGGCCGGTAGCCAGATCCAGCGCACCGAACATGTGCCGCACACCCTGGGTGCGGTTATAGGTGGCCCGCAACCGTCTCGGACGGCGTGCGGGGAACCATCCCCGACCCGCACGAGGAAGCAAGTTCAACGGCCCGAACTCATCAGCGCAGATCACCCGACCATCGGCGGGCGGATTGTCGTAGAGATCGAGGATCCGGGCCATCTTCTCGGCGAACTCGGGGTCGTTGCTGGCCTTCCACGTCTTGGTCGCTTGCCACGACACCCCCGCGGCCTTCGAGATCTGCCGTATCGTTTCCCGGCTCAGATCAGCAATACCGTTGGTGCGCAACACTTCCTGAAGTTTCGACAAACTCCAGGTCGAGAACGGCCAGCCCAGGTTGCGGGGGCAGCACCGAGCGATCTGGGCGATCCGTTCACGCGTGCCCCGATCAGTCTTGCTCGGCCTGCCCCCGCTCCATTTTGGACACCGTTGGCGAATTCGGTTGAAGGGGAGGCGGTTCGGCAAGATCAACGCTGGTGTTCTGGGTATGGGTGTTGATGGGAGTTGCTGTGTCGTTGCGTCCGCGCGGGTGGGTAGTGGTTCCGGCTGAGACGGAACGGGTCGCCCGGGTAGTGTTCCCGGACGGTTGCCCGGCAGTACGGATGCGGGATGTTCTGGGACCGATCTTTACCGATGCCGAGTTCGCGGACATGTTCTCCCGGCGTGGTCAGCCGGCAATCTCGCCAGCCTTGCTGGCGTTGGTGTCGGTGCTGCAATACGCGGAGGGTCTTTCTGACCGTCAAGCGGCGCAAGCGGTTCGTGCTCGCATCGATTGGAAGTATGCGCTGGGGCTGGAACTGACCGATCCCGGGTTCGACTACTCGGTGCTCAGCGAGTTCCGGTCCCGGCTGATCACCGGCGGCCTGGAACACCGCGTGTTGGATGCGATGTTGGATGCGATACGTCAGGCTGGGCTGCTGAAGGCTGGTGGGCGGCAGCGCACCGATGCCACGCATGTGCTGGCGGCGGTGCGGGATCTGAACCGGTTGCAGTTCGTCACCGAGACGCTGCGAGCCGCACTGAACATGCTTGCTGCTGCGGCGCCGGAATGGTTGGCTGGCGTCGCTGAACCCGAGTGGTTCGACCGTTATAGCGCCCGCTCGGAAGATACCCGGTTCCCCAGCCGCTGGGCGGCCCGCACGACCCATGCGAACCAGATCGGTGCCGACGGAATGACCGTGCTGACCGAGGCCACCGCTACCGGTGCGCCGTCGTGGCTGCGGGAACTACCCGCGGTGGAATTGCTGCGAAAGATCTGGATTCAGCAGTATCAGGTCACTGATGGCGTGGTGAACTGGAGAGACAAGAAGGATCTACCACCTGCAGCGATTCGGTACTGCTCGCCCTATGACGACCAGGCTCGCACCGGCACCAAACGCGACGCTTCCTGGAACGGTTACAAGGTCCATCTCACCGAAACCTGCGAGCCCGACGCTCCGCACCTGATCACTCAGGTCGCCACCACCCCTGCCCCGGTTCCGGACATGGCGATGACCGCCTCAATCCACACCAGCCTGGCCGAGCGGGATCTGCTGCCCGACATCCATCTCGTCGATGCCGGTTACGTCGATGCCGACCTGCTCATCGCTGCTGGCCGAGACCACGGGATCGAACTACTCGGCCCGGCCAAGGCCGCCACCGGATGGCAAGCTACTGCCGGAGATGGCTACACCTTGACCGATTTCACCATCGACTGGGACAATGAGCAGGTCACCTGCCCACAAGGTGTCGAGTCCCGATCGTGGAAGGCCGACCGATCCCAAGACGGGATCCCGGTCGTCAGGGTCCGGTTCCCCAGCTCGGCATGTCAGTCCTGTCTCGCCCGCGAGCAATGCACCCGCTCCAGAGCAGGACGACGACTCACTTTGCGTCACCGCGACCAGCACGAGGCCCTCCAGCACGCTCGGGTCGAGCAGCAGACCGAACACTGGCAACAACGCTATCGGCATCGCGCAGGAATCGAAGGCACGATCGCCCAGGGCATCCGATCCTGCGGCCTGCGCCGATCCCGCTACCGCGGGCTGGACAAGACTCGTCTCCAGCACGTGCTCACCTCCGCGGGACTCAACCTCAACCGACTCAACGCCTGGTGGGAGACCGCAGCGTTCGCTCCCACCCGAACATCACACTTCGGTGTGCTCAGACCAGTCGCCTGACTGCCCTACAGGATTCGCCAACGGTGTCCATTTTGGGTCCAGGGCCGCGAATCCCTTCTCGTTGAATGCGTGGATGACCTCGCGCACGTAGTCCTCGCTGACCTGCATCAACTTGGCTATCAACGGGACCGGTTGGCGTTGAGCCGAGGCCATCACCACGATCGCGCGCCGCATCCGCACCGGCACTTTGCTGGTCTTGGCGATCCTTGCCAGCTTGCGCCCCTCTTCCGGGGTCACCGGCCGAACGAACACTCCGGGTTTTCTCGCCACCCGACACCACCTCCGCGAGCAGCATCGCTGGCCCCGGATCGCAGATCAACCCGGCGCGCACGTTGGCCCGATTACGCGGCCAACTCTTCTGGACGAGGCACTAGCTGTCGAGAATTGTTGCCCGTATGACTGCGGAACGACTGGAGCGGATAGGCCACCAGCCGTCGGGACGGCGCATCACCACCCGGTAGGACGGTTACCAGACCGCAGTGTGCCATCACCCGGATAGCCCGGCCTCGAGCGCCTCTCCCGCACACCGAGGCGCGGCAAGAGCGCCGCGAAGCCGGCCCATTCCAGGCCGCCCAGGACGAGGCGGCAACCGGGAAGCCGCGCAGGACCGGATCCTGCGATGACTCAGCGAGCAGGCACGGCCCCGACCTCCGGGGCCGTGGAGGCCGCGAGGACGCCGTCGAAGGCGGCGCCGAGCGCGGCTGAGATGTCGGCCGACGTGCCGAGGTAGCCGTTGACCATCGCTCCGTCGCGGAGGATCATCAGCTGCTTCGCCACACTCGTGACGTCGGCTGCGCCGGCGTCCTCTGCGATGGCGGCGAACTCGTCGAGCATCGACTGCCGGTGCGCATGGACGGAGACCCGGACCGGGTCAGCGGGGTCGGAGAATTCTGCGGCGGCGTTGATGAAGGCGCACCCACGGAAGCCGGGCCGGCAGCTGTGAGCACCGATGTCGTCGGCCAGCGCGCGCAGGGAACCGCTGGGATCGCCCGGCCGCCGACGGCTCCGCACCCATTGTTTCTCGGCCTCCGACTGCACCGCGAGGTAGGCGACGACGAGGTCGCTCTTGGTACGGAAGTGTCGGTAGAAGGTCACCTTGGTGATTCCGACGCGCTCGATGATGCGGTCGGCGCTGACGGCCCGGATTCCCTCGGCATAGAACAGCTCGCTCGCGGCTTCGAGGATGCGCGCGCGCGTCTGCGCACCGCCCCTACCCTGCTGCCCCGTGCTCGCCTGGATACCTGTCACCCCGTCGTCACCCATGTTCCCTCTCAATCGCGATTCAACCCACTTGCGCTGGTGTACTAACTAGTCTACATTCCTCTTTGTAGACGTACTAGTACCCCCACATAGCAGCCAGTCCGTAGACCGGCCCCACCAAGGGAGAACTCTCATGTCCGACACCCTCTACACCACCACCGCCACCTCGACCGGCGACGGCCGCGCGGGAGGTCGCGCCGTCACCGACGACGGCCTGCTCGATGTGACGCTGGCGATCCCGCGCTCGATGGGCGGACCGGGCGGCGCGACCAACCCCGAGCAGCTCTTCGCCGCCGGTTGGTCCTCGTGCTTCCACTCCGCACTGAAGATGGTTGCCGCACAGAGCAAGACGAAGCTCACAGACTCCGCGGTATCCGCCGAGGTGTGGATCACCAAGACCGAGAGCGGCGGCCTCGCACTGGGCGGCGCACTTCGCGTGCATATCGGCGGTGGCATCGATCAGGCGGCCGCCGAGAACCTCGTCGCCGCAGCGCACACCGTATGCCCCTATTCGGTCGCGACCCGCGGCAACGTCCCCGTCACGCTCACGACCACCGTCGCCTGACCGTCGAACGAATCACCTCGGAGAGACACCATGCCCATCACAGAAACCACCCCGGCACTCACCTACAGCCGATCGCTGCGCACCCTCTACTTCGTCCGATTCGTCTTCGCCATCATCTGGGTGGGGATCATGTTCTCCGCAGCGGCAAAGGCGACCGAACCGAACGCCCTCCTGACGGTTCTGCTGATCGTCTACCCCCTCTTCGACGCCGGGGCAGTGCTATGGCAGCTGCGCGCCGACCCCGACAAGCAGCGCTCCAAGACCGCTGAATGGATCAACGTCGTCGTCAGCGTCGCCGTCGCCGTCGCCGTCGGCGTCTCCTCCTCGATCGCGATCCCCGCAGCCCTCGCAGTCTGGGGCGTCTGGGCGATCATCTCCGGCATCCCGCAGCTCATCGCCGCCATCCGCAACCGGAAGTCCGGAGGCCAGGTCGCACAGATGCTGTCGGGCGGCATCTCGGTGTTCGCCGGCAGCGGGTTCCTGATCCAGGGGCTGCAGGGCAACGGCGCGATCTCGGGTGCGGCCGGCTACGCGGCGCTCGGCGCGATCTTCTTCCTTGTCTCGGCGATCCGGCTGAGCATCATGCTGCGGAAACGGGCCGTCTGATGTCCGAGGAGAACACGACATACGACTACGACCTGATCGTCATCGGCGGCGGGCCCGTCGGCGAGAACGTCGCCGACTACGCCACCAAGCGCGGGGTCCGGGCCGCGATCGTCGAGGCCGAGCTCGTCGGAGGCGAGTGCTCCTACTGGGCCTGCATGCCCTCCAAGGCGTTGCTGCGCTCCGGGCATGCCCTCCGGGCAGCCCGCCGACTGGCCGGAGCGCGCGAAGCCGTCGCCGGCGACGTCGACGCCAAGGCCGTCCTCGCCCGACGGACCGCGTTCACCAGCGACTGGAACGACGACGGGCAGGCCGCATGGCTCGACTCCGCCGACGTCGACCTGATCAGAGGCCACGGTTGCCTCGCGGGCCGCCGGCAGGTGACCGTCGGCGACCGGATCTACACCGCACGGGCGGTCGCCCTCGCCACCGGGTCCGTCCCGGTCGTCCCGCCGATCCCGGGGCTCATGGAATCCAAGGCATGGGGCACTCGCGAGATCACCTCCGCCGACCACGTGCCGCAGAGCCTGATCATCCTCGGCGGTGGCGTCGCCGGCACCGAGATGGCGTTCGCCTTCTCCTCGCTGGGCACCCAGGTCACCATGCTCTCGCGCGAGGCGCTGCTCGGCCGTGAGGAGCCGTTCGTCGGCGCGCACGTCGCCGCGGCGCTGACGGACGAGGGCGTCGATGTGCGCATCGGTGCATCGCCCGTGCGAGTCGACCGCAACTCCGACGGAACCGTCACCGTCGCACTCGAGGACGGCACCGCTCTGCAGGCTGGGGAGATGCTCGTGGCCACCGGTCGCCGTCCGGCGACCACGGGGCTCGGGCTCGAGGCCGCGGGCATCGACCCGAAGCTACCGGTCGACGACACAATGCTCGTCGAAGGCACCGACTGGCTATATGCGGTAGGCGACGTCAACCGACGTGCCCTGCTCACTCACCAGGGCAAGTACCAGGCGCGGGCGGCCGGCGAGGCGATCGCGGCCCGTCTGCAAGGCGCGCCGCTCTCCGACGGCCCTTGGGGGCGGCACGTCGCCACGGCAGACCATGCCGCCGTGCCACGAGTGGTGTTCTCCGACCCCGAAGTCGCCGCCGTCGGCTACACCGAGGCCCAGGCCCGCGCCGAGGGCCGCAACGTCCGAACGGTCGAATACGACCTCGGCGCGGTGGCCGGAGCCGCGCTCCACGCCGACGGGTACGCCGGGCGCGCCAAGCTCATCATCGATGAGCACCGGCACGTCGTAATCGGCGCGACGTTCGTCGGCCAGGACGCCGCAGAGCTCGTGCACGCGGCGACCATCGCGATCGTCGGGGAAGTCTCCCTCCACCGGCTCTGGCACGCCGTCCCCGCCTACCCCACGATCAGCGAGATCTGGCTGCGGCTCCTCGAGGCATATGGCCGCCCCGCCTGAACCACCGCCAGCTCAACACCTCGACGCCACGTCTCGACTGGGTGCGTGAGCGCTTGCACCAGCTCACCACTCGTCTGCCCCACGGCCCGATCGCGTTCGCGGCGCGGTCGAACCCGACCAAGCCGGACGTGCTTCATGCTGCGCCGCTTCTCTCCAACGACAAGGGAATCGCCCTGCGACAACGCTCTCCGTCGTCGCAGGGCGATTGGGGGTGCAGAGCTCGCCGAGGCCATCTCGCAGGCAACGGCGGACCGTGCGGGCAGCGATGCCCTTCGCGGCCTCGCCGACGCCCATCGCGCCTACGCGGCCGCGAGGCCCGGCGCGTGGGCCGTATTGCAGCGGCCCGCCTCGGCCACCACCGGCACGTCCGAAGATGCGGCGAGGGTGGCCACGCGGACCCTGGCCGTCCTGCGCAGCGCGACTTGGCCTACCTCATCTCGAACGCGCGGCCATCCTCTGTCCAGTGCTCGCAGCGCAGGCCCCAGGGCATCAGCTCGACACCTTCTCGCCGAGTGAGTGCGGCGGCCTCGTCCGCCTGCGCGAACGCCGCGGCCAGGACTGGCTCGAGCGCACAGACTGTCCGTGGGGCGTCGACAGGGCGGTCGAGCACCCTGGTAGCGGTGACGACACCGCTACCTACGAGGTCAGGATCAGCGCCGAACTGCCTGACGGGGTCGTCCCGCGCCGGAAGGACGCGAACCCCAGCCGCCGCACCAGAGCTTTCGCCACAATGCCCTTGACCCCGACGGCCTGCACGACGTGCTCTTCGCCGGGTGGGCGACAGTCGAAAGGAGGGTGTCGATGATCGGAGCGCGTGAGACCACCGTGCTGCCATGGCCCGGCGACCCGACTTCGGAGTGGACGGCCGTGGAAGAGCACGCACAGTCGCACCATCTGCCGGACCGTCCGCAGGAGCGCTGATGCCGCGAACGTAGAACATCCCGTTCGCCGCGTCGAGGATGCGCTCCCGCGTTGCCGACCCCGCGGGGTTCGTGGCACAACTTCGTTGGTATCGGCGTCCATCTGCTCCTCCGGTCCGGACTGTGCTGTTTGCGCCAGCGGCGCACATAGTTTACGTTCTCTGGTAGACGTACCAGTTACCCTACACAGCCTGGGTCGCCTCGGAACGACGACCGGCTGCTCAGACGTCTTGCCGAGTCCGGAAACGAAAGAGAAGCGATGCCTGCGACAACACATCAACAACTGAACCGTCTCACCGATACCCTGCGGAACACCGTCCACCCGGGCTCGGTGGTCACCACGGGGCCGGATTACGAGGCCGGCCGCCATATATGGAACGGCGCGGTATCCGCTCGCCCCGGCGTCATCGTCCGGTGCGCGGACGCATCCACGGCACGGGCTGCCGTACTGGCCACACAGGAATCCGGAGTAACGCTGTCGGTGCGGGGTGGTGGCCACGACTGGGCCGGCCGAGCGTTGAGCGATGGCGGCTTGACCATCGACCTCTCCGGGATGCGCGGTGTAACCGTGGACCCCGTGGCGAAGGTTGCCGAGGTCTCGGCAGGGGCCACGGCCGCCGATCTCGCGGCCGCCACCCAGCCGTTCGGCCTCGTTCCGGCGACCGGCACCGTCGGCTCGGTGGGCATGGCCGGCCTCACACTCGGTGGCGGCTACGGCCCGCTCAGCGGCCGATTCGGACTCGCGCTGGACAATCTCCTGTCAGCGGAGGTGGTACTCGCCGACGGCTCCGTCGTCACCGCCGATGCCGAACAGGAACCGGACCTGTTCTGGGCATTGCGCGGCGGCGGCGGGAACTTCGGTCTCGTAACCTCGATGCGTGTGCGTCTGCACGCCGTGCCGGCGTTGCTGTCGGGCATGATCGTATTCCCGTGGGAGCAGGCCGGAACAGTGCTGGCCGGGTTGCCGGATGCCCTGGCCGAGAGCCCGGACGAACTGACCGTCCAATTCGGCATCCTGTCCGGCCCCGACGGCAAGCCGGTGGTGTTCCTTTCGCCCACGTGGAGCGGCGAGGACGTTGCAGCGGGAGAACACAAGCTGGCGCGGCTCGACACCCTCGGCACACCTCTTGTCTCCCAAGTCGCCTCCACCACCCTGCCCGAGATGCTCGCGGCCATGGATGCGCAGTTCCCCTTCGGCCGGCACACCGAGATTCGCACTCGTTCCGTATCGTCACTGACCTCTGGAGTGCGTGACATGCTGACCCTCGCAGGCTCCCCCCTGACCTCACCCCTTTCCGCCGTGAGCGTGCACACCCTGCTCGGCGCGGGCGCACGAGTGCCAGCGGCGGAGACGGCATTCGGTAACCGCGACCCGCACTTCATGATCGAGATCATCGCCCTCTGGGAACCAGACGACACCCGCGCGGCGGAGCACCGCGCCTGGGCCGGCAACCTCACCTCGATCCTCGAACCCGAGGCCCTGCCCGGCGGATACCCCAACCTCCTCGGACCGGACGACACCGCACAGGTCGCACACGCCTACGGTCCGAACACCGAACGGCTACTCGCAGTGAAACGCCGCGTCGATCCGGACCACGTCTTCCACGCAATTCCACTGCCGGATCCGTCTTGACCCGGCAGCCCACCCCTGAACCGACCGAGTCGCCGAATCTCGGCGAGCAACTCGGAATGTGGTGCTCGAGCGGCATTCCAGCTATCGATACGACGGGAGTTGGATATGAAGGTCTTCGTGACGGGCGGCAGCGGGTTCGTCGGTCGGCGCCTGGTGCGCCACCTCACCCGCGAGGGACACTCGGTGCGGGCGTTGGCACGTTCCGACCGTGCTGCCGAGCAGATCACGGCCGCCGGCGGGAAGGTGGTGCCGGGCGATCTGGCCGACTCGACGACCGGCGGCGCATCGCCCGAGTGGACATCTGCCCCCATAACCCGCCGTACGTACGACGCCAAACGATCGCCTGCAGCCGATCGTAGAATCAGGCCGGAAGGCGGATTACCCGCCCGTCGGGCGTGAAGACCTCCAATTAGAGGCACACGCCGCGGAAAACCACGCCTCGAGCCGGTCGAGCGGGGCGAGCTCGTCGAACGAGGTCGGATTCGGGTACAGCGCGTGCAACTCCTCGAAAGTCCGCTCGAGTAGCGCCGCAAGCACACCGAGTTTCTTCCCGAAGTGGTAGTAGATCGAGGTCGGTGGGAGCCCGGACCGCGCGGACAGGGTCCGAGATGGCCATGCCGTCGTAGCCCTTTTCGCCGATGAGAGCTCGGACTGCGTTCAGGATGGCCTCCCGACTACTCGAGCCCGCAGCAGTCGGAGCGGAGTCGGATTCCCTCACCATGCGGTCATGATAGGTCGCGCAGAGACGCAACTTCCCTACTGGGCGTCCCCAGGCACTTCGCGCGGCCGTCGATCGACGGATCCCGATAGGGTCGTAAGCAGTCATAGGATCCGGGCGACGCCGACGTGAAATCCGCTGCGTTCGATTGCTGGTGCCGGATCCTCCTGGTACCACTCGGTGGCGGTCACCAGCCCCGGAGCAACGAGTTCCAGCCCCTCGAAGAAAGGCGCGACCTCACTGCGGGTACGCAACCGTGCGGGATGGGGCTTGCTGGTGTCGATGCCGAGACGGGATTCGCCGGTAAGCACTGGACACTCCTTCCTGTTGTGAATGTCGGGCGCCGCATTGATCACGTCGTGAGTACCGGCGATCCCACGCCCATCCTCAATCCGGAATCGGGAATCCCTGCGCCCGCAGGGCTACGTGGGCGGCGTTCTCGTCCTCCTCGGCGCTGCCGCCGGAAATACCGAGACCTCCGACGCACACACCGTTGTCGAAAAGCGGGAATCCGCCACCCACGGCCAGCAGCCGTGGATGGTGGGCCAGCGGAGCCACCCGCGGGTCGGAAACCAGAGCATTCCAGCTGTGGGTCGCGAGCCGGAAGGACGCCGCGGTCCACGCCTTGTCGACTGCGACCTCCGCGGCGAGAAACGGTACAGTGTCGGCGCGTTCGAACGCCACCAAGTGGCCACCGGCGTCGGTGATCGCCGTAGCGACCTCGATACCGGCCTCAGCGGCCGCCGCACGCACGGCCTCGACCAGCGCGACCGCGGCGGCGCGGTTGATCGAAGGCACATTATGTGTCTTCGGCAGGATGTTATCGGACATACCGATCTTCCTCTTTCGCCCTGTTGTATGGGTTCACTGCAGTCCGGACACCGGGGTGGGTGCCACCCTGGTCACCTTGATTTCGTCGAGAACCAGCAAGCTGTTCACCGTGGGACCGATCTCGTCGCGCCAGCGGTCGCTCTGGTAGACGTTCGCGTAGAGGGTGGCGCGCTCCTGTTCGTTCTCGAACCGGCGGATCCACACATAGCCGTCCGGATCCTCCTCGTCCACGAACGACGCCGTGACCGACATTCCCTGTTCGACCTGGAACGGGATGATGACGCTCTCCATATATCGGACCAATTCGTCGCGACGCCCCGGCTGGACCTGATACCGGCGAATCTCGTAGAACATCGGATATCTCCTGGTAGTTGTCGTGGCGCAGTTCAGGAAACGACACGCAGGACGAGCTTGCCGCGGGTGCGGTTGGACTCGCCGCGAGCATGCGCAGCCGCGGCCTGTTCGAGGGGGAAAACCTCTTCGACTTCCACTGCCACACTGCCCGAGTCGATCAGTTCACCGATACTGGTGAGTGCCGGTCCATCGGGTTCGACCAGAAACGGCGACACCCGCATTCCTTTCGCCTCCGCCGCGGCAGCCAGCTCGGGCGAGACGCCGGCGGGAACGGCGACGAGCAGCCCACCGGGGCGCAGCACATCCAGCGATCGCGTGCTGGTGTCGTCGTAATGGTCGCCCACCAGGTCGATCACGATGTCGACGTCCGCTACCGCGTCCTCGAACCGGACTGCGGTGTAGTCGATCAGCTCGTCGGCGCCTATTTCGGTGAGCCAGCCGTGGCCGGCGGCGCGAGCAGTGCCGATCACGTAGGCACCGAGGTGCTTGGCGAATTGGATCGCCAGATGCCCGACGCCGCCGGCGGCCGCGTGGATCAGCACGCGCTGCCCCGCCCTGATCTGCGCGGTATCCACCAATGCCTGCCACGCGGTGAGGGCGGCGAGCGGCACTCCCGCGGCCTGTTCATGAGTGATACTCGTCGGCTTGCGAGCGAACTGCCGCGCCGGAGCGGTGACGTATTCGGCGTAGGCGCCCGCCGCCCGCGGGAACCAGGGCATTCCGTAGACCTCGTCACCTTCTTTCAGAGTCGTCACGCCGAAGCCGACCTTTTCCACCACTCCGGAGACGTCCCAGCCCAGGATGAACGGTGGCGCGCCGAGCTCCCCCGCCATTCCCTCGCCGACCCGGGTTTTCCAGTCCACCGGATTGATGCCGGCGGCATACACTTTCACCCGGACCTCGGTAGGCAACGGTTCAGGGCGCGGTATTTCCGCCACCAAAAGTACGTCGGGACCGCCGAGGGCGTGCTGGACAATGGCGCGCATCGATGTATCGGACATTCGTTTCTCTCCCGATCTGAATGAGGGAGAAGGACCGGAGCGCGATCTCCCCTTTGACAGACGCAAGGTATCCCCAGAGATATAGTTACCCGCAAGGGAGAGAACTTCCTATTGAAAAGTATGAAGGTGAGGGGCTTGCGAAATGACGACTTCATGCCTGACGGGCCTCCATTCCGACCATGACGTGTACGCCGAGCAGTGCCCGTGCCGGACATTGCTCGATCTGCTGGCGAACAAGTGGTCTGCCCTGGCCATCGGCGCACTCGAGGACGGCCCACAGCGGTTCGGACAGCTGCAGCGGCACTTGCAGGGAATCAGCCCGAAGGTGCTGACCCAGAACCTGCGGCGACTCGAAGAGTTCGGCCTGGTCGAACGCACCATTTATCCGGTCGTACCGCTGCACGTCGAGTACGCCCTCACCGAGTTGGGACACAGCGCCGCTGCGCCGCTGCGGATGTTGCGCAATTGGGTGGAAAACAACATCGACAGCGTCGCCCTTGCCGGCGCGCGCGAGGCATCCTGCGCGAGTGAAACAGACGGATTTGCAGACCC
>NZ_BDCU01000039.1 GCF_001618425.1 Nocardia fusca NBRC 14340
CCGGTTGTCCGGGAACCGATCGAATCGTCCGCCGACGAGGATGTTCCAGGGGCCGCGATCGTGGCGGTCGCAACCGCCACGATGCGCCAGTGGAGTCCGGAATCGACGGCCCTCCCCGCCGGCCGCCACGAACGCTCGAAGATCGCATACCGGCCGCTGAGCCGGACCGGTCCTCGACCCGGGTCTGGCCGCTGTGTCCGCGACCAGGCACTGTCACGCCCGCAGGCAGCAGGGGTGGTCTGCGAGGTTGTGGAGCACACGTGAGTATTCGGGACCGGGCTGGTGCTCGACTTTGGTCGCCCCGAGCTGGATGGCTTCGGTTTCTGCGGTGTCGAGGTCGTCGACGCTCACTTGCGCCGGTGTACGAAGTCGTCTACATTCACGATGTAGACGTACTAGTAACACTACAATCGGTACTTATCTGAAGAAGAGAGCTCCTCATGTCCGTTTTGGAGACCACCGCATCCGACACCTCGACCCTCCCGTACAGCGACGCCCTGCGACGCCTCTACGTCATCCGCGCCGTCTTCGCCCTCATCTGGGCGGGGCTCATGGTCGCCACCTCCACCACAACCGGACCGCTGCTGACCGCCCTGCTCGTCATCTATCCGCTGTTCGACGCCGGAGCAGTGCTCTGGCAGCTGCGCGCCGACCCCGACACGACCCGCCCCAAGGTCACCGAATGGGTCAACGTGGGCGTGAGCATCGCGGTCGCCATCGCACTCGGTGGGGCATCGACGGTTTCCATCGCCGCCGTACTCGTTGTGTGGGGCGTGTGGGCGATCGGGTCGGGCATCCCGCAGCTGATCACCGCGGTCCGCAACCGGAAGTCCGGCGGCCAGGTCGCACAGATGCTCAGCGGCGGCATCTCGGTACTGGCCGGTGGCGGATTCCTCTCCCAGGGACTGGCGGGCGCGAGCGATACCGCGGGCGTCGCCGGCTACGCGACACTCGGCGGGTTCTTCTTCCTCGTCTCAGCGATCCGGCTGAGCACCGTGCTACGGAAGCCGGCGGCCTGATGTCCGACGAGAACACGACATACGACTATGACCTGAACGTCATCGGCGGCGGACCCGTCGGCAAGAACGCGACCGACTACGCCACCCAGCACAAGATGGGGGTCGCGATCGTCGAAGCCGAGCTCAACGACGGCGAAAACTCCCCCCTGGCCCACATGCCCTCCAAGGCGCTACTGCGCAACAGGAACGCGATCCGAGCCGCCCGCCGCCCGGACGGTGCACGCAACGCCGGCACCGGGAGGGGCACCGCGAAAGCCTACGGCATCTGGCAGGCCGAGCTCGACGCCGACGCGAACCTGAACGTGGACGTGGACGTGGACGACACGATGCCGATCTCCGGCACCGACTGGTTCTAGCGTCGGCTTCAGGCCGCGACGAGGGCCGCAGCGTCCGCACAGTCGAGTTCGGCCTCGGCGCGTGATCATCGGCGCAATGGTTGTCGCCGGCCGCGACGCGGAGGAAGTTGAGCCGAACCGTCGAACAGGCACGCGAGGGCAGCACGATTGTCCAGCGGGCGGTCGACGTCCGCGACGAGGCCGCTGTCATCGAGTTGGTGGACGGGACAGCCCAGTCGTTCGGCCGCCTGGACGTCCTTGTGAACTGCGCGGGTGTGAGCGACGTCGGTCTGGCCGCAGGGCTGGACACGCAGACCTGGCAGTACATCATCGCCATCAACGCGAGCGCAGTCCCCTACGCCGCCAAGGCCGCCATCCCGCATCTGAAGCGGACACGGGGCAATATTGTGACCATCGGCTCGTCCAACGCGCTGCGCAGCAACTACGGCCAGCCCGCCTACGGGGCAGCCAAGAGTGCCGCAGAAAGCCCGAGCGCCAGCATCGCTATCGAACACGGCGCGGAGGGCATACGCTCGAACACGGTGCACCCGGGCGTGATCTATCCGACCGGCATGACCGGGTTCATGGCGATGCTCCGGGCGCCGTTGAGACGCATTCGGCGCACATTCCCACGCGTCGCATGGGAGCACCCGAGGAATCCGCTGCTGTCGGCCTTTCTTGCAAGCACCGAAGCCAGTTACGTCAACGGCGCGAGCATCACGGTAGACGGCGGGCTGAACCAAGTGATACACCTTCCACCTACCGTGCGCATCTGAGCTGATGCACCGAACGCGACCGTTCAAGCCGGCGCCGGCGAGCACTGCGGTCTGAACCGCGCCGAGCGCGTCGGCTCAGACCGAGCGGGCGCGGGCACGGTGGCGCTGCACCGCGGAGCGGTTGGCACAACGCACCGAACAGTAGCGCTGCCGTCCGTTGCGTGTGACGTCCACGACCACGCGGTCGCACCCGGTCGCCGCGCAGCGGGCGATCCGATGCATCCCTCGGGTGACCAGGTGCAGCGCGGTGCCGACCGTCACGACCGCGCGGATCACATACGGAAGCCCCTCACCCGGGTCCCGGTAGTGCAGATGCCACCCTTCTCCGTCGTGGTCCGTCAGGCGCGGGTGGGCGGCGGCATCGGCCATCTGAGCGTTGAGCAGTTCGGCGCGGCGGCTCGAATCTGCCGCGTCGACGATCTCGAGCCACGAGTCGATCACCGCCCGCGTGCGCTCGTGGTCGTCCGGCGCTTCCTCGAACGGGCCGGTCATGCCCGCCCCGCGGATACGAGCCTCGAGGCCGGCGCGGTCGGCGGGCCAGTCGTTCGCGAGGGAAGCCGCCATGAGCACAGCGTATTCGCCGTAAGGGTTGAGATGCATAAGGACATTACATCATTGTGGTGGCATGACCGATCTCGACAAAGCCGACCTCCCCCGCCTCAGTCCGCCGACTCACGAGCACGGATGGATCGTCGAATCCTCGCACCGGACTCTCGACGGCCTCATCCTCTACGTACGGTGCACCGACTGCGGGACGCGGCGCATCGATCTCGCCGACTCGGCGACGCCGCCGCGCGCCCTGAGCCGCGAGGCCTGATCGAAATGAGGCGCCTTCGCGATCGACGGGGATCACAACCCGGCCGGCCGTGCCTCGCCGAGGCAGCGGCTCCAGGTGCTCGGCGTTCGAGGCTCTGCGCAGACTGATTGTGCCGACCGTGCATCAAGCTCACCGGTACACTGCCTCGAGTTGGAGCACGGTCGCCGTGATGCCCCAGCGACATTTCGATCGTTCGCAGAAATTCGATCTCTTCGCCGGCCAGCATGTTTCGGGTCAGCTTCGAAACGTTGTTGCCCCGCCGTTCACCTGCGGTTCCTTGCCGCGCAGACGCCACAACCCACCCAGTTCGCCGGTGGTCGCGTGGTGCCACTCGCCGTCGGCGAGGTAACTCTCGTATGCGGCCATCATCGGAGTCGTGGGATATTCGGGATGGCTACTCGTGAGCACGACCCGGTAGGGATTCAGGGCGTCGAGTCCATCCCGATGGATCTCCTCGTCGGTGATCACATCGAACTCGTAACGGATCACTGGGATTCCTTACTCCCGAGGCGTTCCGGCAGCAATGGACACCGACCGAGTTCAACCAACCGCAACTCGCATGCTCAGGTGACCCGCCATCGGGGCCCCGTCACACCCCGAGCACCAGTGGACCGTCGGCAAGCTCAGCGATATCTCCGGGCCGCCCCACCGCTTGATCGTCACTCACTGAGCGATCGCGGATCGTTCATCATTCCCGCAATCGGCCAAGGATCCGCTCGGGCAGCGGTGAGTGCACGGAATGCGGGCTTGGACGATACGCAGCGAGCTGTTATCGGCGGTCGCCCACCTCCGCATCGAGGATGCATATGGAACAGCATTCCATTTTGGATCACCGTTTCAAAAAGTCCATTGATCGGTTAACATGATGCCGAGCAGGCACGCCGCATAGTCAGGAGATGAGTCAGGTATGGGTGCACTCACGCGGGGGCTCGCTGTTCTGGAGCTACTGTCGTCCTCGCCGGAAGGCATGCAGCTCGGCGACATCGCCAAGAAACTCGAGATTCCCTCGAGCGCAACACATCGACTGCTCACCGAACTGGTGGAGAAAAGCTATCTGAGACAGAGCGCACACGACGGGACCTATGCGCTCAGCATGAAGATGGTGACGCTGACACTCAGCTATCTCAGCCGTGTCGACCTGGTCGATCTTGCGAAGCCGTCGATCGATCGGCTGGCGGCAGAGTCGGGCGTCTTGGCCCGACTCGCGATTCCGGGTGACGGAAGCCTGACGTGGGTACTCAAAGCTCAAGGATCGCGAGGGAACATCAAGTACGACCCGCCCATGGACTACAGGGTCCAATTGTCGTGTTCCGCGTCCGGACATGCATGGCTCAGTACGATGGATGACGAAACCGCCTTGGAGACCATCTTCCGGCAAGGGCTGGTGTGGGAGGGATTCGGGCCCAACGCGCCACGCACCGTGGACGAAGTCGTCTCATGCATTCGCGATACCCGCGAACGCGGATATGCGGTGGTGTCGGAGTCCTACGAACCGGGGGTGTCGGCCATCGCAGTGCCGATAGTCAATCCAACACTCGGTATGGCAACCGGAGTCCTGAGCATTGCAGGTCCGAAGAGTGACATCGACCCCGCGAAACAGAAGCTGCTCATTCCCTCGTTGCAGAGGGAGGCCGGCGAGCTCGCTTCTGCGCGGCTCGACTACGCCCAATACCTACTGCCCGTTCGTCAGCGGGCTGCAACCTGAGATCGGAGAGCTCATGATCGTGGGAATAGACTCCTACTGCTTTCACAGATACTTCGGCGAGGTCTACCCCGGCCTCGAAACCGAACCCGCTGACCCGATGAACGTACCGGACATGATCGACCGTGTTGCGGACTTCGGAGCAGATGCTGTCTCGATCGAGTCGTTCATGCTCGGCCCCCAGGACACGAGCAATACAATTGGGCGGAGAATTCGCGATCGCGAACTCGATGTTCTCTGGGCCTGGGGCCACCCGGATGGTCTTGGTTCCGGGGCAAATCCGCAGGCACTCGAAGATCTCTACTACCACGTCGACTTCGCGTCCGAGGTCGGTGCGACCGTGATGCGGATCTGCGCCGGCGGCCGTCGAACCCGCCCGGCTTCCTGGAGTGAACACAAAGACGCGCTCCTGCCGCTGCTCGTGAAGGCGTGTGCATATGCGACCGACCGGGGCATCACACTCGCCATGGAAAATCACATCGACTTCACCGCGGCGCAGGCTGTGGAGATCGTCGAAGCAGTGGGTAGTTCGAGTCTTGGTTTATGTCTCGACACCGGCAATCAGCTGCGCATGCTCGAGGATCCCAAAGCGGCAATTCGCTCGATGGCACCCTACGCAAAAGCATGCCACTTCAAGGACGTCACCGCGTACAAGGGTGACCCCACCACGTTCGGCTTCTGGCCGTCCGTCGCGACCGGTGACGGGCTCATCGACTTCGAGGATGCGCTACAAGCATTGTCCGAGAACCACTTCGAAGGCATCCTCGCACTCGAGATCGACTATCACCACCCTGACAACGGGACTCTCGACGAGGCAATCGAACGCAGTCTCGTCAAGATGCGATCACTGGTCGAGAACCTTGCCGACAGCGCAGTGGCGTGAACCTTCCCGTCGATCGATCCTCGGGCTGATCCGAACGTTTCGATTTCCGTGCTCGTCGGAACTGATCGGTCCATCTGCATTACGGTTGCCGGCACCGTGAAATAGAGACCTATTCGGGATGCAGGAAGTCAGGTAACGACCAGTTTGAATCGTTCTGCCTGCCGGCAGGTGCGAACGGGTCGTAGAGAGGCGATCCGCCGGAAGCAGGAATCCAGATCTAGATGAGGCAACTATGGCAGGAAATGTGGGAACACCCGGATCCAGTGTGGCGAGTAGGTTGCTGTCGGTTCTCGCGTGCTTCGACACGGCGAAGCCCGAACTGACACTCTCCGAGATAGCGGGTAGGGCCGAACTTCCCATCACTACGACGCGGCGTCTGCTGGCAGAGTTGACCGAGTGGGGTGGGCTCGATCGACTTGTCGACAATCGATACCGAATCGGAATGCGACTGTGGAAGATCGGCGCCCTCGCCCCTCAGCAGCGTGGGCTGAGAGAAGCTGCGTTGCCTCTCATGCAAGATCTGTGGGCAGCCACCCATGAGAACGTTCAATTAGTCGTACTGGATGGCTGCGAAGCATTGTGTATCGAGAAGATCTCCTGCACCACAGCTGTTGCCAATCGCACAGAAGTGGGCGGACGGCTTCCCCTTCACGCAACTGCGGTGGGTAAATGTCTTCTCGCGAATTCACCGCGGGATCTGTTGCTGGAAGCAATCGACCGAGGGTTGAGCCGACATACACGGTACACGATCACCGAACCAGGGCGGTTGGGTTCTGCTCTTCGAGATGTGCGCCGGAACGGTGTGGCGCTCGCACAAGAAGAGATGACGCTGGGCGTCGTTTCCGTTGCGTCGCCGATCATCGGCAGTGGTGGAGTCTTGGTCGGTGCATTGGGCGTCGTCGCGCACTCCAGCAAAAATCTGAGCCGATTCGGACCGGCCGTTCGAACCGCTGCCCTGGGCATCTCGCGTCTGTCGTCAACCTGATTTTGCCTCCGCCTCGTCGGCGTGCTCGACCCCCGACTCCCGGAATGCCATACCCGACCGATCAGAGTGAGTCGAGTAACCGGTCCGTCGCTTCTCGCAACTGCATCGCGGCTCCGTCGAACGGCAACCGAGCCAGCTCTGGATTGGGTATCTCGATGGAGATCGGGATATTCGACGGCAATTCTTGCAGGAGCTTGCGCAGATCGAGTTCACCTGCACCGGGAGCCATTCGAGATGTTCGAGCTTCGTAGCGCAGCGTATCGATATCGGTCGGCCCGACAATGGGTCCATCGCTTATCTGAATATAGGGCAGGCGAGATCGCGGTATCTGCGCGAGGACATCCCACTCGGCGCCCGCCCGAAAGAACTGCAAGGAATCGATCACAATGCCGACATTGCTACGCCCGACCTGTGCGGCGAGATCGACCGCAGCGGCCAGGTTCGAGACTGCCGAGTACGTGATGAACTCCAGCGGGAGAATCAACCCGAAACGATCAGCAGCGTCGGCCAGGCGCCCGAAAGTATCAGTCAGTCTGGGGATCTCGAAATCATTCCCCACGGTCAGCACGTATTTCGAACCCATGTCGGCAGCCGCTTCGAGAGCTGGAATCAGAGTGTTCACATCGGTATCGCTTCGGAGCCACACCGCCTCGAAGTCGAGTATCTCGACACCGTTGTTCTTCATGTGTTCGACGAACCGAGAGCGCATGGCCCGGTCTTCTATCAGGTCGAACACCGGTCGGCCGGGATCCGGTGAGACGATCCTTATCCCGCATCGATCGAAACCTCCGGCCGCTGCCGCGGAAACCAGCTCGAACGGGTCGGCATGCAACATCGTGAGGTGATGGAGCGAGACGGAACGGGGTGTCCGGGAGGGCTGCATGGGTCAATGTCTCTTTCGAAGATCGTGTGCGATTGCGCTTCTATCCATACAGTATTTCGGCCGGGCACCCGCGGACCGAGCAACCCGAGCCACTCAGTGGCACCGGATTGTTTCTCGGATGTGATCCGTACCGCATTGTGGAGCGACGGCGAGAAATCTCGCCTACGACGCGGGAGTGTGCAGCAGCACACGATCCTTGCGCTCTCCTCGCTCCAGGAAAGGAAACCGTTGTGGCAAATGCAGCGGGAGTGACGATTCGCGATGTGATCGATCGCAATCCGATCAGCTGGTTTCAAAGACGAACACTCATCCTGTGCTATCTGTGCATCGTCGTCGACGGGCTCGAAATCACGGTCGTCGGGTTCATGTCGGGTGCGCTCAAGGACGACTACGGAATCACCACTGCGCAGCTAGCGCCCGCAGTGACCGGGGGCCTTGCGGGATTGGCAATCGGGTCCTTCGTCGCCGGCCCCCTCGGTGATCGATTCGGCCGAAGAGCGGTGATCGTCTGGGCGATCGGCGCTTTTACGGTGGTGACGCTCGCAACGGCATCGGCCGACAATGTCGCGGTCTTCAGTCTCCTTCGTGTGCTCACAGGTATCGGTTTGGGAGCCTCGATGCCGAATGTGGCAGCGCTGGTGTCGGAGTACGTTCCCACAGCCCGCCGCCGAACAGTGGTGGCCTTGGTCTGGTCCGGGTTCACCACCGGTGCAGCGGTGGGTGCGATCGTGGTGCCTTTCATCGTCGAGGCCTTCGGCTGGGAAGCAGCAATCCTGCTGTGCGGTGCAATAGCGGCCGGCATTTTCATTGCTATTGCTCGCGCCCTGCCCGAGTCCGCGCGATTCCTCGCAAACTCGGGACGCGACCGCGACAGCCTCGTCGAATACTGCAACCGCATCGAACCCGGAAGTGCCACCACGGCGACTGCTTTCGCCCGCGAGTCCGCTGCGCATACACGCTCCTATCCGATCGGCGCACTCTTCGCATCTCGACTGCGACTGGGAACCACGACCATGTGGATCGGTTTCGTAGCCGTGATGTTCACTGTGTACCTGACCAACACGTGGTTGCCGTTTCTGTTCAAGGAAGCTGGATTCGCGATCGGTACGATCGCACTGTTGACCACGCTGCTGCAGGTCGGCGGAACCATCGGATGCGCGGCGATCGGATTCATACAGGACCGCTTCGGAGCACACGTCACACTGGTATGGGCGAGCGTGCTGGGTGCGGCGATGGCCATGTCGATCGCGGTGTCGCCGTCGTCGACCACGCTACTGGCAGTGTTGATCTTCGTGCTCGGCATGTGCACCAATTCGATTTCGACCGGCTACACGGCGGTGTCGGCGACGTTCTATCCGACCGATGTCAGGTCGACAGGAACAAGCTGGGCGGCCGGTATATCACGCGTCGGTGCCGTGGCCGGAGCGGCAGTCGGAACGACATTGGCAAGCATGGGTGTAACATTTCAGCAGGTATTCCTACTCCTGCTGATACCGATCTCCGTCAGTGCAATCTGTATGTCACTGAAAGGGTTGTATTACCGGAATACCATTGGTGCGACAGACATTGATATGCGCGATCCATCGCCGGAATCTCGCGTCGAGATCGCACAGAGCGTAAACCTTCAGAGAAATGAAACGGAGCTTGTCCATGTCCAGAAACCTCTCCGCTGAACTTCGTCACGTGTTCCACCGTGTCGCTGCCGATGTCTCGTTGCACGCCGTCGTGGTCGGCTCCGGACCAGCCGTATTTCTCATCCACGGCTGGCCCCAAACGTGGTACGAGTGGACACCCGTGATCGATCAGCTCGCCGAGCATCACACCGTCGTCGCCGTGGATCTGAAGGGCGCCGGCAATTCGTCCAAACCAATGACCGGTTACGACAAGGTCACCATGGCCGCGGAATTGGATGCTCTGCGGGAGGCACTGGGATTCGAGACCGTTCAGGTCATCGGCCACGACTTCGGAGGGATGGTCGCCTATGCCTGGGCTGCAACGCACAGAGAAGCCGTTACGCGGCTCGGGATCTTCGACGTACCGATCCCCGGCGCAGATCTGTGGGACACGATCTACGCAGACCCGACAGTCTGGCACTTCTCGTTCCATCGCAACCCCGATCTGCCGGAGTTCTTGATCACAGGCCGCGAATACGGGTACGTCGAATCGTTCTTTCGCGGTCGCACAAGCAATCATGGCGCATTCACCGACGACGATGTCGAACTGTATGCTCGCGCGCTTGCGCAACCAGGCGCCATCCGGAGCACCCTGGGGTGGTACCGGGCGTTGGAGCAGGACGCCGAGGACAATCGTAAGTTCAAGCAGGAGCCCCTCACCATCCCCGTGCTTGCACTGGGCGGGGCGGACCGATGGGGGCCCAAGATCGCTGAAATGGTATCCGAATTCGCCACCGATGTGACCGGAGTATCGATCCCGGAATGCGGACATTGGGTCGTGGAAGAACGTCCCGACGCAGTCTTGGACGCACTTGCGAACTTCCTCGAACGATGAAACCCTCGCCCTGCACGACGTAACCGCCTCGGCGCCCGACACCACGACCTGGTCTCGGGCGCCGAGATGGCCACCGGTCCCTAGGTTTTCGCACCCATGAAGAACGTGTGCAGGACCGAAGCCAGCTGAGTGGGATTCTCTTCAGGTGGATAGTGGCCGGCCCGCTCGATCACGGCTGAGCTGACATCGGTCGCCACCTTCGACATCGTCGAGATCGAGTGGCCGGACTGGCCGCGTTCGCCTTCTATTGCCAATACCGGCATAGGCAGTAGCGTCTGTCCCAGTTCGCGATTGTCGGACCGGTCCTGCGGCAGTGCCCGATAGTGCGCGAGAGTGCTTCTCAGGCCGCCCGGCTGAGCCATTGATCGTTCGTACTGGTCCAACGCATCGCTCTCCACCGACGAGGGATCTACGACTCCGACGGTGCTCCGGCGCATCCAGTAGTCGATGAACAGACGTTCACGCCCGCGGACGAGTTCTTCGGCGATATCGCCCGACATGTTGAACCCGAAGTGCCAGCTCCCACCGTGTGCGACATCCATCAACTCTTCCTGGCCGAACGATGGAAGGCTGCTCTCGATGAACGTCAGAGTCCGTACTTCTGCCGGCCACTGAGCGGCATAGGGGTATGCCACCGCTCCCCCGATATCGTGCCCGACGATGTGAACGGGTCCCAGTTCCAAGTGGCGGATCAATCGGCGCACATCGTGAGCAACGGTCTTCTTGTCGTATCCGCTGGAGGGCCGTGATGTGTCACCGAAGCCCCTGAGATCTGGGACTATGAGATCGTATCGATCGGCGAGGAGCGGGATGACCTTGCGCCAGGCGAACCACGTTTGGGGCCAGCCGTGCAGCAGAACAACGGGGACGCCGCGGCCGGCCCGAACGTAATGAAGTTTCAAGTCGTCCAGGTAGAGACTGTCGTGTCTCATACCGGCTTCGCTCTCGATCGTCGGACTCGAATTCTTGCGCGTCACAGTTCTCTCTTTCATATATCGAATGTCGTCGAAACGTCCTGGATCGCCGACAGGTGGTGCCGGACCTCATTCGTCCCGCGTATGCGGTTTTCGAGGTCGGTTCGGTCTGTCACGAATGGTCCTATCAGGCGGGTTCACCCACCAGCAGTATCCGCCGCTCAGTGGCAATTCGACTTCTGGCCACACGGCCCTGTGCTTGTCTCTCGCTGCGGGCCGGTGCGCCGTGATCGGCGTGCGGTAACTCCGGTGCGGATGCCCGTAGTTACCGCAAACTCGTCAACTGCCACTCAGTGGCAATTCGACCTGGAGTTCAGGAGGCTCCTGCGCCTAGTTTGTCCACTATGAGTGACGCCCGACCTCGCCCGCAAGCCCATCTGTCGATGGGAGCGATATGTTTTCGCGACCGACCTTTTCCGCAGATCCTTGCGTCGGCTGCAGCCAGTGGATTCACCGGCATCGGCTTGACCGTTGGTCAGTGCGTTGCGGCACTCGAAAGGGGCATCGGACTCGACGAGCTGCACGGGCAGGTCGTCGATGCCGGTTTGCATATTGCCGAGTTGGAACTCATCAGGTTGGGGGAGGACGGACCGGTACGACACGCGAACTCTCTTGTCGAAGAACTTGCCCACTCGCTCCGACCCGACCGTGTTCATGTTGCCGCCTTCGGCGGTGAACTACAACGGATCGAAGATGATTTCGCCACGGTCTGCGACAGGCTGTCTCACGTTCCGATAGCTATCGAGTTCATGCCCTACAGCCGCATTCGAGACCTGACCGAGGCGCTACGTATTGTCGAGAAATCTGGGGCAGCGAACGCGCGTGTTGTTCTCGACGTCGTTCACTTCTTTCGTTCAGGAAGTGTGCCCGGCGAGCTCTCCGCCGCAAATCTCAGCCGGGTGGCCGGCGTCCAGCTATCGGATGTTTCGCCTCGGCAGGGGGTATCACCGGCTCACGAGGCACGTCACCTGCGCACCTACCCGGGGCGTGGTTCGCTGGACATCGAAGGATTCCTTCGCACCATCGGCTCGCACATCGATCTCCTTCCTCCACTGTCGATAGAACCGATATCCGACGCACTGGAGTTGCTTCCGCTTCCGGTCGTGGCCGAGGAAATCATGTTTTCTACCCTGACCATGCTGGAGTCCGCAGGTTGGTCTACTTCGGATCACGGGTTCGTCCCGGCGCCACACCTTCGATAAGCCACTCAGTGGCGCGCGAGACTACCGGTACTTCGCCCACGGGGAAATACTGATACTTCCCGCCCGGTATCGACGAAGAGAACAGACTACTATCGAAATGAGTACATCGTTGAAGCCGAGTCCGTTGCGTATAGGCATCATTGGTGCCGGTGTCATGGGCACCAAGCACGCCGAATTCATCGACCGCGAACGGAATGCGACATTGGTCGGCGTCGCGGACCCGTTCTCCACGACGCTTGCCGACACGGTCGGGGTCCCCAACTATTCCGACTATCATGACCTGCTCGCCGCACCGGACATCGACGCGGTCATCATTGCCAACCCCAACGGCGAACACGTACCGACTGCGCTCGCGGCTATCGACGCCGGAATTCCGGCCCTGCTCGAGAAGCCTGTCGCAATCTCGGCGAACGAGGCGTCGGTATTGTCGACTGCTGTCGACGAAGCGGGTGGAGTGGTCCTTGTCGGTCATCATCGTCGGCATCATCCGGCCGTTGCCGCCGCGCGGGAAATGATCCGGGGAGGAGAGCTCGGTCGAATCGTCGCGGTGAACGGCATGTGGCTGACCAAAAAGTCAGATCAGTACTTCGAACAGCCCTGGCGCCGTACGAGCGGTGCCGGAGTGATGTTGATCAACCTGGTCCATGACCTGGACCTCGTGCGTTACTTGATCGGTGAGGTAACAACAGTTCAGGCAATCGCGAGTAACGCTGCCCGGGGATACGAGGTCGAAGATACCGCCGCCGTGATCGTGGGCTTCGACAATGGTGCGGTCGGCACGTTCATCGTTTCGGATACCGTTGTCGCACCCTGGGGTTGGGATCAGTCGACACAGGACGATCCGCAATTCCCGTTCAGCCCCGACGCGTCCAGCTATTCCATCGCGGGCACCGAGGGTTCGTTGACCTTCCCGCAATTGGGTCACTATTATCACGATGGCGAATCCAACTGGAATCTGCCGCTGTCCAGGCGATTTCGTGCCATCGCGAGCGGAGACTCCTACACCGGGCAACTACGCCATTTTATCGATGTGGCACGGGGGACGGCCGCGCCGATCGTAACAGTCGACGATGCCGCGGCAACCTTGAACGTCATCGAGTCCGCGCACAGGTCCGCAGAGACCGGCGCACTCGTCGCCGTGGAACCCGTTCAGCCCTCCCCGCAGTGATTTGCTCGGCGGGCAACATCTGTCCGGTCGAGCGAGTCACCGGGAATAACGAACCGAATTTCGAATGCTTCACGAAAGGTAACTGATGTCGGATCGAGAAAGCGCCTCGGCGATCAGAGATGTCGTCGAGAATTGGGCCGTATGGCGTGATTCAGGTGACTGGGACAGGTTCGCCACAGTCTGGGCCAGCGATGGATACATGACCGCGACCTGGTTCCAGGGGTCGGCGCAGAACTTCATCGCGGTAAGCCGCAAAGGATTCGAGAACGGGGTCCGCATTCTGCACTTTCTGGGTGGAACGTCGGTCGACATTCGAGGTAAGCGCGCGATCGCGCAGACGAAGATGACCATCAACCAACGCGCACACGTGCACGGAGTCGAGGCAGATGTGGTGTGCACCGGCAGGTTCTATGACTTCTTCGAACAACGCGACGGCGACTGGAAAATAGTCCGCCGCCAACCGGTGTACGAGACCGACCGGCTCGATCTCGTCGACCCCGCAGCGACGGTGGCCCTGGATCCAGATCGGCTGGCATCGTTCCCCGTCGGCTACCGCCACCTCGCGTACCTGCAAACATCGCTCGGTTTCGATGTGAAACTCGGATTGCCGGGGCTGACCGGTGATGCGACCGAGACTCTGTATGCGGAGGGCCGTGAATGGCTGAACGGCTCTGACACGGCCGGTATTCCACTCTGACCCCCGGACGGGGGATCGGCCCAGGCCGCGACGAGGGGGGCCGACAGGTCTTGAAGCCCAGCGACCCCGAACGATGTGCCGCCGACGCGGCGATTACTCACACGAAAGGCAGCCGATGGCGACCGACTTCTCCGAAACGACCGCCACGGAGGCTGTCGTGCGAAGTTTCTCCGGCACCCGAGACGAACGGCTGCGGCAGATCCTGACCAGCTTGACCGTCCATCTGCACGACTTTGTCCGGGATATCGAACCGACACAACGTGAATGGGAACAGAGCATCGAGTTTCTGACCGAGGTCGGACACATGTGCGACAACGTCCGTCAAGAATTCATTCTTCTCTCCGACGTACTGGGCGTATCGATGCTGGTCGATGCGATCAACAACCGAAAACCGGTCGGCGCGACCGAGTCCACCGTTCTGGGCCCGTTCCATATGGTCGATTCACCCGAATCGGAACTGGGCGCGAATATCGCTCTCACAGGTGATGCCACATGCGTTGTCCGTGGCACCGTGCGGTCCGTGGACTCATCGGCAGTGCCCGGCGCCGTGGTCGACGTGTGGCAGGCGGACGAGGCGGGATACTACGACGTGCAACAACCAGACCTGATTCCCGACCGCAACCTTCGCGGACTCTTCACCGCGGACGGCGAAGGACAGTTCTGGTTCCGAACCGTCATTCCCAAGTTCTACCCCATCCCGGCAGATGGACCGGTGGGCAGACTATTGAGTGCCAGCGGGCGTCATCCCTATCGTCCGGCACATATTCATTTCATCGGTGGGGCCGAGGGGTACTCGCCGGTCACAACGCACCTGTTCATAGAAAGTAGCCCGTACCTCGACGACGACACGGTGTTCGGTGTCAAGAAGAGTCTCGTTCGTCCCGTGTTACAGGTAGATGACCCCGAACTCGCGGAGCGGTACGGCGTACCGAACCCGTTCGACTTGATCGAGTTCGACATTGTGTTGGACGCGATTGCGGAATCTGCAGAGGTCGGCGCGTGAGTGTACCCGGATCCTTCGTTCATACAGCTCACCCGTCGCGGGTGCTGTTCGGCAGTGGTCGAATACGTGAGCTGCCGGAAGAGCTCGATCGGTTGAACCTGTCGAGGGTAGTCGTGATCTGCACCCCACGGCAGAGACCGCACGGCCAGGAGATCGCGGTCCTGGCCGGAAATCGGGCGCATTCGGTGTATGCGCACGCGACGATGCACGTTCCGAACTCGGTGGTCGCCGCCGCGGACGAGTACGTCACCACCCATGAGATCGACGGTGCCGTCGTGGTGGGTGGTGGCTCCGCGGTCGGACTGGGTAAGGCGCTCGCGCTCGGGACAGGACTTCCCGTTCTTGCCGTTCCCACGACGTACTCAGGATCGGAAATGACCCCGATCTGGGGGATCACCGATCCGGGCAACAAGACAACCGGGCGTGATGTGAGAGTGCTGCCGCGCACGGTCATCTACGATCCCGACCTGACCGTGAACCTCCCGGCGCCACTATCGGTATCGAGCGGACTCAACGCGATGGCACACGCCGCAGAAGCGCTCTACGCACCGGACGGATCCCCGCTCGTCGAAATCATCGCCGGTGAAGCGGTGAGAGCTCTGGCGACCGGTCTGCCGAAAATCGCCGGCGACCCGATGAACTCCGACGTCCGACGCGAGCTCCTGTACGGTGCATGGCTTGCTGGCACCTGCCTCGGTGCAACGAGTATGTCCCTGCACCACAAACTCTGTCACATAATCGGGGGGGCGTTCGGCCTGCCGCATTCGGAGGTACATGCGATAGTTCTTCCGCATGTGCTGGCCTACAATTTCGTCGGTGCCCCGCGTTCCCGTGAATTGATGTCACGCGCGATAGGTGTGGACGACCCCGCCTCGTGGATCCACTCTGTCAGCCGGCAGATCGGGCCGGCGACCTCGCTCCACGAGCTCGGCATGCGCGAAGAAGATGTCGAGGCGGTGGTGGTCGAAGCTGTCGCGAATCCGTATTCGAATCCGCGACCGATCACGCCCGAGGCAATTCGTTCTATCGTCACGCACGCATTGACCGGCAGTCCGCCCGAATGAGTTCTATTACGTGGCGTCACCGCCACAGCACGCAGCATCTCTCCACCATCACGGCGCAACACCACGGCGACAAAGGAGTCCCGATATGGACTACGCACCTACTGCATCCGAAGACCTCGTTCTCGTTCACGGTGCCTGGCACGGAGGGTGGACGTGGCAACCAGTGGCCAGCTACCTGCGAGCCTTCGGTCACCGGGTCAGCGCACCGACAAGCCCGGGATTGGGTATCAACGATGACCCCCGCGGCGTCACCCTCGCCGACTGTGTCAACTCTCTCGTCGATCACGTCGATTCATCCGATCGCACGGGGGTGACGCTGATCGCGCACAGCTGGGGTGGTTTCGTCGCTGCGGGCGCCGCACCACGGCTGGCGTCACGGTTGAAGCGAATCGTGTTCTGGAGTGCGTTCGTCCCGGAGGAAGGCCGTTCGCTTCTCGACGAGGTGCCACCCGAGTACGTCGAATCGTTCACTGCGTTGGCGGCAGCGTCGCCCGACAACACCGTGGCTCCCCCCGCGGAGAGTTTCCACGAATCGTTCATGGCTGACGCGAGTCCGGAGGCAGCCGCAGTGGTTCACGCCATTCTCCGCCCGCAACCGTTCCGGACGTTCACCGACGAACCTGTCGATGGGGAGAAGTATCGCCTTCTCGATATTCCGCTCGAGTACGTGCTTTCCAGCGACGACATTGCGTTGCCCCCCGGAAAATTCGGATGGGCGCCGCGTATGCCCGACAGATGCGAGGTGGCACCCACACTCGTGGCGGGCAGCCATGAATCGATGTTCACTCGGCCGGCCGAATTGGCGGAAGCTCTGTTGAGCGTCTGCGTCGCTCGGTGAACCGGCATCATGAACAGAGAATTCGATGACGGACGCCCACTGTGAACACCTCCACCATCGGAGATGAACGTTATGTCACCGAACACTGTCCCGCACATCGTTTCTGTCGAATGGCTGCAAAAGCATCTCGATGACACCGGTCTGGTAGTGGTCGATGCGACGTGCCACAACGACGTCGCGGCGGACGGATCCCACTCACCGGTCAGCGGATATGCGCAGTTTCTCGAGGAACATATCCCCGGCGCCGTATTCGCCGATCTCCTGGGAGCGTTCGCTGAATCAGCTGCCGATCGCGCATGGGCGATTCCGCCATCCGGCCGGTTCGCGAAAGCAGCAGGTGCTCTCGGAATCGGTGCTGGAGTGCACGTCGTGGTATACGACCAGCAGGACGAAACCTGGGCGAGTCGCTTCTGGTGGCACCTCCGGTTGGAGGGTTTCGCCGCGGTGTCGACCTTGAACGGTGGACTACAGGCATGGAGGGCGGCCCGATCACCGGTGACTTCTGGACCGCCTACGTGCACGCCGAACGTGTTCGTACCGCGGAGAAGGCCCGGACTCATTCGATCGACTGCCGAGGTGTTCGCTGCGCTCGACGATGAATCGACCGTCCTGGTCAACACTCTCGACGAGGCGACGTACCGGGGTGAATCTGCCGGCTACGTCCGTCGAGGCCATATCCCGGGCAGCATCAACATACCGGTGTCCGGACTCCGGTCACCCTCGACCGGACGACTACGACCCATCGTGGATCTTCGACGGGAATTCACCGCTGCGGGCTTGCTGGATCCGGGTAAGACGGTGGTGACCTACTGCGGCGGTGGCATAGCTGCGACAGGGCTGGCGCATGCGCTGGCATTGTGTGGTCGTGATGACGTAGCTGTATACGCGGGATCGATAAGAGCGTGGTCTGCACGTCTTGATCTGCCGTTGATAGAAGGGCCACATTCGTACTGAATCACGGCCACCGGCGGGGACTTCTTTGTCGAGGTGCCCCGCGCAGATATCTACATCCTGCACGACTGGGACGACGAATCCTCGCTGCGTATCCTCGACTCGATCGCAACCGCCGCGAACCCCGGTGCCCGCCTGCTGGTACTACGTCGACGGCGTATTCACCGCCGAGATCACCCTCGACACCGCGCGCGAGCACTACCTGACCGTGAAGGACGGCGCGGTGCGCGCCGGGCGCGACCCCCGCGATGTCGCCATTATGCCCGGCCTGCTGCTGACGCTCGGCTCCACCGAGGAAGAAGCCCGCCGCCGAGTCGACGCACTGTACGAATCGAGTCCCAGCGCGTATTCCGCGGCGTGGCTGTCCCACGCCATCGGTGTCGACGTGGGCACCCTGGAGCTCGACGAGCAGTTCCGGACGAGGTGTTGCGCGGCCCTGCCGACCCGGAAATCTTCACCGGCAGTATCGGCTTCCGCGAATCCATTCTCGAGCAGATCCGGCAAACCCGGCCGACCGTCCGGGAGTACCTGCGCCAGACCCGCTACTCCGGTTCCGGGCACGGCGGTTTCGTGGGCACCCCGGAACAACTGGCCGACCGTATCGACCAGTGGTACCGCAGTTACGCCTGCGACGGGTTCAACCTGCAACCCGACATTCTCGTCGACAGTCTCGAGGTGATCGCCGACGAACTGGTCCCGTTGCTGGTATCTCGCGGCCTTTTCCGCGCCGACTACGAACCCGCAACGCTGCCCGGACATCTCACCGCCGCCGCGGCAGCGCCTCGGCACCGGGTCGTCTCCGCACCGTCGCACCACTGAAAACGGCGAGACGGGTAATCGGCACGGCCCACGGCAGCTTCGGCTGCCAGGCCGGGAGTCGTGGATTCCACGATCTACAGTGGGACCATCGCGGCGTAATCGGATCGGCGAAGGAGCGCAATGCCACGGGACCTGGCCGATCTACCGTTCGCACAATGGCTCGAACCAGCCGGCGCCCTGGAACTCGAGCGTGAGTACGACTGTGCCCGGTTCGAAGATATGGTTCTGACCGAACCCGACCTCCGCAGTACGGTGTTCGACCAGTGTGCCTTCCGCTCGGTACAGATCGACCGGGGCGTGGCCGGTGGTGCGCGGTTCGCCGATGTCTGGCTGCACGGTGTCCGGTTCACCGGTACCGATATGCCCGACGCCGCCTGGCTGGACGCGGAAGTGATCGAGGGCGCCTGGTCGGGTGTGGAGGCCAGTGGCGCCGAATTGCGCCGGGTGGTCTTCCACAATTGCAAACTGGACTCGGTGAATTTCCGGAATGCCCGGTTGACCAATGTCCGCTTCGTCGATTGCGTACTGCGGCATGTCGACTTCGGAAGCGCCGAGTTGTCGGAGATAAGTTTTCCGGGTTCCGAGGTGTCGGCCTTGACGGTGCGCAACGCACAGCTGAAGAAGGTCGACTTCCGGAGCGCGCACAGTATCGGTATCGCCGACGGCGTGAATCCTTGCGCGGCGCGCTCGTCACACCCGGTCAGCTGCTGGACCTCGCGCCGACACTGGCCGCGGCGGTCGGGCTGACCGTCCAGGAGTGAACTCGCCGGATATACCTCCGGCACTCCCCTCCCCGCACCGCGGGACAGCTCCCCACTGGCCCAGACCAGTTCAGTCCGTCACGGACTCCAGGACGGCCGTGGTGGCGTCGGCGATGGCCTGGTTGCTGGGTGCGGCCGTGGGGTAGCCGATGGTCGAGCGACTGAAGATGACCAGTACGACCGACGTGCCGGTGGGGCTCCACACCACGCCCGCATCGTTCACGGTGCCGAAGCCGCCCGCCCCGGTCTTGTCCGCGGCCACCCAGCCGATGGGCAACCCGGCGCGCATACGTTCGCGCGAGGTGACGCTCGACCGCATCCACCCGGTGAGCAGCCGCCGATCTTCGGGGGCCAGGGCGTTGCCGAGGATCAGCTGGTGAAAGCCGGTGGCCATGGCGGCCGCGGTGCTGGTGTCCCGGGTGTCGCCGGGGAGGCCTTCATTGAGTT
>NZ_BDCU01000040.1 GCF_001618425.1 Nocardia fusca NBRC 14340
TTCTACTTGCGTACACGGCCAGATCAACCCTGCCGAACTGGCGCGCGACGGTAGCTCACAGCTTCACCGCCAGCCTTGGCCAAGCGTGGACACGACCAAGACACGTTCTGACGTGGAGATCCGAAGGTCGCCGCGCGAGGCGCAACGGCGAGACCGTCGGCCTCCTTTCGGATCTGAACCGATGGCCGCCCGGCGTGTCTTGCTTGGTGCAGAGAAATGGCCCAGGCCACCGTCGCACTGCTTGCACTCGCCCACTCCAGCGCACGCACCAACACCGCGCCCACGCACCGCAACAACCCTGGCACACCGCAACAGAACACCCGATCCTCGGCAGCCGAATCTCGCCGCCGTGCGCACGCACCAGCTGGCGCTCGCGCGCGCACGCCGCACGCTGGGCAGCCCGGCCGCACGCCCGGACGAGCGCTGAACCAGGAGGAGGTGACCGCGATCGCGCAAGCCTTGTGTGCACGCGATCCCAGCGGCCGCCGCGACCCCGCTCTGGTCGCCAAAGCACTGCAGCACCATCACCTCGATGGCTGGAACCCGACCCGCATCGCCGCCGAACTGAACAAGAACCGCTCCACCATCAGCCGAATCCTCCGCGATGCCGACACCATCCCCACGCCGGCACCGGCGTCTTCGAGCCCTCCAATCAGCAAGATCGGAGCCACCGAATCTCCGGGGGCCACCCGTTCGGAAGCCGATCTTTCCCGCGCCTTCTGAACGCCTTCTCGAAAGAAGCGGGTGCAGCGAGTGTCTCGACATCAAGGAGCAACCAGTGTTGGATGATACGACCAGTGTTCTTCCGAGTGCCCTGCAATCTGTTTCGCCTCACACCAGCGTTGTCGGTTTCCGGGCGGACGAGGGGGAGATCCGCATGGATACCGATATCACCTGCCCGCACTGCCACAGTCTCGATCTCGTGCAAAGCGTTCCTGCCCTGCACGCCGACGGTGTGTCCACCAGCTTCAGCAGCGCCAACCACACCGGCGTCGGCATCTCCACCCACGGGTTCGTACCCGTCATCGGCACCTCCGACATCGAGCGCACGAATACCAGCGCCCTCGTACGGGCTTTGCCGCTGGGGCCCCGAGAGCAACCACTCGGCACCCTTATCAAGTGGGGCTTACTCCTCCTCATCCCCGCCTTGCTTTTCATCGCACCGACCGTCGCCACAGTCGCTGACCACCCACTATGGAAAGCGGTGATCTCGGCAAGCCTGTCTCTGGGGTGCATCGCGGCACCTGCTGGCATTGTCCTGTTGTTCGCCGCGCTTCGTGCTCGCGACAATGCCAAGATCCGACGGGGCCGTCCGGCAGCGTGGGCGGTGTGGAGCTCAGCCTGGTATTGCCACCGTTGCGGTCTCGCGTACTGGCCGGTCTCACCAGCCCCATCCATCCCGGCGCGGCAGGGTTTCGCACCGGGACAGTTCCAGTGGTTCGTATGGAGCGCCGGGCACTACGCCCGGGCGTGACATCGATGCCCTAGCGGTTCACGTCGGATTCCCGCTTGGCGCCTCTATCTGAGCTTCGCTCTCTTCGTTGACAGCATCGCCAGGAGCAGTATTTCGATTCTTTCCGGACTGCGTAGTCTTCGGAGCGCCCGCAGGAGCACGTGGCGGGCTGCCGCCCACGATGTCGGCTTTGCTGCGAGCTGCGGCCAGCAGTTGCCGGACCTGCCGTGGTGTGATTTCGAGCAGGTCGGCAATATCGCCGTCGGGGTCGCCGTGGTGTTTGATCGCCGCGACAGCGCTGGCTTGCCGATCACGCTGCACCTCCACCTGTTCGGTGGCCGCAGCCTCGAGTTCAGCTATCCGGTTTCGAAGCTGCTCGATCTCAAAGTCACGGCGCGTGATGATCGCGTTGATCGCCTGCCAGGCAGCGATGTGTTCCGCGACTGCCGCTTTGATCTCTTTCTCCCGCTGACGCTCCCGCACACGGCGCTGCCGTAGTCGATCCCGGGACCGTTCCAAACGTTCAGAGACTTCCGGCGACTTCGCTCCGCGTCTCGGATTAGGCATCACAGGCTCCTATCCCAGCCTGCCAGCCTGATGCTTCCCCGACCCAAATTCTACGCCCCTGAACGCATCCCCCACAAAGTTCCTCCTGTCCTGAGTCGCGCCTGCATGCACTCGGCCCCGTCCCACGAGAGGAAGTCATGCTCGACAAAAATCGCTATGCCACCACCACGCCGGACCGTGCTGTATGGATCGACGATCCGGGCGAATTCATGGCCTCGGTACCCGCGATCCTCGGTTTCGTCCCTCACCGTTCCCTGGTCGTCGCGCTACTCGGCCTGGAGCCCAACCGGCGCATCGCTGCCATCAACGCGGTGATCCGCTCCGACCTGCACGACCCGCAGGACATGGCCGACGCCGTCGCAACAGCGGCTGCTACCAACAGCGCCGACGCGGTCCTCGTTTTCGTCATCGACGACCGGCAGCCTCCGCTGCACCCCTACGACGCCGTCGTGATCGCTGTGCACGATCGGCTCGCCGAGTCCGGTATCGAGGTCAAAGGCGCCTGGACCGTGCACCGCATCGCCGCCGGGCAGCGGTGGCACAGCCTGCGCCCACCCCACCGAGCCGGGCGGCTTCCCGATCCATCGACCACCGTCACCGCGGTCGACCGCGTCTACCGAGGCGGGTCGGTCGCACCCGACCGACGGACCCTCAAAGACCTGTTCACCCCGCTGCCCGCACTGGGCAAGCAGATCTCCGAGCATCTCCCCGACGCCGAAACCCGCCTCCATCAAGGTGACGCGGGCGCGCGTACCCGCCTGCGGATCCGAACCATGCTGCACAATGTGGCCACGGCAAATGCCAGTGGGAAACCCGGGCCGCGTGCACTCGCCGAGATCGCCGTCGCCTGGCGCGACACCCCGGTCCGCGACGCCGCACTCGCCCTGGCCGGCACGGTCCACTCCAACGCCGCCGAGCAGGTAGCACTCACCTTGACTCGCACGCAGACCGGGCAGGATCGCGCCCGTGCCGCGGCGGTACTGGCGTTCCTGACCTATCACCGGGGGGAGGGCACCCTGGCAGGGATGGCGCTCGAGGCGGCCCTCACCGCCGACCCCTACAACAGCCTGGCAGCGCTGTTGCGCACCGCACTCGATTGCGCCCTGCCCGCCGACCAGTTGCACTTTCTCGCCCAGCACGCCCGCGATGCCCTGGCCACGGCCGGTGTGGAGATCTCGCCGGTTGCGCTCCCCGACCTGCTGTAACCGCGATTGTCTCGGCGGCATGAGGCAGGAGCAGCCGAGCCCGTGGCACCCCGCCGAGTCCATTTGGGCATCTAGCCCTGACTTCCAGCCGAGGAGATTGCATGTCGGAGGAGTTTCGCCTTGTGCACTTGCCGCTGCGGCTGCTGGTGCGCAATGAGTTCAATACACAGTGGCACGCGTTCGGACCGAATTTTGATGACTTCCACGACTTGGTCCAGTACATCAGGCAGTCCCAGATCTCACGTGCGCGAAAGCGGATTGTGCAGGTCT
Organism: Nocardia fusca NBRC 14340; assembly: GCF_001618425.1. Taxonomy (GTDB): domain Bacteria; phylum Actinomycetota; class Actinomycetes; order Mycobacteriales; family Mycobacteriaceae; genus Nocardia; species Nocardia fusca. The sequence continues at coordinate 3,496 of NZ_BDCU01000040.1, forward strand.
GGATGCGCGACCGGCGAGAAGGCGGTGAGGCGCGGTACCGGATGACGACCGTGTGGGAAGGGACCCGTCTGTCTTCCGGCATGGGCATGCGCTTCGCCGTGGAAGTCCCCGAATTCCCCCGGGACTACGATGGCCCCGGCTGACAGTCCGGAGACCAAGCTCTGCATCCGAGGACCCGTCATCCGCCTGTCCGCCCCATACGCAGTCCCGGCGAACGTACTTCAGGTCAGTTCTTGTCCTGGCCGGATCTCCCATGTTCCGACATCTGTGTAGAAGCGACCGAACTTTCGCAACCATGCAGCGATCGTCTCGGTTGCCCTCCTGGCGAGTTCGTCGGTCATGCCGGTGCTTTGCTGGAGTGCGGTTTGCAGCTCCACGTTGGTGAGGGTCCCTCCATTTGCCAGAGGCTTCAGGAGGGGAATGGCGTGCAGCCGAGCCTCGATCCAGGCGGAAAACTCGGGTTCGGGTAGCCCGGGCGGGACCCCGAGGAACGCCAGGTCTCGGAGAATGGCCGCTTCGACCGATCGGCTGTATTGTGCCCGCCCGCAGTAGTATCCGTAGACGGCTTCCGGGCGCCGTGTTACCGGGTACCACTCCTGTCGTGGGGAGTGTTCTGGCTCGGCTTTCAGTAGATCAGCTTGCTTTCGAGCCAGTTCCGCCATGTGCGGTGATGCTTGGATCGCTTGCATCTGGATGTCGGTGAGCGCCCGGCTGACCTCGGCGTGGTCTGCGGGGACCTCGACCAGGATCTCAATATTGGAATATGGCGCCAGCCCTGTCGCCTTGCCGGTCAGGTTCGCCGACCCGAGTAAGCACAGATTATCGGCGAGATAGAGCTTCGCGTGTAGACGCGGGCACAACGCGATATGTAGGCGTTCGTCCTCGGCCGCGAGTTCGATAATCTCGGGGTCGGAGACACCGGCCGCGATCTCTTCGGGGATCCAGCGGGTCACACATGTGATGCTCTCGACGGCGCCAGGGACGATAGCGAGCGTGGCGGCCAAGACCTCTTTTTTGATGAACGGTGCCACCAGAGTGACCTGCTCGCGAGCTCCTGCTACGAGTTCTGAGACCTGCCGCCAGATATGGGCGGAGTCGGTCACTAGTCGGTCCCTCCGTCTACGAAGTCGCGGGCATATCGGCCCCACTCTCGTCGGGCGTCGGCGATCCGTTCACGGTCTTTGTCCGGGTAGGTTTCGTCCTCCATGCGAGCCCAAGAGAAGAGCAGGAGCTTGAAGGTTTCGGCTGCTTGTTTGAGCCGGTCACGCAGATCGTCCGCGTCGGCATCCTGGGGTACTTCCTCGAGGACCGCCATCAGCTGGTTGTGGACCGGGTGCCTTTTGTTGAAGATCACCTGAAGCATCCCGGCCATCAGGTCGATACTGAAGAACGCGGAGGTGTCCTGGAAACCGGAGATCCATCGGACCCGCCAGTCCTGTTCGAGGGCTTCCTCGACCATGGACTTGGCGGTGTCTTCGTCGACATGGTGCGACTTGGTGAGGGACTCGACCTGTTCGTGCCGCTTGCTCTCTTCGGTAGCGTCTTTGTCCAGGTCATCGGTCTTGCCGGTGTAGCCCTCCGCTCCACGGCGTTTGACGGTGTCGGTTGCCCTGGATGCGACGTCGTCGCTGTAGCGCTTGTTACCCTTGCGGTTACCGACCGTTTGCTGCTTCAGCTTGCTGCGCATGCTCTTGAGCAGCTTGTTCTCCAGGTGTTCAACCAGGTCGATCAGCGGAAGCCTGGGGTCTCCGAGCTCTTCGAGTCGCTGCTTGAACTCTTTCATGCTTTCGCCCGCTTCGGCGTGGGCTCGCCAGTCGAAGTGCGCCAGCGACGAGAACACCGTGGCGCTCTGCTTGTTGTTCGTCACCCCGAAGACCGAGTCGAGCTCCTGTGGGAACTCGACCTCGATGCCCCACCACCGCTCCGTGGGGTCGTATCCGATCGCCCATGATGTGTCGAGCTCGAGCTCTCGTCCCTGACGGACCAGCGAGATACCGATATTGCGGCCGGCGTGCTTACCCCACGGCAGCCGGCCAGCGTCGGCAGTGGGACTCATTCCGGCGGGCCATGGGTGCCCGTCCACGTCGCCGCGACGAGCCTCGGGCCGGGCAATCGATGCTCGAACCGTAATGGTGTACTTCTTGCCGTTGTGGGTTACCGGGATGTTTTCCACACCTGGCTCGGCTTCGTTGCCCATGAAGTGCGGCATGAACATCGGTTTGCCCGAAAACGGCTCTGGGACAGATTGGGAAGCCATCAGGTAGAGCGGGTCATTGGGTTCTACCCGCTTGAGGGCGCTGTCGACGACCTCCCCGTTGCGGACCGGTGCCAGCCGGATTTCGACACGGCCGTCATTAATGTAGTGCCGGTATATCCGGCCGATCAGGTCCGCGGTGTTCCGCAGGGTAGCTGCGGCGCCGTACCAGTTGACCCTGTCCAGTTCAGACCAGACGACAAGGGTGCCTGTGGGGCCGAGTCCTTCGCTGAGGTCATGCCAATAGGCCGGCAGCGGCTGGTGTGTGGGCTCAGGTACATCGTCAGCCTGGCCCTTTTCTATCTGTTCGAGGCTGAGGTAGGTGTGCATGGCATTGGCTGGCCCGTTGGTCCAGGACCAGACGTCGAGTCGGGTGCACTGTGACATGCTCGAGTTGGGCAGCCCCATGCCGAAGCGGCCGATGCGCGTGGGATCGGCGCCGCGCCCGTCACCGTACTTGAGCGCACGACGTAGCGTTGGGGGATCCATGCCTTCGCCGTTGTCGAGGACCGCAATTTTCTCGACGCGGTAGCTGGTGCGCGATCCGGCCTTCACGGGCGCTTCGCAGGCGAAGACCTCCACGAGTTCAGCCTGCGCGTCGATGCTGTTGTCGATTAGTTCCGCGAGGGCATAGGCGGTGTTCTTGTAGCCGCTGTCTCGCATGGCTTTGACGGTCAGCGTGGGGCTGACGATCCGATAGTTGCCGTCTTCGCTGGTCACGCTGTCTCCCATACGTCTTCCCAGTTGGTGAATGCTTCTGCCACGTCGCCGAATCCGGGCAGTTCCGGGTTGACGACGGTAACGATTTCGCAGGTGGCGGTGCCGCCGGCCTTCGGTCCACGGATCACCCGGCCGACCATCTGGCTGTAGAGAACCAGGGATTTGGTGGGCCGGGCTATCACGGCCGCGCTCGCTGCCGGCGCGTCGAATCCGGTGGTCAGGACACCGAAGTTGCACAGGACCATGGGGCGCCGACCGGCCCCTTTGAAACGAGAAATGACCTGCCCCCGGTGCCGCGGGGAGGATTCACCCGTGACGAATTCTGCATCGACCCCGGCAGCAGACAACACGGCTGCAATCAGGCGGCAGTGCTCCACCGATGCCGCGAATACCAGAATCCGATTGTGCTGCTGAAGAAGGTCGGTGATCGTCTCGATGATCTTGAGGTTCCACTGCTCGTCCTGGGCGAGCTCGGCCAGCATCGTATGCGAGATGTCGAATGACTTCGCCAGGAGTTGCTGCTCGCGGACGGACAGGTGCATCCCTGCCGCGGCGGCCACGGTACGCATCTCTGGTTTCGCTAGGTAGCCCTGTTCGATGAGAGCCGTGACCGGGTTGGTATAGCCCTCGATCTCCAGCATGACTTTCTGCCGGGAAAAGTACTCGGAGAGTTCTTCGTCTTTGGATATATCGGCCCATGTCCGCCCGGGAGTGGCAGTCAATCCGAGAAGCCCGGCGTCATAGCGGATCGTCAGGTCATCGACGACAGCCTGGTAGGTCGGCGCAATGATCTGATGCGCCTCATCGAACACCGTCAGCGTGCTGCGGGCCGCCAGTGTGGTCAGGAATTGTGGGTCGGTTTTTGCGGCGGACACGGCCTTTTCCAGGCCCAGGACAACGAGGCCGTCGGTGAGGCCGTCCAGGGCGGCCGGGGTGTTGCCCCACAGCCGGACTGCCGACAGTGGTCGATCGCCGAGATTCGCCCAGGCCCTGTCGAACTCGGCGGCAGCCTGCTCCAGGAGTTCACGCCCGTGGGCCAGCCACACCACCACGGTCGGTTCGTTCTGCCGCAGATGGTCACAGATCAGGCTCATGCCCGTTCTGGTCTTGCCGACGCCGGTGGGCAGGTGTAGTACGACCCGCCTTGGGCTGTCGTAGAGAAGTTCCTTCACCCGGGCCGCGGCGCGCCGCTGATGCGGAAACAGGGCATAGTCCGGATCGGTTTGCACGCTGTACGCCGGAGGAAGGCAGGGCGCACGGTCGACCGTCAATCCCAGGAACTCGAGGAGTTCGCGTCGCTGTTCCGCTGTCCAGTCGAGGTCACGCAGGCAATCCAGCGGTTGCCGACCGTCGACGAGCGCACCGAGCCTCTGCACCAGTTCGACCTGTTTCGGCTCGGGAAACATTGCGAGTAGCGTGCTGCGCTCGACGTCCTCGGCCACCAGCCGCTCAAGGTCGATATTGACCGAGGCGACCGCGCGGAGTCGATCGCTGTCGGCCGCACCACCATTGAGCAGATCGAGAAGCGCGCACAGCCGGTCACCGAGGCGCTCCCGGATATAGGGCATCGGCGCTGCCGCGATAAGTTCCTTGAAGGAGATGCCCGGTGACCATGTCGTCACTGCCCCTCCCATCCCCGCTGCGAACGGCGGTGCACGCACGCACCATTCGACGCGATCGCCGTCATCGGTCTCCCACCTCGTAGTCGGGCGCGCCGGGCACACCATCCCTATGTGCCGATCCGCTACGCCTCAGCGCGCATGCCATCCTAGTGGCGCTCACCGACAGCCAGGGTAACGCAAGCGAATAAACTTGGCAGAGAGTGGCTTTCGGCCCACCAGGCTCGCTTCGGGGCCATCCAAAGCGCCACATCGCGGGCGGACTCCGGTCCGCGGGGTCAGGGGCCGGCATCTCGATGCGCCGACCCGCCCGCAGGGCTCGCTCTCCGGCTAGGATCCCCATATGCTCCTGGTGGAACCCCGACAGTGGGGAGAGACTTCCACCAGGAGTAGATTGATGTGCATAACGACCGGGAAGGGGTAGCCACAATGGGCGGACCAATCGAGGCAGGCGAGTCCTACCTCGACTACAATGCCACCGCGCCACTCCGCCCCGAGGCACTCGCCGCGTCTGTCGACGCGATGCAAACGGTCGGGAATGCCTCTAGTCTGCACGGCGCGGGACGTCGCGCTGCGGAGAAGGTTAACAGGGCTCGCCGGCAGGTAGCAGGGCTCCTCAATTGTTCACCTGGTGAAGTCATTTTCACCTCCGGAGCCACCGAGGCGAACAACCTGGCCCTGCAGATCTCCTACACCGCCGGAAGATCGCTGGTGACAAGCCCCGTGGAGCACCCGGCCGTGCTCGCCGCAGCGCGGGCTCTGACCCGCGACCACCCTGATGACCTCGTGCTATTGCCGGTCGCCGCGGACGGCCTGGTGGATCTCAGCGCCCTCGACCGGGTCCTTGCCGCGCGTTCCGGCGGCACAGTGTCGTTGATGGCCGCGAACAACGAGACGGGCGTTCTCACCGATATCCGGATCGCTGCCAAGTCGGCCCATGAGGCCGGTGCCGTGATTCATACCGACGCCACACAGGTCATCGGGAGACTCCCTGTGGATGTCGCCGAACTCGATGTGGACTTCCTGTCGCTGTCGGCTCACAAGTTCGGCGGCCCGCAAGGCGTCGGCGCCCTCTACGTCCGCCGCGGAGCGCGCGTGCTGTTTCGTCCACTGCTTCACGGCGGTGGGCAGGAACGAGGCTGGCGTGCAGGCACTCTCAACGTCGCCGGGATAGCAGGGCTGGGTGCCGCTGCTGAGGCAGCGCGTATCAGCATGGAAGAAGAGGCTGCACGAATCGCTGTGCTGCGCGACCGGCTCGAGAGCCAACTGCTCCGGAACGTTCCCGGCTGCCGGATCAACGGCCGACCCGACCAACGCCTACCCGGCGTGATAAGCATCACATTTCCTGGTGTTCCCGCCGACGCTGTTCTGGCCGCTATGCCCGATGTCGCAGCCTCGGACGGTAGCGCCTGTTCGTCCGGTGCCCCGACTCCCAGCCATGTCTTGTTAGCGATGGGACTGTCGCGAGAAGACGCTGATTGCACTATCCGTTTCTCGCTGGGGCACGCCACCACCAGCTCCGAGATCGAGCATGCAGCACAGGCCGTCGTGCGGGCCGTCGCGCAGGTCCGTTCGGCTATGACATAGCCCGAACCTTTCGGGTCGGACCATGCCACGGCCCGCGCCATGCCAGAGCAAACCATTGGACTACAGAGAGGTTCGGATGTCGGACGGTCGACTCGCGGATGCTGCCCATTTCGCCTTCGCGCGCCATGAAACCTTCGCGCCGCGCTTCGGCTGGTTACACAAGTCGTATGTGCAGGTCAGAGACGACCCCAGCGCGTTCCTCGCCGACGATGCGCCCGTGTTGTTCGGCGTGGGCAAGAACATGGTCTACGCGATGCGGTACTGGTCGCGCGCGTTCAAGCTGACTCGTGAGCACTACCCCGCCCCCGGTGCCCGGTCGAAGTTCGCTTACCCGACGTGGGAGGCCCGCTGGCTCCTCGACGAGGACGGCGCCGACCCGTATCTGGAGGAGCACGGCAGCCTGTGGCTGCTGCACTGGTGGCTGGTGTCCTCTCGCCCCGGGGCGAAAAGTCACGCGCCTACCTGGTACACCGCGTTCCACCTCGCTCCATTTTCCCGATTCACGGTGGCAGACCTGACCCAGGTCGTGGTCCGGCATGTCAACTTCTCCTACAAGGAGAGCCCGGTCGAAGCTTCGATCGTCCGTGACATCGACTGTCTGACCAAGATGTACGCCCGGACCGCCCCGGAGAAAGCCGGATCCCCGGGCAACTACGAGGACCTACTCGCCTGCCCCTTCCGGGACCTCGACCTCCTCACGTTCGTCGGGACACGCGGGAAACCCGAATGGCAGTTCACCAGTGGGCACCGCACCACCCTGCCTGCACCAGTCCTGGCCTACGCCTGCCTCGACTACGCGGCCACGTTCACACGTCAGGCCAATTCGATCTCTGTTGCCCGCCTCGCGAACGAACCCGGTTCTCCGGGTCGCGCATTCCGGGTGAGGGAGAACGAAATCGTCAATGCCCTGAAGAAGGTCACCGCAACCCATGGGCTGCTCAACCTGACCGAGACGGTCGGCCAACGCAGCCTCACATTCGCCGCTGACCCGCTCGACTTGGCATGGGAAGTCTTGGACGAACAGTACGGCGGAGTCACCCGCCGCCCCGGATTTCCCAGCCGTGACGAATGGACCGCACGATTCCCCCAGCTGACCGCAGCCGAGCACAGGGAACACGCCACCACGTCCGACAACACCGAGTCGCTCTTCGAGGAGACCGCGTGACCACCGCATCGCCCACGCGCCCCCGCACCAGCGTGACCAGTCCTACGCCACGCTTCCCCGCCGGTATCGAACTCGTCGGCTCGCACATGCGCTCGACCAACCTGGAGCGCGACGTCCGCGACTCCCTGCACGACCCCTACGTCGGCGCCCAGGCCGTCGACGTCATCGAACGGGTCGCCAGTGCAATCGCGGACAATCGACGCACCAGGGCATGGTCGTTCACCGGACCGTACGGGTCCGGAAAGTCCACCCTCTCCAACTTCATCGACGCGCTACTGGGACAAGACCTCGAGCGACGCAAGGAAGCCGAACGCATCCTCAACGAGGCCAGCCCCGCACTCGCGCAGCGTCTCGGCACGGCACGCGACGCCGCGACCGCAGAAGGGTTCCTCGGCGGTGTAGCCACCGCACGCCGCGAACCTCTCGTGGTGACGCTTGCCCGCGCCCTGCATACCGCCGCGGAGCGGCGCTGGGGCAAGCGCATTCCCAAACCGGTCGCCGCGGCGCTCGACAGATGTGCCGACCCGGATTCTGCGGGCGCCAAGGAAATCCTCGAGGCGGTCACCGTCCTGACCTCCGACGGACAACCCCTTCTTCTCGTCATCGACGAGTTCGGCAAGACGCTCGAGCACCTCGCCGGACACAACGAGTTCAGCGGCGCACAGCACGATCTGTTCCTGCTACAAGAACTCGCCGAGAAGGCCGCCGGCGCCAAAGGGCTGCCTGTCTATCTGATGACCTTGCAGCACCTGTCGTTCATGGACTACGCCTCGCGGTCGAGCGAGCTCAAGACCCGGGAATGGGCCAAGATCCAGGGCCGCTTCGAAGACATCACTTTCGTCCCACACCACGGGGACTCCCTAGAGCTCCTGCGCCGAGCCCTCGATCATTCGAACGTGAGCCGCTCCGGACATGCCTTGATCGCCAAGTCGGCGGAGGCATCCGCAGACATCTGGACTCAGCACGGCCTCGGGGTCCTCGCCGACCTCGGGCCCGCGCATTTCGCGGACCTCTACCCGCTGCACCCCCTCACCGCTCTGGCCGCGCCGATCCTCGCCGCGCAGATCGGGCAGCACGACCGCAGCCTCACCGGATTCCTCAACAGTGGCGAACCCAACACCGTCCGATACACGCTGGCCCGTCACTCCAAGCAGAAAACCGACACCGCCGGCACGGTGCAGCTGCCGCAGCTCTACGACTACTTCCTGAACTCCGGTCGCACGACCCTGCTCGCCTCGGTCAACGCAACCCGGTGGATCGAAGTCGATATGCGCATTCGCGAAGCGAACGGCCTTCCGGACGCCGACCAGGACATCGTCAAAACCGTCGGAGTGCTCAACCTCATCGACTCCGACGGCGTCCTCAGCGCCACGGCACCGATGATCCACTTCGCCCTGCACAACCCGACCGAGGTGGACGATCCCGACGCCTTCCTCGCCCTCCAAGAACGACTCACCGGCCTCGTCAAGAAGGGCCTGCTCGTTCGTCGCGAATTCAGCGGCGAGTACCGCGTTTGGCAGGGCACCGATGTCGATATCGACGGCCGGCTCAAAGAGATCACCGCTCACCTCGACGAGGTATCGGTAATTCGCCGCCTCGGCGACTTCGTCCCACAGGCCTTCGTCGCAGGACGCCACAGCCAGGTCACCGGGATGATGCGCGTGTTCTATTCCGCGGTCAGCGGGCCGGAAACCAACCGCATCGCCGCTCCCGACAACCTGAAAGAACCCGCCGACGGTCTCCTCATCTTCCACCTCGGTACCGACGCCGACCGACCGAACGTCGACTCATCCCTGCCGGTACTCGTCGGTACGACCCCCGACCCGAAATCAGTGGTCGCAACAGCGAAATATCTGGTCGCGCTGAAAGAACTCAGCAACGAGCACGACCTCGACCATGTTGCCCGACGCGAGATCACCGAACGAATCGTGCAAGCCGAGGCCGAACTACTCGATCTGGTCCAAGAAGCCTTCTATCCACCGTCGGCCCAGGCGTCGTGGTGTTTGTGGCACAGTGGAATCGCCCCCGCCGCAGAGCCTGACGCCTCAAATCTCCGAGCGCGCAGCCTCAACGGGCTGGTCTCCTTGGCCTGCGAGGCGGTATATCCGCATACGCCGCACATCCGCAACGAGATGCTCGGCCGTCATGTCCTGACAAGTCAAGCTGCCCAGGCCCGCGGCGTACTGCTGGGGGCCATGCTCTCTGGGTCCGCGCAGAAGAATCTCGGCTTCAACGACGGATACCGTGCCGAACGCGCTATGTACAGCGGTGTACTCGCCTACCTCGGCCTGCATCGAGAAAATGGAGTGACGCAGGCCGAAACTCAGCACGACAGTCTTCTCCCCTACGGTTTCTCGCCCCCGGGCCCGGGCCACGAACATGCCCAGCCGGCCTGGAATGCTTTGAACGAGACTTTGACGGCAGCCACCAAGCAAACCAGCCTCGAGCAGGTCATCCGGGTATTGATGAGTCCGCCCTTCGGACTGAAAGCTGGCGTCGTTCCTGTCTTTCTGATCCCGGCCTTGGTCATTCGCCAGCACGATGTCGCCCTGTTCGAGGAGGGTACCTACCTTCCGCGACTTGCTCCTGAGGTGGTTGAACGTCTCGTCAAAGCCCCGGCGCGCTTCTCGATCAAGTGCACCCCGGCCGGAAAGGGCCAGCGTGGTAGCGTCCTCAAGAAGCTGATGGTCTCACTCGGCGTGGAGCCGACGCGTTCCAAGGCCGTACGCAACCCCGACATCCTTCCCGTGGCCCGTGCTTTGATCGCCCGCGTAGCCGGCCTCAACAAGTACGGCAGGACAACCAAGAACATCTCGGCAGACGCTCAAGCTGTGCGTGCGACCATCACCAAGGCGCTCGACCCCGACGACCTGATCTTCAACGCCTTGCCCAGGACGTTAGGGCTGCCCGAAATCGCCACTGACGCGCGGGTAGACGCAGAGGCTGCGAAAACGTATGTCGACCGTCTCACGGCAGCAGCCGATGAGCTTGCCTCCATCAACACCGAACTGCGCACCGACGTCGTGCGTTCTCTGGCCGAGGAGTTCCGCCTGCCCGCGACGCTGCCGACTCTTCGCTCCGAGCTCGCGGCCCGACTTCAGGGATTCAGCGACGCAGCCCTGACATCAGAGCTGCGGGGCTTCGTCGACTTCGCTCTCAGCGAGAGTCTCGAGGACGAGGACTGGCTCGATCCGATCGTCGTCCGGTTGACCAACTCTGCGCTCGGCGACTGGGACGACCGCGAAGCCGACGCCTTCCCGCAGAAGGCACGGGCCATGGCCTCCGCGCTCGACCGCGTCGGGCACCTCCATAATTCCGCCCAAGAATTGCACGGTCCGGAAGAAAAGCTCGACGCGCAGTTGTTGACCTTGACCGACAGCAGCGGCGTCGAACAGCGCACCTTGATCTACATACCGGCACAGGTCCGCAACGACGCAGACACTATGGCCGCGGATGCCGTGAAACAGGCCGAGAAGATACTCGGTCCAGACGGCGCACGCATCCTGCTCGCCGCCCTCGCGCAGCGCGTCGCCGACGTCACGATCGCCGCAAGCGAACGAAAGGACCGGAAGTGACCGACACAGACAACCCCCAGAAGGTCAGGCACGTACTCGGCATCTCCGGCGGCAAAGACTCTTCGGCACTTGCCGTCTACATGCGCGACCGCGTACCCGAGATGGAGTACTTCTTCTGCGACACCGGCGCCGAACTCCCCGAAACCTATGAGTACCTCAACCGCCTCGAAGCCGCCCTGGGCAAACCCATCGTGCGCCTCAACGCCGATCGCGACTTCGACCACTGGATGCAGGTCTACCAGGGAACCCTCCCCAGCCCCCAGATGCGCTGGTGCACCAAGAACCTCAAGATCAAACCACTCGAAGAATGGGTCGGCGACGACAGAGTCATCTCCTACGTCGCGATCCGAGCCGACGAAAACCGACTCGGATACGTCAGCACCAAACCGAACATCGAAGCTGTCTTTCCCTTCCGCGAGGATGACATCGACAAAGACGGCGTCATGCGCATTCTCGACGAGGCCGGCATCGGCCTGCCCGCATACTACGAATGGCGCACCCGCTCCGGCTGCTATTTCTGCTTCTTCCAGCGCAAGCACGAGTGGGTCGGCCTCAAAGAGCGGCACCCCGAACTGTTCGACCGAGCAGTCGAATACGAAGAAAAGGCCCGCTACCGCCACACTGCCATGAAAGGCCGCAACTACACCTGGTCACAAGGCGAGTCGCTACCGGAACTCATCGACCGCAAGGACGAAATCGAGGCCAAACACCAGGTAGCCCTGGAACGCGCCGCCCGGCGAATCAAACCCAACCGACCCCTCCTTGAGGTACTGAACGACGCACTCGACGAAGACGACGATGAGGCAGGCTGCTCGGTCTGCCATCTGTAACGGGGTGCCGGTGCAAGTCCAACACTCGGAGCAGCCGCGAAACACCCTCAGGTCCCTCGCATTACTGGGGCCCTCCACGAAAGCGGAGGGCCCCAGCCCCACCGACCGTTCGCACTCTCTCGTCGCGGGCCCTAATCAGATCATGCCCTGTGTCTTGACTTAACCGACACTCAAGGCATGCGACGGACTGCCACTGACGACTGACGAGAGGGTTTCTCGCCCCTAAGTGCCGCCCGGTCGGGACAACACCGCCTTTATGGGCTCAGAGCGTCCCGATTCCGACGGGTGGCCGACAGGCTTACTGGTTCGCCTGCGGCCGACCAACTGACTGGATGGCGAGCGACCTGGCCTGGTTTGTTGCCATTCATCGAGTTTCAGAGATTTGTAGTCTCTTCGCCAGCTCGTCGATCGCTACCGGATATCGGTCGTTCTTGAGGTTGCGATAGTTTCGCAACGCGCGTTCAATCTGTGCGCGAGAGTTCGGCGCCAAGTGCGCGAGGAGTAGCTGATGCAGGGCCTCGTTGTTCTCTTTTGCAGTGATCATCTTGCCAGCGCGATTGCCACCAGGCGTGTCTTGCCATACTGATGAGAATGGCGCGGAAGTCATCTTCCAGTCCAGTTCTCCCAGTCGACGAAGGAGTTCGGGCCACTCAAGCAGACGCTGGTCCATGATGTGACGGACGGCCTTCGCCACCTGAATCTGGACCGCAGGGCGCATGAACGGATGCCCATCGCCATCACGCCCCTTAGGCGCGCGGAGGTCCCTCGGGGCCGGATGGGCCTCGTAGCGACTACGGACGTTTCCGCAGGCAGCAAGAAGTTCGTCGATACGTTTGACGATTATCTCGTAACTCTCATCGAGAATGTCATCCGTGGCCCGCTGGGAGATCTTGCTCATACTGTCGTGGAGGCCGTATCCAAGGTTGGTGACCAGGTCGTACAGTATCCCGATCGTCGTCCAGGCAGTGCCCGTGACGCCGACCTGGCGGGTGGCCAGCTTGAGTTCGCCATCATGGCCGACCTTGTTGAACACCTGCACCACATTGTCGTGGCCCAGAAAGGGATGGTCATCCAGCAGTCGGCGAGTAAGGATTGCGAACCCGTCGTCTTCATCGAGAGCTATGTTCTCTTGAGCAGTTGTCTTAACCGCGTTGCGATTGATGTTAGTGAAGAGACGGCGAGTCCTACGGCGCCCCGCGTCATCATCGAAATGCGGGACGACTATCACACTAATATCCTCACGCCCCAACTCTGGATTCCGCTTAACCGCATCCTTGATTGCCTTCAAACGATGCTGCCCGTCCAGCGCGAAGAACTGATGGGTGCCGTCAAAAGTGAGCACACCAAAGTTGCGGTCCATCCCTGCCAGTACATCACCATTTTCGGAGTTTTTTTCCATCTCCAGCGGAAGGTACTCCGGGGCCCCTCCCCAGGCTGCGACGATAATCGCACCAAGGAATCGATTCTCGTTTGTCAGTAGGTAGTTGGTTATCTCAGCTGTGCGTGTACCGACCCCCCGCTGGATCATGGTCGCTAGATCTTTGTTGCCACCCAGCTCATGCGCGAAGTTGATCTCACGCGCCACCGCCGCATAGCTCATGAGACACGAATAGTAGGTCCAGTTACCAACTCTTGCTTCAAAAGCCGGCACGAACGTCTTGGAGGGCATAGCGTCTCTTCCTTGCATAGTGTTCTCAGGATGTCCAGGCAGCTCGTGCAGCGCCCAGGCGTCCGCGTAGTTTGGGGCGGTCTGAGTCGTTGAGCGGCGGGTTCCACAAGCGGATGAGCCTCTTTTCCAGACCTCTGATTTTGGTTCGATCGGAGATTGTGGTGCACCAAAATTCCATCGGGCGCAGCGGAAGGTAGCGGCTCAGCTTCTGTTCACGGGTTATCGGTTCGGTATCGGTCCACAAGGCTTCCGGGCTTGCTCGTAAGTAACGACGGTATTCCTTGTACCGCCGACGGATGGTATTGCCGTCACCGGTTCTCGAAGCGCCCGCTTGTCCTACGTACAGAAGCTGAGGGAAGCTGCCATGAGAAGAAGGACGGCCATCCACCGCAAACGCAAACTGAGGCCGCCAGACGAACATGTACAGGCCCGGCTCGTCGGGAAGGCTAGAGGCCAGATTTCCGGTTGCCTCGTAGACCTCCCATGGTGACGCAAACTCCCGCAGGTCATCGTCAAGTTGCGTACAGCTGGCCGCATCCAGCATACGAAGCAGACCGACCTCGATCGGGAGCGCAGGGCTATCTTCTTCACGATACCGGTGCACTATACGGTTCAGCGCGTCCCCGCCCGGCGCACTGGATACAGACATACGCACTTCTCCCGAAAAATCCTGTTGCACAGATGATCCAGTGTGCCAGACGGAGCCGACAGCCCCTGAGCCTCCGCACGCCGCAGCTACGAAATCAACTTCGACACCGACCGGCCGCCCCGGAGGCACCGATCGCCTCCGTTTCGTTGCTCGATTCACGCCACCGGAAACCAGGGAGCAGTCGGACCAGTTGGCGAATCCGCAGCGGCTCATGTCCACCTGGACCAGGGGGCCATGTATCAACTCATGTCGGAGAGGAGCCCAGATCGCACTTCGAGCTTTCTTGCGCGCGCTCGAATGCTCTCAGCCGAGCCAGCGCATTGCGACCGCGTAGCGTCGCGCTTGCTACGCGATGGCCCGCCTTGTTCACGTGGATCCAAATCAAGCCCGACCGTTGCAGTTGACTGAACCGTCACGGGTTTGGGGCCGCTTCCTTCTTTGAGGAAGATGGTCTCCATCATGTCGAAGCGCTACCCGCCCGAGGTTCGTGACAAGGCCGTGCGTCTGGCCCTCGAACGGCTCGATGAGTACGGATCCGCCTACGCTGCTGCGCGTGCGATCGGCCCGCTGGTCGACGTGCATCACGAAACTCTACGGTTGTGGATCAAGAAGGCCCTCGATGAAGCGCCGTCATCGAGTGCGCCGGCCTCGTCGGGCTTGTCGACAGCGGAGCGAGAGGAGCTGGCTCGGCTTCGGAAAGAGGTCCGAGATCTCGAGCAGACCAACGAGATCCTGAAGCTGGCCTCGGCTTTTTTCGCGCGGGAACTCGACCCGCGACACCGCTGATCGTCGGATTCATCGACGAATACCGCCAGGTCTACGGCGTCGAGTCGATCTGCTGCGCGCTCTCGGCGCACGGCGTGCAGATCGCGCCCCGGACCTACCGCAAAGCCCGTCACCGGCCACCGTGTGACCGTGATATCACCGACGCGCTGGTGGAGAACTCATTACGCGATCTGCACGGCGCATACGAACAGATGTATGGACGCCGCAAAATGACCCGCTACCTGCGCCGTCAGGGCCACGAGGTGGCTTTTTGCACCGTCGACCGTCTCATGCGCGAACTCGGCCTCAACGGTGTGGTCAGAGGACGCAGGCAACGAACGACCGCCCCGGCGAAGGACGGTATCCGTGCTGGTGACAAGCTCAACCGCGACTTCACCGCCGCGGCGCCGAACCATGTGTGGGTCGCCGACTTCACCTATGTGTCGACCGGGACCGGATGGGCGTATGTGGCGTTCGTATTCGACGCCTACTCGCGCGCGATCGTCGGCTGGACCACCTCGGCAAGCAAAACGACCGCTCTGGTGTCCAAGGCCCTCAACATGGCCCTCTGGCGGCGCGATCACTACGGGCATCCGGTCGAGCCCGGCCTGATATTCCACACCGACGCCGGGTCGCAATACACGTCGGTGAAGTTCACCGAATCGCTTGCATTGCAGGGACTCTCCGCATCCATCGGTTCAGTCGGGGACGCCTATGACAATGCTATGGCGGAGTCGATCATCGGCTTGTTCAAGACCGAGGTCGTCAACCGGAGTCGTCTGTTCAAGACCCTCACCGAGGTCGAGTTCGCGGTCATGGAGTGGTGCGACTGGTACAACAACGCACGCCTCCATTCCCGGCTGGACTACCTGACCCCGGCCGAGTACGAGTCCGCCTACTACGCTCAAAACCCACCACGCCGACCGGCGCTGGTCTGAACACGAAGCCGGTCCCGAACCCGTGACGGTTCAGACTGAGATAGTCCTCGTATCGCCAGAGTCCGCGACGATCTCGTTTCGGGGCATGCTCACGGAGCAGATAGGTCACACGGACGACTCGCTGTCTAGCTACATCTTCCAGAAGCGCACGTTGCCGAGTGCGTTGCTGAAGGTATCCAGCCATCCCGCCAATGCGCGGTCGTCTCACCGATCGCCTCTGCGGGAAGAAAGGATCCGCAACGCCCTGAGGGCGTCCGAGCGCCGCGCGGAGTCTCGATGCAGAGTGGCCACAACCATCGCGATCATAGCCGGAAGTTGAGTGAGGCAGCTGATGGCCATGAGCACACCAGCCAGATGAGGTATCGCCATGAGCACGATGATCAGCGGGGGCACGCCTTTCGCGCAACGACGGCGGTTCGCACCCAGGAATTATTGGAAAGTACTTATATTCCCTGTTCAACCTGCATGAATTCTGATTATTATGATGCGTGTCACACCGCGTCGTAGAGCCCTCGTGGGCCGCGGAGGCACAAGCCGGTGATCAACTCACTCGCCGCATCAGCTGCCGCAAAGAGCTGCGGCACACAGAGACCACCGGTGTTGATACCGGGCATTGCGCCCTAACTCTGTTGGCCCCACATATCCCCAGCGCCTGGGGATATGTGGCCCACGGATTGTGGAAATATCTCATACCTGCTCGCTCTCAACGCACGTCGTGTTCCGCCACGCGATAGTGGGGATTCGTCGCCGTCACAGCAAATTTCAGCCCACAATCAACGCCGCAACAGCGGCCGAACACGGCAAGGCCGCGGGCCGCTTCAACGACGCACCACTGCCGCTCACACGTAGCCCTCTTGCGAACAACCGCGGCTATCCAGCCCGAACTCACCTCACCCCTTCAATGCCGGCGCGAGGCCATGCCATTCGCGCTGGCCTTCCGTCGTTCCCGGAAGGTGCATCCGTCATGCCTGACACCGTTCCAGCAGCCCCCTGCTCAATCTGTCAACGACAGGACCACCCTGCGAGGCACCTCATTGGTTCCGACGGCCTCTGCCGGCCCTGCTTCACCGAACTGGCCTCCTGCGGCAGTTGCCGGCAACCCGCACTCAACCTCATCACCGTCACCGGCAGCGCCCGGTTGTGCGAGGGGTGTGCGACCCGCTACCAGCCATGCGTGGCCTGTGCGGAACTGACCGGTCCCGGGATGCGCACCGACCACGACGAACCGGTCTGCCCGAACTGTGCCTACGGGTTGTTCGACAGCTGCTTCGGCTGCGACCGGTTCAGTGCCGCAGGCCGGTATCTGTCCGGCGGCTACCGTGCTTGCGCCCAGTGCGCGGCCACCCGCTACCGCGAGTGCAGGGAGTGCGGGACGTTGTTGCGGGAGAACGGGTCCTGCGACCTGTGCGCGCATCCAGGGCGGGTGCGGGCCTACAGCTACAAACCCGACCCCCGCTTCCACGGCGAAGGCCCCTTGTATTTGGGGTTGGAGCTCGAAGTCATCGTCCCCGAGGACCGCTACAGCGAAGCCGTCGCCGCGGCCACGACCCGGCTGGGCAGGTTGGGGTACCTGAAGAAGGATTCCTCGATCCAGCCCACCGGCTTCGAACTGGTCACTCACCCGCTCTCCTATCGCTTCGCGATCGACGAGTTCCCCTGGACCCTGCTCAGCGAGCTCGACGACCTCGGCTGCACAGTTGATGACACCGTCGGCCTCCATGTGCACGCGAGCCGGGCCGGGTTCGCTTCTCCTGCGCATGTGTATCGGTGGATGAAGCTGCTGTACCGCAACGAGACCGAGGTCGCCACCCTCGCGCGCCGCCGCTCCCGCTATGCCCCCTTCGACCGCGCTGCCCGCGCTCGGGCCCGTGATACTGCCAAAGACCATAAGCATGCGGTCGGGTTGGACCGGTATCAGGCGATCAACCCGCACCCACGTCACACGCTCGAGCTGCGTGTGTTCGCGAGCTCTCTGGATGTGGGGCAGGTGCAGGCGGCTCTCGCGTTCACCGCGGCCTCCATCGACTACACCCGCCACCTCACCATCGGCCATATCCGATCGGGCGGCTGGGACTGGTCCCGCTTCGCCGAATGGGTCGCCGACCGGCCGGAGTATGCACCACTGGCGATGGAGATGGAGGCCCTGGCATGTGCCTGCTGACCTACTACCCCGCCGGCATCACCCCGGATCCGACAGCGCTGCACCTCGGCGCGGTGGCCAACCCGCACGGTCACGGGTTCGCCGTGATCGCCGAACCCGAAGGCCGCATCATCGTCGGCCGCGGCATGCGCGCGGAGAAAGTGATCGACCGGTTCCTGGCCATGCGCGACCGCTACCCGCACAGTCCGGCATTGTTCCATTCCCGCTACGCCACCCGCGGTGTGCACACCATGGAAAATTGTCACCCGTTTCGGCTCGGCGGCGACCCGCGCACAGTGCTGGCGCACAACGGGACCATGCCCAAGCGGGTGTGGCCGCGCGCCTATGACTTGCGCTCCGATACCCGGATCGCGGCGGAGGAATACCTGCCCACCTGGCCATTCGGGTCGATCGACACCCCTCGCGGTTTTCGGGGGCTGGAGTCGTGGCTGGGGCCGAGCAGGCTGGTCCTGCTCACCAACGACCCCACGTATCAACGGTCCGCGTATGTGTTGAACGAGCGGGGCGGGGTGTGGGAAGACGGCATCTGGTACTCCAACACCAACTACAAGAGCGCCTACCTGACCCGGATGCGGCGGGCGGTCTGCCGCTACTGCCTGCACCTGGACCTCGACCGGGCGGGCCGGTTCTGCACCCGCTGCGGATGGTGCTTCGGCTGCGAAGCCATCTTCCCGCACTGCTCCTGTGTCCGCCCTCGTAGATGTACAGCGGCCGTGCCGTTGCGCTGACGCCGGCTTCTCGCTTCCGCGCCCGCGTCGGCGGGCTCGATCCCTCTCGATTCTTGACCACTGCATTTCTCGCCCCGCTGCGCTGCCCTCTTCGGGCCGGTGCGGCGGGGCTTTCTCGTTTTTCGCGCTTCTGACCCGATCCCTGTGAAAGGTCGTGATCTGCCCATGCCCTCAGCCCTGCTCACCGAGGTCGCCTGCGGTGACTGCGCGCATACCATCCCGCCCAACCAAGACCCGATCGTGGTCGATGGCGAGTCGTTGTGCTCGGACTGCGCCGCGGACGCGGTGTATTGCGACGAGTGCAGTGAACGCACCCGGGACCCGCAGCTGACCGTCGACGACACCGAGTTGTGTGCCGACTGCGCCCGCCGGTGGACGCAGTGCGACGACTGCAACCGGCACGCCCGCCATATCACCGCGATCATCGACGGTCCGGATGTGTGCGAAGGCTGCGCCGAGGACTACCCGGTCTGCGATGACTGCTCCAACCGTTGCCACGGCACCGACCCGGTCGAGGGCGGTGATGACGTCTGCCGCAACTGCCGCCTCGAGGATTACCACGAATGCGAGGACTGCTCCACCCTGATCCGCTGGGACGACGACTACTGCGCCTCGTGCGCCCCTGATCATCCCAGCCACGACGGAATCCACGACTACACCTACAAACCCGAACCGGTCTTCCACGGCCACGGTCGGTTGTTCCTCGGGCTGGAACTGGAGCTGAAAACCCCGAACTACGCGCTTGTCGAGGCCGCCGAGACCGCGCTCGCCGAACTCGGAGACCTCGGCTACCTCAAGACCGACTCCTCCATCCACGGTTCCGGATTCGAACTCGTCTGCCACCCCATGGATTACTCCTACGCGCGCAGCGAGTTCCCGTGGTCGCTGCTCCCGCGGCTGCGGCTCCTCGGTGCTTTCACCGATGACTCGGTCGGTATCCACGTGCATGTTTCCCGCGACGGTTTCGATAGTCCCGCTCACGCGTATCGGTGGATGAAGTTCGTCTACCGCAACCAGGACCCGGTCACCGTCCTGGCACGCCGCGACACCTCCCAGTGGGCCGACTTCGGCACCTATGCCCGGGAACGGATGGCCGACTACGCCCGCGGTCGACGCAACGGCCTGCGCTACGAAGCGATCAACGTCTGCCCGGCCGACACCTTCGAACTGCGCGTGTTCGCCAGTTCCCTGCACCGCCAGCAGGTCCTGGCCGCGCTCGCCTTCGCCGACGCGTCGGTCGAATACACGCGCGGGCTGACCGCGGCGCAGATCGCGCGCCGACGCGGCTGGGAATGGGCGGCGTTCACCGCCTGGATCGCCACACGCCCCCACTACGCCGCCCTCACCTCCGAGCTCGAGGACCTCGCATGTGCATCCTGACCTTCATCAAACCCGGGATCACCCCCGACACCGACCTGCTGCTGCGCGGCGCGCTGGTCAACCCCGACGGACACGGCTACGCCCTCCACGCCGGCGACCAGATCTTGACCGGCCACAGCCTCGACGCACCCGAGCTGATCGCCGAGTTCACGAAACTGCGCACCCGCCATCCGGACGGCCCGGCATTGTTTCACTCCCGGCTGGCCACCCACGGCGTCGAAGACCTCAGCAACTGCCACCCCTTCGCGGTGGGTGGTGACCAGCGCACCGTGCTCGCTCACAACGGGATCCTCCCCAACAACGTCCACCCGGCGAAGGGGGATCCGCGCTCGGATACCCGCATCGCCGCCGAAGACTTCCTGCCCCGCCAGCCATTCGGGTCACTGGATTCCTGGGCCGGCCGGGAGCGTCTGGAGCGATGGCTGGGCAGCGACAAGCTCGTGCTGCTCACCGTCGACCCCGCCTACAAACACCCCGCCTACATCTTCAACGAACATCGCGGGCACTGGATCGAAGGCTCCTGGTACTCCAACGACACCTACCGCTGGCGGCTCTGGCTCGACGAGGCCGGCTGCGAGGCCTGCGGGGAATACGAACCCGACAGGTTCGGGCCGCATTGCCCCACGTGCGGGCATTGCGAGGAATGCCGGAGACCGTTCCCCGCGTGTGTGTGCCCTGATCTCGACGGGCTCGAACGCTACGCCGACCTCGAGCTCGATCACTGGCTCTACGACACCGCCTGACCCACACCCGGCTTCCGGCCTCTCAGACCCGCGTGCGAGCGCACTTCGCGCGGATCCCGCCGCGCGGCACTCGCGCGCCCGAATTCGAGGTGATCATGAATTCCTCCCCCACCAACGGCTCTGACGATGTTCCCGAGCGGCTGGCGGGTTCACCGACCGCTCAGGGCATGGCGGTCCCCTATATCACCGTGGCCCATCGTGATCGTTCCCGGCCGGTGTGGGGTCAGCTCGATCCCGCACGGCTGCTCACCGCGCTGGTGGACCGACTGTGTCAGATCTGCGGCCAGCCACTCGAGGACCCGGCCGTGCTGCATCTGCGCCCCGCCGACTACCTCCGCGGTATCACCCCCGAACCGGCGACCCACCAGGATTGCGGCGCGTATTCGACCCGGATGTGTCCCATGTTGGCCGGGCAAATGCAGCGCTACAACCCGGTCGTCCGGGACGAGTTCACCCGCTGCGACGACCCTGCATGTGGTTGCCGGACCTGGGGCCGTAGCGAACCCGACCCGAACCACACCCCACGCGAAGGCCAACCCGCCGAAGCCTGGTACCGGGTCGAGATCGGATTATCCGACTACCGCATCATCACCGATCCCGGCAACGACCACCAGCCCTCGATCGTCGGAATCGACCTACGAGACCTGCGCTTTCGCAGCCTCCACCGGATCCGCGACGCCGCGCCCGGCACCGGGGATCGGCAGCCGGTCGACCTGCTCGCCACGCTGATCGTGGTGCGCACCCTGTTCGGCGAAGGCGGTGTGCTCTCGTGACCGGCCTTGGCGCGGACGAGACCGATTCGCACCAGAAGTTTCTGCGACTTCGCTGCTCGGGTCGCGGAGGCGCTCGGGCCCGGCTGGACCGCGGGCCGCAGCGGCCAGGGCCTGCACCGTACGGTGCTGCACGGTCCCGTTGGCCAGTGCCTGAACCTGGCCCATGGTGATGACTCGCATCGGCGCAGCGAGCACGGACGCAACCAGATCACCACCGACTACGGCGATCTGGACCAGTATCTGGCCGTCGCCGAAGGCCACCAGCAGATCACCGTCGCCGCCACCCGCACACCCACCGAGATCGCCGCGGACATCAGCCGCCGTCTGCTACCCGAACACGAAACGTTGCTCGCGTCGTGCCGTGAGCGCGCTCACCGCGATGATCTCGCGCGGATCCGGCGCAGCCAGGTCCTCACCGATATGTGCAAAAGGCTGGTCTCGGTCACCCCCTTCGGGGAAGACAGGCTGCGGTTCGGATCCTTCGACGACCCGGTCTCCGGAGAACTGCGTGTGCGCGCCGGCGGCACCGTCGAATGGAAATTCACCGCCGACAGCGACCTCGCCCTCGAGCTCGCCACGGTGATCGGCCGCCACCGAGGGTCGTCCACCCGCTGAACCGGCCCCGCGTCGACAAACCCTCACCGTCTTCTCGCCCCGGCAACCTCCAGGAGCCCCGAATGTCCACGACCCTCGCCCCACCAACCGTCCCCGAACCGCGACGGCAACTGGCGTGGGCGGTGGCAGCCCGCGCCGCGCTCACCGACCCGGTCACCGTCCACGAACTGCTCGCCACCCGCGATGTCGAGGACACCGCAGCCGACCTCATCTCCGGTGCGGCCGGCGGGTTTCCTCCCAACCTGCGGGACCATGCCACCGAGGACCTCAACCGCGCGCACCGGTGCGGCGCTCAGTTGCTGACTTGTGAGAACGAGCAGTGGCCGCGTCACGAATTCGACGCCCTCGATACCCCCGGTACCGGTACGGTGAGCCCGGTCGCGCTGTGGGTCCGCGGCGCCGGTCGCCTGGACCTTTTCACGCAGTATCGGATTGCGGTGATCGGGGCCCGCGCGGCCACCGACTACGGCGTCCGGGTCGCCGCGGACTACGCCGGGACTTTCGCCACCGCCGGATGGACCGTGATCGCCGGTGGCGCATTCGGTGTCGACGCCGCAGCCCATCGCGCGGCGCTGGTGCGCCAGACGCCGACGGTCGCGGTCCTGGCCACCGGTGTGGACCGCGCCTACCCCTCCGCCCACGCCGGCCTGTTCGACCGGATCCGCGAAAACGGGCTGCTCGTCTCCGAATATCCGCCCGGGTCCCCCGCGGCAAAATCACAGTTTCTGCAACGGAACCGGCTCGTCGCCGCCTTGTCGCGGGCGGTGGTGATCCCCGAGTGCGGGATCCGCAGCGGCTCCCGCAACACCGCGCACTGGGCCCGCACGCTCGGGCGGCCGGTATTCGCGGTCCCGGGCCCCATTCATTCGGCGGCTTCTGCTGGGTGTCACGACCTGATCGCCACCGGCGACGCACTGCTCGCGACCGATCCCGAGCAAACCTTGCGCGCGATCGTCGGCGAGCCGATTCCCGGCCTGCGCCGTAGCTCACCGGTCTCGCTTACACCACACCACACGCCCCGCCTGACCAATTCCCCCTGACCAACCACTGGAGGTAAACCCGTGTCCGAATCGTTCTCCGATCCCCGCACGTTGACCCGCGCCGACTACGACCGCCTCGAGCATTACGGCTACGCCGGACCCACCACCGCACTCACCACCACCGCCACCGACGTCGTCGACCGGTGGCAGCAGCAATCCCCCGACTGGCGGGCCCGGCACTGGGCCTACCTCAACGACGACGGAGTCCTGCGCCTGGCGGCAGTCAACGTCGCCCGCCGCACCACCGCCACCGCGGCCTGACACACCAACCCAGCGAATCCACTCCCGCGAAGGAGCCCACATTGAGTTCGACCTCGCTCACCGTTGTCACCGACCCCGACGAAACCCCCGACTCCACACAAGCCACCGCGGAGAACCGTTCACGGCCGGCCGATGCCGCCTACATGCACCCCGACGACGTGCTGATCGCCGACAACGTCCGCACAACCTACGATTTGGCCGATCACCCCGAACAGATCGCCTCCATCCGGGAGTTCGGAGTCGGTCTGCCGATCCGCGCCGAACGCGACCCCGACGGCACCGTCCACGCCATCGACGGACAACTGCGCGTCCTGATCGCCCGCGAGGTCGGACTCGCCGAGATCCCAGTATGGATCGTCGACGCCCCCACCGGGGACGACCGTGAGCGGCGTATCGCGCGGACCTTGACCCAGATCAACCTCAACGACCGCCGCCTTCCGCTCACCGCCCGAGATCGGGCGGCCGGTGTCGCGCAGATGCTCGACCTCGGCGCGTCGGTCACCCGAGTCGCCAAAGGCCTGCAAACCAACCGCGCCGAGGTCAAACGGTCAGCGGCCATCGGGCGTTCGGCCACAGCGCAGCAGCTGCTGGGTGGTCACCAGTTCGGTCTCGACCAGCTGGCGGTGATCGCCGAATACGAAAACCTCGGCGACACCGACGCCGTCGAACGACTGTCCCGCGCCACCCGCTACAACTTCACCTACACCCGCAACCAGATCGACGCCGAACGCGCCGAAACCCGCGACCTGCTCCACGCCGCTTTGCCGTGGGCGACCTACGGCTTCGGTGTCCTGACCAACGAACCCGACACCGGCAGTGCTGAGGCCGCCTATGTCCCGGACGAGCTGCTCGCCAGCGCCGATGGTGAACCGGTATCCGAGTCCACCATCCTCGCCGACCCGGATCGCTGGGTCGTGTACCTCACCGTGGAGGAGAACGGGCTGCTGGTCGACACCACCACCGGTGAGATCGTCGATTACGACGCCGTCGATTGGAACACCGACAGCGATTCCGAGGCCACACCCGCAGACGGGTATCGACATGCCGACACTGTCGAATACCGCGACCGGTGGTCCCCGCACTACTACCTGCCCACCGCACAGCTGTCCGGCAGTGGCCTGCACCGGCTCACCGACCCGGCCCCCGAGGTAGCCGAGCACACACGGCTGGCCGCCGAACAAGCGGTCGCCGCCCGGGAAGCCGCGACCCGAGAGCGGCGGATGGTGCGCGAGCTCAACCGGCGCGGCCAATCCGCCAAAGACCGCCGTCTGGACCTGCTGCCCAAGCTGGTCGCCAAAGCCACCGCGCCCGCCGGCGCAGCGGCGTTCGTGGCACGCGCTCACGCTCACCGCTTGGCCCCCAAACCCCTCGCACTGGTGACCGAACTGCTCGGGTTGTCCGGCGGTCGCGACGCTTTGCTCGCGGCGATCGACGACGCTTCGGAGAACCGGGCCGCGACGATCAGCGTCGCTATCGAGCTCGCCGTCCACGAAACCGACATCGACAAGACCCTGTGGCGGCACCCGACCGCGGCCACCGGCCGGTACCTGCGCTTCCTCGACGCCATCGGGGACTCCTACGAGTTCGGGCTGGTCGACGTCGAGCACGCCGCCCTCGGTGACGTCGAACCCGCCGATATCGACCTCGCCCCCGCCTGACCTGCCGCCCTGCCGCCCGCGGTCGCCCCTGCCGCGGGCCGTAGCGCGGCCACTGTCCGCCGCGACCTCAAGAAGGAATTTCAACCCGTGAGCAACGCCGACTCGATCGATTTGTGGTTCCTTCTACAAGAGGTCATCTCGGTCGCCAAACACGCGATGGCGGCGAGGGAGCATTCCCGCTGTCCGTTCGCCGCCGACGAAGTTCCGACGGCGCCGTCCATGATCTGGACGAAAAACGACGGCACCTACCTCTGGAGCAACGGAGTACCTCGCCAGCAACGAGACCCCGCCGATCCGGATTCGGACCCGCTGACGGTGCATGCCCTGGGCTGGGGACCGGGCACAGGGCCCGAGGTCGGCGCGACTCCGGTCGGTGGTGATGATTTCCACGAATACATCGACCTCACCGAACAGTATTCCGACGGGCACACCCTCATCGGACTGATCCGCGACTACACCGCCGACAACGGGTGGCTGATCATCACCGCGATGCCCGGCCGCTTCGAAATCTCGTTCACCACGGCCGCACCGGCAAACGGCCGGCCGCTGAATGACCACGGCGAAGGCGGGTGCGCCCCTTGGAGGGGGGCTCATATCAGGCGCACCCACCCGCGCCACACCAGCAACCGGCTTTCAAGGGGGGATAGTGGCCCCGCCAGTGACGGGCGTCCTGCAAGGAACGAAAGCTTGCGGTCAATCCCCCGATCCCCCAGTGACGCCCACTCCACGATAGCGAACCGGCGCACACACCGAAACCCGAAACACGGCGTCTGTGGATAACTGTGCCTCAGTCGCCGCTACGGCCTCCTAGGGCTCGCCTCCTGCTTCCCAGGCAGGCACCCGGAATGTACTGGCCACCCCACCGGTGCCCCCGGCTCCTTCTGTAGGAGTTCTTGTGCCGAACTGGTGTCACAACACCCTGACTGTCCTCGCCTGCTCCGGCTCCGAGTTCGAACGATTCACTGCTGCCGTCCGGCCGACCGAAGCGCTGGCCCGGGCACACTATCCGGCCGAATCGCAAGTGCCGTTTGCGCAGTTCGTACGACGTCGCACCCACCGAAGACAGGTGGCTCTGACTACCCGCCCTGGGCGCGATGCGTTCCCTGGTTCTGCCCGAGGCCGCAAGTCACAGCCAGATGTGTTCAGCCGTCTCCCATTTCTCAGGAGGTTTCAGTGCCCGTACTCGTGTTCACCGCCCTGGTGGTCGGCTATGCCTGATGATCCCCGCACGACCGCCCCCGACGACCCCCGCGCGACCCGCAGGGAACTGGCGGCCCGGTATCTACGCGCCGCAGGTTTCGACATCGTATGCCGCCGCTGGCACAGCCCCTACGGCGTCCTCGATCTGGTAGCGCGCGATGCCGGCACCACCGTCTTCGTCACCGTCAGGACCGCGATCGGGTCCGGGTCGGGCGACGGGCTCACCGCGGGCTCGATATCGCGCGACGATCAGCAGCGGATCCGCCGGCTCGCGTTGCTGTGGCTCACCGACCACGACGGGCCCCGCCACCGCATCCGCTTCGACGTCCTCACCATCAGGTCCCACACCGACCGTGAACCGACGATCGAGCACCACCGGGGCGCGTTCTAGACGCCGGTCGGACAGGCCCAAGCACAGAACTCGGGCCCAGTCTGTCGATTCCATCGATGTGTTCGCGGCGGCCGACACCGACGCGCCCGAGCCTCTGGCGTGCGGGGCTGCCGTTGTGTCAGCACCCCTTTGAGTGAAGGAGAGAACAAATGTCCTGGGACACCTTGCTGATACTGAAGGGGAACCTCGCGGCCGATGTGGAATTGAAGTTCACACCGGCCGGTCACGCGGTCGCGAACTTCACCGTCGTCTCGACGCCACGCTATTTCGACCGCGCCGCCGGCGAGTACCGCGACGCCGACCCGATCTTCACCCGCTGCACCGCCTGGCGCCAAACCGCGAAGAACCTCGCCGAATCCGTGCTTATCTGGATCTCCAGAAGCAAACGCGCCTCTTACCAGCTCATTTCCGATATGGACATGTCCATGTCGAGCGCTTTCCGCGCTGCACCGATTTCTGTGCATTGACCGGTCAGTAGATCAATCGACTATCTGGAAGAAGGAGTTCGTCATGGCTGGAGACACGGTCATCACGGTTCAAGGAAACCTGACAGCGGATCCGGAACTTCGGTTCACGCCTCAGGGTAAGCCGGTTGCGTCGTTCACGGTGGCGTCGACGCCGCGCCGCTTCGACCGCCAGACCGGCGAGTGGATCGATGGTGAATCGCTGTTCCTGCGGTGCATCGCATGGAATGATCTGGGCGAGCATGTCGCGGAGAGCCTCACGCGGGGCGCGAAAGTGGTCGTGGTTGGGCGACTCATGCAGCGAAGCTTCCACACCCAGCAAGGCGAGAAGCGCACTGTGGTCGAGGTGCGGGCGGACGACGTCAGTGCTTCGTTGGTGTTTGCGACCGCAAAGGTCGACCGGGTCAGCAGAAACGGCCATGTGAGCGGTAGCAGCGGCTCCGGTGGCAGCGCCTCCGGCGACGATCCGTGGGCTTCAGCCGCGACTGGAGAGGCCGCATTCGCCGGCGCGCTGTAACTGGAGGTTTCGCCGATGGCCGCGAGCGGCGACGAACCGCAGTTCTGGTGCTCTCGGGGCTCCGGTCGAGCGTTGGCGGTGCCGGAGCCCCGGGTCATCGGGGCGGCCGAGCGTTGCGGAGGGCTCGAAGTTCGCCGTATGCGGTTTCGAGTTGGGCGGTCAGCTGCGCGACCTGGGTGCGCAACTGTTTGTTGCGTTCGTTGGCTGCCGTTAGTCGGGTTTGCAGCGATTCGATCGTCGCTGAGCTCGGTGTCGGCCGGCCCGCTGGCGGGTTCCGTCGTTGCAGAGCCGATATCGCGTCGACCAGGTCGGCTTTTGTGTAGATCCAGGAGCGCGAAACGCCGGCGGTCTTGGCGATGCCGGCGACGGTGACGCGACCGACGCCGCGGGCAGCTGTGGTGATCGCGGCTTCGGCCCGCTGGCGCGCGTCCGCGCTGCGCCGATGGGTGGCCTCGAGCAGGAACCGGGTGTTGTCAGCCGGCGGCATCGAGTTCTTCGACCTTCCCTCCGGCAACGATCTGGCCGTCCTGTGCCGATTCGAGCGCTTCGATGATGGTGTCGAGCTTGATCAGGGTCCGGGTGTTTTTCTCAGCGACCCTGCTGTGCCCGGCGGCTTCGGCGTCGTCGATCATGCGTGCGGTGTCCTCGCGTTGACGGCGATGCTGGCCGAGGAATTCGGTGGTGGTGATGAAGAATCGGCAGTCCAGGCAGGGGTTGGCATATTCGCAGTCGGTTTGGACCGGGGCGCCGCAGTATCCGTTCGGCAGGGTGACCTTCGCGCGGACCATGCTGAGCTTCGCCCAGGCCGCGTCGGCGAGGGGGTGATCGGCGGTGATCGTCGCGGGTTCACCATCAGCGTTGAGCTTGACAGCCTTGAGCCAGTGCTCACGCAGTGTTTCGTTGTGCAGGCGCGCGCGTAGATGGCGGTCATGTCCGGGGACATGTGGTCGAGCAACGCCTGAACCACCGGTTGCGGGACACCGGCGTTGATCAGCCTGGTCCCGACCGTGTGCCGGAACTGGTGGAAGGTAACCCGGATCGGCCGACCGTGCTCGTCGACGAGGTCCAACTCCTCGAGCCACCGCTCCAACTGCTGGCGCAACCGCGTGCCACTGGCGTATCGGCTGCCGTCGATATTGCTGTGGATCGCCGGGAACAACCACGGCGATCCGCCGGGGAATCGCTCGAGCACCGCTCGCTGCCGCGTGAAGACCTTCTCGGCCAGCAGATATGTCGGTTCGGACTTGTAGCCTCCCGCAAGTGAAAATCGAGACTGCCGTTTGCTCTGACTCCGACTCGAGTCTGCTTCTGCGCCCTACCCGAGTGCGACCCATCAGGTACGACGAGACCGTGCTGAGACAGCACATAGGCGGGCAAATCGGCAATGCAGACTCAGACAACGTACTGGCGGCGTACTTGTGGGTCCTCGAGGGGCAAGCGGCGAAACTGATGCTGGACGCGATCGCCGAGGACGAAGCATGGATCACCGACAAGCACATAGAACGCTGCCGCGCCCATTTGGAGTCGGAGAGTCCATTCGGCAAAGCGTGGACATGCACTCGACGTGAACTGGTCGCAGCGCTCGAGGCGCATCTGAATGTGTGCGAGACCGAACTGAATACGGTCCGATCGCTTCGAGACAAAGCCGCGTCGACGTTCGATCAACTGCGCGCCATGTTCGGGACAGACATCATGTCTCGATTCACCGACGATGCGGATGCGGGTGGGCTGCTCAACGTAATTAGCGACAGCTGGAACGCCTCGGGCGACGCACACGGCCGAGTGGGGCGCAGCCTCCGATCAACCAATCGGCGGATGACTGAGCTGGAGGCGCTGGAAACGAGCCGACTCGCGTTCCTGGAGTCCGGCAAGTCCGTATCCAGATCGACCATCGATCACTTCGAGGGGCCGGAGCTAGAGCGGTTGACCGCCGAGTTGCTGCGTCGAGACGGTCTGACCGTCCTGCGGGACAGCGGCGGTCCCGACGAGCATGCGATTGACGTTGTGGCACTGTGCCCGGACGAGCGAAAGGTCGTAGTCCAATGCAAGATCCGGCACAAAGGTCCAATCGGTCCTCAAATCGTGTATGCAGTGAACGGCACCGCCCGCCCGCACTATCAAGCTGACATCGCAATCATTGTCACAAACAGCCATTTCTCATCGCGCGCGATTGGATTCGCCGCGAGCCAGGGAATCCATTTGATGGACGGCCACCAATTGGAATGCTGGGCGACCTGGGGCGACAGCATCTTCGACCTGCTCGACCTACACAGTCCGAGAGTCGATGGACGCGATCAGAGCGAACCAACCAGCTGAGCGCTCCGTGTCGCCCAGCCAGACCCCCAGGACCTGGCCGATATCGGTCGCAATGATTCCTCGCCGCTTGCCTCCGAGCTGTATCCCACCCACCCCAGGCATAGCCGCGAGGACCGGAGTCGTTGCCTCGACCGAACTGTGGTGCTGTGCCATTGCCGATTCCATGACAACGAACTTCCCCTCCACGACATAGACACCACACGACCCAGTGTCTATATAGCAGCGACTCTCATCGAGCTCCTAACCGACTGAACGTCGAAGACACTCGGTTAGGAGCTCTACTTAACGGTGACACGGGGATCACGCGTGATCGTCCTCGGCAGGTTGAAACAGCGGTCGTGGCAAACCGCGGACGGGCAGACCCGCAGCATCACCGAACTCGAGGTCGACGACGCCAGCCCTCGCTACGGCACGCGACCGCGACCATTCGCCGCAACACCCGCCGCGGCGCTGAGTTCACCGGCCAGAACGGTAGCACGACCCGGGAGCCGGTCGGCGCCACCGCAGGCGATGCGTGGAGCAACCCGCCCGGGTTCTAACCGGGCTGTCCTGATGAGGAGGGAGGCAGGCGATGTCGGCGTTCATCGTGAGCAACGGGCACATCGACGTGGTGGTCAACGCGATCGCCCAATACGGCATCACCCCGAACGACGCCCGGCGCCTCGACTACCGGGCGCTGGGTCAGCTGTTGTGGGACGAGAACGTCCGCTCGGTCGATCACCGATACCGGGAATCCAATCCGCGCGACCGCTACGTCCTGCACACCACCGAAGGTGACCTGGACCCCGTAGCAGTGCTCAAAGCCGTCGATTGCTACGTCTACCAATCCTGCGAACACCCCGGCTGGGCCGACAGCGACGCCCACACATGGATGACGCGGCTGCGCGAAGCGATCTACACCGCCACACCGGGTTACCGCACCCCGGTGCCGAGCCGCTACTCCTTCGGAGAGACCGAGCCCGCCTACCTGCATGAAGTCGAGTACGAGCGGCGGCCCTGGCCGTTCCCCCGACTGGAGGACGCGCTGGCGGTCCGCGCCGGCGCATCGGCGGCAGTGGGTGCGGTGACCGCCGAAGCCTAGGCGCTTCGCCGCGTCCGCGTCCTTGCCGGACCGGTCTCCTCGGCCGGCGGGCTTCTCAAGAAGTGGTGGTGGGGAGGGCTGGCCGTCTGGTCGGCTGCCCCGCCTTCCCGAGTGCTACCAGGGTGGGGGCCCGACACGGCTCCGGGCCCGCGCCCGGTCACCACCGAATTTCCCCGGGCGCCTCGACCTCCATGACACCGCCGGTAGGCATGGGAGTGCGCGGAAATTCGGTGCTGTCCGGTTGGGCGCGTTCCCTGCGCCGTGTCGGGCCCCCACCCTGGTTGGTCGCACTCAGGCGGGTCACCCGACCAGCCACCCAGCCCCGTGTCGGGGGTTCGTGCCATCGCGCGCGAGCTTCCCCGGTACGGGGTTGCGTCGTTTCTCCGACCAGACGGGACATTGTGATGACTACTGCTGCGAATGCCACCGCCACCATCGACTCCGAGGCTGATAGCGAGACCGGGGTGTCGCCGTTCGCCGAGGCACTGTGGGAGGTCGACTACCTGCTCGACACCGACCCCGACCGAGCCCGCGGCTACTTCACCTTCGCGCTCACCCTCGCCACCCCGGCCGAACGTCAGTTTCTGGAGCGGACCGCGGACCTGCTGGCCCGCTCCCCCTGGCCGGTCGCGGCGCGTCAGCTCGGGTGGATGGCCAAAAGCCGACCCCAGCTTCGCGCGATGGTGATCGACTACACCACCGACACCGACCCCGGCCTCCACATCCCCAGCATGCCCGAGATCAGTGAAGTTCCGATCGAGACCGCCGAATGGGTGCGCCGCTCCATCCGCGACCAACGCGACCGCGAACGCCTCACCGCCACACCATCCCCGGCCACCGATGCCGCGCGGCTGCGACCCGAGGCCATCGCCGCCCGCCGCGCCCGCACCCAGACACACGCACCGGAACCCGAGGCAGTGGTGAGCTTGCGCCACCACGACCGCGACCTGCGTATCGCACGCCGCTACGAGAGCGAGTACGCGACCTACGCCGCACACCGCCTCTACGCGATCGACACCGCCGACGAACCCCGCAACACCGAAGCGGTTCCGGATCCGCGCAAACCCGCGCAGGCGGTGTGGTCGCATGTGCAGGCCGAACTGTGGGACCGCAGCTACATCCGCCACGTCGCCGAAAACTACACCGACCGCGACCGCGAACTCCTCGACCCCGAAACCCCCGCCACCACCCGGGTCCGGTCCGGCCGCCACACCGCGCTCGACGATCGCGCATCAGCGTTTCTGCGCGAGCACGGCGCCGACACCGGAACGACCGACGAACGCCCGGCCCGGTCGCGGCGGCGCCGCGGACCCGCACGGCGGCCGCGAATCACTACGGCCGACCAGATGCGATTCGCCGCACGCCGGACCGGGCTCGCGATCCCGAGTGACTACGACATCTTCCTGCCCTACAGCGAACTCGACGTCCCGAAATCGACGTGGCAGGGCTCCGGCTTGGATTACGACCTCGCCGCGATGGTCCCCTACCTCGGGTGGCCGTGTGTCGGGTGCTGGATCGACCGGCCCGATAGCGAGCGCCGCTCGGTCCACATGCGCGAGGATCGGCCGGTCAGCGACGACGGGCTCTGCGATGTGTGCCGCGCCGACGGCCACCCCGGCATCCCCGCACTCACCACCCCCTGGGGAGTGCGGGACTTCGTCGAATCCCGCTGCGCCCACATCGCCGCCACCCACCCCGCCCAGGCGCGGGCACTACTGGACCGGGTCCGCGCAGCCGCGGCGAACACCGGCCCGACCTGGCGGCTCATCACGCGCTGGATGGCGATGAACCTCGACGCGCCCGAACCGCGCCGGGCGGCGCGACCGGCGACACCGCGTCGGCGGCGGCCTGCCGCGCTCGGGGCCGGGCAGCGAATCGGCCGCTGCGACGCCTGCGCCCGATCCGCGATCGTGCACTCCGACAACTACTGCACCCAGTGCCGTATCGACCTCGGCGTCGCCACCGGAGGTGAGCCGGGCCGCCGCGCGGCCTGACCTGTCGTCTCACCCCTCCTGTACTCCGGTCCGCCGCGGTGACACCTCCTGCGGCGGACCGGCCGCCACCCTCTCACCGTCAGGAGACCCTGTTGCGTCAACGTCTGACTTCCCTCGCGTCGCGCGTGTTCACGATCGGCCGCCGCCCTCCCGCCGTCGTGGTTCGACAGGTACGGGTGTTCCTCAACCGCAGTCGCGTCGCCTTCTCTGGGTACCAGCCCGGCGCACCGCTCGTGCTCGCCTACACCTTCACCTTGCCGGCCCCGCGCGCTGTCGACGACCTCGAGGTCCTCGATCGTGTCTTCGCCATGTTCAACGACCACCCGTTGCACGCCGAGGACCAGCAGCACACTCGCGCCTGGTACGACAGCGGCCTGCGCTCGCTGTCGGTCGGCGACGTCGTCGCCCTCGACGACCGCTCATATGGGTGCGCCTCCTTCGGCTGGCACCTCGACACCGCCCTCTGGAGCCCACGCCTCTGACGACGCGTCGACGGACCACCGTCCACCGGAGCCACGGATACGGAATCTCACTCCGTATCCGTGGCTCCCCACCCCATACCGCACCACACACCCGCCACTACCCCCTGCCTCACCTCCAACTCATCACCCCTCCACACCGCATCTCACCCCCAAATCGCCTCCTCCACCCCCTTCTCACCAGGCAGACCTCTTTCATCTAGGGTAACGATTCGATAACGACCAGGGGTTTCGGTGGATTTGCCACAAAATAGGCAAATCCGGGCTCTGGAATTCGTTGCGGGAATGGGTGCTTCATGGGGGTATGACCGCGACGATTCATAAAGTCGTGGCAGGCAATGGCTATGAGTATTACCTGCGCAAGGTAGCCGCGAACGACACCGACTCCCGCGGCCGCTCCAGCCTGGCCGATTACTACTCCGCCGTAGGCGAATCCCCCGGCCACTGGCACGGTACCGGATTGGCCGCACTCGACCTCACCGCGGGTGCTGAAGTCACCGAAGATCAGATGAAGTCCCTGTTCGGGTTGGGTCGGCATCCGAACGCCACAGCCATGGAAGCCGCGGTCTATGACGAGCAGATCAGGCTCGGCGCGAAACACAAAGACGCGGTCCGCGCCGCCGACAAAGCCACCCGTTTAGGTAATCCGTTCCGGGTCTATTCCGAGAATTCCGCGTTCCGGAAACGGTGCGCGAAAGCTTTCCAGGAATACAATTCCGAACACGGATTGGACCCACACGAGGCGATTCCCGAATCCGAAAATATCCGGATCCGCACCCATGTCGCGTTCGATATGTTCACTGACGAGTACGGGCGCGCACCCCTGCATGCACGCGAGCTGTCGGGGTGGGTGGCCAAGGCCTCGCGCCCGAAGACGGCGGCGGTCGCTGGATTCGACATCACGTTCTCTCCGGTCAAGAGCGTGTCGGTGCTGTGGGCGTTGACACCGAAGGCGGTGTCGGAGAAGGTTGAGGACGCGCATCGGCGGGCGATCACTGACGCCCTGACATGGCTGGAACGACATGCCGTGGGCACCCGGTTGGGCCGCAACGGGATCCGTCACGTCGATGTCGACGGCATCGTGGCGGCCTGGTTCGACCACCGCGACAGCAGAGCCGGGGACCCGGACCTGCACACCCACGTCCTGATCGCCAACCGGGTCCGCACCCTGGACGGACGCTGGCGAACCCTCTACGGCGCCGATATCTACCGGGCGCTGGTCACGGTTTCCGAGATCTACAACACCCGCCTGGAACATCACCTCGAACATCTCGTCGGGGTCCAGTTCGCCACCCGCCCCGATACCGCTGCCGACAAGCGCCCGATCCGCGAAATCATCGGCATCCCCGTCCAGGTCATCCACTCGTGGTCACGCCGCGACGCCGACATCACCCGTCGGCTAGAAGAACTCTCAGCCATGTTCCAGCGTGAGCTCGGGCGTGAGCCCACGCCTGGTGAGGTGTATGACCTGGCCGAACGCGCCACTCTCGAAACCCGGCCCACCAAGCACCTGCGTCGTTCTTTGGCCGAGCAGCGCCGCACCTGGCGCGCCCAAGCCGTGCAGATTCTCGGCAGCCGCGAAGCAGTCGCGGAAATCGTCACCGTCGCTCTGCATCCTCTTCGCACACCGCGGATATCGGCCACGACCGAGTGGATTTCCCGTACTGCCGACCGGGTGTTGGAGGTGGTGTCGGCGCAGCGGTCGACCTGGCGCAACACCAATATCCGGGCGGAGACAGAGCGGCAGCTCCGCGGACGCATAGAGCCCGAGGAGTGGGAGTGGGCCGCCGAAGCGGTCGCCGCCGAGGCGCTCTCGCCCGCGCGGTCGGTGCAGCGTGGCGATCCCGATACCGCCGACGAACCCGAACTGGCCTCGGTGCCGGTGGCGTTTCAACGCCGCGACGGTCGCAGTGTCTACGCCGACTCCGCGCACCGGCTCTACACCTCGGCGGCGGTGTTGTCGGTGGAGCAGCAGCTCATCGGCCTCGCAGTTCAGCCAGGCGGACGGCAACTCGCACCAGACCACATCGCCACCGCGGTGCGCGAATTCAACACCGCGCACCCGGACCGGCCTCTCAACGCGGGCCAGGCCGCGGTCATCGAAGGCTTCGCCACCTCCGGTTTGCGGGTCCACGCCGCCAACGCCCCCGCCGGATCGGGGAAAACGACCGCGATGCGCGTGCTCACCACCGCATGGCACAACAACAACGGCACCGTCCTCGGACTAGCTCCCACCGCCTCCGCAGCGGCCGAACTCGGTGAGGCGATCGGCGCCCGGGTGGAGACCGTCGACAAGGTCCTGCACGTCCTCAACCAACACCAACCCGGCGTCGACAACGCCGTGCGAGCCGCCGAGAGACCGCCTGTGTTGCCGCAGTGGATCCTCGATATCGACGCCGGCACGCTCGTGATCGTCGACGAGCACGTCAAGGTCGGCAATCTGAAACGGCTGCGCCTGCTGCAATTCCTCTCCGATCGCGGCGCGACCATCCGCTGTATCGGCGACGACCGGCAGCTGCCGGCGATCGAAGCCGGCGGCGCGGACATCGACATGCACAACGCCGCGCCGGAGAACACCCTCACTCTGACCCATGTGGTGCGGTTCGCCTCAGCCGGGGAAGCCACCGGCAGCGTGCAACTGCGCGACGGGGATCCGAGCGCGTTGGCTTGGTATCTCGACCACGGTCGCATCCACGGCGGACACACGGGGTCGACCCATGACGATGCCTACACCGCCTGGATCGACGACCACCTCAACGGCCGCGACACCATCATGCTCGCCGCTACCCACGACACCGTGACTGCGCTCAACGCGCGCGCCCGCGTCGATCGCCTCACCCGAGACGGCAGTGAAACCGGCGCGGAAGTGGCGCTGACCGACGAGCTGCGCGCCTCGGTCGGGGACACGATCCGCACCCGCCGCAACGATTCGACGCTACGACTCGGCACCCGCGACTGGGTGCGCAACGGCTACACCTGGACCGTCACCGCCGTTCACGACGACGGAAGTATCACCGCCCAACACCTGCGCTCGGGCACACAACTGGGCGACAGTGTGCGGCTTCCCGCCGATTATGTGGCCGAGAATGTGCGTCTCGGGTACGCGGCGACGATCGATTCCGCGCAGGGAATCACCACCGACACCTGTCATATCGCGCTCACCGGAGGCGAAACCCGTCAACAGTTCTATGTCGCGATGACCCGCGGCCGGCACGCCAATCACGCATATGTCCCGACCGCGCTGGACGGCAGCGAGGGCTCTTTCTGGACCGAACCCGCCATCTACCCGCGCACCGCCGTGGAAGTCCTCCTCCACATTCTCGACCACGACGGAGCACAGAAGTCTGCGCACACCGCGCTCCGTGACGCTCTCGATCCACATCGCCGGATCGGGCGCGCACTCGATATCTACCTCGATCAAGTGGGCCTGGCCGCCGAAGACGCACTCGGTGCCGACGAGCTCCAACGCCTCGACGACACAGCCGAAATGGTTCGTGCCCATCTGACCGACAGCCCCGCCTACCCGGTTCTGCGCCAGCACCTCGCGCTCATCGCACTCTCCGGCCACGACCCCATCGACGCACTAACGACGGCTGCGGCCGAACGCGAACTCGACACCGCCATCGACCCCGCCGCCGTACTCGACTGGCGCCTGGACCCCACCGGCGCGCACTCCCTCCCGGCCGGGCCGCTCCCCTGGGCACACGGACTACCCGCCGGCCTCGACAACCATCCTCTCGCCACACAGTTGCGGGCACGCGAACGCATCGTTGCCGACCTCGCCGACCAGATCCGCACCACCACCCAAACGTGGACTCCAGCCACCGCCCCGCACTGGGCACGCCCTCTGATCGGCATCAACCAGGACCTGATCGCCGATCTGGCCGTGTGGCGCGCAAGCCTCCACATCAAAGACCGCGAACCGCACCCGACCGGACCCCGCCGCTACAGCAATATCGAACGCGAACACCAAGAAACCCTCGACGCCCGCCTCACCGCGTGTCTCGGTGACCGCCACCTACCCACCAATCTGTGGTCCCCACTCGCCCACGAACTCGAACCGCGGATCACCCGCGACCCCTACTGGCCCGTCATCGCCGACAAGATCGACGTCGCTCACCGCGCCGGAATCGACATCACCACCCTGCTCACCGATGCCGCCGCCACACGTCCACTTCCCGATGAAATGCCCGCCGCCGCCCTGTGGTCCCGGCTCGAACTCGAACCTTCCGCCCTCGACAACACACTCACCGCCGGACACTTGCGGCCAGGTTGGCTATCCGACCTCCACGCAGTTCTCGGTCACTACACCGCCGACCGGGTCACCGAAGACCCGGCGTGGCCCCGGCTCGTCGCCTCCGTCGACCGCGCCACCGGCACCGCCTGGTCAGCACGCGATCTGCTGGCCACCGCTTATGAGCTGCTCACCAGCGCCCAACCCGATGAGGCCCCCGGACTACGGCCCGACCAGCTCGCTGCCGCCCTGGCGTGGCGTATCGACGCACTGCTGCGCCATCTCCCCACCCTCACCACACCACCGCACACCACCGAAACCCAGCCGGAACCCACCAGCAGTACCGCATCCACCAGCCCCGAACACGATCAGGAACCACGCATGAAACCCGAGCCACAACCGCACCCGGCCTCCACATCAGCGACAGATCCCGCGAACCGAACCCACACCTCGGCTCTCCCCGACACGATCACCGCAGTGGCGCAGATGTTCGCCGCCGGCCGCGTCGAGGACGCCACTGCGGCCTTCCAACGCCTTTCACGCAGCGCGACCGCCGACCAGAAGTGGATCATCGCCGCTGTCGCCGACACCCTGTACCGCAACGCCTACCCGGTCGCGCGGGCCCGCCTGGAGTGGGCCGCCACCCGGTACCCGGACCAGGCCGCACTCATCCGCGCATGCACTCCGACAGCGGACCCTCGCACCTATCAACCCGATACCGATAGCCGACCAAGCACTTTCCGCCGCGACCGTGCGGCGCGCGATCACGAACCCGCAACACCCAGGCAACGAAGCGAACCTCTGCCAGCCGACGAACAGGCAGGCCGCGACCTGGTCCAGAACTACCTCGACAACCGCGACGACTCTCCCTTCGAGCTGCCCGATCGCACCGCCCTCGCCGATCCACCCGCCCGTGTGCCCACCCGCGACACCCTGCATCCTCGTTCTCACCGCCGCGATGAAGCCCCCGACCCGACCCCTGATGCCTACGTACTCGACTTCGACCTCGCTGCCGTGCCCGATACCCGCAGGTTCGGGTGTGTGTCCTGCGGGATCGAACGCGCCCCGGCCGAAACCCTCCCTACCCCACCACGGCGCAGCGACGACGGACTGTGCGAGGACTGCCGCGACACCGGCCACCCTGGCATCCCCGACCACGACCCCGCCGACCACATCCACACCCGGTGCACCTATATCACCGAAAACCACACGCCAGTTGCCGCCCGCGCGATGCTGCGCCGCGACTGGTACGGCTCCTTCGTCCACCGCGCCGCCATTGAGGACTGGGTCGCTGCACACCCATTCCCCGAACCAGATACCAACCCATCCGCCCAACCCGCCCCGGACAATCCACTACTAGTGCTCTCCGATGCACAGCTCGACCAGCACATCGACCAGCTCGAGCTACGTCTTGCCCTCGTTGACACCGAGACCGCGATGTATCACCCCGGGGACCAGCCGACCGACGAACTCGATACCGAGATCACCAACCGAATCGACGATATCCAGCATGAGCTCACCGCGTACCGCGGCGAACAGGAGCGCCGGAGCGCTCTAACTCCGGAGCAGCACAGATACGAACGCAGTATCCGCGCTGTCACCAACGTCGAGGACGCGGAGCCGGAGAGCTTCGCCGAGCCGAGCTTCTACGAGCCCGATCTCGATCCCTGTCTGTAGCAGCACCGAAGCTGGTCGACCCCACTCGAATAGAGACACGGCCTGCGAAGACTGGACCTGCTACCGGATCCGAGACCAGATCGGGCGCGACCCGCCGCCCATTCCTATCCATATAGTCCCGGGAATCACCCGGTGACTGCTGTCGATACCGGATCCCCGCGCACATGTCTCGCGGCTCGCCGCCTGGCTGTCTGGTCGCTACGGATTCCCGGAACCGCTGTACCAGCGGAGCGCCGCGTAACCCGCCGCGGTACAGGCCACGAGGACGGCGATAGCGATCACCACGCCCGCCAGATCCAGATCAAGCCGGAACTCGTCTCTGGCCGCCATCGACAGATGGGTGGCCATCCACGGGATCCCGACACAAGCCGCGGCCAGAAGGAGATCGGCCAGGCGCGTGCGCTCGGTCATGCAGGCCACTCCTTCCCGGGGTTCATCCGCTATCGATCGCGACCGCACCGGCGGTTCCTCGGCGCTGGCCGGTTCAGCGTAGCGGCTACGGTCGGTGCTCGTGAGCTTCAGTGCGACTCCGGTTTCCCGGGTGATCAGCGTGGTGACCGCCGCCTACCGTGTCGACGCGCAGCATATGGCCGAGGCTTACCGGTCTCTGTGCACGCAGACCCTCCCGGCGGGTTGGGAGTGGGAGTGGGCTGTTCAATCCGACGGCACCGATCACAACGAGCTACCGTTACCGGCCGAGGCGCGACAGGATCGCCGTGTTCGGCCCGGTAGCCAGCCTCGTGGTGGGCCGGCGGTCGCGCGCACCACGGCGTTGGCCCGCTACCGTGGCGAGTTCGTGCGGGTCCTCGATGCCGACGACCAGCTGCCCGGCACTGCACTCGCGGACGCGATCGCGATGCTGTCGGCGGATCCGTCGGTGGGCTGGACCGCCAGCGCGGTGCTGGACCTCGCCCCGGATGGCACGCTCACCGGCTGGCACGACAACCGCGACCAGGGCCTCCTCCCGCGCGGAACCACAATCACCGCGTGGGCTGCCGACTCTTGCGCACTCCGGATTCACCCCGCCACCCTCACCGTCCGGCGGCGTTTACTCATCGCCCTGGGCGGCTGGATGGCACTACGGCCAGCGAGGACATGGGACTACCTGCGGGACTGGACAGCCTGGCCAACGGATATTTCCTCGCCCGCCCGGGGCTCGTACGACGCTCACACCCCGGGCAAATGACCCGCGCGCCCGGATTCGACGCGCGGGTCACCGCCCTACGCGGGTTGATCGCCGAACGTGCCACCGTCCTGCACGAACTGTTTCCTGACCCCTGACCTGGACCGCTCAGGACACGCGGGCGCCCCGAGTCAAGCGGGTGCGTCCCAGGAACGTTTGTCTCGGACATAGAGCGCCGAGCCGCCGGTGCGGGGATGGCCTTTGCGGATCTGGAACAGTCGCGTGGCCTTGATCAGCCGGGTCAACCCGCTGTAGCCGTAGGTTTCACACCAGAAATCGGGGGCCAATCGTCGGATCGCGGAACCGATTTCCGGCAACGCCGCCCACCCGTCGGTGTCGGGGCAGTCGGCGATCGCGCGGCGCAGAAGGTCGATCAGGTCACGGTCGCTGCGGAGTTCGTCGGTGCGCCACTCGTGCGCGTCGGCCGCGGCTGCGTCGCGTTTCATCTGTTTCGGGGAGGAGACGACGGTGCTCAGTTTCCCGTCCCAGCAGTCACAGATCTGGGAGGACATGGCCACTCCTACTGCCAGCGCTTTGCGGTCCCGGGGATCGCGTGCGTGCGGGATACCGGCAGAGAGGCCGAAGTTGAGTGTGAGCCCGAGTTTCGGGATCAGGTCGATGACCATCTGTGACCCGAATACTTCTATCGCTGTCTCGGCGAGATCGTCGGGCAGAAACCGGATGTCGTAGGGCACGGGAATCCGGCTCGAGACGTCGGCACGGGTGGCCCAGCCTGTGACCTGTTCCGGGTTGCGGTCGGTCGGCGGCAACGACGGCGCCTTCTCCAGATACTGCACCGCCACTGCCGAGGCGGTGTGGTTGTGGTTGCGGGCGAAGGTGTACCAGTCGGGCATCGTTTCCAGGTCGGGCCAGTGCTCGACCAGCAAGATCGTCGCGGTCGTGAGCATCGTGAACCCGTTCCATCCCGACAGCAGCACCGCGGCGGTGTCGGTGACGGGTGCCCGGTAGATCTCGGCGATGGTGCGATACAGAAGTGAAACGACAGTGGGTTCGGCGGATTCGGTGTCGGCCACGGAAGGCTCCTTAGGTGGGAGGAACCATGCCCGAAGCACCACAGCCGCGAACGCGCGCGACCGGTATCCAGGCATGGTTGAGTACGACGGCCTTTCACCACCTGGATCGACTACCTCAGGAGTCCGCGGGGTGCGTCCCTGAAATTCCCGTTGCCGGAGCAACGGTCGCTTGTGTTCACAGTTTCCGTCGTTTGTTTCCGAGGCGGGCCGGCCGACGAGCACGCCTTGCCACCGGGAACAGCGCGTGAGTGCACGGCGGAGTCTTCGCCCACGTCCCGATTCCGGTCATTATGAACCACCACAAGAGATAAGGAGGCAGGTTCGCTATGCTGATCCCCCAGGGGCGTTCAGCAGTTCCTGTCGCACCGAATTGTTCACCACACTGGGAATCCATCCGGATGGTGGAGTTGCGCTGCGCCGGGTGGCCTGTTCTGCTGTGTCTGCTCGCTGCTGCATGGCCGGGGATGTCGTGGCTCTGACGTACGGTTGTTCGTATGGTGCGCATGGATGGGGGCGCTCGCGCAGCTTCCGGCCTCTTCTATCAGTATTTGTTCACGATCGAGTGGTTTCTGACGCTCATCGAGCGGCAATGGCCGGACGACACGTCGATCTGGATCGAGGACAGTACCGGCGTCTCGGTCGACGATCCGGATGTCATCGACTTCGCCGTCCACCATCGGGAACGGGGCATTGTCGCTGTTCATCAAGCGAAGTCCACGGTTGATCCCTCCAGCCGGACGATGACTGCCGCGGACGCTGTGACCGTGCTGGTTCGGCTATCGCGCTCGGCCGACTGTCCGGGCTACGTGTTGACGAACAACGCCCGGCCGGGCCGCGGGATCGCCGAATTGAGCGAGATTCTCGGCCAGGACCGGCGTTCGCTGTCCGATGACGCTTTTCTGTCGCGATTGCGGCAGCTCATCTCGGGTTCCGAAGCGGCCACCGCCGCCGTCGCGTCGGTCGGTGATTCCGATGCTGTGGACCGCCTTCGGCGATGCCGCGTTGAAGCATCTGGTGAGACCTCCGCCGCGATCCGAGCAAGGATCAGTGAGCGGATACGTGCGTGGCGCGGCGCGCGCGGGCTCGCTTTGGGAGACCGGGCCGCACGTCTACTGACGAACTCGTTGATCACCGAGGTGTTCGGACGCGCGGCGGGCGCCGTGGAGAGGGACCCGGGCTACAGTGGCGCGCCGGTGCGGAAGGTGTCGTTGGCTACCTTCGCCGGCTTCCTTGCGCAGTCCCCTCACCTGCTCGCCGAGGGCGTGGGCTTGGATGAGACATCGGTCGGGATCCATCATGTCCCCTCCGGCGAAGGAGTTGTGCGGCCTGAACAGCTGGCGGCGATCGGCGAACGCTTCGATAACGTGCGATCCCGGAAGACCCACCGATGCGCGCTGGTAGGGCGATCCGGGATTGGTAAAAGCCGACTGGCAGCGATGTATGCCCACAACACGCGAGAGTCCTACGATCGAGTCTGCTGGATCAACGCCGAATCACCGGACTCGAT
Source organism: Nocardia fusca NBRC 14340 (assembly GCF_001618425.1). Taxonomy (GTDB): domain Bacteria; phylum Actinomycetota; class Actinomycetes; order Mycobacteriales; family Mycobacteriaceae; genus Nocardia; species Nocardia fusca. The sequence continues at coordinate 46,703 of NZ_BDCU01000040.1, forward strand.
ACTCGCCTCGATCATCAGCCAACGCCGCACGCTAGGTCTGGACGGACTCGAACAGCGTCCCGCCGACGAGCTGGCCGGGTTGTTCCGAGAATCGGTTTCCACCTTTACCGGTCGCTGGCTCATCGTGTTCGACAACGCCCGCCACCCGACCCAGATCGAGCGCTGGCTACCGCAGGCAGGTGCGGCGAACATCTTGATCACGTCGAACAACTCGGTCCATTGGACTGCGTTCCGGATGCTCCCCATACCGCGAATGAGCAACGATCAAGCGCTCGAGCTGCTCCGTTCGCGCCTCGAACACGACACCCCAACGACCGATTCCACGATCGCCGCCGAGAACGCCATCGTGAACAAGTTCCACGGATGGCCACTCGCGCTTCAGATCGTCGCGGCGCACTTCGGCTCGGTGTCGAGGCTGGAGCGCGGAGTGCATGCCTACCTGGCCTATATCGACGACTACGTTCTCGATGACGAATCACTCGATCGAGACGGCTATCCGCGCACGTTGCAGGCAGCGATCCATATCTGTATCGATCGTCTGGGCGACCATGCGGTTCGATCCGAGGATCCGGCCGCGACAACGGGACTCATCATGCTCGGGATGGGGTCGGTCTTCGCGGCCAACGACATACCCGAACAAATTCTCTACGCAACGGCAGCGATCCCCGAAGAGTTGCTCGAACACGATGATGGTCGTCCCGCCATGGTCCCCGACTACGAACTCCCCCAGGTCGACCGTGCGGTGCGCGGCATCCGCACGGAATCGCTGATCGACCAGAGCGAGAGCTCCGAGGACACATCCACACGGGAACTACGGACCCGGATCGATATCAACGACATCATCCAGCGCATCGTTCGCGAACGATTCGAACTCGAGGTATTGGTCAGCCGATCTGCCGCGCACCTGACATCATGGCTCGTCCACTACCTCATCCAGGGGCGATACGCCGAGGCCGTGGCGATCCAACCCCACGCACGCGCCGTCCTCGAACACACCACACAGTGCGCAGACCAGTTCGACAAACTCCGGTGGTGCGCGGTCCTGGCCGGCAATCTGGCCGAACTCCTCGACGTGCAGGGCCAGATCCCCGAAGCGATGCGATGGCTGACCCTGGCGCTCCAACTCCAGGATGCATTCCCCGGATCCACCCACCGGGCAAAGGCCAAGGCCTCACACCAACTGTTCAAATGCTCGACCCGCCTCGGCGGCAGCCGCGACGACATATACCCCTACGCCGAAGCCACCGTGGATGCCTTGGAAACCGCAGCGGCAGCACAGGATGCCCACTGGGAGGCAGAGAGCCTGCGGTTCAGTATCGAATCCTGGCTATCCACATCCATTGCCAAAGCCGAATTCGATCACAGCGATACGAGCCAGTTGATCAACCTCAAAGGGCGGGTCGATGCGCTTTCCGAACCGTTCCGGTCCAGCGCCACCGAGCCGCATCATGGTCTCATCCGCGCGGTCAACGGCCTCTTGCGCGACCACCGTGACACAGAAGCACTGGCCCTGATCGACGCGACACTCAGCCAGCTACCGGCCCATGAACACTTTCCCCGCATGATTGTTTCCGCCTACCGAATCGAAACGCTGACCTACCTCGGAAGACTCGCGGATGTATCGACTCAGCTCGACCAACTCGCAACGGATATGGCGGCCCACCCACAGGTACGGGCCGGGATCGGCACCATCGTGCTCGACGCAGGCACTGGGCTGTTCACCGAATGGGTAACCGGTAAAGACAGCCGGGTCGTGCCACTCATCGAACGAGTCGTCAGGCTCTGTGATCGTCTCCTCGTCAGTGACTACGACCGATACCGTCACGCTCTCCTGACCGCGTTCGACGCCAGCGTCCGGGGCGACTACACAGGTGTCCACTCGATCCTGCAGACCGCAGACTCCCTGCGACCATCCCAGATGCCGGACAACGTGCTGTCCTCACAAGCGCTCGAATACCTCATGTCCTGGCTGCATTACTGGCTGAAATGCAAAGACGTGGACAAGACCGCGCGGCTGATCCTCGCCTCACCTGTTGGATGGAGACCGCTCGACCTTATGGCCAGCTCGGCCACCGACTTGCTGGTGACGGTATCAAGCCGTGACATCGAAGGACTTCGCTCTTCTGATGTCTACCTCGCACAATGGACCGACCTCACCTATGGCGCAGACCGGATCGCCGAGCTCCGCGAACCGAACACGAACTCGCCGATCGCGCGCCTGCATATAGGGGCACCTGAAGGCATCGACGAGCATTCCGGCATGCCTGCCGACATCGACCTCGGCACGCTACGCAGACTGCTACTCACTACCAATGACCACCCCTACTGGACCGCCGAAGCTCACTTCATCAGCGCCCAGTGACCACCCACGGTGCGGCGCAGCACCACAGTGGTGCTCCACGCTCAGGCTGAGTGGGCTGTCGGCGTCTAGGGAGCGTTCTATGCACGACCGCCCATTCGAAGAGGTCAGGCACTCATCGAGGTCCCTGGTCCCGTCCCGCACGGTCCGGTCGCCACCACCGCGGTCGGCACGAGCAGAGCCGAGAACCCAGGCGGTGAATACGCACCGCAGGACGGTCCGCGGAGGCAGGAACCGAAAGCGTGCCCTGAAACCCTGGGCTTCACGGCACGCACCCCTCAGCGCGGCGACGATAGCCACAACCGCAGGAACAAGGCTGGATAAGGCGTGCGATCGTCACGGGTCGCTTCTTTCACTATCAGGAAGGGTCGGTACCGGAGTCTCGGGGCGTGGAAGCCCCCGCGTCCGGGTACCGGGGTTCGGGTCATGGGTGTAGACGGCAGGTTCGGACAGGATCGGGTAGGGGTGGCGCAGGAGTTGGTGCATGGCCAGCGAATTCAGAATCATTCCCGAACGCGAGTCTCAGGCCGACCGCTCCGGCCGATGCGAACTGGATGGGACGACAGGACAGAGGACGACTCGGCCCGCGGTAGCGAGAGCTGAGGGGATGACACAGAAACCTCCAAGAGGAGAAGCGGTTGCTATTCGTAGTCGTCGTTTCTGCACCCGGCGACATAGGCGTCCGACGCCAGCCACTGCCGGCACAGTGGCCCGTGCCCGCCGTGCTCGCTGCACACGAACAGTGCCTCCCCCAGCGACCCGAACCCGACATCACCATTAGCGCAGTCACTGTGACGTAACCGCCACAAGTCCCGCGCCGCCGAACTGACGCCCCCCGCAGCCGGATTCATCGCTGCCCGCGGGAAACTGTCGGCGGGCCAGCCGGTCCAGTCCGCGATCGATTCCAGGTAATCGGGCGCGAAGATCGGGGCGCCGGGCAACACGGGGATATCGAAGCCCGCCACGAACACGGGCAGCTGGCCGGCCAGGGCGAGGCGGTGTTCTCGCAGTTCGGTGAGAACTTGTTGAGCTTGTTGCGGGGTTTGCAGGTTGCGGGCGTTGTACCAGCCGCTGTGGTCATAGAGATACTCCAGGGCCACGACCGCGGCAGCCAAGCGAGCCAAGCGAGCGGCCTTCGGGTCGGTCATCGCGTTCGCGGCGATGAAAGCGGCGGTGACCATCAGTCGCACACCGGTCGTCCGGGCGAGATCGACTCCAGCCGAATCCCGGCCCAGCGCAAGCCCCTCCGGCTCGAATTGTGCGGCGCCGAGCGCCGAATACAGGTCCTGGCCCAGGATCTCTTCCCGCTGGGTGATCAACTCCAGCCACCACGGTCGGGTTTTCGGGGTGCCGTCCAAGGTCAGCACGCTCAGGGTACGGCCTGCTCGCCCGGCGGCGAGCAGCAGGACCCGATTGTCGCCTTCAGCGGTACCGGCGCCGGCTTGGTTGGCCAGCGAGTCCGAGATGTAATTGACCCGCAAATGGCCTTGGGCTCCGGCCAGGCGGCGGCAGGTCAGCAGAATCTGCTCCGCCCCCGCAATCAGAGTGGGTTTGACCACCATGAACCACAACGCGGGCAGGTCCTCGGACCGGGCGGCCATATCCCGGACCATCCGGCCCAGCACCGAGCCCGCGTACGCGTGCGCTGCCACGGTGGCGAGGTCGCGGAGCACGTCATCGCTGTCACCGTGCGGTCGCTGAGCCTTGTAGCTCACCATCGCGGCGACCGTGGCGAGAGCGGCGGCCTGGCTTGAGGTCGCCAGGTCCAGGCGGCCGCCTTGGAGTGGCCTGATCGTGTGGTGGAATCGCTGGCGGATCTCGATGTCGGACAGGAAACGGCCGTCTTCCCCGACCCGACCCCACTCACCGGCGAGCAACGCATCCGCGGGTACCAAGGTGCCGTTGAAGCGGATCGCGCCATGATCCATCGCCGCACCCAGTTTCGCCGACAGCGCCACCACCTCGACGCCCTCGGCCAGCCCCGCTTCTTCGGTACGCAGTCGGACCACGAACGCCAGCACTCCCTGCTCGCGGTCTGCGCCCAGTTCAGGGTCGTATTCGAGCAGTCGTGCGGTGACCACGACGATCTTGGGCACCGTCGGGTCGGCTACATTCGGCATGAGCTTGATCGCGCCGATATACGGAGTGGTCAACCGGAAGCCACCTGCCTCGGCATCCCAGCGGGCTTCGGTGTTCTGGTTGGCGCCGTTGGTGCCGGCCGCCTCGGTCAACGCCAGCACGCCGAGCGCGGCACCGATATTCAACTCGGCCAAGCACTGCCGCTGATACTCGCTGCCGTTACCCAACACGAGCAGTGACCAGATCACGAGGTCGAAGTTCCCGGTCCACACCGCATGCAGATGATGAGCTCCGATATGCGCCGCATCGCACAGCGCGCCTCGCAGGTGAACATCGGCGGCGATATCTTGTGCTGGCATGCCCACAGCGGCCAGCATCCCCCGCAGCAGATCCGGAGCAAGCCCGGCCTCCTGGCCTGCCGACATATGGTCCTGCGGGACATCGCCGAGGCCGAGGATGATCTCCCGTGCCTTGCGGTGGGTTTCCAGGTGCGGGCCGTAGATCGAGTCCCGCACCGCGGCGACGGTCGGGTCGTCGCCCTGATATCCCAGAGCAGTGATCGGGGCGGAAGCGATGGTGGTCATGGCGGGCAACTCTTTTCGTGTCGAGTCGATCATGGCGTCCTCTTTCCCGAGTGCGGGATCAGGAGATAACGGGTGCGAAGGTCGGTGGACCGGCACACCCGGGGTGTCATCGGAGGGCGGGCGCTGGCGGAATGATCAGTGGCGGTGTGGGTGGGAACGCGACGGGCACGGCCGCCGGTGCACGGTGGAACGGGCCGGGCCGCCACCCGATCTCATCGGCAAGTTCGGCTTCGGGGAAGGCGTCGAAGAAGTATCCGATGGCCTCGATCGCGATCTGTTTGGACATCTCCCGCGCCATATCCGGGCAGGCATGCGGGCCGCTGCCGTAGGCCAGATGCGCGCGGTTGTCGGTCCAGCCCCGGTTACCGACGATCGCGGGGTCGGTGTTGCAGGCGGCCATGCTCACCAGCACCGGCTGATCCGCTGGCAGCCACACTCGATCGACCAGAACCGGCTGGCGCGGGTAGCTGTTGCAGAGGTTGGCCATCGGCGGATCGTCGGCGAGGGTTTCTTCGACCGCATCACGCACCGGGGGCGTGAAGTGAGCGTTGTCGTGCCGATAGCGGACAGCGGTCAGCATCCGCCGTACCGTGTTCGCGATCAGATTGCGCACCGGTTCGATCCCCGCGGAGTAGATCGTGACCAGCTGATGCATCCGCTGCTCATCGGTGAGGTTCGGGCACCGGTGGACCAGCCAGGAGGCGATATCGGCGGCGGGGGTGCGGCGTTTGAGTTCGATCAACTCGAACAGAGCAGACGCGACCTCGGCGTTCACGTGCTCGGTGTCGACGCCTTCGAACATGGCCGCGATCGCCACACGCAGCCGTTCGCCGATCCCGGGTGGGCAGCCGACGGTCTCGTTGAGCACCGTGAACACCAGCGGGGTGATGAAATGCTCGATCAGTTCGACCTTCCCGGCCTGGCAGAACTTGTTGATCAGTGAGGCGGCGATCCGGATCGTGCGTTCCCGCACCGCGTGCAGATCGACTACCGACAATGCGGTCTGGAGCGCATCCCGGTGGCCGGTGTGCTCCTTGCCCGCGGTCCGCAGCGCGTTGGGCCGCCAGCCCAGCATCGGCAGCAGCGGATGATCATCCGGAAGGGATTTCTCCCATGTCCGTGGATCGGCCGGGAACCGGTCGGGGTCATTGAGGACCCGCACCGCGGTGTGGTAGCCGATAACCAGGGTTGCCGGGACATTCGGGGCGAGTTCGACCGGGGCCAGGGTTCGTCCGCCTTGGCGCATGCGCTCGTAGGCGGCGTAGGGGGCGATAGCGAAGGCGGGAGTATAGAGCTTGGTCTTCGGGCCGAGGCTTTCGATCGAACGGCTGCCGGCTCGGGATTGCTGGGTGACCATGATTTTTCGGTGTCCTCACAAAACGGGCATCAAGACGAAAGGCGAAGCAGCGGGGCAGCAGGTCAGTACGGCCGGGACCGGGCAGGTTCGAACCGCACCGGCACCGCGGTCGGCGACCGATGAAACGGGCTCGGTCGCCACACCAGCTCCCCAGCGAGCTCCATATCCGGCACCGCGTCCATGAGCTGGTCGATCGCGACCGTGGCGATCAACAGTGCGAGATCGCTGGCCAGGCAGGCATGTGCCCCGGCGCCGAACGCGATATGCGACCGGTTGCCGCGCCGGTCACCGCGGGCGATGGCCGGGTCGCGGTGAGACGCTGCGAGTCCGATCACGACCGGCCGGTGCGCGGGCAGCCACACGTTGCCGATCAGCTGCGGGACCTGCGGGTAGCGCACACACCATTGCGCCAAGGGCGGATTGTCGAACAACACCGCATCCAGCACGTCCCGTGTGGACATGCTGCCGCCCAGCGCGGCGTCCATCCGGTCATCGGTCAGTATCGACGCGATCGCGTTCGTGATCAGGCCGATGGTGGGCTCGACAGCCATCTCATAGATCAGAATGAGCTGCGCGACGACCTCGGACTCCGACCATCCTGGGTCGTCGTCGGCCAGCAGCCACGACATCACATCCGCGCCCGGGGCGGTGGTCTTCCATAGCACTGCCTCGCCCAACAACGATTCCAGCGTTCGACGCCCGGCCACCGCCGCAACCGCATCCCCTGCCTCGGCCAGTGCGGGGACCACTCGTGCCACCTCGTCCGCCATTTCCTCCGGGAGACCGACCAGCCGATTGACCGCGGCCAGGACCAGCGGGGCTGCGAACTGCCCACGCAGCTCCGCCTCGCCGCGATGCCAGAACTCGTTGATCAGCGCGACCGCGTCCCGTTCCACTTCCGCCTGCACCGCGTGCTGGTCCACGCGGCCCAGCGCCGCCATATGCGCACCCCGTAACCGGGAATGTTCGACACCGGAGGTCCGCGCGGGAGTCTGCCCCGACGCCAGCAGGGGCCGGACCGGGCACTCGACGGGCACCTTCTTCTGCCACTCCGCAGAAGTGGCCGGAAACCTCTCCGGGCTCTGAAGAACGTGCAGGGCGTCCTCATGCCCCATCACCAACGTCGCCGGTACACCAGGCGCCAGCTCCACCGGCACCAGCGACCCGAACTCCGCCCGCCACTCCCGGAATAACCGGGCCGGATCCGCAGCGAACTCAGCCGTGTACAGCGGTACAGCGCGGTCGTCCGGTGCAACCGGTGACCCCTGAACAACTGCAGGGTCGGCTGGCGGGGCACCCGATGGACGGGCAAATGGCATGGTCACAACACTCCAAACGGGGGTCGGTGCGCGTGGCGGCATTGCCGCATACGACCGGAAGATCGGGTGGTCCGGCGCAGTCCAGCGACACTTCGCTTGAGCTCTTGAATCAGCTCACCGTCGCTACTACCGGCCGCTTGTCGGCTGGAATCGACCCTGCCGGGACACGGTGTCGCATCTCCACACCCACGTAATGCCCATCTGAAACTTCTTGTGCCCGTGATGTCCCCTCTACATCCCTCTACGATGAGCAGAGCCAGCAGACGCAGGGAACCGAAAGGTCTGAAGGGGCAAAAGGGGAAACGGCGATGGCAACACGCCTCAAAACCGTGCTGCAGCAACAGCACCTACAAACACACACGGCGTTCTGCCGCGAATACGACAAGATCGCCGCCAGCATCGACCCCGACCTCGTCGGATCGGCCCCGCGGCGATCACAGTTCCACCGCTGGCTCTCCGGCGATGTGAAAGGACTCCCCTACCCCCATCACTGCCGGGTCCTGGAAAAGATGCTGCCCGGACACACCGCCACCGAGCTGTTCGCCTCCGATAGCGAGGTGCCCACCGAACGTTCACTATCCGCAGCGGCGGTTTCGGTCGCCGAGCAACATGGGGAACTGTCAGAATCTTCTCCCCGGCCGCGCGCTGTCGGTCCCGCGCCTACGACGTCCCCGTCTCTGCGCGTTCCTCAGTTGATGCAGTTGCCTCCTGACACTCACGATTTCACCGGCCGTGACGAGCAAGTATCGGTTCTGGTATCGCAGCTGGCCGGAACTCCGGGCCGGGCGGTGCCGATCGCTACGATCGTGGGGCCCGGGGGAATCGGGAAGACCGCCCTGGCCACGCACGTCGCGCACACGCTGGCCGACGTCTTCGCCGATGGCCAGCTCTATGTGAATCTCCGCGGCGTGGAATCGCAACCACTCTCCCCGGGAGAGGTGCTGTCCGGATTCCTGCGTGCTCTCGGTCTGAACGGGAGCGAAATACCGGAGGATCTGGACGAACGGGCACGGTTGTTCCGCGCCCAGCTCGCTGGCCGCCGGGTACTTGTCGTGCTGGACAACGCTGCCGCCGAGAACCAGCTGCGCCCACTGCTTCCTGGTTCACCCACATGCGCGGTCCTGGTTACGAGCCGCTCGCCGCTGGCCGCGCTGTCCGGCTCTCACACACTGAACCTCGGTGTCCTACCGAACGATCGAGCAATCGCTCTGCTCACCCGTCTGATCGGTCCCCATCGCGCCGGAGCAGAGCCGCGCGCGGTTGCCGATATCGCCCGGTTGTGTGGCTATCTGCCGCTGGCACTTCGTATCGCGGGTGCGCGACTGGTGTCACGGCCAGGATGGACGGTGGCATGGTTTGCCGACCGCCTGGCCGATAAGAGTCGCCGCCTGGATGTACTCAAAGCCGGCGATCTCGAGGTTCGTGCTTCGTTCGACCTCAGCTACCACGGCCGGAACACGGCCGAGCGAGAGACATTCGGACTGTTGTCGCTGACAGCCGCCACTTTTCCTGCCTGGAATGTCGCAGCCCTACTCGATATCGATCTCGCCGAAGCCGAGACACGGCTGGAGCAGCTGGTCGATGCGCAGCTCGTAGAGCTTGCCGGCACCGATGTGAACGGAACCGTCCGGTACCGGCTGCACGACCTGATGCGCGACTTCGCCCGGGAACAGGCAACCTCGCAGGGCAGCGCGGATGACCGTCGTGCCGCTGCGGCACGTCTGGTCGATCGGTACCTGCAGTGCGTACACGTCGCTGCGGCCCAACTGCACCCCGACGCGAACGAGCTGCCACGTGACGTCTTTTCCGGGCATACTCCCGCCCACATCGCCCGGGTGGACCCACGAAGCTGGTTCACCGCCGAGCGGTCGAATCTTCTCGCCGCCGTTGAGCTCGCCCATGAACTCGAGCTGTGGGATTCCACGTTCCGACTGACAGAAGCCCTTCCCCCGATGTTCGATTGGCGCGCCGACTGGCAGACCTGGGACCGTACCCACGAGCTGGCGTTGCACGCAGCGCAAAAGGCGGGCAACCACCGCGCCGAGGCCGCCATTCTCCGCAGTCTCGGGGCCTTATACCGCGAACTCGGCCGCTACGACGATGCCGTCGACAAGCTCGGCCGCGCCGCAGCCATTTTCCAAGACCTCGACGCACGGTCGGAATGGGCCGCTACCCTGCGCCTCCTCGGTGACACATTCCGATACCAAGGCCGACTACACGAAGCCATCACCCATTTCTCCACCGCACTCGACCTCGCCGATTCAGGCAGCGACACACGAATCGCGGCCGGAATCCACAACGGAATCGCCGACGCCAGCCGCGGACTGTCCCGCTGGGGCGATGCACGACGGCATTTCGATACGACCCTGGCGATATACCGCAGCGTCGCAGACCGACTCGAGGAAGCACGCGCTCGCGTCCGCTACGGCCTCGTGCATCGCGACCGCTGGCACAACGATCAAGCACTACAGACATTCGAAACGGCCCTGCCCATCTTTCACGAGTTCGACGACCAGCGTTGGCTAGCTCGCACCCAGCGCCACATTGCCGTCATCCACCGCAACGAAGACAACATCGCCCGCGCTCTGCCCCTGTTCGCCGAATGCCTCACCCGGTTCGCCAAGCTCTCCGACCGACGCGGTATCGCCGTGACACTACGTAATCGCGGAGACGCCTACCGCCTCGCGCAGGATTACCTGGCAGCCTCCACCGACCTCGCAAAGGCCCACGCCATTTTCCGATCTCTGAGTGACCAGCGATGGGTCGCCCGAACCCACCTCAGTCTCGCCGACCTCGACCGCCGGAACCAACGGTGGGACGACGCCATCCACGGCGCCAAGACCGCCCTGGACACATTCACCGCCATCGGTGACCGCCCCGGCGAAGCCCGCACACTACGCCAGATCGCCCTCATACACCGCGACGCCGGCGAACTGACCGCCGCAACCACCGCATTGGCCTCCGCCCACAAGATATTCGCCGAACTCCACGACCACCTGTGGATCGCCCGCGTTCAGGCCGGCCAGGCAACCCTCGCCGAAGCACAGGGCACAGATCCGACCCCCGAGATGCACGCTGCGCATGCCACCTGCCAGGGGCTCGGTATCACCGGACACCGGTTACAACTCGTGTTGCGAGAATGGTGACGATGCCCGAGCCGACCCGCACCCGCTACGAGCAAATCATGCTCGACCACTCCCACCACCCCGATGACGCCGCAGCACTGCTTCACACCGCCGCCCGCACCGCCCGCACCGCGATACCGGCCGACACCGAACACGAACAGGCCATCCGTGACGTCGCCGCCGGAGTCGCCGCCCCCGCCCTCATCGGCGCCACCTTCTGGATGCTGCACGAAGCCCACCAGCGCGGGCTCGCCCGATTACGATTCCTGTCCCGCGACGGCCAGATCTTCTACGAACTCGCCCGCCGACTCGCCCCGCTCGCCGGCGTAGACCTCGACTTGGAGTACGTCTACAGCAGCCGGATGACCTGGAGTCTGGCCGCCACCGACCCCCAGCACCTCGACCAGGAATCCTGGCTGTTCAACAGTTTCGTCAAATCCAACGCCAGCGACCTCTGCGCACGATTGGGCCTGTCCACCGACAACTACACCCCACTGCTGCACTCCGCGGGAGTCTCCCTCGACCCTGACGCACGCGCCGACCACCCGACCCACGCCGACGCGATGCGCCGGTTCCTCACCCTCCCCCAAGTCACCGAGGCCGCTGCCACGCGGATCACGCACACCCGCGACCTACTCATCGCCTATGCCGCCGACCACGACCTGACCGATTCCCGCACCGGGCTCGTCGATGCCGGCTGGACCGGCCGAATGATCACCGCCTTGCTCACCGCCTGCAATGCCACCGAATCCGACCAACCGCATGTGCTGTTCTGGGGCCATGAGCCGCGCCCGAGCGGCGGAGTCCACCCCGGCCTCGTCAGCGCCTACATGTACAACACCGGCACCGGCCAAGGTATGGCTCTGCGGGTCCCCGATGCACCGTTCGTGGTCGAAACCTTCTGTATGGGCGACCACGGCATTGTCACGGGCTACCAGCGAACTCCCTCTGGCGGTGTCGAACCCGTACTGCAGTCGGCAGGCAACCCCGCGGCCGAGGCGTGGGGACTTCGCACTTACCGATCCACTGTCTACGCCGTCGCCGACGAATTGGCCGAAGTTCCAGCCGATGATCTCCGGCCGATGATCCACCAGCTCATGATCACATTCTGGCGCCGCCCAACTACCCAGGAAGCCACCGCTTGGGGGAAATACCCGTACGATAGCGACCCCACTGGAACCGCGGCCCGGCCCCTGGCACGTCCCCTCAACCCAGACAAACCCATCCGCGGAGACCGCGCCTGGCTCAACGGCACGCTCGCACTGAGCACCCCCGACACCCGCAACCACTACCTGAAATCGGCCAGAGAAATCGACCTCCACGGCACCCCGGAAACCGATTAGCTCAGCGGGCGCGGACCAGTTCCTCAGTCAGGCTGCTGATCGGTAGGAGCCGCTCGTTGTCAACCATGAATCGCGTGAGGCCGAAGCGATTGGATACGACCGCGAGGCGGCGGTTGCAGCGCGCACAAGCCCACCTCAACTGTTCTGAGTACGTAGACCTTCCAGCAATTCCTGTATTCGGCGGACGCGGGGAGCGTCACGGCCCAGTATCCGCTCTAGTGGAGGCAGTAGCTGCTCGTACAAGGTAACCGCCTCGCTGATCCGCTCGGCCGCGCGATATGCATCAGCGAGACTGTTTCGGGTGGTCAAGGTGTCTGGGTGCTCCGAACCCAAAATGTTTTCCCGCTCCGGAAGCAACCCCTCCAGCAGCGCAATCGACTCAGCTACCCGGCCTCCTCTGCAATACGCATCGGCAAGGCTATTTCGGGTGGTTAGGGTGCGAAGGTGCTTGATACCCAGAATCCGCTCTTGGTCGGGAAGTAATCCCTCCAAAAGGGTGATCGACTCGGTTATGCGCCCCGCCGACCGATATGCGTCGGCAAGGCGGTTTCGAGTGGTGAGAGTCTGAGGATGCTCTGCGCCCAGAATCCGCACCCGATCCGAGAGCAACTCCTCATACAAGAAAATCGACTCATCGACCCGACCAGCCAAATGGTAGGCATACGCCAGGCTGTTGCGGGTGAGCAAGGTGGAAGGGTGCTCTGTGCCCAGGATCCGCACCCGATCAGGGATCAACTCCTCGTAGAGGGTGATCGACTCGTCATATCGACCCGCCGCGCGATATGCGTATGCAAGATTGTGGCGGGAGGTCAAGGTATCGGGGTGGCCCGGGCCCAGAATCCGCTCCCGGTCTGAGAACAACCCCTTATAGAGGGAGATCGACTCATCGACCCGACCTGCTAAATGGTAAGCGTAAGCGAGGGTTTGGCGGGTGGTGAGCGTCTCAGGGCGTTCAGGCCCCAAAATATGCTCCTGTTTTGGAAGCAACCCCTCCAACAGCGCAATCGACTCCTCCACCCGACCTGCCGCGCGATAAGCCGACGCAAGGATACCGAGAGTAGCGAGAGTGTCGGGATGCTCAGGGCCCAAAATACGCTCCCGATCAGGAAGCAACCCTTCCAGCAGCATAATCGACCGATCTGTGTGCTCTGCCGAGTAACACGCGTAAGCGAGGGTATTGCGGGTCGTGAGAGTGTCGGGGTGGTCGGCGCCTTGGGCCTGCTCACAGTATCGGAGAAGTCGCTCGGCGATAGTGATCGACCGGTTCAAGCTTGCAGTCTCAATCAAATGGTCTGCGGCCCACAAGCGGACAGCTATCGCGCGGTCGCGGAGATTGGGTTCCGTTCGGTCAATTAGGCCATGGGACCAGATCGCCTCGACCTGGTCCACAAGGTCAACACCTTCAACTCGACGTGCCCACGACTGCCTCCGATTGAAAAGTTGGGGTTGCAGCACGGCGAGTGCCTGAGCGAGAAGATCATCCGTGGTGGCAGCGTCACGAGACCGTTCAAGCAGCACACGAGCGGTGAGCCGGTGCGCAATCAACCTGTCGGCCTCGGTGGACCAGCTCAGCAACGAGTGCTGAGTACAGCGGTCGATTGCCTCATCGACCAGCCCGTCCAGTACCGAGTCGGGGTGGCGGAGCATTTCCCGGCGCACCCCGGAAGGGGATAGCACGGCGAACAACCCCAACAGCCAACGCACGACGGTGTCCAGTTCCGGATCGTCAGTGGTCTCTTCGGCGGCCTGGACGGATAACAAGATCGCTTGATCTACCCCCAACGGGTGATCTGCTCCGTCTCGACGGCGTAGCGCTCGCGGCAGAGGCTGTGCCCGCAGTCGCTTCAGGTATGTCCCATACGCCAGCGGTGGTCGCGCGGCGGTAATCGCCGCCGCAGCCGCTGCCAATGCCAGAGGTAAGCAGCCCAGCTCCTCAGCGAGCTCTTGGACATCCCCGGTGCCTTCGGTGATGCCTGTGGCCTCGTGCAGGTAGGCCAAAGACTGATGAGGCGTGTAGCCGGTACCGACGTCGACGGCGACGTCGGCTAGCCGGGCCATGGCGTGGTTGGTGGTGGTGATCACCACCCGCGCACCGCCGCGGCTGGGCAGCACTGATCGTAGCGGCTCGGGATCGCTGGCATTGTCGAACACCAGCAGGCATCGGTCGGAGCTGTTGTTGAGGTAATTACACAACCGCCGGGCAGACCGCAGAGTATCTTGGCCGGGCGCTGTGAGGCCCAAGTGGTCAGCAATTTCAGCTAACCCGGCATTCAGCGTGTCGGCAGTTTCGGCGTTCACCCACCCAACCAGCCCGCCCTCGTCGTCAAGAAAGTGGCGAGCGTAGGCGGCGGCCAGTTGAGTCTTGCCCGCGCCACGCATCCCGGTCACCACCACTACCGGGCCCTGGACCAACCCGTCGTTCAGGTCGGTGAGCTGCTCGCGGCGTACGAAATGATCAGGTTCGCGCGGCACTGAACCGACCACTGCACGATCTGTCACCGCGGGCACCATCGCGTGCGGGTGAACGAAGAATTGGACATCGCGACCAGCCTGTACCCGGTCGAGGTCGAACATCGGCGCACTGACCGAGGCCCCCTGCTGTAGAGATACGGCGCCCGGGTTGGGGGTTACCTGCGCGCCGGCGAAGGGTCCTGACCGTCGGTCCTCCCGACCCGGACCCCACTTATTCTGATGGAACCACCGGCCTTGATATCGGTGGCATCCACACCACGACCGCCAGCCGCGGTGATGTCACTGATCTCGATCTCTCCGTCTGCATCCACCCGCGTGAGCTTCACTCCCGCTGCTACTGCAACTTCGGGGGCCTGCTCTTCGATTAATCGCAACAGTTCCTCTGCCGCGCTACGCACCTCAAGATCTTCACTGGCGCCAGCCCTGCCGAGTTCATTGGCCAGCAGCTGGCGCCGTAGCGGCTCTTGCGGGTCACGCTCCACGCCGATGACCTCCGCCTCAACTACCTCGTATCGACGTATCAACAGGCCCTTCAGCCCCTGATAGGCATCCGTCACCGCGCGTGTGGCCACATCGGTCACTCCTACCGCCGCGCCCGCCGCCACCGCAGCCGCGATCAACGTCACCGGATCCATCCTGCCGAATCTCCCCTCCACCGCCATCAACCGGCAGCCACCCGTCCAATCTAGCCGAAACCCCCCTGCCAAAAGTGCGGGTCCCACATGGCTGGGCCCGGCTCGCATCGCCTGTCTCCTGGAGCTGTTTCTCTCGACAGTGGCGGTGGCGGAGATCACACCCAATCACGCCACGTACCTGGGCGTGCACCGCCTGTACTGCTCATCACTGCACCTCGACGGTCCAGCCGAATTCTGGCATGCGAGACATCTGCGCAGCACGGAACTCATACGATCGCTTTAGCCAGAGGTAGGGCGAGGAATCCGGTGGAACCCGATCGGCTTACGATGAGTGATTGACCCAGCTCGCCCGATCAGGGGCGGGGCTACGACATCCCTCGACCAGTCTGGAAGGCGTCTATGTACTCGGCCGACATCAGGAGCCGCGCCCTCAGCTTCTTCGAGAAGCGAGGCCACATCGTCGTACCGTCAGCATCGTTGATCGCTGACGATCCGACCTTGCTGCTGATCAACGCGGGTATGGCACCTTTCAAACCGTACTTTCTCGGCGAAGCCCCCGCCCCGTACAAACGGGCGACGAGCTTGCAGAAATGTGTGCGAACCGTCGACATCGAAGAAGTCGGCCAGACCAGCCGTCACGGCTCGTTCTTCCAGATGTTCGGCAACTTCTCCTTCGGCGACTACTTCAAAGAGAAGGCTATCCCCTACGCCTGGGAGTTCCTGACCAGCTCGGTCAGTGATGGCGGGCTCGGGCTGCCCGAGGAGAAGTTGTGGGTGACGGTCTACCTCGATGACGACGAAGCCGAGGACATCTGGCGGCGTGATGTCGGGGTGCCCAAGGATCGCATCCAGCGCTTGGGCATGTCGGAGAACTTCTGGTCGATGGGTGTACCCGGCCCGTGCGGGCCGTGCTCGGAGATCTGCTTCGACCGCGGACCCGACTTCGGTCAAGAGGGCGGACCGGTCGCTAACGACGAGCGCTACCTCGAAATCTGGAACCTCGTGTTCATGCAGAATATCCGCGGCGAAGGCCCCGCCAAAGAGGGTTACCCGATCCTCGGGGACTTGCCGTCGAAGAATATCGATACCGGCTTCGGTCTCGAACGCATGGCGCTGTTGCTCCAGAATGTGCCGACCATCTTCGACATCGACACCACCCGCCAGATCCTCGACCTTGCGGCTGAGCTCAGCGGAGCCAAGTACGGTGCCGGGGTCACCGAGGATGTACGGTTGCGGGTGGTCGCCGACCACATCCTCACCAGTGTCATGCTCATCGGAGATGGCGTCACCCCTTCCAACGAGGGACGCGGCTACATCCTGCGCCGCATCCTGCGGCGCGCTGTGCGCATGATGAAGCTCCTCGGATCCGACGATCCGGTCGTGCACGAGCTGGTCGCGCGCACCGTCAAGGCGATGAGCCCGATGTACCCCGAACTTGAAACCGAGCACAAGCGCATCGACCGTATCGCTGTCGCCGAAGAAGCCGCCTTCACTCAAACGCTGCGCTCGGGTACCGCGATCTTCGACATAGCCGCCTCCGAATTACGCAAGGCTGACGCTCGTGTCCTGCCTGGCGACAAGGCTTTCCAGCTCCACGACACCTACGGGTTCCCCATCGATCTCACACTCGAGATGGCCTCCGAGGCCGGACTAAAAGTGGACGAGACCGGCTTCCGGGAGCTGATGGCCCAGCAGCGCGCCCGCGCCAAGGCCGATGCCGCCGCCCGCAAGTCCGGCGGCCACGGCGAGTCCGGGGTTTACCGTGACCTGCTCGCGCAAGGCCCCACCGAGTTCACCGGCTACGGCGAACTCACCTCGGAGGCGACGGTGCGCGGGCTCGTCCGCGACGGCGAACGCATCCAGTCGGCCGCCGAGGGCGACATCATCGAACTCGTTCTGGACCGCACCCCGCTATATGCCGAGGCCGGTGGGCAGGAAAGCGACGCCGGGGTGATCACCGCCGACGGGGTCGACCTCGAGGTCCTCGACGTCCAGAAGGTCGCCCGCAAGCTCTGGGTTCATCAGGTCAAGGTCCGGCGTGGAGAGATCACCGAGGGCGCGGCAGTGCTGGCCCAGGTCGACCCGGAATGGCGCCTCGGAGCGCGTCAGGCCCACTCGGGAACACACATCGTGCACGCGGCCCTACGCCAGGTACTCGGCCCGACCGCCTTGCAGAGCGGCTCCTACAACAAGCCGGGCTACCTGCGCCTGGACTTCTCATGGACCGGCGGCCTCTCAGCCGCAACCCGGACCGAGGTCGAGGAGGTCGCAAACCTCGCCATCCGCCGTGACCTGCCTGTGGCCGTGGAGTACATGCCACTGCCCAAGGCTCGTGAGATCGGTGCGCTCGCGCTGTTCGGCGAGACCTACGATGAAGACGTTCGCGTAGTCGAGATCGGCGGGCAGTGGTCGCGTGAGCTGTGCGGTGGCACCCACGTCGGGCACTCCTCGCAGGTTGGGCCGCTGACCGTGATCGGTGAGTCCTCGGTCGGGTCGGGCCTGCGGCGCGTCGAGGCTTACGTCGGCATCGACGCTTACCGCTACCTCGCCAAGGAACGCGCACTCGCGGTCAAGGTGGGCGACATCCTGAACGTGCCCACCCCCGAAATCGGAGACCGCGTCGCTGCGCTGGTCAAGCAGCTCCGCGACGCCGAGAAGCAGATCGGACGCTTCCGGAACGAACTACTGCACAACCTCGCCAAGGATCTGGGCCGCGACGCCACCACAATCGGTGGTGTTTCGGTTGTCACCCAGCATCTGTCCGAGCCTGCCACCACCGACGAACTGCGCAGTGTGGTCTTGGACGTACGAAAGTCCCTCTCGTCTGCTGGCAACGCTGCGGTGGTCGCGCTCACCGCGCTGTCCAACGACAAACCCGTGGTGGTCGCCGCCGTCAGCGACGGCGGCCAGCAGCAGGGGCTCAAGGCCGGTGATCTCGTGCGGGTGGCGTCCAAAGCTCTCAAGGGTGGCGGTGGCGGCAAACCCGACATAGCACAAGGCGGGGGCACCGACCCTCTTGCTGTCAACGAGGCACTGCGCCTGGTGCGCGAGCTGGTCGAGCAGAAGACCCGGTCCTGACTTCAGGGTAGGTGTTCAGTCGGCCCCGAGATGCGACAGCAGCTCGGGGCCGACCTCGTCCGGGCTGGTGAGGACCAGATCCGCGCCCGCGTCCCGCAAGGCATCCGGTCCGGCGAATCCCCATCCCGCGCCGACCGTGAACACTCCGGCCGCGCGTCCGGCCGTGATATCGGTCGGGGAGTCACCGAGGAAGAACGCCCGACTCGGTAGTACTCCGAGCCGAGCACACGCGGCGAGCACTCCGTCCGGTGCCGGCTTCGGGACCGCGTCCTCGTAGGCCACGACGAAGTCGGTGAGGTCGGCGACGGCCGGCGGAATCCAGAACTTGATCCGGCTACGTGCTTGAGCGGTGACTATCCCGACACCGGCTCCGTGGCCGGCCAATGCCGACATCGCCGCGATGACGGGCTCGAACACGAGCACACCTTCGCTCGCGGCAGCCGAGAGCGCCGCGTCGAAATGCCCGTAGTACACCTCCCGAGGGTCGGGCACACCCAACATCTCCAGGGCCTGCATCGGGGGGACCGCAGCGCACCGACCCAACACGGTCTCATCCACCATGCTCAGCGACCACGTCTGTGCCAGCGTCCGCAAGGCGTCCACCGTCGCCACACGGCCGTCGATAATTACGCCATCAAGGTCGAACAGGGCCGCATACCGTCGCTCACCCGACCGCATCCGACACCCCCTCGAGCTGGGGCAGATATTCAAGCATGTCCGGGTCCAGTAGGCCGCGCAGCTCGATACCGTTTTCACGCAGAAGCTCACTACCCCCAAGACGACGGTCCAGGACGCACACCGCCCTGGGCACTCGCGCGCCAACTCCGTGCAGCGCTCTGATCGCGTCGTAGACCTGCCCGCCGGTGCGCACCACGTCATCGACCACGACTACGCGAGAACCGCTCGCGATGTCTCCCTCGACCTGCCGCCGTAGACCGTACGGTTTCGGTTCGGGTCGTACGAACGCGGCCGGGATGCCGGTAACAGCCGACACAGCCACTGCCAGCGGCACGCCACCCAGGGCGACTCCGGCGACCACATCGACATCCGCCGGTATCAGGCCCGCCATCGCTTCGGCGACCTCGGCCAGCAGGTCGGGGGCCGCGGCGAGCGCGTATTGGTCGAAGTACTCGTCGAGGACTTCACCGGAGGCGAGTACGAAACCGCCCCGCCGCACTGCGGATTCCCGAATCCGGGTCACCAGCCCGGACGAGACCGTCATCGGTCACCAGCCGACACCACGGAAGGAGCCTCGAACACAGACAATGCACGAGTGAATCCCTCGATGTCGGGGATCTCGGACAGGAACGACAGAGGCCGTGTCGGTGTTTCGAACAGCCACCGCTCGGTCCGTAGGAACGCGGCCAGCCGCAGCGCGGTCGGCCCGCACAGCCATATTGGGACGGGGCGAATGTTCCCCGCATACCACACCGCCGCGGTGAGTTCGTGTAGGGTCCCGACCCCGCCGCCCATCGCGATCACCAGATCCGCGGTGTCGAGGAACCGGTGCAGTCGTTCGCCCATCGTCGGCAGATGCACACTCGCACCGATGTAAGGGTTGAACTCACCCCACTTCATCCCCTCCAGAGAGACAGCGACCACGTGCCCGCCCCGGTTTGCGGCCCCGCGAGCAGCGTCCTCCATCAGACCGTTGTAGCCGCCATGCTGGAGCACGAACCCCGCCGCACCAAGGCCGGCGCCGATGTTGTAGGCGAGGTCGCGTTCGACGTCCGAAGCCGGCACGACACCACCGAAAAAGGTTGCAGTTTTTCTCTTTTCGCTCATCGCAGCTCCATATAGCGACAATAAGCGTCGATCGCGTCACGGTGGGTGTGCAGGACCTCCGGGATCGCTCTTTCCGCGATGGCGATTACCCGGTTCAGGCCCTCGCTGACAGAGGCTGAAGTGGGGATCGGTGTAGCGGTGACGAGCGCGGTCAGATGATCGAGGCAGTCACGCCCGAGGGGAGTCCTGCCGATCTCCTCATGCAGCTGATACCAGCCGTAGAAGGACGAGGATGGAGCCAGCGCAGTCTTGATCAGGTTCTTAACCGCTGTGTTGAACAGGAACCACTCGGAATAGGCGATGAAGTCCTGTCCGCGCGCAACTCGCTTACGGGTCAAATACCCAAGCACGAGGGCTTCGATCAGCAGGTTCTCGCAGTCGGAAGGTTGGCGCGCGACGCGCGTAACGAACTGGCTCGTATCGTCATCGACGGTGTGGATGGCGTTGGGGTCGCGAGTGAAGACCGTCTGGCACACCGATTGTTCACGCACTCGCGCCAGACGGCTCGCGGGAACAGCGTAGAGGTCCAGCTGCTGAAGGTGATCCGCCCACACGAGCAGAAATACGTATCCGAGCCCACCCATGTCGCCCACGATCGTGTCGCGCCATCCGGGCAAGATTCCGCCGAGTTCGGTCGCGACCAGTGGGTTCAGCGCCGAGACGAACTGCGGGAACTTCGCATCCTCGACGGCCACTACGAAGTCCACGTCCGAGAGCCGATCCGCGGTGCCACGAGCCAACGAGCCGCGCACCAGCAGATCGGTCACCGCGTCGCTGCGCGTGAACAGTTCGGTCGCTGCCTCTAGTAGCGCGAACTGATCAGGTCGGTTTGTTTCCAGCAAGTGACGCAGGCCAGGAGTGCTCACGCGAGCACCCCCGACGCGACCTCGCCGAGCATCATATGCTTGTTCGCTCGCCACCGCTGAGCACTCTCGATGTCGTCCAGCCGGCCGTAGAGGTCCGTGATCAGGTCGTAGACCTGACCCTCCGGAAGGGCGCGCTCGTAGAACAGTCGCAGCAGGTGCTTCTCAGCGGCGGACGGGTAACCCAACTCAGCCAGTGTCACCGCCTGCTCGAACCGGCGCGACAGTTCTTCGGGCGTGGCTACGGGCATCGGTTCAACATCATCGGACTCCAACCATGCGTCCTCGACTGCCTCTGCCAGTCGGTCGTCGAGGTAACAATCCATCAGCAAGTGGTATCGGTCCGGGCCGAGCAGATTGCCGGCGCCATGAGCGTGGGTCGGCCTCAACAGCCAGATCCGCCCGGCATGTAGCCGGACTCGAGCTCCGGCGGCGACGAGGACAGCCGAGCTGTTGGTCACCAGCGGGACATGTAATCGCACCCGCGCCGAACCGTCGAGATCCTGATAGTCGCGATGCTCCCACAGAAAGGAGTGCGCGCTCAGTCGCGCGATCCGCGCCCACATGTAGCGAAACCCCAACGAGAAGAGAAACTCCCGTGTAACCGGCATCTGCTCGAGCAGCTTCGTAGCTCGCGGAGAACAATCAGCAATCCGCACATCGCGAGGGTCGCCCGAATCGTTGATCAGCGACAACGTCGACCACCCTCCGGACTGAAACTCCCCGTACTCGGCCACCCACTCCCGATCGTCGGGAACCGTCAACACCTCATGCCGTACTCGATCCAGCGTCGCCGCCTCGACCCGATCCAGACATGCGATCTGCCCGACGAGATCGTCAAGCCCCACCGCGGATGTCGCTGCCATCGCCACCTGCCTGTTCTCGATCGATAATGAAATCTATTCTCGTGCAGTACAACACAACAGTCCGACAGGTCTCGCGCGGTTATCCCAAGCCGGAGCGATCCGGCGAGGGCTGCTCACCCGGCGAGCCGATGTCGGGTTGCTGACCGCGGGCTGAGACAGCTGGTAAAAGTGACCCGCCTCGTGCATCGCCTCAACCACAAACCATCAATCAAGCGTCCGGTCAGCGAATCAGGCCGGAAGCTCCCTCTAAATCCACAGTCCCCCTCCTACACGTACATGGTCGCCTGACCGGCCGAGAATTCACCGTCGTGGATACCTGCGACAAAGGCGGCCCATTCAGGTGGCGTGTAGGTCAGGGTGGCGCCATCGGCGGCGGTGATGCTCACTTCGCCGCTGGAGTGCTGGTGGATGGCAGGAAGGCTGGGCACCTCAAGGGGCTGTTCGCCAAGTTGGCCGACGACGTGATCGAGGAACACGGCCCATCGGTCGGCCGGCACGGTGATGACGGGCTGGTGTTGTGGGTTGTTGGCGGGGTCGCGCAGGTATTTGCTGTCGCGGATAAGCACGGGGTCGGCGTCGAGGTTGACTTCGACGCAGTTGGGGCCGTCGTTGGATCGCGATGATTTGAACCATCCGGTCCGTAGGGCATTGACGGTCTCGGTGGTGCTCATACCGGTCAGGCTATCCCATCTGCTGTGTGCTGGATCATCGCTGTCGAGTCCTCACGGCTCAGCGCTGATTCCAGTTGCTGGCCGTAGAGGATACGCAGCTCACGCACCCGGGACGGGTCGTCGATGATGCCGTGGGCGGCGACGGATTCGTGCCAGACGAGCATGGGCAGGATCGGGCTGGCGAACTCGAGGAGATGGAACGGGGATCCACTGAGGATCGGGCGCATCCGCGCGGTGAACGGGACGATTCGGATGTCGATGTTCGCGTCCGGGTCGTGGAGCAGTTTCACCAGGTGCAGTAGCTGTTCGCGCAGCACTGTGGGTCCGCCGGTTTCCTGGACGAGCGCGGCTTGGCTGATGACGGCGGTCAGTTGCAGGGCGTCGGGGCCGGTAAGGCGGTTCTGGCGGCGCATCCGTGCCTCGATGTAGCGTTCGGAGTCCACGGGGCGGATGCGTGCGATGTCGGAGGCCATGATGGCGCGGGCGTAGTCCTCGGTTTGCAGGAGCCCGGGGATGAGCAGCCCCTCGTAGCTGTGGACTGCTTGGGCGCCGTGTTCGAGCCCGAACAGCCGCCGGGTTTCGTCGCTGAACAGCCCCGAGTATTCCGACCACCAACCCCGGTCGCGGGCATCCGCACGTAGCTGACGTAGTTCGGCTTGGTCCTTGGCGGCGATTCCGAACAGCGTGAGCATGCCTTCGAAGTGGTCGTCGGTGAGCGCGCGCCGATCGCTCATGATCTGCCACCAGTGGTTGCGGGAGATCTTCAGCGACTTCGCGGCGGTTTCCACGTCGATACCGAGCTGCTTGCGCCACTCGTTGAGCCGCAGGCTGAGTTCCCAGCGCGCCACCGTCGGTGACTTCGATGCCATCGGACACTCCTTCACTAGCGGACTCCACCTGCGGACCGGCCAATCTTACAACCCGCCCGAATTCTGGACTGAGTGTTGTCTTGACAACTTGTCAGATGTAACGTCCGAAGTGTTATCGGTCACCTTCCCTGACAGCTTCCAACCCACCCGGAGGGCACGCGCCCATGTCTGAACACATCGACAGGCACCGCACGACCAACTCCTCGACCGCCCACCTGCCACCGCCCGCCCAGGCAGGCACCCGGCCGGCGTCCTCGGCGCGGTGCTACTGCAGTGCCGTGCAGCAATTCACGGGAGGACTCGATTGGCGACCCCGGCCCACCCCCAACACGCAGGCAGCCATAGTCCTTGGTTCCATCCGGCTCCACGCGGGAGGGCGGTGATGTTCGAGAACTGCCACGGGCCCCGCGAGGTCGCCCACATCTACTCCATGCGCGGTTTCCCGGTACAGGTGTCGTTTAACCGGACCTCGCTGGTAACCACCACGGCGCTGGGCGCGATCGCGATGCCCCCGATGCTGGGGCGAGCCACTCTGCAGGCCACCGGCGACACGTGCACGGTGCCGATCCTCACCTATGCCCGGCCCGGACGCGAATGGGTCTTCCTCATCGGAGCGGGCCGAGGACGCGCCCTCGGCACTCGTCGCATCGAAGCATTGGCGCGCCACGGTGTCCGCATCTTGCCCCTGGGAAGTCGCGTATGGCTGCCGATGTCGGACACACCGAGCGGGTGGTACTGGGTCAACGCGCCCCAAGACGTTCAATCCGTTCCGGCGATCGCCACCGTGCTCCACGCCGTCGACACGGCGTTGACCGAATCACGCAACCACCACAACGGATCGGATCTGAGCAGATGATGCCATCCACCGCGCGCACATCCGGTGACCGGGCAAAACCCGGCGGGCCGACGGCGTTGCCGGAGCTGACATTTCCCAGCGATGACGAACTACTGATCGCGATGCGAGGCCGACCTACAGGGAACCACCCCATCTCCGCCTACACACACCGACTGAGCCGCCTGCACGACCAGTCCCACCCCGAAGGTGGTGCCGCAACCGGGATCCGGTGGGGCCGCCACCTACTGGTGCGGGCGATCGATGCATGGGTGGACCATCGGCTACCGCCACCTCACCCCACAGCGACTCTGCACGCGCAGACGATCGGGCAGGTGATCGACCACCTGGTAGCGGCCCAGGTCCACGCCTACCGGTTGCTGATGACCCTGGACCCGATCGACCCCTGCGTCCACACAGCATGGACCCGCGTCGCCGAACTCGCCGACGAATACACCGATCTCACCACCGCAGTCCTGCATCGATCACGCCGCCTCCCCGCCCTCGGAGGCCACTGGTGAGCAGCCTGCCGGACAAAGACATGATCCTGGCTGCTTGCCGCGGATTCCCCGTCATCCCCGAACACGCTGTGCTCGACGCAGCCGCCGAACTCGCCACACTGCACCAAATCCGAGAAGTCACCCCCGCCTGTCACACCGAAGATACTGATTGGCGGCGAACCTGGCTGATGCGCGAGATCGACGAATGGATACAACAGGCAACCCCCGTACCGTTTCCCGCCGCGAAGGTGCACACTCACACAATGGGCCAGGTCATCGACCAACTCGCCCAGCACACCGCACACGCCTACCTCGCACTGCCCTCCCGCTCCATACACCTGTACAAGGATGCGTGCGACCGCCTCGACGAACTCGGCGACGCCTACCAAGACCTCGCCGACGACCTCGCCTGCGGCACCCGCCGTCTACCGCAATAGCCATCGCTGTAGTCGAATCCGTCTCGACCCCTGGCGGCCTGCCACACCTCTTGGTCGTCAATTCGCGGCGACACGAGCCAAGCTCGGCGCGCTTGAAACCTGGCTTCGATACCTTCGCGAACCCGATGCTGACCTGGTCGCACGCTTCGGTGGCCGGGGCCAGGGAGATTCGGCGAGCCTCGATCCACCACCAGCACGCAGCCGATCATGATACTGTGCGCTGGTAGATGTTTCCTGATTATCAGGTTCTGTAGATGCGGGTCGGGTAATCGTTTGTTGGCCAATGGTGGGGAGCTATGGCTGGTGCTCTGCGGACTGCCCGCAAGTTGCTGCTCGGGCGCGAGATCGACCAAATGATCCGTGTCGCCGGGTTGAGCCAGGCTGAGGCGGGCAAGCTCATCGAGGTCGGGCAGTCACGGATCAACAGCATCGTCGCCGGTTCGGGCACCATCTCTGCGGGCGACCTGAAGGATCTCGCCCGGGGCCTGGGATTCGCTGATGAGGTCTACATCGAGACCCTGCTGGAGCTGCGTCGCGACAACCACAAGCGCGGTTTCTGGAACACCGGCTATCGCCGCGCCTATATCGACGAACTCCGGTTGCTGGTCGACCTGGAAGCCCAGGCCGACCGTATTCGTGAGACCGGCGCCGAACTCGTTCCGGGCCTGTTGCAGCATCCCGACTACATCCGTGCCCTGCACGAGCCGTTTGTCGCCGATCTTCCCGGCGACGGCCCCACGGTTGATGAGTATGTGCAGGCCCGGATGGCAAGGCAGGAGAATTTGACCAAACGCGGTGCACCCGAGGTGCACATGATCTTGTCGGAGTCGTGTCTGCGGCGCACCTACGGCAGCGACATGGTCATGTACGCCCAGATCCTGCACCTGATCGAGCTTTCCGAACGACACAGCAACATCTTGTTGCAGGTCATGCCGTTCACGCACGCCGTTCCCGGAGCCGGCATGGAAGATCGTCACGTCCTGATCAGGGTCCCCTCTCCCGGCGCTGCGGGCGATCTGGAAATGGCGGTCGTGGAAGCCCAAGGCGAGCTGCGATACATCGACGACAAGGCCGCACTGGCCGCCCGCGAGCGCGTGTTCTCCCGTCTCGCCGCGACCGCATTGTCCGAATCCGACTCACGAGCTTTCATGGAGCACATCGCACGCAGTTTGCGTTCTCGCCCCACCGTTCGCGCCTGAAACCTCTTCCCGGAAGGGACCCATGACCGACAGCATGCCCCGTGAACTGGACACCTCCACACCGACGTCGGCTCGTATGTATCACGCGATGCTGACCGGTGAGACCTTCTACGACGCCGACCGGCGCTTCATGGAGCGGCTCTACGACACCATCCCGATCTTCCCGGTGTGGGCTCGCCACAACCGCGGGTTCCTCGCCCGAGCAGTCGATTACATGATCGGCAACGGAATCGAGCAGTTCCTCGATGTCGGCTCCGGGCTTCCCACCGGCGGCAGCACTCACGAAATCGCCCACGCGATCGACCCCGGTATTCGGGTTGTCTATACCGATATCGATACCGACGCGATCGTGCGTGCACGCGAACAACTCGTCGATCAAGGCGTGACCGCCACGGCAGCCATGGTTCCCGGCGATCTCCGCGAGCCCCACCCGATCCTGCATCACCCGGAGACGGTGCGGCTGCTCGACTTCACCCAGCCGGTGGGCGTGCTGCTCGTGTCCATCCTGCCGTTCGTCCCGGACTCCGATCGACCGGCCGATCTCGTCGCCCGGCTCCGCGATGCTCTCGCACCGGGCAGCTATATCGCCATCACCCATGTCAGCCTGGAGGACGCGGCACCGGACACCGCCCAGCAGGTCGCTGCCGGTGCCGCCGCCTACCGTGACACTTTGGACCCGGTGTCGCTGCGGACTCGCGCGCAATTCGCCGAGTTCTTCGCAGGGTTCGACGTGGTGGAGCCGGGAATCAGCTACGCCAGTGATTGGCGCCGCACGGCTCCGGTCGACACCACGGACCCAGCGCGACCATGCAACTTCGCCGCGGTCGGCCGGGTTCCCTGAGGGCAATGCCCTCTACACGAGGTATTGCCGGCCAGCGCATACGTTGTGATCGAACCCGTGCAGCCGAATAGAAATCTCAGCGCATCGGTTTCCGGCCGCAGGCAGCGTAGAAACCGACATCGGCATCGGTGATGCCCGTTGTGTCGCCGCGTGGGTTGCGCCATCGATGAGGAGTGACGATTCCGGGCGCGACGAGTTCGAGGCCGTCGAAGAAGCGGACGATTTCCGCGCGTGTGCGGGGTTGAGGGTCCATGCCGCTTGCGCGGTATACCTTCACAGCGGCGCTGGTGCCCTGTGGGTCGAAATCTGCGGTGCTGTGACTGATCGTCAAGTACGAGCCAGGTGCGAGAGCTTCCAGCAGTGTCGATACTGCTTCGAGGGGATAGTGGCGGTCGCTGATGAAGTGCAGGACCGAGATCAGCGAGAGTGCGACCGGTTCCTCGAGGTCGAGGGTCTCATGGAGGACTGGAGCGTTGAGGATCGTATCGGGCTGGGTGATATCGCCTTCCATGATCGTCACTGGGCCGTGCGATATCCCGGTCAGAAGGTCGCGGGAGTGAGTCAGCACGACCGGGTCGTTGTCGACATAGACGATCTTGGCAGTCGGCGCTACGGCCTGTGCGATCTGGTGCAGGTTGGGTTCGGTGGGGATGCCGCTGCCGATATCGAGGAACTGGCGAATACCGGTGTGTTCGGCGAGATAGTGGGTGGCGCGGTGCATGAACGCTCGGTTGGTGCGTGCCATGGTTCGCACTGTGGGGGTGACTTTTTCGACTTCCTCACCGGCGATGCGGTCGGCGTCGTCCTGGACGCTGCCGCTGAGGTAGTAGTTGTAGAGTCGGCCCGGCTGGGTAGTCCGGGCCGGGGTGCGGCGGGGTGCGGGCATCTTCTTCTCCTGGGATGTGTGCTGGTTCGATAGGGCGGTGCGGCTGACCTGTTCCGGCCGGGCATTCCGGTTCACATGCCGAGGCCGGTGGCTTCGATCTGTGCGCGGTTGGTCGCTGAAGGTGCGGTCGGGAGTGTGGTGCCGTCGACGGCGCTGAAGATCGGTGGTTGGACACCGGGCCCACTCGCCGGCTCCTCCAGGCCGGGGGTGGTGGCGTGGATTGCGGCGTCGATGTCCGCGCCTGCGCTGAGGTGCAGGTCGCGTGGCAGGTCGGTGGCGGCGGCGATGCTTTGCTTGATGTGGTCGAGGTCGGGAAGTGCCGAGCTGGTGCCGATAGGGATGTCGGCGCCGGTGACGGCGACGGTTTGCAGGCCGTAGGAGCGGGTGTCGGCGCGGGTCGCGGTGCGCCAGCGTTCTGCGAGTTGGTCGGCGGACAGGTGGTTCAGCGTCTGGGTGCCCTCGGTGATCCAGTCCTGGCTGGTGCCCCAGAGCAGGGTGCCGTGTGCGTCGCCGAGGCCGAGGAGGTTGGCGACGGCGTTGGTCCGGTAGTGCAGGGAATGCAGGTTGCGGTCGAACCGGCTGCGCAGGTGTGGGCTGTGGCTGGTGTCGAGTCGGCTGTAGACCGCGTCCAGGGTGACCCAGTCACGCAGCCTGTGGGCGTCGGCGGTGAGGTCGCCGAGGACACGGTCGAGGTCCGCAGGTTCCGGAGCGGGGAGGGTGTCGGAGCCGCGCCAGGGTTGATTGTTCTCGCCGCAGGTGCGGGCGTGGTCGATCCAGGATCGGGGTAGTGCGGCGGCGTGGGCGGCGTCGGTGAGGGCTTCGCGTAGGACGGAGCGGTCGTGGAAGTCTTCGTACCAGGAGGCCGGTGGTTGGGTGCCGGTGTGTTGCTGGTGGCGGGTGGCGTCGGTGAGCATGCTCGAGATAGCGGCCGACTGTGCGTGCAGCGTGTTCAGGACAGCGGTTTGGGCTGGTGTGGGTGTTTTCATGAAGTAGTTCCTTGTCGTGTGAGGGCGCGGAAGTCGGGGCCGAACCCGAGCCGGTCGACCGGTGTCCGGGCCCCGGGCAGGGCGAACCAGTTGTCGGGCACCGGGGCGCCCGCCAGGCCGGCCAGATCGGTGTGCCGGTCGGGGGTACAGCGGTGCAGGGGCCCGTTGGCGGCGTCGAGAATGAGGCGTAGGTGGGGGTCGATGTGGCGGGCGAGCAGGGTGGAGATGGCGGTGTGGTCGTCGCTGGCGAGGGCGGCTTCGAATGCGGTGTGCAGGCCGGCAAAGCGGACCGCGACGGTGTGGTGGCGCCACCACTGGGTGCACCAGGTGTATTGGCCTTCCCTGTTGTTGGCCGCGATCCGGACGGCGGTGACCGGTAGCAGCCACTGTTCGACGAAGTCGCGGTAATGGCCGAACCGCTTCTGCGGCTGCTTACCGCCGGGCTCGGGTGTTTTCGGTGGTGGGAACCAGTTCTCCGGCACCGGCGTGAACGGCAGCGACGGGGTAGGCACATGTTCGGTGCGGGTGCAGCGGTGCAAGGGGCCGTTGGCGGCGTCGAGGATCCAGCGCAGGTGCGGATCGATATGGTTGAGGACCAGGTTGCTGAATCCGGTTCCGCTGCGGCTGCGTCGGGTGGCTTCGAATGCCCTGTGTAGGTGGGCGATCCGGACCGCGACGGGTCGGTGGGACCACCATTGGGTGCACCAGGTGTAGGTGTTCTCGCGGTGGGCTTCGGCCAGCCTTAGCGTGATGAACGGGAACAGCCAGTCCTCGGCGAAGTCGACGAAATGGGAGTACCGCGGCGGTGTCGGCGGCCGGGCAGGCGTGGTGGGGGCGTTCATGAAGGATCCTCCGATCCGGGGGGCGAGTTCGTGGCGGTGGGGAGTTCGATCGGGGTCGCAGTGGCCTTTGCGAAGCGGGCGAGCGACGCGGCGATCAGGGGCGCGTATTCGGTGTCCTGCCACCAGACTTTGCGGACCAGGACGGGGCCGTGGCCGGGTAGCCGGACCAGGGCGCGGTCTTTGGCCAGGGCGGCGAGCTGGGCGATGTCGAGGATGGGTTCGGGCCGCCAGGTCAGAGTCCGGTTGACCCCGCCGGCGCCGTGGCTGCGGGAGCGGTCGGCCACATCGTGCTGGCCGGCCATCGCCCGCCAGTGCTCCAAATACCCGGTGTCGGCGATTCCGCCGCCGTAGACCTCGATCGACTGGGCGCGCATCGTCTTCAACCCGTTTACACCCCACAGGTCTTCGCCTTGTTCGAGGACCTGCAAGATCGTCATCAGAATGATTCCGCAGCCACCCGCGTAGGTGTAGTACGACGGGAGTTCACCGATGCGCGCGCAGTTGGCAGCCTCGTCCAGTACTGCCAGCAGCGGCACCGTGAGGCGGCCGTCGGGGCGGGCGCGGGCGGTGTTCAATGCCGCTTCCAGGATCTGGCCGACCAGCGCGGAGGTCAGTGGAGTCGCGCCGTCGGGGCCGGCCATCGACAGCGCATACAAGGTGTCGTTGGAGTTCGCGAATTCGACCGGTTTGAACTCCGGTAGATCATGGTTGAGCGTGGATTCCTCGGCGATATCGATGGAGATCGCCATCGTCCCGCTGCCGTCCTCGGCCGGAACTTCGCTGGCCCGAAGGACTTTTCGACGCGGTGGGGTGACCATGCGTGCGTAGCCCTCGTCGGAGGTGACGTTGAGGAAACGTCTCGCCATGTCGTAGAGGCCGTCGCGCTGACGACTGTAAAGGGCTTGCGCCTCGAGGATCCGTTCGGCCGGCCGGGGATGACCGCAATGGCGCAGGATCAGCGCCGGGGTCTGATCCTGGTCACGGCCGAGCCATTCGGCCACATGCAGCAGGTCCCCGCCCGCGCATGCGGCGGCGAACGCATACAGCGACAACAGTTCCTGAGCGCCACCGTCGAAATAGGAATCGACCTTGGCGTTGGCGGCCTGCGCTGCGGTACCGGTGGATGCGGAGACGAAGAACGACACCAATTTCCGTGCTGCCGGCAAACCGGCGGTTTGGGCCAGCAGATCGACCCAGAAGCCGCACTCGGGTTTCCCGGTCACTGCCTGCAGGTCGCTGAGCCAGACCCGGCCGCGCCGTTCGCGGCCGTAGACGGTATGCCGATACAAGTCGGGTTTGTTCGAGGTGGCCAGGCACGGTCCCCACGCGGACAGCACCGCGGGGATCGCCCACGCCATCGTCTTGCCGGTCCGGGTCCCGGCAGCGATCGTCACCCCGAGTTCGGCAGGAACATGCAGGGCGATTCCTGCTGTCACAGTGACACCCAGCGGTGGGCCCGGTAGTGCTCTGATTTCGGGTGCGGCGTCCTGTAGCAGTCGCACCGCTGCCGCCTCGTTGTCTTCGACGCGGCCGATACGGATGTCGGCGGGTCGTTGCATGGTCCGCGCTGCCGCATCCAGTTCGGAGCCGGTCCTCAGCCACCGCCACGCCCTCACGCTGCCGGTCACCATCACCGTGGCGATCGCGACGAGCACGATCGTTGCCTGCCACGGCCACCTGCGGCGCCCGGCAGCCAACTCGAGCAGCGCGGCCACCGGATTCCCGGTCACCGAACCGCCCGCCCACCACGACCCGATCACCAGCGCCGCTCCAGCAGCGAGCCCGGCGACAACCACGGCCGCGGCGATCAGCAGCAGCGAGGTTTCCTCCCCGAGGCCACGTTTGGTGCGGCGTCGGGTTTCCCGCGCGGAAAACATCGCCAGGTCCTACGACAGTTCGAGGCTTCGGTCGGAGGTGGCCGGGTCGGCCTCGATGCTGTCCGCTGTGCTGTCCCAGTCTCCGTGCCCGTAGCCGGTGGGCGAGGCTACGGCGGTGATCGCGGCGTCTATGTCCAGACCTGCCCGGCTTTCCTCGGCTCCCGGTTCAATCCGGCCCAGCATCCGGTCGCGTTCTCGGGAAAGGTGATCGATGCGTCCCAGCAGCAGGTGG
This sequence comes from Nocardia fusca NBRC 14340, assembly GCF_001618425.1. Lineage (GTDB taxonomy): Bacteria > Actinomycetota > Actinomycetes > Mycobacteriales > Mycobacteriaceae > Nocardia > Nocardia fusca. The sequence continues at coordinate 78,740 of NZ_BDCU01000040.1, forward strand.
CCGGGGCGTTCGTGCCAGGACACCCCGGTAAGCCCGGCCCGGTAGGCCTGATCTATCTCGCTGGTGGGGACACCTGCTCGCGCGGCGTCGCGTCGGGCGGCCCGGCCGTGGTCAAGCAACTGTTCCAGTCGCAGGATCCGCCCACCGAACAGCACTTCCGGACCCCACTCATCTGCCAGGCGGCTGTGTTCTGCCATGGCGTTCTGCAACCGTCGGAGTGCATCGATTTGCCGGTCTTGGCGCCGTGCGAGTGCTTCACCGAAGACGCTGGCATCGAGGGTCTGAGGTGCCGGGGCGGAGACGATCGACTCGGCCCCGGCACCGGTGACGGTCTGCTCGCCCGGGCGTTCCGCGATCGCTTCCGCCCCGATGGCGTCTGCTCCCGGGTCGACAGCGGGTTTGTCGAGGAATCCGCGGCCGAAGGCCCGATCGAGAACCGACGTATTGTCGGCGTCGGCCACCACATCGAGGTGGGCCGCGCGGGCAGGGGTCCGCACCGCGTCCTGCTCGGACCCGGTGATCGGCTCAGGACCGTGTCCGGTGATATCGCAGGCTTGGACCAAGGTCCGCCAGACCATGCCATCGACCGCAACACCTCCGAGCTGGCCCGATGTCGCCATCCGATCGAACGCACGCGCAGTCGCGTGCGGACGGGCCTCCCACCCCGCGACCGCACCCTGCAGTTGACGCCACAGCGTGCGCATATCGCGGCGCTCGTGGCTTGCCCACTTGTCGGCCAGCCGGTGCGCATCCCGATACATCCGGATCTTGTCGGCCGGAGTTTCACCGTAGGCAGCGATCAGGCGCAGCTGATAGTGGTGGGTGAAATCGGCCCGCAACTGCGCCTCGGCTGCCGACTCCGCGTCGGCATAGTAGGCGGGATCGGTCCGGGTAGGTATTTGCGCTGGCCAGTTCACGACTCCGCCCCCGTACCGCGATCGGTGGCGTTATCGGGAGAGGTATCCGGCGGCGGCGCAGGCTCTGGTTTCCAGATATCGGGCGCGGCGTCGCCCTCGGGTAGGGCGGAGTCGATCGCTGAGCCGATCGTGGACCCGGAACCGCGGTCTGTCGGGTCGATATCTGATGCCGGGTCCGCCGGCGGTGTGACGCCTTGGGTCAGCTCGGGCACGACGGTGAGGGACTGGCCCAGTTCCCACTCCGCTGTGCTCAGCGTCTCCCAGATCGATCGGATGTAGTTGTCGGTGTGAGCCAAATCTTCGGCCTGGCGGGCGACTGTGGATTCAGCCGCGACGGCCCTGTCGATCATGCTGGACAATGTCTTCTTGTGCAGGTGCAGGCTCTCTTGGGCCTGGGCGAGTTCGTCGGTGAGCTGTTCGATGCGGCCCAGCCACCGATGCGACGGCGCATCCATCCATGTCGCGCCGGTGGCCCCCGTTGCTTCGGCCGCGGCGATATCCTCCACACTGACTCCGGCGTTGCGCGCCAGCGTCCGCGATTCGGCCAGTGCGGTATCCAATTCGGAGGCATCGAGTTTGCGTGTCGTGGATCGGCCGGTGCCCTGTTTATCGGCCTGTGAGCGGACTGCGGACAGGTTTTGCACTTCACGTAGCCGTGCTGCGTGCCGGGCGTCCTCGAGCGCGCGAGAACCGTAGTCGGCGGTGACAGGTCCGGTGCGCATGTCGTGCGGGAGTGCACCGATCCGGCGCAACTCGCGCAAGGCGCCCAGCAGCTGGCGCGCCTCTTCTGGCGTAGGCGCGCTCCGCGTGCGCCGGGAATCGTTGGATGATTGAGGCTGGTCTTCGGTGTTGTCGGACATCGCGTTGTGCCTTCGTCTCGCACAGCCCGGACCGGTGTCGGCGCGGACTGTGGGATGTGTGGTGGATGTCCCCTGGGAGTGAGGTTCGATTGAGCGCGGCCGTCCCCGTGGCCGGTCACCGACAGAATGCGTGAACCAGAAAGGTCAGGGATCGGTGCCAATGTCACCCGGGTGCGGTGCCACTGCCTCCGGGCTTGTTTCGGGCTGGTCGACGATCCATGTACCGGTACCGGGGATCGCGGCGTCGACAGCTTCGCTGATCGCGGCGTGTACGAGTCCCGGCCCGGGTGCCGCGATGGGTTCGGTGGCGGTGTGCAGGATTTCGGTGTGCAGAGTGGCGGTGGCGGCGTCGAGCATCAATTCCGGAGTGGGGGGTATGAATCCGAGTGCGGCTCCTTCCAGATCGGGGACGTAGGGTGGAGTTGCCAGCTCGGCAGAGGGTCGGCTGTAGCTGTGCCATTCGGCGGCCAGGTCCAGGTCGCTGGCGTGCTGATGTGCGGCGGCGTGCCAGTAGCGCATGCTGGTGGCTCCCGGCCCCCACAACGCCGCTGCTTCGGTGTCTGTCACTCGCAGAACGTGCGCGAGCGCGGTGACCCGCTGGGACCGCAATGCCATGTTGTCTGCGAAGGTGCGTAGCGCCATCGGTCCGGCGTGCAGTTCGCTGTGTCCCTGAGCGGCACGGTGTGTCCGCGTTACGTGCAGGCTGGCCATCCGTTCGAGGTGCCACAGATCGAGGCCGAGCATGTCGAGGTAGAAATCCTGCATCTCCCCGGTGCGGTCGATACCCTCGCGCACCGGCGGCTGCTGCGGTGCCGCGAGCCCGAACAGTCCCCGCTGGCGGGCGTCATCGACATCGCTGGGGTGCACACCCGCGGTAACAGCGACCTGCTCGGTATGTTCACGCGCGGCCTCGAGGACGTCGAGGTGCGCTCGCCACCCTGTCTCGGGGTCGGAGTCGAGGTCGTGGCCGCCGTAACCTTGCGGGCCTCGGGCGTAGGTGCGGGCGTATTCGCCGGCCAGGTGGTGGATGCGCCGCAGCAACTGTGTCTGCCAGTCGGCCACCGTCACCGGTGGGCGTTTGGTTGATGTCATGGCGTGACCTCCGATACAGCTGGCCGCGCGCGGCCCGGGTGGTGGGTGCGCGGGCAGGGGCCCGCGAGAATGGGTGGTTGTCATGGCTCGGGTCCGATATCGGCGGGTTCCGAGCCGGGGCCGGGCGGCGCGGTTGTTGTCGCGTCGAATTCGCCGGCCGCTCCGGAGGGTGTGGTGAGGGCAGCGGCGTCGATCGCGGTGGCGATGAGGCCACCACCGCGTGTCCTGCTAGTGCCAGCGATCGTGGTGTCGAGGGATCGCGGTTCCGGTGCGCCGAACAGGGCGATCGCGGCATGCTCGACCATCTGGTCCGGCGACAACGGCAATTGCCGGGCGATGTCGTCGTGGGTGATGCCCGCGCCTTGCAGCACCATGATCGGCATCGCCAGCGGAGTGAAGTCGCTGGTGTGCATCGCTTCCCAACGCGCGGCCAGGGCCGTGTCGTCGAGGGTGTTCACCGCAGCGGCCACGGCAGCAGACCATTGCTGCGGCCCGGGCTGCCAGCACTGGTGGCGTTCATCGCGGGTCAATGCCAGGGCGTGACCGATCGCCCCGGCCCGTTGCCAGGTGATGCCCAGGACCTGACGCACTTTCGCGACCGCGTCGGGGCCCGCACCCATCCGCGGTGGGTAGGCCGCTGCGGTGGCGGCCATCTTCTGCAATTCCCGAATGCGCGCAGTGTGGGCTGTCAGCAATTCGCTGCGCGTGGCATGCCGACCGGACAGCATCTGCTGGCGGGGATGCCAACGCTGACCTTGGCCACCCGCGATCCGGGCGTAGTCCACCCAGGGTCTCGGTATGCCGATCGCGAGCGCGGCGGCCTCGATCTGAGCTCCGGCTGAGTCGACGATGTCGATCTGCGCGGCCTGAATCGGTGTGATCCGGTTGTGGTTGCGTTTCTGTGCGGTATCGAATGCCAAGTTCTGCACAGCGCGCAGCAGATGCGCCTGGAATTCGGTCGGGGTGTACATCAGCGGCCGTCACATTCCAGGCCCGAAGTCCGGCGCGGTTGGCGGACAGTTGCCAGTTTCCAGATCCGGCGCGGCGGCTTCGGTCCATGTCAGCTGGACTGCCGATGCACTCTCCACCTCCGGGTGATCCAGGCCGGGGCTGACCCCCTGGTGCCGAGTGGGTGAGGGATAGTCGAGGCCGTGGAGCGCGTCGGTGGCCGATTCGACGAGCTGATAGGGGGTCGGTGGTGCGGTCCCGGTGTTCACCGCGTGGTCGACCCGGGCTTCGTCGGGCCCGCCGAGCCGGCGCAGTGTGTTTTCGATCTCGGGTAATGTGAAGTCGTGCAGCCGTCGGCGCAAGCCGCTATCGTCGTAGCCGCGCACGAGCTCGGCGAGGGGTTGCCACGAGGCGGTGTCGCGGTCCCACAGGTCGCCGGCCTCGGCCAGGGATAGACCGGCGAAGTCGATGCCTTCGGTGGCGCCGAACCACGCGGCGGTCATGGATCGTTCCAGATCGCGGAGCAGTTCGAGGTCTGCCACGATCTGGCGGGTGTCGGTGCGCTGGTTGTATTCGACCAGTACCAGCGCGCTGTGTTCGAGGTGCCAGATCCGATCAGCTAGATGGTCGGTGGCTGCCTCCCCGGCGACAGCATCCCGGTCGAGGCACTCCGGCGAGGTCCGCCCGCCTTGGCCGGCCTCGTGGGCTCGCTGGATCGCGACAGCCGGTATTCCGGCGGCGGCAGCACGGGCGTCGAGCTCGCGCTGGTAACCGTGCAGTGCCGACAAATCAGCCAGGTTCGACCCACCGTGGGTGGTGGGATCTCCGCGTCCGGAGTGAATGCTGTCCGCGCTTCGGATCCGGGACAGGTCGGCGGCGAGTGCGACGCTGTGTTGAATGCGTTCCAGCAACCGCATCTTCCAACCCGATAGACCGTCGAGCTCGGGAAATTGGGAACTCACAGGAAATCCTTCCGGTATCGATAGATCGGCCACGCTCCCAGTCGTCACAGGTCGGGCCCACCGGGGGGCTCGGGGGCGCTCAGCGACGGGTCTTGGCCCTGCTCGAAGCCGAGGCCCTCGCTCCATTCCTGGTCCGGTAACTCGGCGGCCCTATGGAGGGTGAGCAGGGCTTGGGTGGCGGTTTCGGACAGTGGGATCGGTTCGGGGGGCGCAATCCCGAGCCGGATGGCGTGGGCGATCCGATCGGGGCTGTGCTCGGTGAGGGTGGTGGCGAGCTGTGTCCGGATCTCAGGGGAGGCGGACTCGTCGAGTCGGTGACGCAATACTGTGTCGTCGTAGTTGTGGACCAGACGCCCGCAGTGCCGCCACCCCTGCTCGTCGAGATCCCACAGCGCTATCGCTTCCTCGACGCTGAGGTCGGCCGAGGCGATGTCGGCAGTGACCGCGATCCACAAGGCGTCCATGTTGCGGCCCGCCTCCGTGATGGTCGCCAGGTCGGCGCGAAGGTCATGGTCCGAGGATCGGATGTCGTATTCGGCCACCACCAGCGCTGTATGGCGTAGCCGCCAGATCCTGTCGGCCAATACCTCCGTCGGCTCCAAATCCTCGGATGCGGCGTCGTCCGGTGTCTTCGAGGCCAGTGGTCGGTCCGCGATTCCGGCGGCCCGCGCCGACGCGAGCGCTGCCTCGGGTAATCCTGCTGCCGCGGCCCGGGTCTCCAGCTCCTCGATCCGGGCGTGGTAGTCGGTGATATTCCGGTGGCCTCGACCGCCCCACAGCAGCGCGGGCTGGGACCCTTCCGAGCGCGGAGTATCTCGAACTGCCAGCTTGTGCTCGTGGGCATAGTGGTATCGGATCCGGTTCAGCAGCCGGGCCTTCCAACCGGAACCATCTGTGGACGTCTGGAACTGGTCGCTCATCGTCCGGCTTCCGGACCAGTCCACAGGACCGGCAGGTTCACCGACGGCGCGCCGGTCTCTTCTGCGATTTCGACGACTTCGACATCGATCGGAGTGTTGAGGCCTGCGTCTTCGACCGCTTTCTCCATCCGGCCCGCCGGGGCGGTTGGGGGTTGGGGTGTATCCAAGATCGGGGGCAGCAGGTGGGCGAGTACGCAGAGGTCCCCGATGAGTCCGTTGACATCGCGCTGCGGTGCCCGCATCGGTGGCGGCGCCCACCCGGGTGAGGAGCGGGCTCCGCGGAGTACTTGGTAAGGATCGGTGCCGGTGTCCTCGACGAAACGTTCCTGAAATGCCTGGTAATCACGGGAACCTTCGGAGGTTTCCGATCCGGTGGAAGCGGCGGCGAACGCCGCTGAGGAAGTGACCGCCGCAGCCGATTGAGGGCCGGTTTGCTCGCTAAGGGTCTCGGTGAATCCCGCGGTGCGGCGCCGGATATCGATCAGCAGCTTCTTGTATGCAACATCCAGTTCATGTAGCTCAGCAGCACGCTGCTCCCGGTTCACATACCCGGCGACTTGATGATCGTGCAGAGTCGTCTTCTGCTTGCTCTCGAGATTCCCGGCGCGCTCACGGCGCGCAAGGTCTTTGTCCGCGCGCTCGATTTGCCCCTCGGCGCGCCGCATCTCCGCAGCATGCAATTCACCACCACGGGTAATGCGGGCCCGCACCTCATCGACGCGAGCCTGGTTGAGCTGACGATCCCACCACCGAGCTTCGGTCTGCTGGTCCACGCGCAGTTGATGCTCGACGAGCGAACGGTGCTCTTTGGCTGTGCTGGCCGACAACCGCTGCTCGTGTTCTTCGCGAGAGCGAGACTCACCACCGCGCCGGGCCAACAAAGCCTGGGTCGTATGCGCGGTCTGCATGGCCTGCACGAACCCCGTGCGCAGCGCCTGCCCGCTCTCCTCGACCGGGTCCCCGCCGCTCACGACCCCGCCACCAAGTGCGACAACCGCCAGCCCTGCACAGGTGTCTCCCGTTTCGCGGTCGCATGCACGACCAGCTCCGCACCGGCAGTCGCCGCGGCCCGGCTAAGCGCTACGGCCACGGTGCGGTGGGCGGTCGTGGATTGATCGGGTGGGTGATCATCTGGAGTGACCTGCACCGAGTCCACTCGAGACCCGCGCAGCGCCGCCGGCGCCCATAGCAGCGCCGCTTCTTGCGCTGCCGCAGCGAATGCTGGATCGATCAATGGCAGCGCGGCGTGGAAAGCCTGTGCTGGCCCTCCGTACCGGTCGTAGTCCAAAACCACGCCCACCGCGGCTTCGACCACCGCCTCCGGATCGCAGTGATCGACATTCTGATAGGGCGGGCTCAGATGCTCGGCTCGGCACTGCGATTGTCCACCGGGCGCAGACTGTACGGCCGTGCATCCACCCACCAGACCTCCGGCCGCGACCAGCGCCACGCCAACCACAGCCGGTCGGAAGACGCGTGGACCACTGCGCGCCGCGGCACCCGCGCCGCCGCGGCGTACGGTGGGCGCACCGGTGAACACGGTGATGAGGTGGTCTACGACTGGGCGGTCAGGACTTCGGCCGTCGAATAATCGCCGGTAATCCTGGTACGGCAGATAGTGAATACGGTTCATCAGATACTCCTTCGGAAATGAGCTGGACCGGAAAGGTTCACGGCCAGAGATTTCGGCTGGTCCGACGATGCCGAGCTCAGACGCGGGGTGTCTTCCTCCATGCCAAGCGACGGTGGGGAGAGCTCGTAGCGGCGCACATCCATGCGCTCGCCATCCCAGCCCGACAACGGCGCGATGGTGACCGTTTGCCCGGTTTGGGGTGCGTGTAGAAGCAGGTCATGGCCGTTCTCGTCGCGGCCGTAGTAGATGCCGACATGGTGAGAATCGGTGTCGCCGGGCGCGGTGAAGAAGATCAGATCTCCAGGTGCTCGATCGGCGAAGGGCACCACCTGGGCGGTGGGGTGATCTTGCTGGGCTTGGGTGTAGTGCGGGAGGCGGATCTGCCCGCCCGAGGCATGGTAGATCGCGTACAGGGTCAATCCGGAGCAGTCGAACCCACCGGAGGTGGGGCCGTGCACGTCTCCACCTCCCCACACGTACGGGGTGCCGATCCACCGGGAAGCACGGTCGATCACCGCCTGCCCGAACACGGTCGCCTCACCGCTCAGCGGTGCGCCGGAGCCGCTCGGTCCGCAGCCGGCGGCGGGAGTGCCGGCCGGAGTCCGCGGCATCGACGCGGGGTCGAGGTCGGCGAACATCGCATACAGGTCCTGTGCCAGGGCCAGGTGCTGGCGGTAGGCAGCCGGTTCCGACCGTTCGATCGCTTGGGCCAGCTCTGGCGCCGACATCTGCTCGGCTGCGGCGCCGAGTTTTTCGGCTTGGTCGTAAAACCAGTTGATCTGATAGGTCGGGTTCATCAGCGTCCCGATGCCGACGTCGCCCCAGACGCTGACCCGCATCTGGTGCGGGCCCACGGAATCATGATCGTCGGCGACGCCGTCGTTGGCGTAGCGCAAGGACTCGGGCACCGTCGAATTGGCGAGGTTACGGAAGCTGGATTCGGTGGCCTGGGCGGCGAGTTCGGCAACGATCACCTTCTCCGACATCCCGCGCTGAAGCCCGATCGCGACACCGTCACGTGCCAGTCGCAGCTGAACGTCCGACAGCCCCTGCACCCCTTGTCCGGTCTCGCCGGCGTCACCGCTTCCTGCCGACGGTAAGGCGGCAGCGCACGATGGAGCAGGTTCGGCACTACCTAGGAACACGAGAAGCAGCAGCACGCCCAGCACTGTCGCCACCGCTGCACCGAGGGTTGCCGAGCTGCTGGTGCTCATGTCTGTGCTTCCACCCAGAGGACCGAGGCGATGCGGTCAGGCTGTCGCCGCGGACGCCGCGCCGAACCGGTCGCTCCAGCCCGCGTACTCGATCCACCGCCGGATATGGTCGCCGACCATCGGCGCCGGCAAAGAATCCGGTAGCGCGAAGGATTTCGCCAGGACCGGTAGGTGTGGCTCGATGCTGAGCTGGTGGGCGACCAGTTCGCTGTCGATGACCGCGGCGTAGCTGCTCGAGATGTAGTCGTTGGCGGTGAACCACAGCGCGTGTTTCTTCACCTTCCGCAGCGCGTAGGTCGCGGCGAGATCGGTGAGGAGCTGATGCGCGACCGGATCGGTGGTGGTTTCGGCGGCGGTGACCATCTCATCCACGGCGATCCGGTCGGCCACTGCGGCAGCCAGTTCTATGGTCGAGTTGTCGGGTTGACCGGACACATCGATCCCGATCGTCAGCAGTCGCTCACGCTCGGTGAGCAGGCTCTGCCACCAGGTCTGCGCCCAACCCGGGTCGGAGGAACCGGGCAGGAGCCGGCCTCGGTGGCGTAGGGCTCTGCCCGCGGCTCCCAGCACCGCCGCGTTGGCTCCTTCTGCGGTGCGCAGCCCTTGACAGGCGGCGATATGGTCGACGAGGTAGTTGGCGCGCAGCATGCCCTGCGCCGCGCACGCCTCCCGACAGACCTCGAGGATCTTCCATGCCGAATGGGAGGTCATCGCTTTGGCGAGCATTCCCCACAACGCAGCTTCTCCCGCATCGCCGCTGCGCCCGTGGGTGCGGGCGGTGTTGGACAGGCACGTCATAGCCCACGCTTCCGACATCGCGTACACGAGTTTGCGGGCGATATGGTCGTGGCTGATCATCGTTTTCCCCGGGCCGATCTCACGGTTGACGGCGTAGGGGATCGTCAACGCCAGCCCGGCGCGCGCCGCCGAGACCGCTGCCCCGCCCATACTCAAACGCGCCGGATGCAGCGGGCTGGTAGTGCGCGCGAACCGCTCACCCAGGGTCAGTTCGCAGTGGAAACCGCCCTGGGAATCGAAGGCAGCCACCTCCCCGCACAGCAGCGCCGATTCCGGCAGGACCACGGCGTCGAAGCGGGTCATCGCATGGTCCATCCACAGCCCGTAGCCGGTGTCGGGCAACGCCACCATCTCCACCCCGTCGGCGAGGCCGTCGCGGGTGCGCAGCTCCATCACGAACGGCCACACCCCTTCGTCCTGGTCCTCGACGATCAGCCGGGCCATCACGATCACTGTCTTCGCCACACCCTCGGCAGCGGTGTTGGGCATGAACTTCACGCTCTGCGGGGTCGGGCTGGCGAGCCGGTAGGTGCGGGAGTGCCGCTGCCATGTCGCGGTGGTCTCCAAATGGAAGATGTCGCTGCCGTAGCCCAGCTCGGTGAACATCGCGGCCCCGGCCGCGGCGCCGGTGTCCAGCTGTGCGAGACACTTCTCCTGGTAGGCCGATCCGTTGCCGAGCTGCTGGATCGCAGCGACCGAGAGTTTGTGATGACCCGAGAGCAGCGACCACAGCCGCGGTGCCACCGCAGCCGACCAGTCGAACAGAGCATCCGACTCACATGTGTCGGCCTCGATCCCCGCCACCGACCCGCCCAACACCTCGACAGCCCGCGGCAACAGCGTGTAGCTGTACAGCGCTTCCTCGATCTGTGTCAGTCCGGACTGCGGCACGTCGCTCAAGCCGGTCAGCGCGTCACGGACGCGCATATGACGCGCGAAACTGCGGGGGCCGCCGAAGAGCACGCGCCGCAGCGACGCTATCGGCTCCGCAACGTAGCCCCGCGGCGGTGGCGGGCCGCTGGCTCCGGAGGCCGAAGCTGTATCCAGAGAAGTCATTTCCGTGTCCTTCCGAGAGATGTGATGCTGCGCGGGCGCGGTTACTCCGTGCCCTGGGCTAGGTGCTGGAAGTTGAGCGATTCGGGAGCTCGGTTGTGTTTCCTGGCAGGTTGTCGAACCGCCGGTTGGTGTTGTGCACATCCGCGGCACGTTCGCTCGCGGTGAAGGTGAGCCGGAACGGGATGCCGGGTTCTTCGGCTTCCCCAGTTTTGAGCAGGAAGCAGCCGGTGCCGGGTGGGGTGTCGCGGCGATTCGGGTCCAGATCGTCGTCGCTGGGTGGGCGCGGCGCCGCCCAGGAGGTGACCAGCAGTTTCTCTGTCTCGGTGATGCCCACCGCCGCTCGCAGCCGGTCGATCTCCTCGGGCCCGACCGGACCGATGATCTTCGCACGTGCCCGTTCGAAGAACCCGAGCGCTTTGGCTTGGGAAGCAGGGGAATCGAAAGCCGAGAGGTCTTTGATGGTGTGGCTGCACATGATCAGCCCGGTCCCGATCTGGCGATGCAACCGGGTCAGGGCATCGACGCGGTCGACCATGAACTCCCCCACCCCCAGCACCCGCCAGATCTCGTCCATCACCACCTCGAAGGTGCGGGCGGGCGCCAGTCCGGCATCGGCGAGAGCGTGCGCGGCGGCGACCGCACCGAAACCGTCGGACCAGCACACCATCAGCACCGCCGCCAACAATTTCGTGTCGCCTTCTGGTATTCGGGACACGTCCACGCACACCGCTGGCGAGCCCAGATCCAACTTCACGGTGGTGGGCCGGTTGAATACCGCGCCGAAGGGTCCCTCGACCAGCGCCCGCAGCGAGCGCCGCAACGGTTTCGTCGCCGCCCGATAGGCGACCTCGTCGTCTTCCTCGGCGAATTCCCGCAGCCGCTCCCCTCCGCCGGAAATCACCTCCAGAAGATCCGAGAGCAGCGGCGCCCGCTGATGGGTGAAACCCCCGGTAGGGCTGTAGAGTTCACGCAGGCCGGCGGCGAGGAGGACTTCTTCGTAGTCGGCGACCCGGGAGCCACGTACCAGTTCGATGAGGCCGGCGATGATGGTGACCTGCCCGGCCTCGACCCGGGCGGCCACGCGCCGCCGCTGATCGGGATCGGGCAGCCGGTCGATCACCGCGCCTAGGGCTCCGACGTCGAGGGGGTTGAGGCTGCCGTAGCCGTAGCCGAGGTCGATGACCTGTCCACCCAGGCGCAGCACCAGATCGCGATAGTCGGGTTTGGTGTCGCCCATGCACAGCACCGTCTCCCCCGCTGCCACTGCGCCGGTCGCTATCCGGCGGATCAACGACGACTTGCCGAAGCCGTTGAGCGCCAACACAAACGCAATGGGCGCGGTGATGAACCCGCGCAGGAACCAGCTCATCGGATCGAAATGCACCGGCGCTCCGGAGACGTAATGGGATCCCACCGGCGTCCCAATCACTGGAGCGCTGGCCCCGACCGTGAACGGCCACAGTCCTGCGATCTGGGTTGTTGTGGCGCGCCATTCCGGTGTGGCCGCCACCACCGCGGCTCGGCCCCCACCCAGACCTCGATAACCTCGCTCCGACGGCTCGGCCAGCGGGCGCCCGACACCGGTCTGCTCACCATGTCCGGCCCGGCCTGCAGCGGTGGCACAGCGGTGGTCATCGCTGGAGAGCTGCAACCGCGCCCACCATCCGCGCAGCCCGCCCCGGCCCGCCGCAGTCTCGGCCGCGGCCCGCGCATCAGCGGTGAGCACGCGGATCCCGGCGATGGTCTCGGTGCGTGCACTCCGCGACTGTCTCTTCGGCGTCCCTGAAGAAATGTTCATGCCGAGACCCGCTTCGAGATCGACACGTGCTCAGGCAATATGAGTCCGATCCCCAAGGACGCAGCGAATGCGGCAGCTTGGCAGCCATAACAGCGGCGCACCGACAACCGCGACGCCGCAGCCATCCCCTTCACCGACGCTTCGATTCCCGGTAGATCGCCGTCGAGGTGATCGGTGACCGTAACCAGCAGCCCGAACCGGGTCAGCCCCGCGCCGCGAGCCTGTTCTTCCCGCGCGGCCTGGGTGTTGCCGACCCGGATCCGCGCCGAGGCCGTCGCGATGCCGCGTTCGGTCTGCTCGGCGGCGACCGCGTCCCGGAAGTCGGAATCCACTAACTGGGTGGCCTCGCCCGCCGAATGCAGCCGGTACACGATCGCCACCCGCTTGCGCGGCACATCCGGGCGAGGCCGCAGCAATTCCTCGAGCACGGTCTCCATCACCGCGCCCCGCGGCGCAGCGTCCATCTCCCAGGTGATCGACCGCGCCCCGTCGTGGATGTAGTGATCCCACCGGTCCTCATGGGCCAGCGGACCCACCGAATCCCACGACTGAGTCTGGGTGATGTCGGCGCCGGCAGTTTCGACATCGCGTTGGGATGCCAGGTCGTAGCGGGTACGGACCAATCCCAGGACTTCCCAGGCCTGCAATGGAGTTCCGGCCAGCCCCGCGCGTGCCAGATGTGACAGCACTCCCTGTAGCCGTTGTCCTATCTCGCGGGCCTGCTCAGCCTCGTCACCGCGGATACGGCCGCGCCCGATCCCGCGGTAGGTGATCGCGATCCGTGCTTCGATCCGCACTCCCACACCACCGGTATCGGCCACCGCTTCGCGCATCACCGACCGCGCATACTCCCGCGTATCCGGCCGGACCAGCCGCGCAACTTCCCGCGACTGCTTCAAACGCGTCTCGACCACGTTGTCCAATACCGAGGTCACCGCGACGACCTCGCCGCTACGGCTCTGGGTCGCCAGGAAATCCCCGTAGGCCGCTACCCACGCATCGATCTGTGCCTGATCCACCAGTTCTTTCCCCCGAGGGATAACCCGCACGACCACCGTGTAATGGCTGCTACGGCGGACGGTCACCATCGCGAACCGCCGCCCGCCTGGGGTCTCGTACTCCGCCAATCGCGAATCCGCCAGCAACCCCGGCAACCTCGCCACCCCCGGGATACGAGCGAACCGACCCGACCGATACACCAACTCACCCCGAGACCGAGCAACAGCGAACTGCACCCACAGCGCAGCGATCTCCCAGCCGGTACGACCATTACGGACCACAGCCATCGGCACGAACACCACGACCGAAACCACCAGCACCACCCCGGCGATCGACGACGAGCGGGTAATCGTGAACGTCGCCATCACCGCAATGACCAGTGCCAGCCCGAGCAACGACACTCCCCAGGTCAACCCGAAGAACCCGGCCGAGCGGGGGCGCTCCCAGCGCCCGTACATCCGCGCCGTCACCGCCGCACCTCCCCCGAACCGAGGGTGTCCGGGTCCAATGGCACTGCCGACTCCACGTGGCGATCCAGCGCCGTGGCGCCCTGCTTGGCCAGGTCAGCACCAGCCTTGGCGGCTATCACCGCGCCGCCCGCCCCTCCTCCACCACCGCCACTTCCAGAAGCGGCCGCGCCACCGCCCGGCGGCGAAACGGGCGCCTGCTTCGAAACGCTACCGGGCCGCCCGGAGCCTGCGGAAGGCTCGGTCCCACCGCTGCCCCGGCTCGTCGGTGGTCCAGAGGGTGACGGGGACCCGCCTCCACCCCCGGGCATCGGCCGCCCTCCACCGCCTGATGGTCCTGACGGTCCCGCAGAGGGATTTGCGCCTTGGGGCCCTGCTGCCGCGTGCTCGCCCTCGCTTACTTTGCGCGCGCCGGATCGGTTACCCACTGCCGACATCGCGACCCCCGCAGCGCCGCCGGCAAGCACCGATGAGGCGCCGCCACCGCCACCGAGCGCCGCGACCGCGGGCGCCACGAGCCGGATCAGCGCTGGGAGCGCTACTGCCGACAAGACCAGCAGGATCAGTCCGAGCAACCGGAGCTGCGGGTCCTGGTGATCGTGACCGGCTGCGGTGAATGCCAGCGCATAGATCAGTGCTCCCACCGGTTTCCACAGCACGAATGCCAACGACCAGGCCAGTATCCTCTTGAATGCCTGCGAACCCGGGCCGGTGCCCGAGGCCGCGGCAGCCATCGGAAGAACTGCCACCACGACGATCAGCAGTGCTTGTCGAATAACCAGCAGCACCAACTGGATCAACATGCTGATCAGACCCAGGATCCCGATAATCCATAGAGAGGCACGGCCCAGGCCACTACCGCCGTCGAGAACGTCGAATTCGGCCATCTCGACAACCAGGCTGTACACATCACCGCGCGCGGCATCAAAGATCACCCACGAGGAGAATTCGTCTCCGGCTCGGGTCGCAACCGTGATCATCGCTGCAAAAGTCATCGCACCGAGGACTGCGCGGCCCAGCATCAGCAATGTCTCTTGAGCTTCTCCGGCCACACCGCCGCGTTTGGCGAGGGCCAGCCGGGCGCCAGCGAAGAGGACCCCGGCGGTCAGGAAGAGGACTTGTAGACCACCGGTGTATCCCTGGATATCTGACAATGTCGAGCCCAGCCCGCTCTCCCCAGCCAACTCGGGCGAGGGCAACTCGACCCACCAGGTCATGACGAGCCTCAGAAGGTTCGCGAAGTCCTCGATGAACCACTCGGCGAGCTCGTCCAGTGCCGAGTCGGCCGCGCGTGAGGCGCCCTCCACGATGGCCTTGCACGCGATACCCGGCGGCAGCGGCAGATCACACAGTTCTCCCGGCCCCGGCAGCTGGGCATGCCAAGGCCCGTGCTTTCGGCCCAGAATCGTGTCGCTCATGGCTGACCTCGCCAGTTCCCGAACTCCGCTATCGAGGACACGTGCTCGCCCGGGCTCCAGAATGTTTCGATATCAGTAGGGATCCGCACTCTCCAATCCCCGTCTACCCAGGCCATGGGCCAGCTCGCGATGGCATAGCCCTCGTCAGTGCGGGTAGCTATCTGGACCACGGCGAAATCACTTCGGTAGCCGTCCTTGATCCGGACGCCATCGGGCACAGTGACATAGCGGCCCGGATCCGGAGTGTTCGCGCGAGACCGGGCGAAGCGGTCGATAAGAACGGTCGTGTCACCGTAATAGCGTTGCTGCACAACATGCTGCCACTCACCTTCGGGAGCGGCGAGCGCCCGGCCCAGCGCATCCATCGCCGACAGCGCCGCGCCGCGAGGAGTGCGCGCGAACCCCGAGGCGATGCCTCCCTCGATCCGGGCTGGCCCGTCACCAGACGAAACCGGCAGTGCTGCCCCTCCCCAACCCCTCTGCCATTGCAGACCAGAAGGCGCAGCTGTGAGGTAATCGGGATGGTTCGGGTCGAGATCCGAGGCCGGCAGCCCGGCAAGCACATCACCGGAGGGCGAAGTGGGAACCTCGAGCCGGTTTCCGAAGAGGTCGGTAGTCGGCGGCTGGGCGCGCGACGAGGAGGGAATATCTGGATAGTGCTTTTCGGTGCTTCCGGCCGCGCGTCCTTCGGTAGGCGGATCCTGGTCGCCGTCGTCGCGGATCACGGTGGTCACGAATATTGCGACGACTACTGCGGCCAGGAGGACGAGTAGCGCGGTCAGCAGTTGCTGGGATTTCATCGGATGCTCCTATCGCGGTGCGAGCGCGATCATGTCCGGGGGCGGCAGAGTCAGGACCCGGACCGGGTGGGTCGCGGGGTTGTCCGGTAGTTCGAGCCGCCAGTCGTTGGCTTGCCATCGGACACGGCAGGTGTTGCTGTTCACCGAGTTGTCCGCATTAAGGGTGTAGATGTCGATCTCGGCGGTATCGGGGGTGTAGTGGGTTACGCGGTAGCCGAGGACCGCCGGCGGATCATTGGCGACTGGGGTGGTGATCGAGATCTGGGCGCGGGCCGTTGTCCAAGCGTCGCGTCCGACGCCGGGTGCCACGAGGTTCTTGACGACCGCGATCCACTGCGCGTCGGTTGCCACCGATATCCGGACGGTGGCGTGGATCGCCGCGAGCGCGGCCCCGACCGGGGACCGTTCGAACCCGCCGACGACGGCGCCGTCAAGACGAGTCGGGCCCTGCTGTGCGCTGGGCAGGCGGATCCCTTGGAATGTATCCCAGTGCAGAGCAACGGGTTTCGCCGCAAGCACCGTGGAAGTCACCGCGTTCGTGGCGTGCTGTTGCTCGGTTCCGCAGGCGAGGAGGAGAACGGTGGTAGCCGCTCCGAGTGTCGCTATTGCCATCGGCACGATTCGGGCGCGATGACCGAAAATGGGTCTGGCTGTCACAGAGGCTCTCCCGACATCAGGTGGGTAGGACGGCGATAGCGATGGAGCTGGCGGAGCCGACTAGCGCTGCGGCAGCGAACGCGCCGACGAGTCCTTCGAGGCTTTCCTCCCGGTACATGCGGATCGCCAGTAGCCCGGCGACCCAGATCAGACGCGCGATACTCAGCAGCAGCACCAGCCAGGCCAGATATCCGAGCAGCAACGTCAGCGGCGACAGGACCTGAGCAGGCAATGGATCCGCGATCATGATCACGCTCCCTCCCGCAGTTGAACGTCGCGGGCAACGCGTAAGGCGGCCAGAATTGGTTCAGCGGCCCGCGCCGGGTCGGTCAACGGGAACCGGTCCCCTCTAGACGAGATGGCCTCGTGGTCGGCCCACAGCACCTCGACAAACTTCGCTGTCGCCCGCCGCTGCCCCGCATCAGCGGTCCGGTCGGTGACGATCCAGGTCGGAATCGTCCGCAGCAGATGCAGCTCATCCCCGGCCGGAACCGCTACTGCCTCAAGGGCCGGGGCGAACAGCACGAGCGCGGTGAGCATCTTGGCTCGCTGCGACGATCTGCCGACCCAGGTAAGTGCTGCGGAGGCGTTGTGGGTGTGAGCAACCAGCAGCCGGGCGCCGCTGGCGCTGTCGAGGAGCATGTCCAGTTCCGGGAAAAAGGTTCCCGGTATGCCGTCGGCTTGCGTCAGGTGTTGTTGGCGGTAGGTGATTTGCGTGAACTGGCCGTTGAACCGGTGGTGCAGATAGGCGGTGAGCCGAGACCAGACCCCCGGCTCGGCGGCGGTGTCGAGATAGATCAGGGTCGCGGGTGAGTCGTCTGCTCCTCTTCTGGTGACTACCCGATTGTGAAAAGCAGTTGGCGTGTGAGGAGTCATAGTTCATCCGCCTCCGCCGGTGACGACGGCGTTCATGATCGAGCCAGCGCTAGTGGCGATGATGCCGCCGACCAGGGCTCCGAGGATGATCTTGGGTGATTCGATGGCGCCGCCATGGAAGCGTTCCCACCCGAATTTGCCGCCGGCGTAGATGAGGGAGGCGATACCGGCAAGCATCACGATCCAAGACAGGTAGTTGACCAGATTGACGAGCCGGTCCGCGCCGGGTGGGCTGTGCGGGGTGATCGTGATCTCTAGTGCGAGGACCGTAGTGGCCTCAGCGGCTACCCGTAGCATGGTCATTGCGTGTCCTCCGAGCTCTGCGAATCGACCGCGCGTTCGGCCGCGATCCTGGCCAGCAGATCCTCGGCCGCGCGGTGCACCTCGGCCGGAACCGATCGTGTGAGGCTCGCGCGGCCACGGCGTGCCGGGGACCGCTCGCCCGGGAAGAATTGGGCGAGGTCGCTGATTTCGAGGCAGGCGAGTTCGTCGTGCCAGGCGATGTCGTAGATCGGGGTGACCAACTCGGCGACCGTCGCGCGGTAGCGGCGCACCGTCACGGGTGCGCGGCGGCCGGACACAGGAGTGAGGACCAAGCCGATCACGGTGATCCCTTGCGGGACCAGGCCAGCGTGCCATTCGCGGAGCCGGTCCGCTGCGGCAGTGAGCCCGGGCAGGCACAGCCTGGCGGCCAGCAGCACTCGTTGGGTGGTGCGGTCCGAAGATGGCCATTGGTCTCCGGTATCGGCGGCCGGTGCCCACCAGCGGGCCAACGTGGAGGTTCCAGCACCACCGTGTGCGCCCATCACGGCGAAAAGCGGTGGATAACACGCGGTGGTGGGCAGGGGTGCCGTCCGGACGGTGGCGCGACTTTCCGGTGGTGGGGCGGTAACGGTTCGTGGGTCCAGTCGGCGGTCATGGTCACGCCGATCATCGAGCTGAATGGGTACGGTGGTCATCGTCGGCTTCTCTTCTGAATATTGGTGATGATCGGGCCATCGGCGGTATCGCGGAGGTTGATCAGTTGCAGGTAGTCGAGGCGCTGTCCGTCCGGTCGGGTTTCGGCCACGTGCACCTCGGCCACCCCGGCGGCGACAGGGGTGATCGCCACGCAGTGCCGGGTGCCGTTGGGGATGGAAGCGATTCCCGCGGCGAGTGCCTCCCGGCTGATTCCGGCTTCGGGTGCGACGACACGCAGTGCGGCGGCGGCGTCGCGTTGGCGGTAGTAGGCAGCTTCGAACGCCGTGATCGCTCCGGCGATCGTGCCGGGTGCCGCCGTGCCGACAGTGACGGTTTCGCCGGTCAATCCCTCGCACGCGGCCTCATCCGGATTCGCAGGCGATGTCGAGGTCGCCGCGGGGAAGGTCGGTGCGGCGACTGGTGTGTTGCGCTGCCCGGTGACGTAGAGAGTTCCTGCGCCGGTGACGATGGCGGCGGTCGCTAGCGCCGCACCAAGCGCCGCCCACATTCGCCGATGCCCGCGAAGTGCCGATTCGCGCTCCACAGCGGACGCGGTGCGCTGGGTGTCTGCCAGCCAGGCAAGTTCGTCCATATCCTGCCGAGTACCGGCGAAGTTTCTGGGATACGGCGGGGTTGGCTCGGTGGTGTCGAGCCATTGCCAGCCGTGCTCATGGCCTGTGGTGGCGTCGGGCAAGGCTGTAGTCACCTCCTCGGGGCGTGCCTGGGTGGGTGGGCCCTCCGAGCGGACGCTCCCTGGGGAATCGCCAGCCGGCCGACTGGTTTTGGGGGACGTCGGCTGATCCGGCGTCCGCTCGAAGGGGTTCATGGGACTCCGTCGCGCAGCGGTGGCGGTGTGGAGCCGGTCTCACTGACAGCCGGCCCGGTGGCTGTTGGCTCCGGTTGCGGCAGGGGCGGTTCGGGTTGTGAGGTGCTCTCGGGAGCGGTGAGGTCACGGTCTACCGCGGTGAACCAGCCCGCCACCGCGGCAAATGCTGACGGCATACCGGGTGAAGTGGTGTTGGTGCGGTAGGAGCCGTGCCGCCCGATAGTCGAGCTGTAGCTGGCGGAGCCGGCGACCGCGTAAAGGTCTGCTGGGTCGGTGACCAGGCTTGTGACCGCGTCGAAGGCATCGTTGACCCATCCGAGCGCAGTTTGGGGAGTGATCAACTCGACCACTGCAGCGGCGACTTTCGT
This sequence comes from Nocardia fusca NBRC 14340, assembly GCF_001618425.1. GTDB lineage: Bacteria > Actinomycetota > Actinomycetes > Mycobacteriales > Mycobacteriaceae > Nocardia > Nocardia fusca. Next base: position 98,309 of record NZ_BDCU01000040.1, read on the forward strand.
ACCCAGAACCGCAACCGTCGCGGCGGGGTTGGCCAGGCCGATGGCGGCTAGTTCAGCCACGGCCGCGGGTGTGAAGACTGTGCGGGCGACCGTAACGATGGTGCCGAGACCGATGGTGCCGAGTTTGAACAGAGCGGCCAGTGCCTGGTCCGGACCGGGGGGTACAGCGCCTGGTGCGGAGACTTCCGCGAGTCGCTCGCCCAGGCTCTTTGTGGGGTTGTAGGCGAGTTGGTCGAGGCTGTTGCCGGTGAGGTCGTTGTTGATCACCTCCACGCCGGTGGTGAATGCGGTTCCGGCCAGGGCGGCGGCGAGCGTGGAGATCGCGGCGACCGGGTCACGGTGATCGGTGCGGGCGGTGAGGTGAGCGACTGTGGTCGCCAGTGGCCCACCGGGCGTGGTGTCGCAGGTGGCGTCCCCCGGGACGCAGAGATCGGCCACGCGCCCGGTCAATGCTCCGAAGTCCGGTGCCTGTGCCGCCGCGACGATTCCGCCGCCGGTCACCCTGGTATTGCCGAAGGTGACTGCGGTGGTGTGCTGACCGTGGGTTCCTGGGGCCGCTGCGGGTGTTGCGCTGTGGGGGCGTCCCGGGATCGTCGGTGTGCCCACGGCACGGGAAGGGTTGGCCAGCAGAGCGATACCGGCGACGCGATCAGCGGGCACATCTGATCGTCCTGCGCCGACGTTGCTGGCGAAGGCGGCGACGGCGGAGGCGCCTTGGGCGTACCCGGCGGCGGCGATCCGGGTCTCCGGGCAGCGCTGGACAAGGTCCGCAGTGTAAGTCTCCACCTGCTGCGCCGTATCCGTGACCGCAGCGTCATACCCCGCAGCGTCCTCGGGGTTGGTCTCCGGAAACGGGACGTAGGTCCGCGCCACCGAGTCGCCGGCCGCAGCCTTGAGCGGCCCGAATACCTGGCCGAGCGCCCCCGTATCACTATTTGCTGCTGCGCCGGGACTGGATTCTTCGGCCCCCTGGACCCCGATCACGAACAACTGCGGGCAGGCGCCACCGTCCGGTGTTGCTGGGACGGTGCTCGGGACCGCTGCTGCTACACCGACGGCGGTAGCCATCACCGAGATCACGGTAACCGCCACGAACATGCTTGTACGCGACGACGCGACTCGGAACCAGATCCGATCGTGTCCGCACATGGGGTCTTTCACCTTTCGACGGTTCAGCGGTAGAAACCGGGGTTCAGGCAGCCGATCCGCTGTCCAGAGGAAGCGGCGGTGGCTCCAGGGTGGGTCGGGCAAGGAATTCCGCCGCTCGGTCCAGCGCGTCTCCGGTAGCTGCGTCGGCGGTGGCGGAGTGGTGGGCGGGATAGTCCTGCCAGCTGACCTCGATACCGCGGCTACGGTAGTGCTCGGCGACGGCGCGACCCATCGCGGTGGGGATGACGGGGTCGTCGGTGCCGTGGTAGAGATGCACCGGCACCCGCGGGATTTCGCCGCTGGTGCGCTCGTTGGTCATGACGTAGCCCCACAGGGGGTCGTTCCACGGGTCGGGCCGTTCGCACCATTGCCCCACAGGCCCCCGGCCCCGCTCGAGCAGGGACACCAGATCGAGCTCACCGGCCAGCCCGACGACGAGGTGGCCTTCCTCCGTGAGGATGTGGCGAAGCGGGAGATGGGAGTAGGCACGTATCGAACCGGCCATGGCCGCCAATATCAGTCCGGCACAAGGTGTCCCGTCCAGGCCCTGCGCGAGTTGGCGCAGGTCGCTGAACGCTGCCCCTGCCACCACTCCGCGCAGGTCGATATCGGGGGCGTAGCGCGGTTGCAGTTCGGCCGTCCACAAGGCGGCGCGACCGCCGTCGCCGTACCCCCAGACCACACAACCTGCCCCTTCTTCGAGGTTCAGGAGTTCGACGGTGGCCCTGGCCGCATCGAGGCCAGCGTGCGCGGCGGCGCTCCCCGACGGCCAGAGATGTGGTCCGAGACCGTTCATCCCAAGACCGAGACCATCGGCGATGGCGACGATCCAGCCGCGGGCCACCGCGGCCTCAATCCGCGGTGCTTCGGGCTCGCTGCCGAAACCCAACTGCCGTGACGGAGCGCAACCGCCGCCCAGTCCGTGAAATTCTGGGCAGTACAGCAGAATCCGACAACCCGTCTGACTCGAGCCGGGATCAGGAACGAGGACGGTGGCCGAGGCGGGAATCGGTGCACCGAATCCAGTGCGACTGGCGTACACGATCTGCCACGCAGAGCTCACACCGCTGATGTCCGGCACGATGATCGGACGTCGGCGCAGCATCACGCCGGGCCGGGGTTCGAAGCCGAGCTTCTCGGCAGCGAAGAAGTCGTCGTTGATCGGGTGGTCGGTCATGAGTGTGCTCCCGCGATGTCGTGAGCCAGTGCGATCAGCCACGCGGTGCCCGACGCCAGCCGCCCGGTCGCCGCGTAGTCGGTGTGAGCGGCGACCGTGCCCGCATAGCGGGCCCAGACCGCGGGGTTCAGCAGGTCAGCGTTCTCGGCGACCAGCTGGTTCCATGCCCCGCCGAGCTGACCCGCCAGTGCCGGCAGCACCGCCAGTGGATTCGCGGCCACCGCGGCGGTGATCTCGTTCCAGCGCGTCGCCGCGGCGGCATGGTCGCTGGGCGTCGGGCCTAGCAGTCGGGGGTCGGCCGCGTCGATGAGGCGTTGCGCCAGTGACATGCCGGGCAGGTAGTCTGCGCGGCCGGGGCCGACTTGGAAGTCGTGGAGCAGAACCGTTGTCCAGGCATCGCCGAAGGCTGCAGCGAAGAGCGCATGCAACGAATTCACTGCTGCTACTGGGTCGCGTAGGTCGGCCTGGGCGGCGATTTCGGCGCCCCACCGGAGCAACGCAGCCTGTCCTGGCGCCGAGCACGCCAGGTCGCCCTCTACGCAGATATCGGCGACCCGTCCCGTCAGCGCCCCATACTCGGTATCGCGCTCGGCGATCCCGGACCCAGAGACCACACCTGACGCGACCTGCACCCTGGCGACCGCCGCCCCGTCAGTTCCTGGTGCTGGGTCCGGGACCGCTTGCCCGGGCCGGCCTGGGATAACAGGGGCCGCGGGCGCGCGATCGGGGTTCGCGTACAGAGCGATACCGGCGATACGCTCCGCCGACACCGGTCCAGCCCCTGCCCCGATATCGCGGGCGAGCCAGGACATGGCCTGAGCTCCCTGGGAATACCCGACCCCGGCGATCAAGGTGTTCGGGCAGTCCAGGGCGAGCTGGGTCACCGCAGCGACGAGGCTGTGGCGGGCCTCGGCCACCGACACGGTGTACGGGGCGGGGCCGCCGCCGGGGACCACGCCGCCGAACCCTGCGCTGTAGGGGATGTAGCTGCGGGTCGCCAGGCCTGGGACAGCGGCCATCACCGGGGATAGCAGCGCACCGATCACACCAGTGTCTGCGGTGGGATCGGCGGTCGGTGAAGACTGTCCGGTGCCCTGTACTCCGAAGACGTGCAGCCCCGGGCAGCCGAGGCTCGGGGGTGTGGCTGCGGCGGGGCGGGCCAGGGTGAGCGAGGCTGCCAGAGACAGACCGGCACCGAGCGCGGCGCCGGCAGCGCGGCGGCGGGCCTTCGCGGCGGCGTTCACTGTCCCACTCCCACTCCGGCACCGAATCCGGCGCCGATTGTCCCGCCGGCGACCGCACCCGCGACTGCGAGCGGAAGGCCCGCGATCGCTGATCCTGCTGCGGCACCGGCTGCGGCACCGATCGCAGTTCCCGCGACGCCGGAGGTGACGGTCCCGACCACCGGCACCGCTACTACCGTGCCCAGGGCTGCCCCGGCGATGCCGCCGATCGTGCCGCCGATCAATCCCCCGACCACGGCACCCGCGGCGGCCGCGGGCACACCTGCAACAGCGGCTCCAGCCGCGCCACCGATCCCGGCGCCGGCGAGGGTGGCGCCGCTGACCCGGTCCGAGCGGCCCGCGGGTATGCCAACCGAATCCAGCGCGGTCGCCACGTGAGCCTCAGCTGTCGCCGCCGCTCCGTTGATGATGTCGCGGACTTCCGGCGGTATCCAGGGCGGGTTCGGGGTTTGCCACTGCCCGACCCGGATCGTGTCCGGCGGCGGCGCCACCGGTGCCACCGGCGGCACGGGAGCGGGCAAATGAAGCTGCTCGATCCGGACCGGCTCCACCGGTTCCTCCACCGAGGGCGCCGGTCGTGTCGCCGCGTCGTTTCGCACCTCCGGAGGCTGCGCGTAATACACCGGCGCTTCGGGCGCTGGGGCGGGTGCCGGAGGATCTGGCGGTGGGAGCGGTGTACTCGTGCCGGGCTGCGCCGGGTTGGTCACACCTGGTTGATCGGCGATCGGCGAAGCTGCCGCGGCAGTGCCGACTCCGGTGACACAAATAAGAGCCACCGCTGTCCCAGCCAGTAATAGCTGTTTACCTAGTGGTTCTTTTCCGGCGTTATCGCGTTTGCCCAGGCAACGATGGGTGGCATGTGAATCTTTGCAGTATCTCGCGACTCCGGAAAACTCTTCGCTTACCTCTACAGGCATGCAGAAACTACCCTTCACACTGGGTTTACAAGAATAAGGATCGGAGAGAATTAGGCGATCCGACTCCACCCTTCCCTGAAGGTAATAACTCCAGGAAAGGGGTAGAGGATCGGCCTTTGGTCAGACGAAGGATAGAATGATGCCGGCAAGCTGCGAAGCCACACTGAGTCCATGTGACAGTACCGACAAGCCGGTGTCCACCCAGCTCAGAATGATGTACGGGTCCATCGAAATCCTTTCTCATGTCGAACTGACAAACCCATCCAAACCCTGAAACGCGCCCACATGGAAGCCCTGGAGCACACCTAGATTTCGTTAACGCCACGAGCCCAATAACCCGAAAACCTAGCTAACCAGCGGCTATCCACTCACTTTTGCGCAGCAAGCGTTAACCCATAAGCAGAGCAGTTCTATACGCCAGAAGAATCTGGCAACGAACCCGACACATAGATCGGGTCACGACACTTTCGAACAGACTGCTCGGCAGCTTCGGAACACGGTTGCTCGCCCATACTGGCTGTGGTACTCATTGAAGCGTCTACTCAGGGGTGGGGTTCACAACACCTGGACGTTGCATATCAAAGCCAAGAAAGGGGGGCCTCGATCATGAGTGCCACGAAACGACCCGCAGCCGAGTCTGGACCCGTGCCACGCGCACGAATTCCAGACCTAGCCGGCGCAGTGTGGTCGTTCCGCCGCAATCTCGAGATCTCGCGAGCTACCGCGTACCGCCGCCACAGCATCAGCCCGTCCTACCTCTCACAGATAGAGAAGGGCGAACGTATCCCGAGCCCGGAGATGGTCGAACAACTCGTCACCGGATACGCCCTCAACCGAGCTCAAGCCCAGTACCTGCACGACCTGCGCGCACCATCCCAGTGCCTGGAGCCAACCTCGCACTCACGACGCCGCATCTTCGAGAACAAGCGACTCGTCCAGCATCTCGAAGAACTCGAACGCCGAGGTGTCCTGGCCGCCTTCGTCGACCCTCTCCAGCAGATCCTCGCCACCAACCACATCTTCCGCTCCGGACTCCCTGGCCTTCACGAAGCCGGCTCGATACCGTTATGGATCTTCAGCAACGTCGGCCAGGAGACCGTCATCGATTGGCCACGGGAAGCCCACCGCGCTGTCGCCTCGCTCCGGCCTGCGCTTGCGCGCTACCGCGACACCGAACAAGCCCACACGCTGATCGCTAAGATCACCAAGCACGCGACGTTCAACGACATCTGGCACCGCAGCACGGATGTGAGTTACAGCCGCGAAACCACCGATCCGCTGCACTGGTACAACCCCGATACCAACCAGCCCGCATCCCTGACTCTCGGCACATCGGCAGTCACCGAGAACCACAGCATTCTTCTGATCACCGCCGTCCCCCGGGCCTACTGCGGCCCGACTGACTATCTCTCTCGCCTGCCTCACCCGCCCGCCGCAGCGTCCTAGACACCACAGGACAATGCGACACGGCGGGCGAGCTCGGGCGAACAGGCCACCTACGGCCGAATCTCGGACCCGCCGAGCACGTGATGGCCGGTCCCAAGCGCGCCTCCGCACCGGACAAAGCCCTGAGCCGACGACCAGGTGTTGTCAGGGTCACATCACGGACGCGCGGATAGGGCGCCGAATGGTCTACCCTCCACATGCACTGGAGCATTCACGCGGACATGTAGCGCACGACTGCTACCTCCGTAAACTCACAGGCGGGTAACGTCAACTGGCACGGCGCGAAAGCGAATGCCCACGCACCCGATTCCGCTCTCGCGACTATCCAGCACAATTCCCACCAGCATGCCTCTGCCGGTGGCTTTTTCGTTCCACCACTGCACTCCGAGCTCCGATGCTTCGGCAGAATCTCGCAACCGATCTCGCGCAAAAATACGGAAGCTTCTCGCTCACATGCGCTGGTCAAACGGGGCAAGGAGGTGGTCGCACGGCGTAACCGGCGGACCGGGTGTCACTGGGCTTTGATCCGCTCCCGCAGAGGCGAAATCGCAGGTCACGAAAGAGAGCGAAATAGGTGTCTGGATAGACACCTGAACACCCGCGGTCGTCACTCGATGCGTATGACTGACGATCCTGTTAAGAAAAGGTGAGCGCTGTCGGTGGGATGCCGTGTCGGAGGATGTGGGTGGCATAGCCGGCAATCGGGTTGGTCGGGTCTGCGGTGAACAAGGCGTCGGTGCCCCGAAGCATTCTCTGCTGGCGGCGAAAATCGTCGGTCACCGGGACGCCGAAGTATCCCTCTGCTTGACCGTCTTCCAGTGCCGGGTCGGCGACGTGGCCGTCCTCCGTGAGGCACCAGGCGTGGTCGATAACGCTCATGAACGCCGGTGCCGCGGGAAGAAAAGCAATGCGCCGGTCCTCCGGGACCGGCGAGGATCGCAACCATCGTGGTGAGCTGCGCGGCGTTGTGGACCACGCGGGTGGCGCCGGTCCTCCGGGACCAGCGAGGATCGCAACTCGGTCATCACCCTCGACGAGACGCTTTCTCGGCGGCGTGGCGCCGGCCCTCCGGGACCGGCCAGGATCGCACCTTCGTACACGATGACCCCAAGACCCACGAATGGCGCTGGCCCCTCGTGGAGCGCCGGGACGGCAGCCAGTTTAAAACGGGTCCGGTTCGCTGATGACCCGCACCCCACGGGGTGGCCTCCGCAGCGGCAGCTACCGTAGCCGGTCAGCCAGCAGCAGCCTCATCATCGCCGCCAATCAGCGGCAGGAATACACCCGGGCCTTCGCTACCCGGCGGGATTGACAACCGCCTCAACATCATCCGCCTCACCGAACATCCCTGAACCCTTCATACCGGTACTTCTGTCGGTGCCTTCGGGCATGGTAGAGACTGCCGAGTCGGACGCGTCCAGCTAACTCTTAGGGAGATACGGTGCAATGCAATAAATTTCATACCTGTTGCCTTGACCTGAGCGTCATACTAGCTGACCGTGGATCCAGGTGTGGGCTCGGTGACGATCGCGCGCCCAGGGGTCAGTTCACACCTGCGATCCGAATCGTGTGTGAGCGATGACCAAACGGTGGCTCATGATCGCCGACAACCGCGCCCTGTCGCCCGAGACGTCCTTGCCAGCCACCACATGGAGAGACAAGAGGTCCTTCATCGCGCCTCTTGCCGCTGGAGTCGGTGACGCCGTTGTCCTGTGGCGAGTAGGGCCAAGGGGTATCGGAAGCGGGATTGTTGCGATCGGCCGCATTACGACGTCTGATCCTGCGGTCGAACCGTTCGACGAGCTGGCACGTTCAGCTTTTGTGCGCTCCGATGAGCGGGCGAGAAACGAATCAGAGCACGAACCGACAAGGTCGGTCATCACGATCGACTTCGATACCCTGCTGCTCACCAAACCGCTCGTGGACGACAAACTGCGCGAAGCCTCGCTCTCCGGACTCGTCCAGCAGGCGCGATCCGCGGCCCGTCGACACCGCCACCAAATCGAGGCTCTGGAAGTCGCCGATGACGAATGGCAGACTATTGAGCAACTAGCTGAGGAAACGACCCCACCCTCTGCGTGGCCACTGACGCTGAATATCGGTCCAGGCACCGTTGTTCATCGCTCCGAGCTACAGAGTGTGTACGGAGGAACGTCGGGGGCAGTCGCTGTCTGTGCCCGAACGCCGAACGTGTTCCTTTTCGTAGACCGAGCAACGTGTACGCCAGACCTTGCGCCACGATGGGCTGACGGAATCCTCTTGGTTCCTGGTAAATCGGCCACCACAGGATTCTGGCACGACACCGCGGCAGAAAATATAGTACTCGTTAACCATATCCACAGAGGGATCCCCCTTCATGTGTTCGAGGCCCAGGGCAACGAATGCCTGTATATTGGCGAATTTGCCGTGGACCAGTCTAATCCGGTCGAATGCGTGGCAGCCGCAGGTGCACAAAGAGTGAGAAGTTCATCGTATAACGGGCGAACTCGCCGTAGGCAGGGGCGGACGATGCTAGAAAGCCGATCTGTGCCTGTCTTTCGGCTGCGCCAGCTTCACGGCATACGATGTTTCTCGGGCGAATCGCAACCGTTCGACACAGCGCCCCGTGTATATCTGACGCTCACGGCGACCAGGTATGTCGACGCTGCACGTTGCAGCCCAAAAAAAGCGCCTCCGATCGGTTATGCCGCGACCGGTTTCACTAATGATGAGGAGTCATTTCTTGCACTGTACAGAGCCGACCCCCAGCGATTCCGACAGTTGATCGCCGCCGACGAGTCGGCGCGCGACCTGGTGGCGATAGCCCACCGGAAGCGGCAACTCGATCGATTCCGACGTTTGCTGAAAGACGAAGGCTACTTCAGCAAGGAACTCGCAGAATCCGGCGGCCGAGGGGAAGAACATGTCTGGCAACGCTTCTTCGAAGACAATCCTTGGATCTTCGGTGTGGCGCTGGCCGGACAATTGCTGACCCGCTGGAACAGTGAGAAACTGGAGCAAGTGGTCACCGGTGCATCAATCACCAGAGCAGGCAAAAGAACCGACGCGCTCCTACGAACGTCCGGCCTGGTCAAGTCGTTGGTGTTCGCTGAGATAAAGACCCCCAAGACACCCCTCCTCGGTCGCGAACCCCGTTCCGGATGTTGGTCATCGTCCACCCATTTGTCCGAAGGCATTGCCCAAGTGCAAGGCACCGTCCACCTCGCGGTGGACGATATCGGCGAGCGACTGCACAGCACAGCCACCGATGGCACGGAGATCGCGGGCGACTACACCTACCTGCTGAATCCCCGCTCCTACTTGATCATCGGACAACTCGATCAGTTCCTTGGCCCAGACGGAGGACACCACAGAGGCAAAATCCGGTCATTCGAGCTGCTGCGCAGCAAGCTCAAGGACCCCGAAGTAGTCACCTTCGACGAGCTACTAGCTCGAGCCGAGTGGTCAGTTCAGCCATGACCCGCCCTTCTCGCCGCACGCTGGCGACTGCCAATAGCGGTTGCGTCCCACAGCGCGGTGCACAGCGCGGAACTGCTGTTACCACTGCGTCGGGCGCTGTGGGCCCGGTCGGGCATCTGCCCGGCGCCTGCCCGTCTTCTACCATGTTTGTTATTTCGGCAAGGTGAATCGCCTGGGTGAGTCCGGGGTACATGCGCCATCACCTCGGCCCCACTATCGCGCTCGGGGGTGCTACAGGACAGGGGACAGTTTCGGTCACGTGACCTGACTGGGCCAATGGTTCGGCAGCAGCGGACTCGCCGCGGTATTTCCTGGCCGAGGTCTATAAACCCGTCGGGTTTCCTGATCCGAACGTTCAGGCTTCCCTTGTTGACGGAGGTGTCGGGCCAGGCGGTCGGCCGTACTGGATTCGTCCACTGCCGTGAGGGGTCACGAGAAACCGCTGCCTCGGACCGAAGCAGAGGGGTCACATCACCACACCCGCTGCCGCACCCGACCGCGGAGTAGGTACCGGACGACCGGAGGCGGTGAAGGACCCGCGCACAGCGGGAGCGGGTCTCACCACCTCCGGTGCCGACTGACGTCCGTCGGACATCCGGTGCCGGCTGCGGGATGTTATGGCTGTTCTTCGGGTGGGTCATCGGCGGTCAGAGCATCCACCAGCGCTATAGCGCTCGCGCGCAGTGTGTCAGTCTCGGCCTGCTCTGCCAACGCGAATAGATAGTCGAAAAAAGCTTGGAGACCGAGTTCGTCCTTGGCGTTCTCGGTTCGCGTGGCTCGTGAGATCGCTTCTCCCCCCAGTGTGAGCAGCGCGTCCAAGACCGTGGGCAGTGCGGTCTCCGGCGAGTCCTTCACCGCGTCGGCCACCGTCCGATCGAGGAAGGCGCGGACCACCGACATCTCGACGGTGGACGTGGCGAACCGCTGTCTCGACCACAGGTCCTCGTCACTGCGCTCGTTGTTTCCCACAGCGTAGGGCGCAAGGTAGCCGCGTTTGCGCGCCTCCTTCAGCCAGCGACTCGCCGTGACGGGTGAGACTCCCCAGTGCTCTGCTACCGCTTTACGGGCGGCGCGACCGTCGGCTTCTGCTTCGATATACCACCAGGCGACCTGCATGTAATGCTGTGCGTGCCACGACCGCCCGGACTTTGGCATACGGGTTCGGGCATCGCCGAGCAACTGCGAGACGCGATTCCCGCCTTCGGTTTTCAAGGCGCGTTTGACACGGTCGAGGATCAGGCGCAGCTGTACGCGACGCAGTTCGGTCTGGGTGATCGCCACAGGTGCGGACGGATCACGCTGGCTCACCAGCAGTTCTGTGATCATCGATGATCCGTTCACGAGGCGACCTTCAGCCGTGTATTTCCAAGGCCCCGGCACATCGTCGTAGGTGACCACGACACGTTCGGTCCCGTCGGCGTCGGTGATGACAGCGCCGCCCGTGCCAGGGCCGTCGAAAGGCGGAACGCTGAGCAGGGCCCTCGCCTTGGCGTCTTCCGAAATGATAACCCCCTGACATAGTGATGTATCTCTGAGCGTAGACGACGACCTATTGCGGGCACGAGGCTGGAAACCAGCGGACGGCCATCAGCGGCCGTCCCGATCTGGTGGACAACAGAGAGCGAAAGGCGTCGTCGCATGACATCCAGCACCGTGAACCAGTCCGGTTCGCAGCCCGATCCCGAGCGGTTGCCGTTGCGCTGGTTCGTGATCCTCGCAACCGCAGGCGCGAGCGGAACGGCCATCGGGGTGATCACCGAGGCGGGCGTGGGAGTCGGCGTCGCGCTGGCGGTTGTCGGCCTACTGCACAAAATCCTCGACCACTAGCGACCTGCCCGCCCGCTCCCGGCCCGTGCCCGACGTAGTCTGTCGAACGACTCTAACAAGGCGAGTTTGTGCTGGCCCGCCAAAGGCCGTTTACCCGAGCACATATCGGTCCGGCCCATCTCTAGGGCCGGATCGGGTGTGCGGGACTTCCGGTATGGGCGGTTCAGGTCAGAGGGTTTCTCCTCGGAACTGCTGGGCATGACCGCATGGATGCGGAGGCATGCGCGGACGTGCGCGTCGGTCCGTCGCCGTTACTCACTGGCGTGTTCCCGCGTCCCCTTGATCACCGCGTCCACGCAGCGCTGCAGCACCATCATATCGAGCGTGAAAACCTCATCGAGATCGACTTCCGCTGGGTTATCGATCGTCGTGGATACCATGATGCCAGCCCAAAACCGCTTGATGGCCTTCAAGATCTCCACTGCCTCGACAAACAGATCGGTATCGAGCCGCTCGGCCGGATCGACGATGTACTTGATGAGTTCATGGGTGACCGCGTGCCGATGGACGTAGATATCGTCCAGCCGAGCCGCCTGCGCCATGGTGATGGCTTCGGACTCGACCAGCCAGAGCAGCGAGGCCCGAAACTTGTTCTTCGGTGCCAGATCCAGCACTTTGCGCCGGTAGGCGTCCTCGTTGACGATGCTGCGGCCGGATTCATCGAAGCCCACACTGTAGAATTCTCGAACCTCGTCAAGCACGACCAGTTTCAGCCGCTCATGGATCATCTGCAGCAGGCTGGCGAACATCAAGGCGAAACGGATGCTCTCTGGCCGCAGCTTGGCTTCGAGTGCCCGCTTATATCCCTCCGGATCATCGGCAAATCCCACCGAACCAGTGTGGCGAAGCTGGTGGTGATCGGCATCAGAATTTCGGTGGCGCTTCACCGCGACCGGCACTCCTTGATCAGCTACACGTTCGCAACCAGCACGTCTTCACCGCACCCTTCCGGCTCCGGCCTAGATGCCTTGCAGCCGTCGCCAGTACGATCCTGGGCCTATGAGCTCCGAGCGGTCTGTGCCTGACAACGGCAGCGATGCAGCGATCGATTCCATGGTCGACGATCGCCTAGCGGTTGCTGTGTTCGCGAACCGGATCGCGCAGCGCATCGTGAGAACAGGAACCGGACCCAGTATCGTGTTCGGCCTCGCCGGGCATGGGGCAGCGGGAAGACCTCGATGCTGAGGATGATCGAGGAAGCGCTCAAGAACATCTCAGCCGATGTCGAGACGGACGCTCATGGCTGGACAGTTGCGCACTTCACCCCATGGGCAGCATCGGATGTCGATTCCCTCATCATCGAGTTCTACACCGCAATCGCGTCCGCCCTTCCAAAAGAAGCGACTAAGAGATCAGTTCAGAATGAACTTTGAGGGCGTCTTGCACTGCGCCGCAGCGTATTCGACAATCTCAGCGTGGGTGATGAGGTGGTGACCGACGAGCTTTGGTCAAGGCTGGAATCGTTGATTCCGTTGCAGGAAAGACGCTTCCGCTACCCCGGTCGCCATCGATCCGATGACCGAGCCGCGTTGGAAGGCATTCTGTACGTGGCCCGCACAGGTATCGGGTGGAACCAACTGCCGACCGGGTTGTTCGGTGTCTCGGGGGCGACCTGCTGGCGCCGGTTGAGCGAATGATCGCAGGCCGGAGTGTGGCAGCAACTGCATGAAAACGTGTTGAACGAACTCCGCGCAGCCGGACGGCTCGAACTGTCACGGGTGCTGGTCGATGCCTCACACCTGCGGGCCCTCAAAGGGGGGACGATGTCGGCCCGAGCCCGGTCGACCGCGGCCGGGCCGGTTCCAAGCATCACCTGATCACCGACGCCGCCGGGACGCCCTTGGCGGTCACGCTGACAGGCGGCAATCGCAACGACGTCACCCAGTTCGTCCCACTCGTCGATGCCCTGCCCGTGATCAGGGGTCGACGTGGTCGTCCCTGGCGCCGACCTCGTCATCTGTATGCCGACCGCGGCTACGACCACGACAAATACCGCCGCCTACTCCGAGCCCGCGGCATCACCCCCGTCATCGCCCGCCGCAGCACCGGCCACGGCTCCGGATTGGGGAAGCTCCGGTGGCCGGTCGAGCGAGGCTTCGCATGGTTGCACGCCTTCAAACGCTTACGGACCCGCTACGAACGGCGCGCCGATATCCACCAAGCACTGGTGCTGCCGGGCGGCGTGGTTGGTTCGCATGCTGCGTGATCGGCCGGTTCCGCAGGATGCTTCGGCGGCTCGGCGTTGGGCCTGGGCGTCGTCGCGGGCGGTGACCATGGTGTAGGTCCGGGCGACCCACTGCCGGTCGCGGTCGTCGGCCTCGCGGCCGATGCTGCCCGCCTGGCGTGCGGCTTCGTGGATCTCGGCGTGGATGGCCTCCTTCACGGTCGGTGCAACACCCTGGCGGCTGAGCACTTTGTCGAGTTCATTCACGGTCTTGCGGTAGTAGTCGCGGTGGTCGCGGCGGGTCTGCTCGCGGTTGTCCAGGCCAAATCCGCTGGCGACGTTGTAGAGGGCGAGTGCCACGTTCTGGGCGGCGGCCCCGCGGTCGTACTCCTGATCGGTTTTCCTCTCCACCGGACTGCTGGCCTGCGCGAGTTCCCAGATCCGGTTCTCGGTGCGGGAGGCGAGCCTGACCCCGCAGTGGATCTGCCAGTCCGAGTCGACGGCGCTTCGGGAGCGTTCGTCGGCCCACATCAGCTCGGGGACGTCTTTACGGTGCAGGACTCGTCCTGTGTCGATATCGGCGAGGACAGCGGCCAGGTGGACGCGTTCGATCGGTGCCAGCCCGTTGGGTTCGGTGCCGGTCGCGATCGCCTGCAGCTTGGCGCGGGTCGCGGCCAGACGCGGCAGGTCGGCGGCGATCTCGTCGTGAACACCGATCCGCGCCATACTCTCTTCTCTGTTCGGTGAGCCGAGCAGTTCCCGCGCTGTCCACTCCTGGCGGCCGGTGATGCTGGCGTAGGTCTTGAGTTCGTCGAGGATCTCGTCGCGGTTGGCGTAGCCGGGCCAGACCCGCAGGTCGGGGTTGTGGCCAGCGACGATCACGCGCCCGATCTCCCGGACGGTGTGCTGATCTTCCGGCGTCATCACCGAGATCTCCCCGGTCATCCGGGCCGGGTCGATCCGGCGGGCGGCGAACTCGGCGAGCAGGCTCGGGATCCGGCCGCGGGCCTCCTCACCCGGGTCGACGAGGGCGGAGTGGCGAGCAGGTCCATCTTCTTCTGTGTGCTCGCCCAGATAGTCCACTAGGAACCGGATCTGAGCGCGGTCGCCTAGCCGAAAGTTGCTTAGCGTGACTTTTCTCGTGGATGTTCCCGGGCTGCCATTCTGACGGGGAGCGGCGACAACGCGCTCCTCCCTCGGGACACTTCCTGACAGCCACAGGATTTGGGCCGACTCCAGGCGTCAGGACCCATCGCCCAAAGCGCTTGCGAGCAGCACGGCGAAACCGAAGTAGAGGTGACTCAGACCCACTATCGAGATCAGAGCACCGTACTTGTAATACGCCTCGTGGAAGGGGTCCGCCAGCAGGTCGTCCAGCTGAGCCCTTCCATCGCCAAAGTGCAGTGAGTCTCCGTAGTTGAAAGTCCGAATCAACTCGTCAGGTTTTATATTGCCGTAGCTCACGGGGTCGTCGAGCGTGGCATTGCTCGCCTTGAGTGCGGTAAGCGTCTGGAGGGTGTGGTTCATCAGCTTGCCGCGCGCCGCACGCCACAGCGGCACCACCTCCCGGATAGCCGACTGCTGCGCCTCGGACAGACCACCGATCGCCTTGAACAGTGCACTTTGAGCGATAGGGAAGGAAGCCGCCTCGCCGTCGTTGTGCAACTGCCGGAAGGCGGCGGATGCACCCAGGAAACTCTCGTCGGCCGGGAAACCGAGCACGCGAACGTACCATTCGTCCGTCCCAGAGTGCCGCCCCACTGACATTTTCGTATCGTCGTTGATGATGCTGAACCCTGCGAGTCGGCGACTCATCGTGATGTACCGCTCGACGCTTGTCCGATCGTCTCCTTGTAGTGGGATGCGCGGGAATGCGTACGGGTCAGGCAGGCCGAAAACGTAATCCAGCTTTTCCCAGTGGTGAAGGAAGCCCTTGGCCCCTTCCCGACCGTACTGCTGCAACGGGGGGTCGAAGCTCAACAAACGGGGATGGATTGTGTCCTCGACAGGGGTCATCTTGAACCCGACCGTACTGCGGGTGAGGTTCACGTTCCGTTCGGTTATCTTCAGCGCGAACTGGATCGAGGGCGCGTTTTCAGGCGCATCGTCCGGCGCAGGCCACTCGACCGTCAGGTATTCGGACTCGGACAGCTTTCGAGGGGTCAGGGGCCCCTCAGGACTCTCCGGGTCGACCGGGCCCCTCCATTTGGACGTGCGGTTGATGGAGCTGCCAGGGGCCGGGCGCTCGCGCCGCGGGCCGGCCAATGGTCTTTGAACCGGAGCTGGATTACTTGCACGGTGGCGCTGGGACTGAGCCTGCTGTTTGGCTCGCTGCTTCGCCCGCTTCTTGTCGCCCCTTTTACCCATGAACCACCCTCTCCGATCGCACACAGTCAAGGCGCTTGCAAGCTGCCGCTTTCGAGCTGCGGCCGCGCGACCTTTCGGAGAGTTACTTCGTCGCAGCGTACGCCTCGTTACCAAGGAATTGAGACACAAACGCATCCCCTTTGCCCGGGCCGCGCAAAGGGGATGCGTTCCATCGAGCTATCTATGGTGCGCCGGGGACTCCCCGTAGCCGGTTTACGCGAGGGCGATACGGGTGTTTCCTGGGCGTACTTCGAAGATTCCGTCTCCGATGGGTACGGAGTCTCGGTCGATTTCGTCCTTCCAGTCTTCCGGCCATTTCGTCCGGGCGGACCATCGCAGTCCGTCGAGATGGTCTTTCTCCAAGCCTGCGGCACGCAGGTCTTCTCCGACGAAATCGTTCAGGCCGTGGATGGTGGTAGCAAGCTCTTCCGCCAATTCAGTCATGTTCAGCAGCACTGCGTGATGAGTGATGGTGAACGTGCGAAAGAGAGCCTGACGGGGTGCGTCGTGCTTCATATCCCTTGCGCGGGCAGCGATGGTCGTTGCCCGCGCTGCCCGGCGATCCCACTGGAGTTCCAATGTGGAATGGTCCTCTTTCGGTACCTGGCCTGCGATGGAGTAGAGGTAGTCGATTCCAGCGTAGAGACCATCACCGGCAGAGGCCGCAACCATCTCGAAAACATCGCAGTTGTCCTTGAACCAGTCAGGCCACGAGGCGTATCCAGCCGGGACCGGGCAGTATGTCGGGACCGCGCCCTCTTCTGCTACGTCAGCCGCCAAGATGCGTGCTGCCATGAGGGCGCGCTGAAGCCCGTTACGGAGCATCCCGTTGCGGAGTTCCCACCGGTCCCGGAGAGACAAGCGTTTAAGGATCTCCCTCTCTACGCCCGGATGAACGAGTAAGGCCTCGTCTGCTCTTCCAGAACGGACGAAGGTAGCCGAAGTGCCCAAGTCCGTCACCAGGAAGGACTCTGTAGCAACGGGTCGGGCCTCGGGGACAATTTGCAGCAGCCCGGCATCGAGGTCGAGTGTGCGACTGAGATCCTCCACGAGATCGTCGTGGTGGGCGAGGGTAAGTACCTCCCGCAACCCAGCTTCAAGGTCGAGTGCCACAGCAAGATCAGTCTCTAACTGCTCCTGCTGACCGCGCAGCCGGCGGTCAGTGGGGTGGATGAGATGGCTCATTATTCCTCACTCAACTTCAGGCTCATCGCGATGCTCCGGCGAGCTTTTCGGAGGTTGGAGCGGACGGCTTCCGGAGTGATTTGCAGGATCGCGGCAATCTCAGTGGGCGTGTACTCAGCGAGCGTCCAGGACATCACCTGCCGCTGACGCGAGGGCAGCTCCTTGAGGATCCGCAGAAGGTCGTACCGTCGTTCCCAGGCAGATATCTGAAGGTCATCCGGTACAAGTGCGGTGCGTTCGCCGAACTCCAAGACCGGGGTCTCCAAGCTTGCGAATCGGCGCACGAGCGCCCGGCCGGCCACTGTCCGCACCCAAGCTTGAGGACTTCTGATGTCGTCCCAGTTTTGCCACGCCTCAAGCATGGCGAACTGCGTCACCTCCGTGGCATCGGCGAGCGTGGCGCCTTGAGTTAGCAGGAACGCGACGATCTTCGGAGTGAAATGCCGGTAGAACTCGCTGAAGGTGGCGATCTCCGTCGCGCGATATCCCCGTAGCCCATGGGAGAGAGCGGGGCTGGCATCTCCGGCTGGCTGTTCGTCGCTCATGGGTGTGCTTCCGTGGCTGGGCCGATCATCAGATGGGTACGCCTACCAGCGTCGTGCAGATCATCGATACGACTCCCCGCCGGAAGGATGCGTGCCAGGGATTCAATGTAGCTGCGGTGTCCTTTTTGGTGTTTCGCTTGCCACCGTAGGCGTAACCAGAGCCCGCCCAGCGTGAGCAACTGGATACCGAGGGTCGTAACCACTGCGGCGTCGATCAAGGTCATGCGCCCTTCCCGTCTGGATCCCGAACTGTCACTACTGAGTGGCGCCGGAGAAGCAGAGCGTGAACTCATTTCGGCAAATTGTTGAGATCGCCGTGGCGAGAGACCCACAGGTGTCGTAAAACAAGATGCGTTCTTGAACACTCGACCTCATCATCATCGCTGGTCACCGATGACTACCCGTCGATTACGTCCAAGAAACTCCCATTGGTGAACACTTCGCCGGCACCCGCGTCGCGATCGCCGTCTTGATGCGGCCGGCGATGCCGGGACCGACGGCGACGCGGGGGCACAGGAGCGTACCGCCATGCGCGTACCTGTCGAGATCTCTCGCCCTCGGTAGTAGCCCTCACCGTATTCCGATGGACGTGAGCCATTCGGTGACGGTGTCGAGATCATGCGGCCGTAGACCTACTCGCGGGTCGACGCGATGAAGGAGGGCTCGACCGGGATGCTGCTCGGTAACCCATTCCCGATCGCCGTCGCCGATCTCGTCGTCGATCCAGATGAACGGTCGGCCCGCAGCCCGCTCGACCAGGGCACGTGTCTTCCAGTGCAGCCCGAACCATTCGTCGATGTGATCGTCGTGCGCGTCCGGCCAATCCAGCACGGCCAACGTCGGCAGGCCCAGCACCGGACTGAGGGACCGGTTGGCCTCATCAGTCCAAGTCTCGTTGCCCATATCAGCTCACAGGGCAGCGCCATAAGCAGCGGCCCCAGTGCGGGATCGATTCGTGCCGCGAGCGGGTTTTCCTCGGCGTGCCGTTCAGGGGCGAACGACGGGTCCGAAGCGCTTACGGGTACCCGACCGAACGGGATCAGTGGTCTGAGCCGCCGGGTCGACGACATCCTGGTGGATAGTGGGCGGCCGCGGGATGCGCTCCGGCACGAAGAAGCCCCCTGGTTCTGGGAGCTGAACGCCTGATATACCCGAACGAAACGAGAACCGGCCAGTGCGTACCTGGCCGGTTCTCGCGTTTCAGCGTCGCACACCCTGTGTGCCGTACTTGAGAGGCAGGGGACCTATTCGGCTGGGCGGGGGAGTTGCCCGAAGGGGCGAATCCAGTAGTTGCCGTCCTCGTCAGCGAACCTGATGTCGGCTTGAACCTGTCCCTCCCCTGTGGTGAGGAAGACCACCTGGGCAGGCTGGTTCCCGGCCAAAACCGCCGGGAAAGCGGCGGTCATCATCATCGCCTGGTACTGGTTCATTTGAGGCGAAATCGTCGAGGCCATCTGCGGTGGTAGCCCGCCGGCGTAGCCCTGCAGCGCCTCCAACGATCCTGGGGGCAGCATGCCTGCCATCGGCGACAGGCTCGCCCGCTGAGTGATCGCCCCGACGACGCCGGGCATAGCCTGCGTCAGTATCTTCTGGAAGATCTCCGCGATCGATATGCGATCTTTCGCGGGGACGCACTCGTCATCAGTGCGGTTACCGTGTGCGTCAACCACGTAGGCGTCCACGGCGAGATCGGTGATCGGGCCGGTGGTGCCGTTATGGACTTTGATGATCCACAGGTTCTCGTCGAGCGGAAACGCCTCCACTGAAGTGGTGACGGCACGGACTCGGCTGGCGTTACTGCCGGAGGAGTCATCCCGGTAGTTGATGGTGAGGTTTCCACCGATATTCGAACCGCTGGTGTGCGCGGTGAAGAAACTCTGCGCGGCGGCAGGTATGCCGGTTACCGCCGCGCCTGATGAGGGTGGGGCGGCTCCTGAACCGCCCGTACCCCGCTGATCTTCATGGATCCGCCCGTGGCGACGTCGGTGGCCTGCACTCCGATACCGCCCTGCACGGCCACGTCAGTGACTTCGATATCCCCGGCCGCGTCGACCCGCTCCAGTCGCACACCCACGATTTCGGCGGCTTGCGGGGCCTGTTCGGCGACCAGGCGCAGCAGCTCCTGCGCGGCCGCCACCAGCTCCTCGTCCTCGCCGGCACCGACCGTGGTGAGCTTCTTGGCCAGCAGCTGGCGACGCAGCGGCTCCTCCGGTTCGGAAGCCACACCTACTACTTCGGCTTCGATGACCTCGTAGCGGTCGGAGATCATCCTCCGCACACCGTTATACGAGTCGACGACCGCTTGCTTGACCAGATCCCCTACCCCTGCCGCCGCGCCAGTCGCTACTGCCGCGACGATCAACGTCACCGGATCCATCTATCGACCTCCTCTAGAAAGAACGCAAACGACAGCTTGATCAGCGGTCGCGCGCCTAATGTAGCTCTCCGAACGCAGATGAAACGAATACGTTTACATTTGCCCGATGATGTCCATGACCGGGCGTTCTTCGCCGCTTCCTCAGCTCCTGAACCAGGCTGGGGCCGGAGCATGCCGGGGGGGTGGGCCAGATCCCGGAAAGCGGCGGCGTGCTCGCTCATCCCTCGATTGCGGTTCTATCGGCCATCTGTGACGTCACCCAGCGGCGGATGTTGGCGTCGGTCGGAATTCGGTGGGACATATGCCGGCAGCCTGCCGGGTACGCCAGGTGTCTTCCCGCTGCTGTTCTGGTCGAGCCTCTCGGTCACTCCACCTTTCGGGCCAGACCACCGTTCGTGTCGACTTCCCATCGCACACCCGACTCGTCCGTATACCGCGCAGCTGCGTAGTCGGCTGGGACCGCTTTCCAATCCTTCGGATACACGGTGAGAACGGAGTCCGGCTTTAGCACGAGAGTTGACATGTAGTCAATGAAGCCAGATTCTTTGCGCTCGTTCACAGTATCCCAGAGCCCGTACTGATCATCGAACTCCATGTCAGTGACCTCGTTGCCCTCATAGACGACCCGAACTATCTCGATATCGAACAGGCGAACGTTCCGTCGATTTCGCACCGAGAAGCCGGCCCGCGATTGACCGGGCATGACTTGAACCGCGGGCGCTAGCTCCGCAGATTCGATCTTCACAAGACCAGCTTCGCGAGCCAGATCGGCTGCGCGCTCGTCATGTTCCTCGGCTCGTACCTGCTCGGCCCGGCGGCGATCAGATGTCGCGATCCATAGTGCGACGACTGCTGCTATCACGCTCCCTGCCCCACCCACCCACTGGCCGATACCCGCGAACCAGTCTGCATTTTGAGTGCGGTCCATCGTGAGTCTCGTGCCTACTCCAATCACCGCCGACACGACGACGATCACACCCCCGGTCCAGAACCACACTCTGTTCCTGCGCGACCAGGCAGCCGCCCGGCCCAGTACAGATTCCTCGTTCATCGTCCTTCTCCGCTCGACCGTATCCGATCGAACTGTATGCACGCAGGTGACAGCGCTGAACTAGATTTGTCGATTTAACTCTGTAGTAGCTGCGACACGTGGTAGCGCCAGACCCTGACTTCCCGCTCCACGCTGGTCAGGACCTGGGAGAGAGGTGTTATCACCGATGAGTGGCACACGGCCCCCGGCCTCCGGTTGCGATCGCGCAGCGTTGACCGTTCGGTTTCCTCACACCGCACTGCATCTCCGGCGCGTGGATGTGACACAGGTTGCGACCGGGAAGCGCAGCGATGCCGCATGGCCGGCCGGACTTGGTGGCGCCGGTGCAGCGCATGCTGGTGTGGTCGCGTGCGTCGATGGCGCTTTCGAGTTGCCGGTTGTGCTGGGCGGCGACGCTGTGGTTGTGCTGCGCTTGCGCCTGCCGGCCGCGTTCGGCGTCCTCCAAATCCGCCTCGGTCATTCCGGCATACGGTTCCTCGCCAGCGGTCCAGCACTTGTCGGCATAGGCAGCGATCCCGTCCCGACTCTGCGCGTGTAGCCACTCGATCTTGCCGAGCCCGCGGTACGCCAGATCGTAGGGCCCTTGATCGGGTTCGCGTTCGATGTAGTGCGCGATGTACTCCACTGCGGCGCGGGCGAGCTGCGCGCGCTCCGGAACAGTCGGCTTACGACAGGCCATGGCGACGTACCGTAATACCGAGCGCCGGGAAACCCATGCTTGGGGCACTGGACGAGGAAGGGAGCGAGACCTACCAGCCCACATCCCTTCGTGCGCCGCGACTCAGTCCGCCGGCACGACGTGCCGCAACGCGCTGTCCCGCCCGCCCGAAGCCTGGGGCCCCGGCACCGACTGGGATATCGACGACGTGATTGGCAACCTGGCCCACGAAGCACGAGCCCAGGCCCGATCCCGGGCTCGCCCCCCGCGACGACCGGTGGATCGACCGCCACAGCCCGAGCCACGACCACGGGCCTCACCGCGGCCGCGGCATCGGGCTTTGACCTTTCAGATGGCTCCCTGCAGGGATACGAGCACACGGGCCTGTGTTTGTGCGGTGTCATCTTCGTCTGCAGGTTCTTCGGCTAGGACCCGCTGG
This sequence comes from Nocardia fusca NBRC 14340, assembly GCF_001618425.1. Taxonomy (GTDB): domain Bacteria; phylum Actinomycetota; class Actinomycetes; order Mycobacteriales; family Mycobacteriaceae; genus Nocardia; species Nocardia fusca. The sequence goes on from NZ_BDCU01000040.1 coordinate 120,314, forward strand.
ATCGCATGCTCGGTGAGGCGGACCAAGGCTTGCCTGCCCGAGTACGGTTCTCGGGTGACCAGAGTGAGGACCGGTACCTCCCTCCCGAGCCGGAGGGCTTCGCGGATGGTCTCTACGAGGTGGGTTTCTGCCCAGTGGAGCTGGCGGATCGCCACCACAAACGGGCAGCCGAGTGATTGGAAGTAGTCGATCGCGGCGGAGCTGTCCTCGGGGCGCCGGGGATCGACCAGCACGAGCGCGCCAATGGCACCCTGCACCCACTCGTCGTACATCCGATGCTGCATGCAATGGTCTGGCGCTGCGAGCAGATAGAGATCTAGGTCCGTGGCCAAGGTGATGCGGCCGAGTTCGACCCGGCCGCGGAGTGAATCCATCGACGAAGACCCAGTGGGGGCATCAGCGGTCGGGGTGATGTCTGCCAATTCGGCGTACTGCATCTGCTCCGACAACGAGGTAATCAGAGTGGTCTTACCGGTCCCGCAGCCGCCAGCGATGACGATCGCGGCTGAGGTCCTAGCATCCTTCGCCGGTCGCCCGCAGACAGGAAAACCATCGACCAGCGAGCCGTGGCCACGGGCGCTTATCGGCTCTGTCCAAGGCAGGCCACACAGGCACCCGGCACGCAGACACACGGTCACCAACCCCAGGTCAGCCATATCGCTCACCAGTTCCCGCAGGTCCGGCAACGACCACCCCAGCTCAGCCGCGATAGCGCTGATCCGCCGCGGCTGGGCGCAGCTTTGCCGTAATGCCCGGTACGGGGCCGGCATCGTGGCCGTCGTCCCGACATGACTGGCGGCGTGCACGGTAGCGCCGTCGAGATAATCAAGCTGTCTCGGCTGGATCGCGGATTCGTTGTTACGGGCGGAGGTGACGTTTTCAGAACTCGCGACGAGTTCAGTCGCAGGCAGGGCGCCGCGCGATTCACTCAATCCCTCGGTCGAAGGTTCCCTACCGTCAATCGCATGTCGCAGTCGCGCCCAGCCTGCTTCTACGTCACCGCCGTCGTCGGTATCGACGAGATAGGCGTACAGCTCCCCGAACACTTGGCTGGCAGTGACCGACTCGGCTCGATCGTGGATCTCCCTGTCATTGCTCATGACTTGTGTCCTCCGGTGTGGGCCCCCATCGAAGAGACGCTCGCGGCCAGGTCGCCGTCGTCCTTGAAGATGATGTGGTGCGGGTCGCGGTTGACCAGCATCTCGATCTTTTTGCGTGCCGCATCCCTGAGTTGGTAGGCGACCGTCCGTGTCGTCCCCAGCGCGGCTGCGACCTCTGTACCGCTCATCCCTACCGCCCAGCTGAGATACGCGGCCTGAAACTCTCGATTCGTCAGGTCGTCCCGAAGCACCCGCCAGAATCTATCGAGCGCATCGACGGCCAGCACGCGCTCACTGGGATCCGGCGCTACCGGGGCTCTCGCTGCAGCCTGCACGGTCTCGTGTGCGGGATCGGGAACCGTGATCTCCCTGCTGCTCCTACGGTAGAAGTCGATAACGCGAGAGTTCGCCGTCATGACCAGCTTCGCCCGTACGTGAGTATGCGACATCCCAGCAAGGGCATCGCCGTGTAAGCGCCACAGCTCCAGAAAGACCTCGTGGGTGAGGTCCTCAGCAAGACAGGTATTTCCGCCCAACGCGAACTTGAGGTGAGAACGAAGACCCTGGTACTCGCGCACATAGATAGCCCTGAGCTGCGACAGACACCCGTCATCGGAAGCTCCTGTCATCTCCAGGGACTCCCTTGCGGCATCAACTCGGCCGGCGCGCTCGCGTCTACCGCTGCGACGGTTGCTACTTCGACCACATGCGCTGCGATCGAAGATCTGCACTTGTTGATGCTGATCACTCGGCTACCCGCCGGTGCAGCACGCAAGATCATTCGCGTATCACGATGCTGCTGGCCTGCTCGAATACAACCGACTAGGCCTAACCCGGCAGTCCCCAGGACGGAGATGAGAACAACCACAGCGGACCCGACCACGGTAGGTGTATCCAGGAGGACATCATCATGCAAGGTAATCGTTTCCCGGCCACAGAATCTTTGGATCGGCAGGTCAGAGCGCAAGGCGAACCACATGCATGGCCTCGATTACTACCGGGCCCCCTGAAACAGCCGACGACTACGAGAAGCACCAGGAGGTCCGCCGGGCCGTGAACTCAAGATCATCAAGTAAGTCGCAGGACACAGCGGTCGGGGTCACACCCAGCAGGCGGAATAGCCGGTAGGGGCCCGCCGTTGAACATCGGTGTCGACGTCCGGACAGCCCCGGGCCGCACCCCATTCGTCGCTACGAGCGACCACTCGCCGAGAGGCGCTTGTGGGACGTCGACACCCCGACCGAACGCCGCCGGCTGCCATAGCTTGGCGGCGTTTCGCGGTCCTGGGGAGTTACAGCCCGGCCCCGGCCGGTCTCAGGCCGCGATGTCGAACAGGGTCAGTTTGTCCGCCGCGGCCGCGCGTTGCTCGGCCCGTTCGCGGACCGCGCAGGTAGGGCCGATCCCCTCGGCGATCGAACGCGGAGACAACAGCCAGCCGTGACAGCGCCGGCAGTTCTCGGCCATCGTCTTCTCCTCCTGACCGGGGCAGGTACTCCGGTGAGGATCGCACGCCGGTCCGACATCACTGCCTATGGCGCTAACGCCGCTATTCCTGCGCTTCAACCGCAACCAGTGCAGCCAGCGGCATCGAAAACGAATACCCGCCAGCGGCTTGCGGGTCGTCGGGTTCGATCGTCGCGCGGGCCTCTTCGTGGTCGATATCGCGGACCACGAAGGTCGAGGCCCCGGACTCCCCGATGCGCACCTTGTCGCCGATTTCGATCACCATCCGAGGATACTCGAAAGTGTGTTCGACTCCTGGTGTGACGAATTCTCCGAGCCCCTGCGGCGTGTCCTGGACCCACCGATGCCGGTTCTGGTGGACCTGAATATCGCGCTCGCGCCCGGACCGGGGTTCCGCCGTGATGCCATCTCGATGCGCACCAAAACCGCCGGGCTCGACACCACCGCGACCGTGCCGGGGCTGCTGCATGCCTGGGCAAGGACAACAACCGGCGCCTGGATCGGTTTCGTGCGCCTCGGGATACCCACCGGCGATCGGCGCGGCTACGTCGAAACCCGGCAGTGGTGCCCCGCCCGAGCCCTGACGCGGAGAGAACCGTAACCGCAGGCCGAGCACAGGCCAGACCCCCGGGACAGATCTCCTACTCGCGCCGGGCCGGACTCCGTGAAGGCCCCCGATGATCGGAAATGTCGGTGGCCAGTGGGTGGGGTTCGCCGGTGAGGTGCGCGACGGCAAGGGCGACTTCGCTGATGGTGGCAGTGGTGTAGATGCCGGTCACTCCCCCACCTGTCTGGCTGTGGCGGGCGAATTCCCGCGCGACGGCGGTGCCGTAGTGGCGCTCGACCCACGTGATGGTGGTGTGGCGCAGCCAATGGATCGAGATGCCGTGGGTGTGCACCCAGGGGAGGTGCTTACCGAGTCGTTCGAACAGGTGGTTGTAGCGGCGGCGGGTGATCGGGTTGCCGTTCCGCGCACGCAACAGCGGACCCGAGGCAGGTGCACCGCGTTGTTCGGCATGGCGGCACAGAGCTTGCATGAGTGTCGGTGAGATCGGTTGCCACAACTGTGTTCCGCCTTTCTCCCGCAGGAGGATCACTGATTGCACCGGGTCGAGATCCTGCGGTCGCAGGGCCAGGGCTCCGGCGCGGCGGCAGGCGGTTTCGGTGTGCAGTCGCAGGATCAGGCTGTCCAGCTCGGGGTCGTTGCCGGTGGTGGCAGCGACTTCGACGAGCTGCGCCAGCAGATCGGTCGGGAGGGCACGGCGGTTGGAGCGGGTGCGTTTGGGCTTGGCCAGGCGGGCAGCGGGGTTATCGCGGGGATCGATGAGCCGGCTGTCCTCGGCCTGCCTGTACAGCTTGCGCAGCGCGTCGATGACGTGGCGTACGACTTCGTTTCCGCCGCGGTCGGAGCGGCGCACGACTCGCTGGGCTCGGATCTGTTCACACAGCACCTGCAGATCCGCGGTGGTTGGTTCGTCGAGTCGCCGTTCACCCCAGCCGGGTTGAGCCAGGATTTTGTTCCAATATGTGCAGTAGTGCTCCCGGGTGCGGCCCGCGGGCATCCGGTCGATCGCGGCGGGGACGAAGTCGGCGAAGGTCGGTGCGGGACGCGCGGTCTCGGGCGGTGCTCCGGTGCCGAGGTCGGCGACGGTGAGGCCGAAGCGTTCCATCATCATCTGCACGGCGGCGATATCGGCTTGGGTGCCGGTGGTCATCGGGTTTCTCCTTCGGCGAAGCGGCGGGCGAGGATGTCGTCGACGACGTCGGCGGGATAGACGACCAGCAGGGCCTGGTCGGGGTCGGCGGCGAGCAGGACCCGCTCGCGGATGCGGATTCCGGCGGCGTGCCGGACAGCGGCCGGGATGGAGATGTGGCCGTATTTGGTGACGCCGCGGCGGCCGTGTCCGGGTCGGGTGATCAGGACCAGGCCGCCGGTGACGCGCCAGGACAGCAGGTCGCCGGGGTGCCAGTCGAGGGCGTCGACGATGGCTTTGTCGACGACGCGGCCGTTGGTGTCGACGGGCCGGATGCTGTGCACGGCGCTCGATCGCACGGGTTGTTCGAGGGTCGCCATAGGCAGGGCGGGACCGGACGCGAAGACCGACGATTCGCCGATTCCGGGCCGGTCGGCGAAGGAGGGAAGCAGCGGCCGCAGTGTGTCATCGGTCACAATTTTCACCCCCGCTCGGGGTGAAACCGCAGGTCGCAGCGTTGAGCGGAAAATGGGTGTCCAGGCAGTGCACGGACACGGTTTCTGGGGCACAAATGCAGCAAAAAAGTGTCCGGAGGGGGACTTGAACCCCCACGCCCTATAACGGGCACTAGCACCTCAAGCTAGCGCGTCTGCCATTCCGCCACCCGGACCGGTGTGCTCAGCAAGAGTATCGGATCGCGCCACCGGGGCAAAATCGCGGGTGCCACCTGGGGTTATCCGCTCCATTGTCAGCGGGTGACGAATTCCGGTCCGGCTGCGACAGCGCGTGGGTAGATTGTGGTTCGCAGCGGAGCAGTCGCGGTGAGGAGCGCCAGGTGGGACAGGATGTCGCGGTCGTTATCGGGGTCGGGGGTATGGGGCGGGCCATCGCGCGCCGAGTGGGGGGTGGCCGGCGGCTGCTGATCGCCGATTTCGACGAGGAGAATCTGGGCGCGGTGGTCGACGTGCTGGCCGGGGAGGGGCATGAGGTGCGCGGGCAGCATGTCGATGTCTCGGATGCCGGGTCGGTGGCGGCGCTGGCCACGGCCGCCGGCGAGGCGGGGCGGGTCACTCATATCGCGCACACCGCGGGGGTGTCGCCGACCCAGGCGGTGACGAAGGCCGTGCTGGAGGTGGATCTGCTGGGGACGGCGCTGGTGTTGGATGCTTTCGAGAGTGTGGTCGCCGAGGGCGGGGCGGGGGTGGTGATCGCGAGTATGTCGGCGTATATGGCGCCGCTGCCCGACGATCAGGTCGCGGCGCTGGCGCATACGCCGGCGGCGGAGTTGCTGGCGTTGCCGTTCCTGGACCACGAGGCGCATCCGGGTACCGCGTACGCGGTGGCGAAGCGGGGCAATGTGGCGCGGGTGCAGGCCGCGGCGGTCGCGTGGGGGCGGCGGGGTGCGCGGCTCAATTCGATCAGTCCGGGGGTGATCTCGACGCCGATGGGGCGGCAGGAGCTGGACGGTGAGTCGGGCGCGGCTATGCGGGCGATGGTCAACGCGTCGGCGACCGGGCGATTGGGGACGCCGGACGATATCGCGCATGCGGCGGTGTTCCTGCTGGACCCGGCGTCGAGTTTTATCTCGGGGGTCGATCTGCTGGTCGACGGTGGGACCGTGGCCGGGGTGCGGGCGCTGGCTTCCGGAAATCTGTCCTAGCGGCCCGGTCCGCATCCAGGGTCTCGGTCCGGGTGAGGGGAATTGTTGACGACGCCCGCGGCTGCGGATGATGATGCGGCCATCAGCCCCGACGTCCCGGAAGTGAACTGTGCCGCACACCAGAGTCCCCGCCATCCACCTGGGTCCGGAATACGACCCCGCCCTCGCCCGGGGAATCGAGGCGGGTGGCGGCCGGCTGGTGCCGTTGGAAGATGCCGAGGCGGTGGTGTGGAAGGGCGGGCCGGATTCCTTCCCCGAACGGTTACCGGATGCGGTGCGGTGGGTGCAGTTGCCGAGCGCGGGGATCGAACGGTGGTTCGCCGCGGGCCTCATCGACGACGACCGCGTCTGGACCTCGGCGGCCGGTGCCTATGCGCCGAGTGTGGCCGAGCACGCGGTGTTGCTGCTCCTGGCGGGGGTGCGGGGGCTGGGTGAACAGGCGCGTTCGACCTCGTGGCGCAAGGCCGAGTTCGAGACCCGGGTGGGGACGCTGCACGGGGCCACTGTCGCCATCATCGGCTGCGGGGGTATCGGCCGGGCGATGATCCCGCTGTTCCGCGCGTTCGGGGCACAGGTGCTGGCCTCCACCCGTTCCGGGACGCCGGTACCGGGGGCGGTCGAAACGGTGGACGCGAGCAGGAACGCCGAACTCTTCTCGCGCGCGGACCATATCGTGATCGCGGCACCGGCGACGGCCGATACCGCGCACCTCGTCGACGCCGACGCGTTGGCCCGGATGAAACCGGCGGCCTGGATCGTGAACATCGCCCGGGGATCGCTGATCGATACCGATGCGCTGGTGCGGGCGCTGCGCGAGGAGACCATCGGGGGCGCGGCCCTGGATGTGACGGATCCGGAACCGCTGCCGGACGGACATCCGCTGTGGTCGCTGCCCAATGCGGTGATCACCCCGCATCTGGCGAATCCGTCGGGCGGTCTGCCCGGCCTGCTGGCCGAGCATGTGCGAGCGAATGTCGAGCGGTTCGCGGCGGGCGAACCGCTGCTGGCCCTCATCGATACCGAACGCGGTTACTGACGGGGCGGAAAATGCCCGTGCGACCCCTGTGGTTCAGACTTCGAGTATCTCGTCGATCGGGCGCCGCGGGGTATCGGCCAGCGGGGCGGAGCCGCGGGAACTCCATCCGACCCGCACCATGGACTGGGGGTACGCGCAGTCGTGGAGTAGGCCGGTCCGGATCTCCTGCCGTGCGTCCGGTACGCCGAGAGGTTCGGTCTGCACGCTGGTGGCCAGGCCCAGTTCGGTCGCGGTCAGCAGAAGCGCGCTCGTCGCCTCCCCCGCCCGCAGCTGGGCCCGCCGGTCGTCGCGGGTGGTGCCGACGACGAGCCATTTCGCGGCGTCCGGCTGGTTCGCCGGATCGAGCAGGGCGGGGTCGGCGAATGTGCGCACCGGGATCTCGCCGGCCGGGCGCGCCGCGGGAGCGTTCCGGGACGGCACACCGTCGGTGAACCGGTCACGTCCACTCCACCGGGCGATCTCTTCCTGGTACAGCCGGTCGGTGGCATGCGCGGCGACCGCGTGCTGCATGGGGACCGCGAGACAGGGCAGCAGGGTGTCGGGAACCTGCCGGACGGCGGCGCCGCGGGCCGATACCTGCGCGGCCAGCGACCGCAGATAGCGGGCGGGGATCGGCTTGGGCAGGTAGTGGCGGCGGTCGGTGCGGCGCAGCAGGATGGCCGCGGCCAGTTCGATATCTGCGTCGGTGGGCGGCCGGCGCGTGGTCTGGATCGTGGCGAGGTGGTCGGGATCGTGGGGGTCCGGGCAGTAGTCCACGGTGGAAGCCCAGCCGAGCGCTGCCAGCGCGGCGCGCATATGGTGCAGCACGGCACCACAGCTGACGACGAGCGAGCGCAGCGAGGGATCGGTGACGATCAACTGCCGGCCGGTATCGGCGAAGAGTCGGATACCGGAGTCGGCGGACCGCCAGAGCCAGGGTTGGGTGTTGTGCACGGACGGTGCTCGGACTGCCAGGCCGAGGGCGAGATCGGTGGCCTCACGATCCGGGATCGTGGCGGACATTGTATTTCGTCCTTCCGATGACAGGCGATGTGCAGATTCTCCGGCTCGTACGACTGCCGGGTGGTCGCGGAGAGCGCGACCCCGCCACCGCGGCTCCGCGGCGCGGAGGCCGGGCGCCTGCGGTGGGGATTCCCTGGAACCGAGAGTAGACAGTGGGCAGCCCGGCGGTACAGCCGTCGGCGCGATATTTGCCGGAGGATATCCGAACCGGCGGCGCGGCGCGGCGGCGAATCGTGCACGGAGCGAGATGATTCGATTCCCGACCTGGTGGTGGCGATTGGTCCGATCGATCCGATGTGATCCTGGTCATACTATAGAGGGGTTACCGGATATTCGCTCCCCCGTCCCGACGCCGGTCCGGGCGGACACGTTGCGTCCGGTTCTGTTTCCCGGCCCGGAAGCCGGGTAGATCGGCAGTACTCTGGCCTACTACCCCTGGTGACCAGCTGTGACAGATGCGAAACACCGAAGAAAGGGATGCACATCATGCTGCTACGCCGGTTCGCCCGCCCCCTGCTGGCGAGTGCGTTCGTCGTCAACGGAGTCGAAACACTGATGCATCCGGAATCACGGGTGAAGGAAGCGTCGACTCTGGTCCACAAGGGGAAGGAATCGCTGCCGTCCGATATCGCGGGCAACCTGCCCGCCGACCCCAGCACCCTGGTGCGGGTGACCGCGGCCGTACAGATCGCCGGAGGCGCCCTGCTGGCACTGGGCAAGGCACCACGCCCGGCGGCGCTGGCGCTGGCGGCGACCGTGGTTCCGGCGACGGTGACCGAGCAGAACTTCTGGGCCGAGAACGACCCCGAGCGCCGCGCGGCCAAACGGACGGCATTCCTCAAGGACGTGAGCCTGCTCGGGGGCCTGATGATCGCGGCATCGGATACCGCGGGTAAACCCTCGCTGGGCTGGCGGGGACGCCGCGCCGCCCGCCGGGCGGCCGCCACCGTCGGCGGTGCGCTGCCGGTGGGTTCGTCGGCCCGTAACGGCACGGGCGAGGCCGTCCGGCAGCAACTGCACCAGGCCACCGACCGGGGGCGGGACCTGGTGGGTTCCGCGGCCGACCGTGGAGCGGAGCTGGCCGAGATCGCCCAGCAGCGGGGTCCGGTGTGGGCGGACACCGCCAAGAAGCGGGGCGCCGACTGGGCCGATATCGCGAAGCATCGCAGTGCCGAGCTGGCCGAAACCGCCCAGACCCGTGGTCCCGAATGGGCCGCGGTCGCGAAGAGCCGGGCCGCCGAACTCGCCGACTACACCAAACACCGCGGCGGCGAACTCGCCGAGACGGCGCAGCACCGGGGGCCGGAGTGGGCGGAAGCGGCCAAGAACCGCGCCGCCGAACTCGCCGACTACACCAAACACCGCGGCAGCGAACTCGCCGAAACAGCCCAGCACCGCGGCCCCGAATGGGCCGAAGCGGCCAAGAACCGCGCCGCCGAACTCGCCGACTACACCAAACACCGCAGTGGCGAACTCGGCGCCTCGGCCAAGGCGCAGCGCGCCCAGCTGGCCAAGGCGAAGGCGAAGGCCGACAAAGCCAAGGCGAAGGCCAAGAAGAAGGCCGCGAAATCCAAATTCCGCTGAGTACGCGGCGGATACGACGATGCCCGGGCCGTGCGGTCCGGGCATCGTCGCGTCACATCCCGGGAAACTCCAGGATCGGCGCCGGATAGTCCGTGTCGAGCCGCCACGGCCGGTGGATCGCCCTGCCTTCGATATCGGCGAGTTCGGGGACCCAGCGGCGCACGTAGTCGCCGTGCGGGTCGTAGCGGTCGGCCTGGCGCAGCGGATTGAGTACCCGGTTCGGGCGGGTGTCGTTTCCGGTCCCGGCGACCCATTGCCAGTTGAGCTGATTGTTCGCCAGGTCCGCGTCGACCAGCCAGTACAGGAAGTGCCGCGCGCCGGCCCGCCAGTCCACCCGCAGCGATTTGGCGAGAAAGCTCGCGGTGATCAGGCGGGCGCGATTGTGCATCCAGCCCTGTGCGCGCAATTGCCGCATCCCGGCGTCCACGATCGGGATACCGGTGTGTCCCTCGCGCCAGGCTGCGAGCGCCTGCTCGTCTTCGCGCCAGCGGATATCCCGCGCGCGATAGTCGGCCCATGCCGCGCCGGGCCGGGCGGCCAGGACCTGGTGGTGGAAGTCCCGCCAGGCCACCTGCCGGACGAACGCGGCGGCGCCCTCGGTGGAATCACCGGCGCGGCGAACCACCTCCCCCGGCGAGAGACAGCCGAAATGTAGGTACGGGGACAGCCGTGAGGTGGTGTCGGCGGCCAGATCGTCGCCGCCGGACGCGTAGCCGTCGAGGCTGCGGGAAAGCCAGTCCCGCAGGATTTTCCGGCCCGTGGTCTCGCCGCCGACCGACAGTTCGGGCGAGCGTTCGCCCGCTCCGAGCTCGCCCGGCTCCGGGAGCGACCCGGCGGCGATCTCCGGCAGCTCGAGGCGGCGCGGCGCGCGCAGCGGCGCCCGGTGCCGGTCGCTGGTCCAGCGCCGCAGATAGGGCGTGAACACGGCGAAGTGATCATTGCCGGCGGGGACCAGATCTCCCGGCGGCACGACGGTCAGCGAGGCCGTGTGGACCCGCAGCCCACGACCGTCGCGGGCCAGGCGATCCCGCAGCCGCCGCTCCCGGAGGCGGCTGTAGGCGCTGACATCGGCGGCGATATGGACGACCGGCGCGCCCGCCGTCTCCGCCACCCGCGCCACCTCTTCGGCGACGTCTCCGGCGCGGATGACGAGCCGGCCGCCGAGCGCACGGAGTTCGTCGTCGAGTTCGCGCAGGGCGGCCGCCAGGAAATGCGCGCGATTGGGTGGGCAGGAACGACCGGACACGATGGCTTCGTCGAGAACGAAAAGCGGGACCACCGTCGCGGCCTCCCGGTGCGCCGCCGTGAGCACCGGGTTGTCCCGCACCCGCAGGTCGCGGGTGAACAGGGCGACCGCGGCTGCGGTCACGTGAACCAGACCAGGCAGAACGTATGCCCGACCGGGTCGGTGTAGACCCGGAATGTCTCTTCCGCGTGGACGAAGGTGGCACCGAGCGCCAGGACTGCCGGTTCGGCGACCTCCACATCGCTGACCAGCACATCGAAGTGGACCTGCTGCGAACCGGCCGGATCGGGGAACCGGGGCGGCCGGTACTCCGGCGACAACTGGAACGCCAGGCGCCGGCCCTGCGGGTCGACCATGGCGACCCAGGTGTCGTCGCTTTCCGCACGCACCACTTCCCCACCGAGCAATCCGAGATAGAACTCGGACAGCTTCCACGGATCCGGGCAGTCCAGTACTACCGTCCGCAATCCCTCTACCCCGTCGGCCGCCATGGATCGGCCCTCCTTCCGCATGTCGTACCGGTCGCGTACCCGGGCCCTCGTCCGGGAAACCGGCACGCACTGCGCGCCGAGTGTAGGGCGGGGCCCCGGAGCCGGAGGGGATGCGCGTCAGCGCGTCGGTGGCGGCACCTCTTCGTAGACCTCGCCCACGGCGCCGGCGAGCAGCCGGTCGGTCATCTCCTGCTTCAATACGGTCAGCCGGGCGTTGTCGGCCGCGTCGCGGTCGCGGCGCGCGCCGAGTTCGATGAATTCGGCGGTGACGAATCCCGCGTCTCGCAACCGCAGCAGGACAGTCCGGTCGCGGTGGGTGAATTCCCAGACGTAGCGGGCGAGGACGCGCCCGCGCTCGGTGGCGGCGAGTTCGGGGACGACGGTGAAACGGTCGCCCGTGACCGCGCGCAGCGCCATCTCGATCGCGTCGCGGCCGCCCGGGCCGGGGAAGGCGGTGCGGACCGTCACTTCCCGTCGTTCGACGGTGCCGAACAGTGAAACGGCATGCCGCACAGCGCAGTACGCGTGCGCGACGCCACCGGGAAACTCGGTGCCGTGGTATTTCATCAGATCGGCGAACGAGAGCTCGATCGGTGTCCCGGATTCGAGGACTGTCAGCATGTCTTCTCCCTCTTCCTGGTGGCCCAGTGCAGTGCCGAATAGAGCAGTTGCGTCGCTCCCGGCATGAACCCGGAGCCGTGGTGGTACACCGGGTCCATGGTGGTGACGAGCAACCGCCCCGCGCCGGAACTCTCGTCGATGAAGAGAACGGAGCCGTCGCGGACACCGTCCGCGGTGTGCAGGTCGACCAGGCTCACCGCGCCCGGCGGCGGTTCCAGCACCCCGTGGTAGTGCCAGATCACTGCGCGGTCGGAGAAGAACTCCCAGGCGGGGTGGCCGGGGGCCTGTTTCCGGAGCCGGTGGTCCTCGCCGGTGCGCCACCACCAGAAGACGGTGGGCCGGGGCTGTTCCCGGACGCCGGGCAACCACTGTCCGGCGTAGTTCTCACCGAAGACGAGCACGGTGGCGCCCCGGTCGAGCCCGGCGCGGACGGTATCGGTCCACCGCCCCAGCAGGTCCGGACGGAGGCGGTCGGCGACCACGATCACCTCCGCCGCGCCGATCTCCGCCAGGGCGCCGGTGCGCACGTGCACCGGCCGGATCCGGTAGGGCGCCAGGGCGGGATCGGCGAGGGTGGCCAGCTGGGCATGGCTGCCGCCGTGCAGGAAGACGATACCGGTCTCGGGGTCAGCCATCGCTGCCTGCCAGCCAGCGCAGGAGTTGCGGATACAGCCGCGCGGTGCCGCGGTCGGCGGTGGCGAACTGCAGCAGGTCGTTGCCGCCGTGGACCAGGACCCGGCCCGCACCGAGTGGATAGTCGTAATCGATCGGCGCCCGGGTGCGGCCGATGGTGTGGACGACCCGGGCGTCCTCGGGCAGGTCCGGATAGCAGCCACGCCCGTAGAATCCGGCGACACCGATACGTTCCAGTTCCGCGAACGGGACGGGTCCGCGGGTACCGGTGTTGTAGAGGAACGACTTCGGGTCGGTGCCGGCCCACACCGGGTGTTCGGTCACCCGCGTCAACGCGAGGTCGCGCGGGTTACGGAACTCCAGCTTGCGCCATCTCGTCAGCCCTTCGAGGAATACTCGCTGCACATGCCCGTTCACGACGATCCGTCCGCCCCGCGCGACGAACGAATCGAGCATCCGACGCTGCTCGGCCAGGTATTCCTGGTCCACATCGCCGGTCAGGTAGAGACCGGTGACCGCGCCGGTGCACTCCCCCGGCAGATCGTAGACATCGATCTCGCGGAATCCGCCGGCGTACTCGCCGCGGGCCGGGGCCATCACGGCTTTCAGTACCGTCACGAGATCCCCCGTCCGAAATCCGGCACGGTGAGCCGCCGAACCGCGCTGGGTGTCTCGATATCGGCGGTCACGATCGGCACGCCGTACATCTCCGACAGCAGGGCGCCGGTGAGCAGTTCGCGGGTCGGGCCGTGGCGCTGATCGTCGGCGGCGACCATCAGCATGGACCGTTCGGCCACGTGCAGGGCGTGATCGGGATGGTGGGTGGTCATCACGACCGCTATCCCCTCGTCGGCCAGCGCGCGGAGCACGGTCAGCACCTGGGCCTGGTTCCGCAGGTCTAGGGCGGCCGCGGGTTCGTCGAGCACGAGGGTGTCGCAGTCGGAGACGAGCGCCCGGGCGATGAGCACCAGCGCACGCTCGCCCCCGCTGAGCGCGGTGTAGTCGCGGTCGGCGAGGTGCGGTACGCCCACCCGGCGCAGCGCCTCCCGGGCGGCGGCGCGATCGACGGCCGTGGGCGTGCTGTAGATCTTGACGGTGCGGGCCCGGCCCATGAGGACGATATCGAGCACCGAGAACGCGAACACGACCGAATGGCTCTGCGGGACATACCCGACCGGGCCGGAGGCTTCGACCGAACCGGAGACCGGCCGGATGAGACCCGCCAGACACTTGAGCAGGGTGGTCTTACCGCGTGCGTTCGGCCCGAGCACGGCGAACACCTCGCCCGCGGCGGCGCGGACCGATACGTCGCGAAAGATCCACGGCCCCTTGGCCGAATAGCGGTAACAGAGCGAACTAGCCTCGAGCATCGGCACCCCACAGGCGGGAATGGCTGCGGATCAGCAGCACCACGAAGAACGGAGCACCGATGATTGCGGTGAGGATCCCGATCGGGATCTCGGCGGTGCTCAGGGTGCGCGAGAGGGTATCGATCACGGTCAGATAGGCCGCCCCGAGCAGCGCGCTGACCGGCAGCACCATCCGGTTGTCGGTACCGACCATCATGCGCACCAGATGCGGGACCACCAGGCCCACCCAGCCGATCACCCCGGCGACCGAGACCGAACCCGCGGTGATCAGCGCGACGCACAGCAGCAGGACATTGCGCAGCCGCGCGGGATTCAGGCCCAGTGCGGTGGCGTCCTCGTCGCCCATGGCGAGAATGTTCAGCCGCCAGCGCAGGGCGAGCACCACCAGGCCCGCCGCCACGATCGGGAGCGCGGCCGTGCCCACCTTGGTGTAGGTCGCCGTCGCCAGCGAACCCATGAGCCAGAACACGATCGAGGGTAGTTCGCTGTAGGGGTCGGCGATATAAGTGATGAACGAGACCATCGCCTGGAACATCGCACCCACCACGGTGCCACCGAGCACGATCATCAGCAGCGGCGCGCCCGGCACGGCCCGGGCGATCGCCACCACCAGCACCAGCGCCAGCACGCCGCCCAGGAAGGCGCCGCCGACCAGCGCGGCACCGCCGAAACCGGCGAGCAGGATCAGTACACCGCCGAAGGAGGCGCCGGAGGACACACCCAGCACCTGTGCGCTGGCCAGCGGATTGCGGAACACGGCCTGCATGACCGCGCCGGTGAGCGCCAGTCCGGCGCCGAGCAGGATCGACAGCAGCACCCGGGGCAGCCGCACATCGAGCACCACGGTGCGTTCCTGCGCGTACCAGGTCTGGTCCAGCGGAAAGACCTGGCTCAGCAGGATTCGCACGATTTCGTTCGGTGGCACGGTGTAGCGGCCCACCGCGAGCGCGGCGAGGGCCACCACGATCAGCAGGACCAGGAATCCCGGGATGGCGAGGAGGCGCCGATCGAAGCGCGCGCGGCGCGGCGCCGGAGCTTCCGGCGCCGCGACCGCCGCCGGGTCAGCGGAGGAACTGGTCATAACCCGCGGCGTCCTTGTTCAGGTCGAAGCGCAGCACCTGATCGATCTCGTCGTCGGAGATGCGGTACGCGAACAGGTCATCGAAGGCGGCCCGGATCTCGGCGCGGAACTGCCCGTCCCGCGCGGCCGGGTACAGGACCTGGTGCATCCACTGCCACATCAGCGGCGATTCGGCACCGGGTACCTGCCACCGGTAACCGCCGAGCGGGGTCTTGTAGACGCGTTTGTTCTGCACCGCGCGCACACCGGCCAGCCGGGGGTCGGCGTAGATATCGGCGGGTGTGCTCTGGTCGAATCCGCTCAGCATGATGACCTCGGGGTTCCAGGCCAGGATCTGCTCGGGGCCCACCTGCCCGGACTCGGAGACGAAACCCTTCGTCACCAGGTCGGCGCCGACGAGGTCGAATTGGAAGCCGTCGTAACCCTTGGCACTGGTGGTGCTGTAGGTGTCACCGGTCCGGGACAGGATCATCGCCCGGGGCCGCGGTGTCGTCCGCGCCGCCACCTGCGCGCGCATCTCGGTCTGTTCGGTGCGCTGCCAGTCGATGAGTTGCTGTCCGCGTTCGGGTTTACCCGCGATCTGCGCGAACAGGGTGATCCACTGCTCGAGATCGTCCTGGGTGCCGTACTTCAGGCCCACGACGGGGAAACCCGCCGCCTCGATCGGCGCGGTAACCTCCGATCCCCGGTCGCCCCACTGCACCACCACATCGGGGTCGAGGTGCAGCAGAGTTTCCACGTTCGGCACGAAGTCGTTGCCCGCGACGACGGCCGAATCGGCCGAGCCGGGGAACATGGTGGCGAACATACCGCCTCGGTTCGCCACCAGGGTCGACTGATTGATGCCGACGATGCGGTCGTATCCCCGATCGACCGCGGCGAAGATCGACGGCGCGGGCATCACGGTGAACCCCACCTTGTCCGCCGGACCGTCCAACGTGACGGTCTCGCCCCGCTGATCGACGATGGACAGCGCGCCGGTGGCGGCCGCCTCCTCGGTCTGTGCTTCCCGGGTCGAGCACCCGGCGGTCAGCGCGAGGGCCCCGATCATGCCGGCGACCATCCATCGCCGTGGCGGCAAGCTCCGCTTCCACCGCCGTGCACGCTGCATATTCGATGCCATGCGCTCTACCGTCCTGCCTCTGAATCGTACAAAACGGATTCAGGTTAGCCTTACCTATCAGAACGGTGTGAATCGGGGCCGCCTCACTTATGGGCGGGTCGTTCCCTTGCTTTACCGCTGCTCCGCGAGTTCGGCGGCGGGCACGGGGTGCGCGTCGCCGCCGAAACCGCTGGGCCACCACACCTTCGGACCCACCAGGGCGAACAACGCGGGGATGACGACGGTGCGCACCAGGAAGGTGTCGAGCACGATGCCGATGCCGACGATGATGCCGAGCTGGGTGAGCGTGATCAGCGGCAGTACACCCAGAACGCAGAACACCGCGGCCAGTACGATTCCGGCACTGGTGATCACCGCGCCGGTCGCCGAGACCGCGCGCACCATACCGTCGACGGTGCCGTGGCCCGGTGTCTCCTCCCGGGCCCGCGTCACCAGGAAGATCGTGTAGTCGATACCGAGAGCCACCAGGAACAGGAAGGCGAACAGCGGCACCGTCGTATCCAGCGCGGGGAAGCCGAAGAGATGCGTGCTCACCAGGCTGCCCAGCCCCAGCGCGGCCAGGGCACTCAGCACGGTGACGCCGATCAGCAGGACCGCCGCCGGTAGCGCCCGCAGCAGGACGAGCAGCACCGCGAAGACCACCAGCAGGATTAGCGGGATCACCAGCAGTTGGTCGTGCCGGGCGGCATCGCGGGTGTCGAGCGCTTTCGCGTCGCTCCCGCCCACCATGGCCTCGGCGCCGGGGATTCCGGCCAGCGTGCCGCGCAATTGTTCGATCGTCGTGTAGGCCGCCTCGGATTCGGGAGCGGCCTCGAGGGTGATCATCCACCGGTCCACCCCGTCCTGACCCCCCGCGGCCACCACAGCGGAGACACCCGGCGCGGACTCCAGCGCCGGACGGACCGCCGCGGCGGCGGCGTGCCGGGTGAGTACGACGGTCGGATCCGAAGCGCCCGAAGGGAAATGGGCAGCCAAGGTATCCAGTCCGTCCACCGATTCGGCCCGCACCCGGAACTGTTCGGTCTGCGACAGCCCGATATCCGCGCCGGTCAAACCCGCCGCACACACGACCAGCAGCGTGATCGCCCCGCCTGCGACGACGGCGGGCCGGGCCACCACCCGGGTCGCGATCCGGTGCCACACCCCGTGCGCCGCGGCGCCGTCGGCACTCGCGTGCGGAACGAAGGGCCAGAAGATCTTCCGTCCGCACAGGGCCAGGGCGGGCGGCAGCGCCAGCAGGACGAAGGCCACCGCGACCAGCAGGCCGGCGGCCGCCATCAGGCCGAGCGAACGAGTGTTGGGCAGGGTCGCGAGCAGCAGCGTGCACAGGGCGAGCACCACGGTCACATTGCTGGCGAGGATCGCCGGGCCGGCGCGCCGGACGGCCTCGCGCAACGCGTCGCGGTGGTCGCGGCGCCCGTGCAGTTCGTCGCGATAGCGGGAAACGAGCAGGAGCGCGTAATTGGTCCCTGCGCCGAACACCAGGACGCTGGTGATGCCTGCGGTGGAACCGTCGAAGGAGAGGTCGGTGACGCGGGCGAGCGCTGTGCCGATACTCGTGGCGGTCCGGTCGGCGAGACCGATCACCAGCAGCGGTACCAGCCACAGCACCGGCGAGCGGTAGGTGGCGATGAGCAGCAGCGCGACCACCAGCGCGGTAACGGCCAGCAGGGTCACGTCCGCACCGGCGAAGGAGTCGGCGATATCGGCGCCGAACGCCGGGCCGCCGGTGATCTGTACCGTCAGGCCGGGCGGCGCGTGCTGTGCGGCCGCCTGGCGCAGCCGGTCGATCTCGGTGGCCAGGTCCTCGCCGTTCAGGTCGGAGGACACCGTCGCGCGCCCCAGCGCCGCCTTGCCGTCCGGCGCGACCACGAGCGCGTCCGCGGCAGTACCGGAAACCTCCTGAACCGTTCGCGCGGCGGCGGCGCGGTCGGAATCGGTCAGTTCCGCGCCGTCGGCCCGGGTGATCACCAGGATCGCCGGCGCGTCCCGGCCGCCGGGGAATTCCGCCACCGCGGCGTCGACCCGCGCGGCTTCGGAATCCTGCGGCAGCGAGGTCGGCGCCTGGCCCGCGTCGTCGTTTCCACCGACGCCCACGATCACCGCACAGGCGGCGGCGAGCACGGCGAGGAGCAGTACCCACGAGCGGCGGGCGGTGACCATGGTGGCGAAGCGTTCCCAGGCATCCACCCGGCAACTATTTCAGAAACTGAAATAATCGGCAAGGCCGACGCCCCCGGCACCTACACTCTTGCGAGCGGGATCAGGGAAAGGACGGCCCAGGTGAGAGACAAACCCTCGGCGAAGACGGACAGTACGACCCGGGAACACGCCGAAAGCGAGATCGCCACCGATATCCGCGCGCTGACCGCGGTGTCCGAGCAGATCGGGCATCTGTTCGCCCATGCGCACTCCCTGCGCAGTACCGATTTCCGCGCGCTCATGCACGTCGCCACCGCCGAAGCCGAGGGCCGCCCGCTCACCGCCGGACAACTGCGCGAACTCATGGGCCTGTCCCCGGCCGCGATCACCTACCTGGTCGAACGCATGATCGCCTCGGGGCATATCCGCCGAGAAACCGATCCCGGCGACCGTCGGCGGGTGCTGCTGCACTACTCCGACCACGGCATGTCGGTGGCCGGTGAGTTCTTCCACCCATTGGGCCGCCGCACCCGCTCGGCGCTCGCCGACCTGCCCACCACCGATCTCGCCGCCGCCCACCGGGTGCTCGCCGCGGTCATCTCCGCCATGCGGGACCACCATGCCGCGCTGACCCGGGCACCGGGTGCCCGATAGCCCGGATAACGACACGCCCGAACCGTCGAAACTTTCTGCATAGTCCCGCGCGGCCGGGGTAGGACGCCCACGACCCGCGGCGACCTGCATGCTGATCGTCCTGGCTGTACGCGGGTATACGGCCGGGCAGACAGGAGGTGTGTCATGCCGAAGGAATGGACCGACAAGCAGGAACGGCAGTACGAGCACATCAAGGATTCCGCCGAGGATCGCGGAGCGAGCACCAAGCGTGCGAAGGAAATCGGTGCGCGGACCGTCAACAAGAACCGCGCCCAGGCCGGTCAGACCAAGACCGCGAGCCGCTCCTCGACCCGTGATATGTCACCGCAGCGACGCGGCGGCCTCCGCTCGGGCACCGACAAGCCCAAGGGCCGGACCCGCGACCAGCTGTACAACGAAGCGAAGAGCCGCAATATCAAGGGCCGCTCGAAGATGACCAAGAACGAACTGGCCGAAGCCCTGGGCAAGTAGACCGCCGATGAGCCCCGCCGCCCGCGCGGCCACGAACAGCCGCAGGGCATCGAAACCGGTCGGCGCCGCCGAGTTCGTTCCCGGCGGCGCCGACCTCGGGCGGGTCCGCGCGGCGGCGGCGGACTGCCGCGGCTGCGACCTCTACCGCGACGCCACCCAGACGGTGTTCGGCGCGGGAGCCGCGCACGCACCTGTGGTCATGGTCGGCGAACAGCCCGGCGATCAGGAGGATCTGCGCGGGGAACCGTTCGTGGGACCGGCCGGGCGGCTGCTGGACCGCGCGCTGGAGGAAGCCGGATTCCAGCGCGAGGAGCTCTACCTCACCAACGCGGTGAAACATTTCAAGTTCACCGAACGCGGCAAACGCCGGATCCACAAACAGCCCAGCCGGACCGAGGTCGTCGCATGCTCGGCATGGCTGGCCACCGAACTGGATCTGATCGCCCCGGATCTGGTGGTCTGCCTGGGCGCGGTCGCGGCGAAAGCGGTTCTGGGCCCGTCGGCCACGGTGGGCTCGCTGCGCGGCCGCACCGTCGAACGCCCGGACTTCCGGGTGACCGGGACGGTGCATCCCTCGTCGGTGCTGCGCGCCCCCGACCGCGCGGCGGCGTATACCGAGTTCCTGGCGGACCTCACCTACATTCACGACTCCGCGCAGCGGTGACCCGCGCCGCGCGGATCACCGGCCCGGCCCCAGGCCCAGACGCCGGGTCACCCGGTCGACCAGGTCCGGCGGCATACCGGGTTCCCGGCGGGCGGCCTGCGCCTCCCGCCGGCCGGCCTCGGTCACCTCGGCGCGGATACGCCTGACGGCGACGGTCATCCGCGCCTCCCGCTCGGCCCGGGCGCGCGCGTCCTCGTCGGGCCGCGGGGTGAGCCGCCGTTGCCCCACTCGCACCAGTGGATTCGGTACCGAGCGCCGGGTCAGGTGCGCTTGCCCAGCTCATGCTGAAGTGTCCGCAACTCCTCCGACCAGAGCTTTTTCTCCATCGGATCGTCCGTTCCCGCGATCCGCTGTTCCACATCGGCGATGTCACGGCGAATATCCGACGGCGTGAGGTTCGAGTCCCCCATGAGCAATTTCCCGCTCGTCTGCCCGTACCGATATGTCACAGGTTCGCCATACCTTTGCTCCAGGATGTCCTGGTGTAAGGCGTAATGACTCGCTCCGTAACCGGCAAATATGTCTGCACCCTGTGCGTTCCGGGCGTCGATTCCGTCCAGGATGGCCTTCTCGCGCATATTGTTCCGGAAGGTCGATAGTTTGTTCATCGGGTGATCGCTGTGGACCATATTCGGGTCCATGATACCCTTCACGGGAGTACTGGGGTTGAAAGGTTCGCCGAGATACTTTTGATGCCAGGCGAGCATATCGTCATACGTCAGCCGTTGCGGCCCGCCTTCATGGGGCCACGCACCCGTCGCGATCAACCCTTCTTCTGCAGAGCGCGGCCAGTCGCGCAGTTTGGAGACGATTTCGTCGTCCGATAGGCCCTTGCCCTGGTGGTGCTTCACCTGGTTCAAGAAGGTCCAAAGGTGATGTAATTCTTCCCGGCCGGGATCCAGGGAAGCCGCGAACAGGTACGGATCGATATCGGCTGATTCCCCTCGAATTCCGTGCTGCTCGGCGAGCCCCTTGATATGCCAGTGGTCACCCATGTCGGCGACGATATCGTCCAGTGTTCTGCCACGTACCTTTTCTGCCGGAATCTCGTACATTTCGTTCAATGCGACACGATCGCGCCCTTGCGATTCTTCGATAAATATTTCGAATGCCCGCCTTATCAGCGGATACTGCTCATGGTTCGGTTTGGTACTATGATATTGGGAGCTGTACCATATTCGACTACCGTTCGGGGTGTCGAATCGAGCGATTCTCGCGAAATGCTTGAATATCCTCTCCGCTGTTTTGTCCAATGCCTCGGCGGTCAACCGCAGATCGGTGAACCTGTCTGCGGTGAGCGTGGCACCCGGTCGACTGTTGCCGGGCGCCTCGTCTCCGACGAGCCCAGCGGAGTCTCGGTCCTTGCTTCGGAACACCCCGCTCCCATCAACCGTCCGGCGAGCAGTTGCCGTAATGTCCCTGTGCACTATTCGAGCGAACAGACTGATCGAGTCTCGCACCATCGAGATGAGTTGTTTGCGAAGATCGGCCAGCTGTCCATTCACAGCGGGTAGTTCCTGCGACGCCCGTCACGGTCGCCTCGGCCCGGGTCCAGCGCCCCTCCGGATCGTGCAGCTGCTGCGCTCGAGGTGCGGGCGCTCTCCGTGAACATCGTAATCTTATAGCACAGTGCATTCGGGTCTCACGATCGTCGCGGGACTGCATAGAGTTGGCCTTCGGCGCATGAAACATGCTGCCGCGTAGCTCGTTTCGGTCATCGCCCGAGCCCGGCGCGTCCTTGGGTTGCATGCCGTCGCCACGGTCGAACTCGGATGAAGCCGGGCCACAGCGGGTCCCTCACCGCGCGACACGTCGAACACCGGGGCGAAGACATCGTTGCGGCGCAGCCACTCGTTCATGCGCGGACGGGCCGGCTGCGCCGCGGCGACGTGCAGACCTTCGTGGATGACGTCGGCGCAGGGGCCGATTGTGGCGGCACTCGATGTCGAGACAATCACTGACGAGGCCGAGCCCGACGGAAAGGCCGCCCGGCCTGAACGCAGGAACCGGCCGAATAGTTGTCCCCGCGAACGAATTCGGGGCACACTCTAGGTGACGACGTTCGACGCGCCGATCGAACGCGGGGGCGAGGACACGGATATGAGAATTAGGCCGCGGCAACAGCTGCTGGACCTGTGGCGGGCCGTGCTCGCCTGCTCCTACCGGGGCGACACCTGGACCTGGGGCGGCCGCGACGGCAGCAATTCGATCAGCGACGCCGAACAGTTGCTGTGCCTACTGTACCCGGCGACCGAACTCGAGGCCTTCGCCCTGGACCAGCCCGACGATATGGCGGCCGACGCCCGGCGGGCGCTCGACCCCTTCGGCGAGGAGACCCGCATCGGCGGCGCAGTGGTCGGCCTGCTGGAGGACTACCTGCGGCGCTACACCGGCCCCGACGGGGAACCGCTCTTCGCGGCCGGCTCCTACCTGCGGGCGGCCGGTGATCGCCCGCTGACCGAGGAACAGCTCGCCCTGGGGGTCGTCGACTCCTATTCCATGTCGCTGAGTCTGTGTATCGCGGCGTTGCGTTTCCTGCGCGGATTCCAGCGTTTCGTCGGCGGTGAGGTGCGGCGCGAGGCACGCCAGTTGAGCGAACGCATTCCGCTGGTGATCGACGCGGTCGGGATCCGGCTCACCGCCGCGATGGCGGGCCTGGTGCGCAGTTTCGTCATCCACACGCCCGAGCCGAAATCGGAAGCGGGGCAAGCGATCCTGCACATGATCAACCAGAACCACGCCCCCGCCGACGAGGTGATCCGGCGTCTGTCGGCCCGGCTGGAGCGGCTACGGGTCCAGGCGGCCAACGAGGTCCGGCTCAGCCAGACCTCCGAGGTGGACGTCGCCGACGACGAGCGACTCTTCGAATGCGGCTGGGGCTGGGGCATCGTGCGCACCGCCGAACCCATCGAGTTCGTACCCGGCGAGGTCGGCCACGCGGCCGGGCACGCCGAACCGCGTCCCTACCTGTACTTCACCGCCGTCGCCCTCGACGGCATCATCGATCTGTCCTCCCAGCGCATCCGGGAGCTGGACCTGCTGACCGACGAGCAGCGCAAACTCGCCGACGCCCTGCAGCTGCGGTTCGAACTGGCCCGCAACTACTGGTCCACGGTGGCCCGGTTCGGCGGCGGCCGCTGGCCGCTGGAGGATATCCCCTGGCGTACCTCCGACGGCGAGGAATCGGACTACTTCAGTCTCACCGTCACCGCCATCCTCATCCAGGACCTGGTATACCGGGACAGCACCGAGGACCTGGCCCGGACGGTGGCGGTTTTCGATCAGCTGGCCCGCCGGGGCCGGATCACCAGCCGCCTCACCGCCGGGGACGCGGCCGCGGTCCTGCACTATCCGGGTGTCCGGCTGGGCCTGGCCGGGAGCGAGGACATCGGCGGGGGCTCCGTACTCGAATGGTATGTCCCGGATTTCGTGACCATGATGCTCAAACGCTGCCTGCAGGCGGCGCGCCTGCGCACCGATGTCGACACCCGGGATCAGCTGATGGCGCTCGCCGAGGCGGCGATGGACCATCTGGACGGGCGAATCCAGCGCGACGGCCCGGCGGCCGGCCTGTGGGACGATCCGGCGGCCCTGCTCGGCCCGGAGTTCGCGGTCGCGGCCGGACCGTCCTGGTTCGTCACCGAGCGCGTCATGGAATGCCTGGTGATCGCCTACGACACCTTCCGCGAACCGCCGCTGGCCCCCGCGACCATGGTCGCCCGCGCCGTCGATCTGCTGAGCGAGGCCGAACATCTGCTCAACCAGGAGGAGCTCGAGGTCGAGGGTGATGATCTGACCCCGAAGCAGGCGGCGGTGAACCGTATCCGGCAATCGCTGGACCGGGCCCGCGGGGTGCTGCACGAGCGTCCGGGTACCGCGTACAGTCTGGCCACCCAGGCGCTGATCCAGCTCGACGAACTGGCGTACGCGCGCCAGGACGCGACGCGGTAGGGGGTCGGGGTGCTCGTATTCTCCACCTCCGACAAAGGCGGCACCGGACGTTCGGTGACCAGCTGCAATATCGCGTACCGGTTGTGTATGTCGGGCCGGAACGTCGCCTATGTGGATTTCGATTTCGGGTCGCCGACCGCCGGGGCGCTGTTCGAGATCGGCACGGTCGAACGGGGTATCGCCGACGGCGGGGTGCATTCCTATCTGCTCGGGCAGACCGGGACGGCGGCCCGGGTCGATGTCGGCACCGCCACCGATCGTTCCGAACTCAAACGGGTTGCCCCCCGCTCCGGGCGGCTGGTGCTGTTCCCGGGCGACGAGGGCGGCGCCGAATTCCTCACCGCCGACGACGCGGTGGTGACCCGCTGCGCCGAACTGCTGGTGGCGCTGGAGCAGGAGTTCCGGGTCGTGATCGTCGATCTGAGCGCGGGCCGGTCGGTCGCGCTGGAGATCGCGCTACAGGCGACCGCGCTCCCGCAGTTGCGTCGCCGGACAGCGCGCTGGCTGATCTTCCACCGCTGGACCCGCCAGCACATCCTGGCGGCGGCCGGCCTGGTCTACGGTCCGCACGGACTTCTGCAGACCGGCGCGGCCTGCGGGCACGATCCCGACGAACTGCTGGGCTCGACCCGCTATATCCGCACCGCCGTACCCGCCGCCAACTCGCATCTCACCGCGCAGCGCGCGGCGCAGGCGGCCTGGTTGCAGGAACAGGATGTCGCGCTGCGCCGGCTGGCCACCGCCAACCGGCTGGGCGCGACCGCGGTACTGGGCGCCACGCCGATGGAACCGGTATTGCAGTGGCGGGAGCAGCTGATCCTCGACAGCGATGTCAACGCCCATATCGCCAACCACGAAACGGCGCAGGCCTACACCGAACTCGCGCGGCGCCTGCTGGACGTCGCCAGCTGGGAGAGGCTCTAGATGCGGGACAGGCAGGTCTACACCGAGGCCACCGAACAGCCCTGGGTCGCCCCGGTTCCGCTCTCGCATCTGTCGATCGAGGTCGGGCACTTCTATCTCAACGACCTCCTGGGCGACCTCGAGCGGGTGAAGGAGGAGTTCCGCCGGATCGTGCCGTTGGTCGCGGCGTTCACCGAATCCGCCCGCGTCCGGTTCGGCCCGGACGTCCGGGTCAGCACCTGCTATCTGATCGACGACTACTTCCAGCCCGATACCGATCCCGCCGAAGTCCTCGGCAAACTGCTCACCGCCGCCGACGCGGCCGGGCTCACCATCGACTATCTGGCCCGCGAGTCGGGCTGCTGGCAGACCTCGCAGTTCATGGACGGGGTACCGCTGGGTGAGCCGATCCCGGTCGCCGAGATGGTGGCCGCGCGGATCGTCGCCGAACCGGCGCCGCCCGATACCGGGCGGCGACCGCCGACCGCGCAATCGGGGTGGCTGTGCAACGGCCGCCGGTCCTCCGAACACGAACCGGCGCAGGCCATGCGCGGGCGCACCTACGAACCGCCCGAGGAGTTCGGCCGCCGCGAGCATTCCATCTTCCTGGACGTGCAGTTGTGGAGCACCCAGCTCGTCGACGGCGTCACGGTGACCCGCTGGTCCTGCCCGTTCCTGGCCGCGGTCTGGCATCTGCTGCGGCTGGGCATGCTGCGCTACCACGGTGCCGCCGTGGTGGATCCGCAGCAGTGGCACGGTGAGCCGTGGCCGCGCCGCTGGCACGAGGTGCCGCCGGTCGTGCAGCTCACCCCGGACGCGGCGCCGTTCGCGGCGTATCAGACCCTGTCGATGCTGCCCAAACGCTATCTCGGTATCGAACACGCGGTACGGCTGGTGCTCGACCATCTCGACCTGGACGAGGACGTGCTCGCGCAGGTCATCGCGACCGGTGCGGCCGAGGGCGTGGTGGTCTCGCGCAAGATCAGCGAGCGGCTGTCCCACCTGCTACTCGACGGGTCCTGAGATGGCCGCGACCGCGCCCCTGGTCGTCCTCGGTGAGGTACGCACCTGCCTGCTGCCGTCTTCCACCGCGCTGACCCGAGCCGAGGCCGGGGAACTACTGGCCCTGCTGCCCGGCTGCGGCGTGCGGTGGCGGGAGCGACCGGGCACACTGGGCCTGTCCCCCACCACGGCGGTGGGGGTCGATTGCGATCTGCGGCTGGGTGAGCAGCCCGCCCGGATCGTCGGCACCGTGGCCACCAGTCTCGCGCTGGCCGGCGGGCGGGTGCTGCAGTCCTCGGCGCGCACCCGGGTGGTGCGGGCCGCGGAACGCCGCCGCCAGACCTGGTCCCACTACATCAGCCAGAAGGGGGTCACCGAGGTCGTCACCCGGATTCCCGAGCGGATGGCGGCGGGAAACGTCCTGGCCGACGGCTATCTCGCCGCCGACCCGCTGCCGGGTACCGCCCCGCTGGACCTGGCGTCGATCAGTGAACGGCTGCTGGCCCGGGTCCGGGCCGACTCCCGGCTGGACCAGAACCCACCGGTGCAGGCCGGGACGACCCGACTGCGCTGGACGGCCCGGGTCGGCGGCAGCAGCGGTCCGGCCGCGACCCTGCACCTGGACGACGACACCGTCCGCTCGGTGCGGCTGATCGTGCGCGACGAAACCGATCTGGAGGCGGCGCAACGGTTCTGCGAGGATCTGGCCGCGCATGATTGGCTGCTGACGGTACTGGCCGACGCACTCGACGAAGCGGACCGGTTCGCCCCGCACAGCCGCGAACGGATCGATATTCTGGCGCCCGCTCTCGAACATCTGGCCGGGCTGTGGATGCCGGGCGCGCATACGCCGCCGGTACTGCGCGCGCTGTGGAAGGATCTGCAGAACGATCCGGGTTTCTCCCGGCAGTGGAACACGCTGGTGGGCCGGTTACGCGACAATATCGCGGTCGCCACGCTGTCGGCGTTGCGGCACAAGATCTTCGACGCGGAGTGGTGATCCGCCCGCCACAGCCCCGGCTACATCCGGAACCACTTCCGGACCAGCAGTGCGAAGAACACCGACATCGATACCGCGCCGGTCCAGGCCTCGACGACGAAGAGCGTCCGCACGGCCCGGGGCAAGTCCTGCGTATCACCGGGGCCCGGCGGATTCAGGAAACCGGTGACGCCCATGTAGACCGTGTCGTCGACCGCCTTCCCACCCAGCAGCAATGCCACACCGGTGAACACCAGCATCTGCAGGATCACCCAGCCCAGCAGCCACGAGGGCCGGTACCCGTGACCACACAGGAGATAGGAAGCCTGTCCGGCCCAGCGCCGCAACCCGTGCGGTAGTCCACGGGTGTTCGCACGCGCCAGGTGCAGGCCGCAGCGGTCCTCGGCTTCGTCGTCCTCGTTCACCCGGTACAACGCCATGGCGCGGCGGAACGCCAGCGCCGCGTGGGTGGCCAGGCCCACCTCCGACAGTTGCGCACCGATCGCCTCGTATTCCTCGGCCAGCAGGGTGTTCTGCCGGGCGCTGAGTCGCAGCGGACCGCGGAACTCGACCTCGGCGGCCATGAGCGCGGCCGGTACCGCGCTGGGAACCCGCCAGCCCTCCTCATCGGGGCGGGGATCGCGGGCCGCGCCGTAGAGGTGCGGGAAGACCAATGTGTCGGAGTGACGGCGACGCGCGCTGGGCGGATCGTAATCGTCGAGCACGGCTTCGACGTGCACGGCGAAGGTGTCCAGTGACATCCGCTCGGGATGCGCGGCGGCATCCAGCTCGGCGGTGTAAGCCGCTGCGTGCCTGGCGATCCTGGTGGAGACCGACGCCACGAACGGCGAGATCTCGCCCATACGAGCCAGTTTAGCGTTCAGGGATGGAGTCGGAATTCGTACAGGTCGCGGGGCTCCCCGGGCCCGAAGTAGCGCTCGTCGTGTTCGACGAACTCGAAACCGGCCTGTTTGAACAGATTTCCGGCGGGATGATTGTCGGGCCGGACCGTGAGGTACACCGTGCCGGTACCCAGTTCGCGGCATATGTGCAGGGTCTGGTTCAGCAGCGCGCGACCGAAACCGGCACCCTGGTACCGCTTGGCCACGGCGAAGGTGAACAGCAGCGCCCGTCCGGACTTCTCCAGGGTGAGCGCGTACCCGATGACCGTGCCCGCGACCTCGGCGACCAGCCATTCCGAACCGTGCAGGTCGTAGAGCTGGCGCAGCATCAGGTACAGGTACGGTTCACCGAACACCTCGGCCTCGATGGCCGCGATGTCCTCGAGATCGGCAAAGCGGGCCTGCCGGTACACCGGTTGTGGCGCCTCCGCGATATCCATGTGCTCCCTCGTCCCAGGGCATACGCCGTCCGCTACCAGCCTAGAACGTCGGCTCGCCGACCGCGCCAGTGTAGAGCTCGCGCAACCGTTCCGTGATGCGCCACGTTCTATCGTCGGCATACCCGCCGGCGGCGGTCTGTCACAGGAGGCCGGAATTCCGACTTGACCTGAACATTAGTTGAGGATTCAGAGTGGGTGCCGGAGCGGCGCACCCGCCCGCCCGGCACACCCTGGAGGAAACATGGATATCGCCGCCACATCCGGCGCCGGCACACCCCTGCGCGTCGCGGTCATCATCGGCAGCAGCCGCGACGGCCGTTTCGCACCCGCCGTGGGCGACTGGTTCCTGACCAGGGCATCGCTGCGCGCCGAGCTGGCACCCACCACCATCGATATCGCGGACACCGAACTACCGCACACCTTCGGCGCGCCCGCCGCCGGCCTCGCCCGGACCCGGGAGACGCTCGCCGCCGCCGACGCCTTCGTCGTGATCACGCCGGAGTACAACCACAGCTATCCCGGCACCCTGAAGAACTTCATCGACCTGCACCACGCGGAATGGCAGGCCAAACCGGTGGGTTTCGTGAGCTACGGCGGTATTTCGGGCGGGCTGCGCGCGACCGAGCACCTGCGCACGGTGTTCGCCGAACTGCACGCCGTCACCGTCCGCGACACCGTCAGTTTCCACAACCCCTGGGGGCAGCGCGACGATACCGGCGCGCTGGCCCCCGGCTCCGGCGCCGAGACCGCGGCCACCACGCTGCTCGACCAGCTCGTCTGGTGGGGCGAGGCGTTGCGTACCGCTCGCGCGGCGCGGCCCTACGCGGCGCACTGAGCCCGGGCCCGCCGCCCGGCGGCCTGGCACCCCCGGCGGCCGCGCAGCCCGGCAGAGGTGACAGGGACGGATACCCCGTAAGCGGCTGTCACGCCTGGTCATACGATGTCGCGGTGACCGAATACGACCACCTCGACACCTCGGCCCTGCCGGAACGCCAGCGCCGCATCCTCGCGGCGATACGGGAATGGGTGGTGCGGCACGGTTACCCGCCGAATACCCGCCAGCTCGGTGACGCCGTCGGGCTGCGCTCCTCGTCCTCGGTGTCGAAGCATCTGAAAAGTCTGGAGGAGAAGGGCTTCCTGCGCCGCGGCGACGGAGTCTCCCGGCCGATGGACGTGCGGCTGTTCCTGAACGCCGGAGCCGGGGCGGAACCCGCCCGGGATGCCGTCGCGGTCCCCGTCGTCGGCGATATCGCGGCGGGTACGCCGATCCTCGCCGACGAGCACACCGACGATGTGCTCACGCTGCCGCGGGAACTCGTGGGCCGCGGCACCGTGTTCGGGTTGCGGGTGCGCGGCGATTCGATGGTGGACGCGGCCATCTGCGACGGCGATATCGTGGTGGTGCGCCGCCAGCCCGACGCGCAGACCGGGGAGATCGTCGCCGCGATGCTGGACGGGGAGGCGACGGTCAAGGTGTTCCGCCGCCGCGCCGGTCACGTGTACCTGGAACCGCGCAACCCTGCCTATCAGGTGATCGACGGCGACCACGCGGTGGTGCTGGGCAAGGTCGTCTCGGTGATGCGGCGTATGTGAACGCCGCGCCCACCGCCCGGCGGCCGCGGGCCGATGGTGCATGATCGAACGTATGGGAACAGACCCGGGACCACGGGTCCCCGACAATCTCCACGATTTCCGCACCCTCGCCCGAGCCCGGCTGGCAGTGTTCCCGCGGATAGCGGTACCCGATACCGACGGATTGCGCCGGGCCGCCGTGGTGCTGTGCGTGGTCGAAACCGGTGGATCGCTGTCGGTGCTGGTCATCAAACGTGCCTATCGCGGCCGCAACGCCGGGCAGTGGGCGCTGCCCGGCGGCCGCGTCGAACCGGGCGAGACCACGCAGCAGGCCGCTCTGCGCGAACTGCACGAAGAACTCGGGCTGACGACCGGCCCCGAGGACGTACTCGGCACGCTCGACGATTTTCCGGCCAGCTCCGGATTCGCCATCACTCCCCTGGTGGCGACGCTGTCCGATATCACGCGCCTGCACCCGAACGCGGACGAAGTCCATTCGGTCCACCGGGCCGCCTTCGACCGGCTGGCCGCCGACGACACTCCGCACTGGGTGCTGCCGGACTCCGCCCGCATGCACGACGGCGCCCCCGCGGTCGACGCCCCGCCCGGTGAACCCGGCCTGCTGCAGATGCGCTTGGGCCCGAATATGACGATCCACGCCCCCACCGGCGCCCTGCTCTGGCAGTTCCGCGAGGTGGTGCTGCTGGGCAGCGAACCGAAGGCGGCCCGGGTCGCGGACTTCGCTCAGCCCATCTGGACGCGGCACTGAGCGCTCACGCCCGCGCACCGGTGCCCGCGACCCGGCGGGCGGCCCACGGCCGCTAACGAATAGGTAAGTACCCCACTAATTAGTGGGTACTTGTCTCAGCGGCAGTGACCCCAAAGAATCGTCCTCGGCGCCCCGACGCCACCCGAACAAGAGCGGACGACCACAGGAGCGCGCGCAGTGACAGTTTCTACACAGACGACGGTGACCGTGCTCGGCCTGGGGGCAATGGGCCGAGCGCTGGCCGCGGCCTTCGTTGCCGCCGGACACCCGACCACCGTCTGGAACCGCAGTCCGGGGAAGGACGCCGATCTGGTCGCACGCGGCGCTACCCGCGCCGCGACGGTGGAAGAGGCCGTGCGAGCGAGCACTCTCGTCGTCGCGTGTCTGTTCGACCACGGGTCGGTGCACGAGGTTCTGGATCCGGTGGGCGAGTGGCCGGCCGACCATGCGCTGGTGAATCTCACGAGTACGGAACCGGCCGGGGCCAGGGAATTGGCCGAATGGGCGGCGGCGCTGGGCATCCCCTATCTCGACGGCGGGATCATGGCCACCCCGTCGATGATCGGGCGGCCGGGGTCGGCACTGCTCTACAGCGGCTCGTCCGCCGTCTTTCAGACCTATCGCGAGACGCTCGAAATCTTGGGTACCGCGGAGTATTTCGGCAGCGATGCCGGTCGTGCCTCTGTGGTCGACTTCGCCCTGCTCTCGGGCATGTACGTAATGTTCGCGGGCTACTACCACGGTGCGGCCATGGTCCGCGATATCGGAATGTCGGCCGAGGAGTTCGGCAACCGGGCCGCGTCTTGGCTGGCCGCCGTGCTCCCGTCACTGCCCGCGGCCGGAGCGCAGATCGATACCGGCGACTACTCCGAGGTACTGCAGCCGCTGACGTTCACCAAAGCCGCCTTGGACGCCATCGTGTCGGCCAGCCGGGACGCCGGGGTCGATCTCGATATCATCGGCCCGGTCCGCGATCTCGTGGACCGTCAGATCGCGGCCGGACACGGCGCGCAGAGCTCCGAACGCGCCTTCGAAAGCCTGAATCCGCGCCCCCGCACCGCTGCCTGACGTCCGGGCCGCGCGGCGGAGGTGTGGATCACCGAGTCGCCGGTCGGGCCACCTCGGCGTTCTGCGTTCGAAGGCGGGAAGCCGAAGAAGCCCGGACCGCGCCGGTTGCCCGCCCGGTTACGGGCGGACTACCGGCGCACTGAACTCGCCCAGGGTTCGGTAAGTCCGGGGCCCCGACTCGCGACGCCGTGACGAGTGGCAGAACCGGGGCACTGCGCACTACGCCCGCCACAGCGCCGGCACCCGATCACGCACTGCGAAATCGCCGACCGGGCCGTTGCGGCCGCGTCACCGCGCTGTCCCCGCTCAGGGCCCCGCGGTGCCGGGCTGCGCGTCGGGCCGGCTGGCCGAGCGCTGGCCCTCCGGCACGATATCGGGCTCTTCCTCCGCCAGCCGGCGCTCCATCGGTTCACCCTCTCGCTGCTCCCGCGGCGTAGTGGCGTACCGGTCCGCGGCCGACCAGTGGTCGGGCGGATCCATACCCTCCTCGAGCGGGTCGGCGGCCAGTTCGTCTTCGTCCAGTTGTTCGCCGGTCGAGGGAATCGCACTGCTCGCCCACTCGGCGATCTCGGGGGATTCCGTGCCGGGGTCCTCGGTTTCGTTCATGGTCGCGTGTTTTCCCGGACCCCGCCGCGCAAACAGCTCGCCGCCGATTTCCTCGTGCCCGCCGTCACCGGTGCGGGTCCACCTCGACCCGGCCGGTTTCCCGGTTCTCGACGCCGCGACCACGGCGGCTGCCGTCGTAGGCCGATTCCCGCAGCCGCTGCACCGCACGGGGAAGTAGAGCCACATCGGCGGGGTGGTTGAGCACGGGATCGTAGAAATCCGTGCGATGTTCGCCCGGGTCCGCCGCGCGCAGCGCCAAGTGGCCGACGGTCTGGCGCGCGGGCCCGTAACCGGCGACCGAGATCGTGTACCCGATCTGGTGCTCGTGCACATGCCGCGCCAGGGCCGACAGCGAGGTGCTGGTGGGTAGCCCCGGGTCCGGCTCGGCGAGCACCCAGAGCGGAGCGGAATCGTCCCACTGGTAGGGCAGCAGACTGCCGAACCGCGCGCTGTCCCAGCCGCGCGCGACGGTCAGGGACAGCCGGGCGATCGGGCGCTGCCCCGTGGTGGCCAGTGCGAAATCCCAGGGCTTCTCGTTGATATCGAGCACCCGGAAGGCGAGGCCGAGGACATCCGGGATCCCGCCGGGGGTGCCCACCCCTTTCGACAGGCGCCCGATGGTCGCGCGGTCGCCCTCGCCGAACAGCCGGGTGAATTCGGGTTCGGCGCGGAACCGGCCGGAGAGCCGGACGCCGCGCGGGTGGAAGAAACGGGCGTGCCGGAGATGGGCACCGGCGTCGAACGCGCCGCGCACCAGCGCCGACACCGGAGCGAGTGTCAGTCGATCGGTCATCATGAGTTTCCCTTCGGATCACGCCAGCCCTCGTCTCCGACGAGCTGGCTGGACTGCGGCCCCATCAGCAGCATGCCGCCGTCGACGACATAGGACGCTCCGGTCACATATCCCGCGGCGGGGGTCGCGAGGAAGGCCACCACGGAGGCGACTTCCTCGGCGTGGCCG
Organism: Nocardia fusca NBRC 14340; assembly: GCF_001618425.1. Lineage (GTDB taxonomy): Bacteria > Actinomycetota > Actinomycetes > Mycobacteriales > Mycobacteriaceae > Nocardia > Nocardia fusca. Next base: position 153,503 of record NZ_BDCU01000040.1, read on the forward strand.
GGCCGGCCCAGCGGCAGCCCCGGCCGGGGTTGTTCACGGGGATCGGCGTCCTCCTGCCCGGTCATCGGGGTGGCGATCTCCCCGGGCGCCACCGAGTTCACGGTGATGTCGTATTCGGCCAGTTCCAGCGCCAGCACTTTGGTCAGCGCACCGAGGCCCGCCTTGGCCGCGCAGTAGGGCGCCGCCCCGACCTTGGGCGCGTGCTCGTGCACGCTGGTGATATTGATGATCCGCCCGCCGCGGCCGGCCTCGGCCATATGCCGCACGGCGCGTTGCGTACAGAGGAATGCGCCGTCCAGGTCGACCGACAGCACATGCCGCCAGGTGTCGAAGTCCATATCCATCGCCTTCTGCGCGGAGCCGGTACCGGCGCAGTTCACCAGCACATCCACTCCGCCCAATTCGTCGGCGAGTTCGTCCACGGCGGCGGTACTCGTGGGCAGATCGTCCAGGTCCATCTGCCGGACAGCGGCGCGCGCACCCCGGTCGCGGGCCAGCCCCGCCGTATGCACGGCGCCGGCCTCGTCCGAGTGGTAGGTGATCCCCACATCGACACCGCCGCCGGCCAGCGCCACCGCGATCGCCCGGCCGATCCCCGAATCGGAGCCGGTCACCACGGCCCGTAGCGGCGCGCCTATACGTTCTTTCGGTAAGGGAGCGATAGTAGCCATAGGGCGCGGCTACCCGGACGGATCGCTATCACACAGCCGGTCGTCGACCGGATCGCGACCACCGACGCCGGAGGTGAACTCACGGTGCCGCGCCACTCCCCCGGCGTCGGGGGCCAGCGGCGGCGTGTCGCCACCACGGCGTTCGCGCAGGGCTTCGAGGAACTCACGCAGCGCGTCGGTGGCGCTGACCCGCGGCTGCCAGCCGAGTTCCGTCCGGGCCCGGGTGGTGTCCATGATCGGCAACTGCATCATCGCGTCGAACAGACCGGGCGTGGCGGGCACCAGGCGTAGGTGCCAGGCGCCGGCCAGCGCGGTCCGGACCGGCCACGGGGGCACTTCGACCGTACGCACACCCAGCAGCCGCGCGAGCTCGGCGCGATCGAGGACCGGTTCGGCCGCGATATTGAACGCGCCGCGCGCGTCGGAGAGCACCGCCGCCGTATAGGCACGGCCGGCGTCGACGCTGTGCAATGCCTGGAAGCGCAGCCCGCGCGGATACGGCAGCAGTGGCAGCAGTCCCGGCCGGACCAGCCGATCGGGGAGCAACGGTCCGGCGAACAGCCGGCGCTGCTGTGCGGCCGAGGCGCGCTGGAAGGTGAACGCCGGGCGCATCCGGACCAGGCGGCAGTCCGGATGTTCGTATTCGAAGAGGTCCAGCAGCCGCTCCACATAGGCTTTCTCGACCGCGTAGGACGCCCCCGGCCAGCCCTCGGTCGGCCAGCCCTCGTCGACCGGCTCGTCACCGGTCGCGGGCGAGTAGGCAGCGACCGAGGAGGCGTGTACCAGCGCGGGCACCCCGGCCGCGGCCACCGCGGCGAGCACCCGGCCGGTCCCCCCGACATTGGTTCGCCAGGTGTCGCCGGGCCGCCGCGTGGGCTGGAACACCCAGGCCAGGTCGACCACCGCGTCGGCGCCGCGGAACAGCGACACCAGATCCGCGGAGCGGATATCGGCCGCCACCCATTCCACCCCCGCACGCGTGTGCTCCGGTTTCCGCCGGGCCACGCCCACGATCGAATCCACCGTCCCGGTACCGCTCAGCTGCTCGAGCACCGCGATACCCACATTTCCCGTGGCCCCCGTGACGATCACCCGCATATGTTCACCTCGCTGTCCGTCGGGGTGTGCGGCATACCCGGGTTCGCGGTGCCGACACAGCCGGGCGGGTTCCGGTTCGGCCGCTCGCCCCGGGCCGCGGCTCAGCCCGCGAGGATCTGAGGCGAAAGCACCTTGAGCATGGCGTTGGTCCAGCGCAGCTGGCGCAGCGTACCCGGGTGGCACTGCGCGGCCAGGTCCAGCAGTTCCGGTTCCCGGGCCGCCTGCGCGCCCTGGGCGAGCAGCTCCCAGTCCACCGACACCCCCGCCGCGAGCTGATGCAGCCGACGCAGGTCCCGCAGGAGCCGCAGCCCCGGGTCCGAAGACCGGCCGACCGCTCCGCGCAGCCGGCGCGCTCGGGGAAGCCGGACCCGCAGGTGGCGTCGGCCGTGACCTCTCGCCGCCCCGAACCGGGGCGCGAGCGCGTCCAGTTCGCGGAGATGGTCCTGCGACGAGCCGGCCAGATCCCGGGCGGTGTGGTGGATCTCGTACTCGGCCCGGTGCCGGACCGCGACGGCCGCCAGTTCCCCGGCGAGTTCCCGCTCGGAGAACTGCAGTTCCTCGATGACGATATGCAGTTTCACCGGCCACCTCGGTCCTCGGCGCGGAGTTCGTACAGCCCCGGACCGTAGCGGGCGTGTGCTCCCCAGGGTTCGGCGATACGGTCTCGAGTCTTCATACCCCGCAGTTACCCAGGACGTCGCGGATTCATCGCACCGGTCCCGGGCCGGGAACCGGCTCAGGCGCCGGGACGGGCGCCGGGGGCACTCGGGGCCGAATGTCCGGGGAGCACGCACACCGCGTCGAGTCCGAGAACATGGTTGAGTCGGCCGAAGGCGAGCCAGGAGCCCAGGCACATGCTCAGCTCCACGATCTCGGCCTGGCTGTAGTGCGCGGTCATCCGGGACCAGAAATCCTCGTCGAGGTTGTGGTGGTCCAGGGCGTAGCGTTCGGCGTATTCGGCGGCCAGCCGGGCCCGGTCGTCGAGCACCTCGGTGCCGCGCCAGTCGGCGACGGCGGCGTCGAAGCCCGCCTCCACCTTCTGTCCGTCGCGTTCGGTCCGCCAGTCCAGGCAGAACACGCAGCCGTTGATCTGGGCGATCCGCAGCCGCGCGGCCTCGAATTCGCGCAGGCCCAGGGTGGTGTGCGCGTACACCGCCAGCGAGAAGTTCGAGGCGGCGAGACCGATGCCGGGCACCATCTCGCCCCAGACGTAGCCGATGGGATCCTTGCCTTCGGGAATATCAACTCTCATGAGGCGTTCCTTCCGAGCTTTCCGGCCGCCGGGCGCAGCGGGACATCGAGGGCGTCGTAGAGGCCGGGCCCGGCCGCGACCAGCCAGTCGATCGCACCGACCAGCCGCCCCACGGCGGTGGCGTTACCACCGGCCGCGTAGTTGCCGCCCTCGTCGGTCGCCTCGACGGTGACCTCGATGCGCGGACGGCCTTCGATGATCACTCGGTGCGCCCCTGCACCGTTGGGCGGGGCGGGCCAGTCCGGTGCGCACGACGGGTGGATCCGGGTGATGTGCTCCACCACTATCCGGGGCGCACCGGCCACGATGCCCTGCACTTCGAAACGCATGGCGCCCTGGGTGCCGGCCTCGAACTTGCCCATGGTCGCGGTCTCGACAGTGGTTTCCAGGGGCAGCCGCTGGACGGATTCGCGGACCTCGTCGAGTTCGACGCCGAGCGCTCGGGCCATGAGCCGCACCTGTCCGCCCCACACCATGGTCGGGACCGTGGGTGCCACCATGGGCGGTACCTGGTCCATGGGCTGACCCATGCCCACCAGGTAGCGCACGGAGTCGGGCTGGTCGTAGGTGGAGTAGTCGAAGATCTCCTGGCAGCGCACCACCTCGACGACGCTGCCCAGACCGCTGACGAGCAGCGGCAGCACATCGTTGCCCCAGCCGGGATCGATTCCCGATACGAACAGGGAACCCCCGCCGGATTCGATCGCGGCCAGGACCGGTTCCCGGACCTCGGGCGGGGCGCCGCGCTGGTCGTATAGGGCGTAGAGCGCCGGGGTCACCACCACCGCGCCGCCGCCGATCGCGCGGACGATATCGGCGAGGGCGTCGTCGGGCCGGATTTCCCCCGACGCGGCGTACACCACCGCCCCGGGCCGGGCCGCCAGCACCGCGTCCACATCGGTGGTGGCCGCCACGCCCAGCGACCGGTCGAGCCCGGCCAGGTCGCCCGCGTCCCGGCCCGCCTTCGCCGGGTCGTGCACGAGGACAGCCGTGAGTTCGAGTTCGGGGTGGGCGTCGACCGCCCGTACGGCGGCGCGGCCCACATTGCCGGTCCCCCAGACGACCGTCGAGATCATCGCCGGATTCTAACAAGCGCTTGGTTGTGAAATGGGCGAATCGGCAGCTTCGCAGGTGATACCGCGCCGGTCCGCGCGTGGCCGATATCTCCGCCGCCGGGAATGCCGCCCAGGCGCCGCCGCCGTATCGTCTACCCGGTGATGGAATTCCTCACGGAGACAACGGGATCCGATTTACCCTCGGTTACCCGGATGTTACTGCGCGCTGACGGATCGATGACCAGGCTGCTGGAGGCGCTGATCGGCCGCCCGCTGGCACTCGACCTCACCGATCAGCACACCACCACGGGAGGTGACCTCGACCCCGCGGTACGCACGGCGCTCGGCTGTGCCGATACCGATCCCGTGGTCGTGCGCCACTCGACCCTCGTCACCACCGGCGGCGCGGCCGTCTCGTGGAACTGCGTGGCCGTGGTGGCCACCGACGACGAACTCACCGCCCTGCTCACCGACGAACGGCTGCCCATCGGCCACAGTCTGGCCGGCGCCCGCCGCCACCTCGCGCGCACGGTCCTGGGCGCGGGCGTCACGCGCTGGCCCGCGGCCGGTGGCCAGGAAGGCATGCCCTGCGCGTACAAGGAGAGCGTGCTGTCCGACCATCGGTCGACCGTGGTGGCGCATCTGCACGAACGGTTCAATCCCGCCTATGTGCCGCTGGCGGCGGCCCGATGAGGGTGCTGGTCGTCGGCGCCGGGATCGGTGGGCTGACGACGGCGCTGAGCCTGCACGCGGCCGGTATCGAAGTCCGGGTGATCGACCGGGTACCGCGGCTGCGCCCGCTCGGCGTCGGCATCAATCTGCTGCCGCACGCGACCGGGGTCCTCGCCGAACTCGGACTACACGACGCGCTCGCCGCGCGGGCGGTCGCCACCTCCGAACTGGTGCACTACGACCGGTTCGGCAACGAGATCTGGCGGGAGCCGCGCGGCGTGGCGGCCGGACACCCGTGGCCGCAGTATTCGGTCCACCGCGGCCGGCTGCAGGCGTTGCTGCTGGATACGGTGTACGACCGGCTCGGTCCCGGCGCGGTACGGACCGGGTCCCGTTTCGTCGCCGCGAACGAAGAAGACCGGCAGGTCCGCGTCACGATCGACGAGCACGGCGGCGACACCGCGATCGAGCTCACCGCGGACGCGGTGATCGGCGCCGACGGGCTGCACTCCGCGGTGCGGGCACACCTGTACCCGGACGAGGGCCCGCCACGCTGGAACGGAATCCGGATGTGGCGCGGCGTCGCGACCGCGGCGCGCTTCCTCACCGGCACCTCGATGCTGATGGCCGGCAGCAATCACGCCGCCAAACTCGTCGCCTATCCGCTCGGCCCCGCCGCACCGGGCAGCGACGAGGTCCTCGTCAACTGGGTCGCCGAGGTGCGGATGCCACAGGCCGGCCAGGGCGAGGCCGAGTGGACGTATACCGGACGGCTCGACGATGTCGCACCGCACTACCGCGGCTGGCGGATCGCCGGCCTCGACGTGGCGGAGTTGCTCGCCGCGAGCGAGACCGTCCTGGAGTACCCGATGGTCGACCGGGATCCGCTGCCGCGCTGGAGCTTCGGCCGGATCACCCTGCTCGGTGACGCCGCGCATCCCATGTACCCGGTCGGCTCCAACGGCGGTTCGCAGGCGATCCTCGACGCCCGGTCGGTGGCCGCCGAACTGGCCGGCGCGGGCGACCCGGTTGTCGGATTGGCGGCCTACGAATCGGCACGCCGCGAAACGGCGAACTCCGTCGTGCTCGCCAACCGGGACATTCCGATGGATCGCGCATTGCGGATGGTCGCGGAACGGGCGCCTCAGGGTTTCGACCGCATCGAGGATGTGCTGACCGCCGAGGAACTCCACGCCATCGCCGACGGGTACCGGCGCACCAGCGCTGTCCGGTAGCCGGCCCGGTACCGCCGGCTACCGCCGCTGCCCTCCCCGCTAGCCCGATTCGGGGAGCCGGTCGCCCTGCACCACCTGGATATCCAGATCGATCTTGACCGTGGTGCCGATCGCCGCCACTCCGGCGCGGACCACCGCGTTGTAGTCGATGGCGAAATCGTCGCGCCGCAGCGTGGTCTCGGCGTGGAACGCGGCCCGGACCCCGCCCCACGGGTCCGGGCCGAACCCGCCGTAGGTCAGCGCGAGATCGACCGGCCGGCGCTGTCCGTGCAGGGAGAGCACACCCGACATCACCCAGGTGTCGCCGCCGGTGCGGCTGAGACCGTTGCTGGTGAAGGAGATCAGCGGGTAGTTCTCGACGTCGAGGAAATCGCTGGACCGCAGGTGGGTGTCGCGCATCTCGATACCGGTGTCGATGGTGGCGGCCTTGATCTCGGCATAGCCGGCGGTCTGTTCGAACCGCTCGGCGATATCGAGCCGTCCGCTCACCTCGGCGAATCGCGCCTTGATACTGGAAATTCCCAGGTGACGGGCGGTGGCGATCACCGAGGAGTGCACCGGATCGATGGTCCACGGGCCGGCCGGGGGAAGGGCGACGGCCTCGACCACCGGGGCCAGCGCCACCTCGCCCAGCGTGCCCGAGCCCGAGGACGAGATCTGCACCGCCCGGGCGGCGGGCTGATAACCGGCGGCGGTGAGCACCGCGGTATGCACGCCCGGACGCAGCGGTTCGGTGGATACCGCGCCGTTCTCGTCGGATACCGCGCGGCAGATCTGCCGACCACGCATATCCGTCACGGTCAGCACCGCGTCGGGTACGGGCCAGCCGTCGGCGCCGTGGATGCGGCCGGTCAAACCGGGCATGGGCATCACCTTTTCACCATTCAGAGTTGATTAGCACAAGCAACTAGTTGCCGATGCCGAATATACCCACGTCATCTCCCCGCCGACAGGGGTGCCTGCCTTCACCGCTCGATGACCGACAGTTCGCCGCCGATCCGGACGAAGGCCGTGGGCGTGAGGCCGAACATCGCCCGGAAAGTATCGCTGAAATGCGACGGTGAGGCGAACCCCGCGTCCGCGGCCGCCCGGGTCAGATCGTGCCCCGCCGCGTGGGAACGCGCGATGTGCACCATCCGCGCCCACTGGACGTAGCGCCGGAAGCTGGTGCCGGTCTGCCCGGCGAACGTGCGCAGGAAGTAGGAGGTCGACAGTCCGGCCGCGCGGGCGCAGTCGGCGGCGCGATACGGGCGGGCGGGCTCGGCCCGGATCGTGGCCGTCGCCGCAGCGATCCGCGTGTCCCGGATCACCGGCAGCGGGACGCTGGCCAGTTCGAGGAGCCGCTCGATATCGGGTTCCGGGTGCCGGCACAGTGCGACGAGTTCGTTCTCGTCCTGGTGGGCGTACGCGAACTCACCGGTGGTCCGGGTCATTCCGCCCAGGCAGCGGGTCAGCCGCGCGCTCGTGGGATCGAAGAAGCAGAACAGCATCCGGCCCTGCGTGCCGGTCACATGGTGGACCACCCGCGCCCGGAACAGGAAACTGCGCGCGGTGATATCCGCCGCATCCCCGGCGCGCACTCGAAACGGCGCGTCCACCCCCACCCCGAGCGAGGGAAGGGCGGTGGAATGCGGGGCCAGGCCCAATCCGGGGCCCAGGTAGACGGCGTGCCCGGAGCGCACCCACAGCCGCGCCGCCGGCGCGGGTGCGGCGCACGTTTCCGGAAGTGCCGAGGTGGTCATACGGGCGACGATACCGGCGTGTACTCGACGATTCCGGTGAAGAAACCAGCACCGACCCCAGGAGGCAGCCGATGACGACCGATCGGATCGACCCCGCCGCGCACCGTACGCCGGCGTGGCACGAGACCATTGTGGACGGTGCCCGGCTGTGTTATGCCGCAGCGGGTTCCGGCGACCCGCTGGTGCTGCTGCACGGCTGGCCGCAGTCCCACCTGGCCTGGCGGGAGCAGATCGGGCCGCTGTCCGACGGCCGTCGGGTGATCGCGCCGGACTGGCTCGGCTGGGGTGCTTCCGCGCGCGATACGGCCCTGCCCTGCGATTACGACAGCGAGGTCGACCGGCTCGCGCGAATGCTGGACGCGCTGGAACTCGACCGCGTCGACCTGGCGTGTCACGACTACGGCGGCTTCCTGGGGCTGGGCCTGGCCCAGCGCCATCCGGACCGGGTCCGGCGACTGGCGATCCTCAACTCGCGGGCCCACGGGACATTCGTCACGCGCTACGCCTTGCTTTTCGGCGCGTTCACCACTGCCGCCCGGCACGGACTCGGCCGGCGCCTGGTCGCGGCACCCCCGATCCACGCCGTGCACCGCTGGGGCCTGCACCGGTATGTACGCAACAGCACCTTCACGCCCGAGCGGCTCGAGCAGTACCTCGACATGCTGCGCACCCCCGAGGGACGCCGCTGGTACGCCCATTTCTGGGCCGGTTACCAGGTCCGGGTCCGCCCGGAACTGGGTGCGCGCCTGGGCGAGATCGACTGTCCCACCACTGTCGTCTGGGGCATCCGGGACCCCGCGATCCCGATGGCCACCGCCGAGGAACTCGCGCGCGAGATACCGAACGCCGAACTGGTGCGTATCGACGCCGATCATTTCCTGATGGAACAGCGACCGGAGGAGGTCACCGAGGCACTGCGGCGCTGGCTGCGGCGGCCCGCGCGGTGACGTCCGGAGGGCACGACTCCATCGGGAAGCCGAGACCCGGACACTACAGCGGGCCCGAAATCACCGGTGAGTACCGGAAACTCGTTGGCCACCGGTCCGCGGCGGCGGCCGGTCCCGGCGGCGGAGGCTACCGGTGCGATGCGCACCGGTAGCGGTACCGCCGAGGGCATGAGTGTGGGCCTCCGGGGTAGCCGCCACTCATGAACCCACGCAGGCGACCGGTCCGGCTGGGCCGTGGACTGTGTCACCACCCGGCCCCGGGACGGAGGCCGCGCGGCGACGGTCCCGAGCCTCGCCGCGAAGAGCCGGTGATTCGGCGATGACGCTGCATATCGGCACCTCCGGCTGGCAGTACCGGGACTGGCGCGGTGTCCTCTACCCGGACCGGTGCCCGCAACGGCTGTGGCTGGAACACTATGCCGCGGGTTTCGCGACCGTCGAGAACAACAACGCCTTCTACCGGCTGCCCGCCCGGGAGACCTTCGCGGCCTGGCGCGAGCGGACTCCCGCCGATTTCGTCGTGGCGGTCAAGGCCAGCAGGTTTCTGACCCATATGAAACGCCTGCGCGACCCCGAGGAACCGGTCGCGCGGTTGCTGCGGCATGCGGGCGGCCTGGGACCACGGCTCGGGCCGGTGCTGCTGCAGCTTCCCGGGACGCTCCGGGCCGACCCTGGCCTGCTGGAGACCTGCCTGCGCTGTTTCCCCGGCGATATCCGGGTCGCGGTGGAGCCCCGGCACGATTCGTGGTGGTCGCCGCGGATCCACGGTGTGCTCGAGGACCACGGCGCCGCACTCTGCTGGGCCGACGCCGGCTCGCGCCCGGTGACCCCGCGCTGGCGGACCACCGACTGGGGCTACCTGCGACTGCATCGGGGGCGGGCGGCCCCGGCGCCCCGCTACGGGACGCGCGCCCTGCACACCTGGGCCGAGCGCCTCACCGGCACCTGGTCCGACACCGAGGACGTCTTCGTCTATTTCAACAACGACCCCGGTGGCGCGGCCGTCCGGGACGCCGTCGAGTTCGCGGCGCTCGCCACGCGGGCCGGCGCCACGGTGACGCGCACACCTACCGGCATTCCCCCCTACCCCCCGACCTGACGGAGCGCCGCGCCGAACCGTTCCCGTTTCCCGCGCGGCCCACCGGGTATCGCGCCTGCGTCCGACGCCGCCCGCCGCGAGACCGAACTCGCGGTGGCCATCGACGACTACAGCGTTCGGAGGAACCATGCAGATCGGCTACAAACTCGCCGCCGAGGGCTTCGGCCCCGCCGAACTGGTCCGGCAGGCCGTCCGCGCCGAAGCCGCGGGATTCGATTTCGTCGAGATCAGCGACCATTTCCACCCGTGGCTGGACAACCAGGGCCACTCCCCCTTCGCCTGGACCGTACTGGGCGCCATCGCCGCCGAGACCGAGCGGATCGGACTCGCCACCGGGGTCACTTGTCCGACGGTGCGGTACCACCCCGCGATCATCGCGCAGGCGGCCGCCACGCTCGCGATCCTGTCCGAGAACCGGTTCACCCTGGGTCTCGGCGCCGGGGAGCGGCTCAACGAACACATCGTGGGTGAAGGGTTCCCGGGGGATGTCGCCGGCCGCCACCAACTGCTGCGGGAAGCGCTGGAGATCATCCGGTCGCTGTGGGAGGGTGGCTACCGCTCCTACGACGGCCAATTCTTGAAGCTGTCCGATGCCCGCGTGTTCGACCTGCCCGACGAGTTGCCGGTGATCGCGGTGGCCGCCGGTGGCAGCCACGCCGCCGAGATCGCCGGCGAACTGGGTGACGGGCTTTTCGCCACCGAACCGAAACCGCACCTGGTCTCGGACTACGAGGCGGCGGGCGGCACCGGCCCCCGCTACGCCGAGGTGCCGATGGCCTGGGCGCCCGACGAGCACACCGCGGCCCGGGCCGCCCTGGACACCTCGCGCTGGGCACTCACCGGATGGAAGGTGATGAGCGAACTGCCGAACCCGGTGAATTTCGCGGCGGCCTCGGCGACGGTTCGCGAGGAGGACATTCTGGAGAACTTCGCCTGTGGGCCGGACCCGCAGCGCTACCTCGACGTCGCGCAGCCGTTCGTGGACGCCGGTTTCGATCATCTGGTGATGCAGAACGCCGGGCCGGACCCGGACGGGTTCATCGATTTCTACCGCATGGAACTGGACGAACCGCTGCGCAAACTGAGTCCGCAACCGGCCTGACCGCGCCGGGCCAGAGCTGCCCGGCTGCCGCTGCCGGCCGGCGCCGGTGATTTCGCCGGAGCCGGATTCGATCCGCTGTGGCCGGGTACGCGCCCGCCGTGACTGGCATGAGTATCAGAGAAGTAGCGCAACGACCCGGACCGTTCGCCTCGCTGTACATCGACGCCGAACACGACACCGAGGATGCCGAACGGCAACGCGCTCTGCGCTGGCGGGCGCTCGCCGAGCGGCTGGCCGCCGAGGGCGCTTCGGAACAGATGATCACGGTGCTCGGCGATGCGGTCACCGGTGGCCCGCCCGAGCCGGGCCGGGCCGGGCGGTTCCTCGTCGCCGACGCCGAGTCGGTGCTCATCGACCGGGGGTTACCCGGGCGTCCGCAGCCGGAGATCGTGCGGGTCTCTCCACTGCCGTACCTGCTGCCGCTCATCGAGCACGAGGCCGGCGAGGTACCGCACGCGGTGGCGGTCGTCGACCGGGTCGGCTCGGATATGTACGGCGTGGACGAGCACGGCGAGGTCGTCGAGGAATCGGTCGAGGGCACCGGGCATCCGATACACAAGGTGCGCCACGGTGGCGGCTGGTCGCATCGTTCGATGCAGCGGCGGGTGGAGGAGACGGCCCGGCGCAACGCCGGCGAGGTCGCCGAGGAACTCACCCGGGTCGCCCAGCGCGTCCACGCGCAGGTGGTGGTGTTGGCCGGAGAGGCCGACACCCGGTCCGCGGTCCATGGTGCGCTGGGTTCCACCGGCGCGCGAGTGGTGGAAGTCGAGACCGGCGGCCGCGCCGAGGGCTCCGGCGAGAGCGAACTCGACGACGCGGTCCGTGAAGTCGTCACCGAACAGGCCGACCGGCAACGCGCGGAGATCACGGCGCGTTTCGACAAGGCCCACGGCCGCGACGAGGGCCTGGCCGTCACGGGATTGTCCGAAACGGTCTGCGCGCTGCTGGCCGCCAACGCGGAGAACGTGCTGATCAATGCCGCCGCACTCGGTGATCGCACCGTCCGCATGGATCCCGGGCCGCTACGCGACCCGGCCGCGCTCGGTGCCCCGGGCACGGCCACCGGCACGACCTGCCGCGCGGACGAGGCGCTGCCGGTGGCGGCGCTGGTCCGCGGTGGCACGGTGACCCCGATCGGCGCGGAGACCGCGCCGCGGGAGGGAGTGGGGGCGCTGCTGCGCTACGCCTGAACCCACCCCACGGAACGAGGCAGGAGAACGATATGGAGCGAGGAAGCAGCAAACACGGTCCGGCCCGCGACGACGAGCTGGCCCACGAACTACAGGGCACCCCGCGGGGTAACCGGTCGAGCCGGGCCGAGGAATGGCACGACCCGGAGCCGCCGGCCGACGACGACAATCTGGCGAACGAACGCGTGGACCGGACCGAACGCCGCGACCGCGGCGTCTGACCGGCTCCGTCGGCACCGCACGCCGGCCGATCGCGGCCGCGCGGTGCCGTCGTCGCACACCACCCGTAGCCATCGGATCATGGGTATACGAGCCATCGTTCTCCCGGTCTGCGCAGCGGCGGTACTCCTGTCCGCCTGTACGACGAGCTCGGTCGAGCCCGCCCCGGTACCTTCGGTGGCTGCCGCTCGCATGGACAGAGTGCACGGCGACCTCGACGCGGTGATCCGCTCGGGTGCTGTCGGGGCCATTGCCACGCTCACCGAGAACGACGCGACCGCCGTCGCCGCCTCCGGCCTGTCCGATATCGCCGCGGGGACCCCGATGCCGACCGATCATCCCCAGCATGTCCGGGTCGGTAGCGTCACCAAGGCTTTCACCGCCGCGATTGTGCTGCAACTGGTCGCCGAACACAGGATCGACCTCGACCGGTCGATCGACGCGTACCTGCCCGGTCTGCTCACCGGTGCCGGGGTGGACGAGCACGCCCTCACCGTCCGCCAGATCCTCGGCCATCGAAGCGGACTGCCCGAACTGCCCGGAACCCCGGAGACGAACGAGTACGAGGCGGCGAAGGACGGCCGCACCTACACCCCCGCACAGGAGATCGCAGCCGCCCTGCGGAATCCCGCGCAGTTCGCCCCGGGCACTCGATTCGAATACACGAATACCAATTACATCGTCGCCGGCATGCTGATCGAGGCGGTGACCGGACACCGCTACACCGACGAGCTGCGCGACCGCATTCTCACTCCGCTGGCACTGTGGGACACCTACCTGCCGGCCACGGGAGAAACCGGTCTGCGCGACCCGCATCCGACCGGCTACGCCACCATCGACGGCACCGTTACCGACGCGACGCGGGTGGAGCCGTCGCTGCCGTGGGCGGCCGGCGCGCTGGTCAGCACCGGCGCCGACCTCAATCGATTCTTCCTCGCGCTGCTGTCCGGTCGGGTGGTGCCGCAGACCCAGCTGCCGCAGATGCTCGACGGGGTCGACATGGGCCGCGGTGACGGCATGTCCTACGGGCTCGGCATCGCATACACCCGGCTACCGTGCGGCCTGCAATATGTCGGCCACCTCGGTAGCATCCACGGCTTTTCCGCCATGTCCGGCGCCGCTGCCCCAGAGCTCGCGGTCACCTTCTCCTTTACCGGTACACCCTCCACCGTGGATGTCCGCGACCTGCTCACCCACGCCCTGTGTGGGTGAACGACCACGCCTGTCCGTCCATCCCACCCGGCCGGTGGCACCGCGCTGCATGCTGCGCCCGCAACCCCGCAACCCCGCAACCCCGCACGCCCGGCCCGGCCGCCCCGGACGGCGGCCGGGCGGGGCGGTCAGGACGGCATCTCGGCGGCCTGCGCGGTATCGATCACGCCGAAGGTTTCGCCCTGCGGCGCGCTGAGTACGCCCATCCGCCCGAAAGGGCTGTCGTCGGGGCCCATCAGCAGGGTCGCGCCCAGACCGGTCGCCGAGGCGAGGATCGCGTCGGTGTCCTCGACCTGGAACCAGCTCAACCAGTACGACGGCCCGGCGCCCGGGTTCTTGGTGGAATCGTTCAGACCGCCGACCGGTTCCCCGTCGGGAGCAAGAGCGAAGGTCGCGTAGTCGACGTTCACCCCGTCACCGATCTCGGTGAACGTCCAGCCGAACACCTGGGCGTAGAACTCCTGCGCGCGCTGATAGCCGTCGGTGTGCAGTTCGTTCCAGCAGTAGGCGCCCGGCTCGTTGTAGACCGCCGCGCCGAAGTGCTGCTTGGCCTGCCACACCGCGAACGCCGCCCCGGTGGGATCGGTGGCCACCAGCATCCGCCCCACATCCAGCACATCGAACGGTGCCATGACCACGGTGCCGCCGGCCGCCACGATCGCGGCGGAGGTGTCGTCGGCATTGTCGGTGGCGATATAGGTGGTCCATGCCGACGGCATCGGTTGCCCGGGCGGTTTGGGGCCGATTCCGGCGACCGGGCGACCGTCGCGCAGCGCCATCAGGTAGCCGCCGGCTTCCGGCGCGCTGTCGGCGATGTCCCAGCCGAACAGGTCGCGGTAGAACTCACGGGCGCGGTTCGTATCGTCGACCTGGCAGTCGGTCCAGCACGGGGTGCCGGCCGGCCAGGGAGTTTCACGTATCGGCATTGCGTGTCCTCCGTGTTCCGTTTCGGGTTCGCGCGAGTCGAGCGATAACAGGCCGAGAGGGCCGGATGGGACAGACCCGGATGAGACAGACGCCGCACGGCCCGCGTTGTCGCGCCGCGGTCCATGGCGAGCCAACCGTATCCACCTGGCGGCACGCGGGCAACAACCGTCCAGCACACACGACTTTCACGGCACGCCGGTTGCCTATATCGTGAGTATGTGCTCATAATGTGAATCCGCTGTGGCCTGCGTCACGAGAGGCCTTCCGTGCCGCCAGCGCGGGAGCAACGCCCGGCCCGGTGCGACTCGATGGGATATGCACATGTCAGACCTTGCAACGATGGTCAACACGGGCGCCGCGGTCCTCGCGGTGGTCGTGCTGATCATCCGATTCAAAATCAACCCGGCGGTAGCGCTGGTCCTCGGTTCGGCCTATCTCGGGCTCACCGCGGGTCTGGGTACCGAGAAAACCGTCGAAACGATCGCCACCGGTTTCGGCGACATCATGGCCGAGGTCGGGTTGCTGATCGCCTTCGGCGTGCTGACCGGCGTGATGCTGCAGGAGACCGGGGCCATCGAACGTCTTGTGCGGGCCCTGATCCGGGTCTTCGGTGTCAACCGGATGCCGTACGCGCTCTCGCTCACCATCGCCACCGCGCTGCAGTCCATCTACCTCGACGTACTGCTGGTCATCTCGGCACCCCTGGCCCGGACAGCCGCCGCCAAGATGGACAAGAAGGGCACCGCCCGGATGGCCACGGCGCTGGCGATCGGCGGTGAATGCGGCATCGTGCTCATGGTGCCCGGCGTCGGCGCGCTGGCCCTGGCCGGGCTGCTCGGTGTGCCGCTCGGCAAGATGCTGCTGTTCGGCCTGTTGCTCGTGATCCCCACGGTCACCATCGCGGTCGCTGTCATGTTCTTTCTCTTCGACCGCGGCTGGTGGAACTCCGAACGCGACGAACAGTCCTACCCCGCCGACGACCGGCCTGCCGGTGACGCGCAAGTCCGCTCCGGCGACGGGCAGCCCGATGCCGGCGACGCGGAATTCCCCGGCGGCGACGGGGCATCCGGCGCCGCCGGCAAACCGGCCGGCTCCGGCGGGGTGGCCGTCGCGGCGCCCGCGCGGCCCCGGCCCGACACCCCGCTTCCGCTGCTGATGGCACCGCTGCTCACCGCCCTGCTGCTCATCGCCGTCGGCGCCGTCCTGGATGTCGCCGAGATCCACAACCCGGTGATCGAATTCCTCGCCACCCCGGTCATCGCCCTGCTGATCGGTCTCGTCGGCACCAGCATCGTGGGCCGCCGCAGCGTCGGCATCGACCGAATCCAGCGCTGCATCACCACCGGCTTCCAGGAGAGCGGGCAGATCCTCGTCCTGACCGGGGTCGGCGGGTCACTGGCCGCCACCATCACGGCCACCGGCGTCGGCGATATCCTCGGCGACTACTTCACCGCGAGCACCGCGGCACCATTGCTGATGGTGTGGGCGATCGCGGCGGTCCTGCATATCGCGGTCGGTTCGGTGACGCTTTCGGCGATCACCGCGGCGGGCATCCTCGCGCCGGTGGCCCCGGCGCTCGGGATCGACCCGGTGCTGATCGCCTTGGCCGCCGGCGCCGGATCGCTGTTCGCGGTGCACGTCACGAGCAATACCTTCTGGCTGCTGCAGTCGCTGATGGGGCAGACCACCCGCGGCGCGCTGAAAACGTGCTCGGTGGGCGTATCCGTCGCCTCGGTGGTGGCGATTGTGCTCATCATGCCGCTGAGCTTGGCCCTGTAGAACTCGGAAACGATAGGAAAGATATGCGCAACGAGCCTGTCCGGCCGCTCGCCGGTATCCGGGTCCTGGAACTCGGCAACTACATCGCCGCCCCGACCGCCGGCCGGATGCTCGCCGATTTCGGTGCCGAGGTGATCAAGGTCGAACGTCCGGTCACCGGTGACGAACTGCGCCGCTGGCGCCTCTACGGCGGCGAGACCTCCATGCTGTACCGCACGGTGAACCGCAACAAGAAGTCCATCGTGGTTGATCTGAAGACCGAGGCCGGGCGCGCCCTGATCCTGGATCTGGTCCGCGAATGCGATGTACTGCTGGAGAATTTCCGGCCGGGGACGCTGGAGAAATGGGGGCTCGGCCCCGAAGCGCTGCAGGAGGCCAATCCGGATGTGGTGATCACCCGGATCTCCGCGTACGGGCAGACCGGACCGCAGGCCGCGCGGCCCGGTTTCGCGGCGGTGGCCGAAGCGGTCGGCGGGCTGCGCGAGCTCATCGGCGATCCGGACCGGCCGCCGGTGCGTACCGGTGTGTCCATCGGCGATTCCATCGCCGGTATCTACGCCGCGTTCGGCACCGTGATGGCCTTGTTCCAGCGGGCCCGCAGCGCTACGCCGATCCCGTTGCCGGAACGCATCATCGATGTGGCGCTCAACGAGTCGATCCTGTCGGTGATGGAGTCGCTGGTCCCCGACTATCTCGCCTACGGCGTGCGACGCGAACGCGTGGGCGGCCGGATGGAGGGTATCGCGCCCAGTAACGCCTACCCGTGCAGCGACGGCACCAGCATCATCATCGCGGGCAACGGCGACGCCATCTTCGGGCGCTATATGGAGACCATCGGCCGACCGGACCTCGCCACCGATCCGGAGCTGCGCGACAATGCCGGACGCTGGGCCCGCCGCGACGAACTGGATGCCGCGATCGCCGATTGGACGAGCCGGCACACCCGCGCGGAGGCGCTGCGGCTCCTCGACGCGGCCGGCGTACCGTCCGGCCCGATCTACACCGCGGCCGATATCTGCGCCGACGAGCAGTACGCCGCCCGGAACATGATCCAGCGGTTCGAGGTGGACACGGGCGCGGACGAACCCGCCACGGTGGGCTTTCCCGGGATCGTCCCGGTAATAGGCGAGGCCTCGCTGCCGATCCGTACAATCGGCCCCGACCTGGGTGAACACACACGTGAAGTACTCGCCACGGTACTGCGCCTCACCGACGACGAGATCGACGCCGTCACAGGCGCTTCGGAAACAGGGGTTACGGTATGACCTTCGCCTACACACCGGCGGCGCAGCTGCGCGACGTGACGCTACGCGACGGGTTGCAGCTCACCGGCAAACCGCTGGACACCGAACGAAAGGTGGCGCTGGTCCGCGAACTGCTCGCGCTCGGTGTCCCCGAGCTCGAGATCGGCTCCATGGCCCGCCCGGACCTGGTGCCGCCGCTGGCCGATTCGCTCGCGGTGATCGCGGCGCTGACGCCGGCCGAACTCGCGAAATGCTGGGTGTGGGTGGCCACCCCCCGGCATATCGAGAAGGCGGCCGCGGCGGGTGCGCGTAATTTCCAGTACTGCCTGTCGGCGTCGGATTCGCACAACCAGGCCAATATCGGGCGCACCACCGAGGACAGCGTCGCCGCCATGCCCGCGGCGATCGAGCTGACCCGCGACTGCGGGGGCACAATCCAGCTGTGTATCGCGACCGCGTTCACCTGCCCCTTCGAAGGTGTCGTCGATCCGGCCCGGGTGCTGGGTATCGCCGCGGATCCGCGGACCGACGGCGCCGCCGATATCGTCCTCGCCGATACCCTCGGACAGGCCGTCCCCGCCCAGGTACGGCAACTCGTCGAGGGTGTCCGCGCGCACACCCCGCCGCGCCGCATCGTCTACCACGGTCACGACACCTGGGGCCTGGGGGTCGCGAACACGCTGGCGGCCATCGACGCGGGCGCCACGCTGGTGGACGGGTCGCTGGGTGGATTGGGCGGCTGCCCGTTCGCCCCGGGCGCCAGCGGTAACACCGCGACCGAGGATCTGCTGTTCGCCACCCGCCCCGATTGGCTCACTCCCGAGATTCTGGCGGCCGTGGTCCAGACCGGGGAGTCGCTGCTCGCCGACCTGGGCGAACCCAATCGGTCCAAGACCGCGCAGGGCGCCCGCTCGAAAGCCCGCGCCTTCGATTGGGTGATCGGCGAGCAGCCGTGACGGCCGCGGATTTCCTCGTCACCACCCCACTGCCCGATCCCGGGATGCGGCTGCTCGAAGCCGCCGGATCGGTGACCGTGGCCGAGACCCGGATGAGCCGTGAGCAGTTGGCCGACGCCTGCGCGTCCGGGGACTACCGGGTGGTGGTGGCGCAGTTGGGCGACGAATTCGACGCCGAGCTGCTCGACCGGGCGAAGATCACCGGGATCAGCAATTTCGCGGTGGGGTACAACAATATCGATATCGCGGCGGCCACCGCGAACTCCATCGTCGTGGGCAACACCCCCGGTGTCATGACCGACGCGACGGCCGATATCGCCCTGCTGCTGATCCTGGCGGTCGCGCGCCGGTGCGTGGAGGCCGATACCTTTGTCCGGTCCGGCGAGTTCCACGGCTGGGAACCGGAACTTCTGCTGGGCCACGATGTCAGCGGCCGGACCCTGGGCCTGGCCGGTTTCGGCCGGATCGCCCGCGCCACCGCACGGCGCGCGCTGGCTTTCGGAATGACCGTGGTGTTCGCGCCACGCCCGCCCGGTGACCGGGTGGTGAACGAGGACGAGCTCGGTGAGTTCGCCGGACGAGTACAGCAGCTGCCGTGGCCGGAACTGGTTTCCACCAGCGATTATCTCTCGTTGCATGTACCGCTGAACGCCGCGACCCGCCATCTCGTGGACGCCTCCGTGCTCCGGTCGATGAAACGGTCGGCGATTCTGATCAATACCGCGCGCGGACCGATCGTCGACGAGCAGGCGCTGGTCACGGCGTTGCGCGACGGGACCATCGCGGGCGCGGGATTGGATGTGTACGAGGACGAACCGCGGCTGGCGCCAGGCCTGGCCGAACTGCCCAATACCGTGTTGCTGCCACATATCGGCAGCGCCACGGTCCCGGTACGCGCCGAGATGGCCCGGCGCTGCGCGGAGAACGCGGTCGCCATGCTCCGCGACGAACTCCCGCCCTACCCGGTCAACCCGGAGGCGCGGGCGCGCTGACCGCGGCGGGCCCGGGGTCGGCGACCGGAATACGGCCGCCGAGGGTGCGGGTGACCTGTTCGGCGTAGCCGACGAGCAGGTCCACCCACGCCTCGCACTGTGCCAGCGGCATCCGCAGGGTGGGGCCACTGATCGTCAACGCCGCCACCACCCGCCCGGCCGCGTCGAATATGGGCGCGGACAGCCCCGACGCCGAATCCTCCCGCTCGCCGGCGCTGATCGCGTAGCCGTCGGCCTTCGCCCGGGAGATGAGTGCCCGCAGTTCCCGTGGGCTGGTGACGGTGCCCTCGGTCAGCGGTTCCAGCGGTGCGGCCAATACCCGCTCGGCGAGTTCGGGGTCCCAGGCCAGCAGGATCCGGCCCGCCGACCCGGCGTAGAGCGGAATGATCTTGCCCACGTACATGTCCCGGCGCAGCGCGTGCCGGGTCTCGGCGATGGCCACGCACACCCGGAAACCGTGTTCGGCGCGGAAGACACAGGCGGTCTCCCCTGTCTCGTCCCGGATTTCGCGCAGTACCGGGTCGACGATCGCCAGCAGGTCCAGTCCTTTGACCGCCGTCGCCGCCCAATAGCTCATCCGCAGCCCGACCCGGATCCGGTCCCCCGCCCGATCCAGCAGACCCTGCGCCACCATATTGGTGACCAGCCGCTGCACCGTGGAGGTCGGTAACCCGGTGGCCTGCTGGATCTCGCCCAGCGTCAACGACGGCCGGGCCAGGGAGAAGGCATCGAGGATCTCGGTGATCTTCCCCAATACCAGCAGCGGCTGGTGGTTCGCGGCCGCACCGCCGTCTTGCCTCGACATATCGCCGAATCTACGCGGTGTCCGGCCTGCTCGGGCGCCGGACACCGGCCCGGCCGTGGACCACCGCGACCTCGCCGGCCCGAATCGCGGTGGCCGCCGGCGCCGGGGGATCCCGGACGCCGGCGGCGCGGGCCGGGCCGGGCACATACCCGGACCGAGGACGGTCAGATCTTCGCGAGCTCGGGTTCGGAGTGCTCGGTGTCGCCGGTACCTCCGGGTGCCCCGGACCGGTTGGGCAGCAGGATCGCCGCCACGATCACCACCAGCGACAGCGCCGCCGACACCACGAAAGCCAGCCGCATCCCGTCGAGTTGCGCGGTCAGCGTATCGATACCCGTGGCCTGCAGCGCACTGGTGCGACTCGCCATCACGGTGACCACCAGCGCCGTCCCCAGTGCGGCGGCGACCTGCTGCAGGGTGCCCAGCATCGAGCTGCCGTGCGAGTAGAGGTCCTCCGGCAGGGCCCCGAGCGCGAGGGTGAACACCGGCGTGAAGGCCGCGGCCAGTGACAGCATGAGCAGGATGTGCAGGGCCAGCAGCTGCCAGTACGGCATGGTGACCGAGATCTGGGTGAAACCGGCCAGCGCGGCGGTGATCCCGAGCGCCCCCGGGATCACCAGGACGCGGCCGCCGAACCGGTCGAACAGGCGGCCGATCACCGGGCCGAGCACACCCATGGCCAGACCGCCGGGCATGACCAGCAGCCCGGTCTCCAACGGCGACAGACCGCGCAGGTTCTGCAGATACAACGGCAGCAGCATCATCGAGCCGAGCATGGCCAGGAACGCGACGGCCATCAGGACCAGGCCCAGGCTGTAGGTGCGCGAGCGCAGGATCCGCAGATCCAGCAGCGGGGTACCGTGCCGCTGCAACCACAGCTGGCGAGCGACGAACAGGCCGATCAGGGCGGCGCCGGCGAGGGTGATGAGGACCGGGGTGGCGACCGTGCCCGCTTCGAACCGGCTCAACCCGTACACCAGGCTGCCGAAACCGAGCGCGGCGAAGACCACGCTCGACCAATCGATCGAACCGGTCTCAGGTTCCCCGATGTTCTCCAGCCGCCGCAACCCGAACCAGGTGACCGCGCCCGCGATCGGCAGCACCAGCACGAACAGCCAGCGCCAGGAGGCGATCTGCAGGACCAGACCGGAGATGACCGGTCCCATGGCCGGAGCCACCGAAATGGCCAGGGTGACATTGCCCATGACCCGGCCGCGGTCGCGTTCGGGCACCACGGTCATCAGCGTCGTCATCAGCAGCGGCATCATCACCGCGGTACCACCGGCCTGGACGATCCGCCCGGCGAGCAGTACCGCGAAGGAGGGCGCCACCGCCGACAGCGCCGTCCCGGCGAGGAAGACACCCATGGCCAGCGTGTAGGCGCGCCGCGTGGTGACCCGCTGCAGGAACCAGCCGGTGACCGGGATGACGGCCGCCATGGTGAGCATGAAGGAGGTCGACACCCACTGCGCGGCCCGCTCGGTGACCTCGAGGTCGTGCATCAGCCGCGGGATCGCGTTGATCATGATGGTCTCGTTCAGGATCACCACGAAGGTCGCGATCACCAGCAACCGAACGACGACCGGGGTACCTCCTCCGGTTCGGCGATCGGATAACAGGGCGGGCATCGGCTACCTCCGGAGGTCGTGAGTGATCTGGCGTGAACCGGGTGGGTCGTCGATGACCGTTGCCCGGGGTACGTCAGAACAGACGAGTGAGCGGCGCTCGGCTCATCGGTGACGCGCCAGTGTTTCTTACGGCTGTGCACGAGATCAATCGCTTTTCGGAGGGCGGTATTCCCCGTCACAGCCCGATCGCCCAGGTCGGGGCGGCCCGCCCACGACCACGCCACCTACCGATATGAGTGAGGTCACGCGAGCCCGCGCAACGCATCGGCGGACGGGCTACCGGAAGGTCAGCAGAGCCCCAGGTGCTGTGCCGCGATCTCGAGGTCCTTGTCGCCGCGCCCGGACAGACACAGCAGGACCACCGACCCGGCGGCCAGTTCACCGCGCTCGGCCAGATCGAGCAGACAGCCCACCGCGTGCGCGGATTCCAGGGCGGGGATTATGCCTTCGCTGTGCGCGAGGGCCTCCATCCCGCGCAGTGCGAGAGCATCGTCGACCGGGACGGCGGTCAGGCGGCCGCTGTCCTCGAGATGGCTGAGCTCCGGGCCCACACCCGGATAGTCCAGACCGGCGGCGACACTGTGCGTCCCGGCGATCTGACCGTCGTCGTCCTGCAGCAGGTAGCTGAAGGTGCCGTCGATCTCGCCGGGACTGCCGGCGCTCAGCGACGCCGCGTGTGCGCCCGTCGCCATTCCGCGCCCGGCTGCCTCCGCACCGAGCAACCGCACCCCCGGATCGGCCATGAAGGGGCGGAACGCGCCGAGGGCATTGCTGCCGCCGCCGACACAGGCGATGACATAGTCGGGTAATCGGCCCTCGGCGGTCAGGATCTGGGACCGCGCCTCCGCCCCGATGGGGTGCTGGAAATCCCGCACGATCCGCGGATAGGGGGCGGGTCCGGCCGCGCTGCCCAGCAGGTAATGGGTGGAGTCCACCTGCGAAACCCAGTCGCGGACCGATTCGGTGATCGCCTCCTTGATCCGCCGGTTCCCGGTTTCCACCGCCCGCACCTCGGCGCCGAGCAATCGCATCCGGATCACATTCGCCCGCTGCCGTTCCATGTCCACGGCGCCCATATAGATGGTGCAGCTCAAACCGAGCATCGCGCCCACGGTGGCGACGGCCACTCCGTGTTGTCCCGCACCGGTTTCGGCAACGATGCGGCGTTTGCCCATGCGCCGGGCAAGCAACCCCTGCCCGAGCGCGTTGTTGATCTTGTGTGACCCGGTGTGGGCCATATCCTCCCGTTTGAGATAGACCGTCGGCGCCGGCGTACCCAGCTGCGCCTCGAACCGCGGCACCCGATGCAACAGGGTGGGCCGGCCGACCCGGCTGCGTAGCAGGCCGGTCAGTTCCCGGACGAACGCCGGATCGGCGCGGGCCGCGTCGTACGCGCGCTCCAGGTCGAGCAGGGCGGCCATGAGACCCTCGGGGACGTATCTACCGCCGAATCTGCCGAATCGGCCGCGCTCATCCGGGAAATCCCCGGGCCGTAAGGTATTTCGCGCGACCCCGTGATCGACGACCATCCAGCTCTCACATTCCCTGTTCCCGGCTCCGCTGCGGAAATTCTGTACCCCCGGCGCAAGCGCCGGGTCACCTCTCGGCAACGGATTGGTTAACAGTACTAAAGGGATGGATTCTCGCCGCAATATCGCATAACGCGCAATCCGAGCCTTCCCCACCACGAGAACTGGACCCTATTGTAGGATTGTCGACAATCCGGTCAGGCTCGACCGGCCGCCGTCAGGGAGGAGCGTCCCACCGTGCTCACGGAAGCCACACTCACCGCCGCCGAACGGGAAGCCGTCGAGTCGGTACCCACCGGCCTTTTCATCGACGGCCGCACCCGCGAGACCGCGGAGACCATGCCCGTCCTCGATCCGGCGACCGGACAGCGGCTGTGCGAGGTCGCCGACGCCACCCCCGAGGACGGTCTGGCCGCGCTGGACGCCGCCGCGGCCGCCCAGGCCGACTGGGCGCGCACCGCACCCCGGGAACGCAGCGAGATCCTCATGCGCGCCCATCGTCTACTGCTCGACGACGCCGACCGCCTCGCCCTGATCGCGACACTCGAAATGGGCAAACCGCTGGCGGAAGCCCGCGGCGAGATCACCTATGCCGCGGAATTCTTCCGCTGGTTCGCCGAAGAGGCCGTGCGCCTCGACGGTGGATACATGCCCGCGCCCGGCGGGGGTTCCCGGTTCCTGGTCACCAGGCAGCCCGTCGGGCCGAGCCTGCTCATCACCCCCTGGAATTTCCCGATGGCCATGGGCGCCCGCAAGATCGGGCCCGCCCTCGCCGCCGGCTGCACCAGCGTGGTCAAACCCGCCGAACAGACCCCGCTGTGCACTCTGGCGCTGGCGCGGATCCTGCACGAGGCCGGGGTGCCGGCCGGGGTGGTGAACGTGGTGACCACTTCGGATCCGGGCGCGCTGATGACACCGCTCATCCACGACCCGCGCTCGCGCAAACTGTCCTTCACCGGTTCGACCGCGGTCGGCAAGAAACTGCTCGAGCAGTGCGCGCGCACGGTCATGCGGACCTCGATGGAACTCGGCGGCAACGCACCGTTCCTCGTCTTCGACGATGCCGACCTGGACGCGGCGGTCGACGGGGCGATGGCGGCGAAGATGCGCAATATCGGGCAGGCGTGCACCGCCGCGAACCGGTTCCTCGTCCAGCGTGGGGTGGCCGCCGAATTCGCGGCGCGGCTGGCCGCGCGCATGGGGGAACTGCCGCTGGGCCGCGGCACCGAACCCGGGGTCGTCGTGGGCCCGCTGATCGATGCCGACGCGGTGACCAAGGTGACCGAACTGGTCGCCGACGCGCGGGCCCGCGGCGCCCGCGTATTGCTGGGCGGTGACCCGCTCGACGGTCCGGGGAACTTCTACCCCGCCACCGTCCTGGTGGATGTCCCCGACGCGGCGCAGATCTGCCATACCGAGGTGTTCGGGCCGGTCGCGAGTATCGCGACCTTCGATACCGAGGACGAGGCCGTCGCCCGCGCCAACGACACGCCCTACGGTCTGGTGAGCTATGTCTACACCGAAGGTCTGCGGCGCGGGCTGCGGATCAGCGAAGCGCTCGACACCGGAATGGTCGGCCTGAACCAGGGTGTCGTATCCAATCCGGCCGCGCCGTTCGGCGGGGTGAAAGAGTCCGGTCTCGGCCGCGAGGGCGGCCTGGTCGGCATCGACGAATTCCTCGAGATCAAATACATCGGAGTGCCACTGTGACAACCTATCGGATCGCGACGATCCCGGGCGATGGTATCGGCGTCGACGTAACCGCCGAGGCGACGAAAGTTCTCGACCGGGTGCTGCCCGGAATCGAATGGACCGAATTCGACTGGTCCTGCGAGAACTATCTGCGCACCGGCGCGATGATGCCCGCCGACGGACCGGAGCGGCTCGCCGGATTCGACGCGATCCTGCTCGGCGCCGTCGGTTTCCCCGGGGTGCCCGACCACATCTCGCTGTGGGGGCTGCTCATTCCGCTGCGCCGGGCCTTCGGCCAGTACGTCAACCTGCGCCCGGTGCGGCTGCTGCCCGGCACCACCTCGGCGCTGCGCGACCGCACCGCCGCCGACCTGGATCTGCTCATCGTGCGCGAGAACTCCGAGGGTGAGTACTCCGAGATCGGCGGCCGGCACAATCCCGGCCGGGCGGACGAATTCGTCCTGCAGGAATCCGTTTTCACCCGGGTCGGCTGCGAACGGATCATCCGGTACGCCTTCGACCGGGCCACCGAACGCGCGGGACGCGTCTGCTCGGCCACGAAATCGAACGGTCTCATCCACTCCATGCCCTACTGGGACGAGATCTTCGAGCGGATCGCCGCGGAATACCCGGCCGTGCAGACCCGGCAGATGCACGTCGACGCGCTGGCCGCCGAAATCGTGCTGCATCCCGACCGGCTCGATGTGATCGTCGGCTCCAACCTCTTCGGCGATATCCTCTCCGACCTCGCCGCCGCCGTCACCGGCGGACTGGGGCTGGCGCCCTCGGGCAATATCAACCCGGCCCGGGACGCGCCGTCGATGTTCGAGGCGGTCCACGGTAGCGCGCCCGATATCGCGGGTCAGGGCATCGCCAACCCGGTGGCGCAGATCCTGGCGGGCGCCATGCTGCTCGATCATCTGGGTGAGCACGTCGCGGCGGCGGCGGTCGACCGGGCGGTCACCGATGTCCTCGGCAACGGCGGGCCGCGCACTCCCGATCTCGGCGGCACGGCCACCACCACCGAGGTCGGCACCGAGATCGCCGACCGGGCATCGGCGCTGCTGCACGCCTGAGCCGCCGGCCCGGGTCGGCGGCGTCCGCACCGACCCGGCCCCAGCCCGGCAGCTGTGCGGCCGGTGCCGGATAGAGTCGGTCGCCATGAGCGTGTGCACGGCGTCGACCGGCCGGGGGAGGCAACTGCCTCCCGGCGGCGGTTCGATCCGATTCCCGGCGGCCTTCGCGAGTCCCGTTACCGATTCGCCGCGGCCCGAAGGAGCGTCGGGGTCCGTGGCGATCGGCGGTGTCGCGGCGTGACGATCCTGGTCTGTCCCGACAGTTTCAAGGGCACCTATACCGCCGCCGAGGTCGCGGACGCTGTCGCCGCGGGGGCCGAGGAGACAGGCGCGACCGCGGTACGCCTCCCGGTCGCCGACGGCGGTGAGGGCACCCTCGCCGCCCTCACCGAGCCGCTGGGACTCCATCACGTGACGGTCGCGGCGCGCAACCCGTGGGGCGTCCCCGGCGAGGCCACCTTCGGACTCTCCGACGACGGCACCGCGGTGATCGAGATCGCCGCGGCCAGCGGAGTCACCACCCCGCATACCGGTCCGCGCGATCCGGTCGCCGCGAACACCTACGGCACCGGCATGCTCATCGCGGAGGCGGTGCGGCGCGGGGCGCGCCGGATCGTGGTCACCGCGGGCGGATCGGCCACCACCGACGGGGGTACGGGAGCGATCGCGGCCATCGAGGACGCCGGCGGTCTCGGCCGGGCCTCCCTCACCGTGCTCACTGATGTGACCACCCGTTACGTGGACGCGGCCCGGGTTTTCGGACCCCAGAAGGGTGCCGACCCGGCCACCGTCGAACTGCTGACCCGGCGGCTGGCCGAGACGGCGCGCAGGCTGCCCCGCGATCCGTCCGACGTGGACGCGACCGGGGCCGCCGGAGGGTTCTCCGGCGGAATGTGGGCACAGTACGGAGCCGAATTGCGCTCCGGCGCGGAGTACGTGCTCGACAGCGCGGGGTTCGACGCCCTTGCCGCACAGGCGAGCACCATCGTCGTCGGCGAAGGGCGGCTCGACGGGCAGACGCGAGCCGGCAAGATCATCTCGGCTGTTCTCGGGCGGGCCGGCGACACCCCGGTGTACGCGGTGGTGGGCTCCGTCGGTGACGACCTGGGTGACTACCGGTCCCGTTTCGCCGAGGTCATCGTGGCCTCCGATACCGAGGCCATGCGGGCGGCGGGACGACGGATCGGCACCACCGCGCCCTGACGGTCCGGGCGAACCCGAGCCGGCCGCGGAGTCCGGATCGGCGGTCGCGGACCGTCACGGATATCGGGATCAGCGGTCAGCCGGCGGTATCGACCTCGGGTGGGAAACCGCCCGTGGCGATCGGTCCCCAGCGCTCGATATCGATGCGGATGAGCGATTTGCCCTGGCGTGCCATCGCCGCCCGGTACTCGTCCCAGTCCGGGTGCTCACCGGCGATACCGCGGTAGTAGTCGACCAGACCGTCGAGCGCCTCGGGCATATCGAGTATCTCGGCCCGGCCGTCCACCTGCACATAGGCGTCGTCGAACTCCTCGGAGAGGACACAGATCGACACCTGCGGTTCGCGGCGGATATTGCGGGTCTTGGCCCGGCTCGGATAGGTGGAGACGACGATCCGGCCCTGCGGATCCAGCCCACAGGTCACCGGTGACATCTGGGGACGGCCGTCGGCGCGGGTGGTGACCAGCACGCCGTGATGGCGCGAACCCAGGAAAGCCAGCAGGTCGGCCTTGTCGACGACGGAGGCGGTCGCGATACGCGGCATGGAGACCTTTCTGGACGGATCGGTACTCGGGGCGGTGCCCTCGCAGCATAGCCGTCCCGCACCCTGATTCTCCCGGCCCGCGGCGGGTAACGCGGGGCAGCGGCCGGAAACCGCCTCACGCCACCGGCCCCGGCACCCGACAGGAGCACGATCATCATGCGCGCCACCGACCCACAGCGTCCCTTTCCGGAACCGCAACCGGCGCCGGATCCCGAGCCCACGCCCCCACTGCCCGCTCCCCCGCCCGAACCGCGCCCCCGGGAGCCGCAACCGCCGGTTCCCGGCCCCGCACCGGAACCGCAACCGCCCGTCCCGGGCCCGCCGCCGGAGCCACAGCCGCCCGTCCCGGGCCCGTCGCCGGAGCCGCGGCCGGTACCACCGGAACCCCTACCGGGCCCGGCACCGGATCGCCCACCCCTCCCGGACCCCGGCCACCCGGTCCCGCCGCCCCCTGTTCCGGCCGGGTGAATCGGACCGGACCGGCCCCACGCCGGTGATTCAACCACCGCCGAGCGGGTACTCGGGGCAACGTCCCTGGTCGCAGGTTCGACAGGAAGGACATGACCATGGTCGCCGGACACAACGATCCCAATAAGAGGCACCCAGCGAGTGAGCATCGTTTCCCCGACGACGCACGGACGACCCGTTCGCACGCCGGAGAAACCATCGAAGATCGACGCAACTGGCCGGGCATCATCCTCGGCGCCATCGGCATCGTCCTGGTGGCGCTGACCCTCACCGCCGCCGGTTACGGCTTCGCCGGCTGGGCCGTCATCGCCGGAATCATCGGCGTGATCTGCCTGATCGCCGGCGGGCTGATCGTGGTCGCCGAACATCGGCGCATCAAGCTCAAAGAAGGCGCGACCCTGCGTGAGCCACGTGGCCACTGACCGCCGCATGGACCACTCACGCGCACCGTTGCTCGACGCGCTCGCCGAATACCAGCGGCTGGGCCGATACGGCTGCACACCGCCCGGCCATCGCCAGAGCCGCGGGGTGGAGTCACGGGATCGGGTTGAACATTCCGGATGCCACGGACCCCGAGCTGAAGACGGTCCGCGTCGTGGCGTGAGCCCACCGGTGTGCGCCAACGCGGTGGTTGAAACCGCCGGGGCCGGGTAGGCGCACAGGTATGGAACTACTCGTCATCCTCGCGATCGCGATACTGGTCGCCGTGGTGGTCGGGTCCCGATGGTTGAAAGGGCAGGGTCCGAGTACCCGCGACACCCCGGACAACGAAGGCAACCCGCACCGCGACGAATGACCTGCGGGACTCCGAGGTCTCACCACGAGATGCCGGGTCCCGACGTCGTGTCGACTTTCCGGCCGCGAGGGGGAATGAAAACCGAAGGTCGGTGTCGCCTTCGAGCGCGTGGGGGGGGTGAGTCGTCGCTGCGTGATCGGAGGCGAGTGCGTCCGACGGCTCCCCGCCGCGCCGGCTCGGGGTCGCCGCCTCAGGTCGTGGAGATGACGCACCGGACCTCGTCGATGGCATCGCGGAGGATGTCGGCGAAGTTGTCGCTGCTCGTCATGGCGAGCCAGCGCTTGTAGGCGATCGCGAACGCGACCGCCGAAAGCTCCGCCAGGACACGGGCCTGCAGGTCGGGCACGCTGCGGTGGGTGAGTGCGTCGATCATCGCCGCGATGAGACCGAGTTGCTTGAGGGCCTCGCGTTCCCGCAGTTCCGGAGTGCGTGCGATCACCGCGGCTCGGCGGGCGAGGAAGTCGTGGCGCTGCGGGGTCATGAAGATCGCGCCCACTCGGGCGAAGGCGTGGGTCAGCGCGTCCCACGGTGCGGCGTCGTCCGGTGCGGCCGCGATGCCCTCGACGAGCGTGGTGGCCATGGCTTCGCCGTCGAAGAGGACCTCCCGTTTATTGGGGAAGTGGCGGAAGAAAGAGCTCTTGGTCAGGCCGGCACGCTCGGTGATCTCCTGCACGGTCGCACTCTCGTAACCTCGCTCCTCGAAGAGTTCGAGGGCAGCGGCCATCAGTCGCTGCGCGGCGTCGGGCTTCCATCGGGCCATGGCGACAGGTTACGGCACTTGGTCTTGTCCCGGCTGTATAGTGATGAGACAAAGTCTTATCACTATGGCTGGAGGCCGGAATGAGTCGCGCAGTGATCTACGAGAGGTTCGGGGGGCCGGAGGTGCTGGACGTCGTGGAGGTGCCCGAACCCCACGCCGGTCCGGGCGAGGTACGCGTCCGCGTCAAAGCCGTGGGCCTGAACCCGATGGACTGGATGATCGCCGCCTCGCCGCAGAGTGCCGGCCGATTCGGCATCGGACTGCCCGCGGGCTTCGGATCCGACTACGCCGGCACCATCGACGAGATCGGCGCCGGGGTCGAAGGGTTCACAGAGGGCGACCGCGTCTACGGCGGAGCCATAGCGAAGGCGGCGGCTGACTACGCCGTCCTCCCAGCCGCACAATCGGCCCTCTATCGGCTCGAGCGCACGCCGGACGGCATCGATGACGAGGTGGCGGCGGCGTTGCCGACGCCCGGCCTGACCGCCGCGGCGGCTGTGGCTGCCATCGGGCCGGGTGCCGGTGACACCGTCCTGGTCGGCGGTGCCGCCGGCGGGGTGGGGGTGCTGACCGTTCAGCTCGCGAGGTTGGCCGGTGCGCGAGTCATCGGAACCGCTTCGCCGGGCACCTTCGACTTCCTGCGCCACCTGGGCGTCGAGCCCGTCGCGTACGGCGCCGGTCTGGTCGACCGGGTCCGGGCGCTGGCCCCCGGCGGTCTCAGCGCGGCCGTCGACCTGCACGGCACAGAGACCGCTGAGGTGGCGCTTGCTCTCGGCGTGTGCGCGGAGCGCATCTCCACCATCGCCGCCGGGCCCAACCCACCCGGCGGTGTACGAGCCACGGGCGGATTCGAGGCCATGCCGGCCGACCTCGAGGCGATCACCGACGAGATCCTCGCCGGCCGCATCGCGGTGCCGATCGCTGCGAGGTTCCCCCTGGAGCAGATCCGGGATGCGGTCGGCCTCCAGGCCGGGCGCCACGCCCACGGCAAGGTCGTGGTGACGCTGTGAACACGAAGAGAGTGCAGGCGGGTGTCCCGGACCAGACCGGGCGGACCGCGATCATCACCGGCGGCAGCAGCGGCGTCGGCCTCGCCACCGCGGCGGCTCTCGCCACGCGCGGGGCGCACGTCATCCTCGCCGTCCGCAACCAGGAGCGCGGCCGCGCGGTGGCGGCGGAACTACCCGGTGACGTCGAGGTGCGGGGGTTGGATCTGGGCTCCATGGCATCGGTACGGGACTTCGCAGCAGGCGTCGAGGGACCGATCGACCTGCTGATCAACAATGCCGGCACGATGACCGCCGCCCTGCAGCACACGGCCGACGGGTTCGAGCGCCAGCTCGCGGTCAACCATCTCGGCCACTTCGCCCTCACGAACCTGCTGCTCGAACAGATCACCGGGCGGGTGGTGGGGCTCTCCTCCAGCGTTCACCACAGGGCGCACATCGGCTTCGACGACCTGCAGTGGGAACAACGCCCCTACCGCCCGCTGGGAGCGTACGGGCAGTCCAAACTCGCTGTTCTGCTCTTCATCACCGAGCTCCAGCGGCGACTGACCGCATCGGGCTCGCCGGTGATCGCGACCGCCGCCGACCCCGGCTGGGTATCGACAGGGTTCAGGATCACCACCGGCAGCAGGACCCGTGACGCCGCCATCGCCCTCGGCACCCGCCTGTTCGCCCAGGGGCCCACCAGCGGCGCGCGCCCGACGCTGTACGCCGCGGTCGGCGACGTGCCCGGCGGCTCCTACGCCGGCCCGAGCCGCTTCGGCATCCGCGGACCGGCCACACTGATCGATCCGTCGTCCGACGCGGTCGACGCCGACCTCGCAGGGCGAGTCTGGGAGGTCTCCGCACGACTCACCAACACTCAGTGATTCATCCGGTGGATCCGGTCCGAGTGCGCCACTGCGTCGATCTGCTCATGACGACGAGCCCGAATGTGCTGATCTACGCGGCATTGGACGAATTGTGCCGCCAGATGGAGGGGCGCGAACGCGAAGCGAGCCAGGGTCACAGGCCCGGGGTTATTCGTAGCTGTCGTCATGGAGTCCGCCGAGATAAGCGATCGCTCCCAGATATTGGCGGCACAGCGGTGTGTGACCGTTGTGCGCCGCACGTGCCCGCAATGCTTCGTCCAGGGAACCGAACGCCGGATCGACGGCACAGTCACCGCCGGGACCGGAGGTAGGCGTGCTCTGGATGCCTGGGCCGGTGCCGGTGTCATCGGCGAGCGGTCCGGTCCGGTGGGGGCGAGTGGTGTAGAGGGCGATGAGTTGATGGATGGCCAGTGAGCTCACGATCATCCTCGGGTGGTGTGGGGTGAAGGGAGCGTGACGGCCGGGCAGGGGCGGAAGGTGACCGGGAGCCGGGTCAAGGCCCGGTGGAACGGGCCGGGCCGCCACACCAGCTCCCCACGCGGGACCGCGAGTGCCATATCGGGGACCGCGTCGAGGAGTTGGTCGATCGCGTCCTGGACGATCTGATACGCCAGGGTGCGGGCCGGGCAGGCATGCGGGCCCGCACTCCAGGACAGGTGGGAGCGGTTGCCGGTGTGGTCGCCGTCGCTGATTCGCGGGTCGGTGTTGGCGGCGGCGAGACCGATCAGCACGGGCTGGTGGGCGGGAAGCCAGGTGTCGCCGATGAGGACGGGGGTTCGGGGATAGGTGGCGCAGAAGTTCGCGATCGGCGGGTCGTGGAACAGCACCTCGTCGAGAGCGTCACGGGTGGACAGACTCCCGCCGATCAGGCCACCACCGAACCGCTCGTCGGTCATCATCAGCAGCAGGGTGTTGGTGACCAGATTCAATTGCGCTTCGCCGCCGGCTCCGTAGAAGCTCAGCAACTGGGCGAGCACTTCCCCGTCGTCGAGACCGTGGGGGTGGGCGAGCAGGCGTGACGTGGCGTCCTCGCCCGGATGGTCGCGTTTGAGCCGGATAAGTTCTGTCAGCGCGGTCCGCAGCAGCCCCATTCCGGCAGCGGCATCGACGGTATCGAAGCGCGCAGCCGTGCCGGCGGTGACCCGCTCCCCTATTCCGGGTGGGCAGCCCATGATCTGGTTGAGGACAGCGACGACGAGGGGGCGCGCGTAGTCTCCCACCAGTTCGGCGGTCCCGGACTCGCAGAATCCATTGATCAGCGGGGCCGCGAGTTCTTCGACGGTCATGTGCATGGCGTGGCCGTCGACGGCGTCGATGCTGTCTTTCGATGCCTGCCGGTACCGCTGGTGGTCGGGTCCGGTGCTGTGGCGGGCGGCGGGGTGCCAGCGCATCATCGGCAGTACCGGTGATTCCGGGGGCACGGTGGTCTGCCAGATGCGGGGATCGGCGGGGAAACGCTCGGTATCGTGCAGGATCCGGACCGCGGTCGGATAGCCGAGTACCAGGGTGGCCGGTACTCCGGGGGCGAGTTCGATCGGTGCGAGATCGCCGAATTCCGTGCGCATCCGGTGGTAGATCCGGTGCGGGTCGGCGGCGAATTCCGGGGTGTGGACGGGCACTCGCGCCTCCGTGGAAACCTCGGGTGCGGTGTGGGCGACCGGGCACGAGCCGAGGTGATCGGTGCGGGGGTAGGAGATCGATGGTGGAGTCGGCATGTTCCATTTCTTCGAGAGAAGCGGGAGACAACTGAGAAGTGGCCCCGGAGCCCGAACGAGGGGCAGCGACGATCTCGAAGAGTTTCTTCGTCGTCGTCGAGTCGAGTCCCCCGGAGGCGCGGGGCAGCCCACCTGTTCCCGGTAGGCGGAGGGGTTGTTCGCCGGCGATTTCCGGCTGATCAGGACACGGTGTCGCGCAACGTCACGAACGCGGTGTTCTGCTCGGGGAGCAGACAGGAGTGGGCGCCGATGTAGCCGTCGGGCCGGATAAGGCATACGGCGTCTCCATCGGGTGCGCCGTAGAGATCGTGTACCCGCCGGGAGTCGGCAGCGACGGCGCCGGCCGGGGCGGGCCCGTGATATCCGGGCATGAGGACGACCACCGGTTCGACCCGGGCACCGAACTCCCGATGGACCCGCGTGAGCAGCGCCGAAGTGTTCACGGCGTTACGCGGGTCGCGGTGGGCGACCAGCAGGGTGTGCCCACCGTGGCGTAGCCGTTCGTATAGCCGCAGGCGTGGGGTGATCTCGACGTCGGGTGCTCGGTCACCGGCCGACAACCCGCCCAACGGCTGCCGCCCCGGTGCGCTCTCCTCCGCAGCGTGCCCATACCCGAAGGCCAGGGCCGAGATCCGGGCCACCGCCCGCTCGGTGAACCCGGGTTCGCGAGCGATCGCGAGCCGTTCGGCGACCGGGCGGCCGTGGTCCATCAGCACCGAATGCAGTTCGTGGGTACCGGCGATCACCTGCTCGGCGATCGGACGCCGCTCCGCCTCGTAGCTGTCCAGCAATGACTCCCGGGCGTGGCCGTGCACGACGGCGGCGAGTTTCCAGCCGAGGTTGAACGCGTCCTGCATCGAGGTGTTCATCCCCTGCCCGCCCGCCGGGGACCGCTCGTGCCCGGCGTCGCCGCAGACGAAGATCCGGCCGTTGCGATACCGGGAGGTGAGCCGCCGTCGCGTCCGGAACACCGTCGTCCACTCCGGGGGACCCAACCGCACCGCACCACCGAAATGCTCATCGAGGACTGCCTGGAACGCCGCGGCCGAAGCGTCGATATTCCGGGCGTCGCCGGGTTCGCTGATCAATACCCGCCACACACCGCCGGGCAATGCCGTCGTCAGCAGCATGTGATCGCGGGTGATGCGATAGTCGATGCCACCGACCTCCACCGGGAAATCCGGCGACTGCCGGCGAAGCGGCACGTCCATCATCCGCATCGCGGTCCCCACATACTCCGCGCGGCCGACCTGCGCACCCAAGTGGCCGGCGACAGTGCTGTGCACGCCGTCGCAACCGATCAGCCAGCCGGGGTGCACGGTTTCGGTCTCACCGCTGTTCGTGTCCCGCACGATGGCGGTGACTTCACCGTGCAGGCCCGTGGTCACCGATACCAGCTCGGTGTGCCAGTCGACGGTCCCGCCGAGTGCGGTGAAATGCCGGCGCAGGATCTCCTCGGTGTCGCGCTGGCCGATCGTCCGGAAGTACGGGTATCGGCTGTCGAGACCGGTGAAATCCAGCCGCACCTTCTCCGTCGAGCCCGCGAACCGATAGTCCATCCATTCCCCGCGCAAACCCCTGTCCTGGAACTCGTCGACGATCCCGGCCTGTTCCAGCAGCTCCAGAGTGCGGGTGTGCACCGTGAACGACCGCGACGTCGTCACGGGGGTGGTGAGCCGGTCGATCAACCGGATATCGACACCACGCCGCAGTAACTCGATACCGAGGGTGAGCCCGGTCGGACCGGCACCCACGATGAGGACGGAATCCCGCGCCGCGCGCGAAGAAGACATGATTGATCACCCTTCGAAAGATCAAGGTCGAAATGGACAGCGTGTGTCCCCCAGCGACACATGCCTGAGCCCGGAATCACCGGACGTCCCCACGGTCTGCGTGCTCGTAAAGCGCAGACCTCCGCCTGTAGCGGTGAATGTGCTGTGAACGAATGCTTCTGGTCATGTCCCCGGAAAGCGCAGCAACGCCGGTCGCTTGTACCCCACCGCGCCACGCATCGTTCGCTCCTCCGGCAACCTGTCCCGCTCGATCCGGCCGAGGGGCCACCAATCGTCGAGCTCCACCAAGCCGGGCGGTAGCAGCTCGAGACCCGCGAAGTAATCGAGGTGCTGCGCACGGGTGCGGTACCAGCCCGAACCCACACCTCCGGTGAACGCCTCCTCCAACTTGCGTGCCAGCCGATGAATCTCCGGGTCCTCGGGACCCGGGTCGTAGAAGTTCGTGAGCGCCACATACGAACCGGAGGGCAGCCGTTCGATCAGTTCACGCATTGCCGGGGCCGGACTCAACGAATCGCCGATATGGTGGAGCAGCCCGCATACCAGCACCCCGATCGGGCGATCCAACTCGAGGTACTGGAGCACGTCCGGGTTCTTCAGGAGCGTGCCGGCCTCCAGGAAATCCGCGAGCACATAGTGCGTGCGGTCGTTACGCTCGAGCAGCGCCCGCCCATGTGCGGCGCACACCGGATCGTTGTCGACGTAGACCACTGTCGCTCCGCGGTTTTCCAACTGGGCCACCTCATGGGTATTCAGGGCAGTCGGCAACCCGGCGCCGATATCGACGAACTGCTCGACCCCCGCGTACCCGGCCAGGTAGCGCACCACCCGGTGCAGCCAGCGCCGGCTCATCCGCGACACATCCCGCTGCCGTGGCGCGATACGCAGGATCTGTTCAAAGGCCACGCGGTCGACGTCGTAGTTGTCTTTACCACCCAGGCTGTAGTCGTAGACCCTGGCAATACTCGCCCGGGTCGTATCAACACCGACAGGAGCCGTAACACCGGTCGGTGGACTGGATTCCAGTCGCAGCACTGGTGGCTGTGACATTGCGTTCCTCTCCCTTCTTGTCTGCCTGTATGCCGAGTGCCGGGCCGCCCAGTGACGGCCTCGATGCCAGACAACGCCTTCGCCGAACTGCGCGAAAGGAGTCAAATGGTCAAGTAGTGTTGTTGACCGTGGGGACGACACCGCGCGAAGGCGGCCGTGCATCCGAGGCAGGAGATCAGCGATACCCGACAGAGCTCGTGCACCCGTCCGTGACCGAACTGGCTACTGAGATTCGCCGCCTCCGGGAAGCGGCTGGCTTGAGCCAGCCCGAGCTGGGAACGCTCGTGGGCTACACCAAGCAATACATATCGCTTGCCGAACGACCCAAAAATGGCGTCCCCTCCCGCAACTTGGTAATCGCACTCGACAAGGCATTGGACGCGGGTGGCACGCTCCTCGCTTTGCACGCAGCAGCCAAACACCGGCAACGAGAAATCAGACGCAGATCATCCACTAGCGCGATCGATGACGCTCGATACGACGCGGAGAATATGTTGGGTCGCAGTGTATGCCCCCCTTCAGATGGGTTATCTGTACAGCACACGGAAGCGCATTCCATTTCCGCACATATCCCAGCATTGCGACGTGCTCTCGACTCGTACGAATCCCCGGAAGACGGACCGATCCGTTCCATCGAACTATTGCGACCAATAGTTTTATCGATAATAGACAAAAGACTACGGTCGGATTATGCAGAGCTGGCACGAGAAGTGCCTGCGCTATTGCCCGAGTTACATCGAGCAATAGCAGATTGCCGGGAGTCGCAGCGAGCGATTTTCGCTCGCTGCTTGTTCCAGGTATATCGAGCCGCAGACGCCATCGCCGAGAAACACGGTTATAGCGATCTATCTGCGCGCATCATAGGATTGCTCGGCAGTGTCGCGGCGGAAACCGGAGACGAATTGGTGCAGGCCAGCGGCTCCTATGTTCGTGGCGAAATATTCTTTTCCTCGGGAGAGCTGACCACAGGTCGCATGATGCTCGAAAGAGCAGCCGAGCGCATACAGGACAGAGATAGCGACTCTGCCGCTGCAACGTACGGTGCACTCCACATGCGCGCGGCAGTCATGGCCGCAAGAGCAGGTCACGCAGCCCTGGCGACAGCACATATAGACGAGGCCACGCAGATCGCCCTGCGGGTCAACGAGGGCATTCATCTCGGCACCGCGTTCGGGGCGGCTTCGGTACGCATTCACCGCCTGTCGCTTGCCGTCGAACTCGGTGACTTCGGTGCCGCTCTACGGTCTGCGACCGGCTGGCAGCCACCGACCAACCTACCCGCCGAACGACGTTCACATTTCTACATCGACCTCGGTCGAGCCTATTACGCGGCCGGCCGAACCGAACGCGCACTCGATGCACTGCATACCGCGCACTGCGTCGCACCGGAACATATCTGTGCCCATCCTCATGTCAGGGAGATGATCGAACAGATGCACATTGCCGGGCCTGGCATACACAGTACGGCCTTGTCGGCCCTGCAACATGCGATGAGATGACCTGCTCGCGACTCCGGAGCATCCATAGTCGAGAACATCAACGGCTTTTGCCGACCAAACCGGGCAGCTCTGCCAGAGAATCGATGACCCATTCCGCGTCACGATCCACAATCGGGTCATCCGCCCATAGATAACCCCACGGTCCCCGACGAATCAATACCGGCAGCAAACCTGCCGCCCGTGCGGGCACAATATCATTGTCACGGTGGTCCCCCACATAGACGATCTCCTCCGGTTCGCCCGGGACGAAGTCGATCACTGCTTCGAAAAATGCTGGATCGGGTTTTGCTACCTCCCACTCGCCGGATGTCGCAATCACATCGACGGGAAGGTCCAATGATCGTAGCAGCGTCGCAGCCTTGGCTGTCTGATTTCCGGCTACACCGACCCATAGGCCACACTGCTTCAGCGCGGCAAGAGCAGGACGAACATCAGGGTAGAGGTCGGACTCTTCGATCCGTTCACCAACCCCGGCCTCCTCGCGGCGCCGACGCTGCTCGGCAAGGTCGAACCCGGGCCGCAAGACCTGAAACGTCTCAGCATTGTTTCGACCTGCCGCGGTGACAGCGCCCAGAATCGCGGAAAATGTATGCCGCGGAACGCCGAGCCAATCCGCCCATGCGCCGAACTCTCGCGAATCATCGAGCAATGTCTCACCAACATCGAAGACTACGGAACGGATCACAATTCCCCACTATTTGTTGGAACCATCATTTTCGCAGATCATGGTTCGGCTGCGCTGGTGCCCAGTTCCGCACTCGCCGTCATATCGCGCCACCGTGACGCGCCCGGAGCGAGTGGTAGCTGTATGCAAACCCCTTTCCTATCCGCGACCGTAAGAGTGCCGGCCGTGCGAGGCACCGGCGACAACTCTCGGTCGCGCTTTCGGTTTGCCGTCCACCGGATGCCGAGGTGCCGAGAACGCGAGGTCGTAGAGATCGGCTACAGCTCGAGAACCCAACCGATCCGGACCGGTGTCACGATGTCCACGTACACGTTCATGATTGCGCACGTGAGCCAGGCTAGACCTGCTCGTAGCTACTCCTCACCTGCGCCGGGTCATCTGGAAGGTGCCAACGGTCCTGGCGGTGAGCCGGCCTGACCGGTCGGAGGTCGGGCTACTGCACCTTCAGATAAAGAGGACGCGGCCGGAATCGCCGACGGTCGTTGTGCGGAAGTCCGGCGGGACAGCGGCCTTCGGTACGTTCGTGAGGGTTTCGACCCCTTGCTGACGCGAGGGAAAGGAATCGATGTATGAACGACATCAGCGCCCTCCTGGCTCTTGCACGCGACGCCACAGCCGCCGGAGCCGCACTCCCGACCACAGCAGAAGCAGGTGTGGTCCACAGCAAAGGCGACCGGGACTTCGTCACCGAACTCGACCTCGAAATCCAAGAAATGATGCAGCGCCTGCTGAGAGCGCAGGTACCGCAGATCGCTTTCCGGGGTGAGGAATCCATCACGCAGTCATAGGGTTACGGACTGCGACCTCCGCAGCCCCACTCGCAGAACAGCTTCGGAGTGGGGCGGGTTGTCAGTGTGCTGTGGTGGGCGGAGTGAGCGCGGGGCCGGCCTTACGGGTGCCCCACCAGATAAGCGCGGTGATGACGGTGACGCCGAGGGTCGGGATGAGCTGGGTGGCGGAGCCGGCGCCGGCGGAGCGGTCGGCGAGCTCGGCGCCGAAGTCGATACGCATCAGCGGGGCACCGAGGAAAGCGACCGTGTTGAGTACGGCGTGGAGGACGACCGCGATCTCCAGGCCACCGGTACGCCAGGTGATGATCGCCAGGCACGTCCACAGCACGAAGTACCAGATGTTGATGTAAGGGTCGGTGGACCCGTGCGCGGCGGTGAACAGGGCGCTCGAGAAAAGCACTCCGGCGATCAGCCCGGCCCGGGGGCTGCGGGTCCAGCTGCCGACCACCCGGAAGAGTAGCCCGCGGACGCCGTATTCCTCCCCCGTTGTCTGCAGGGGTGTGAGCAGGAGGGTGCCGACGAGGATGCCGACGAGGTCCCAGCGGGACCAAGGCGCCTCGGTGCTCGGGGTGAAGAATCCGATCACATTGACAAGGACCCAGGCAGGGCCGAACACGATGAGCGCCTTGCCGAATAGATCGAACCGGAACCGGGAGGTCACCGAATGCAGCGAGGCGCCGGGGACACCGTAGAGCCAGCGTTGGATGAGCATGCTCCACGGGATGAGCAGCCCGAGGGCGATCAAGGAACCGGCGTGGTAGAGGGGGGTGTAGTCAGTGCCGCCGAGGATGGGCGGCGTGTTTCCCATCTGCTCGTCGATGAGTCCGAGCGCCCTGCCGATACCGGTGGGAAACAGGACGAACCCGGCAATCAGGAGCCCGATCGCGAGAATGCCGCGGCCGATGCGGCGCTTGGCCCCTGCGAGGACTCGGTGGTACTCCACCCCGCTGGGAACGGATTCCGAGTGGCGCGGTTCGCCGGGGTCGAGGAGCCACCCCGGGGCGGGCATCGTCGCTGTCATGGGT